>NZ_BFAQ01000020.1 GCF_002933855.1 Vibrio penaeicida
TCCCAATACCGACTGTAATTAAAGTACCGGTAACCACCATTTTTTATCGCTTCTCGCGCTATTTCTTTATAAATCCCACTACGGTAAAATGGTATATATTCCCACCAATCCCTGCGATTGGCATTAATTGCATACAATGCCTTCCCGTTGCCATTCCTTGCTTGCTCTTCCCAAGCCTTAATTGCTTTGTCTTTCCATAAATCATCGCACCCCCAACCTAAATAGGAACACGGTGAGTTTACATACATATTGTTTTCAAACAACATAGCCATCGCCCACGGGCTGCCCATTTCTGCTGCTTTTAAAAACGTATCACCCGCTTCAAAGTGTTCACCGTTTTTGTATTGAACGACTCCCAACCAATAAGTTGCATAAGCGCTACCTTTTTGGGATTCTTTAAGAAGTATCTCTTGTGCTTGGTCATATTCTTTTTGGTTAAATAACCGAACACCTTTCTCAATTAATTCATTTGCCCAAATAAGAGGACTAAACAATATAGAGACAATCAAAAATAACGACTTCATTTTATTATATCCATTTAACATTTTTATATCCTAAACCTCTAAGTCCTTTTATGTCATTTTTATTGGAAGATATATACTCCATTGCCTTACTAGCCCCTCCTCGACCATTGAACTTTGGTTTTTCCATAACAACATTATTTTCTGTTAATGCATATAATTGACGACCGAGATATATTAACTCTCTTTCCACTATTTTCATATATTCCTTTTTATCGTTGTCATTTGGATCTTCATAATAATCATCTTGTGCATTAGCAAAGAAATCTCTTAAACTGATTACATTGGTGGCATAACGCTGCCATTTTTCATTACCTTCTAGCGCTATAGGATCATCTAAGCCCATTCGTTGAATTGTATTTTCAAATTTTCTAATTTGCTGAAAATCTGGTTTTTCCCCACCTAGCCACTCTAGGATTTTGTTGATTGAAAAACGTTGGTTTTGATTCCGAATAGCAGCTACTCTTCGCAAATCATCTACATCATCAAATAATGCAAATTTCGGTATCTCATTATATTTAATAAGAACTGTAAGAACTTTTGCCAATGTTTCTGCTGGCATATTTTTTATCCAACCAGAGTTCTTAGCTTGATTATCTTCCGAGAGAATAAAGTTTGCTACGAAAGACGCTGTGTCTTTCTTTGTCGCAACCTTCTCCATATTCAGGATCATCTTATAAGGCAGTAAAAGGACTTGAGCTATGGTCAGCCCGTATGCCATGGCGACGGTAATCACCATATTAAACACGGCAAAAGTATCCAACTCTCCATCTAGTGGTTCTGCAAAAAAGCGAAACTTTGAAAACCCAGGTTCTTGCATCACTTCTAATAGGGCAGAGAAGAACTGATCTGCCGCCTCTATGTTTATTTCCGAGGCGATTTTTCCGCCGATTCCTACAGCCTTAGTTGCTTGAACATTAGTGACAAATATCAGTCTACCGCTATGCAATGTGACATGAAGCATAAATTCATAGCCATAACCAAAGGTTAATCGCGCTCCCACACCTATATTGAAAAGGTTCAGCACTTTTTTGCTATTGTTGGGCTTCCAAAGAAAGTTAGCCTTAACGCTTCCACCAACTTCTATTCCGGCAAATGCCTTGGCACTTACCGCTGCACCAACCGCAAATTTTGAATTACCATTATTGTTGCTATTACCAACCTCAGTCACCGTATAGTCGTCGTAATCTGCTTTCTTATCGACCATACCTTTGACACCCAGACCGCGCTCATTGGTATTACCTATGTATATTCCGTTAGAGATCTGGATACTGGCAGCGATAGCACCAAAAACTTTGCCGCTTATCAAAAGCTTTGCACCACCAAGCTTTTTAGTTTCATTTTCAACTGAAATAGTACCGTCTGTTTTTTCAACTTTCTTAATATAGGGAATTTCGAGTTCAAGGAATTCTGTTTTGCTTGGTATGTAAAAATCAAATGAGTTCTGAGCCGTTGCTAAATCAACGCCGACTTTAATATCAGCATTTGCAAGAATGTGGTCTTTGTTGAAATTACCCTGTGTAACCCCCACAGAAACTTCAGAAACGAAACGCATGAATTGCGCTTCACCACTTGTATTCAGCTCCCCTTTAATTCCAAATAAATCTGTTTTTTCTGTTTTCCACGGGAATGGGATAGATTTGACCCAGTCGTCATCTCCAATATAGGCATTACTCTCCATAAACTTCCATTCGGCAAACTTATACTCCCTATTTTTAGCGATTTGTTTCAGCAGATTTTCCGGCACTTTCCCTATAGCACCATCTCCCGCAACATGGCTGTAACTCGAAAAGTTTATCGATTTTGAACAGAATTTATTTTTGGAAGTGCTTTCACTCAATACTGGGTTATTGGATAGTATATATATACGCTTTTCAGGATCACTTGCCAAAGAGCATTCAACTATATGAATCATCTCCTCGGCTCGCTTTGCAATGATGACCTTGTCTAAGTTTTTTGGTTTCCATTTTTTTTCATCAAATACTATCGGGTATGGGCTGTAATTTTTCGATGAATCTTCCTTTAAATCATCCGCTCCAAGAAATATGCTATGGTCTAGATCTTTGCGGACGCCTCTTATTACTTTATGTTTTAGTTCTTTTAATCTTTTTGAAGCCTTTTCAGAATAAGTTACAATTGAATTAATGTATTTTGAGAACTCTTCATTTTCCTCAACCAAATCGTTAAACGCACCAATTCTATAAGAAACCTCTTTTAAAATAGATATCCTAAGAACATACGCTGGGTAATAGCCTAACGTTTTAATGTTAATCTTTTCTAGTAATGTTATTATTTCTTTAACACTTATTTTTTCTTTACATAGCTTTTTGACTAAAAATGAAATTTCATCTTTACCATTAAATAAATCGTTCCCATTTAAACATTGTTCTTTGAATACAAAATTTAGTTTGTTTAATTTGTAAAGAATCGGGAAGAAAGCACGATAGACTATATTTTCATAACGTCTTAGAAAGTCTTCAACATCCTGTTTTGGGTGCTTATCTTTTAATATTTTGGCAACAGATATAAATTCTCTGTAAAACCTAAAGGCGTCATCTAAATCCAGTACGTTCGTAGATTTGGTTATCTCGTCTTTGTTTAAGTTATCGATAATACCAGAGCGATACCTCCAACTGCTTAGTTCCTCTAACGATTTATCCATTTCTTCATGGTAATCAAATGTATAGTATTGCTTTCTACTGAACTTATATTTTATTGATCTGTTGGAGATTTCTGTTTTTTCTGCTGTTTCTATCGCTTTATCTTTTAGATCTTCTATATGGCTTTCCAGTTGACCTATCGCTTTCTTTTGAAGTCTTCTTAATGCATTGAGCGTTGTTACATCAACCGCGTGTTCTTTGTCTTTTTTGTTGACTTGAGTTGCCCCCCAATAGCCCGTTGCCATGGCGGTGTCAGAATTGCCAAAAAATTCTTTTATGAACGTTTGTTCTTGTTCGTATCTTCTCTGTATATTTTCTAGCTCACGCCCCATTCCAGATAGCCCAAGTGTTTCGTCATCATTCGGGATCCTGATTACTTCAGTTTCATTTAAGCTTTCTCCAAGGAGGATTTTTTCGATATTTGCCCGCTTTAATGCACTTTTATCGCCATCATTTAGAAAGTATTCGTGGCTTAGTACGTTAAATGGCTCTAGCAACCCAAGAGAGGCAAGCCCTTTAACCGTTTCTTCTCTAGTTCCCTTGATTTTGTCTGCACATTTTTTTGCGTCGCTAGCAACGCATTCTTTGGCATTCTCATCTAGCAGGATATACTGACTTTTTTTTGTTTTCGGATTTTCAAGGACATACAGTGCATCGACAAACTCTGGTCTCTCACATTGTGCTGCGACGAGCTTATCGTTTGGTAATTCTTGAGGAACTTCTTTATCATTTTCGTTTATTTTGTCAGAAACTGGCGGAATTAGCTTACCGTCAGATCGACATTGACCAATTTCACTTAGATTCAAGGTACTTAGTGCATCGATAGCGGCTTGATCTGTCTGAAGCGCTTTAGTTATTTCAGAACATTGATCTCCGCGTTGTATTGTATATTTGCCAATTTTCATGACATCAATTCCTTTACTAACATAGTGCCTAGAACTAATCGTGGATTACTCACATCAGGATGGTTATTTTTCAATCTCTGTACTTTTTTGTTTTCAAAAGAACGAGGGGAGACGTAGAGTGATGACGCTGCCCCCAAAAAGCCAGAGATGCTTTTTTCGTCGAGTATAGGAATACACTTAGATATGGTATTGGGAGAATAAAAACGAAAGAAAAACCAGCGCTGGTCTTCACTGTACACGGTGATATTACGCTGTAATGTATGAAGAATATCTTGTTTCTTAGTTTCTATGGGGAACTCAAAAACCACGCCACTGTTTGCCCAAGCATCATCAGAAAGCCACTTATTCCATAATTCGCATTTAGGGCTTACTTCCACCCAAACGGGGCTTTTGTCTATTTGCGGCATCCAGTGTGTGCCCTGATACAGAAGCCCCCACAGTTCCTCATTCAATGTTCTAACTTCTTCCAAATAACCTGTACGTAGTTCGTCTAGTACAAGGATGTATTTATGATCAACCATTACGCACACTCGCAATCGGTATGTGCATTGTTACCCATCCCTTTTTGGCACATCTCAGCAATAGGGATATCCAAATAGGCGAAGGCTTCCAACCTTTCTGCGGTAGAGGCAAGTGACGGCACTACGGGAACAAATTCTGTCGCCTCTGCAAGGTCATTGTTTTCGGGTGGCTCTCGGTGTTGAGGCATTTGTGATCTGTCTAGAATACTAGAGCCACCACCAGACGCACCTCCACCTGTTTCCCCAATCAAAACCGTCGGGTTACCAGAAGCTACGGAACCACCATGCGATGTGCCATCGCCCTGACGGGCGGCTGGTTTACCATTGATAAATACGCCAGAAGAGCCTGCGGCTATGCTGTCGGGAGGGCCAACGCAAACGCACATATCTCCTTGTCTCGCAGCTGGCATACCACCAATAAATACGTTCGGTGATCCAGCGGCAACTGGCCCCCCTACGTGTGGAACTTTCCCCGTTACAGCAGGGCAAGTATGAGCCGATCCTACATGTGCAGCTGGTTTTCCCATTATTTTTCCTTCGCGCAGCCTACCGGAGAGCCATTAACTCTTAATGTTAATTAACTCAATATGAAACTAACCACTTATTTAGCGCGCGAAAATAGCATAGAGGTTCAAATCTCTCAATTAGATACACCGTTCCATATGGCAGTAGATTGATTTCTGCCGCATTTTTACACAGAAGGCTATAACTCTTTAATTCGAAAGATCTTATTGATAGATGTATGATGAAAGAGGATCTGAGTTTAGGAAAAAACTAGAACCCAAATAGCTCATTTTTTCTAATTTATTAACATTCGAGTACCCTAACACTGGTTATAATACCTATCTATCTCCCATGTCTTCGGTAACACTTAAATGGAAAACTCTGCCGGCTCGGATCCAAAAAGCCCACTCCCACTAGCTTCATCTTCTGCACAACTTCCCTCTTCCAAAAAGATATGGATGACGCTATTGGTTGTAGCTATCACGGTACTTGGGTTTGTGCGAGTTACGGACGATAAAGCTCATGAGATGGTGAACGAAAGTATGTTGGTGGCAGGGGCGAGCTTTGCTACTGCCCGTACGTTAGATGCGGCAATATCGCTTGTTAAAAGTGCAGAAGTATCCGTGGGTGTAGCTTCCGTTACGCTGGGTCAAGTTCTGAACCCTGTGAGTGACTTAATCGACAAATTTGCTTGGGTGATGACGCTCGCAGTCGGCTCTTTGGCTTTGCAAAAAGTCCTGTTGATCATGATGTCTTCCCAGCTCGCCAACGCACTACTCGCCTTTTGTGCTTTGGGGTTATTGTTGTCCATTTGGTCACCTATAATGAAGAGCTACAAGAAACAATGGTTCTCGATGTTTAAGTTTATGGTGCTGATCCGGTTTGCTGTGGTGATTTCCCTTGGCTTGAACATCATGGTGGACACGTTATTTTTGGACCAGCAAATTGAATCCAGAGCCACTTATATCGAAGAAGTCACCACACTTGTTCAACAAGCTTCTGACCCTTCTGTACTAGAAAAACCAACGGAAGATTCCAGCTTCCTCGGTTCAGTCAAACAAGAGTGGGAAAGCTTAACTGGTAAGCTGCGCTCTCAAACCGAACGGCTCGACTTAATACAAAACAGCGTGGAAGATTCAATTATCAGCTTAATGGAGCTTATCGCTCTGTTCTTGTTAAAAACGGTTTTACTGCCGTTAGGTTTTTTAATCGCATTTAAAAACATCATTCTGAACAAATCGATAAGGGTCTCCTGACCTTTTGCGGTTAAATTTTGTTCGAATTCAATGCATTTTAATCAAGGCGCAAGGTGTGTAGCCTAGTCACTCTAAGCAAATACGTTGCAACAAAGAGTAAAGTGCATTGAAACGAACCCTTTGGGCAGTATTTGTGGGATATTTCTACTGCGTTATCGCCTATTGATGTAGAGCAACTACACCGAATAAGCTCTGCCTTGTATAAATCCCCCACAAATAACTGCAAAAATCATCTCAAAAGGTCAGTAGACCCTAAGCTCCTCTAAGAATTGAACTAAATAACAATCAGTTACTGATTATTATTGCTCCTAATGATAATTTAAGTCTTTTAATTACTTTCATTTTGAACACTGTTTTATTAGTATTTAAAAATCAACAAATGGATAGTTGGACGACAAAATGGCTTTTAGGATTCTCTCTAGTGATGTGTATCTCCCCCAATACCCTTGGAGTGGAGATGATTTTGATCTCTACCTTGGATTAGAAAAAGGAACCTGTAGAAATAGATACGCTGTCGGTAAACGTTACATTGCCTCAGGAGAAGAAAGTGCGCTTTTTATGGCAACGAAAGCCGTAAAAGGTTGCTTAGAAGAGGCAGAGGTTTCGCTTAACGATATTGACCTTCTTATTTATGCTAGCGGTACCCATCACCAATCACTCCCTTACGATGCCGCCGCGGTACTGTCGCAGTTACAAGCACCTTCTTCCCTAGCCAGTTTCGATGTAAACAGCACGTGTTTATCGTTTTTATCTGCACTTGATCTGGCAAATTGCTTATTTAAGGCAAATCGCCACCAGCGAATTTTGATTGTTTCTAGCGAGCTAGGTTCTGGTATTACTTTGAATAAATTCAAAAAACCAAAACCAGAGGTTGCGACTTTGTTTTCCGATGGCGCGGCTGCTTACTTGTTAGAAGCCAAGCCTAACGCTTATGGTTTTCACGGAGCGCTGTTTGAAACGCATCACGAAGGTTATGAATGCTGCCAAATAAAAGGTGGTGGCAGTAACGTTAACCCGCATAAAACCCCTTACGAGGATTACCTAGCCGCTTGCCAGTTTGAAATGGATGGTAAATCTCTGTTTCGCCATATTGTGAATGTCATGCCTAAATTTCTGCAACGCGGCTTAGCTCGTGCAGGGTTAACCAAAAGCGATATTGCCTTCTTCCTTCCGCACCAAGCCAGCTACCATGGGATGGTCAAATTGCCCAAATTGACGGGGTTCGGTGCCGAAAAAATTGTAAACAACTTCCATGAGTTAGGAAACCAAGTGGCCGCGTCACTGCCTATTAATCTCCACTTATTGCGAAACGAACACGCAGGTAGCGGTAAGAAGGTACTTATGGCTGGATCGGCGGCTGGTTTGTCTCTTGGAATGGGAGTGATCACGCTATGAAGATATTAGTAACGGGTGGAACGGGCATGCTTGGCAACGCCATTATCCGTTTGTACCACAAAAAACACGCCCTACGATTTTTAGGAAGAAACCCGCAGATTGCCGCTTCACTCGAACAAAATTACAACGTGTCGGCTTACCTCGGCGATTTGTCGGATAAAAATACATTGCGCCAAGCCTGCTCTGGAATCGATGCCATCATTCATTGTGCGGCCCTTTCAAGCCCATGGGGCACCTATGATGATTTTTACCAAGCCAACGTTTTGGGCACTCAAAACCTGCTCGATGCGGCTTTAAAAGAAAAGGTAAAAACCTTCATTCATATTTCCACCACCAGCGTGTATTTTGATGAAAGCGATCGCTGGGCAATAAAAGAATCCGACCCAGTCGCAAATCCGTTTTGCAACGACTACGCCAAAACAAAATATCAAGCCGAGCAATTAGTCCAATCAGCACCTACCGACATTAAAAGTATCATCTTAAGACCCCGTGGAATTTTTGGCCCTAACGACCGAGCCATTGTACCTAGAATCATGAAAGCCATTCGAGGAAATACACTGCTCATGCCTTCTAGCCGGAACCCTGTTCTGGATCTTACCTATGTAGATAATGTCGCTGATGCGGCAATATTAGCTTGTGAGCATGCCAAGAATGTTGAATCAGGTTCTATTTTGAATATCAGTAACGACGAACCCAAACCCGTTTTGGATATTCTACACAGCCTATTTCAAGAAAGCTCAAGTCACCAAGGAAGCAATACCAGCGTCAACATAAAACGTCTTCCGTATTCATGGCTTTTACCTATTTTGACCGCTAATGAGTGGATAAGAACAAAATTGCCTAGCAGACCAGAACCAAAAATAACGCGTTATTCTGCTGGGTTATTTCACTACCACCAAACCTTGGACATTAGCCGAGCGAAAGAATTGCTTGGCTATAAACCACACGTATCAATAGAAGAAGGGATTCAGCGTTATGTCATCTGGTCTGAAAATCAAACTGTTTGAAGGTGGACACTGCGTTCACCCAGGTTTTGTTGTTAAACCTGGTAGTGGCATAAAACCCAGATCCTTTCCGGCCGCGGTTGCCGCCATCCATCACCCTACGCAGGGCTATATCCTCTTTGATACGGGTTATCACGAGGCGTTTTTTGAGCGAACTCGCTCATTCCCAGAACGTTTTTACGCATGGACGACGCCTTGTCATTTTCATAAAGACGATGGCATTTTGGAGCAACTGCACAAGGAAGGCATAAGTAAGACCGACATCAAGCATGTGGTGTTGTCGCATTTCCATGCCGACCACATTGCTGCAATTTGCGAGTTCGACGACGCCGAGATTCATTGCCACCCCGACGGTTTAAACGCGTTGACTCAATCAAGCCGGGTTGGTGGCGTCCGCAAAGGCTATTTAAAAAAACTTCTTCCTGATTCGCTAAAAAACAACATTCGTACCCACTCAAACATCACACAGCCAATAGGCGATGTGTTATCAGAGGCAAACGATATTGACCTTCAATGCCAAGATTTATTTGGCGATGGGTTGTTGTTCCTAGTTTATCTTCCAGGGCATGCTGCAGGGCAAGTAGGGTTATTGGCAAGACTAAGTAATAACTGGGTTTTCTTGTTGGCTGATGCTTGCTGGCTTATTGAAAGTTTGTCTGATAACGTCAATCAACACTGGTTAGCCAATATGCTGTGCGACGATGTGGGCGCGTATAAACGAACGCTGAACGAGCTCCGTAAGTGTTACCAACAGCTAAACCACGTCGTTGAATTTGTGCCTTCACATTGCTCCGACACCATTGACCGGTTAAAAGAAAAGGGGTGGATGTCATGATCACCTTATTGAATCATTTTATCAAAGCGCGCTATTCACGCTTTCAATCTCGCGAGCAAGTGAATGCGTGGCAACAGCAGCAAATTCAGACGCACTTAGACTGGGTATGTGAGCATTCCCCATTATACCGAGGACTAAAAGGGCTCCCGTTGGAAGCGTTTCCCATCATCAATAAATCCTTCATGATGGAGAACCTTTCACGAATCAATACGCGAGGGTTGGATAGTGAAGCATTGATGGAGCGAGCGCTCACTTGCGAATCGACACGCCAATTTAATAAATCTCGGGTTGGAGAAGTGACGGTTGGGCTATCTTCTGGTACTTCGGGGCAGCGTGGGCTCTTTCTTGCCGACAGTAAAGAAAGGCAGATGTGGGCGGGCAATATCCTGGGCAAGCTGTTACCCAATGTTTGGCAAAAACACCGAGTTGCCTTAGCGCTGCGAGCAAATAGCCCACTGTATACCACCGTTAACCGGGGACCTATCCAGTTCTTTTTTGCGGACCTGATGAAGCCCACTCACGAGTGGATAAAAGCATTGGATGAATTCCAACCCACGTTGCTCATTGGAAGCGCTCAAGCATTGCAGCTTTGTGCCGAATTCAGTGGCAGTTTTGGATCCCCAGCCATCTCACCTCAACGTATCATTTCAGGTGCAGAGGTGTTAACCCCAGCAGACAGACAGTTCATTCAAGAGAGATTCAAAGGCGAACTTCATGAAGTGTATCAGTGTACAGAAGGCTTTCTAGCCTGCACCGATAGCCACGGGCAAATGCGCTGGAACCAAGACGTTGTCCATATCGAAAAGCATTGGTTAAACCAAGAAAGAACCCATTATAGCCCTATCATTACCGACTTTAGGCGACGAACTCAGCCCGTTATTCGCTACCAACTGGACGATATTATTGAAGCAAAAGAGGATGACGGTGTATTCGAACCAATTGGTTCAATTGCAGGGCGATGCGGCGACAAACTTCTGCTTACTCGAAATCAATTTCCGGCACATGTCCTGCCAGATCTTATCTATCGAGCCATCACCTTAGAGATTGCTGATAGGATCGACTATCGAATTGTGCAAACCAACCTCAACGAATTAACAGTGGAAGCACTGCCTCAATGGCATAACAAAATAAAAGTGGCATTAGTGGCCCTGTTTGAATCACTTCAATTAGATGATGTAGCCATTGAATTTGGTCACGCACCAAAGTGGACTCCTTCGAACAAACAAAGAAGAGTGGTCAATCTTTATGCAAAATAATCCAATGCGCTTTCTTGTAACAGGGGCACGTGCGCCTGTCGCCTTTGAATGGGCTCAAGCATTACTCAAACAAGGGCACCAAGTTTACCTTTCGGATTGCACACGCTTTCCGCTAGCTCGATACACCAAAGGTGTTTCCGGTTACATTAAAACCCCCGCTCCAAAAACGGATTTTGATGGGTATCGCGCGGCTATTTTGGAAGCCATTGACCGCTTTGATATTCAAGTGGTTATTCCAACTTGTGAAGAAGTGTTTTATTTGGCTAGGTTCATCGATGAGCGACCGAATGTGAATGGCTTTATGCCTCCGTCCGACTTACTCTATACACTGCACAACAAGAAAGACGTTTTTGGTTTGCTTGAGCATCTGCCTAGCGTAAAAATCCCCTCTACTCGATTGATCACCAACAAAAAACAAATCGATATCGATTCCAACTCAATTCTCAAACCGATTCATTCTCGCTTTGGTACTGAAGTCATCCGCGAAGTTAATACTGATGCGGTTTCGTCTATTGAGGTATCCAAACAATATCCTTGGGTGCAGCAGCAAAAGTTGTCGGGTGCATCGCTATGCCTTTACGCCATTTTTGAGCATGGAAAGCTCATTGTTCATCAGTGTTACTTCCCCAAATATTGCTTAAATCATTCTGCCGCAACCTATTTCGAGCCTACTGAAGACGCCAGGGTGTCTCAGTTTATCGAAGCATTTGGTATTAAGCACAACTATCATGGGCAAGTCTCGTTTGATTTTATGGAGCATAAGGGTGATATCTATGTAATCGAGTGCAACCCGAGAGCAACCAGCGGTTTACACCTTATTGGGGATCTTCTTTTGTGGAACAAAGACGAATTCACCTCAAAAAGGTCTTCCTCGTTGAATTCCCTTAAGGTATCTGCAAAGCATTTGGGCGGGGTGATGTTGATTTGTGATGGGTGGAAATCATTGTTCAAAAAAAAAAGCTGGCGCGATTTTCTAAGCACGCCTTCTACCATTCCAGTTTCGCAAATTCCCATTGCTGTTTGCGGTTTTCCACTCGGAGCCATTGAGCTCATCTATAACGCAAAAAAACAAAAACTAAGCCTGTCAGCAGCAACAACCTTCGACATAGAGTGGAATGGTGAAATCAAATGATCGGTTCAAATGACTGGCACAAAAAGTTTTCAAAACTGCTCCCCAATGAAGCGCCAATAGACAAGTGTTGGGCTGAGTTCGCATGTTTAGAAATAGACGGCGTCGTCATTCCAAGTACAGTTAGCCAACCTATCGCGAATAACTGCTATGCCGTATCCCCTTTATCGCTCATTTCTGGCTATGCCGAAGACGAGATTCCAAAGGTGCACAACGCACTTGCTCGGATGCTCTGTCGCTTTATGATTAAAGCCGTGGTTATGCCCTTAAAGCTTGCCAAATTAGATGAAGTGCAAACGCTAAACAACCAGTGCTTATCCACCAATATGTACAGTTCACTTTGGCGTGCCATATCGCTTAAAAAGATTCGTAATGCCGCATTAAAACTTGCTCCGAGACAAGCCCTTTTGCTGCGATCTCTCAACCCCATTCAGCACAGAAATATTATTGAGAACGCAAAGTCCGACGGTTGGGTGCCAATTGCAACCAGACAGGTTTATTTGAACTGCGATTGGTCAAACTTCAAACTTACACCCGACATAAAAAGAGACCAAAAGTTACTTAGGGAAGCTGGTTGGGAATTTAGAACACTTGAAACAGAACAGGAATGTAGGCAAGCCAAAGCTCTTTATGACACTTTATATTTAAACAAATATAGCGAACACAATATCCAATTTACTGCCCAATATCTGTATCGGATGAGTCAAGAAGATCTAATTCAGCTGCGCGGGCTTTTTTACCAAGGAAAAATGGTTGCTGCACTTGGCATGGTCATCATAGATGGTGATATGACTTGCCCTATTTTTGGGTACGACACATCACTCCCCACTAAATTAGCCTTGTATCGCCGTATATCCATTTTCACCATAGAACACGCCAAGGCACATAGCCTCAACTTCAATATGAGTTCTGGCGCACCGCGCTTCAAAACGCATAGAGGTGCGAAGCCAGAAATTGAATACAGCTACGTTTACACCAAGCATCTAACATGGTTTCAACGCGGTATTTGGCGGTTGCTGTCCGTTTTAACGCAAACTTTCTACAAGCCTTTATTGCAAAAATATCGCTTGTAGCTAGCGTAACCGGCATTAAAAAGACAACGCCATTTATCCAACTTGTGAGTCAACCCCCTATTCACTTTTAACCCTTCCGATTTATATTGGTGAATGCACTAAATTCGTCAGTTCAGTTGCGCATTGATCTCTTTATAGGAGTCACCATGTTCAAATCAGCCACACCCATCGTGCTCACCATTGCCGGTTCAGACAGCAGTGGGGGCGCAGGGATTCAAGCCGACATCAAAACCATCTCGGTAACGGGAAGCTATGCGTGTTCAGTGGTCACTGCGCTGACGGCGCAAAATACACATGGTGTGGCAAGTGTGCATTCTGTACCTGCTGAATTTGTTGCGCAGCAGCTAGATGCCGTTTTTTCCGACCTAAACATCGTTGCGGTAAAAGTAGGCATGCTCAGTAACACGGACATCATTTATGCCGTTGCTGACCAACTTAGAGCGTACAAACCTAAATTTCTTGTCGTTGATCCTGTCATGGTCGCCACCAGCGGCGACACATTATTGGAAAGCAAAGCGGTTGATGCACTTAAGAAAGAGCTGTTCCCATTAGCCACCTTGATCACCCCAAACCTTCCAGAAGCCGTGTTTTTAACGAAGACTGAATTCCCTTCAAATGAAGACGAAATGTTGACCTTAGCCGATGCTTTAAAACTATCTGGTGCGCGTAATGCGTTATTGAAAGGAGGTCACTTGAAAGAGGATGAAAGCAGCACAGATTTATTGATAACGCCCGAAAGAGTGTTTCGATACAGTGCTAAACGCCATTCAACTAACAATACGCACGGTACTGGCTGCACATTATCATCGGCTATCGCATCTTACCTAGCGCAAGGGCACGCCCTAGAAAAAGCCGTTAGCATGGCAAAGCATTACATTACAAAAGCAATCGCTCATTCAGATGAATTAGAAGTAGGTACGGGCTCGGGACCTGTTCATCACTTCTATACTGATTAAGTTGATATGAGAAGATCTTGTATTAAAAATAATGAGAAAAAAAGCCCGCTAGGACAACGGGCAGTTTCGGACTTAGAAAAGGTTACGGGCAATTAGAAACCGTAAGAGGCACCAAATACGAATGCGTTGTTAGCATTGTCGCCTTGGTTGCGGAATTCAAAGTAAGGTTGTACACCTTTACGAGTCCATGTCGCACGAAGCTCGTGATCCATTGAATTGTCCGCACCTTCTGCAGAGTTAACCACGTATACGTTGTTGTAAGACAGCGCAACATCTTCATTCAATGTGTAACCAATACGGTTGTCAAAACGTGTTTGATTGTCGCCATCTTTAACTGAGTGGTAACGAGTACGGTTACTCAAAGAAAGACCGTTATCGAAGTTGTAGCCAATTTTAACTAACGGACGGTACTGAACCGTTTCGCCATTGTTAAGCAAGTGATGGTATCCCGCAGCAACCCAAAGGTTATCGTTGATGCTAAACATTTGCTCTGCACCAAGTGTGATGTAAGGCGTTGGAGCAGCATCGCCAGTCAACTTACCAACAGGGATGCCATCGTACTCAACCAAAAGCGTTGTACCAGAATCAAAGGTATGACCCGCTTCTAACGTCGAAGTTGCTTTTGAACCATGGATGTCGTCGCTGTGGAATTGAGCGTTACCTGTTACATAAGAAGAACCTGCGAAAGCGCTGGTAGACATGACCGCTGCTAGAGCCGAAAGAGTGAATACTTTTTTCATTTTAATTACCTATCTTTGTTAATCTGCACTGAATCCGTTTTGGTCGAAGAATACGTAATCCAGTTGAATTCTTTTGGTGCCTCCCTGGCTCGATTCAAATCATTACAGATATTTTTCGGAGCGCAAAACAAAACCAATTAAATAGTGATCACCATCAAAATCAAAGGTTATAAAAACCTAAAAACCATTATTATTCAGCATGTTGAACACTAAAAATAAAAAATTATCAAGCTCATTTATAACATGTATTTTGTGCCACATCACATTCCATGCAGCATAGCAGCGACCAATACTGATCCTGGTCACATAAGCACAAGGAACACATCAACAGAATCAGGTATTTTTAGGTCGCAAGGAAGATCCATATCACATAATTCAACTCAAAAATAGAGAAGATATTTTGAGCCATACATTAGAAAACGAATGGAAAACAGCATAAATAACTCGCTATTTTCCTTAAGTTGAAGACGGTGCTTTGAGCTCTAACGGGAAGAAACGCAGCTAATGTAGTTCCCGCTGGTGTTAGATCGAATTTTTTTAAAGAAATTCAGCATCAATTCTAACGCGTGATGTTGACCATTTGGGGTACCATCATGGTATGGCGTCCCACT
Organism: Vibrio penaeicida; assembly: GCF_002933855.1. Lineage (GTDB taxonomy): Bacteria > Pseudomonadota > Gammaproteobacteria > Enterobacterales > Vibrionaceae > Vibrio > Vibrio penaeicida_A. The sequence goes on from NZ_BFAQ01000020.1 coordinate 15,367, forward strand.
CCAATAAAATGACGACGTTGGCCAGCCGTATAGTTTGTGCATGTCACCTTGTTTTCGGAGTTCCGATAATTCATCTATTGATGCTGGTTTCCAGTCGGAGCGATGATGGAAGTTGATATCTGCTAGCACTTTACAAAACTCGTGGAACTCCCCTCGACCTGTTAACGAAGGGTTGTTCCTGAAATAAACGAAATCGCCTTTTGGTCCCCACTTTCCATCTTCGGTATGAATAGAGTGGAAATGACGACTTAGGTATGTTGACGTATCCGTACCTTTTGTAAAACCACCAATATAGTCAATCAGTGCTTTACTCGGTGTTCCCGTAAATAGTTTGCCAGAATGTTCAACAACTTTTAGGCAGTCCCCTGCCGCATTCCCAATATGGGTATCGTTAACTTTACCGCCACAAATCCGCATGGGTTTCACGGTGATGTCAACTGAGTTACTAGAGAAAGTTTTCCCACTTACCTTAGATTTAAAATCCGCTTGTATCGACGTGGTTCCAGTACTTTTGGCTGATAAAATCACACGATAAACAGATAGGATATCGGTGTCTGCAACTACCCATTTACTGTTGGCAAAAAACTCTGGAGATAAAGAGACATCCACTTTCCCACCGTCAACCATAGACACCTCTACGCCTAAACGACGCCAGTCACGTTCAACGATGGACAGCGAGTCAGGCGTAACGTGGATACTGCTCACTTCTGAGTCACTAACCGTTACTGTGACCGGATCACTTTTGATCTTACCAATAGAAGCCACGACTTGAGCTTTGCCTGCGGAAACAGGCCACACAGCGCCGCTCACCGTCACCATAATGTCTTGTGAGAGTGACGACCAAGTGACAGCTCGGGAAATATCGTTTGTTGTACCATCACTATAAAATCCTTTAGCGCGAAGGTGGATCTTTTGTTGAATCGCGCGGTATAGCTCGACATTCTTTTGTTGAATTTCAATCCGAGTGAGTACAGCCGACGTCACTTCTAATGCATATTTTGTCGAACGCCCCTGATACATCGCGTTGATGCTAACACGCCCTTCCTTTAGCGCATTGACAACGCCAGCCGAAGAAACCGTGGCGATTTGTGTATCTTCTGAACTCCAGCTGACTTGGTTCGTTACGTTTACCTTGGTGTTGTCGCTGTATTGAGCCTCCGCGTTTATCTGCAAGCTGTGACCATTGGCGATTGAATTGTGCTCCGCTCGGATAACTAAGTTCTGAAAGGTGGCAGGGGTAACAGTAATGGTGAGAGTATCACTACTTATTAACTGCATCGATGCCGTTACATCTATCGAGCCAGGCTTTTTCGCAGTTAGTGCCCTTCCGTTAAAAGTAGCAATAGTCGGGTTGGAGGATTCCCACACCACTTTATCCGATACATCCATACTTTGCCCATCGGAATATTGACCTTGAGCTTCGAAGATTAACGCTAAGCCAGCAGGAACTTGGCGCTGAATAGGCATGACCTCTATAGACTGTAACACCGCAGAGGTTACAAAGACGTCCACCGTTACAGACATGCCATTCATGCTTGCTGTGATTTGCGCTTTTCCTTTTTTATCCCCTTTCACAAGACCTCGTACTACCTTCGCGATCTCAATGCTATTGGATTCCCAAACCACGCTATTGGTCAGATTTTTTTTGGAGAAGTCGCTAAACTCACCCAATACGCTCAGTTGCAAAGAAGTCCCAACAGGTAGAGTTTGATTCGCAGGAACAAACATCAGTTTCGTTAAGGTTGCAGCGACCACTTTAATCCCAATACCGTTACTGGTAAAAACGTTACCGTTTTCCGAATAAGACGCTGAAATTACTGCACTTCCTACCTTCTTTGCTTTAACTATTCCGCCCTGTGCGAACTCTAACACTTCTTGATTATCCGAATGCCACTGAACTTTCGAAGTAATGTTTTCAGTACGTCCATCTTCATAAACGCTATTTACAATGAACGTTTCTTGCGTACCTAACGGTAAAGATACCTGTAAGCCATCTTCTGCTTGAGTTGAGTCTTTTGACAGCTGAATATGACGAACCTGTGGGTCTTTTACGGTCACCTCTATAGGTGCAGACAATACACTTTTCCATTGGGCTTGAACTTCCGTTTTCCCTTCTGATTTTGCGACTAAAACATCGCGTCTAACAGATACAACCGAAGCATCGCCAGAAGAAAAAGAGACCAATTTAGTCACATCTCGTCTTTGACCATCACTGTATTCTCCGTACGCCACCAAGTTGTAATGGCTTCCTGTATAGAGCGTCTCCAAGCTCACAACTTCAAGGTGTTTTAAAACCGCATCCGTCACTTCAATCTCTACACTGTTACTAACGAACCCTTTGTAGTGGGCGGTCAAGGTTGTTTTACCAAGCCCTTTCGTTTTAGACGTAAAGCTCAAACCTTTCGGGTTTTCGACTACCGATGAGTCAGACAATCCCCAGGAAACACCTGAAGATACGATACTTGTGGAAGCATCACTATATCGAGCGAGTAATGTAAACTTCACTTCCTCTCCAAGAGGCACAAGTAAAGCTGCATTTCCATTCGAGGTAGAAGCAGTGGAAAGCTCTAACTTCATTAGGTTCTTAGCAACAGTAGTGGGTGTCTTGCTATTGGACGACTCTCCACCACAAGCTAAAAGGCTCAATACACCCATTAAGCAGAATAGGTATTTCAAAAAAGTTCTCACGGTTTCACTCAACATATCAGCACTCAGTCATCAAAGATTTAACGGCTGAATTTTAAACACCAACGGAGAACGAAAGAATCGATTTAATTGAATAAAAAACACCGTTCGTTTAACAACATAAATAGCTCAGAAAACTGACTTCCAATAAGCTCTATTCCTGAAAGCATTTAAAAACTAAGGTTATTTATGAAGAAGTTAGCACTAACTCTATTGATGTCTGCTATTTCAGCTTCCGCTATTGCAGAAGGTCGTTTTTATGTGGGTGCAGACCTATCTAAAGATACATATGAACTCGCACCTGGCGCTGAGTTCAAATCAGATGGAATGGGCTTTGCAATTCAAGGTGGGTACGACGCTCGCTTTAGCGAAATGTTTAGTGTTGCAACTGAATTGGAGTACGCTAAATATAGTAATGCAAAGGTTACCTCAACGATTCCGTTCGTTGGAAAGTTTAGCTTCGACCAGAAACTGTCCACTATTTCCCTTAATTTAAAACCTAAATTGTATGTTGGAAACGTGTATGTAGGTGCGCCATTAGGTCTGGGGTACGGTATGGTTGACCAAGGTGCAACCATACAAAACCAACTCATTAGCGGAAACATCGTAAATGGTGTAGTGATTCATTATGGTGCGGAGCTTGGCATCGACATTATGGAACAGTTCGTTGTAAAAGGTGGATACAAAAAGAATACCTTAAACTACAGTTCTTTCTACGCTGGTATCGGCTACAAATTCTAAACAATCCCTAATTTAGTGACAGCACTTCTGTCATTTCTCCCCCCATTGGAATACGATATCCGGTGGGGTTTTACTATGGGGCACAACAAAACTTCATAAGATATATACCCATAGTAAAGACGAACATATCCATCCCCCACTTTCTGTATAAATCGATAATCAACGTCAGGAACTTTCTATGTCTTTGTCTTCTGCATTGCGTATTGCATTGGCTTTACTTCTTGTTTTCCCTTTAACATCAATAGCTCAAGAGCCGCTCTACTGGAAAGCACAAAAAGGTCAGCAAACTCTGTTAATACTGGGTTCTATCCATGTTGGCGACAAAAGCATGTATCCGCTGCCTAAGATGGTGAATCGCTTTTTAAGTGACAGCAAAGCTTTGATTGTTGAAATTGATTTAAACCACCCTCCAGAATCACTCAGTTTCCCGACGTCTGAACTTTCGACCAGCGACATTCTGAGCAAAGAACAATCGTCAAAACTCACTACTATCGCCAAAGAACTTGGCTTACCCGATTCTCGATTGCAGAATTCCCCACCTTGGCTGGCCGCTTTAACCCTTCAAATGGCTAATTTCCAACGCTTAGGTTACGCTGCAAATGATGGCGTTGATCATGTTCTGACCAACCAAGCGTTAGAATACAATGTTCCTGTTAAAGCACTAGAAACGGCAAATCAGCAACTTGGATTTCTCAATGCACTCCCTCGTAACGGATCACAGTTGCTCGTAGAAACATTACTTCATTGGGATAAGTATAACGACGAATTCCATTGTCAAATCTCAGCTTGGAAGTCAGGGGATAAAAGTAAGCTCCTTCAACTGCTTGAAGAAGGGGATTTTGAAGAAGATGCATTGGAAACCTTGCTGTATCAACGCAACCGAGACTGGGTTGAAAAGTTGAATACTCCAGAATGGCTGAAGGTGGCAGGTAACTATACAGTGGTGGTGGGTACATTACATTTACTTGGGAAGCACAACGTACTTGATCTCCTTGAACAACAAGGGTGGAGCGTCCATCAACTTTCCGAGTCTTCAAAGGTAAAGTGCTAGCGGAGAAAAGTGACTGCTTCACCAGAGCTTCGCGGAAACTCTATAACAAACGTGTAAAAACGTGTAGCGCATAAATAAACAAAGGAAGACATTGTCTTCCTTTGTTGTATAAGAATCGGAATCGGTTACCCTAACTCATTCTAAATTCGGGTTAACTTAGCCCAGAGTTTTTCCACTCGGCTTTCTGACTTTAAATGGACGACTTTTACCACCAGCGTTGGATTCTGGTCTTCGGTTCTTCTGACCATGATTGCCGCTATTGCTGCCGCCTTTATTATTTCCACTTTTATTGCCAGCACCGTTATGCCTAGCCGCGTTTCCTTCACCACCTTTACTTGGTCGGCGATTAAAGTCGGTACCTTTGCCTTTAAAGGTCTTAAACTTTTTAGGTTCTGCTTGTTCTTTTTGGCGGTGATCGAACAACTTCGCATCCGTCGCTTTCTCTATCTTTTTACCGCTACTATCTGCGCGAGATGCTTCTTCTGTTCCAACCGATGATTCACACAAACGATGAATGTCTACTACTTCTTCGTCGGTTAAGTAACGCCACTTACCATTAGGGATGCCATCCAGCGAAATGTTCATAATTCGAACACGGCGCAGCTTAAATACTTCAAAGCCCAACGCTTCACACATACGTCGGATCTGGCGGTTAAGCCCTTGAGTTAGAACAATTCTAAAGGAGAATTTTGTTTCCTTAGAGATTTTGCAAGGAAGCGTAACCGTATCTAAAATTTCAACGCCACTGCCCATTTTGTCGAGAAACTCTTGAGTGATCGGCTTGTCCACTCGTACAACGTATTCTTTCTCGTGGGAATTTCCTGCACGTAAGATCTTATTAACAATATCGCCATCGTTGGTTAGGAAGATCAGTCCATCGGAAGGTTTGTCTAAACGACCAATTGGGAATATGCGTTTTCTATGACCAACGAAGTCTACAATGTTGCCTTCAACGTGACGTTCTGTTGTACAAGTGATCCCCGTAGGTTTGTTAAGCGCAATGTAGATTGGCTTTTCTTTTTGCCTCAAAGGATTTCCGTCGATCAGCACGTCGTCTGTTGGCAATACCTTTACGCCCATTTCAGGTAGATCACCGTTAATGGTCACTCTACCTTGCTCGATTAATTTGTCGGCTTCACGGCGCGAGCAATACCCAGTTTCACTAATGAATTTGTTTAGCCTTTTGGCTTCAGATGTCTGAGACATATTGATATTTTCTCTTTTGTTAACGTTTCACAACGGATGACAATCGGTGTGAACCAGCGGGATTTCCGCCTTAAAAATTAGCTCATTCGTTTCTGATGACGCTCTCGATTTTCGAGTTTTTTTTCTGCACTTTTTTTCAACATGACATACACAGCACCTGTTCCGCCATGGAATCGTTGCGCGCTATGAAAACACATCACTTCTTGGATTTGGGATAACCAACTCACCACATAGCTTTTCATCAATGCCGGAGGGTTAGAACGCTCACCTTTACCATGAACAATCACAAGCGTTCTAATATCCAATCGCTGACACTGTTTAAGAAACTTAACTACTTCATCTCGCGCATCTTTCAGCGATTTCTTGTGCAAGTCTAGTCGCGCTTGAATTGGGTATTTCCCAAGCCTTAACTTTCGATAAACACCATCCTGAACACCCGGTTTTTGGTATTCGACCATGTCATCTGGCTTTAGCATAGGCGCATGATCTAAAGACAAATATTCGGGGTCATCTTCTGATAGAGACATCGCAGCTTCACGCTTTGCAAGTTGCGCATCGGTCACTTGGTGTTTTTTCTCGTGAATGGCCGTGTCGTTTTTGATAGGAGTGACATCACTCATCATTTGCTGAAAGAGATCCAGCTCATCATCTTGAGACATAAGTTCATCTCGAATGCATCATCAACAGATGAACGGATTATATACCCAAGTGATGGGAATATGGAGTATTAGAAAAAGAAAAACCGAAGAAAGCAGTCCACTCCCTTCGGTGCAATTTAGTTAATTGCTAAGCGATCTAGTGAGGAGATTTGTCATTCAATACTTTATAGACGAAGTAGGTGCCGAAAAACAGCATCAGTCCAATTGCGCCGAATATAACTATCATTGAAGACAGCCCTATAGCATTACCAAATAGGAGATCTAGCCAAAAGTCCATGTTTCCTCCGTCAGTGCTGAAAGACAAGGTTAACGTTAATACTCGATGGATTACTCAGTACTGATCTAGATCAACAGTAATACCGACGTGACGATTTTGTTTCTTTTGATGTGTTTTTAATCACACTTAGCTAATAATTGCTCACCATCTAACCACACAGTCAATAAGTTAAAATTTATTGAGAAAAGTGCTTGCGTCTGTCGTCAGAAACCGTATTATACGCATCCGTCTTGAGGCAAAGCCTTGAGATATAAAGAATCGGTGAATAGCGCAGCTTGGTAGCGCATCTGGTTTGGGACCAGAGGGTCGGGGGTTCGAATCCCTCTTCACCGACCACATTTTAAAACCTCGTCTTCGGACGAGGTTTTTTCGTTTTAGCGATCTATATATCTGCGTCGCATGTGGGTCGAGGTCTGGAAGCCCAGCCGCGTCGAATCCTCTTTCACCAAACATATTTTAAAGTGTCCTCTTCGAACGAGGTTTATCTTTTTGATGATCTATTTGTCTGCGTCAAACACCGTAAGAATGGTATTTACATACAAAGCTCGACGAATTGAGCGCGTGTTAGTTTGGCCAGGTCTTCAGGCGTAAGCTCTATCTCCAAACCACGTTTTCCTGCACTCACGCACACCAACTCTAAAGCGAGTGCAGAGGAATGAATAAAGGTTGGTAATGCCTTTTTTTGTCCGATTGGGCTAATGCCTCCTACAATGTAGCCTGTTGTCTTCTGAGCTATGCTTGGATCCGCCATATCCGCTTTTTTACTCTTCGCCGCTTTGGCTGCGAGTTTTAGGTTCAATTTACTTGCAACAGGTATAACGGCAACTGCCAGGTTTTTATCTTGCCCATCGAGGCTAAACAATAACGTTTTGAAAACACACTCCGGGTTCTGCCCCAAAGCCTCAACGGCTTCAAGCCCATAGTTCTGGTTACTTGGATCGTGTTTGTACTGATGGACCTTATGGGGGACGTTTTTCTTTTTCGCTAAGTTGATGGCTGGTGTCATACGTATGATTTCCAGTTATAAAAAAGGCGAAGCATTCGCTTCGCCTTTATCAAATCGTAATTTCCGCTATGGGTCAATTACTTGTATACCATTTCGCCTTTTGGCTCATACGCATTCACGTTGATTGGGCTGTTGCTTTCTAGGTAGTCCTTCAGAACTTCCGCATCAACAAAACCTGTGTTTACGTGGCCAGGGTGACCAGATAGCTTAGGATAGCCGTCGCCGCCCGCTGCGTTGTAGCTAGGAACAGTAAAGCGGTAAGTTTTCGCTTTGTCTAGAGCTTTCCCACCCACTTTTACATTGCTTACTTTGCCGTTAGCAACGGTCATAGAGATCCCAGCGAACTGTGCATAAGCACCAGAATCAACAGGCTTAGTTGCGACAACGTTTAGGTAATCCAATACTTCAGCACCAGACATATCGGTATAAGTTAGGATATTGGCAAACGGCTGAACGGTTAGTACATCTTTGTACGTGACCGCACCTTCCTCAATTGAATCACGAACGCCACCAGAGTTCATTACCGCAAAGTCAGCTTTAGCACGCTGCATGTGTGCTGTCGCAATCAGACGACCAAGGTTAGTCTGATTGAAGCGCACAACGTTACGATCGCCTTCCAGCTTGCCGTTGGTTTCAGCAATCTTAACATTCAGCTCTGCCTGACCTTTTTCCTGGTATGGCTTAAGGAAAGCGAGTACCGCTGGATCTTGAGCAATTTCATTTTCAATAAGGACACGCTTCTTCTTCCCGTCAACTTTGATTTTCTTCTTCAAGTTCACAGGAATCAGATCGTAGCTGACCATTTGAAGTTCGCCGTTTACGAATTCAAAGTCAGCACGGCCTACGTACTTGCCCCACTCATGAGCTTGAACAATCCAAGTACCGTTTTGCTGATCTGGCTTACATTCGTCAGAAGGTTTGAACTTCTTCTTCGCAACGTTAGGACCTTCCATACAGACAGGCTCTTGAGAGTGCCCACCTACGATCATGTCCAAAGAACCTTCATCTAAGTAACGAGCCAACGCGACATCACCTGGAGCGTTAATGCCACGCTTACCGTCCTCGTAGTGGCCCATGTGCGTAACCGCGAAGATAAGATCAGGCTTTTCAGACTTCTCTAGTTCAGCAATTAGCTTTTTCGCTTCTACTTTCGGATCACGGAAATCTAGGCTGCTGATGAACTCAGGGTTACCAATTTTCGCCGTATCTTCTGTCGTTAAACCGATAACCGCAATCTTGATGCCTTGCTTTTCAAAAATATGATAAGCCTGATATTTACGCTCGCCCGTTGCTTTGTCGTAAATATTGGCAGAAAGCATAGGGAACCCGCCCCATTTGATCTGCTTTTCTAATACATCAAGGGAGTTATCGAATTCGTGGTTACCTAATGCCATTGCATCGTAACCAAGCATTTTCATGCCTTTGAAATCGGGTTCAGCATCTTGAAGGTCAGATTCAGGAACACCAGTGTTGATGTCACCGCCCGAAAGTAGCAGTACACTTCCACCTTCAGCGCGAATCTCTGTACGCAGATCATCGATCAGCGTCTTACGAGCAGCCATACCGTACTCACCGTATTTGTTCTGCCAAAAACGACCATGGTGGTCATTGGTGTGCAAAACTGTAAGCTTGTACGTTGTATCTTCTTCCCAAGCTGGTGCTGTCGCACAACCAGTTAGAGTCGCAAGTAACGCTGCACCTATCGCAGCTTTCAAACTTAGGCGTTCCTTCATTATTACAACCTTAATCTAATTTAGTAGGGTTCCACCGGCATCAGAATCTGATGCAAAATCAAGCAATATTACTGCAAGATCTTCTAAAAACATGAACAAGTTTAAATTAACCAAAGTAAACCACCATGCTAATTTCATATTTATGACGATTCGATCACCTTAATTAAAACTCGGAAGTGTAACAAAACACCATGCTTACACGTCATTACTTATCAAGATCACAAGCAAACGATTACCTGTGAGATAATAAATTAGCGTGTATATATCCTTTCTAGTCTTGTATTCATGAGACAATCAGGTTACTTTCCGCACAATATACTATAAATCACACCTCATATTCGTACTAGGCAGCTATGATTACTTCAGCTAAAAATTTATCCCTTAAAGTCAAAATTACGCTATCCGTACTGGTTTGCATTACAATAATCACCTCCATTTTAACGTGGCGTGCTTCATCTATTCTTTTTGAGCAAACTCGCCACGGTGTTTATAACCGTGCGATCAGCTTATCGAATACCGCTATTGAATCTCTGGGATACTGGCTGGTCTCTCACAAGGATGTAGTGGATGCCGCCGCTACCGTTAATTCGCTAGAAGAAGCTATTGTGGCATTACCTCAAGCGAAAAAAGCAGGCAGATTCGATGAAGTATTTTTCGCGCAAATGAACGGCGACGTTTATCTTGCAGGCACATCTACTCCCTACCCTGAATTTGATGCTCGTGGTCGCGGCTGGTTTAAGCAAGCTTCTAACCAACGTAAAACCGTGGTATCGAAACCGTATGTTGGTGCTCAACAAGGTCATACTATGTTAACGATATCCACTCCGGTATACGCTAAAGGCCAAATGATCGGTATCTTAGGTGCGGACCTTAAACTGGAGTCGATTCAAAAAAACCTCAACAGCTATCAAGTGGGCGACAATGCGTTCGCTATGATGCTTAATGAAGAGGGAACGATATTATCTCACCCCCAAAAATCATTACTGATGACACCTTTTAGCCGCTACGCTCCAAAACTCTCTAACACTGCGATTCGTACTGCATCGGATGAGAATCGAATTGAGATATCGATTCACAACGGTAAAGAGAAGCTTCTTTACTTTGCTTCAGTGCCAAACAGTGACTGGATTTTTGCATTAGAAATGGATCGTGCAACAGAAGAAGCCAATCACGACGCTCTTCTTAAACAATTGATTTTTACTGGCATCACAGTCGCGTTGATTGTGCTTTTCGCTATCTGGTGGATGGTTTCTTTCCAGTTGAAAGGGCTTACTCAGGTCAGTAAAGCATTAGAAGAAATATCGGAAGGTGATGGCGACCTAACGCAACGAATTGCGATTCAATCGAATGACGAAGTTGGTCAACTCGCTGCGAATTTCAATCGATTTACAGAAAAAATGCATTTGCTCGTATCGAATATTCACAACTATTCAACTCAGTTATCGAGCCAAGCCGATATTACTTCACGACACGCCGACGAGAATTCGCACCGCATCGACCATCAGCAACAAGAAATCAATATGGTGGCAACGGCAGTAACCGAGATGTCGAGCGCCACTCAAGAAATTGCCAGTAATGCAGAAAACACAGCCCGAGAAGGGGCTGCAACCGTTGAGATTTCTAATCAGGGTGAACGTGAGGTTCTCAATAGCCAAGAGTCAATTCTTTCTCTTGCCTCAGACATCAGTGATGCTACTTCTGTTATCCAAGAGCTTGAAATGCATGCTCAGGAAATCAGTGGCATTTTGTCGACGATTCAGGAAATCGCCGAGCAAACTAATCTATTGGCATTGAATGCTGCTATCGAAGCGGCGCGTGCCGGTGAACAAGGTCGCGGTTTTGCGGTAGTTGCAGATGAAGTTCGAGTGTTAAGCCAACGAACTCATGATGCAACAGGCGAAATCAACCGCAACATTGATACGCTTCAAAGTACGACTCAGCGTGCAGTATCCTCTATGCAAACCAGCCAGAACAACGCAGAGAAAGCCGTCACTGATGCTCGTATTGCATCGGAAAGCCTTCAGCGTATTACTCAGTCCGCCAACATGATCAACGACATGGCAAGCCAAATTGCGGCGGCAGCAGAAGAGCAATCTTTGGTGACCGAAGAAATTACTCGTAACACCAACGAAGTAAAAGACGTCTCTCAGGCTCTTGCAGAACAAGCGCAAGACGCAAGTACACAGGCTTCAGAGCTGAACAGTATTTCTGGTGAACTCTACCAGGAAGTGTCTCGATTCAAGCTATAAATCTGCAAAACCACAGTAAACAAAAAACGGGCTTTGAGAGCCCGTTTTTTTGTGTTTGATCACCTGGATGTTACTGCGCTGTCACTTTCTCTACTTCTAGAGGGTGCTTTGCGTCCGGTAGCTTCTTTGCGTCCAATAGCTTCGTTCTGCCAAAACACGCCATGTACAAACAAGGCACAACAAACAAAACAACAGGAAGGGAAAACAGTAACCCATACCCCAATGTTAACGACATTGGTCCCATATACACATCTGTTCCTCCAAGCCCGTATGCAAGTGGGATAAGGCCAGCAACCGTTGTGATCGACGTAAGCAATATCGGTCTTAGCCGGCTACTCGCCCCTTCAAGCACCGCATCTTGGCTTGAATATCCTTGGCTACGCAGCACGTTAATCTGATTTATTAGCACTAAGGTGTTATTCACTACCACCCCCATCATCCCCAATGCACCAATTAACGCAAAGAGCGAGATGTCCTGAAAATGAACCAGCAATGCCATAAGAGAGGCAACCAGTGCAAACGGTATAACCGACATTACCAACAAAGGTTGGAGCATCGAACCAAACATGATGACCAAGACAAAATAAATGCCTAAGAGTGCTGCTGGAAACGCAATCAGAATGCCATTAAAAGTTTCACCGGTAGATTCCGCTTCCCCTCCAATATCTAAATGGACAGACGCCCCAACCTTTGCCGACAACGCTTCAGCGATATTGGAGGAAATCGCGTCAGGCGTTAAGTTTTCGTCAATGATTTGTGCAGTAACAACAACTTGTCTGTCGCCATTGTAATGAAGAATCTCTCTTGGCGCTTGTACCTGAACGACACTGGCTAAACGGCTTAACGGAACTTGTTCACCAGCCGAAGTATAAATTTTTGTCGTGCTAAGCTTTTCCAGATTTCGATACTCTTTCACTAAAAGCACTCTAAGGTTAACCTCTTCATCACCTAACCAAGTCGATGTGACTTGCTCACCATCGAAGGCAATTCGTAACGCCCTCGCTAGATCAGCGACCGTTAGGTTGTATCTTGCTAGCCACTCGTGCTGAGGCACTATTTTCAATTGGATATCTTTTAGACCCTCACTGTTTACGACACTCCCCAAACCTTGATGTTGCTCCATCCATTCTTGGACGAGCTTAACCGCATGCTCTCTTTCTTCATGGTTATTGCCGATAACTCGAATTTCTACAGGCTCTCCAGGAGGCGGCCCCCCCGCATCGACTTTGAATTTTACAAATCTCAAACGGCTGTCATTGGCAACAGCAAGTTGAAGTGCGTCACTGATTTCATTCGCGGTTCTCTCTCTGTTTTCAAAATCAGTCAAGTTAATCTGGCCTGCACTCACGGGCGAGCTAAAGGTAAGTTGATAGCTTTTCAGTTCCGTTGCAGGCAAATTTTGGATGGCTTTCTCTAGCGCTAGATGGCTTTCACGCACCTTATCGCTTGGCGTTCCTGGGGCAACTTCTGTATAGACCTCAATGTATTTTGCGGCTTCTGAGGGAAAGAAATCCAACTTCATCGTAGTCACCAAAAAGCTCCCACCAGCTAACGCAATCAGTGCTATACAGAGAACCGACTTTTTATGAGAAAGGCTATATATCAGCACCTTTTGGTACTTGGAGATAACCGTATTAAATGTGTCTTTCTCGTTTTTATTGAAATCACCTTTATCTAAAGCGGACGACAAATGCGCTGGCAAAGTAAATGTGCACTCAGCCAATGAGAATATAAGGGCAGTTATGACCGTAATAGGGATAACAATAACCGCTTTACCCAGACTACCCGGAATAAAGAACATGGGGATAAAGACCAGTGCCGTTGTGGTTAAACTCGCAATGATGGGCTTAATGACCTTCTGAGTACCTGATACGGCAGCTTTAAAGCCACTTTTCCCTTTCTGTTTTTCGCTGTATATGCTTTCTGCAACAATGACTGAATCATCCACTATGATACCAATCACTAGTAACATTGCCGCTAGCGTAATGCTGTCTAAATTCATACCAAATGCAGGCAGTATGATGACGACCCCAAGTACACAGAATGGGATGGAAACAGACACCCAAAATGCAACCTGACGCTTTAGCAACAAGCTTAGTACTATGAGTACCAATACCAACCCGATGCCGCCATTGACAGACACGATAGAAAACTTAGTGGCCATATCATCTGCCAAATTTAGCGCGACTGGGAATTGAAACGCTCCATCAGTTCGGATTTGTTCTTTCTCTAAATGTGATAAGACATTGGATATCGTCGAACGGATATCGGCATGCGCACTCTTAGTCACTGTAAACAAAACGCCTTCTTGACCATTGATCACACTGGTTTGCGTGCTTCTTTCAAAATCATCTTTAACATTAGCGACATCTTTTACTCTAACAATCTCCCCAGCAGGTAATGTGGCTACTATGGTCTGTTCCAACTCTTGCACAGATTGAATTTGAGTAAGCGTAACGATGCGCTGCTCACTATTCCAAGACTCAACAACCCCACCAGACTGAGATAAATTACGATTTTTTACCGCAGCAATTACTTGTTCGAAAGTCAGTTTGTATCTATCCGCTCTTATTGGGTCGATCTCAATCCAAAACTCTCGCTCTCTAAAACTAGTCATACTAATGGAGCCAATGCCCGGAAGCGTACGAAGATGCTTTTCTAAATTTCTGACATAAGGTTGTAATTCGTGATATGGCTTATCGGTGACCACACCGAATCTGAGTACCTCAAAGGAAGACGTACTGTCTTGTTCGACCAGAGGTGGGTTGGAAATGTCTTTGGGCAACCCACTGGTACGATCCACTGCTTGTTGGATATCGTTTACAACCTTACTCAAATCCGTTCCGCTGTCATCGAGTTCTAAAGTGATAAGCGATGTCCCTTCAACGGATGAAGAGGAAAACTTTCGAACGCCTTGCACCGTTCTAAGCTCTTTCTCAATTCGATTAGTAATGTTCAACTCAACGTCTTGTGCAGAGGCTCCGGGATAGTGCGTTGTTATGCTTACCTCAGCAAAAGCAACATCAGGTAACTCTTGAAGCTTAACAATACTGGCGGAACCGATCCCCACCAACAAAACCATAATGGTTAACACTCTCGCAACCATTGGGCGAGAAGCAAAATAGCTAATAATAGAACTCATGACTGACCTTATTATTCTGGTTTCTTGGATAGCTCTGAAGACTCAGGGCGCTCAGTAGAGCCATACACTGTCATGCCTGGTTTATAGACATGTGCGGTGTTCTTGATCGTCACAAAAACGGGGTAAGTTTGAGTCTTCTCATCTGGCTGTACACCAATGCGCGTAATCTGAGCATTGATCTTTTGATTCACAGCCCTTTCAGTCCAAAGCGTTATAGGCATACCGACAGAGAGTGATTGCAGGTCGTATTGGCTAGCAAAGAATCGTACGTTTATCTGATCAATGTTGACGATTTGGTACAACAGTTCGCCTCTTTCTACCCATGCACCTTTATTGACCTTACGCTGAGTAATAATTCCTCTTATTTCAGATTGAACTTCGGTTTCGTTGAGGTTTCTCTTCGCTTCATCAAGGTTTAAATTTGCCAAATCAAGACTCGCCTTAGAGGCATCAAAATCGGCTTTGGCAATATCTAATTCATTTTGAGATAAGCTGTTCTTTCGTTTCAGCGCGCGGTATCGCTCGTATAACGATTGCTTAATGGTTAAATCCGCTTTCGCCAATTCAAGGTTTGCCATTTGTTGGCGCACCGCCAATTCATAGTCGAATGTTTGGATAGCAGCGAGCCTCATGCCTTTGGATACCGCCTCCCCAACATCCCCTTCGACTTGCTCTAGAACACCACTGACTTCAGCCACAACATTGATAGGTTCAATAACCTGTGCTTGTCCTAAAAGTTGAACCGCATGAGTGTGAAAAGGGAGTACCCCTAACAGAGCAATAACAGAAAATGATTTATGAATATTCATAACGTGCCTCTTCGAATTAATAACATTAGTTTGCAGATAGGCATGTCGAAGTTTTGTGAAAAAGTAGACAGATAATTCGACAAAAATTCTACAACAAGCTGCTAAACTAAATAACCTTAAAAAGAGGGCGAGAGCGTATGTTGAAAGGCAAGAAATTATTGGTGGTTGAAGACAACATTGAACTGCAAGGCATACTGGCAGATTTTCTTGAAATGAAAGGAGCAGAGGTTGATTTCGCTAGCGATGGAGAAGAAGGTCTTGCGCTCATTCACCAATATGATTTCGATGCGGTCATTTTGGATGTCATGATGCCGAAGAAAGACGGTATTCAAGTGATGAATCAGCTTCGACGTAATGGTAAAACATTACCTGTGTTAATGCTCACCGCTTTAAATAGCAAAGAAGATTTGCTGCGTGGTTATCAAAGCGGTGTAGACGACTTTATTACCAAGCCCTTTGATTTTGATGAACTCGAAGTCAGGCTAAGCGCTTTAATAAAGCGCTACCGTGGCGACGTTGCCAAAAGTAGATTGGAATATGGAGACATCGTCATTGAACAGTCTTCTCATCAAGTTTACCGTGCGGGAACCCTGCTCTCTCTCACTCCCGTGATGTACCAAATTTTGGTTAAACTCGTCAAAGCCGCCCCAGATATAGTCACACGCGAAAGCCTGATCCATGAGATATGGGGAGAAGATATCCCTGACAACGACGTACTTAGAAGCCACCTATACCTTCTAAGGAACATCGTGGATAAGCCGTTTGAACGCCCGATACTCATTACCGTACCTAAAATTGGTCTTAGGTTAGAAAAATAGAGACTAGCGAATGAAAAATCGTTCAATCAACGATGTAAAAAGAGACTTACTGCGATTTTATAGCTTGATCGCGTTCAGCTTAGCTGCGCTTATTTACCTTTCTTTTGCACTATACCTAGTCATCAACGAAGACCGAAATACCGCGGTTCACCTTCAATCGTTCAAAAATATTGCGATAGAGC
The DNA here is from genome assembly GCF_002933855.1 of Vibrio penaeicida. Taxonomy (GTDB): domain Bacteria; phylum Pseudomonadota; class Gammaproteobacteria; order Enterobacterales; family Vibrionaceae; genus Vibrio; species Vibrio penaeicida_A. Next base: position 31,925 of record NZ_BFAQ01000020.1, read on the forward strand.
GATACCAAAATTCAGGCTTACCTTATGAGAAAGTCAGCCCATTTATCAGCGCGTATTACGATATTGATGTGCTGCCAGACACCATCAAAGAAATGACGCCACTGCCTATCAATGAAGTCAGCAATAATCGCAACTTCTTAAATGAAGGTTATTTTGTTTTCTATACAAGATTTCTTGATAGCAATAGTAAAGATACCGCCTTGTATCTGACTATTGATGCTGGTGCAAAAGATTTTGGAGATGAATCATGGGATTTTATCATTTTGATTTCGATGGCATTTACGGGCTGCCTTATCTTAGTACTTCGATTCTCACTAAAACGGGTATTTAGTATGATCATGAGCCCGATATCAGAACTAAGCACTCAGCTGACATTGGAGGGCGCTCATAAGTTTCAAGTCGAAGATGATGCCATTGTTGAACTGCAACACTTAACGGAAAGGCTTAACCAGTTTTCTGACATGAAAGAAAGAATAGCTAAGCAAGAGATGATGTTTGCAAAGTACGCCAGTCATGAACTCAAGACTCCAATTGCCATCATTCTTGGCGCCGCTAATTTACAAGGCATGAAGCAAGAGCCAGAATTTCATGAGAAGCAACGAGTACGTATTGTCAGTGCCGCAAAAAAAATGCAAGCAACGGTGGAAGTTCTGCTCAATATCGTCAAGCAAGAAAATGTAGGCGACGTAGCCCAGCTCTATTCTATCCAACTAGATGCGATTGATATTGCCAGTTACCAACGGGCTCGCCCTGACATTAAGTTTGATCTGGAATTAGACCCAAATACCCAAACTAACCTTCCCCCAACAGTGTTATCGATGATTTTGAAAAACCTGTTGGACAATTCCATCAGGCACACAGATGAAGGCAAGATTGATGTTTTAATTCAAGCTGAGACAATTCGAGTTCGAGATACGGGCAGTGGATTAGACGGTAAAACCATATCAGAACATGGTTTAGGGCTTTTGATTGTGCGTCGCCTTTGTGAAAGCTACCAGTGGTCATTCTCTATTGCCAACCACCCACAAGGCGGCTGCATAGCGGAATTGAAGCGGCACATAGAATAACTGAAGTCATAAAAAAACGAGCTCTAAAAGCTCGTTTTTCACTTCAATTCGCTAGCACTGCTATGCTGAGATTTATCTGAAACCAGTCAACCTAGTTAATCTCAATAGGTTCGAAGCTTTTAATCAAATCATCCAGAGATTTCATTTGAGCGAGGAAAGGTTCCAACTTATCAAGAGGCAACGCAGATGGACCGTCACACAGTGCTTTCTCTGGATTAGGGTGCGCTTCAATAAACAAACCCGCAATGCCAGTTGCTAGACCCGCTTTCGCAAGTTCTACTGTCTGCTCACGGCGTCCACCAGATGCAGCACCCGATGGGTCACGCATTTGTAGCGCGTGAGTCACATCAAAGATGATAGGGCTACCATCAGAGGCTTTCTTCATCACCCCAAAGCCAAGCATGTCGACCACAAGGTTATCGTAACCATGGCAAGCACCACGCTCACATAAAATGATTTGCTCGTTTCCACATTCCGCAAACTTATCAACGATGTTCCCCACCTGAGCTGGGCTCATAAATTGAGGTTTTTTCACGTTAATAACAGCGCCTGTCTTGGCCATTGCTTCAACCAAATCGGTTTGACGCGCCAAGAAAGCAGGAAGTTGGATAACATCCACGACTTCAGAAACTGGCTGCGCCTGTGCTTCTGTGTGGATATCGGTAATGATTTTGACACCAAAAGTCTCTTTCAACTCTTGGAAAATTTTCAAACCTTCCTCCATACCAGGACCACGGTATGAATTGATTGAGGAGCGGTTTGCTTTATCAAAAGACGCTTTGAATACGTATGGGATACCCAGCTTCTCAGTCACCTTTACGTAATGCTCACAGATCTGCATAGCAAGATCGCGTGATTCAAGGACATTCATGCCCGCAAAAAGTGTAAATGGCTTGTCGTTAGCGACATCCAGCTCGCCAATTTTGACGGTTTTCTGTTCCATATGAAGGTCTCGCCTAATGAATAGTAATTTGAGTTTCGCTCATGGTACTCACCTGAGCTTTAAGGAGTTCTGCACCCGGGTCATCTGGGCATTGATCAATAAAAAACTGATAATCCGTCGCAGCAATTTGATGACAATCGAGTTGCTGATATATAAATCCACGATCGCGAATTTCATAAGGGTCATCAGGAACAAACGTCAATGCTAAATCCGTGCAATTCAGCGCTAAGGTGTATCGCTCTTCGCGCAACATTGCGGATTTGATCAATGCAAGCCAACGCCCGATAACCGTTGGGTTATCCGCTGAAGCCAAATGCTCTGGCTTCAGTTTAGCCAACGGTCCATCATGACCAATTAGCCACGCGCGCAGTGTTTGCTCACTCACGTATTCCCCATTGAATGGGTTGATGTATGTCGCTGTTTCATCAGGCCACATCACCTTGACAAGAAACTGAGTCGGAAAGGTTACCCCTTCTACAGGAAAGCCCAGTTTTTGACCAAAGTAGAGTAAAAGCGAACCCAAGCTAACAGGGATACCTTTGCGTCGCTCCAGCACTTTGTCCATAAAAGCATTTTCACTTGCAAAATAAGCTTCACTGTCGCCTTCAAATTGCCACTGGCAATAAAAAAGACGCAAGAAAGCCTCAAACCTTGCTTGCTCATTCACTTCATGGCTCAATTCTAGCTCGGCTTCTTTTAACAGACGCTCAAGCTCTGCATTCGCCCAATGTACATTCGTATCGGGATCAATCGCCTCATTTAGCGCTAAAGCCCCTTCAACCAATGTCATGTCGTCTAAGTCTTCGTCGAACAGATCAAACATGATTTAACCTAAAAATACCGGTACTTTCGTAACAGCAAGTTTCCCTGCCATAGCCAACCATCCTAGCGCACCAAAAAAGGCAAACGCTCGTAACAATTGGTTCTTACCTAATTTTAATGCAAAAAATCCAAGGGCAATGTAAGCCAGCACACAAGTTATCTTTTCAGTTAACCAAAGCCCTGCTGGTGTAAACGGCACAAAGCCCGTGATAGCAACCAATCCCACACCAGACAACAGCAAAAGTGTGTCGTTAATGTGAGGTGATATTTTGAGAAATTTATTTTCTAATACTGGCGATTTAGCCACCATCAATGCATACCGAAGAACAAACAGCAATACACTGATCGCAATCGTAAGCATGTGGAAATGTTTTAGCGCTATATACATAATAATTATCTTTTTTATATGTACTCAGTACATTGCTCATCAAGAAGGACGATATCGCCTTTCATCAAGATCGAAAGCGACCCAGTGTGACTCTGTCGTTTCCGGTGTAATCTTGTTCGGTCACTACATCAACATACCCTAGTGACATTAAAACGTCTCTCACTAGTAGGCCTTGCTCAAAACCATGCTCCATTAAAAGCCAACCATCTTCAGAAAGATAAGAGCGTGCGTTATCCGCTATGTAGCTCAGGTCAGCCATTCCCTTCTCTTCTGCGACAAGGGCGCTCATCGGTTCAAATCGAACATCACCTTTCTCAAGGTGTGGATCACAAGCGTCAATATAGGGTGGATTACTTACGATACAAGCAAATTTCGTTCCCTCAGCAATGGGGGAAAACCAACTTCCTTGTAAAAATGAAGTATTTCGGATAGTTAAACGCGTAGCGTTCTCTGTCGCCAGTTTTTGGGCTTCCTCACGGATGTCGACTCCCGTGACTTGTACCGAGGGCAATTCACTGGCTATCGCCAATGCAATGGCACCCGTCCCTGTCCCCAAATCAAGCACTTTTCCCGTAACGCCAGACATCTTATCCAATGCCAGCTCAACTAGGCGTTCGGTGTCGGGTCGAGGGATCAAGGTTGAAGGCGACACCTTTAATGGCAACGACCAGAACTCTCTTTCACCCACTATGTAGGCTACGGGTTCTCCGTTTAAACGTCTTCCCAATAACGATACAAAAGTTTCGTTCTGTTCAGCTGTTAACTCTCGCTCTGGCCACGTCAGCAAGTAACTTCTTGGTCTATCCAAAGCGTGGCAAAGCAACACAGCTGCGTCCAGCGACGGCGAATCACTGCCGCTGGTTATCAGTTGTTCTGTTGCCGCTTTTAAAGTGGCTTCAATACTCACAGGTATACCTTGTTCACCGATTATTAGTGTTCAGCATGCTGTTAGTTTTGATCAGCCAGTGCCGCCAGTTGATCCGCTTGGTGCTCTTGAATAACAGGATCAACCAAGCTTTGTAGATCACCTTCCATCACTTCATTCAAACGGTACACCGTTAAGTTGATTCGATGGTCAGAAACGCGACCTTGAGGGTAATTGTAGGTGCGAATTCGATCGCTTCGGTCACCAGAACCTAATAGGTTACGTCGAGTTGTTGACACTTCTTCCGCTCGCTTAGCTTCTTCAGCCTGAGTAATTCGCGCAGCCAGTACCGACATCGCTTTCGCTTTGTTCTTGTGCTGAGAACGCTCATCCTGACACTCAACAACTGTACCCGTTGGCAAGTGAGTAATTCGGATGGCTGAATCAGTGGTGTTAACGTGCTGACCACCCGCGCCTGACGCACGGAAGGTATCAATTTTCAGATCAGAGGCTTTGATTTCTGGAATTTCCGCTTCTGGGATCTCCGCCATAATAGCGACAGTACAAGCTGAAGTGTGTACGCGACCTTGAGATTCTGTTTCTGGTACGCGCTGAACACGATGGCCACCAGATTCAAACTTCAATACGCCATAAACCCCTTCACCGACCACTTTCGCGATCATCTCTTTGTAACCGCCGTGCTCCGATTCATTGGAGTTCACAACTTCAACTCGCCAACCACGTTTCTCGGCATATTTGCTGTACATGCGGAACAAATCACCCGCAAAAATTCCCGCTTCATCACCGCCAGCACCCGCTCGGATTTCTAGGAAGCAGTTACGGTCATCATTAGGGTCTTTAGGCAGTAAAAGAATCTGAAGCTCGTCCGCTAGGTTTTCAATGGACGCTTTTGCTTCTTTGATTTCTTCTTGAGCCATTTCACGCATTTCTGCGTCGTCTTCTTTCGCCATCTCTTCTGCAGCTTCAAGGTCTTCTTGCGCTTGCTGATAAGATTGGAAGCATTTCGTGACTTCTTCCAACTGAGAGTATTCTTTCGAAAGGGCGCGAAACTTGTTTTGGTCGCCAATGATGTCTGGATCGCCAAGCAAATGCTGGACTTCTTCATAACGCTCTACCAGCGTTTGAAGCTTGGTCAAAATAGAAGGTTTCATAATGTTCTTAAAATCAGTTTAGGAGTCTTCGAGTCCGAGACTCTGACGTATAACAGTTAATTTGGCGGGTTCACCCTGCTCTGCTGCACTTTGCAGCGCACGCGTGGGAGCGTGAATCAACTTGTTGGTTAACTTATTGCTAAGCTCGATAAGAATTTTTTCCGGATCACCGCCCGAAGACAGCGATTGCAAACTTCTAGAAAGCAGCTCTTCACGGATGCCATTCGCAGATTCACGGTAGTCTCTAATACTGTCTACCGCTTGCAACGAACGAAGCCAAGTCATAAACCCAGCACTTTCTTCTGCCACAATGGCTTCCGCTTGTATGGCTTCGACTTTTCTTTGCTCTATATTCTTATCAACAATGGATTGAAGATCATCCACGGTATATAAATAGGCATCGTCCAGTTCAGAAACTTGCGCTTCTACATCTCTAGGCACCGCAATATCAACAATTAATATCGGTTGATGTCTGCGGGCTTTTAAAGCCGTTTCTACCATTCCTTTCCCTATGATCGGCAGGGGACTTGCTGTGGAACTGATAACAATATCAGCTTTTGGCAAATGTTCAGGTATTTCCGGCAAACTAATCACTGACGCACCAAAATCTTCCGCCAGTGTTTGTGCTCTTTCACGAGTACGGTTCGCAACAATCATTTTTTTACAACCATGACCGTCAAGGTGTTTGGCAACCAACTCTATGGTTTCACCAGCACCGACCAACAATGCTGTTGTCTCTTCAATCGATTCAAAAATGTGTTTCGCCAGCGTACATGCAGCGTATGCCACAGATACTGCATTACCACCGATCTCGGTTTCAGTTCGAACACGCTTTGCAACAGAAAATGCTTTTTGAAAAAGCTTCTCCATTGTTGCGTCAACGGTCTTACTATCACGAGCATCAGAAAATGATTGCTTAACCTGACCTAAAATTTGAGGCTCGCCCAATACCAAGGAATCTAACCCACAAGCCACTCTCATCAAATGTTTGATGGCAGATTGTTCTTCATGGATATACAGGCTGGGCATTAAATCGGTTGAATGAATACCGTGAAAATCAGTTAACCAATCGATTATCTGACCTTTTCCTACATTTTTGACGTCACAATATATTTCTGTGCGATTGCAGGTTGAAAGGATCACTCCACCGTTAATACTCGAATTATTGGCAATATCAGATAGCGCTTGGGTCAGCTTGTCTGGAGAAAATGCGATTTTTTCTCGCAATTCGACCGACGCCGTATTGTGATTGATACCAATGACAAGCAAAGACATGTAGTGAGAGATCTCTGTCCGAAAATACTGTAAGAGCTTGAATTTTACTTTATGGAAGCACCTATTTAAAGGGGGGATTTAAACACGATGTCATTTAAGTGATATAGTGAGCGCCGAATTAGCGTTATGTGGAGCAAAGATTGACTATTCTACTCATTTCACCTATCACCCAATTTGTTCGTGCCTTGAGAAGCTCTTCTGCACTGTTTGTCGCTTCAGTAGCACTTTTACTTTCTGCTTGTACCACCCTTCCAGAGACAACCAATCAACCTGTCGACTGGGTTTCACATCAAAATCAGCTAGAATCACTCCATGAATATGCCCTGACAGGGAAAATGGCTTACATCAGTGAAAGTAAGCGCCAGAGCCTGAATTTCTACTGGAAAAAAACTCATAACTCAGAAGAACTTCGTCTAACTACTTTGCTTGGTCAGACCGCGTTACTGCTTAACATTGATGAAAATGGGGCAACCGTCGTCACCCATGAAGGAGACACCTATAGGCACGTAAGTAGCAATATCCTGATTAAGCGGCTTACTGGTCTCAGCATCCCAATAGATCAGTTAAGCGAATGGATAAAAGGCTTGCCTATCGATGCTGACTACTACCAACTTAACGAGGCAAATACGTTAAGCGACTTAACAAAGCAGATAGATGGTCAGGCATGGAATTTGAATTTCAATAAATACACCCAACAAAATGGATTCGTATTACCGTCGAGCTTGACGTTAGTACAGGACAAAACAAAGTTAAAAATTGCCGTTTCAAAATGGATAGTCTCTCAATGATTCCAACCCATACCACTTGGCCTTCGCCAGCAAAACTCAACCTATTCCTATACATAACAGGTCAAAGAGCCAATGGCTACCATGAGCTCCAAACACTTTTCCAGTTCATCGATTACGGCGACGAGCTGGGTATAAAAGCCAACACTTCCGGAAATGTGACGCTATCACCAGAAATTGAAGGTGTCGCCCTCGAAGATAACTTAATTTGGAAAGCTGCCCGTGCACTGCAACAAAAAACCGAATGCCGTTTGGGTGCACACATTGACCTAAACAAGATTCTACCAATGGGCGGAGGAATAGGTGGTGGTTCTTCAAACGCCGCCACAACATTAGTTGCGTTGAATTATTTATGGCAAACCAATCTATCCGACAATGAGCTAGCGGAAATAGGTCTTGCTTTAGGTGCTGATGTACCTGTTTTTGTTCGAGGTCACGCCGCGTTTGCTGAAGGCGTCGGTGAGGAAATTTACCCAGCGGAACCGGAAGAAAAAGTTTATCTTGTTCTTCGCCCAAATGTCAGCATCGCGACAGCCGACATTTTTTCTCATCCTCAATTGACAAGAAACACACCAAAACGAGATCTGGCAACACTTCTTGACACTGAGTACGAAAACGATTGCGAAAAAATCGTCCGAATACTCTATCCTGAGGTTGATAAGCAACTTTCATGGCTGCTACAATACGCGCCGTCAAGATTGACGGGTACTGGATCATGTATTTTTGGCGAATTTTCGAGCAAAAGTGAAGCAGATTCAGTGCTCTCTCAGCTTTCAGATGATGTACATGCATTTGTCGCTGCAGGCGTAAATCTTTCGCCTCTAAAAGAAAGATTGGCCGAGTACGAATCGGCCGACTCACAATCTATCTAAAAACTGGACGCAACCCCGAGGTTTCTACCGTGCCTGATATGAAGCTATTTGCTGGTAACGCTACACCTGAACTAGCCCAACGTATTGCTGATCGTCTATACATCTCCCTAGGTGACGCTACTGTTTCCCGTTTCTCTGACGGCGAAGTCGCTGTTCAAATCAACGAGAACGTACGTGGTAGTGATGTATTCATCATCCAATCTACTTGTGCACCAACCAACGACAACCTAATGGAGTTGGTGGTAATGATTGATGCAATGCGCCGTGCTTCAGCTGGCCGTATTACAGCAGTAATCCCTTACTTCGGATACGCTCGCCAAGATCGTCGTGTACGTTCAGCTCGTGTGCCAATCACTGCTAAAGTGGTTGCCGATTTCCTTTCTAACGTTGGTGTTGACCGCGTTCTTACTATTGACCTTCACGCAGAACAAATTCAGGGCTTCTTCGATGTTCCTGTAGATAATATCTTCGGTACTCCAGTACTACTTGAAGATATGCGTGCTCGTGGTCTAGAAGATCCGGTTGTTGTATCTCCAGATCTTGGTGGTGTTGTACGCGCTCGTGCAACAGCAAAAGCTCTTGACGATACTGATATCGCTATCGTAGACAAGCGTCGCCCACGCGCTAACGTTTCAGAAGTGATGAACCTTATCGGTGATGTTGAAGGTCGCGATTGCGTGATCGTTGATGACATGATCGATACAGGTGGCACGCTTTGTAAAGCAGCAGAAGCACTAAAACAACGTGGCGCAAAGCGTGTATTCGCTTACGCAACTCACGCTGTGTTCTCTGGTAACGCTGCTGAAAACATTGCTAACTCGGTACTTGACCAAGTCATTATTACTGACTCAATCGAACTACCTCAAGAGATGGCGGCAACAGGCAAAGTGACTCAGCTTACTCTGTCTAGCATGTTGGCTGAAGCGATTCGTCGTATCAGCAATGAAGAGTCTATCTCTGCAATGTTCAACTAAGACTTATGTTCAAAGCCCAACCAAAATTTAGGTTGTGCTAAGAATGACCCTAATTTAAAAGATGCCTCGCAATGCGGGGCATTTTTTTATCCGTAGAATGTCCGTAGACATCCTGTCGATTAATAAGTTTGAAGTGTGCTATCATATCGCGCTTTTTGATTACGCAGAGAGACCATAACCTTGAGTCAGACCATTAAACTTCTGGTTGGATTGGCAAATCCCGGACCGGAATACGCAAGAACCCGCCATAATGCAGGGGCTTGGGCAGTTGAAGAGTTAGCGAGGGTTCATAATGTAACCTTAAAAAATGAAGCTAAATTTTTCGGGTTAACGGGTCGTATCATGGTCGATGGTCAGGATTTACGTTTACTGATTCCAACCACCTATATGAACTTGTCTGGTAAAGCCGTCGCTGCTCTCGCAAAGTTCTATCAGATCCCCCCAGAAGAAATAATGGTGGCACATGATGAACTCGACATGCCTCCAGGTGTCGCCAAATTCAAAAAAGGCGGTGGTCATGGTGGGCATAACGGTCTAAAAGACATCATCAGTAAACAAGGCAATAACAAAGATTTCTATCGCCTTAGGATTGGCATTGGTCATCCTGGGCATAAAGACAAAGTGGCGGGCTATGTATTAGGCAAAGCACCAGCCAAAGAGCAAGAATGCATTGATGCTGCAGTAGATGAATCTGTCCGCAGCCTCGACATCTTGTTAAAAGACGGACTTACGAAAGCGCAAAACCGCTTACACACGTTCAAAGCTGAATAAGGTTACTATCATGGGTTTTAAATGTGGCATCGTTGGTTTGCCAAATGTTGGTAAATCAACTCTGTTTAACGCACTGACTAAAGCAGGCATCGAGGCAGCAAACTTTCCTTTCTGTACTATCGAGCCAAACACAGGCGTAGTACCTGTTCCAGATTTGCGTTTAGACGCATTAGCGAAAATTGTTAATCCGAAAAAAATCTTGCCAACAACAATGGAATTTGTCGACATCGCAGGTTTGGTTGCGGGTGCATCCAAAGGTGAAGGGCTAGGCAACAAATTCCTTGCTAACATTCGTGAAACTGACGCGATTGGTCATGTTGTTCGCTGTTTCGAGAACGAAAACATTGTTCACGTTGCGGGTAAAGTGTCTCCAATCGAAGATATTGAAGTCATCAATCTAGAGCTTGCGTTGGCTGATTTGGATTCTTGTGAGCGCGCTATTCACCGCAACACTAAGAAAGCCAAAGGCGGCGACAAAGACGCGAAGTTTGAACTGACTGTTCTTGAAAAACTGCTTCCTGTACTAACAGAAGGTGGAATGGCTCGTACGGTTGAGCTTGCAAAAGAAGAGCTGGCAGCTGTTGGTTACTTGAACTTCCTAACACTTAAGCCAACTATGTACATTGCCAATGTGAATGAAGATGGCTTTGAAAACAACCCATATCTAGATGCAGTGCGTGAGTACGCCGAAAATGAAAACAACGTTGTTGTCGCTGTTTGCGCATCTATCGAATCAGAACTGTCGGAACTAGACGATGAAGACCGTGAAGAATTTCTTGCCGATATGGGCATTGAAGAACCAGGATTGAACCGTGTAATTCGTTCTGGCTATGAGTTGTTAACGCTGCAAACTTACTTCACCGCAGGTGTTAAAGAAGTGCGTGCATGGACAATTCCAATTGGTGCAACAGCCCCTCAATCTGCCGGTAAAATCCACACTGATTTTGAGAAAGGTTTCATCCGTGCAGAAGTCGTTGGATACGATGATTTCATCCAATTCAACGGAGAAAGCGGTGCAAAAGAAGCTGGTAAATGGCGTCTAGAAGGTAAAGACTACATTGTGAAAGATGGTGACGTCGTTCACTTCCGCTTCAACGTTTAAGCGTTATTCTTCACGTTTTCACTTAAAAGTGTTCAAAAAGCCAACAAATTTGTTGGCTTTTTTTATTTAACGATACTCATAAATCCGATTTGAATACCTCTTCAGGCTATACCCATGTTGCAATCACAACACTTTTAGATCAGAAACACGTCTCTTTGCTTAAAAAAAGGGCGAACAATTCTAAAATCGCAATTTATTAAAAAAAACTGTTGACGGTTTTGGGTCATATCCGCATAATGCGCTCCGTTCTCGACAATAAGGCGACTTATAAAAGAGAGCGAACATTTAAAAATGGCTACGTAGCTCAGTTGGTTAGAGCACATCACTCATAATGATGGGGTCACAGGTTCGAATCCCGTCGTAGCCACCATTTCCTAAGCGCTTTTTTGAAAGCTTTTAGGAAATAATGCGGAAGTGGCGGAATTGGTAGACGCACCAGATTTAGGTTCTGGCGCCGCAAGGTGTGAGAGTTCAAGTCTCTCCTTCCGCACCATTATTTAGAGTGTGATTACACACTCGCTGTTGGGCTATCGCCAAGCGGTAAGGCAGCGGCTTTTGATGCCGCCATTCCCTGGTTCGAATCCAGGTAGCCCAGCCATTATTTTTTCTAGCGAAAAGTTTTTACATTTTCGGTAGAACTAGAGTAGAGATTGTATTATATTGTCTCGCTCTAAAAACATAGCAACAAAAAGATGGCTACGTAGCTCAGTTGGTTAGAGCACATCACTCATAATGATGGGGTCACAGGTTCGAATCCCGTCGTAGCCACCATACAATTGTTATTGGCTTTTACCAATTAGCGAATAACAAGATAGAAATTTGAGACGCGGAAGTGGCGGAATTGGTAGACGCACCAGATTTAGGTTCTGGCGCCGCAAGGTGTGAGAGTTCAAGTCTCTCCTTCCGCACCATCTCAAATCCTCTATCATAACAAATTCATGCGGAAGTGGCGGAATTGGTAGACGCACCAGATTTAGGTTCTGGCGCCGCAAGGTGTGAGAGTTCAAGTCTCTCCTTCCGCACCATGAATTGTTCTCTTTAGAAATAAAGAGCGTGAGATTGACACGGTAAACAATCAGTTGGGCTATCGCCAAGCGGTAAGGCAGCGGCTTTTGATGCCGCCATTCCCTGGTTCGAATCCAGGTAGCCCAGCCATTATTCAACGTTGTTAAGACTTTACCAATTGTCTTGATAACTACAGATTAAGTTGCGGAAGTGGCGGAATTGGTAGACGCACCAGATTTAGGTTCTGGCGCCGCAAGGTGTGAGAGTTCAAGTCTCTCCTTCCGCACCATATTCTTTTAAAGCAATGGCTTTAAATATATAGAGCTGTGATTATCACGCTCACAGTTGGGCTATCGCCAAGCGGTAAGGCAGCGGCTTTTGATGCCGCCATTCCCTGGTTCGAATCCAGGTAGCCCAGCCATTACAACGTCTGATTGACTCACCAATTGTCAGTCAAGACTACAAATTTGTTGCGGAAGTGGCGGAATTGGTAGACGCACCAGATTTAGGTTCTGGCGCCGCAAGGTGTGAGAGTTCAAGTCTCTCCTTCCGCACCATTATTTAGAGTGTGATTATACACGCTCGCTGTTGGGCTATCGCCAAGCGGTAAGGCAGCGGCTTTTGATGCCGCCATTCCCTGGTTCGAATCCAGGTAGCCCAGCCACTAAATCCACACTTGAATACTTAATATATTGAGTTTTAAGTGAATATAGTATATAAACTACCGCTAAGCGGCGGTGGCGAAATTCAGTGTAGTAACACTTCAATTCCAGAATGTAGTTGATCTACTGGGCTATCGCCAAGCGGTAAGGCAGCGGCTTTTGATGCCGCCATCCCCTGGTTCGAATCCAGGTAGCCCAGCCATATACAACGTTATTGAGATTTTACCAATCGTCTTGATAACTAAAAATTTTGATGCGGAAGTGGCGGAATTGGTAGACGCACCAGATTTAGGTTCTGGCGCCGCAAGGTGTGAGAGTTCAAGTCTCTCCTTCCGCACCATTTTTCAAAAAGTGGCTACGTAGCTCAGTTGGTTAGAGCACATCACTCATAATGATGGGGTCACAGGTTCGAATCCCGTCGTAGCCACCATTTACAACGTCTGAATGATTCACCAATCATCGTTCAAGACTACAGATTTGTTGCGGAAGTGGCGGAATTGGTAGACGCACCAGATTTAGGTTCTGGCGCCGCAAGGTGTGAGAGTTCAAGTCTCTCCTTCCGCACCATTATTTAGAAACCCACCTTTTGGTGGGTTTTCTATTTTCAGCATGATCATTTCTGACTCACATCATCAAATCTTTGTTCTGATTCTCATTCTTTCTGTATTAATTCCGCTTTCGGTTGCGTTTTATCCTCAATCATACTGATCATAGTTCTCATTGATTTGGAAAATTAAGGCAACTCAGAATGGTAAATCATCAAAAGATTCTTATTGGTAGCTATACACAATCCATCGGAGCCATGACGGGGGAAGGAAAAGGTATTTCCTCTGTCCAAATGAATTTGGAAACAGGTGCTTTCGATAAACTTACTTTGATATCTGATGCGCAAAATCCCGCTTATTTGATTTATCAGAATGGACAGGTTTTCGCCATCAATGAGTTTGCCAATGGAAAAGGTGCTGGCTTATCAGTGCACGATATTAAAAACCACCAGCTGACCCTACTCGATAGTAATCCGGTCGATGGTGATTATCCGTGCCACGTAGCAGTAAACTCAGATCAAACACTAGCGGTCACGTCTAATTATGGCACTGGAAATTTCAGTTTATTCTCTCTAAACAATGGCCAGCTAGAACACATACAAACTATTCAACATGTTGGTAGTGGTCCAAATGCTGATAGGCAGGAAGGACCTCATGCTCACTTTGCATGCTTTTTAAAGCAAACCAATGAAATAGTCACGGTAGACCTCGGCACCGACAGAGTGAGCTTTTATCCAATATCCAATTCACTCATCAACGAATCTGAAGTTCAGCACGTTCAGACACCTTCTGGCAGTGGTCCACGCCATTTAGTCTTATCAAAAGATGAGCTCAAAGCTTATGTGCTTTGTGAGTTGTCAGAAGAAGTTCTGGTTTTGAAAAAGAATGAACAGACCATTTGGGAAATTGCATCAACCATTTCTCCATTTGCAGAACACAATGAAGGTGGCGCTGCTGCCGCGATCCGTTTATCTGCCGATGAGAGATTTGTCTATGTTTCAGGCAGACAGCAATCGTCTATCGTCTGTTTAAAGGTAGAGCTCTCCGGTGATTTGACTGTCGTCCAAACCGTTTCATCTGGCGGGTTAAACCCTCGAGATTTCAACCTGACTCCAAATGGGAAATGGCTGGTCGCCGCGAATCAAGATACGAATAATTTGGTGTCTTATCGCCGAAATGAAGAGAATGGGACATTACAAGAAACGGGGCACAGTATCTCGACTGGCAACCCCGTATGTGTGCAGTTTTTTAGTCTACGTTTAAGCGTGTGAACATAACGCTATAAACCGAGCGCATAGCGCAGTACTTGTTGCTTAATAGGACCAGAATGCTCCGCGAGTTTCAAGGCTGCGTTACGTGTAAATGCAACGGGAGGGAATGTGTCTTTAAAGACTTTGTAAAATACATCCATACCCGTTTGCATTAACAAGTTGTCGCGCTTACGAATCGACTGGTAACGCTCCAACGCTTGCTCCGTCAAGCCCAGAGAATCACTTTGTTCTAGTAGTGCTTTTACATCCTTGAACCCCAAATTAACGCCCTGCCCCGCTAAAGGATTTATTGTGTGGGCCGCGTCCCCTATTAACACACAGCCTTTTTGATGATAACGCTGTGCATGTCGCCTCGTGAGTGGAAAAGCTCCGGCTTGCTCTACCGTTATCTCGCCCAATTCAGCTGGGAATTCATTCATAATGGTCGTCGCCAACTGAGTATGATTCATTGCAAGTAGAGAACGTATTTTTTGTGGTGAGTCATACCAAACAACCGAACCTTGATGCCCCGGGAGAGGCAAGAACGAACGAGGTCCAGACGCGGTAAATTGCTGCCAAGTAATATCTTGCTGAGGCTTATCTGTTGCGACATTAACCAACATGCAATGCTGGCGGTAGTCCCAAGCGGTTACACCTATTTGAGCGATGGCTCTCACCTTCGAATTTGCTCCATCGGCTCCAATCACCCATGTCGCTTGATATTCTTCCCCACTGGCTAAACGAAGCAGCCTAGAATCCAAATTATCTTCTATCGCCTCTAACGTATCTGGGCACTTTAACGTGATGTTGCTAAGCCTAGACATCGCATCCCACAACCCTAACTGCACCATACGATTCTCTACAATGAAGCCCAGTTGCTCAAGGTTGAGTTCGTCTGAGTGAAATCGTGTGCGGCATTCTGGCATATCCCACGTTTCAAGGCGTTTGTATGAGCATACACGCGTACTTTCGATAACATTCCAAGCACCAAGTTCTTCGAGAAAATTCACTGAGGATTGAGAAATTGCAGATACGCGTAGATCCATTGGCTGGGTCGAGTCGTAAGCTTTAGGCTGATGATGTTCAACAACCAATACCCCTTTCCCTTGTTTGGCAAACCCTACTGCCACAGCAGCACCAACCATTCCCCCACCAATCACGGCAATATCAAACTTTTCCATACCTTTCCCAAATAGCCACTTTGTGCCAGAAGCGCTTAGTTTACTGCTCTATTGGACAAGTCGTCCACGATAAGAACAAGTATCAGGTCACTCTTTAAGATCAATAAAGAACACAAATGATCATTTGTGATAATTTTGTAATTTATAGGTGAATAGTTTGATCATTTAGATTGATTTATACAGATAATGGTGAATATTGTTTATCCAGTGGATCACTCATTATGAACCAAAGGCTCCGCGAACAAGCTATATTGAATGTGCTAGAGAACCGTAGAAACGTCTCTATTGCACAGCTTGCTCAGGAGTTTCCTCAAGTGGCGAACGTCACTATTCGGAGAGACGTTGCGAGACTGGCAAAAAGCGGAAAGCTGGAGCGCTCTCATGGCGCTGTTCATGCTGTTAAAAATACAACTCCTCCTCCATTGACTCAAGAAGATATAGGTCTTGATGAAGTCGATGCCTTGATCCTTCCTCCAATCCATGAACCATGGGGCGATTTACTCAAGCAGCGAGCATTAGCAAATGGGCTGCCTGTCTTGTCTGAATCTGCCCCCGATTCTCAATGCACGTATATTGGTCCAGACAATTTAGAGGCAGGGTACCAACTCGGAAGTTTTGCCGCTAATCAGCTCAATAGTGATGAAGTGAAGTGCGCTAATGTTCTACTTATTAATCATGCACAACTGTCTAATGCACAGCAAAGAACAAAAGGGTTTTTGCGAGGTTTTAACCAATTTTACTTAGGTGAACTTCAGATACTATCTATTGATGGATTTGGGCATTACAGAACCGCACTGCGACAGATTCAAGATGCACTCGCAACACATCCAAATATCAATGTTCTGTTCGGCGTAAATGATCACTCGATTCTTGCTGGGTTAGAAGCCACGAAAGGTCGGCATGACATTTACGCCTATTCGATCGGATTAGAAGGCGATGATTTACTGGATGAACTCACTTACGGCAACCGACTTCACGCATGTGTCGCTTTATACCCAGAATTGGTTGGCTACATGGCGGCGCACACGGTTGCCAAGTTGGTTAGCGGTTTTGTTCCTCAGCCAGTATTGACCCCTTTTGATATTTTGACAGGGCAAGATGTGCATACCCGGTTTACTCGGCAAAATGATCACTGGGTTTTAAAACAAAACCTATCCGAGTTGGCTGGTCGCGACTTTTCTGTAGACAAAAGCAGCTTAACCTCTGCAAGAATCATGTTTGTGCCCCACTTTATCGATCACAACTGGTACCGAAAGCTGGCGAAAAGCTTGGAATCAGAATGCCAATACTTAGGGATACAATGTGAAATCCAGCCACCTGAAATCCAATTTCACAAAGAAGTGAATCATGCTCGAGAGCGCATTGCCCAAATGGCGGTGAAGGTACTCAAACGTGAAAGCAAAATATTCATCAATCACGGTGTATTCGCCATGCCTTTAGCTTCTGCATTAATTGCGGCAGCGGGCAAGCATACCATTGTGACCAACTCTCTGGATGCCTTTGAATTTTTCCAACAATACAAACATGATTTTCGGGTCATCTTAACAGGCGGGGAGCTTTTATCTGGCCAACGCGCACTGACTGGCTCTGCTTGCTTCTCAACATTAGAACAAATTCGAGTCGACAAAACCTTTCTTTCCGTGGATGGTATTTCATCCAAATTTGGCATCAGCATGAACGACGAAGCATGCTCAGTCGTAGCCAAAACCGCCATTGCCCGTTCGCACCAAACACTGGTTTTAGGCGAAGCCAGCCAGATGGGCGCGGAAGAAAATTACCTGATAGCTCCATTGCATGACATTACTGATGTCATGACAGATTTAGGCACCATTCCCGCACAGCGGCTAGAGCTGTCGGCAAATGGTATACGTGTTCACCTTGCCGAAGACTACTTGAAGTCTGAAGACAAGACACAAGCAGTGATGCACAAAAATAAACAAGGAGATAGTTTATGAAGCGTCTCAGTACACGTTTGCGCAGTTTATGCGCCTCTATCAGCTTAATGCTGATGGTGTCTGCACCCACAGTTCAAGCAGAAGACATAACCATCCGCTTTTGGGATAACCAACAGACTGAATCTGGTCTGAGTGACTACCAAAAAGCGTCTGTCGCCCTATTTGAAAAAGAAAACCCCGGGATCAAAGTGGATGTGACAACCGTGCCCTACCCTGAATATCAACAAAGACTCCTGACAGCAGTAAGAAGCGGAAATGCCCCCGATATTTCAACGGTCGACCAGATCTGGCTGGCAGCATTTGCAGAAGCAGGGGCGATTATCCCACTTGATAAGAAAATGAATGTGGCTTCAATGAATACTGGGCAATTCTTTCCCGGTGCCTGGTCCTCAGTTCGATACAAAGACAAAACTTGGGGTGTCCCGTTCAATGTAGACGTGTGGCAATTCAGTTACGTCAACAATGCTCTGTTCAAAAAAGCAGGTATCGCGCCCGATTCAATCGTCACTTGGAGTGGGCTAAAGTCCGCCGCAAAAGCACTAACAGACACATCTAAAGGACAGTATGGCGTTGGTTTATTTGGTCATAAAGGCGAAGACACCGTCGTGGTCGTCAACTCTTTTATCTTCTCCAATGGCGGTCAAGTCTTAGATAACAGTGGGCAATGTAAGTTAAACGAAAAACCTGCTGTTGAAGCTTTAGCGTATCTTCAAGATCTCGCGCAATACGCCCCTAAAGGCATTCTAAATGCTTCCAGTGGAGATATGCGAGAGCTGTTCCTCAATGGTTCATTGGCCATTGAATTTTGGCCCGCTTTGGAACAACCCACATTGAAGAAATCCAGTATTGATTGGGACTTTGTGAATGGTCATGCCCCTGCAGGTAAAACACCCGTTGGTACTTACGGCGGCTGGAATTTAGTCGTATACAAAGGTTCCAAACACCAAGAAGCGGCGTGGAAATTCGCCCAATTCCTTACAAGGCAAGACATCAATGGAAAAGTGGTCGACCTTCTTCCTGCTAACGTCAACGCAGCACAAAAGTTTGTTGATGCGAATCGACACAAACCTGATGCCATCATTGAGCACTTGAATAACGCATCACCTCGACCGCTGTCTTCTCGGTATTTGGAAATTGCCGATATTCAAATGGCAATGATTCAAGATCTCTTTGATGGCACGGATGCACAAAAAGCAGCGGACTCGGCTTGCATCAAGATCAATCAGTTGTAACTGGAAGCGCTGGTGGCCACATCAGGCTATCAGCACGGACTAAGCATGGGTGTGGCAATGAAGTACCAGAATAATTTTGGATTTCCTCTAATGATGATCGCGCCTGCCGTCGCGCTTATCGGGTTGTTGATGTATTACCCAATGTTTGGCACGTTCATCGAAAGTTTATACGCCACATCCTTCATCAACCCCGAGCCAGAATTTGTGGGATTTCAGCTATACAGCAAATTGTTATCACAGGAGCAGTTCTGGCAAATCATTCAAAACTCTGTTGCATGGACGTTTGGTGTGATCATTTTGCAAAACCTGTTTGGTTTTTTAACGGCACTTTTATTGAATGAGAAAATACCCGGGCAAGGGTTAATGCGCTCTCTAGTGCTGCTTCCTTGGGTGTTGCCGGGAATAGTGGCAGCCATAGTATGGCGATTCATGTATGACCCTCAACTAGGGCTCATCAATTCCATGTTCCTGTCTGGTTCTTTGATTGACGAAGCTATTGCATGGTTAGCAACCCCTGATACCGCCATGTTTGCGGTTGTGATAGCTGCCGTTTGGAAAGGCTTCCCATTTTCAACGGTTGTGTATCTCGCGGCATTGCAAAGTGTCGATAAAGAGCAAGTAGAAGCTGCCATCGTAGATGGTGCTGGCCCATTTCGTCGCCTGATAGAAATCATCATTCCAGCCGTTAGACATGTGGTGGCGATCAACTTACTGCTTACCGCCATTCTAACCTTCAACTACTTCGACATGGTTTGGGTACTTACCCGTGGTGGTCCCAAAGACAGTACCCATATTTTCCCGACAAAGATCTTTGAGCTGGGTTTCGGGCAGTTTCGATTCGGAGAAGCAGCGACTTACGGGGTGATGTCGATTCTTATCTTAGTGATTTTACTCTCGGTTTACTTCTGGCTACAAAAAAGGGAGAGTCGATGAGCCCCAACATGAAAATAAAGATCAACATGAGGCAGCTAGGGCTACTGACCAGTCAATTTCTGTTGGCATTGATCATTTTACTGCCGATTTTTTGGATGGTGTCCGTTTCTTTAAAACCGTCCAACGAAGCCTTTGCCATACCAGCAAAACTCTGGCCAGACAACCCAACGTTTGAAAACTACAGTAACGCCTTCCGACCTGAATTTAGGCAGTATTTCTTCAACAGTGTCGTCGTTTCTTTAAGCACATTGGTGATTTCCACTAGCCTTGCCTTAATGGCCGCCTATGCCTTTACACGATTTCAGATAAGAATAATGGCGGTTTTCCTTGGCTTAATTCTGGTATCCCAAATGTTCCCTTCCAGCGCCATCATCATTCCCATTTACAAAATGATGGACGACGCTGGTTTACTCAATACAAAGCTTTCTCTCATTATTGCTTACATCACCATAACCCTTCCCGTGGCAACTTGGATGCTCAAAGGGTTTATGGAGAATATCCCTGCTGTGCTCGACGAAGCAGCAGCGATGGACGGCGCTAAGCCAATGCGGATTTTTTTCGAAATTGTTCTCCCGCTCTGTCGCCCAGGAGTCATCGCCACCAGCGTGTACATTTTAATTGTCACATGGCAGGAGTTCCTATTTGCTCTGTCGTTTACTACCACTCAAGAGATGCGAACTTTGCCCGTCGGGATGAATGACTTTATTGGTCAGTATGGCATTCGATACGGTGAACTCATGGCGAGCTCCGTCATGATCTCTTTACCTATTGTGGTGGTGTTTTTCTTCCTACAAAAACACTTTGTTGCAGGTCTCACTGCTGGCTCTGTAAAAGGATGATTCCATGAAACATGATCACTTTACCTTTATCCAACTGACCTACCCAACCAAACACGTTGCGCTGATCACCTTTAACCGACCTGAAAAGCTCAACGCACTCTCTGAAGACATGCAAAACGAGTTGATTCTGGCTCTAGACAATGTCAATCAAGACGACAACGTTCGAGTCGTGATGTTTACAGGTAGCGGCGACAAAGCCTTTGTCGCGGGGGCAGACATTAATGAATACCGCGGTTTGCAAATCAAAAAGTTCAATGACTATCAAATCCAAGGAAGAAAAGCATTCGAAACTATAGAGCAGTTGCCCAAACCGACCATTGCACTGGTTAACGGCTACGCGATGGGCGGCGGATTCGAGATAGCCCTAGCCTGCGATTTGATGATAGTGGCAAGCAACGCACAGATGGGTTTACCCGAAGGTTTGTTAGGACTTTGCCCCGGAGGTGGAGGCACGCAACGGCTATTAAGGGCGGTAGGAAAAGCCGTCACTCTTGATGTCCTCCTGTCGGCTAAACGAATTAAAGCTGATGAAGCATTGCGTCTTGGTCTCGCTTCTCAAGTTTGCTCTCAAGAAAACTTAATGTCTGAAGGGTTGAAAAAAGCCAGTTACCTACTGAAAGTCAGCCCTACGGCTCAGACCGCGATGAAAAAGCTGGTTCGAAATGGGTTAGATACGCCGCTGGAATCAGGGTTAAGTTGGGAACAAGCCGAACTTTTACAGCTCTATTGCTCCGCCGAAGGGCAAGAAGGGGTCTCCGCCTTTTTAGATAAACGAACTGCCTCTTTTGACATAAGCTCTGAAATCATTGCCTCAACAGGAGCTAACAATGAATAAAAACGAGCACATTAAGGGAAATAAGCTGATAAACCAAGTTGCCGTGGTGACAGGTGGTGCAGAAGGTATTGGGTTAGCGTGCGTTGAAATTTTAGCGACGCATGGCGCAACCGTCATCATTGCAGACATCAATCAAGACATAGGAGAAGAGATAGCCAATCAACTCAATTTGGATGGGTTGGATGTTCATTATCATTTTACCGATGTTTCCTCCCCTGATTCGGTAAACCAGTTATTCCAGTGGGTGCACCAACAAAATTGGCTGGTCAATATCATGATCAACAATGCGGCGGTGGCATTATCCGGTGACGCTGTTGAGATATCAGAAGAACGGTGGCATCAGGTGATAAACACCAACTTATCCGGCGTATGGCGAGGCATAAAACACTCAGTGCCGGACATGAAAAAGCTGGGGAAAGGGGCGATTGTTAACATCAGTTCCGCTCAAGCCTTTGCTGGGTTTCACGGCTGGAGTGCTTATGCTGCCGCAAAGGGAGGAATTAACGCGCTTACACGTCAGAGCGCTATTGAATTTGCACCTGATGGTATCCGAGTCAACGCTGTCGCACCTGGCACCATCATGACCCCCATGAATGAGAAGATTTTTGATGAAGTCGATGACCCAGAAGAACTTCGCCAACGCTGGAATGACAATCACCCAATTGGTCGATTTGGTCAACCGAACGAAGTGGCGCAAGCGGTGCTCTTTCTTGCCACA
The DNA here is from genome assembly GCF_002933855.1 of Vibrio penaeicida. Classification (GTDB taxonomy): domain Bacteria; phylum Pseudomonadota; class Gammaproteobacteria; order Enterobacterales; family Vibrionaceae; genus Vibrio; species Vibrio penaeicida_A. Next base: position 54,116 of record NZ_BFAQ01000020.1, read on the forward strand.
GAGCAATCGAGTTTCATCACTGGGCAAATACTCATCACCGATGGCGGCATGCTAGTGAAAGGAGATTGAAATGGCAGTGTCACTTCGCAATGAAAATGTGGAATGTGAATTTAAAACCAAAGGCGGGCATTTAGATCACATTCGATTCACCGATGGTAATGCTCGGTTTTCGCCAATGCATCGAGCGCCTTGGGTCGATGAATACCACCCAGATTACCCTGTTATTTTGCAGCAATTGTCGGGGGACTTCTTCTGCGCGCCATTCGGCGAAAGTGATATAGAGCCAGCACCCCCTCATGGATGGAGCAGTAACGGAAACTGGTTGGTATTAGAGAGTAAAGAAAACCAGCTAGTTACAGAATTAGATCGCCATATTTATGGAGCAAAACTCACCAAGACAATCGCATTACAAAGCGGCTCACCCTTTATCTATCACTTGCATCAATTTTCCGGTGGTAATGGGGCTATTCCGATCAGCTATCATGCGATGCTCAAATGCCAATCTCAAGTTCGGTTATCCTTTTCGCATAAAGCCTTTGGTTACACTATTAATGAAGCATTAGAGCCAGACTCGAAACTCGGACGCTCATTTCTTGCTTATCCTCAGCAATTTACAGATATCCAATCGGTCAGGCTTGCGAATGGAAGCCACGCGGATCTTTCCATTTACCCATGGAACGAACGCCATGAAGACATACTCCACCTCGTTTCCCCTACACAACAAGAATGGGGTTGGACAGCGGCTCTGTGCAAAGAAGAAGGCTGGGTCTATCTCGCCATCAAGCCTGAACGCTTATTGCCACTCACCACGCTTTGGCAAAGCCATGGAGGTCGAGACTACGCCCCATTTAGTGGTTCACACACGCATGTGCTTGGGCTGGAAGAAGGCTGTGCATATTCCCATTTAGGGCATAAAGCATCGATTTCCTGCAACCCTATCAATCAACAAGGGTATTCCACCGCCTTAGAACTGAATACAAATGGGAAAACGCAAGTGGGGTATGCCTTTGCTGTATTTCGGGCGTCACCCAATTGGCTGAGCATTCAAAGTGTAGAGGTTGAACGGCACAGCATCCGTGTGACGGGGGACGATGAAACACATCGTGATATTGCCTTTGATTCTTCTCTTCTTAACTTCACCGCTCCGAGCTCTATATAAGGACGATTTATGGCCTCTGTTGAACTCAAACAACTCTCCAAATCTTGGTCGACGGTGACCAGTGTTGATAACTTAAACTTGAATATCCGAGACCGAGAATTTCTGGTGTTGCTTGGTCCTTCTGGCTGTGGAAAAAGCACCACCATGAGAATGATTGCGGGCTTAGAAAAACCCTCACAAGGCGATATCTTGATCGATGGAAAACGCGTGAATGAATTGCCTCCAAACGAGAGAGATTTGGCTATGGTGTTTCAGAGCTACGCGCTTTATCCGCATAAGACCGTGCGCAATAACATCGACTTTCCGCTGAAAGTACAAGGGCTAAGTAAATCCCGCCGCAATGAAATGATCGACGAAGTCGCCAAACGTGTTGAGCTCGATAGCTTACTAGATCGCAAACCAGCGCAGTTGTCAGGAGGGCAAAGGCAGCGCGTCGCCCTCGCTCGTGCCATTGTTAGACAACCCAAGTTATTTCTTCTTGATGAGCCCCTATCAAATTTAGACGCCAAGCTACGATCAAGTATGCGCGCGGAGCTGAAGAAACTGCAACATGAGTTGGCAGTCACCACCATTTACGTCACCCACGATCAGGTAGAGGCGATGACTCTTGCCGATCGTATTGTGGTGATCAACCAAGGAAGGATTCAACAAGTCGGCACGCCCGAAGAGATCTACGACAAACCTCAAAACACCTTCGTCGCAACGTTTTTAGGTAATCCACCCATGAACATTATCCCTTGTGACCACATCAATCTTTGTCGCTCACTGACTGTGCCTGAGGGTGCGGTCACGCTTGGAATTCGACCGGAGAATATTCAGCTCATAAGCGATCACAATGCCATTATTCAAGCAACCGTGACATTAACGGAGTTATTGGGTGATAGCTACTTGTATACCCTATCGCTAAAAAACAGAGTAATAATGGTGAAAACATCACGACAAATGCACGTAAATACTGGTGAGACCATTGGGTTAGGGTTCTCTTCCGAGCATACACACTGGTTTGATAGTGCTGGAGAGCGCGTAGAACCGATATCTATGCGGTTACAATAAGCAGAGGTTGCAATGAATTTAAAAAGGCTAACGTGGGATCACCCAAGAGGCTATAAAGTTCTAATAGTGGTCCACTATTGCCGTGAGCCCATTTAAGACTCTAGTAAAAGTACTTGAGGATGACAGTCTTTTGCAATTGATGAACCCACTATTTTATTTGAGAAGCGGGATGTTGTTTGGAATGAAATAACCAAACGAACGCAGCCTTCGATACAAAATCTTTAATGCAAATGATGCTCGAAGAAGACATTTGGTGTGGTGAAGTAAAAACACACTTAGAAGCCGTCGCTGATCCACAAGTTGAGCACCTTGGATTAATCCATAACTACGACCATCCACTAGCGGGTAGTGTTAAGTGTATTGGATCCTCTGTCACCATGTCTGAGACACCTCCAGATATTCATCGACCTGCTCCTTTGGAAGTACAGAACACTCGCGAAGTTTTACTGAAATTTGGCTTTGCTGATGAATAAATATCCATCGTGATGGATTCAGGGCAAATCGCCTAGAGCTGAAGTGCTAAACGATCTCTGGTCAGTTGGTTTTTAAAGCAGTACAATACGCCGCTCACTACAACAGTAGTGTATATAATTTGAACAAATACGAACAAAATGACGAGCGTGAGTGCGATGAGTAAGAAACTGCTAATTAAAACTTGGGGCTGCCAGATGAACGAATACGATTCGTCAAAAATGGCCGACCTGCTTAATGCCGCCAACGGATACGAGCTAACAGAGGAACCTGAAGAAGCAGACGTTCTATTACTTAACACCTGTTCAATCCGAGAAAAAGCGCAAGAGAAAGTCTTCCACCAGCTTGGTCGCTGGAAAACACTGAAAGACAAAAAACCTGGCGTAGTTATCGGGGTTGGCGGCTGTGTAGCCACGCAAGAAGGTGATCATATTCGACAACGCGCCCCTTTTGTTGACGTTATTTTTGGTCCACAAACCCTTCACCGTCTACCGGAGATGATCAAATCATCTCACGACAATTCAGCACCTGTTATGGATATTTCTTTCCCAGAAATAGAGAAATTCGATAACTTACCTGAGCCTCGAGCTGAAGGGGCAACCGCTTTTGTTTCGATTATGGAAGGGTGCTCTAAATATTGTACTTTTTGTGTAGTACCGTATACCCGTGGTGAAGAAGTCAGCCGCCCAATGGACGATGTGTTATTTGAAATCGCCCAGTTAGCCGAGCAAGGGGTACGTGACGTTAACCTGCTGGGTCAAAACGTAAATGCCTACCGTGGTGCAACTTTTGATGATGATATCTGCAGCTTCGCGGAGCTATTGCGTCTTGTTGCGTCTATCGATGGGATTGACCGCATTCGATTTACGACCAGCCACCCACTTGAATTTACTGACGACATCATTGCCGTGTATGAAGATACGCCGGAGTTGGTGAGCTTCCTTCACCTGCCTGTACAAAGTGGTTCCGATCGCATTTTGACGATGATGAAGCGCCCACATACCGCTATCGAATACAAATCCATTATCCGTAAGCTGAGAAAAGCGCGTCCAGAAATTCAAATCAGCTCCGATTTTATCGTGGCATTCCCTGGCGAATCGGACAAAGACTTCCAAGACACAATGAAGCTGATCAAGCAGGTCGACTTCGACATGAGCTTTAGCTTCATTTATTCAGCTCGACCAGGTACACCTGCGGCAGATTATCCGTGTGATGTCAGCGAGCAAACCAAGAAAGATCGCCTTTACGAATTGCAACAACAAATCAATACTCAAGCAATGCGCTACTCTCGTTTGATGATGGGTACTGAACAGCGTATTCTTGTTGAAGGTCCATCTAAGAAAAACTTGATGGAACTTCGCGGTCGTACGGAGAACAACCGAGTGGTTAACTTCGAAGGCCCTGCAGAACTCATCGGCCAGTTTGTCGACGTCAATATCGTCGATGTATTCGCGAATTCACTTCGTGGTGAACTGGTTCGAACTGAAAAAGAAATGAACCTTCGCGTGGTGACCTCTCCATCTGCAATGATGGAAAAAACCCGCAAGGAAGATGAGCTAGGTGTAGCAACCTTTACACCATAAGCTTACAGATTAAATAACCATGTAGAGCCCGGTCGAAGTCGGGCTTTATTGTCATGGTTTAATGTGAGGCAGCATTGAGTAATAAAATCGTCACTCTAGAAATCGATCTAGAACCTTCAGACAACCGTCGCTTGTCCAGCCTTTGTGGTCCTTTCGACGACAATATCAAACATTTAGAACGCCGACTTGGTGTAGAAATAAACCATCGTAGCAACTTCTTTTCCGTTGTGGGTAAACCCCATACCGCCTCGGCTGCGCTGGATATCATCAAATCTTTATATGTTGAGACCGCGCCTGTTAAAGGTCAAGTTACCGACATCGAACCTGAATTGATTCACCTTGCCATCAAAGAATCAGGCGTATTGGAGCAATCCACAGAATCCGCCATCGAGCATGGTAAAGAAGTCTTTATCAAAACCAAAAAAGGCGTGATCAAGCCACGTACCCCTAACCAAGGGCAGTACTTGGTTAATATGGTGACTCACGACATCAGCTTCGGCATCGGACCAGCAGGTACGGGTAAAACCTATCTAGCTGTTGCAGCGGCTGTTGATGCTTTGGAGCGACAAGAAATTCGACGAATTCTTCTTACTCGCCCTGCGGTAGAAGCCGGTGAGAAATTAGGCTTTTTGCCCGGTGATTTGAGCCAAAAAGTCGACCCTTACTTACGACCTCTATACGATGCTTTGTTTGAAATGCTTGGTTTTGAACGCGTTGAAAAACTCATAGAGCGTAACGTTATTGAAGTGGCCCCACTCGCCTACATGCGTGGTCGCACACTCAATGATGCCTTTATCATTCTCGATGAAAGCCAAAATACTACGGTTGAGCAGATGAAAATGTTCCTGACACGTATCGGCTTTAACTCACGAGCGGTAATTACGGGTGACGTCACTCAAATTGATTTACCTCGTGGTGCAAAGTCTGGTCTTCGTCATGCTATCGAAGTATTGAGTGAGGTCGATGAAATAAGTTTCAACTTCTTCCTGTCTGATGATGTAGTGCGCCACCCAGTTGTTGCTCGTATCGTTAACGCCTATGAGAAGTGGGAAGCCAAAGATCAAAAAGAACGAAAAGAATACGAAAAGCGCAAGCGTGAAGAGCGGGAAGCAAAACTACTTGAAACCCAAAGCGCCGAGCTTTTGCCACAATCGATTAGCAATGCACAATCGGTAAGTAAATAATGACCATCGAACTTGATCTTCAACTCGCGGTCGAAAATGAAGGTGGGCTTCCTTCACAAGAAGACTTTCAAATGTGGCTAGATAAGACCATCCCTCTTTTCCAGCCCCAAGCCGAAGTGACCATTCGCATTGTGGACGTGGCAGAAAGCCAACAGCTTAACCACGAATACCGAGGTAAAGATAAACCAACAAACGTACTTTCATTTCCATTTGAAGTCCCTCCGGGTATCGAGATGGATTTGCTTGGCGACTTGATCATCTGCCGACAAGTGGTTGAACTGGAAGCAAAAGAACAAGATAAAAACGCTACCGCGCACTGGGCGCATATGGTTGTACATGGTAGCTTGCATCTGTTAGGTTATGATCATATCGAAGACGAGGAAGCAGAAGAAATGGAAGCCCTCGAGACCGAAATTATGCAATCTATGGGCTTCGAAGACCCATATTTAGCAGAAAAGCAGTAGCCTTCAAACTGAACGACAAATAAGGCTGCTTTAAGTGTGCTATCACACATCTGATAGCGTTAACGATTGAGAAATCATGAACGAAGACAATTCGACCTCTTCTACGGAAGGGAAGAAAGAAAAAACTGAAGGTCCGAGTAGAAAGTCCTTCTTTGAACGCCTTGGTCAGCTATTTCAAGGTGAACCGAAAGATCGTCAGGAGCTAGTTGATGTCATTCGGGACTCTGAAATAAACGAACTGATTGACCATGACACGCGAGATATGCTTGAAGGTGTTATGGAAATCGCCGAAACGCGAGTAAGGGACATCATGCTCCCACGTTCGCAAATGGTCACTGTCGAGCGAACTCATGTACTTGATGATTTAGTCGCTCTGATCACTGATGCACAGCACTCACGCTACCCAGTTATCAGTGAAGACAAAGACCATGTGGAAGGCATTCTGTTAGCGAAGGACTTATTAAAATACTTAGGTTCGGACAGTGCTCCATTCGATATAGAGCAGGTAATACGCCCTGCTGTCGTCGTTCCAGAAAGCAAACGCGTCGATCGACTGCTAAAAGAGTTCCGAGAGGAACGTTATCACATGGCAATTGTCGTAGATGAGTTCGGTGGCGTTTCTGGGCTGGTCACCATTGAAGATATCTTGGAAGAAATCGTTGGCGAAATCGAAGATGAATTCGATGACGAAGAAGAAACCGATATCAAGAAATTGAGTAAACACACCTACGCCGTTAAAGCTTTGACCACCATTGAAGACTTTAATGAAACGTTCGGCACCACCTTCAGCGATGAAGAAGTGGATACGGTCGGCGGCATGGTGATGACCAGCTTCGGACACCTACCTACACGCGGAGAAGTGGTCGAAATTGAGCATTATTTGTTTAAGGTTACCGCTGCAGACAACCGCCGCGTCGTTCAACTTCAGGTTACTGTCCCTGATGAGGAGCCTCTTCCTGCTGAAGAGGATTTAAGTAGCTAACCTGAGTTTAGGTTAACCAAGTAGCCAAATGCTACAACGATAATAAGACGAAGATGATAACAATACTAAATCATCGCCTCGTGCGGCCGCTTGCGGCCGCTTTTGTTGGGGCACTGACTACGCTTGCTTTTGCACCTTACCAATTCTGGCCCGTGGCTATTCTAAGCCCGCTCCTACTTCTTCTGCTTTTAGAAAAACAAACCACCAAACAGGCATTGGCTATTGGGTTTAGCTGGGGCATTGGGCAGTTTGCCATTGGCATTAGCTGGGTTCACATCAGTATCGATACATTTGGTGGGTTACCCAAGTTCGCCAGTTTGGCATTGATGTTTTTGCTGATCAGTTACCTCTCGATATACCCTGCTCTATTTGCTGCCACACTCAATCGGTGGTTTCCAAACGCTAACCTCATCCGCTTTTTGCTTGCAGCTCCATCTCTATGGCTCATTAACGAATGGCTAAGAGGTTGGGTTATGACTGGCTTCCCGTGGCTATGGCTTGGATACAGTCAAATTGACTCTCCACTAAGTGTCTTTGCCCCCATAGGTGGCGTAGACAGCATAAGCTATATAATCTGGCTAATCGCAGGAGCTATCACTCTCGCGCTCACACAGAAACAATGGCATTTCTTAGCCCTTCCAGTAGGAATCTTTGCGCTTGCAGGTGCTCTTAACCTTGTTCATTGGGTAGAAGAAGACAAAGACAACACGACTAAGTTTGCGTTGATACAAGGGAACATTTCTCAGGAACTCAAATGGTTGCCCAGTCAGCGCTGGCCCACCATTATGAAATACATGGATCTGACTCGTGAAAACTGGGATGCCGACGTCGTCATTTGGCCTGAAGCCGCTATACCCGCATTTGAAAATGAATTGCCTTCTTTCCTGAGCAATTTAGACAGTGCAGGGCGCTTAAACCAAAGTGGCATCATAACGGGTATCGTAACTTCAACCAGCCGAGAAAATTTCTACAATAGTGTGATAGCTATTGGGCAGAATGAGCAAGAACAATACAACCCTAAATCTCAGCCCAAATATCACAAACATCACCTACTTCCTTTTGGTGAATTTGTCCCTTTTGGTGACATTCTTCGCCCTATTGCGCCATTTTTTAATTTACCAATGTCGTCATTTAGCCGAGGTGATTTCGTACAGGAAAACATCGAAGCCAATGGTCGTCACTTCGCGCCGGCGCTCTGTTATGAGATCATTTTCAACGAACAAGTTCGCCAGAACATCACGGAAGAGACCGACTACATACTCACCCTTTCAAACGACGCCTGGTTTGGTGATTCTATTGGACCTCACCAACATATGGAAATCGCTCAGATGCGAGCACTCGAACTAGGTCGGCCTGTTGTAAGAGCAACGAACAACGGTGTTACTGCGATTACCGATCACAAAGGAAAGATCATTCACCAAGTACCTCAATTTAAAACAGAAGTGTTAACGGCGGAAGTGAGTTCAGCAACTGGCATGACTCCGTATAGGATATTGGGTATTTGGCCGCTGTATTTAATTGTGTTGGTTTCGCTATCAATATCGTACTTAATTGAAAAGCGTATTGCGAAGCGAACATAATTCTAGGATATTGCAAACACTATGGCTTCAGCGCTTGTCGTGTGAAGCCTGTGCTGCCGCATTTCTTACAAGGCGGAATCAATGTGGCGTGATTAAAATACGATTTATCACCGCATTCATCGCAAACCAGATACCCAAGCCCGATCACTTCACCTGTTTGATACAACCCTTTGTGGTCCAAATCTAAAAACAGCTCTTGCCACTCAACTTTGGTTCTATCGGTAATGTCCAACAACCCTTCCCAAACGGAATCGGCAATTAATCGATAAAAAGGGCTTTCGGGGAAGGTTTCTTTACTCTGTTGATAATTTTGAGCAAATTCACTGAGATCCGAACGGACATAAGCAGAGACAAGAGAAAGTTCATCTTTAGTCATATCGCTAGCAGCAGCAACGACCTGAGACGATGTTTCCAAGACTCGTTCTAGCTCTTCAGGGCTATGTTTTAACGTATCGGTAACCTCTTCTAGGAACGCTTCATAACGGGCTTTACGCTCAGGCATAAACGACCTCCGTGCATTGACTATTGTTGACTGTCTTTCCTTTATGTATTCTATGCTGATCTATCACAGTCTGATCTAACCGATCTCACAAATTCCAAGATAACCGGATATCATCGATGCAAGAGCAATATAACCCTCAAGATATTGAACAGAAAGTTCAAAAGCACTGGGACGACAACAAGACGTTTGTCGTGAGCGAAGACCCGAATAAAGAAAAGTTTTACTGTCTCTCCATGTTCCCATACCCAAGTGGTCGTCTCCACATGGGTCACGTGCGTAACTATACCATCGGTGATGTGGTTTCTCGGTTCCATCGTCTACAAGGTAAAAATGTCATGCAGCCTATGGGCTGGGATGCGTTTGGTCTACCTGCTGAAAATGCCGCTATTAAAAACAACACGGCTCCTGCTAAGTGGACTTATGAAAACATAGACTACATGCGTAACCAGTTAAAACTGCTTGGTTTTGGCTACGACTGGGATCGCGAAATCGCGACATGCCATCCAGAGTATTACAAGTGGGAACAGTGGTTCTTCACTAAGCTTTATGAAAAAGGTCTAGTCTACAAAAAAATGTCGACGGTTAACTGGGACCCGGTGGATCAAACTGTTCTGGCTAACGAGCAGGTTATTGACGGTCGCGGTTGGCGTTCAGGCGCTGTGGTTGAACAAAAAGAAATTCCTCAGTGGTTTATCAAAATCACCGACTACGCTCAAGAACTGCTAGACGATCTAGATAAGCTGGATCACTGGCCTGAGCAAGTAAAAACCATGCAGCGTAACTGGATTGGTCGTTCTGAAGGTTTAGAGATCGATTTCAAACGTGCCGACAAAGACGAGAACTTCACCGTTTACACTACTCGCCCTGATACTTTCATGGGTGTGACGTATGTAGCGGTTGCAGCTGGTCACCCTATCGCACTAGAAGCGGCAGAAAACAACGAAGCGGTTGCCGCGTTTGTTGAAGAGTGTAAAAACACCAAAGTTGCTGAAGCAGATATGGCAACCATGGAAAAGAAAGGCATCGCAACAGGCTTTACCGCGGTTCACCCACTAACAGGTCAGGAAGTGCCAATCTGGATCGCCAACTTCGTGTTGATGGATTACGGTTCAGGTGCAGTAATGGCGGTTCCAGGTCACGATCAGCGTGACTACGAGTTTGCAACGGCATATAACCTTGAAATCAAGCAAGTTATCCAGCCAACTGAAGGCAGTGAACTTGTCGCTGATTTGGCAAAAGAAGCGTTTATCGAAAAAGGCACACTCGTTAATTCTGGTGAGTTTGATGGTCTTGAATTTGAAGATGCATTTAACAGTATTGCCGACAAGCTAGAGTCGTTAGGTGTTGGTAAACGAAAAGTGAACTTCCGCCTACGTGATTGGGGTGTAAGCCGCCAACGTTACTGGGGTTCTCCAATCCCAATGCTGAACAAAGAAGATGGTTCAGAACTCGCAGCCCCTGCTGATACATTGCCAGTACGCCTTCCAGAAGATGTTGTAATGGATGGTGTTACCTCTCCAATTAAAGCAGACCCTGAATGGGCTAAAGCCTCAGTGAACGGTGAGACTGTATTCCACGAAACTGACACGTTCGATACGTTTATGGAGTCTTCTTGGTACTACGCGCGTTACTGTAGCCCTCGTTATGATGAAGGCATGCTAGAGCCTGGAGCTGCGAACTATTGGTTACCTGTAAACCAGTATATTGGTGGCATTGAGCACGCTATCTTGCACCTACTTTACGCGCGTTTCTTCCATAAACTGCTACGTGATTTTGAACTAGTAAATTCCGACGAACCTTTTGAGCGCCTATTGTGTCAAGGTATGGTTCTGGCTGAAACGTACTATCGCAAAGACGAAAAAGGTGGTGACATCTGGATCGCACCAACGGACGTTCAAACAGAAACGGACGAAAAAGGGCGCGTCATAAAAGCGTGGCACAAAGAAGATGGTGAGCCTGTATTGTCTGCGGGTATGAGCAAGATGTCTAAGTCTAAGAACAACGGTATCGACCCACAAACTGTTATCCAGCAGTACGGTGCGGATACAGTTCGTCTATTCATGATGTTTACAGCACCACCAGAGCAAACTTTGGAATGGTCTGACGCAGGTGTAGAAGGTGCAAACCGCTTCCTGAAGCGTGTTTGGAAGCTAGTAAACGAGCATACATCAAAAGGCGCAGCTGAAGCCGTTGATGTAAGTGCGTTCAACGCCGATCAAAAAGCTCTTCGCCGTGACGTTCATAAAGCGATTCAGAAAGTCACTGATGACGTATCTCGTCGCCAGACATTCAACACCGCAATCGCTGCTATCATGGAACTGATGAACAAGCTTGCGAAGGCCCCACAAGAGTCCGCACAAGATCGCGCTATTCTGGATGAAGCGTTGAAAGCAGTCGTGACAATGCTTTACCCAATCACTCCACACATCAGTTATGAAATGTGGGAAGCGCTTGGGGAGTCCGACGTTGATAGCGCGACTTGGCCAACTTTCGATGAAAAAGCACTGGTTGAAGACGAGAAACTTATCGTTGTTCAAGTTAACGGTAAACTTCGCGCGAAAATGACGGTTGCTGCTGACGCGTCAAAAGAGCAAGTGGAAGAGCTTGGTTTGAACGATGAGAATGTTACTAAGTTCACAGAAGGAAAAACGATCCGTAAAGTCATTTACGTACCGGGTAAACTTCTGAACATTGTGGCAAACTGATTGTCATAAAACCCAACCCATAAAAATACGTAAACAGGGTGAATCATCACCCTGTTTGTTTTTATCGGTGTATTTTGATGAGTACATTGCACGCGTTAATACACATTACGTAGACAGTGTTGTCATCAAAGTTAATCCGAATACTAGGAAACGATTTGTGAAGCGTGTTTCTTTTTCTCGCACCTTGCGTGCCTCTATTGTGCTTGTCCTGACAACAGTGTTGTCTGCTTGTGGTTTTCATTTCCGAGATACGTACTTTCTTCCAGAAGAACTTTCTGAAATATCATTTACCAGCTTTGATTCTTATGGCTCATTAACGCGGTACGTCCGTGCTGAGTTGGATTTGAATGGCGTAGATGCCGTTGCCCCAAGAGAAGACATCCCGAACCTGCATTTAACCAGTGAATCCAATGGTGAACGCACTCTCTCTTTGTATCAGAACAGCCGTGCAGCAGAGTATGAACTTACTTATGCTGCTTCGTACCGAGTGACGGTTCCGGGGATTGGCAGCCAAACCTTTACTACAACAGTCAACCGCAGTTTCTTGGATAACCCATTAACCGCTCTCGCTAAATCGACTGAAAAAGAAATGATCATTGATGAAATGCGTAAACAAGCCGCGAGACAAATCCTTCGTCAAATGGCGCGATTAAAAGCACAGCTTGATAAAAGCCAAAACGACATCATTAGCGAAAACCAAGAAGAAAGTGTGACGTTAGATCTCGGTGTAACCCAGACCACGACTACAGAAAAACTCGCGGTAGAGAACCAGTAATGCGTATTTTTGCCGACAAACTTGCTGATCACTTACCTCGCTCTCAGCACGGTATTTTTTTGGTCTTTGGCAATGAACCATTATTATTACAAGAAAGCCGAGAAGCGATACAGCAACATGCGCAAAGCCAAGGGTTTGAAGAACGCCACCGTTTTGCGATCGATGCTCAACTCGATTGGAACTTGGTGTACGACTGTTGTCAGGCATTGAGCCTATTTTCAGCTCGCCAGATCATTGAACTAGAGATTCCTGAAACTGGTGTAAATGCGGCAGCAGGGAAAGAGCTTATTGGCTTAGCTGATAGGCTTCACCCTGATATTCTGTTGGTACTCATTGGACACAAGCTAACCAAACAACAAGAAAGTGCTAAATGGTTTAAAGCACTTTCTGCCAATGGCTGTGTCGTGACCTGCCTAACCCCAGACACCCAACGATTACCTCAATTTGTGCAACAACGCTGCCGAAAACTGAACCTCGTTCCAGATAATCAAGCGATACAAATGTTGGCACAGTGGCACGAAGGTAATCTACTGGCCCTTTCTCAGAGCTTGGAAAAGTTAGCGCTTCTCTATCCTGATGGTCAGTTAACGTTGCTAAGAGTCGAAGAAGCATTAAGTCGTCATAATCACTTTACGCCATTCCAGTGGAGCGATTCATTACTTGCTGGCCAGAGTAAGCGAGCGCAAAGGATATTGAGGCAGCTTGAAGCGGAAGGCACTGAAGCTATCATTTTACTTCGTACTCTTCAGAAAGAATTACTACTGATATTGGAAATGCATAAAGAATTAGCCTCTCTACCGCTGGGTAAAGTCTTCGATGCCCGTAGAATTTGGCAAACTAAGCGTCCGATGTATTCAGCTGCACTACAAAGGCTAGCGCCAACTGATATTCAAAAATTGCTCTCATTGACAGCTCAAGCAGAGGTTGATGCAAAAACGCGCTACGACCGTCCAGTTTGGCTACTACTGGCTCAAATTTCACTTCAATTTTGTGAGCCAAAGGCTACATTCAATATAGCGCTTTAACAGCTCAATACCCTAATTCCACAACATCAAGAACTATTTCGCTCAGATGCGAGCATCTTAGAATAACTTGAGTATAATAACGGTTAAATTTTTTTTAAGGTAAAAGACATTGCAAGTACAAGATCTACGTGATTTTTTAGCGGATAAAGCAGACGATATGAAAGCAGAAGACATCGTTACCATTGATGTTCAAGGCAAATCCAGTGTTACAGACTTTATGGTTATCTGCACAGGAAACTCTAAGCGTCACGTAGCCTCTATAGCCGATCACGTCGCCAGTGAAGCTAAAAAAGCAGGGTTAGAACCGCTAGGTGTCGACGGTGAACAAGAAGGCGAATGGGTCGTTGTCGATATGGGTTCTACAATGGTTCACGTAATGCAAGAAGACCAACGAGAGCTGTACCAGCTTGAGAAACTCTGGAGCTAATCGTTGAAGATTCAACTTATTGCTGTTGGCACGAAAATGCCAAAGTGGGTAGAAGAAGGGTTTAAAGAATACAAACGTAGATTCCCCCACGACATGCCTTTGGAATTGATTGAAATCTCAGCAGGTAAGCGTGGAAAAAATGCTGACATTGCAAGAATTCTGCAAAAAGAAGGCGAAGCGATGCTGGCAGCAGTGCCAAAAGGTAATCGAATTGTTACTCTGGATATTCCAGGTAAGCGCTGGGATACAGAGCAACTTGCAGGACAGTTGGAAGCGTGGAAACTTGATGCACGTGATGTGTCAATTCTAATCGGTGGTCCTGAAGGTTTAGCACCGGCTTGCAAAGCGGCAGCCGAGCAAAGCTGGTCTTTGTCTCCTCTTACGCTACCTCATCCCTTAGTTCGTGTTGTCATGGCCGAAAGCCTATATCGAGCTTGGAGCATTACCGCTAACCACCCATATCATCGAGAATAACGCTAGATGAGACGTCAGCGCACCCAAATCCGAGATTACACCGCCGAGTCCGCCCTATTCTCGCGACGCGCCTTAGTCGCCTTTATGGGCATTGTGGCGCTTATGGGTGTGCTTCTCGTCAACTTATACAACATTCAAGTCAATCAGTTTCAAGACTACAAAACCCGCTCTAATGACAACCGTATAAAAGTGGTACCTATCGCCCCTAACCGCGGATTGATTTACGATCGCAATGGTATTCTACTCGCTGAAAACCGACCTATCTTCAGCCTTGAACTTACACCTGAAAAAATCAAAGACATTGATGAAACTATTATTCAATTGCGTACTTTTCTTGAGATCTCTGAAGAGCGTGTTACTCGGTTCCATAAAGAACGTAAACGTACTAGGCGCTTTAAATCCGTCCCACTGTTAAACCAGCTAACGGAAGTACAGGTTGCACTATTCTCTGTTAATCAGCATCGTTTCCCTGGTGTAGAAGTAAACGCTACGCTAAAGCGCTATTATCCTTACGGAAAAGTGCTTACTCATGTATTGGGCTATGTATCTCGAATTAATGATCGTGATTTACAACGCTTAGAGCGCGAGGACAAAGTAGCCAATTATCAAGCAACCCGTGATATTGGTAAGCTTGGTATTGAACGTTTTTATGAAGATCTGCTGCACGGTATTGCTGGTTACCAAGAAGTTGAAGTAAACAACCGTGGTCGCATTATTCGAACTTTAAAATACGTGCCACCTGTACCAGGGCAAGACATTGTTCTCAACCTAGACATTAAACTTCAGCAATACTTATTTGATTTACTAGATGGTCGAAGAGGTTCCGCAATTTTGCTCGACCCAACAGATAACGGTGTTTTAGCTATGCTTTCTAGCCCGAGCTACGATCCTAACTCTTTCGTCCACGGAATTTCTGGAAAAGACTATCGCGCCTTGTTAGAAGACAAAGACAGGCCTCTAGTTAACCGAGCAACACTTGGAATTTATCCACCAGCCTCTACGGTGAAGCCATTTATCGCCGTTGCAGCACTTCAAGAAAAAGTCATTACGACAAAAACCACACGTAATGATCCTGGGTACTGGCGTATTCCTAACTCGAAAACTCGACCATTTCGAGACTGGTTACGTTGGGGACACGGTCGTGTCGATATACTGAAATCAATCGAGGAATCAGTTGATACCTTTTATTATCAAATTGCCTACGACATGGGGATTGATCGTATCTCCACTTGGATGATGTTGTTTGGATTTGGTGACTTTACGGGTATCGATATTCATGAAGAAAGTAAAGCCAACATGCCAACCCGAGAATGGAAAATGGCGCGTCATCGCCAACCTTGGTATCAAGGTGATACGATCCCGGTGGGCATCGGGCAAGGCTACTGGACAGCAACCCCAATGCAAATAGCGAAAGCTACTTCCGTGTTGGTGAACAAAGGTGAAGTCATCGCTCCTCATTTGCTTAGAGCGACCATTGATAAAACTCAAGAGCCTCATGTGACAACAGCTGCGCCTATTGAATCTTACCCGCCCGTTGAAGGCGTATCTAAACGCTATTGGAATGTTGCCTTAGAAGGTATGCGTTTAGCAAACCACGGTAAAAAAGGAACAGCCCGACGAGCCTTCGCAAAAGCAGAATACATGACTGGTGGTAAATCCGGAACAGCGCAGGTGTTTGGGCTCAAGGAGGACGAAGAATACAACGCCGACGAACTGGCAGAACACTTGAGAGACCACGCTTTGTACACTGGCTTTGCTCCGTTCGATGATCCAGAAGTGATTGTGACCGTTGTATTAGAAAACGCCGGGGGCGGTTCTTCGAACGGTGCACCTGTTGCACGAGAGATCTTCGACCACGTTTTAATTGACAGCAAAGATGGGAATAAATAATGCGGTTTGACCCTTCTACCGGAAGAAATCGTTCCTTTTTCGATAAGCTCCATATCGACTTACCCATGTTGCTTGGGTTATTGCTGCTTATGTGTTTTGGACTGGTTGTTATGTACAGTGCCAGTGGGCAAAGCCTCGCGATGATGGACAGGCAAGCCATGAGAATGGGGCTATCTCTTGTCGTGATGTTACTGCTTGCACAAATCCCCCCACGCACCTATGAAACCGCCGCACCATTGTTGTTTGTTGTTGGAATATTCTTATTGTTAGGGGTTTTATTTTTCGGTGAAGCATCCAAAGGGGCCCAGCGATGGTTAAACCTTGGTTTTGTGCGCTTTCAGCCATCTGAATTATTGAAACTCGCCGTACCACTCATGGTGGCTAGGTACATTGGTAAGCGCTCGCTCCCCCCTACATTTAAAACACTGATAGCCTCATTATTGATGGTTTTCATTCCAACAATACTCATTGCCAAGCAACCCGACTTGGGAACCTCGATCCTCATCGCTGCGTCAGGGATTTTTGTTATTTTCCTTGCTGGAATAAGCTGGAAGATCATCACGGCGGCCGCCGTCGCACTCGGTGCTTTCATCCCTATTCTTTGGTTCTTCTTGATGAGAGAGTATCAAAAGGTTCGCGTAAGAACTTTATTTGACCCTGAATCCGATCCGTTGGGCGCAGGCTATCACATCATTCAAAGTAAAATTGCAATTGGTTCAGGAGGCTTGTCTGGGAAGGGCTGGCTACAAGGGACTCAGTCGCAACTTGAATTCCTACCAGAGCGTCATACTGACTTCATCTTTGCAGTTGTTGCGGAAGAATGGGGCATGATTGGTGTGGTCGCGTTACTCTGTATCTATTTATTTATTATTGGTCGTGGTCTGTATTTGGCCAGTAAAGCGCAGTCCGCATTCGGTAGAATGATGGCGGGCAGTGTTGTTCTTAGCTTTTTCGTTTATGTCTTTGTAAACATAGGCATGGTTAGTGGCATACTCCCAGTTGTAGGCGTACCACTGCCTTTGATTAGCTATGGAGGCACATCCATGGTAACGCTAATGGCCGGGTTTGGCATTCTGATGTCGATTCACACTCACCGTAAAATGCTCTCTAAGGCGAACTGATGGCTTTTAGAATTTACTCTCTTATCGTGGTGTTAATGCTTGCTTTAACTGGCTGTACAAGCCCCGACAAAGGCAGGTACACCATAGATGACGATGTCGCTCCTGAAGTACCGCTTTCTGTTGAACATATTGAAGATGCTCATCCTGTTTATGAACCCATCAGCTTGGGCGGCAACAAAGACTACAGTTTATTGGGAGGCTCATACAAAATAGTTAAAGAGCCAGAAGGGTTTACTCAAGAAGGTAAAGCGTCTTGGTACGGTAAAAAGTTTCATGGTCACCTAACATCTAACGGTGAAATATACGACATGTACTCTATGTCAGCAGCGCATAAGACTTTACCTCTTCCAAGTTACGTCAAGGTACTGAACAAAGACAACGGAAAAGCGGCAATTGTCCGCATTAACGACCGAGGTCCTTTTCATGAAGGGCGTATTATTGATTTAAGCTATGCTGCGGCATACAAGCTTGGTGTCGTTCAGACTGGTACAGCAAATGTGAAAATTGAATACATTTCTGTAAGCCGCGAAAATACATCGCTCGTTGCACAGAAAAAACTTCCAAGGTTTGTCATTCAAGTCGCCGCATCAAAAGATGAAGACAAAGCCCGAACTTTAGCGAAATCTTTGGGTCAAAGCCTATCAGTACGCAGCTATACAGAAGGGTCAAAAAAGATACATCGTATTTTTTTAGGTCCATTTAATGACCAAGAATTAACGCAAAAAACGTTAGCTCAAGTACACTCACAAGGCTACCCCACCGCGTTCATTAAACAAGTGAAACAGAATCCTTAAGGACAAACGGGTTAATTTGTGCAACAGTAAGCTTCTGACTTATCAGAGTGATTCTGCTAAGATACGAACGTTCAGCATTAAACATTCAGACTAACAACTAATACCAATGAAAAAATCTGTGAAATCTATTAAATCTTTGTTTGTCACTTCAGCAATCGTGTCAGCAACTTTCGCTTCTCCAGTATTCTCGGCTCCTATTGTTGTCCCTGATGCACCTGAAATCGCCGCTAAAGGTTTCGTGCTCATGGACTACCATTCAGGTAAAGTTCTGGCAGAAAAAGAGGCGAACACGCGTTTGTCCCCAGCAAGTCTTACCAAGATGATGACCAGCTATGTCATTGGTCAAGAACTTGATCGTGGCAATATTTCTCTTTCCGACAAAGTCGTCATCAGTAAGAATGCATGGGCGAAAAACTTCCCTGATTCTTCAAAAATGTTCATCGAAGTCGGTACGACTGTGACCGTAGAAGATCTGAACCGTGGCATCATAATTCAATCGGGTAACGATGCTTGTGTTGCTATGGCTGAGCATGTTGCAGGGTCAGAAGATGCGTTTGTTGATTTGATGAATGCTTGGGCTAATTCTATTGGCATGAGCAACACCAATTTTGCCAACGTACATGGGTTGGATAATCCAGACCTTTTCTCCACCCCTTACGATATGGCTTTGCTTGGTCAGGCCCTTATTCGTGATGTGCCAGACGAATACCGCATCTACGCTGAAAAGCAATTTACTTACAATGGCATAACCCAATACAACCGTAACGGCTTGCTTTGGGATAAAAGCATGAACGTAGACGGCATTAAAACAGGGCACACAAGCAAAGCTGGTTACAGCTTAGTGAGCTCTGCAACCGAAGGTAAAATGCGCCTAGTCGCCGTTGTAATGGGAACGAAAAGTGCTAACGCTCGTAAGGCGGAAAGCAAGAAACTGCTTAACTACGGATTCCGCTTTTTTGAAACGGTCTCTCCACACAAATCTGGTGAAACTTTCGTTAGCGAAAAAATCTGGATGGGTGATAAGGATGCCGTCGCGCTAGGTGTTGCAGAAGATACTTATGTCACGTTACCCCGTGGTCAAGCGAAAAACATGACTGCCAACTTCGTATTAGAAAAAGAACTGCAGGCACCGATTCGTAAAGGCGATGTGGTTGGACGCTTGTTCTACCAAGTTGAAGGTGACGACATCGCTGAGTACCCACTTCTAGCTCTGGAAGATGTAGAAGAAGGCAGCCTATTTAGCCGCTTAATTGACTACATTGTTTTACTATTCAAGAGCTGGTTTAGCTAAATCCAGCGTATCTAACTTAATTATTAAAAGCCGCGTTAGCGGCTTTTTTGCATCATAATGTGAGGGTACACTGATGTGACTTGAGATCCGTTACATTTGGCAGTACTATTTCGCACCGCAATATCGAATACTAAATCGGAGTTCTCGCAATGTTGAATATCAACTCAGACGCTAAACTAAAAGATCTGCTTGAGTTCCCTTGTCAGTTTACTTACAAGGTAATGGGCTACGCAAAACCAGAACTGCCAGAGCTTGTGTTAGAAGTCATTCAACGTCACGCTCCAGGCGACTACAGCCCTACCGTTAAGCCTAGTGGAAAAGGGACATATAACTCCGTCTCTATCACCATCACAGCCACTTCTATCGAGCAAGTAGAGTCACTCTACAAAGAGTTAGGCGATATCGACATCGTACGCATGGTACTTTAGCCGCTAACTATTTAGCTCAAATTGAAACAGCGACTTATTAGTCGCTGTTTTTCTAAGGTTTATTATCCTATCCATAGCACTAACCCTCAAATTTCCAGCATGGAATTCTGGCAAAGATGTAAAATCCATGTCGCTTATGTGTAGTTAGATTGGTTAAAGAAGTTTATAATCCGTTTACTTTTATCGTTCTTATTTCAAAGGATCTTTTAGTTTGCTTGAAGTCAAAGACCAGTTAGTCGTTAAAAAGCTAGGTCGACAAGATTACCTACCCGTTTGGCAAGCCATGCATGACTTTACTGATACTCGTGATGAAGAAACGGGCGACCAAGTTTGGCTTGTAGAACACAACCCAGTTTTTACCCAAGGTCAAGCAGGCAAAACAGAGCATCTAATTGATACTGGCGATATCCCAGTGGTACAGAGTGATCGTGGTGGTCAAGTTACCTACCATGGTCCTGGTCAGGTTGTGGCTTATTTCCTATTAAACCTGCGCCGCCGCTCATTGGGAGTAAGAGAATTAGTCACTCATATCGAAAATTTGGTTATTAATACACTGAAGCAATACGATATAGAATCCGAAGCAAAACCAGACGCTCCGGGTGTATATGTGAGTGATAAAAAGATTTGTTCGCTGGGGCTACGTATTCGAAAAGGTTGTTCTTTTCACGGACTCGCCTTAAATGTAAATATGGATCTCTCGCCATTTCTGCGTATTAACCCATGTGGCTACCAAGGAATGGAAATGGTCCAAATCAGCGATTTTAACAGTGATACTGAAGTGAGCAGCGTTGAAACAACGCTTATTGAAGAGCTTGTTGCACTGCTGGGCTACAAGCAAGTCGAAATTATTACAGAAAGCAAATCATCATGAGCAAACCTATCCAGATGGAAAAAGGCGTTAAATACCGCGACGCTGACAAAATGGCACTGATTCCAGTGAAGAACATGCCAATTGAACAGAAAGAAGTGTTACGCAAACCTGATTGGATGAAAATCAAGTTACCTTCTGATAGCAAACGTATCCAAGAAATCAAATCCGCTATGCGTAAGAATAATCTTCACTCTGTATGTGAAGAAGCCTCTTGCCCTAACTTAGCGGAATGCTTTAACCATGGTACGGCTACATTCATGATTTTAGGTGCTATCTGTACCCGTCGCTGTCCTTTCTGCGATGTTGCCCATGGTCGTCCAATTACACCGGACAGCAACGAGCCGCAGCATCTTGCTCAAACTATTAAAGACATGAAGCTCAAGTATGTCGTTATTACTTCTGTTGACCGAGATGATTTACGCGACGGTGGGGCACAGCATTTTGCTGACTGTAACCGTGAAATTCGCGCCATGAACCCAAGCATACGCATTGAAACCTTGGTTCCTGATTTCCGTGGTCGTATGGATACAGCGTTAGAGCTGTTAAAAGATAACCCACCAGATGTGTTCAACCACAACCTAGAAACAGCACCTCGCCTCTACCGTAAGGTTAGACCAGGTGCGAACTACAAGTGGTCACTTGATTTGCTTCGCAAGTTTAAAGAACAACACCCGGATGTTCCAACCAAATCCGGTGTGATGATGGGCTTAGGCGAAACAAAAGAAGAAATTGTAGAAGTTCTGAAAGATTTACGTGCTCACGGTGTAACAATGCTAACGCTTGGTCAGTATTTAGCACCAAGCCGTCACCACTTAGCGGTTGAACGCTATGTGCCACCTTCAGAGTTTGATGAGCTAAAAGAGATCGCACTAGAGCTAGGGTTCACTCACGCAGCATGTGGTCCATTTGTGCGTTCTTCTTACCATGCCGATCTTCAAGCTAAAGGGGTTGAGATTAAGTAAACTAACTCTTAACCTTCTATTACTATTAAGTTTTTTATAATTCGCCCCGATTTCGAGAAATCGGGGCGTTTTTTATACCGGAATTTTACTCACATCTGGCTTTACGCTAAGATGCTTAAATATTTTTACTTTAAAATCTGTTGTATAGCAGCTAAGCGAGTAAGTGGCGACTAGCCCAAACACTTCAGCTTGCTATTCAGCATAAAACTAACATCAACCAGTTGGAAACTACAGATGAAATTATTTGCAGTAGCAGGTCTAATGGCTTTGACGCTGGTAGGTTGTAGCTCTACACCTACCCAACAAGATAACTACATGGACGCTTCGTTCGAACTTTGTAATACCGAAGTAAAAGTTTACTCAGTAAGCGATGATGGTCGCGTTCGTATTGTGTGTGCAGATGGCTCCAAGTTTGCACTTCGCTCTGAAGTGACACTAGAGACAATGCGCAACATTAATGCTGACTACTGCAGCGGCGAAGGCTTGTCTAAATTTAACGAAAGTCAGCGTTACTACCAGTTCCGTTGTAAGTCTGGTGAAACCATCAGCATCAACAAGTAATCACTCACTTGTTTCAGATATAAAAAACGACAGCATTTGCTGTCGTTTTTTTATATCTCGATTTTACGTTGTTAGCTTGTTAGCTTGTTAGCTTGTTAGGTCATCAAAAAACTTCTTAACGCCCTTAAAGAAACCTTCTGACTTAGGGCTATGTTTATTCGCCGCATCACCGCCACATGTTTCTTCAAAATCACGCAGCAGTTCTTTTTGACGAGAACTTAATTTAACGGGTGTTTCAACAACCAATTTCACGATTAAGTCGCCAACGCCACCTCCACGAACACCTTTCACGCCTTTACCGCGCATACGGAACATACGACCTGTTTGCGTTTCCTCTGGCACTTTCAAGTTTACGCGACCATCTAAAGTCGGTACTTCAACTTCACCGCCTAACGCTGCCATAGCAAAGCTTACTGGTACTTCACAGTACAAGTTGTTTCCGTCACGCTCGAAGATATTGTGCTCACGAACATGCACTTGCACATACAAATCGCCAGCAGGTGCACCCATTTCTCCAGCTTCACCTTCGCCAGAAAGACGAATACGATCGCCCGTATCTACGCCAGCAGGGATCTTAACATTCAGCGTTTTTGTTTTCTGTTTACGACCCTGACCGTGGCAAGAGTTACATGGGTCTTTAATGATCTTCCCTTTACCATGACAGGTAGGACATGTTTGCTGAACCGCAAAGAAGCCTTGGCGCATTTGAACCTGACCATGACCATGACATGTTCCACATGTTTGAGCACCAGAACCTTTCTTAGCACCACTACCATCACAGACATCACACTCGACTAGAGTAGGAACTTCAATCTCTTTTTCAACACCGCGAACAGCTTCTTCTAATGACAGTTCCATGTTGTAACGAAGATCTGCGCCACGTTGAGCACGTGACTGACCACCGCCGCCACGGCGACCGCCACCAAAGATGTCGCCGAAAACGTCACCAAAGATATCACCAAAGTCAGCGCCGCCTCCACCGAAGCCACCGCCGCCGCCCATTCCACCTTGTTCAAAGGCTGCGTGACCGTATTGGTCATACGCGGCTTTCTTCTGTGGATCTAAAAGAATTTCGTACGCTTCTTTTACTTCTTTAAACTTTTCCGCAGCCGATTCGTCACCCTGATTACGGTCTGGGTGAAATTTCATAGCAAGACGCTTATACGCCTTTTTTACATCGCGTTCTGATGCATCACGGCCAACGCCTAATACTTCGTAAAAATCACGTTTTGACATGTTCTTCGTCACCAATTATTTACTGCAAACGGATGGTTCCGCTTGGTGGTTTGTATCAATCTAGATAAGGAGGCTGATCCTAAGGTTATGAGAAAAGCATATGTATGAATAGCACCACAAGCCAGTGTGCTAAGCACCTTACTATCACAAACTCTTTATCTGGATTGATTCCTTATTTACAAACTTGCGGGCGTAAGAGATAACTCGAACGCCCGCAGCATAGAAGATTTAGACGCTATATCACCCGAAATATTGATATTTCGAGTGATAATAGCTTAGAGATTATTTCTTCTCGTCTTTCACTTCTTCAAACTCAGCATCAACAACATCGTCGTCTTGCTTAGGTTGTTCGCCAGCTTCTGCGCCTGCAGCTTGTTCAGCTTGAGCTTTTTGCTGTGCGATTTCCATTAGCTTTTGAGATGCTGCCATTAGCGCCTGAACTTTCGCGTCGATAGCTTCTTTATCTTCGCCTTTCTTCGCTTCTTCTAGCTCAGTAATTGCTGCTTCGATCTTTTCTTTGTCTTCAGCAGGAAGCGCATCACCCGCTTCTTCAATTTGCTTCTGAGTACCGTGGATCATTTGGTCAGCTTGGTTACGAGCAGAGGCCAATTCTTCGAACTTCTTGTCCGCTTCTTTGTTTGCTTCTGCTTCTTGTACCATTTTCTCGATTTCGTCGTCGCTTAGACCACCAGACGCCTGGATTGTGATCTTTTGCTCTTTACCTGTCGACTTATCTTTCGCAGATACGTGCAATATACCATCCGCATCAAGGTCGAAAGTTACTTCGATTTGAGGCATACCACGAGGTGCAGGCTGGATACCTTCTAGGTTGAATTGACCTAGAGATTTGTTATGCATCGCTTGCTTGCGCTCACCCTGAAGAACGTGGATAGTTACCGCGTTTTGGTTGTCTTCAGCTGTAGAGAATACTTGGTTAGCTTTCGTAGGTACTGTTGTGTTTTTCTCAACTAGAGCTGTCATTACGCCGCCCATAGTTTCGATACCTAGAGAAAGAGGCGTTACATCTAGAAGTAGTACGTCTTTCACTTCACCAGCAAGTACACCGCCTTGAACTGCAGCACCCATTGCTACTGCTTCATCAGGGTTCACGTCTTTACGAGCTTCTTTACCGAAGAACTCAGCAACTTTTGACTGAACCATAGGCATACGCGTTTGACCACCAACAAGAATTACGTCTGTAATTTCGCTTACTGATAAGTCTGAATCTGCTAGAGCAACTTTTAGTGGCTCAAGAGAACGTTGAACAAGGTCTTCAACTAGTGCTTCTAGTTTCGCACGAGTCACTTTAACGTTCATGTGCTTAGGACCAGTTGCATCAGCGGTAACGTAAGGTAGGTTCACGTCAGTTTGCTGTGCAGAAGACAGTTCGATTTTCGCTTTTTCTGCCGCTTCTTTAACACGCTGCATTGCTAGAGGATCAACTTTAAGGTCGATGCCTTGCTCTTTCTTAAACTCGTCTACTAAGTAGTTGATTAGACGGTTATCGAAATCTTCACCACCAAGGTGTGTATCACCATTAGTTGCTAGTACTTCGAAAGTTTGCTCGCCATCAACGTTGTCGATTTCGATGATAGAGATATCGAACGTACCACCACCAAGGTCGTATACCGCAATAGTGCGATCGCCTTCTTGCTTGTCTAGACCGTATGCTAGAGCAGCAGCTGTTGGTTCGTTGATAATACGCTTAACATCAAGACCAGCGATACGACCTGCATCTTTAGTTGCTTGACGCTGAGCATCGTTGAAGTATGCAGGAACAGTCACTACAGCGCCTGTTACTTCTTCACCTAGGAAGTCTTCTGCCGTTTTCTTCATTTTCTTTAGAACTTCAGCAGAAACCTGAGGAGCAGCCATTTTCTGACCTTTCGCTTCTACCCACGCATCGCCGTTGTCAGCCTTAACAATTTTGTAAGGCATGATTTCGATGTCGCGTTGAACTTCATCATCTTCGAAACGACGACCGATCAAACGCTTGATTGCAAATAGCGTGTTTTCCGGGTTTGTAACTGCTTGACGTTTCGCAGGTTGACCTACCAGCGTTTCACCGTCTGTATAAGCAATAACAGATGCAGTTGTGCGCTCACCCTCAGCGTTCTCGATTACGCGTGGTGCATCGCCGTCCAACACAGCAACACAAGAGTTAGTAGTACCTAAGTCAATACCAATGATTTTACCCATCAGGCTATCTCCGATTAAATCAATTATCTTTTTGCTATATCCCCATAAGTGGGGATGAGGAATGGGGATTCAACCCCTACTCACAAAATATGTGTGCAAACTACTTTGCTTTGTCTATGCCCAATAGATAAGGGCATGGAATACCTTTTCAAGGGGATTGATTAAAAAAAGTAACGTTTTTTTTCTTTTTTCTCTGAACCCTTGTCGTTACAACAAAAAACGGAGCCAAAAGGCTCCGCTTATATAAGCCAATTTTCGTCGTAATTAGCTCACTTGAACAGGTTCTGATTTTTCTTCAACACCTATTTCGTTTTCAGATTTAGCTACGATGGTGTTCACCGCAGTATCACCTACTACGTTTGAAGACGTACAGAACATATCATTGATACGGTCTACTGCCGCAATGATAGCCAAGCCTTCAGGTGGAAGACCCAATTGGTGCAGTAATACACCAACCATAACCACACCGCCACCAGGAACACCACCTGCACCGATAGATAGAAGCAGAATCGTTAAACCAAGAGTAAAGATATCAGCAGAGTTGATTGGCTGACCAAATGCATTGGCTACAAAAATTGTCGCAAGGGCAATGTAGATGGATACGCCAGACATGTTCATTGTCGCACCAAGTGGTACACCAAAACCGGCAACAGATCGAGAGACGTTTAACTTCTCGGTAAGTGTGCGCATGGTAACAGGGATAGTTGCGTTAGAACTTGCTGTCGAAAGTGAAAACAGAACTTGCTCGCGCGTTGCACGCATAAACTGTTTTGGAGAAATACCTGTAGCCAACCCTACGACGGTTGGATAGAAGAAGAAAATCCAGAACACCAACATTGCGACAACAAGGGCAACATATCCAGCCACTGACGCCAGTGTATTTCCATCTAAAGTCGCGCCAAGTTGAATCATCAACGCGAATACACCGTATGGTGCAAGGCTCATGACCAAACCCACCAACTTCATCATGATCTCGTTTGCCATTTTGAAGGTGCGAATTGCAGGGCCACCGCGCGAATCCAGAGCTTGAATAGCAAGACCAGTTAGGATTGCCATAAAGATGATTTGTAGCATGTCACCGTTTGCAAACGCCTGTACAGGGTTGCTTGGCACGATGTTCACAACCAGAGAGAAGATGTCTGGTGTTTCTGTTGTCGTTAATTTCACCGCTTCAGAAACCGTACCAGCCAAATTAGCGTCAGCACCCGGCTGAACAATCATTCCGATAGTCAGTGCCGCAGTAATCGCAATGATGGTATTGAAAATGTACAAGGCAAAAGTTTTACCACCAAGACGTCCAAAAGAAGTGATATCTTTTAACTCAACAATACCGCAGACGATCGACACATAGACCAACGGCACGACCAAAAGCTTGATAAGTGAAACAAACATTCCACCTGCGCCCTCAGCCGCTCCCAAAACATAAGTATCCATAATGGTAATGCCATTGAATAAGTACTGAATGGCGGTACCTATCATTAGGCCGGCAAATAGACCTATAAAAATTTTTGTTGAAAGCGATTTATTCATCGTTTCACTCCAGTTGTTTATGCTTGCATATAGTATTTTGATAGTTATTTACTGCACCAATAAATGCAGAGGGCAGGAATAATACACACTGGATTCACAAATAAAAGGCACTATTAACAAAAATATCACAATGAACTTCACAAAATTTAATCTGATATTTTCCTTAAAACTCGAAACAAAAAACTAAATACAAATTAGGTCAGTGAGTTAACTCCAATCTCGTTCAAGAAACAAACAACCTGTTTTTTGAAAGAAACAAAGTCAATTAACCTTATAAATAGAAAGCCTTTTTAGTGTTTTCAGGATGAAATACCGAATAATTGCAAAAACCCATCAGTACTATTCACAGCAGAATATAAAATGTACTTAGAGTAGATTACTGGCGAGATACAGAGACAACGGTCAATGAAGCATGCTTTAGCTTCAAAAAAAAGCGCAGCCATAAGGCTGCGCTTTAATTTTTCTAAATCAATCGGTTCTAAATTAAAAAGAAACACACAATGTATAAACAATACCTAGGCATTTCTGAAAGTTATTAGAACGAAATAAAAGATACTATGCGTAAACAGGTAGACGCTTACAGATCTCAAGTACTTTCGCTTTTGTCGCTTCAATTACGGCTTCATCACCCATGTTGTCTAAGATGTCACACATCCAGCCAGCTAGGTTTTTCGCGTCTTCTTCAGTAAAGCCACGACGAGTAATTGAAGGCGTACCTACACGAACACCCGACGTAACGAACGGGCTACGTGGATCGTTTGGTACTGAGTTTTTATTTACTGTAATGTTTGCCGCACCAAGTGCAGCATCGGCATCTTTACCCGTGATGTCTTTGCTGATGAGATCAACTAGGAACAAGTGGTTTTCTGTTGAGCCAGAAACGATGTCGTAACCGCGCTCTAGGAATTCTGCCACCATTGCTTTTGCATTCGCAACAACGCGTACTTGGTACTCTTTAAATTCTGGTTCTAGTGCTTCTTTGAACGCTACCGCTTTACCTGCGATAACGTGCATAAGAGGACCACCTTGACCGCCAGGGAATACTGCTGAGTTCAGCTTCTTGTAGAAATCTTCACCTTCATTAGAAAGGATCAGACCGCCACGTGGACCAGCTAGTGTTTTGTGCGTTGTTGTAGTAACTACGTGAGCGTGCGGCACTGGGTTAGGGTAAACACCTGCTGCAATTAGACCAGCAACGTGAGCCATGTCTACGAAGAAGTAAGCACCTACTTTGTCTGCGATTTCACGCATGCGCGCCCAATCACAAACTTGGGAATAAGCAGAGAAGCCACCGATGATCATTTTCGGTTTGTGCTCTACTGCTAATGCTTCCATTTCGTCGTAATTGATTTGGCCAGCTTCATCGATGCCGTAAGGGATAACGTTGTAGTGTTTACCAGAGAAGTTAACTGGAGAACCGTGAGTTAGGTGACCACCGTGCGCCAGGCTCATACCTAGAACTGTATCGCCTGGGTTAAGAAGTGCCATGTACACAGCACTGTTTGCTTGAGAACCAGAGTGAGGCTGTACGTTTGCGTAATCAGCACCAAATAGTTCACATGCGCGATCAATAGCCAATGCTTCTACTTTGTCTACGAACTCACAACCACCATAGTAACGCTTGCCTGGGTAGCCTTCAGCGTACTTGTTTGTTAGCTGAGAACCTTGCGCTTCCATTACACGTGGGCTGGTGTAGTTTTCTGAAGCGATAAGCTCGATGTGCTCTTCCTGGCGAAGAGTCTCTTCTTGGATTGCTGTAAATAGGTCCGCATCGTAATCAGCGATGTTCATATCACGCTTAAGCATCTGTATCTCCTGACTCAGATTTACTGAAAGTTTCAAAAAAGCCACACAACGACCAAAAGCAAACGTTTTCGTCACCGTATTTGATGGGGTGCATTCTACATAATTTGATCTGCGTCATAAAGTGACTTTTGCAACTTTCTTTATGTAGATATTTCATGTTCCGTTTGAGTGTTCATCATAGTGGTGGTCTATATCGTTTCCTTAAACTATATCACTGTCAACTTAAAGGTTTACACCATGTAAATCTACAGATACATAAGTTAGAGAGAAAATTACCATTCAAGCTATCGAAAGCAGAAGTTTTTAACTAGTATTCCGCTCAATTTCGGTAAGTTAGCATGTAATTTGATGGAAAAACACACAAGAAAAGAAGATTGGATCGCAATACTGACAGGCACATTTTTAGTCGCGCAGGGCGTATTCTTCTTACAAAATGCGAGTTTGCTGACAGGTGGAACTACAGGTTTGGCGCTTTTAATTAGCCAATTTGTGCCTTTTAGTTTCGGCGTTCTCTATTTCGCATCAAATATCCCATTCTATATTTTAGGATGGAAACGCTTTGGCAAAAGATTCGCGCTGACCAGTTTAATTTCTGGAGCGCTTGTTTCTATATTTGCCGATAATCTGCACTGGCTGATTCAGATTGATAGCATTAACCCACTTTACTGCGCCATATCGGGCGGATTATTGATGGGACTGGGCATGCTGATCTTATTCCGCCATCACACCAGCCTTGGTGGCTTTAACGTGCTTTGTTTGATTATTCAAGATAAGACAGGGTTCTCAGTTGGCAAAAGCCAAATGATCATTGATTGTGCGATTCTAATTGCTTCATTCTTTTTCGTTTCGCTTGAAGTCATCGGCTTGTCTATTTTAGGGGCAATCGCACTGAACTTAGTGCTGGCTATGAACCATAAACCAACACGATACAGTGTAAGTAAGCGCTCAGTTCAACACTAATATCCCCAAGTGACCTCAAAATGCTAGGTTCAGCGAGAGTTAACTGGCTTTCAAGCAAGGCATCCATCTGCAGATCTAGTTGTTCTAAATCAAGAATCGATAACGTAGTATGAAAGCCAGTTAAACTCGCCCTTGGGAGCCCATATTCTGCCCCACTTCATCGTCTAAGAACTTGGAAAGGACTCGTCATTCCGCTGCGTTCCTGATTTTGAAGTGAGAAAGGCTTGAATTGAAACAGAATATGAGGCTCTGAATCCTGCATCTTGAGGTTACTTGGGGATATAAAAAAACAACGTCAGCAACAAAAAAACCGGGCAATCCAATTGCTCGGCTTTTTTTATGCCTTTATTTTAGTGCGAAACACTCTCAATGATAAAAACACGGCTTTCATAGGGTTCAAGAGATTGTTTCGAACTCTGAACCAAATTCAGCTGCTCAACGGTTTGATAGTTTCCAACAACACCTTTTGCTTGTTTCATGTCATACCGGCTCGGTAGACTGATTTCGACCTGCTCTGCGTAAAAGTTATTAATACAAATCAGTGTCTGATAGCCATTACTTCGAGCGTACGCGAAAACAGACGGATGATCTGGCAATAAATCTTGGTAATCCCCATCCGTTATCACGGGGAGTTCTTTGCGTAGACGAATGAGTGACTGATAAAAATAGAAGACTGAGCCTTTATCTTCGAACGCTGTCATTGCATTCACATCACGGTAATTTCTTGCAACATCAATCCATGGTGTCCCTTGGGTAAACCCTGCATTTTCAGAATCATCCCACTGCATAGGCGTTCTTGAGTTATCACGTGACTTGCTCGCTAAAATACGAAGCATGTCATCGGAGCTCCCCCCTTGCTGGTTCACCATGATGTCATACATGTTCGTGCTTTCGACATCTCGGTATTGGTCTATTGAATCAAAATGAGGGTTTGTCATGCCAATTTCTTCGCCTTGATAAATATAGGGCGTGCCTTGCATGAAGTGTACGGAAGCGGCGAGCATTTTGGCTGACTCCACTCGATATCGCTTATCATCCCCCAACCTGCTCACTACACGAGGCTGGTCATGATTACACCAAAATAGAGCGCCCCACCCCTTTCCGTTCAAACCTTGCTGCCAGTGATTAAAGATGGACTTCAATTGAAGAAAATCAAACGGTGCAAGCCCCCACTTCTCACCATTCGGATAATCGACTTTAAGGTGGTGGAAATTAAACACCATGGACAATTCTTTACCATCCAACGAAGAGTATTTCTGGCAATGCTCTAGCGTAGTTGAAGACATCTCCCCTACTGTGACACTGCCATATTTTTGAAATACCGTTTGGCTGATTTCTTGTAGATATTCATGTACGCGAGGTCCATCGGTGTAAAATCGACGACCATCTCCAACATCATCAGATGGGAAGTCTTGCTGTTTAGAAATAAGATTAATGACATCCAAACGAAACCCATCAACGCCTTTCTCTGCCCAATACTCAATCACCGCTTTGACTTCTTCACGGACTTGAAGGTTTTCCCAATTCAGATCAGCCTGCTCTTTAGCAAATAAGTGCAGATAATATTGGTTGGTGGATTCATCAAACTCCCACGCCGAACCACCAAATTTAGATTCCCAGTTATTAGGAATATCACCATTGAGCGGATCTCGCCAAATGTAGTAGTCGCGGTATGGACTATTCTTGTCACCCAAAGCTGACTGGAACCAAGCATGCGCTGTCGACGTATGGTTAACGACGATATCCATAATAATGCGAATCCCTTTTGCATGTGCCGCGGCAATCAATTCATCAAAGTCTTCCATGGTGCCGAAATCGGGGTTAATGGCGTAATAGTCCGAAATATCATAACCGTTATCGACCATTGGAGAACGGTAAACAGGGGTTAACCAGATAGCGTCAATGCCCAGTGCTTTCAAATACCCTAACTTCGAAATGATCCCCTGAATATCTCCAGTGCCAGAACTTCCGCTGTCACAAAAACTTTTTGGATAGATTTGGTAAATAGACGCTTTGCGCCACCAGTCGTTATGAATAGTCATTATTTCGATCTCAGAGTAAAGCGCAGGCAGCCAACAAGGGGGAAGAGAGCAAGCTGCCTGCTGTATGTTATGCGGCTGCAGTTTCTAAATTGCCTTTATGTTGGGCGCGCTTATAGAAGAAGAGAGTCAGCAGCGCGGGTACAAAAATCGCAACCAACATGGCGATGCTGAAAATGGTCCAATATTGAGGCTGGATGGATAGAATACCGGGTAAGCCACCCACACCGATGCCGTTTGCCATTACACCAGCACTACCACATATTGCCGCCGCAATAGCAGAGCCTGTCATGGCACTCAGCATTGGGAATTTGTATTTAAGGTTGATACCGTACATCGCTGGCTCCGTAACACCAAGGTAAGCAGAAATGGCTGCAGGAACAGAGATGTCTCGCTCACCCTCTTTGCGACTGATAATGATGATACCGACGACAGCAGAAGCCTGTGCAATATTAGACAATGCGATTAGTGGCCAAATTGGTGTACCACCCAACTCTTGCATTAGCTGCAAATCAACGGCATTGGTTGTGTGGTGAACACCGGTGATCACTAACGGTGCGTAAAGGAACCCAAACACGGTGGCACCAATAATGGCAAAGTCACCCGTCATAGCCGCTTTAGCAGCAAATGCAACACCATCGCCCAGTAAACGTCCAAAAGGACCGATCAATGAATGAGCAAGGATCACAGACAGCAAAATGGACACAAATGGCACCACAACAAGGTACAGGTATCCCGGTACGATGCGCTTGAGGTTGGTCTCTATGAATGCCAACGCTACACCCGCCAGCATTGCAGGTATTACTTGTGCCTGATAACCCACTTTTTCAATCACAAACAATCCAAAGTCCCATACTTCTGGCACTTCTTTACCGATTAAATAAGCGTTCATAAGTTGAGGTGAAACTAACGTCACACCTAATGTAATACCCAGTATTGGCGTGCCACCTAGCTTCTTCACGGTCGCCCAACATACGCCGACGGGCAAGAAGAAGAAAATCGCTTCACCAATTAGCCATAGAAACGAATGGACCGTCGCCCAAAACTGACTGATTTGCGTCAGTGTTTGACCGTCGAACATCTTGATATCGCCAATAACGTTGCGAAAACCAAGAATCAAACCACCCGTAATGATCGCTGGCAGAAGGGGAACAAAAATTTCGGCTAGGTGGGAGATGCTGCGCTCTAAAATATTCATGTTCTGACGAGCAGCCAATTTGGAATCGTCTTTGCTGGCGCTGCTTTTACCTGAAAGTTCCAGTAAAAGCTTATAGACATCGTCCACTTCATTGCCTATCACGACTTGAAATTGACCAGCATTTGTAAAACAACCACGAACAATGGAAATACTCTCTAGCCCTTTCACATCCGCTGCATCGGCATCATTTAGTACAAAGCGCAATCGAGTTAAACAATGGCTTACACTCGCAATGTTATCGCTTCCCCCTACAAGTTCGAGGATTTTGGCGACATCTTTCTTCGCTACCTTACTCATAACTGTTCACCCTATTTGAATTCACGTTCTATTTTATTTTTTTGGGATCGTTCCCAATTGTTATTACTCATATTGACATCGCTAACAATAAATCAAAATGGGAACAGTCCCATTAATTGAACATGATCACATTAAAAATGTAGTGATAAATAGAAAAAGAAGCTCGGCATCTTTATTCTTATTGAGCTACAAAGAGTTGAAAAATTGTATGCTAACTAGGTAATGAAGGGGTCAGAGTTACGTGAGTAACCTCCGATTGATTCTGAAGTTGACCGATCAGCAAGCTAGCGGCTTTTTTTCCAGCTTCCGCATAACCAGGGTCGATACTCTGCGTATTAGGGAATAGGAATGAAAGTAATGCGTTCCCACCAACACCAAACACGGTTATATCAGTTTTACCGATCTCTTGAAGCCTCTTGTTTACGCCTAACGCTAGTGAGTCACTGGCACACACAATAGCATCCGTTTTTGCATCTAATACCTCATCAACCAAGTGATAGCCGCTTTCATGGTTCAGCGCACCCGTCCTGTATTTAAGAGGTAAAGCGCGGTCTTCACACCAACGAATATAAGCTTGTGTGCGCAATCGACCCGTTGTCGCATCTGAGTCATCAACTCCAATAAACGCTATGTGCGACTTTTCTTGCTGGTTAAGTTGATTCAAAGCCATCTCAATGACCGATTGATTGTTGTAATTCACTGACGATATTTCAGAGGAATCTGAGGCAATAACAACGGCTCTATGACCCCAAGATTCCAATTCGTACATGTCGCAACCTGAAAACCCAAACACAATCACACCATCAACATTTCGGCGCTTAAGAACAGCAAGGTGCTCATTGGCTTTGTCGCAGTCTAATTGGCTTTCCATGATCACGACATCATACCCTTCTGCATACAGGGTTTTTAAAAGCGGGCTAACGACCAAGTTTTCTGATGGAGAATCCAAACGAGATATAATCACTCCGATGACTTTCTGGCTGCCTCCTCTCATTGATTGAGCAGATTTAGACGGCACATAGCCAGACTCAGCGATGATCTGTTCTACCTTTTTACGGGTATCCGGTTTTACTTTTGGATCGTTCGTCAAAACGCGGGAAACCGTCGATTTACCAACCCCTGCTAATCGAGCAATATCCAAAATAGTGAGTTTTTTACTCATAGGATTTCAAATTTACTTGTCGTAGTGATAAAGGAATATTGCCGAAGTTTGGCATCGAATTGCAATATTCCCTCAAAGAAAGAGTGAGATAAATACTCAAAACAAGGTATTTTTAGACGATAACGATGTCTTTTTAGGTGTAATTTGATTGCACATTTGTATAGGAACATTGGGTAAAGACAAGCTGGCTTGGGTACCTTTCATCCAGAAAACATAGCTCATACGGCGATTCTCAAATTTCTCACCAGATGCACTCGGCACTCGATCCATTAGATAGCGCTCATTGTTTATCTCTAATTGAAGTTCATATTCATTAATAGGGTGCGTCCATATTTCTAAGTCATCACCACATATATATGCATTATTAACCGGAGAGCTTGAACTGCAGCCAGTTATCACCAACCCCGAGATCACCAACAGTGCATTAACCTTTATAAACGTTTTCAACATGGAGCAGGCTAGCTCTTAAGGTAATCAGGAACATCTTTAATGCTGTCTAATACAACTGACGCCAAAGACTCTCCTTTCTCGGTAACAGGTTTCCCAGTACGGACAAGAACTCGTGTTCCAACACCCGCCGATTGAGCGGCCATCATATCTTCCGCTTTGTCACCCACCATAACGGAATTTTCCATGTCTATTTTTAAGAAATCACGGGCAGAAATAAACATGCCAGGCTTGGGTTTTCGGCATTCACAATCTTGCTTGTAATCGCCAATTCCATGTTCAGAGTGATGCGGACAATAATAGAAACCGTCAAAATCAACGCCATTGTCAACGAAATTCCAATCCATCCACTGAGTAAGAGAAAGAAAGCGATCTTCGCTAAACATCCCTCGCGCTATTCCGGATTGATTTGTAACAAGGACCAGTAGATACCCCATGTCTTGAAGTTGCTTTGTTGCTTCAAATACACCATCGATGTATTCAAAACTATGTTCATCATGCACGTAACCGTGGTCTACGTTGATCACACCATCACGGTCAAGAAAAACGGCAGGTTTAGCCAAAATCGAATCCTCAATACACCCTTAATCAAAACAAATTATTACATGCTTTATAGCACTTCGCACTATGCAATTACTTTTTAGCCTCGATGGGAGAATAAGCGGTAAAAATGCTCACGAACGTATGCATATCCTTGCTTTAAGTAAAAAATACCCGTTATTTGCAAGGCTATATAGACGTCTAGACGTAAAAATATCTATTGACTTAAAAAACAGAAAGCCATAGCATCGACTGAAAATTTAGAGCAAGTTCAAAATATTATTCTGTTCACTCTATTCGCTTTTCAGTTTAATCCGCACGGTTGTTTATATGATTGAAATTAATCAAGTAAATAAGGTTTTCTATCAAGGCAGCAAGGAGATCAACGCCTTAATAGACATCAACCTATCTATTCCCCAAGGCGCAATCTTTGGCGTCATTGGATCTTCCGGTGCAGGGAAAAGCACACTGATTCGTTGCGTTAACATGTTAGAAGCACCAACGTCTGGTGAAGTTATCGTAGATGGTGTCGACCTAACACAGTTATCCAAATCTGAACTTGGAAAAGCACGCCGAAACATTGGCATGATATTTCAGCACTTTAATCTACTATCTTCCCGTACGGTATTTGAAAATGTTGCTCTTCCACTGGAACTTGCGAACGCAAATAAAGCAAAAATCGAAAGTAAGATAACCGAGCTTCTGGCACTGGTAGGATTGAGCGACAAACGTGATACCTACCCAGCAAACCTAAGCGGGGGACAAAAGCAGCGCGTTGCAATTGCACGGGCATTGGCTTCTGATCCTAAAGTTTTGCTGTGTGATGAGGCAACCAGCGCACTGGACCCCGCAACAACGCAGTCCATCCTTGAGCTGCTGAAAAAAATCAACCGTCAGCTCAATATCACCATTCTACTGATTACGCATGAAATGGATGTGGTTAAAAGCATCTGTCATGAAGTTGCCATTATTGGTGATGGAAAACTGGTTGAGAAAGGCACCGTTGGCGAAATATTTGCTCACCCTAAAACTGAGTTGGCACACAACTTTATTCGCTCCACTTTGGATCTTTCCATTCCTGAAGATTACCAAGTTCGTTTACAGTCAGAACGTGTCGAAGGTAGCTACCCATTGGTTCGCTTAGAGTTCACGGGCGCTAGCACCGATGCACCTCTGATAACCCAAATCGCTCGAAACTACGGTATTGATGTGAGCATTTTAAGCTCCGACTTGGATTACGCTGGCGGCGTGAAATTCGGAATGATGGTCGCAGAGTTCTTTGGCGACGAAGAAAGCGAAAAAGCAGCGCTCGATTTTATCCGCGAACACAAAGTAAAAGTAGAGGTACTTGGTTATGTCCTTTAAGTCAGTAACAGAGTGGCTAAGCCTAAATGGCGATCTTTTGCTGGGTGCAACGTGGGAAACCCTATACATGGTCGCGGTTGCGGGCATCGTTGGGTTCGCTGTGGGTATCCCATTAGGTGTTATTTTACACACCACTAAGAAAGGTGGCTTACTGGAAAATATCGCTTTAAACAATGTTCTAGGTGCGATTGTGAACATCGGTCGCTCTGTACCATTTTTGGTTCTAATGGTTGCCATTATCCCTGTCACCAAATTACTTGTTGGCACATTTATCGGCACCACGGCAGCAATTGTGCCGTTAACCATTGGTGCGATCCCATTTGTTGCTCGCCTGATTGAAGGTGCACTACTCGAAGTGCCTAGTGGGCTTGTTGAAGCCGCGCAATCTATGGGCGCAACACCAACCCAAATTATTACAAAAGTACTGCTTCCTGAAGCACTACCTACCATCGTGAACTCCGTAACCATCACCATGGTTACATTAGTGAGCTATTCGGCAATGGCTGGCACAGTTGGCGGCGGCGGATTAGGTGATGTCGCGATTCGTTACGGCTTCCACCGCTACGATGTTGTGATTATGGCCGTTACCGTCGTGATGCTTATCGTGCTGGTACAAATCATTCAATCAATCGGTGACGCGCTTGTACGCCGCGCTGACCACAGATAACTCAATTTTTAACGTTAATAGTTAATAGTTAATAGTTAATAAATAAAGAATTTTTGGATTTAGAATTAAGGAGAATACAATGAAATATAACCTTAAAAGCCTTTTGGCCATTGCAGCAGCAGCGTCTGCACTCGTACTGACAGGTTGTGGCGAGAAAGAAGTCGACACAAGCAAAATCAAAGTTGGCGTAATGGCAGGTGCAGAGGCACAAGTTGCTGAAGTAGCAGCAAAAGTAGCGAAAGAGAAGTACAACCTAGACGTAGAGTTAGTAACGTTTACTGATTACGTAACGCCTAACGCAGCACTCGATGACCAATCTATCGACATTAACGCATTCCAGCACAAGCCGTACCTTGATCAGCAAGTAACGGATCGCGGCTACAAACTGACTATCGCTGGTAACACGTTTGTTTACCCTATCGCGGGTTACTCTAAGCAAGTAACGTCTGTTGATCAGATTCAAGAAGGCGCTCGTATCGCTGTTCCTAATGACCCAACAAACCTTGGTCGTTCTCTACTTCTTCTAGAGCAACAAGGTCTTCTTACTCTACGTGAAGGTGTTGGTCTACTAGCAACCGTTCGCGATATCGTTGCTAACCCTAAAAACATTACAATCGTTGAATTGGATGCCGCTCAACTTCCACGCTCTTTGGACGACGTAGCGCTGTCTATCATCAACACGACTTACGCAAGCAGCATCGACCTAACACCTGAAAAAGACGGTGTATTCGTTGAAGACAAAGACTCTCCATACGTAAACCTAATTGTTGCGCGTGAAGAAAACCTAGCAGCAGAAAACGTACAAAATTTTGTTAAAGCATACCAAACAGATGAAGTTTACAACGCTGCAATGGACATCTTCAAAGGCGGTGTAGTGAAAGGCTGGTAATTCTACCGTTTCACACTTTCTTTAAAGTCACCTATTATTTTAGAAAGGCTAACTTCGGTTAGCCTTTTTTGTATTTACTTGCTTGTCATGTCCCCGCCATCGCTTTATCGTTCTCTAGATTAACCCGTCATTGGAGGCAGATATGTCAGAGATAAAGACTCGTCCTAACCGAAAAAGTGTGGTCAAGTTCCTTAACTCGGTTGAACACGAAAAACGGAGAGAAGATGCATTTACTTTGCTCGCAATGTTTGAGCGAGTAACCGATAAAAAGGCTGTGATGTGGGGAGATTCTATCGTCGGTTTTGGGAAGTATGAATACACCAACACCAAAGGCACGTATTCTTGGATGATCACAGGGTTCTCGCCTCGCAAACAAAACCTAACGCTCTATATCATGCAGGGGTTTGAAGACTACAAAGAGGATTTAGCCGAGATTGGAAAAGTCAAAACAGCGAAGTCATGTTTGTACCTAACCAGCCTAGCAAAAATAGATTTAAATGCGTTGGAACGTTTTCTCAAGAAAACCGTCGCGAATATGGAAAATAAGTACGAATGTCGTTAGGGTCTGTCGACCCTGACTTTTCAATTGACGCAACATGGTTAAATCATCAGAGGCATCACTACTTCGGCGGTATCAACAACCGACTCCGCGTATTCTGGGTATTGCTCCAGCAGAGTATTAACCAGAACATCAACCAATAATAACGCCCCAACTTTAGATGCAAATGCGCCCCCAGTTAGCGGCCCTTCTGGTCTTGCTGCAATAAGCGATTCTGTCGATATGGATGACAGCGCACTATGAGTAATGTTAGTAAGAGAAATGACCGGGGTATCGCGTTGGTGCGCTTGCCTAACTGCATGGACAACTTCTTTGGTTGAACCCGAACTCGAAATCGCAAACCAGAGATCGCCTTGCGTACTTCGAACGGCGTTCATTGCCGCTAAATGTGTGTCTTCGAACATGGTGACTTTCTTGCCAATTCGCAATAATCGGAATGCCAAGTAACGCCCCACAATGCTCGATGCCCCAACCCCAACACAACTGATGTAATGGGACTCGTGAACTAGGTTACACACTCTTTCCAACACTTTTCGGTCAATGATCTGAGCCGTATCTTGCAAGCTCGCCACCGCACTTTGGGCTGAAATATGGCAAATATCGCCTTCCATCTCGACCTGTTTTTCTCGTGGGTTTTGGCTAAGATCCACCGCCAACGCCATCCTAAAATCTGAATAGCCTTTGTAGCCCATATCACGACACAGCCGCACCACGGTCGCTTCACTGGTTTGAGAGTTACGCGCTAAATCCGTGATGGTTTGAAACTGGACATCATGAGCATTCTCCAAGATATAGTCTGCTACTAAACGCAGCTTCTTACTCAGTGGTTCTGTGTTCGCTCGAAGACGAACGAGTAAATTTTTGGGTAGGCTCACAATGCTCTCTTTTTCGTTGGTGACGGCGTGGATAAAGGTATCAGACTCATCTCGTCAAATACAGTAATTGCAGGTCTATACTCGAACAACCTCAATATGAACGTGCCAAACATTTCATGACTCGCGTTTTATGTGCTTTCGATAGAGGTAAAAATGGTTCCTATGCCACCACTCGCCCCTTTTGTAAGCTACTAACTCGCATTGAACGTCCCTTACTCATACAAGGTCCAAAATGCGCGCATTGCGAAGTTTGAATAGCACATCCTGTTTCTGTGTTTCCGTTAACGCTCTGATCGGCGATCTGGGGTTCCCAACATCAATTCCGTGCAGTTGCATGGCGACTTTTCCTGCTGCTACGCCTCCGTATTCCACCAGTACACGAATAATCGCAATCACAGAATCCATTAAGCGCGCTACCTCTTGGTGATTGCCCTTGTGGAAAGACTCGATGATCCTCAGGTATAACGGCGCAGCATAATTGTAGGTACTGCCGACCGCCCCAACAGCCCCAACAGCTAGCCCCGCTGGTAAAAATTCATCGACGCCAAATGGTACATCAAACTTCCCATCCGCAACGCGAATGCATCGCTGGTAGTCATAGAGATCGGAGTGATTAAATTTAGCACCGGATAGATTGGGGATTCGCTTATTTCCTTCAATGAGAAACTGTTCTAAATCGACATTCACGCCTGACATTCCAGAATGGTAGTAGTAAAAACCTTTTGAAGGTGCGGCACTCGCCACTTGAGCGCAGTAGTCAACCAATTCATCAACGTTAGCTGGCTTGAAAAAACAAGGGCCAATAGCGGAAGTGGCGAGCACATCTAGCGTGTCGGCATGACGAGTTAGATCCAGTGTATCGACGATGCTCAGCGCACCGGTATGGACAATAATGTCCAATTTTCCGCAGCAAGCATCAACCCAACGCTCAGCAATTAGCTTGCGTTCTTCGACTGAACAATGAATCCCTTCTCCTGTTGTGCCGCAAATATAAGCCCCTGACACCCCCTGCTCTATCAGAAGCTCAGCAATTTGATCAATAACCTCTAGGTTCACCTTATTGTTTAAGTCGAAAGGTGTATGGGGTGCAGCAATCAACCCAGTTAATTTTTTCATTTTGAATGCGTCCTAATTATTGTCCGTAGTTTAGAAATAGCTCGGGAAGGAACAGAGTGAATTGAGGAAAGACCGCCACGAGAATCAGCACAATAAAGAGCGGCACCAGTAAGGGAATAACTCCTCGGGTTAAAGTGTGGAATGGGATATCTCCCACTCGGGACACAACATAAAGCGCCATTCCCATGGGCGGCGTTAATATCCCTATCATCAAATTGAGGATCGCCATAACGCCAAAATGAACGGGGTCAATTCCCACCGCACCAGCCACTGGCACCAAAAACGGAACCAGCAACAAAAGAAGAGCTAACGATTCAATAAACGTACCGAGGAAAAGCAGAAGCAGATTTATCAGAAGCAGTAGAACCAAAGGGTTATCGCTGATGGTAAGGAAATATTCAGCCAGCATTTGAGGCAATTGTTCCCGCGCCACAATCCAACCAAATACCGTTACCCCCATCACCATCAAGGCAACCACCGCCGTTGTGTTTATGGTGTCTTTTAGTACATCAATAAACCCGCTGATGGTGAGCTGCTTGTACACAACCGTTCCCAAAAACAGAGCGTATAAAGACGAAACAACAGCTGCTTCTGTTGGCGTGAACTTACCAGAAAAAATGCCCCCAATGATGATCACAGGCGTCAGCAAAGACAAAAATGCTTCTTTGAATGAGGTGAGCTGAGCTTTGCGCGAAGCTTTAGGTAACGTCATATAACCGCGCTTTTTACAGATAAAGTAGCTCATCACCATCAGCGCGATACAGCAAAGAATACCGGGAATAGCCCCAGCCAAAAACAACGCGCCAATTGACGTGTTAGAAACGACACCGTAAATCACTAATGGGATAGAAGGAGGAACTAAAGGGCCGATAATGCATGAAGCCGCCGTTAGCCCACCAGCAAAATCGTCATCGTACTTTGCATCTCGCATCGACTTTATTTCGAGCTGACCAAGCCCTCCAGCATCGGCAAGTGCGGAACCTGACATACCGGAAAACAACAGACTCGCCATAATGTTCACATGCCCAAGGCTACCCGTTACATGCCCGACCATGGATTTTGCAAAGTTAAAAATACGTTCGGTAATGCCTGCGCTGTTCATTAAGTGCCCTGTTAGAACAAAAAAAGGCACCGCTAAAAGTGTGAAATTGTTAATGCCACCCAGCATTTGCTGCGCCGCAAAATTGATACCTGGGCTACTGGTGACAACCAGAAAAACCAAAGCAACAAAAATGAGTGAAAAACCCACTGGCATCCCTGCAAATAACAGAGCTAACCAGCCAAAAATTGAAGTTGCCATGCTATCTCCTTATTTGCTTTCAGCACTTGTTGTATGGCTAGTGTGACGATAATCAGCAACAATCTTGATCATCTTTTGCAATTGACGAACCACCATAAACAATCCCCCGAGAGGCAAACTGTAATTCATCCATTTGCTTGAGATTTCCAGCGTGATCAATTCAAAAAATGCGGTTCGCTGAACATGTTGATAACCAAGGTGGATAATGGCAAAAATGGAAAGGAGTACCGCCAATTCAAGAGAAAGCACCAAAATTAGTCGAACTCTCTCAGGTAGCTTGTCTGAAAAGAACGTGATGTTGACGTGTGTACTGCTTTTAATGGCGATAGCACAACCAATCAACGCCATATACATAAACAGTACTCTCGCCAGCTCTTCGCTCCACAGAGAAGGATCATCTAATAACCAACGCGTCCCAATTTGCCAAGTGAGCACAACCAGTAAAACGAGCATCAGTGGTACTGTGATGATTTCTTCAATATTTCTAGTGATCTTTTGTAGCATTTGAGGCTCCATGACTGGCAGATACGACGTGCCAGCCGTACTGTCTAAAAACACTTACATCTCAGTAAGTTGCTTCACAATAGGTTGACCTACTTTCTCTTCAAACTCGGCGTACAAAGGTTGCATCGCTTCGCGGAACGGTGAAAGCTCTGGGTAAGTCACGTTCACGCCTTTCGATTCAAAGAAAGAAACCAATTCAGACTCTTGCTTTTTCACGGAAGCGGTATGCGCATCTCCCGCTTTAGCGACGGCATCCGAAACGATTTTTTGCTGATCGCTAGACAGCTTCTGCCACGTATTTTCAGAAATAATGACCATTTGGTCGTTCACGATATGGTTGGTGAGGGCTAAATTTTCTTGTACCTCATAAAACTTCATCGTCTTGATGGTTGGTAAGGGGTTTTCTTGCCCGTCTACAGCGTTGGTTTGCAACGCTAGGTACACTTCAGAAAACGCCATTGGTGTTGGTGAAGCGCCAGACAACTTAGCGTAATTCAGGTTAGGTTTGGCATTCGGCACACGTAACTTTAACCCTTTGAAATCACTGATTGATTTTAGCGGTCGGTTAGACGTTGTTTGTCGAGTGCCGTTGTACCATGTATCCAGTGCTCGCCATTGGAACTTGGTCAGCATTTCCTTTCGAATACCCTGACCAAACTCCGAATCAAACATACGGCGAAGGTGCTCATAATCTTTTGCTACGTACGGGAGTGTTACCGCTTCCGCTCTCGGTATCCAAAGCCCCATGCGTCCAAATTCTGCGTAGGTGATGTCGAGATCACCAAGTGACAACTGCTGTAACATCGCACGGTCATCGCCAAGTTGTGCACTCGGGTACAAGGTAATCTTCAACTCGCCTTTACTCATTTCTTCGACTGTATCGGCTAAAAGCTTGGCCGATGTGTATTCAACAGAACCAACAGACGCCTGCATTCCCATTTTCAATGTAGTCGCCGCTTGGGCTGATAGAGCACATCCAAGTGCCAGCATTGCCAATGTCAGTTTATTAATGACTTTCATCGCTATTCCCTTTTGTTTTTGCCGCCGTATTTTCACACTCACGACATTTTGAAAAAAATCTCTTTTTATGTTGAAAAAAATATTCATCAAGAATTATTATAACAATGAAGATT
Source organism: Vibrio penaeicida (assembly GCF_002933855.1). GTDB lineage: Bacteria > Pseudomonadota > Gammaproteobacteria > Enterobacterales > Vibrionaceae > Vibrio > Vibrio penaeicida_A. The sequence continues at coordinate 98,240 of NZ_BFAQ01000020.1, forward strand.
ATTTTCAAAGCGACATTTAACGAAATGTGAGGGCGAGCAAAATTTAGCCAAATTTGCTCTTTTAATCAGATGAAATGAATAAGAAACAAGTCGCACCGAGTTCTGTAACCGCTATTTGGCATAGTTCCTTAATCGCTAATAACCTGATTCCATGGCAATTTTCAACTTGAGGCAATTGTGAAGAACATTGAAAAAGAAAATCGTATTCGCGCATTACTACTAGGGCAAACCGTTGTATCCATACAGCCTGTAGTGGGTAGCCCAATGGACAATAGTCGCATCATTGCCGCCATGGCGCTATCTGTGCAACAAGCAGGAGCTAAAGCGCTTCGCATCGAAGGGACAGAGAATGTCGCCGCCGTATCCAAAGTTGTGAGCATTCCTATAATTGGAATGGTGAAACGGGATGTAAAGGATAGCCAAGTGCGCATTACCCCCTTTTTATCAGACGTGGAATCGCTAGCAGAAGCAGGGGCGAGTATTATTGCATTCGATGCGACCAACCGGTCTCGCCCCGAAAGTCGAGAGAAGATCATCGCTGCCATCAAAAACTTAGGCTGTATTGCCATGGCGGATTGTTCCTGCTTCGAGGACGGGCTATGGGCGCACAATCACAACGTTGATATCGTCGGAACCACCTTATCGGGTTACGTTGAGGGCGAAGTACCACGTGAGCCAGATTTGCAACTCGTCAAACAGTTTTCAGAGGCAGGATTCATTACGATGGCAGAAGGCAGATATAACACCCCTGAACTCGCAGCCAAGGCGATAGAACAGGGCGCTGTCGCCGTAACGGTAGGATCCGCCCTAACTCGACTAGAAGTTGTGACGGACTGGTTCAATTCCGCCACTCAAGCAGCAGGAGCACAACAATGAAAGTACTGGCCATTGATATTGGAGGAACAAAGATAGCGCTCGGATTGGTCGACCTTTCTACGTCATCCCTGATTGAACGCACACAAATACCAACGCCTAGTGCTCAATCGGCGGAACAATTTGCCCAACATATTCTTCAGCACTGTCAGGGTTGGCTTCCTCAAGTAAATAAAATAGGCATTTCAACAACTGGGTGGGTAAGCCATGCAGGGATAACCTCAATCAATCCAGACACCCTCTCTTTTCCTGCACCATTTCCTTTACATCGCGCATTAGAATCTCTGTGCAATAAGCCCGTATCCATGCTTAATGATGCTCAGGCGGCCGCATGGTACGAGTATTTGCAATTAGATGCTCCCATTCAGAATATTGCTTACGTGACCGTTTCAACAGGGGTGGGCGGAGGCTTGGTCTTGAATGGTAAGCTCCATAAAGGTGCCAACAACTTTGCAGGACACATTGGTCACACCGTGGTCGATATCAATGGTGAACCATGCGGGTGTGGTCAAACTGGGTGTGTCGAAGCCATCGCCTCAGGAAAAGCGATTCAGCGCCAAGTCAAAAAAAGCATTCAGCCAGAGCTGGGGAAAGACGTCAGTAACGTCGAACTCTTTAAAATCGCACCGCGGAACCCACATGCGCAGGCCATCATCGATAAAAGTGCAAAAGCGGTTGCAACACTTTGTCTTAACCTAAAAGCCAGCTTAGATCTGGATGCCATTGTTATTGGAGGTGGTATTGGGCTCGCGAGTGGTTATCTCGCTGCCGTCGCAAAATATGTTCAGCAATCCCCTCCTCCATTTCACGTTTCCCTTTATAGCGCCAAGGGTGATTACGATGCTTGTTTACTGGGCGCTGCATTTCAATTTATGGAGTAAGGATACTTTATGACTCTACAAGCCATTTCAGCAAAAAGGATTTTTGATGGTGAGCACTTTCATTTGAACTCAGCCATCCTTTGGCAAAACAACGAAATTTTAGGTGTTATCTCCCAAGAATCCATTCCAAAGGATGCTCAGTTCCATGACTATCACGATTGCACACTCAGCCCTGGATTTGTAGATATACAAGTCAATGGTGGGGGTGGCGTTATGTTTAACCAAGATACCAATGTAGAAGGCATTCAAACCATATGCCGAGCACATCGAAAACACGGTACGGCCTATCTTCTCCCTACATTGATCAGCGATAGCAAGGAGAAAATGGAACACGCTCTTATCGCGGTCGAAGCAGCGATTCACGACAAAATTGCAGGTGTTCTGGGTGTTCACTTAGAAGGTCCTTGGCTCAACCCAGAAAAAAAAGGCGCACACGACGACAAACATTTTTATGCTCCTTCGATCGCGGAGCTTGAAACCATGCCTTGGCTCAGCTCTGGTGCTACCCTGGTTACACTCGCCCCTGAAATGGTGACCACTGAAGCATTGAATTGGCTATCCGAAAAGAAAATCATCGTTTCATGTGGTCATAGCAATGCCAACCAAGCTCAGCTGCATAGTGGAAAAATTCGCCTTGTAAATGGGTTTACACATTTATACAACGCCATGTCCCCATTGGAAGGTAGAGAGCCTGGTGTTGTTGGAACGGCACTTCTTAATGACGACACTTGGTGCTCAATTATCACAGATGGCATTCATGTTTCAGAAAACAGCACGCTATTGGCTCATCGTAGCAAACCGGTCGGAAAGCTTTTTATCGTTACAGATGCCATGGCAACAGTAGGCAGCCAAAAGGACACCTTTGTTCTAAACGATGAAACAGTGCGAGTCGTTAATGGAAAACTGGTGAATGCTCAAGGCAGTTTAGCGGGCGCGCACATCGGCATGGATCAATCGGTTGCCAATGTCATCAAATGGGGTATTCAGGAAGAAGAAGCGCTAAAAATGGCATCGACATACCCAGCAAAGGCGATGCGACAAGATACGCTTGGATACCTTACAAAAGGATACCGCGCTGCCATCACCATTTTGGATGATGAGTATACTAGCCAAGGGGTCGTCGTTGACGGAAAACTGTACCCACAGTAAACCTTGTCCTCTAGTAAACCCACTCTTCAATCCTCTCAATGGCGCGAATATTGTACTTTTCGCGCCTTTTATATTCGAAATCACGCCATATCGCCACTTAGTGATTACCTTCTTTATAAAAAAACGATACTATTCTTCTGCGTTGAAACACAAAGACGTATACCCAAGTAAACTCCAGATGCGAATTTCTGTGAGGATACTGGGTGTAACAACATTATTCTCAGGGCGGGGCGAAATTCCCCACCGGCGGTATACCAGTCATTCTGGTGAGCCCGCGAGCGCTTGCAGTCGCTTGGTTGCAAGGTCAGCAGATCTGGTGAAAACCCAGAGCCGACGGTCATAGTCCGGATGGGAGAGGATGATAAAAACACAGTGAAACCACTCCATAAAGGAGTCGGTGAATACTCTGTGGGTTTTACTTTGGCTTGCATTTAGATCATGGGTAGCTTTTTACTCACCATGATCCACAAGCCCCCTTCATATATGCCCTGATTCTGGTAAATTTTTTACGGAGTACTACCATGAATCAGAACCAAACTTCATTGCTAGAACAATTTGGCACACCTATTGAGCGTGTAGAAAACGCCCTTGAAGCATTGCAACAAGGTCGCGGAATTTTATTGCTTGATGACGAAGATCGTGAAAACGAAGGCGATCTCATCTATTCTGTTGATCATTTAACGAATGAACAAATGGCACTCATGATTCGCGAATGCAGCGGTATCGTGTGTCTGTGCCTGACTGATGAACATGCCAATCAATTAGAACTGCCTCCGATGGTGGAAGCTAACAACAGCAAAAACCAAACGGCCTTTACGGTTTCTATCGAAGCAAAAGAAGGTGTCACAACAGGGGTTTCTGCTGCCGATCGTGTTACCACGATAAAAACAGCCTCTCGTTTGAATGCTAAAGCCAGCGACCTCGCAAGACCAGGGCATGTATTTCCATTACGTGCACGTAAAGGCGGAATTATGACTCGTCGCGGTCATACTGAAGGTACGATCGATCTCATGCAAATGGCGGGGCTTTCCCCCTTTGGAATTTTGTGTGAAGTCGCCAACCCTGATGGTTCAATGGCGAAAACGCCTGAAATCGTGGCGTTTGGTAAATTACACAATATGCCTGTTCTGACTATTAAAGATATGGTCAGCTACCGCATTATGATGGAAGAAAAATCCGCATAGAAGCTCGCGGTAAGTAATAAAAAACTCGCGCTTAATGACAAAAAAGGAGCTGAGGCTCCTTTTTTGTCTTATTTGACCGATGCTCAATTTAACCTTCAACTGACTGCTGCACTTTCATTTCATTCAACTGCTTTTCCAGTTCAATAATACGCAACTCAGCTTCCAGCTCTGCCGCTCTTCTTTCAGCGTCAGAACGAGTATCTTGCGATACGCCATCTGCCATGACTTGGTTGCGCTCAGCGCTACGCGAATCTTCTAAATCTTTCATCGAACCGCTAACACCACCAGCCACTCCACCTGCAATCGCCCCCTTTGCCGCTAACTCTGGGGATCCAAGAAGTAATCCTGCTGTCGCACCAAGTAACGCCCCTCCTGCCGCTCCACGATTGCGCGCTGCATTTTCATCGTTGGAGTCAAACTCTGGTGACGCACACCCTGCAAGACTAACCAATGTTATTCCGATCAACACAGTTTTTAACGCTTTAATCGATTTCAGTGATGTTTTCATAGGTAGTACTCTGTAATAACTAAGTCTGGAGTCATCATACCTCTGCCGAATATTTATAAACCAATACAAAGAACTTATCTTGTTCATAAGCATTAGTTATCACGCATCTTGTTCACAAATTGAACAAGATCACAAATCCAACGATTGAAGAAAATATCAACAAGAGCGTTAAGCACTTGATTTAAATAAGATAACCATCAATTTCTTTCATTTCCCATCTTAAATATGTTTCTTTTTTGTTAATTTTCATCTTGTCAATTACTGGTCTAGTGGTAATGTTTCCGTACCAGTAGACCAAGAATTATACAGAATATAACCGTAAGGAAACTTTATGCCTAGCTCTTTGCCCACTGTTGCTATTTCTTTAGGCGATCCCTCTGGCATTGGTGCTGAACTGGTTGCCAAATTATTCAACCAGAGCGGTATTACGTCACAAGCCAATATCGTACTCATTGGCGATCAATGGTTATGGGATCATGGACAACAGATCGCTCAAACCGATATCAAGCTGAAAACGATTGAGTCTCTATCAGACGCACGCCAATACAGTGGATCAGGTGAAATTCTGTTTGTCCCTGTTCATTCCGTCACTCAACAAGAAGTGAAGGTAGGGTTTGCAAGTGCCGCAGGAGGTCGTTCGGTATTAAACATATTAGACCAATGCCTAGAAGCGGTGGTCGCTCACCATATTGATGCCATCTGTTTTGCCCCCCTGAATAAACAAGCGATGATTCTCTCTGGAATGCCTTTTGAAGATGAACTTCATTACTTTGCCGACAAACTGGGTGTCGAATCCTTTTTCTGTGAATTCAATACGCTTGGTGATCTGTGGACATCAAGAATCTCATCTCATGTACCACTGAAAGATGTGGTCAGCATTCTCAGTGAAGAGCGAATCATCGAAGCTAGTAAGCTCATCTATAAGGCACTAAAAGCCGCAGATATAGAGTCCCCTAGAGTCGCGGTTGCGGCACTTAACCCGCATGGCGGCGATGGTGGCGTTTGCGGCACGGAAGAAATTGACATCATTGAACCAGCCGTAAACAAGCTCAACAGCTTAGGTTACCCCGTTTTAGGTCCTTACCCTGCCGATACCATTTTTCTTAAAGCCCGAGACGGCGAACTCGATGCCGTTGTAACCATGTATCACGACCAAGGGCAGATCGCCATCAAGCTTCTGGGTTTTGAAAAAGGCGTGACGGTTCAAGGGGGGTTACCTGTCCCGATCACCACCCCTGCTCATGGCACTGCTTATGACATTGCAGGATCTAACCAAGCCAACGTTAGCGCCACGATTCAAGCCTTCAATATTGCTTGCCGTATGGGCACCAACTATCGCAAACAAGCTCAATAACAGGAGACGTTTCAATGAAAATAACCAAAGTGCAAGCCCGTGTATTTGAGTGGAATGGACACACCGTAGATCCTCAAAATAACTTTTGCTCCAATGCAATGGATGAGTTATGGGATCGCGGCGATTCGATGGGGACATTCCGCTTTCACGGCTGGACTGTTGTTGAAGTGTTTACCGATGATGGATTGGTCGGTATTGGAAACGTTGCGTTAGCACCAAGAATTGCCAAACAGATCATTGACCAATATTTAGCGCCACTCGTTATAGGACAAGACCCTTTTGATTATGAATACCTCTGGCAAAGAATGTATCGCTCAACACTTGCTTGGGGCCGAAAAGGCATTGGCATGGCGGCGATTTCAGCCATAGATATTGCGCTTTGGGATTTAATGGGGAAAGCAACGAACAAGCCTGTCTTCAAATTACTCGGCGGACGCACTAAAGAAACGATCCCTTGTTACGCCTCTAAGCTCTATCGCACGGATCTGGATGAAATGCAGCGCGAAGCTCAATCCTATCTAGACCAAGGATTTTCAGCCATGAAAATGCGATTTGGTTATGGCCCTAAGGATGGACCACAAGGCGTAAGAAAGAATCTCGACAGTGTGGCGGCAATTAGAGAAGTCATCGGCGAAGACATCGACTTAATGCTGGAATGCTACATGGGTTGGAACTTGGAATACACCAAGCGTATTTTGCCTAAATTAGAACAGTACCAACCGCGTTGGCTAGAAGAACCCGTAATCGCCGACGATATTGATGGCTATGCCGAGCTCAATCAACTCACCAGTATTCCTATCTCTGGTGGCGAACACGAATTTACCAGTTACGGCTTTCGTCAATTACTCGAAAAACGCGCTGTGTCGGTCATTCAATACGACACTAACCGTGTTGGCGGGATCACCGCAGCTCACAAAATCAACGCAATAGCAGAGTCCTTTGGTGTTCCCGTGATCCCTCATGCGGGGCAAATGCATAACTACCATCTCACGATGTCTACCCTCGCGTCCCCAATGTCGGAATATTTCCCCGTCCATGACGTAGAGATAGGAAACGAGTTGTTTTACTACATATTTGATGGTGACCCGTCTCCCGTTAATGGCCACATCGACCTTGATGAAAACACACCGGGATTAGGGCTGAGTATCAGCGAAAAACACCTCCACCAATTCAACGTGATTGAGTGAGATTGCCATGAGAATCATACAGTTTGTGCAAAATGACCAATTGAAAGTGGCACTCGTCGAATCCTACGATCAGGTTCGTGTGTTAAATGTGACCGGCGGTACATACCAACTGGCAATGGAAGCGATTAACACAGGGAAATCTTTAGCTCAGGTTATCGGTGAAAAATACACCAGTGAACGTCTGGAATACCAAACAATCATTGATAACCAAATGCTGCTTCCTCCGGTTACCCATGATGACCCTTCCCGTTGGTTGGTCACAGGAACGGGTTTAACTCATCTCGGTAGCGCAGATGCCAGAGCAGAAATGCACGCCAAACTCGCAGGTGACGAAGCGCTCTCAGATTCAATGAAGATGTTTCAATTGGGCGTAGAAGGCGGAAAACCAAGCATTGGTGAAGTAGGCGCGCAACCAGAATGGTTTTATAAAGGCGACGGTCAATGTGTCGTTGCCCCTGAACAGCCTATCTCTATGCCGAGCTTTGCTGAAGATGGCGGAGAAGAACCAGAGCTCACCGCGTTATATGTAATAGGTAGCGATGGCAGTCCCTATCGTGTGGGTTTTGCCATTGGTAACGAGTTTTCTGACCACGTAACCGAGCACTTTAATTACTTATGGTTGGCGCATTCCAAATTGCGTTCGTGCAGTTATGGTCCGGAGCTTCTAATCGGCGACTTACCGGAGCACTTAGAAGGCACGAGCTCTATTCAACGTGACGACAAATTGTTATGGAGTAAGTCCTTCTTAACAGGCGAAGCCAATATGGCGCACACCATCAGTAACTTAGAGCAACATCACTTCAAGTATGTTCAATTCCGACGACCAGGCGACTTACATGTGCACTACATGGGAACAGCCACGCTCAGTTTTGCAGACAAGGTGAAGACACAAGTAGGCGATCGATTTGACATAACTATTCCTGCTTTTGGTCGCCCCTTGCGAAATACATTGGTTCAAACGTCTCCTGAATCGGTTCAAGTTAAAGCGCTATAGGAATAAAAATCATGATATTGACGGGCAAAATGACCATTGGGAGTAAAAAGATCATGGGTGACCAAAAGGTCATTCATGGTATCAACCCAAATACAAACGAAGCGTTAGAGCCGCCTTATTTAGGCGCGAACGAAACCCAGTTGTCTCAAGCGTGTGAACTCGCAAATCGTGCGTTTACTATTTACCGAAAAACCAGCGCCGAGTGTAAAGCAGATTTCCTACAGGCCATAGGTGAAGAAGTCATGGCGCTCGAACACAGTTTGATTGAACGCGCAATGCAAGAGACAGGGCTGCCTCAAGCAAGACTTGAAGGGGAGCGTGGAAGAACGGTCGGACAATTAAATTTATTCGCAGACAACCTTAGAAAGGGGCTCGCTTTCGTACCGAAATTTGACTCCGCTATCCCAGACAGAGCCCCGCTACCTCGCCCTGATATGCGATTAACGTATTTACCATTGGGTCCTGTCGCGGTATTTGGTGCAAGCAATTTCCCTCTCGCATTTTCAGTAGTAGGCGGCGATACCGCTTCAGCCTTAGCGGCAGGCTGTCCGGTTATAGTAAAAGCACATTCAGCTCACCCCGGCACATCTGAATTGGTCGCAAGTGCAGTGACCCGAGCGGCCAAACGTTGTGATATGCCTGAAGGTGTATTCTCTATGTTGTTTGGATCCGGTCATTTGATTGGTCAAGGATTAGTCTCCCACCCTGCAATCAAAGCCGTGGGGTTTACTGGCTCTCGAACAGGAGGAATGGCGATAATGAACGCAGCTCAACAGCGTCCAAAGCCGATCCCTGTGTACGCCGAAATGAGCAGCATTAACCCAGTTATTCTGATGCCAAGTGCACTTCAAAGTAGTAGCGATACACTGGCTCAAGGCTTCTGTGCCTCCTTGCAAATGGGCGCTGGTCAGTTTTGTACCAACCCTGGTTTAATCCTTGCGATTGATGGCCCAGAACTGGATCAGTTTATCGCCAAAAGTGCAGAAATCATAAATAACGCCATCAGCCAAACCATGCTGACTCCTGGAATTCACGCGGCGTATCAAAACGGTGTGGGGACACTGGTTGAAAACGCAACCATTACCATGGTGAGTGAAGGGGATGTTTCAGGTAATCACAACCAATGTGTTCCTTATTTATTCAGTACGCGTGCAGAAGCATTTCTTCAGCAAGAACAGGCACGAGACGAGGTGTTTGGCAGCAGTTCATTGGTTGTTCGCTGCAAAAACCTTGGTCAACTCCTTACCGTCATTGATGCGCTTGAAGGTCAATTAACCGGCACCATTCACACGGGTTCCAACGATTCAAATCAAGACCTTCAAGAGGTATTGGATCATCTAGAGCTCAAAGTAGGTCGAGTACTTTTCAATGGATTTCCAACGGGTGTGGAAGTCTCTCACGCGATGGTGCATGGCGGTCCCTTCCCTGCGACTTCAGATTCAAGAAGCACGTCGGTGGGCTCCAACGCCATTGAACGATTCCTTCGCCCAGTTTGCTATCAAAATGTGCCCGAGCCTTTGCTGCCCGAACCCATCAATGGACATTCCTCCGGGTTAACACTGGTCGACGGGCATTACCAAAACAATTGAATGAAATGTCGCTAAGTAAACTGGAATGCCAATAAGTTAACTGGAACGTTGTTAAGTAAACATGGCTCGATGAGGGAATATCATGGCAGCGAATGTATTTGCGTTTGAAAAACAGCTAAAAAATCAAACAAAGAAAGACATCCTTGCAAGCAAATTACTGGAAATGATTTTTTCGGGTTTGCTGAGAGACGGCGACGCGCTCCCGAGCGAGCGAGAGCTGTGTGCCATGTTTGGCGTAAGCCGAGAAACCGTAAGGGGCGCGATAGGAATGATTGCCGCTTATGGACTTATCAGTGTTTCACATGGTGCGAAAAGCAGAGTCAATCGCAATGATGAATTATTAAAACGTTGCATCGAGCTTCTTCCTCAGCTCTCTAATCTCACCATCAACAATTACGACATCGAAGCGGTATTCCAAAGCAGAAAAGTAGTCGAAGCCGCTATTGCACATGGCGTTGCCATTCACATTGACCAACAAGGCTTGTGTGAACTCAAGACATTACTGGAACAACAAGAATCGCTTTTTGAAAAGCCAGCTCATTTCCAGATATCTGATCAGCGCTTTCACAAGCTGATTTCTGACTACAGCGACAATGACATCCTAGCAAGTTACGCAGACGAACTTTATGCCTATGGACTTAACTTTCGACGCAGTGTTTTGGAACAAGATGGCGCTATTCAAAAAAGCTATCAAGAACATTACGAAATATACAAAGCACTGGAACAAGGCGATCCAGAATTAGCAGAAAAAGCCATGCTGGATCACCTCAACAGCGTGTATTACACCACAATCTCTGCAATGAGGAATATGCCCTGAAAGGCTAATTACGCATACAGCTATTTAGCCAAATAAACAAATAACCATACGCGTGCAAACCACAGATTGGTGGGCATGATTTTAGGACACCAACGGTCATTGACGACCATTGAAATTAACGGAGAAACGCAGAAATGAACATCACGACCATGCGCAAAATGTTAATTAGTACCACTGTAGCATCATTGGCATTTGCCGCTCCACACACCTTAGCGAAAGAGCTGATTTTTGCCATTGGTGCCGCACAGGGATCGTTACAGTACAAAACCGCAGAAAAGTTTGCGAGCAATGCAAATACCGCGTTGAAATCCGCCGGTTCCGACTATTCGATAAGCCTTTTTGGTGATGGTCAGTTGGGCAAGGATAAAGAATTGATGCAAAAGCTAAAACTTGGAACGGTTCACCTTAGCCAACCCTCTTCTATTATGGCTAAAGTCACACCGCAGTTTGCGCTCTTTGATATGCCGTTTTTGGTGAAAGACAGAGCGCATCTGGCAAAAATCGAATCAGAAGTTTTCTGGCCAAGCATAGCACCAACAGCCGATAAGAAAGGCTACAAGGTACTCAGCATGTGGGAAAACGGATTCCGCCACATTACTAACAACGTCAAACCCATCAATACGCCAGCAGATTTGAAAGGCATTAAATTGAGAACGCCGAATAGCACGTGGCGTGTAAGCATGTTCCGTAACTGGGGTGGAAATCCAACACCGATGTCTTTCTCTGAAGTGTTTGTTGCATTGCAAACCGGCGTCATTGATGGGCAGGAAAACCCGCTCACCAATATCTATGCGGCGAAGTTCAATGAAGTACAGAAATACTTGTCTTTAACCAATCACGTTTACAGCCCTTCCTACCTTGTTGCTGGCAAACGAACTTGGGACAAAATTCCTGCAGATGTTCAAACGATCATCAAAGACTCAGCCAATGCAATCAAACCTTGGATGTATGAATTATCTGACAGCCAAGAACAAGAACTGCTAGGGAAATTAAAAGAAGGCGGAATGCAGGTGAACAAAGCCAGCTATCAAGATTTTGTCGATGCAAGTAAGCCGATCTATGAACAATTTGCTAAGAAAGTAGATGGCGGTAAAGACATGCTGGATAAAGTGTTGTCGCTAGCAAACTAACCGACACGGATATCAATGAGGGCAGCAATGCCCTCTCTCAGGAGGAATCATGATTGCAAGATTGGCATATAGATTAGAGAAAGTACTCGAAGGAATGTCTGTATTTCTTGTGCTGTCGATGACGTTTGTAATTGTGTTTGGCGTCATTATGCGTAAAACCGGTTCGTCTCTAATCTGGTATGACGAAGTCGCCTCTTTGCTGCTGGTATGGATAACCTATTACGGTGCCGCGACTGCAGCAATTAAACGAAGTCATCTTGGGTTTAGTGGCTTGTTATACAGTGCAAAAGGCACGCTTCAATCCACCTTATTTTGGGTATCAGAGGTCATTGTGATTGGGTTCTTTGCCTTAGTCGCTTTTTATGGCTGGACGGTACTTGAGTATTTTGAAGGTGAGACTCTAATCAGCTTACCTTGGGTTCCTGTTCCATTCGTGCAATCCGTTATTCCTATTGGCGCTATTTTGTTTATTTTTGCCGAGCTTCTTTCTATTCCACAAGCATTGCAAGACATGCGTGAAGGTCGAGATCACGACCGCGCCGAACTCGAAGAGTACGCAGAGGAATGTGGGATCGACACAGAAGACCTATTCCCCAATGGGGAGAAAACACAAGCACACAAAGAAATGGAGGCAAAATCATGATCTACCTGCTGTTATTTGGTGGTTTACTTGCGTTGGTAATGATCAATGTGCCTATCGCCGTTTCCATTGGCGTTGTTGCCATTAGTGGTATGTTGCTTACTTCTGGCTCTGACGCCATGCTCAATGTGCCACTCACCCTGTATGAAGGCGCGACCAAATTCCCGCTACTAGCCATCCCTCTATTTGTTCTGGCGGGTGAGTTAATGAACACCTCAAGTATCTCTCGTCGTTTGATTGATCTTGTCTCCGCCATGATTGGCTTTGTGCGTGGTGGTTTGGCAATGGTCAATATTGGGGTGTCTATGTTCTTTGCCGAGATATCAGGTTCTGCGGTGGCAGATGTTGCTGCTACCGGAAGCGTGTTGATGCCCGCAATGAAAAAACGCGGTTACAAGCCGACTTTTGTTGCCGCAATCACCTCGTCGTCCGCCTCGTTGGCCATCATCATTCCCCCCTCTATTTCGATGATCCTTTACGGTGCTATTGCGGATACCTCTATCGTAAAGCTGTTTTTAGCAGGCGTTGTACCAGGTGTGCTTGGCGGCGCATTAATGATGGCGCTCTCGTATTACTTCGCCATCCGCTACAACCTTCCTCGTGAAGAAGCGTTCAGTTGGAAAAACCTCAAGCAGAAGTTTAAAGAAGCGATTTGGGCTTTGTTTCTTCCCGTCATTATCTTAGGGGGTATTTTCGGTGGTGTGGTTACCGCTACCGAAGGTGCTGGGCTTGCCGTTATCGCAGCGCTAGTTATCGGTTTTATCATCTATCGAGAGCTTACCCTTGCTCATTTATACAAATGTATGATTCGAGCAAGCGTTCAAACGGCGGCAGTCATGCTCTTGGTGGCGACATCGGCTTTACTTGGTCTGTTTCTTACTGAAGTTCGACTTCCGCAAGAAATGGCTCAAGCGATTCTGGATTTTACAGAAAGCAAGATCGTAGTGCTAATGCTATTGAACGTCTTGTTCTTTATTCTGGGTATGTTTTTGCATGGTGCCGCGGCCATTATTTTAGTCGTCCCTATGGTTTTACCACTGGTGCTTCAGTTTGGCATAGACCCCATTCACTTCGGGCTGATTGTAACGCTTAACCTAGCTATTGGTCAGCAAACACCGCCAGTTGCCAGTGTACTCGCCACCGCATGCTCCATAGCGAAAGTGGATATTTGGTCAACAACCCGTGCGAACCTGCCATTTATTGGCGTGTTGATCGCACTTCTTCTCCTTGTGACTTACGTACCATTTATCACACTCGGTTTAGTCGACTTGGTTTATGGAAGCTAACCCCGTTTTGGGAAGTAGAAGGATGCTCCTCCACAATCTGGCTGACAAGCCTTCCCTCTATCAGCCAAGGCTGAACAAGGGCATGTCAGCCATTTGATTCTCATTATGTGCCTGTGAGGCTCTATGCTGACACATCGCTTTTGTGAATCCGTTCTTCTACTTCCCGTTTTTCTTAAGCTTGCTCTTAAACCGCACCATCTCCATAATTGTGAAAGAATTGTACACAATGGTAATTCCTTATGACTCGTTCAGCTTTTGCCTTTGAGCAAACCCTGAAAAACAAAACCAAAAAAGACATTCTGGCAGAAAAGATTCTGGAAATGATCGTAACCGGATTATTGCGGGATGGAGACGAGTTACCTAGCGAGCGAGAACTCAGTAGTATGTTTGGAGTGAGCAGAGAAACCGTACGTGGTGCTTTAGGAATTATACAAGCGTATGGAATGATCCACGTTTCGCATGGTTCAAAAACGCGAGTCAATCGAGATGAGCAGTTGCTTAAACGTAATGACTGGTTACCGGAGTCATCCAGCTTACAAATCAACAACCACTCGGTAGATACTGTTTTTGAAAGCCGGAAAGTGATCGAATCGGCCATTGCTCGTCAAGCTGCACTAAACATTACTCAGTCACAACTCAACGATTTGGCGACATTGCTTAAACAGCAATCCAAAATGTTCTCAGATCCTGTCCGGTTTCAATTGTCTGATCACCAATTTCATTTGAACATCGCAGAAATTGCAGCCAATCCGATTTTCATAAACTATTCCGATGAACTCTATTCCTTTGGGCTGAAGTTTCGCCGCCAAGTTATGAGTAAAAAAGGCTCCATAGAACAAAGCTATTTAGAGCACATGGCTATTTACGAAGCGTTGAGTCAACGCGATGCGGATGCCGCAGAGCAAGCCATGCTCAATCACCTCATCAGCGTACATCAAACAACCGTTGAAGAAATGGAAGACGCTTGAATTCGAGAAACCATTTCAGCCGTTTGCTTAGACAGTTTGTTGGCAATGTCTTTGTCAAACCTTCCTTCTTGTAGCAACAAGTCCAGCGATAACGCCATGTCCTGCAATTCAGTCGCCCCTATCGCCCCTGCGGTTCCCGCAAAATCGTGATAAATACGTTGAAGGTCGCGTGTGTTTTCAGCCTGAACTTCTGATACATCGTGCAAAAATGACGTGGCCATATCGGAGAAAATCATCAGCCTGTTTTTCACTTTGAGATCGCAATGAGCGCATTGACTCAACAAAAATGACATGTTGATGCCTTCAATCAGCAGCGTCGTCCCTTCGGATGGCCAACGTATCTCGCCTTTGGTGTAACGCTTTTTATCGAGAGCAATATCAAGACAGTAAGGAGAAAGTAGCGCCAGTAACTGATCGGCCATAATCGGTTTCGCAATGCAGTCATCAAATACATCGACACGTTGAGATACCGCGCCGGGGCTTGCACTCGTGCAGATGATGGTTAGATCCGAAAACTTTGGTTTTTTGCGAATTTCCATTGCGCATTCGATGCCATCCACCTCTGGCATATGAAGATCCAATAACAGCACGTGATACTGAGATTTCGACAATGCATCCAACGCTTGCTGACCATTTTCAACAACATCGACATCTGCACCAAACATGGCCAGCATGTCGCTGATGAACTCCTGATTCAATTTGTTATCATCCGCCACCAGCACTTTTAGCCCACTGAGTGCATAGTCCGTGTCGGACGGAGTACTTTGCTCATCCACCTCATTCCCGTTCATTTTACTCACAAGCTGAAGAACATCTGACACACGAATAGGTTTACTCAATCGGATGATATTGCCTTCCACCGCATCCACTTCGTCAATATTACAGAGCATAGCGACCGGAATGTCCGAAAGGTCGGTGGTTTGAAGTATGTCGATGAAGGTTTCTCCCGATATACCTTCCAATGCCTGATCCACCAGAATGAGATCGTAATTACACGTCATCTCTAACGCCTGTGAAGCCGACACCAGATCGCACTCCATGCCTAACCACTTTAACGTTAGCTCGGTGTTTTCTCCGAATAAGGTATTTTCACAGACCAGTAGAACATGCGCAGATTCGAATGGCCGTTCGGGTAGGTTAATTAATGGGAAAGACAATTCAAACGAAAAGAGAGAACCTCGCCCAACCTCACTAAAGCATTCTATCTGACCACCCATTAGGTGAACGATTTTCTGGCTAATCGACAAGCCAAGCCCAGTCCCTTTATGGTGTTCGTCCAATTGTGAGTATGGTTTGAATAAACGATCGCGAGATTGCTGGGATATCCCCTGTCCTGAATCCGAAATATTAAAGGCTAACACCACTTCATGACCGGCTTTGCGCACAACCGATATCCCCACTCCAACGTAACCATGATCCGTATGTTTGATCGCGTTGTTAGTCAAATTGATGATGACTTGTTCTAATCGAACACGGTCTCCCATTAAATGAGAAGGAACATCAGGTGCTACTTGAATGTGCATTTGAACTGGCTTCCCTGCCAGAGCGGGGGTAGAGACGGAAGTCACATGATCAACAACGTCAATCAAGCTGAAAGACTCGCATTTCAAGCTCAACTTTTTCTGTTCGAGCTTTGAAAAATCAAGGCTATCGTTAATGATCTTCACCAAATTTGAGGAGGCTTGCTCTATTTTCTCTAAATAGTCTTGTGTACTCAGTTGCCCTTTTCCCTGCTTTGCTAAATACACAAACCCAAGTACCGCATTCATCGGCGTTCGAAGTTCATGGCTAATGATCGCTAACGTGTTGGCTTTATCTTGAGCAATTTGCCTTTCAATGGACATTCGAGTTTCCGCATCCTGCTTATCTTGCTTCAGCAATTTAATGCGATTTGCCAAAGCCACCGAGAATAAGCATACCTCTACTACGCCCCCTAAATGCATTAGATAATTGGTGAGAACACTATCGTGTATTATCCCGATATTCGCCATGGAGTTCATGCTGACTCCGACAAATAGGAGTGACCACGCCACCAGATATAATCCAGAACCTTCAATTCTTTTGTAGAGTGCCGCAACCCCAACCAGCATGCCGATAACGCCAGACCCGATGGCAACAGCAAAGCTTAACTGACCTACGGTAGAGTAAGACACGATATAGGTCATCACGATCAAAAGTACTGAGACCGCTTTAGTGAGCTCAACAATGATGTTCACCCACGGCATCTTCTTACGAATTTGCAACAATTCCTGACTAAACAGCAACGTACAAAACGTGAGTAACCCAGTGGTAACGGGTATCGAACGGCTTGCCCAGTCTGGTGCATTTGGCCACAAATAGTGAAAAGCCAAACCATCCCAACACGCCGCACTTAATGCAGCACTCATCACAAAGAATAAGTAGTAGGCGTACACCTTGTCCCGTAGGCGAAAAAATACAAAAGCGTTGTATACCGCGATTAAAAGCAATCCACCATAAAAGAGACCAAGGAAGAAGTTTTCCTGCCCCAAAGTCTGCGCAAACTCAATGTCCGTATGGTATTCCAGAGGAAGCTGAAGAATACTTTCACTCTGTACTCTTAGATAAAATACGGTAGGTTCATCAGAGGAAAAGGCGACGCGAAACGTATTATGCCTGTCATGGAAAGGGCGCACATCAAAGGCATAACGATCCCCAGACTGTTGGTGTACAAGGCGTGTACCGTCTATTACTTGGTAAAAATCCAGGTAATCCAACGGTGTATAAGAAACCGTCAAGATACAACAATCTTCTTGCCGCTGCAGAAAGGTCACTTTTAACCAATAAGCCGATTTGCTGTAACCAAAGTTATGCACTTTATTCGTAGAAATGGCTTCCCAGTCCGATTGCTCTAACGACAAAACATCATTAATTCTCATGTTCGCACTTTTATCTTCAAATTTGCTCATACTGGCAATCGGAATAGATGTTTTCTTTACATGAGCTGAGCTTCCAAAACTCAACATTGAGCTGAGAATGAATAGAATGGCTACAAAGCTATATTTCATAAATGGGACATTAAAGTGCGACATGGAACATTACAATTGATAGTTTTTAAATTGAGCGAAATATTATAAACTATTTCAATATTTGATGGGTTGTTTCATTTTTTTAGCTGATACTCGTTGTAAATAATTAACAAACAATTTCCAAAACTGCATACCAATCTAGGGTCAGATTAGCTCTCATGCCTCATCGTCGTATTTTAGTAGTTGAAGATCACGCGCCTACACGTGAATCGCTCGTAAAAGCATTACAGTCTCAAGGCTATGATGTCCTCATCAATATTACTGGTGATGGCGTCTTCCAGCAGGTTGCTAACAGCCACCCGCCCATAGACTTAGTGCTTTGTGATGTCGTGCTGCCTAATGCAGATGGCACCGAGATTGCACATTGCCTTTCTAGAGAAAAATTATGTAAAGTCATCTTGGTGTCCAGCAGAAAGTCCGATGAAGATCGTATCAAAGGGCTGGCTCGCGGTGCTGATGATTATGTTGTGAAGCCACTGAATATGGTGGAAGTATTACTTAGAGTTCAAGCCGTATTACGCCGCAATGACGTCCCCTCACACGAGCACGATCAAGAATCTATCTACATCCATGTCTACCCTGGTATTCGCCTGCATAAAGAAAATAAGTTACTGCTTCATAAAGACGGGGCCGAGTTTCGCTTAACCGATGCGGAAAATGAAGCGCTGCTCTTCCTTATTGGCAACGCAGGAAAGGTATGCACTCGCCCTCAATTAGTGAAGATAACAAAAAGCCAGAATTGGTCGCCAACAGACCGCTCCATTGACATGCTGATAAGCCGCTTACGAAAGAAACTCGAAGCGAACAGCTCACATGCCGAGTTATTGGTAACGATTCGCGGCAAAGGTTACATGCTTGCTACTCAGTAACGCCATCACTTTTTGAACAGCACAATTTCGGTTCTGAGCTTCGTAATGTCCACATTATTTGGGTTATCGACATAGCGCTCGATACCCATAGGCTTACGAGTCACTTTTACTTTGTTTTGCCTGGCTGCCATCATGGCCATGGACCATGCATTGCCAAGAAATTGGTATGCACCAGTGTGTTCTACTACATACGTTTCACTTGCTTTTAGGTAACCACAAATAAATGGCTCTGGGACATTCACAGGCTCGGAAATCGGATAACATGTGCGAAAGTCAAAATGCATGGTTGCCATATCCATCCTGTCATACAGGGCAAACATTTCACCTGATGATTCAATATTTTGTTCCGCTAAAAATTCATCCAGTTTAACTATATCTCCTTGCATGGTTGGCCCCATGTCCTGAATACCTGCACCATTCTCAAGTGCAATATAATGCGTTGCAGGCAACATGCTATTTCCGATTAGCGTTAACTCAGAATGCACCTCCCCCGTTTCAACTAAGCTTTTGAGCATAAGCAAACCGCGGTCATAATCCATCCCGATCATCGATTTGAACATGCCTTTGAGAAAAAACAAAAACCAAGGGACACGGCTTTCCATCATCCAACTCAATCGAGTTCCCGAAGCCGTTGGCTCTGCCTTGAACTTAACGATAGCGGTGGACTTAAATGGGCGTAAAAAGGTCAGTGACATTTCTAACTGATTATCCGTTTTGCTCGTTAGCAGCATACCTCCCGCTCCGACCAAATTTCCGCTCCATTCATAACCCGATTGAATATTTCCTAGATCACCGCTGTAGGTCAATGTGCAATTTCTTTCCATAATCAACCACGGGGACCACTCTGGCCAATTTTTAAAGTTGCTAATAAACTTGATTATAAATTCTGGCGTCTTTTCAATTTCAATGTCTCGGTATACTTGATAACTCAGCATGTTCACCTCACTCCCTGTCTAGCTTTTAGTTATATTGGACAATTCACAACCGCACTTCAACGCCATTTCTTATCATCTACTGGTTTGTGTTAAACCTAATACCCCTAAATCTCGAGCTAAATAGAATAGTCAATAAGCTTGATATATCCGCTCCGTCTACTAGTTTTTTAATATATGGAACATAAAAGTTTCAATTTACTCATTGGCGCACAAAAAAATACAGATAAGTCAGTGATGAGAAAAACACGTTGGTTATAGGTGTAACAAGGCATGAAACATAAACAAATCGTCGTCATTGACGACTCCCAAGCTATTCTAATGGTCATGAAAACCATGCTGCTAGAGCTCGGCTATACCAGCGTAGTGACCTCTTCTAATCCTAAAAAAGCGCTGGAATCCATTCGTAACCACCCAGAAAAGTACAGTGCGGTTTTTACCGATCTCAACATGCCTGAAATTGACGGTATGGAAGTTATTAAGCAGTTAGGCGCAATGCAGTTTGAAGGCGGGGTTTGTATTATCTCCGATATGGAGAAACGAATCATAGAACTCGCTGCAGACATCGCTAGACAACATCAAGTTTGCTTGCTGGGAAATATTTCTAAGCCAATCGATCTAAATAGCCTGAAAAGAGCACTCGATAAACTAAAACAAATGGAAGAGCGTAATTTTGTACATTACGAGAAAATGTCAGAAGAGGAGCTCATCGATTACATCAAAAACCGCTACATTACCCCCTACTATCAACCCAAAGTGGGTATCCAAACTCATAAAGTTAATGGGGTTGAAGTGCTTGCTAGAATTTGCAAACCCGGCATACCTGAAGCGATTCTTCCCGGTCAGTTCATTCCAACCGCAATGCGTTATGATTTGCTCAATGACATTACTCTGCAGATTTTGGAAAAGTCTCTCGACGATCTTCCGGTTCTTTGTAAAGAGTTTGGTCAAGAACTAAAGGTTAGCGTCAACCTTTCTCCTAGCCAATTGGTCGATCCCACTTACCCCGATGCGTTAAATGAAATCGTCACATCGAAAGGCATAAATAAATCGCAGGTTATCTTAGAGATTACAGAAGAATTCGCTTTAAAAAGCACCGAGCAATTGGAGTCTTTGAACCGATTTCGTATCCGAGGGTTTGGATTGTCCTTGGATGACTTTGGTACTGGTTTTACAAACCTACAACAGCTTCGGAGCCTGCCGTTTACCGAGGTAAAAATTGATCGTAGTTTAATCACGGATATTCACTGCGATCAATTTAACCAAGTTGTCGTGAATTCTCTCGCCGACATCTCTTCAAGACTGAATGTCACGCTTATTGCAGAAGGTATGGAGACAATTGAAGACTTAAACTACCTCGAAGGCCATTACAAGAAAATGCACATTCAAGGCTTTCTGATTTGCACCCCAAGACCCATCGATAATTTGTTACGCTGGTATCATAGCTGGATTAAAGCCCCACATTAACGGGGTTAACAAATTATCTTAAAAAACATGGTCTAGAGAGAATGAAATGCGTTAGCGCGCATTCCTCTCATATTGCATCCATCCTCCATATAGGCAGGCGTAAACACCTCAAAACCTTGCTTTTGATAATACGGAACAAGGTACGACTGAGCTGAAATAAATACGGGTGTAGAAAACTCATGACGCTGCATAGCCGCTATGGAAACTCTCAGCAATTCGTCACCAAGACCTCTCCCTCGATACGCCTTATCCACTACAACTCGCCCTATAGCGGTATCGTGTTTGTGCTCACCTAGATATGGCTTAACTTCTTCTGGATACCCCATTCCTTGTGGTAGCAAACGTGAATACGCCACAACTTCATCACCATCAAAACCAAGAACATGCATGACACCTTCCGCACAGTCTTTCCCATCCAAGTCAGAATAAGGCGCATTTTGCTCAACAACAAAAATGTCTACTCTTAGCTTAAGCAGTTGATAAAGTTCGATTTGTGTCAACTGTTCGAATGTGCAAATTTTCCAGCGCATAGATCCTCCATTAAAAAGCAGAAGAACTATAGGTCCTACTAAGTTTTGGAGCATTAACAAAGGTTAACTAGAGATAACAAACACATACAGGTATTGCTAACGTGTCATTTTCTTAACGAAAACAACAACAAACAAAGCCATGGTAAAGCTCCCCAAAAAGGCCTCAAAAGCGGCAATAAACCGCGCCAACCCGATAGGTGATATATCGCCATACCCGAGCGTCGTAAAGGTAACGACGCTAAAATATAGAGCATTTAAGAACTCTAAAAAGACCGCCTTGTAACCATGTATGTTGGGATAAATCGGATTAGATGCCGTCGTACCAAGAAAAAAATACGCAAGAGCGCACATCATGATCAAACACACAGAAAACATGACCACTCTAATAGGGGATTCTCCGTAGCCACAGAACAAATCAACTCCTTTCGAAATAATGCGTTTGGAGCTGAAACGAGGCATTTGATAACGCCTAAATACCATCTCTTTTTTAAAAAAATGTCCGGCAATTTCAAAAAGACCTTCTTTTTCACATTGCTTTCGAATGCACCGAGCGACTTCTTCAGCCTCTTGGCATAGCTCAACGGATTTCTTTGTCTCTCCCTGTCGAATAGCATCCATTGCTTTTCTTTCTTGTTGAAGCTCTTTCCCCCATTCAACGTTCTCAAGGCGAGCTCTACTCAGATCAGCGCCAAGCAAATTGCAATTTTCGAGATGTGCACAATGCAGGTTTGATCCAGCCAGCGTGCTTTTCATTAAAGAGGAACCTCTTAGGTCGAGACCAAAGAAATGCGCATTACGCAAATCTGCTCGATAGAAATCCGCATCACGACATTTGTAGCCTTCTCTACTTCCCCGATTCACAAGGTTGATGTCTTCCAGTTTGGCTCTAGAAAGCTGGAAACCATCCAGTGGCTTTCCATCTTTCGCCCATTGTTCAACTTTGGCTTTTACATCATCGTTACTCTTGTCCACTTTAGGATCATGCCAATAGCACAAACCCGATTCGCCAGCAGGTTCATTGCACTGCCAACCATCGGGGTTGCAATATTTACATGTTTTTTTTGTTGTCATAAACATTCGCCCTAAAAAGCTCAGAAAAGGCATCAAGCCAATGGTGCTAGATGCAAAACACTTTTTAAGTGTAGGTGGGGATTAAAGCCCTCACAAAATGAGACGCTGTTATTTATTCGTTTCCTGCTTCTTGTCTTAACCAGTGAACAAATTTATCTATATTCTCACTCTTTTGATGCTGAATAAAAAAATACCCGGCTTCCACAGGTGTTGCCGAAAATGGACTACACAGCCTTTGCGTTTTTATGTCTTCTTCTAAAAGAGAAAGCCTTCCCATCGCAACACCAACACCCGCTTCTGCCGCCGCCATGGCCATATCTGCTCGGTTAAAGAAATGCCCTTTTAGCTCACTAGAAGAGACATTATTAAGCTTCATCCACATCTGCCACTCCACGTCTTTTTCAGCGTGCCGCCAAGGCATTCCATCGTGCAGCAACAAGACTTTCTCCCATACCTTGAGATCACTTTCCCAATCGTGCCGTGCCATAAAGGAAGGGGACATGACAGGAAGAAGAGATTCTTTAAGAAGCAAACTGGCACGTGAATCTCTGTATGGAACCACACCGTAATCAATCACCAAATCAAAATCGCCACTGTATGCATCCACTATTGCTGCTTCGGCATAGATCTGGATTTGGATATCAGGGTGAAGATTATAGAAATTTTGCAACCTAGGTATTAACCACTTATAGGCAAATGATGGAGTGAGCTTAAGGCGAATTTCTTGTTCTGCATTATCGATACTACGAATACTCTCGATGGCATGATGTATAACCGTTAGCCCTTGTTGGGTCGATTCAAACAGAATTCGACCATTTTCATTGAGCTGAACACCGCGAGAATGTCTTTCAAACAAAGGAAAACCTAGCTGTTTTTCAAGCAACGATATTTGTTGGCTGATTGCCCCAGTTGTTTTATGTAGGATGCGAGAGGCTCCTGTAAAACTGCCTTCCCGCGCTGCGACTTCGAATGTCGATAAGTGGCTAACAATACTGCTTTTCACAATTTCCATTCTCTCACCCAATCTTTGTATTTAATTTTTCTAAAGGCTAGATGCAATTTTTATCGATTGTTAAACATTTGTAAACACCCGACACTAAGCCGGAATAGACGAATTAAAACGGACAAGTAAAAAATGAAAGCCTTAGTGATTGGAAGTGGTGTTATTGGTTTAACCAGCGCATGGTATTTAAGACAAGCAGGATTTGATGTCGATGTTATCGATAGGCAAGAATGCAGTGCATTGGAAACCAGTTTTGCTAATGCTGGGC
This sequence comes from Vibrio penaeicida, assembly GCF_002933855.1. Taxonomy (GTDB): domain Bacteria; phylum Pseudomonadota; class Gammaproteobacteria; order Enterobacterales; family Vibrionaceae; genus Vibrio; species Vibrio penaeicida_A. Next base: position 121,987 of record NZ_BFAQ01000020.1, read on the forward strand.
AACTTTCTTATGGCTACTCAGCCCCATGGGCTGCGCCTGGAGTTCCGTTCAAAGCAATCAAATGGCTAGCTCAAACACATGCACCACTTAAAATATCCCCACCATTAGATTCAAACATGATGGGCTGGAGCCTAAAGATGCTGGCAAATTGCACTGAGGAAAAATACCAACAAAACAAATCGAGAATGCTTCGATTAGCGAATTACAGCAAATTGAGCATGGGGGAATTAAGGCAATCTCTCGATATAGAATTTGAAGGAAAAGAGCTCGGTACATTGCAGGTATTTCGCAGTGCAGCGCAAATAGACGCCGTCGGAAAAGACATGGTTCTATTAGAAAAAAGCGGCATTCAACATCATCTACTCAATGTTGATCAGTGCATTGAAAAAGAGCCAGGGTTGGCAGCAGTAAAGCATAAACTCACAGGCGGGTTATATCTGCCCAATGATGAAACTGGCGACTGCTTTTTGTTTTGTCAGCAGTTGGAACAGCACTGTAAGAATGCAGGTGTTCAATTTCACTACAATCAAGAAGTGAAAGCGATTCAACATAACAAAAAAGTGATCACTGGAATCACAACCACTCAACAAGAATTTCAAGCCGATAAATACATCGTAGCCATGGGCAGTCACTCTACAATATGGCTCAAACCTTTAGGAATTCATTTACCAGTTTACCCAGTTAAAGGATATTCCTTAACGGTGCCAGTAGAAAATATAGATTACGCACCACATTCAACCATCATGGATGAAACGTATAAAGTCGCCATTACTCGATTTAAGGATCGGATTCGAGTAGCAGGAACCGCGGAACTCGCTGGGTTTAACCAAACCCTTCCTTGTAAGCGTACTCAAACAATCAATAAAGTTCTCACTGACCTTTTCCCCAAAGCGAGCAGATTATCGGATGCCGAGTACTGGACAGGGCTACGCCCAATGACCCCAGACGGAACACCGATCATCGGGCAAACGCCGTTATCGAACATGTACACCAATACTGGTCACGGCACACTTGGGTGGACACTCGCTTGTGGGTCCGGACGATTATTGGCTGATATTGTAGCTAATCAAACACCAGATATTGAGCATGAAGACTTATCCTACTCTCGCTACTCGCTCAACTAACTCTATAACTCTGGGCTTCCAACGGAATCAAGCAGTCGGCCTCATTAAAACCATAAAAATTTAATTCTAAATAAATAGATTTATCCAAAATTTAAAATATAACCAAACGCAAAACTATACAGAATCATAGTCGATATCTTTATTCTTTTTGAAAAATAATAATTATACATACCGCCGATTTGCACAATTTATAGCCACTATATTGCAAAATATTAGCGATACGTGCTCTAACTCACGATAGCAACAACGGTTAGATAAAAATATTAACAACTTAGTCACATTCGAGATTAATATATCGTTCGATTTTCACACAAACACAACATCAATATAGGGAAAGAGTCATGCAGTCACTCGTCGACTTTCTTAATGGAATAATATGGAGCCCAGTACTCATTTACTTATGCCTGGGCGCTGGCTTGTTCTATTCCATCACTACTCGCTTTGTTCAGGTTCGTCATTTTTCAGAAATGTGGCGTTTGCTTTTATCAGGCAAAAGTTCCTCTAAAGGCATATCTTCATTCCAGGCTCTCGCGGTTTCGCTTTCAGGACGCGTAGGTACGGGTAACATCGCTGGTGTCGCTGCGGCAATCGGATTCGGTGGTCCTGGAGCGGTATTCTGGATGTGGGTAGTGGCTTTCTTAGGTGCCGCAACAGCCTACGCAGAATCCACATTAGCGCAAATTTACAAAGAAGAAGATGAAGGTCAGTTCCGTGGCGGTCCTGCTTATTACATTGAAAAAGCGATGGGTCAAAAATGGTATGCATGGATTTTTGCTATAGCCACTATCTTCGCGTGTGGTGTTCTTCTTCCGGGCGTTCAATCAAACAGTATTGGTAATGCCGTTGAAGCCGCATTTGGTACGGGCATGATGATAGATACAGGTCTAGGTACTTACAGTTTTGCTAAAATCTTTACTGGCACCTTTATTTCCATCATTTTGGCTTTCATCATTTTTGGTGGTGTTAAGCGTATTGCTAACTTCACGCAATTCGTCGTTCCTTTCATGGCATTAGCCTACATCGTCATTGCGTTTGTCATCATCCTTCTTAATATTGGTGAAGTACCACGTATCTTCTCAATGATTATTGGTGATGCGTTCACTCCAATGGCAGGCTTTGGCGCAGCCATCGGTTGGGGCGTTAAACGTGGTGTTTACTCCAACGAAGCGGGTCAAGGTACTGGTCCTCATGCCGCTGCGGCAGCAAGCGTCGACCACCCAGCACAACAAGGATTAGTTCAGTCCTTCTCAATCTACATTGATACATTGCTCGTTTGTTCCGCAACGGCATTTATGATCCTTATCACTGGCGCTTATAACGTACATGGTGGTGCTGAAGGGCAATTCCTCATCCAAAATCTACCTGCAACAATCGGCGCTAATGGCCCAGTCTTCACCCAAATGGCGATAGAAAGTACGCTACCAGGTGTTGGGAAACTGTTCATTGCTTTTGCTTTATTCTTCTTCTCATTCACCACTATTTTGGCTTACTACTACATTGCCGAAACCAACATTGCTTACATTCGACGTACGTTCAAACTGAGCGGAATGATGTTTGCGCTTAAATTGGTCATTCTGTCTGCAGTATTCTACGGAACAGTAAAAACAGCGAACCTAGCTTGGGCAATGGGTGATGTAGGCGTAGGCGCAATGGCTTGGCTCAACATTATCGGTATTCTGATCATCTTCTTTATGGCAAAACCTGCACTTAAAGCCTTAAAAGATTATGAGCAGCAGCAGAAAGCGGGCGTAACTGAATATACGTTTAACCCAGTAAAGCTTGGTATTAAGGGAGCGACTTACTGGGAAGAAAAATACAAACGTAAAACAGGTAAATCACCGTCAACCGAAGAATCGGCAGATGGTGTAGAGCAACAACCTTCGGTGTAACCGTTCGTTTTACTCAAAAATATCCAGTCGGTAAACAACATAAGGGATAGCATTTGCTATCCCTTCTTTTCATTGCCAATCCAATTTTCGTCGTCTTGCGACAGTTCTTAAGCAGCAATTTGTTCTGTATTGATTTTTGGTGAAGGCTTTTTCTCACCGATTGGCAAAATAGTTCTGCCATATTCGTTGTTGATCACTTGAGCCATCGCAAAATAGATCGCACTCGCTCCACAGAATATCCCCTCAAAACCAGCAATCGTGCCTACAAACTCACTTCCGGTAAAATCTCGAATTGCCAGCAACGCAAAAAGAATGGTCAGCGAGCCAAACACTACTTGCTTCGCGATTGGGTAACACAGTGAACCAATAAACATAAATGCAGTAAAGATTCCCCATAAAGTGAGATACCACCCCATAAAGTGCTCAGGGCTTTTTGGTAGCCCCATATAAGGTAGAACGATACAACCAACTAGCGTTAACCAAAACAAGCCATAAGATGTAAACGCAGTGGTACCAAACGTATCCCCACGCTTAAAGCACATCATGCCAACAATCACTTGGCTTAACCCACCATAGAAAATCCCCATTGCAAGAATCATGGAATCAATTGGGAAAAAACCTGCATTGTGGATATTCAGTAAAATAGTGGTCATTCCAAATCCCATTAACCCCAAAGGGGCGGGGTTGGCTAACTTAGTCGACATATCTCATAACCTTCAAATTTATTAATAAAAAATACAGGAAAATTTTATAAGGTTTTGAAGATTATTGTGACACTAGCTTGTGCAAACTAAGTTTGTGGCAATGATCAGATAAAAACTTGGAGAGTCGGAAGCTTGGTGAGCAGAGATTTGAGTTAACACTGGTTTGGGTGAATAAAGGTTTGGGTGAACAGAGATTTGAATGAAAAAAAAGCTAAAAAAATGCCAGCGCGAAGGCTGGCATTGATATCTAGCGAGAGGAAATTATTCCCACTCAATTGTCGCTGGTGGCTTACCTGAAATATCGTAAACCACACGAGAAATACCATCCACTTCGTTGATGATTCGGTTAGAAACCTTACCAAGGAAATCGTATGGTAGATGCGCCCAGTGAGCGGTCATGAAGTCGATAGTTTCTACTGCACGTAGTGAAACAACCCAATCGTACTTACGACCATCGCCCATTACACCAACAGAGCGTACTGGTAAGAATACCGTAAACGCTTGAGAAACTTTATGGTACAAGTCTGCAGCATGCAGCTCTTCAATAAAGATAGCGTCAGCGCGGCGTAGCAAGTCACAGTATTCTTTCTTGATTTCACCAAGAACGCGAACACCTAAACCCGGACCAGGGAATGGGTGGCGGTAAAGCATGTTGTATGGAAGACCCAGTTCTAGACCAATCTTGCGAACTTCATCTTTGAATAGTTCACGCAATGGCTCAACTAAGCCCATCTCCATGTCATCCGGTAATCCACCAACATTGTGGTGAGATTTGATAACGTGTGCTTTACCGGTCTTAGATGCAGCAGACTCGATAACATCTGGGTAGATAGTTCCCTGAGCAAGCCACTTCGCATTCTTCAGTTTCTTAGATTCTTCATCGAAGATGTCTACAAATACGTGACCAATGATCTTACGCTTCGCTTCTGGATCAGCTTCGCCTTCCAGAGCATTTAGGAAACGGTCTTCAGCATTCACATGGATGATGTTAAGGCCAAACTTATTGCCGAACATATCCATAACTTGCTCAGCTTCGTTCAAACGCAATAAACCGTTATCAACGAATACACAAGTCAGCTTGTCACCAATTGCTCGGTGAGCAAGCATTGCTACAACTGAAGAATCAACACCACCCGACAAACCGAGAATAACTTCATCGTCGCCTACCTGCTCTTTAATTCGAGCGACGGCATCTTCAATGATGGATTCAGATGTCCATAAACGCTCACAGCCACACACGTTCAACACGAAGTTTTCAAGCATTGTCATGCCATTTTTCGTGTGCGTTACTTCTGGGTGGAACTGAACGCCGTAATATTTCTTCTCATCATTTGCCATTGCCGCGTATGGGCAAGTGTCAGTTTGAGCGATCTTAGTGAAATCAACTGGGATTTCTACGACCTTGTCACCGTGGCTCATCCATACATCTTGAGTCTCTTCAAGAGAGGCAAATAATGCAGAATCACCTGTTACTTGAACGGCTGCATAGCCAAATTCACGCTCATTGGAACCAGCAACTTTACCGCCTAACTGCTCGGCCATGGTCTGCATGCCGTAGCAAATACCAAAAACTGGTACACCAGAGTCGAATACGTATTGAGGAGCACGAGGAGAGTTGTTTTCCGTTACGCTTTCAGGGCCACCAGAAAGAATAATGCCATCTGGGTTGAATTCGCGAATATCCGCTTCTTCAACATCCCAGCTCCATAGTTCACAGTAAACACCAATTTCACGGATGCGTCGTGCAACAAGCTGAGTGTATTGAGAACCAAAATCGAGGATCAAAATACGTTGGTCATGAATGTTCTTAGTCATTTTCGTCTCTTAAGATCAAATAGGTTAAGCGATGAAGATGCGCATTAGCACGCATCTTCAAGGTTAATTCTTTAGGAGTAATTACTGGCCAGTACGGTAGTTAGGCGCTTCTTTCGTCATCTGTACATCGTGGACGTGAGATTCTTTCATTCCCGCGCCAGAAATACGTACGAATTCAGCTTTAGTGCGCATATCGTTGATTGTTGCGCTGCCAGTTAGGCCCATGCTTGAACGCAAGCCGCCCATTTGCTGATGAACAATTTCTTTCAAGCGACCTTTATAAGCGATACGACCTTCGATGCCTTCAGGGACAAGCTTGTCGGCAGCGTTATCAGATTGGAAGTAGCGGTCAGAAGAACCTTTGGACATCGCACCAAGTGAGCCCATGCCACGGTATGACTTGTATGCACGACCTTGGTAAAGCTCAACTTCACCCGGTGCTTCTTCAGTTCCCGCAAACATAGAACCGACCATTACACACGAGGCGCCCGCTGCAATGGCTTTACAGATATCACCAGAGTAACGAATACCGCCATCAGCAATTACAGGAATACCGTATTCAGCGGCTGCGTCTGCTGCATCCGAAATCGCTGTGATTTGCGGTACACCAACACCTGTAACAATACGAGTTGTACAGATTGAACCTGGACCGATACCCACTTTAACTGCACTCACACCCGCTTCAATTAGGGCTTTCGCACCCGTTGCCGTTGCAACGTTACCGCCAATGATATCGAGGTCAGGGAACGCAGCGCGAGTTTCGCGGATCCGATTCAATACCCCTTCAGAGTGACCGTGAGATGAATCGATAAGTAAAATATCCACACCAGCATCAACAAGCGCTTTCACGCGCTCTTCATTACCTGCGCCTGCACCTACTGCAGCACCAACGCGTAAGCGACCTTGAGCATCTTTACATGCGTTAGGCTTACGCTCTGCTTTATGGAAATCTTTTGCAGTGATCATGCCTTTTAGTTGGAACTCTTCGTTCACTACCAAAACTTTCTCTACACGGTGCTCTTGCATCAACTTTTGTACTTCTTCACGAGAAGCACCTTCTTTCACTGTCGCAAGACGTGTTTTCGGTGTCATCACGTCTTCAACTTTCTTAGTAAGATCAGTAACGAAGCGCACATCGCGGCCTGTAATGATACCAACTAATTCATTGTTTTCAGCAACAACAGGGTAACCAGCAAAACCGTTTTCTTCAGTTAACGCTTTTACATTTTCAATAGTCGCTGTTGGCTCAACAGTAACAGGCGCAGTAACCACACCTGCTTCGAAGATCTTAACAAGATGCACTTGATGAGCTTGTTGCTCAATCGACATGTTTTTGTGGATAAAGCCAATACCACCTTCTTGCGCCAGCGCGATGGCTAGGCGAGCTTCCGTTACGGTATCCATAGATGCAGAGATCATTGGGATATTCAAAGTGATGTTTTTAGTCAGCTGAGTGCGAAGATCAGCAGTGTTCGGAAGAACAGTGGAGTGTGCCGGGACGAGTAAAACGTCGTCAAAAGTTAAAGCTTCTTTTGCGATTCGTAGCATTTGCAATATCTCACAACAAGGTGTTAATAGGAATAAACCCAAGCTTTATCGTTTCGCATAATAAAGTGATTTGGATTTGATATTGCAGACGGATTATACGCACAGGGCAATCGCTTGACCACACATTTTTTTATTTTTTATTTGCAATCACCCCCTTGATATGTATTATATTGCCGCTAATTTCCATATTCACGCCTTAGAGATTATTTGTGTCTTCTCTGACCAATAATAATATTTTCACTGTATCTCGCTTAAACTCGGAAGTCCGTCTGCTGCTCGAAAATGAAATGGGCATTGTATGGCTAGTGGGTGAAATTTCTAATTTCTCTGCACCCGTTTCCGGTCATTGGTACTTCACGCTGAAAGACTCTCGCGCCCAAGTGAAATGTGCGATGTTTCGAGGCAACAACCGCCGAGTTACATTCAAACCACAAAATGGAAATCAAGTATTGGTGAAAGCCCGATTGTCTCTCTATGAGCCAAGGGGTGACTACCAACTTATCATTGAAAGTATGCAACCCGAAGGCGACGGACGACTTCAGCAAGAATTTGAAGAGCTGAAGATGAAACTTGCTGCTGAAGGTCTGTTTGCTCAAAGTACAAAGCAACCTTTACCAGAAAATCCGACTCGTGTGGGTGTTGTTACATCCAAGACGGGCGCAGCACTGCACGATATTCTAGACGTATTAAAGCGACGAGATCCCACACTTCCTATCGTTATCTACCCTACGTTAGTTCAGGGAGACACCGCAGCTATTTCAATTGCTCAAGCGATTGGTAGAGCGAACGAACGCAACGAGTGTGATGTACTTATTGTCGGACGGGGCGGAGGTTCGTTAGAAGATTTATGGTGTTTTAACAATGAAATCTTGGCACGCACAATTGCCGCAAGCCAGATCCCTATTGTTTCTGCCGTAGGTCATGAGGTAGATGTCACCATTGCTGATTTTGTAGCTGACATGAGAGCACCTACACCTTCAGCGGCGGCCGAATTAGTCAGCCGAGACAACAATCACAAAGTGTTATCACTGAAGCAAAAGCGCCAACACTTACATCAGGCAATGTTGCAGTATCTTACCGACCACAAATCTTCGCTAAATATGTTGGAAAGAAAGTTGGAAAGAAAGCACCCAAGCTACCAACTTCAACAGCAAAGCCAGAGATTGGATGAATTAGAACAACGGCTGCGCGTTGCAATGAACCAAAGGTTATCAGGTAATAGCCGAACAATGGTGAATTTGGATCACCGGCTCGCATTACACAATCCTCAGCGAAAACTCAATCAGCTTCAGAGTGAGCTTTCTAGCAGTAAAGCAAAACTGTTCGATGCCATGGATAGGCAGTTGTTACTGTCTCGACATCAATTGGCTCTAGCCGCAGAGAAGTTGGACACAGTTAGCCCACTAGCCACATTAAAACGTGGTTACAGTATTACACAGCTAGAAAATGGTGATGTGGTTACCGATGCTAACGAAATTAAAACGGGTGATGTACTTATCACCCGCCTTGCTGATGGGAATATTCGCTCAACCGTTTCTGATTAGCGCCAATACATTTCTAACAACGACTAATAATTTCTGTCTACTACCAAAGTTAGAGCTTCGGATTCCGTTTTCTTGCGTTTTTAGCTTCCTAAAGCAGAAAAATATCAAGCCACATTCGATTGTTTTTTATAGACAAAAGTAACCCGAGTCTTGGATTTAAGCTCATTGCAGCTTGGGCAAAAATAACTCGCAGCTCCGCACGCTTGAAGCTTTTCTAGAGATTGTTCGCAGTCAGGGCAGAACGCAAGCTTCTGATAATCTTCAGAGCAGAAATCGCAGTGATATAACCCACCATTCCATCTCAATTCGCTGTCACAGTGTTTGCACACATTGTCATTCATATCTTCACCCTCTTTACCACGAAGTACATGGTGGATAATGAGGTCATAACTAAATACGCGCTTTGATCTGTATCAGATGTTAATCCGAACTGAAGCTTCTTGGGGCTACGATCTTTCACGATTAAATTTTTTATGTCAGTTATATGTATTCTAGTCACAATGTAAGGTACGTATTCATGTTATTTTTCAATCATATTTCCGTAATCAAACCGTGATTATTGGGACAAAGTTACGAATACAGATCTTTTCCGATCTTCCGCACTAGGACATCTGATCAGCGATCAGCATCAAAAAGAACATTTATATAACCACACCCCGAAAGCATAAGTTACATATGCTGTATTTGAATTTTAAATAGATATAAAAACCAAAAGAAAGATAGAAAACAACAGGTATCAGAATTTAATATTCGATCAAAAATCAATTGTCATTCGAATGTAAGTGAACATTACAACGCTTAAAACTACACTTAACCCTTTGTTTTTGAATATATATACCTTAATAGATACTTATCTATTGGTAGATCCATCAAAGGGAAATACGCGAATTATCTTTGAATACAAAAAAGCGCCTTTCGGCGCTTTTTAGTTATTTGTTTCGATTTTTCATCATCGACATAAGGCGTTTACGTTTTCGCTCTTGCGACAACGTAAGTTTGTTGGACTTACCTTCAAATGGGTTGTCACTGCTTTGGAATTGAATTCGGATAGGAGTACCCATAATTTCCAAAGAACGACGGTAGTAGTTCATTAAGTAACGCTTATAGGAGTCTGGTAATTCATGTACTTGGTTGCCATGAACAACAATGATTGGAGGGTTATAACCACCAGCGTGCGCGTATTTCAATTTCACTCGGCGACCACGCACCATTGGCGGTTGGTGATCATCTTGCGCCATTTTCATGATTCGAGTTAGAACAGATGTACCAACACGAGTCGTTGCAGATTTATACGCTTCTTGAACCGATTCAAACAAGTGCCCTACACCAGTACCGTGCAACGCTGAGATAAAGTGAATTCGTGCAAAATCGACAAAACCTAGGCGGCGATCAAGCTCTTTCTTCACATGCTCTTTTACATCAGTATCTAGACCATCCCACTTATTCACCGCAATCACAATGGAGCGACCGGAATTCAAAGCAAAGCCTAATAAACTTAAGTCTTGATCAGATATGTTTTCTCGAGCATCAATAACCAGCAGCACTACGTTAGCGTCTTCGACGGCTTTCAAAGTCTTAACAACTGAAAACTTTTCTACCGTCTCATTGATACGTGTGCGGCGGCGTACACCTGCTGTATCAATCAGGACATATTCACGTTCATCACGCTGCATTGGAATATAAATAGAGTCACGAGTAGTGCCTGGAGCATCAAATACTACAACTCGCTCTTCACCAAGAATACGGTTTGTAAGCGTCGATTTCCCTACATTAGGACGACCAATGATAGCCAGCTTTATTGGTTGATCTTGTAAGCGTTTGAATTCAGCTTCTGCTTCTTCTTCGGTGTAATCCAGTTTTTCTTCCGGGTCTTCAAAGTCTGTGAGGTCTTCCAGCTCACCTTCAGCATTTGCAATGAGTTCTTCTGCAAATGGATTAAGAGCGCGGTCAATCAACGCTGCTACACCACGACCATGAGATGCCGCAATTTGATACATGTTTTCAACACCAAGCTTCCAGAAATCGGCGCACGCTGCATCGGCGTCAATACCGTCTACTTTGTTCACCACCAGCATAGCTGGCTTCTCTATTTTTCGAAGGTGCATCGCAATGGCTTCATCCGCTGGTGTTAACCCAGCACGACCATCAACCATAAAGAGAACCACATCAGCTTCATCAATCGCTGCCAGCGACTGCTGTGCCATCTTTGTTTCTACACCCTCTTCCGTTCCATCAATACCACCAGTATCGATAACGATGAAATCATGTTCACCCAGTTTTGCTTGACCGTATTTACGATCCCGAGTTAATCCAGGGAAGTCGGCTACTAACGCGTCACGCGTTCTAGTCAGACGGTTAAAAAGCGTCGACTTACCAACATTAGGACGCCCTACAAGAGCAACTACAGGAATCATATGTACCTCTACAATCTCATTTCTTAATGTAGCTATAGGTAAATCATTAGCACTAAAGCTTAGAACTTACCTATAACCACACTTGTTTAATTATCAATAAAACGGCTCTTGACTGAGAACAGCCAAGAGCCGATTGTGAATTATATCACGTTATTTACTGGATCTGCAGTTTCTTTACAGCACCAGAACGTGTCACTACAACATAACCTTGGTCAACAACAATAGGCCCTACAGCAAAGCCACTGTCATCTATAAGTTGCTGAGCAACAAACTTACCAGAGTCCTTCTCCAGCCAATGTAGATAGCCTTCTGTATCTCCAACGACTAACTTGCCGTCGATAATTGAAGGAGCCGTTAATAAACGGTGCTCTAACTGTTTGTTGCTCCAGATTTCAGTACCACTACGTGCATCAACCGCGACGAGGTGATCTTTGTCTGTAACTAAGTAGAGGTTGCTACCATCTGTCACCATGTCGGTTGCAGATGAGTAAGTTCGTTTCCAAGATGGTGCACCAGAACGTAAGTCAATCGCCACAAGCTGGCCGTTCACGCCAACAATGTATAACGTGCTACCAATAATAATGGGCGATGCATCGGCATCGACTAGTCGATCAATCTCGGTGGAACCTTTAGGCGTTCCCACTGGCTGCTGCCAAATCAGCTGCCCACGAGCAACAATCGCAGCCGCAATTCGACCATTCGCCGTCCCCCAGAAAACACCACCAGAAATGGTGACAGGAGAACTGTCTCCGCGCAGCGTTAAGCTGGGGACTTCTGAACTCACCGTCCACTCTTGAGAGCCGTCTTCTTGGTTTAAAGCGACCAATATGCCGCGAGAAGTATGGACCATTACAAGATTTGCGTCGGTTGCAGGCGTTGCAAGTACTTCACCTTCCACTGAAGAACGCCAAAGGACCTCGCCGTTTTCTGCAGAAAGCGCTATTAATTCGCCATTTTCACTGCCGATAAACAACTTGCCAAACGCGGCGGCTATTCCACCAGATAAGCGGGCTGAATTTTCCGACTCTACAGTGGTAGACCAGTTTGCTTTACCTGTATTAGGATCCAGTGCCTTTACTTGCCCATCGCGACTGGCAACGAACACATTGTCGTACGCATAGACAGGTTTTAGTTTGGAAAAATAATGCCCAACACCATCACCAATCGAAGCAGACCAGTTACTCGCTGGTGTGAATTGGCTTTCAACAACAGGCAAAGGTGCCATTACGATGGTGTCTTCTTCGCCCGCACATCCGGCTAAGCCGGCTACAGCTAAGGCGCACATCACAGCTCGGTTGAGCATTTTCTTCATTCGATACAACCCTTACTTCGCCAGATCGTCCAGCTTCATTTGCAGAGTCTGGCTCGCATCTGATTGCTGTTGTGCTTCTGAGTAGGCAGCATAAGCACCTTCAGGATTCCCCTGACGAAGCAAGATATCACCTTTAAGCTCTGCAACACGACCTGCCCAACCCGCTTCTTTAATCGAATCAAGCTGAGTAAGCGCTTCGTCGTACTTTTCTTGTTCTGCAAGTACGCGAGAAGTACGTACTGTAAGCAAAGAAACGATAGCCGTATCTTTTGTGTTTGCTTTAGCCCAGTTTAACTGCTCTAGAGCCTTGTCCAGCTCTCCCGCTTCAACAAATGCTTTTGCTAGTTGCAGCGCAGCTAATACTGAATATTGAGATTCTTTATTCGCTTCAATAAACGCCAGCGCATCAGATGATGACTCTGCACCAGAGTTCTGTATTTGAGTCAGTACTTTATCGTACGCTTGAGAAGCTGCACCTTGCGCTTCTGCTTGCGAATCCTGATAAAAACGCCAGCCAAAGATACCGCCTAAGCCAACCACCGCACCTACGATGACCGCTTTACCATTCTCTTTCCACCATTCTTTAATGGCTTCTACCTGTTGTTCTTCAGTATCGTAGAGTTCCACGTCCTGTCCTCTTTAGATCAAATGCTTAAGTTGCTCGGCAACGTCTGCCTGTGCAACTGTTGTTTGTTCGCCACCTGTTAAGTCTTTAACGACTACAGTACCTTCCGCTACTTCGTTTTCACCAAGTACCAAGGCTACTACCGCGCCAACTTTGTCAGCACGCTTAAATTGTTTCTTGAAATTACCGCCACCGAAGTGCGTCATCACGCGTATACCCGGCAATGACTCTCGAAGTTGTTCTGCCAGCTTCATGTTGGCCATTAAGGTGCCTTCACCAGCACTTACCATGTACACATCGACTGCGCGACGCGTTTCTGCCAGATCTAGTTCTTCTAACATAAGAACTAAGCGCTCTAACCCCATAGCAAAACCAACTGCGGGGGTAGACTTACCGCCCAACTGCTCGACAAGCCCGTCGTAACGACCGCCGCCGCATACTGTGCCTTGAGCACCTAAGCTTTCGGTAATCCACTCAAAAACGGTACGATTGTAATAATCCAAACCACGCACAAGACGCTGGTTAACTTGGTATTCGATACCGGCAGCGTCGAGAAGTTCACACAATCCAGCAAAATGTGCTTTAGATTCTTCGTCAAGGTAATCGGACAGCTGAGGTGCATCAACTAGAATCGCTTGAATATCTGCATTTTTGGTATCCAGAACACGTAGCGGGTTCGTATGCATACGACGTTTACAATCTTCATCGAGAATATCGATGTGCTGCTCAAGGAATTCAATTAACGCAGTACGATAGTTAGCACGAGCCTCTAATGAACCAATTGAATTTAACTCTAGACGCACGTGTTTTTCGATACCGAGTTCTCGCCATAGACGCGCGGTCAGCATGATCAGCTCAGCATCGACGTCGGGACCATTCAGACCGAACACTTCCACACCACACTGGTGGAATTGACGATAACGACCTTTTTGAGGACGCTCGTGACGAAACATTGGTCCCATATACCACAAACGCTGCTCTTGGTTATACAGCAAACCATTTTCAATACCTGAACGAACGCAACCAGCCGTCCCTTCTGGGCGCAAAGTCAGGCTATCGCCATTGCGGTCTTCAAAGGTGTACATCTCTTTTTCAACAACGTCGGTCACTTCACCGATGGCGCGGCTAAATAGATGAGTCATCTCAACGATAGGCATGCGAACTTCACTGTATCCGTACGCACTGATTACATGTTTAACCGCGCTCTCCACTTTTTGCCAAAGAGGAGATTGTGTAGGGAGGCAGTCATTCATGCCTCTGATTGCTTGTATCGTTTTTGCCACAGTTATTACCGTCGAGATTATTGTTTATCGATTAAATTGATGTCGATGCGATTGCTTTCATCAAGCACCGACGCTTTTGCACGAATTTTTGCTTCGAGCTTGCTAACCAAATCTTCATTATCAAAGCGTTCTTTTTGACGTTTACCGTCTTCATAAAAAGCGCTTTTCTTGTGACTTCCAGCTAGCCCTAAATGGGAAACTTCTGCTTCACCTGGACCATTTACCACACAACCAATGATAGAGACATCCATAGGTGTAATAATGTCTTCCAAGCGTTCTTCTAAAGCATTGACTGTGTTGATCACATCAAATTCTTGACGAGAACAACTAGGGCAAGCAATAAAGTTAATACCACGAGACCGAATTCGAAGGGACTTTAGAATATCGAATCCGACTTTAATTTCTTCCACTGGATCGGCTGCCAAAGAGATTCGAAGTGTATCTCCGATGCCTTCATTCAGTAGCATGCCAAGGCCCACTGCGGATTTAACCGATCCTGCACGCGCACCGCCAGCTTCAGTTATACCTAGGTGAAGCGGTTGATCAATCTCTTTCGCTAGAAGGCGATAAGAATCAACGGCTAAAAAGACATCTGATGCTTTTACACTGACTTTGAACTGATCGAAATTCAAACGATCGAGGTAATCAACATGGCGCATTGCTGATTCTACCAGCGCTTCAGGTGTAGGTTCACCGTACTTCACTTGCAGATCTTTTTCCAAAGAACCGCCATTAACGCCTATACGAATAGGGATATTTTTATCGCGAGCACAATCGACAACCGATTTCACTCGCGCTTCATTACCGATGTTACCTGGGTTTATTCTTAAGCAGTCAACACCATACTCCGCGACTTTCAATGCAATTCGGTAGTCGAAATGAATATCGGCCACTAACGGAACATCAACTTGCTGCTTTATGAGTTTAAAGGCTTCTGCTGCTTCCATAGTTGGAACAGAAACGCGAACAATATCAGCGCCAACGGTTTCCAGAGACTTAATTTGAGCCACTGTTGCTTCAACATCCGTTGTTCTGGTGTTGGTCATGGACTGTACCGCGATAGGGGCACCGTCACCGATCGGCACATCACCCACATATATGCGGGTCGATGCACGACGTTTAATAGGGGATTCGTGTTGCATAATGGCTTTTAGACTTACTCAGCTTCTAGGGTAATTTGAATCTTGCTACTTTGCCTGCAGTATACCCAGAAAGGTCTACAGCTTCACCAGCAAATGTCATTGAAACACCTTCAGGTGCACCTAATATTACGCTGTATGGAGCCTTGCCACTTAAAGAAAGTTGGTGACCCGCTTTTTTTACACCCGTAGCAAGTACTTTGCCTTCTGCGTCTTTTACCTGAATCCAGCAATCAGCCGAAAACGACATTGAAACTGGGTTAGCAGATGCCGGAGAATCTGAAAGAGCGATGTTAGTACTCTCAGACGATTCAGCATCAGATGACTCGTTTGATAAAGAAGACGAAACGTCACTTGTTGCTGTATCGGTAACTGAGCTATCAGTGTCTGAAGATTCGGTATTTGAAGAGTTGTTAACTTCTTCGTTGGCAGATGTCGTGTCTTCTGTTGAAACAGCTGCATTGGCAGCTGGCTCAACCTCTTCATTCTGTTGAACTGGTTGAGCTGAAGCGACATTGAGTTCTCTCTGTGCTTCAAGCACCGCCAAATCAGCTTCTGATTCTTGAGAAAGGGAATCTGATGAAGAGGTCAGCTCCGAAACTGAAAGTGTGTCTAGGCTCTGATTTTGCCACCACCACACAGAAGATATGCCCACCAGAACAGCCAGCACCCCCCAGGTAATCAACATGATTCGACTGTCGTGTTTTTCTCGATTGGTTTTTCTCGAAAAGCTCTGCATGGACTGTTCTTTATGATTCACCTCTTCTTCCAAAAGTGGCAAAACATCATCATCACTTAGTCCAACGGCCTTGGCGTAAGATCGCAAATAGCCACGGGTAAAAGTGGCTACTTGGTCTGACTTGAAGTTGTTATCTTCAATGTTTTGTATCACCGCCAAGCGGAGACGAAGACGGTCAGCAATGTCTTTTTGCGTTAACCCCAGCTTCTCTCGCTGTTGGCGCAGTACATCGCCAGGAAGTGGCAATGTAGAAATAGTCATATTTTCTGCAGTTTGTTCAATACTCATTCGCTACGTACTTCTGATATTGAATCGAGTCTGGGTATTTGTCTTTTAATACGCTCGCGTACTTACTTACAAGAGTGTTATTGCCTGCTTGTTTTTCTAATTCAATTAGCAAGCCCAAACTCGAAGCTTTATACCCATATCTATTATGAAATTTTAAAAGTCTAACCCTAGCTTCCCGATACTTTGCTTTTTGAATTTCTATTTGTGTTAGCTGAAGTATAGAAACAACACGGTTTGGGTCATGATCCAAAGAACGGGCAAAATAATACTCAGCTTTATCCTGATCGCCGCTTTTCAGCGCACACATTGCCGCATTTTGATAGCTGGCTGCAATCAGGTAGTAATATGGCTGTTCAATAGCACGGTTAAAGAATGCATCGGCTTCATCGTATCGACCGATTTTACAAAGAAACGTACCGTAGTTATTGAGTACATCACCGTTCTTAGGCGACTCCCTAAGTGCCTTTTTATAGGCTTGCTCTGCCTGACCAGTCTCGCCAACTTCTTGATAAAAGTGAGCCATTGCGATCAGTGAACGATAATAATCTGGTGCGTAGCTTACTGCTGTTTCAAGATTTTCTCTTGCCCGAATCATATCTTTGGACTCAAGATAACTTAAACCTAAGCTTATACGCGCTTCCGCCGCCTTTATCTTATCAAACTGATTATTAGCGGATTGTTCAGTAACTGTAACACAACCTACTAACAAACTAACCAGAAATATGTTCGCAATTCTCACTAACATCACACTCCCTTACTATCTGGGGAGTCTTTCTGGTCAATTATCAACTCAGATTGACTTCACCTCGATTGGTTCCCCGTGCTGTTTAAGTTTTGTCCGTTTTGTTCGATCGATCACATCTCCAACTAGCTGACCGCAAGCTGCATCAATGTCATCACCACGAGTTTTACGCACAGTTACCGTGTAATCATATTTCATCAACGTTTTCATAAAACGGTCGATGCGTGAGTTACTCGGCTTGCGGTATGGTGAACCAGGATAAGGGTTAAAAGGAATCAAATTTATCTTCGACGGAGTATCTTTTAACAATTCTGCGAGTTGTCTTGCATGTTCCATATCATCATTCACATGATCAAGCAGAACATACTCAATCGTAACTTTGCCACGGTTGGCATTGGATGACGCAATATAGCGTCTAACGGAATTGAGAAAATCCTCGATGTCCCAGCGATCATTAATAGGCATGATCTCACTTCGAAGCTCATCATTTGGTGCGTGTAAAGAAATGGCCAGTGCAACATCGATGTTCCCTGTCATTTGATCGAGGCCAGAAACTACCCCTGACGTTGAAACCGTCACGCGTCGCTTTGATAAACCAAAACCTAAGTCATCAAGCATGATCTCCAAAGAAGGGATCAGGTTTTTCATGTTCAGTAGCGGTTCGCCCATTCCCATCATCACAACATTGGTAATTGGGCGGCGACCCGTTTCTTTTTGCAATCCAATCTCTCTTGCTGCGCGCCAAACTTGGCCAATAATTTCTGAAACTTTTAGATTGCGGTTGAATCCTTGTTGAGCGGTAGAGCAAAATTTACACTCAAGTGCGCAGCCAACTTGGGAGGACACACAAAGTGTCGCTCTATCAGCATCAGGGATATACACCGTTTCGACATCTTGATCACCAACGCGCATAGCCCATTTGATGGTTCCATCAGTAGAGTGCTGAGCTTCAGAGACATAAGGCGCACGAATTTCTGAAACACGCATAAGCTTCTCTCGAAGCTTCTTATTGAGATTGGTCATGTTCTCAAAATCGTCTACACCAAAATGGTAGATCCACTTCATGACCTGATCAGCACGAAATGCTTTCTCGCCTAATTCATCGGCGAAGTATTTTCGTAGCCCTTTACGGTCAAAATCCAGTAGATTTACTTTTTCGGTGCTCATGTTGTCTCTCGCAGGTGTAACTGTATTTAAGGGCGCGAATTGTACAGCCTTTACCCAGTGACAACAAGGGGGCGAAAGTAAGGTTATTTATAAAGGATTAATTTCAAATTGTTTAATTTTTAAACAGAAGAAAAATAACGAGTATGAAGTGCTATATTGCGGGAAAACGGGAAAGGATTTTTGAAGCATTGCACCTATGAATAGCCATAAGTGCAATGATGAATTCACACTCTAGAAAGGATTAATCTTCTCGAGGGCAAATTTCAGACGCAGGGAAGAAAAACTCTATTTCTCGCGCTGCTGATTCAGGGCTATCACTTCCGTGAACGGAGTTGTAACGCATGCTTACCGCGTAATCGGCACGAATGGTTCCACATGCTGCTTCTTCAGGGTTCGTTTTACCCATTAACTCACGGTATCGAGCAATGGCATTTTCACCTTCAAGTACTTGAACCATAATCGGTCCAGATGTCATGAACTCTTTCAAACCTTCAAAGAAAGGCTTGCCTTCATGCTCGGCATAAAACCCACTTGCTTGGTCATCTGATAGATGAACCATTTTAGCAGCGATAATTCTTAAGCCTGCTTTTTCAAATCGATGGTAGATTTCACCGACAAGATTTCTTTTTACAGCATCGGGCTTAATGATGGAAAACGTTCTTTCTAGAGCCATAAGATGTCCTTCGTTCTTTCGTTATAGTATCCGAGGGTTACATTTAATTTGCTTCCCTCGGATTTTTTAAGTTGAATTCAGTTTATTTCGCTTGTTCTGTCAAAATTCGAGCAAGTGTACGTACACCCATACCCGTTGCGCCAGCCGACCATTTGTCACTCGCACTCTTACGATACGTGCCAGCACAGTCGAAATGCAACCAACCTTTCTTGTAGTCATTCACAAAATACGACAAAAAGGCTGCAGCAGTACTCGCACCAGGAGAATAGTGACCGCTACTGATGTTTGACAAATCAGCAAAGTTTGAAGGCAACATTGAACGGTGGAAATCCGCCAGAGGCAGAGGCCATAACCCCTCACGCTCTTCAACTGCATAACCTACTGCCTTGGATGACAGTTGCTGGTCAAATGACAACAGCGCATGGTAATCGTTACCCAATGCATTCTTAGCTGCACCCGTCAGAGTCGCGCAGTCGATTATCAGTTCTGGGTTTTGTTCGCTAGCAAATAAAAGACCATCAGCGAGAACTAAGCGCCCTTCTGCATCGGTATTCATGATTTCGACAGTCTTGCCATTTTTATAGGTGATGATGTCACCTAGCTTGAAAGCTCGACCTGAAATCATATTTTCAGCACAACAAAGGATTAATTTCACACGCTTGTTAAGCCCGCGAAGGATAGCCAAACCAAGACCACCCGTAATCGTACCCGAACCACCCATGTCAGCTTTCATGGCATCCATGAATCCTGAAGGCTTAATGCTGTAACCGCCTGAATCAAATGTAATACCTTTACCAACTAAACAAGCAAAAACAGGCGCATTTTCGTCACCCGTTGGGTTGAAGTCCAATTGAAGCATTGCAGATGTACGTTCAGAACCACGACCAACCGCGTAAATGCCTTCCCAACCTTCTGTTAGCAAGTCTTTGTCTTTAACGATTCGGTAAGTCACATGCTCTGGCGCTAGAGATTTAATAAACTCACCGGCCATAGTTGCTAGTTGACGAGGTGCAACTTCTTCAGCACTTTTGTTGATGATATCTCGAACCCAGTTTCCTGCCTTGATGCGAGAATTCAATTCGTGTTGAGCACTCTCTTCAAGATCAACCCACTCAACAGTATTGGTATTTTTAGGACCGCGGTAGCCTTGGTAAAACGCCCAAATGCTCTCCACATCCCAGCCTTCACCTTGCAAAAATACGGATTTAATTCCTTGACCATCCAGTTTGCGACCTGCGCGCTGAATCACGTCGACTAACTCACCATCGGTGTGGTGAATTGTTGTACCTTGTTCTGTAAAAGATAAAATTGCTTTTTCGCCCCATTGAGGGAGTGCCGCTTGTGATGAAATGAATACCGGCATTTGTGTAGACATGATTTCTCCTTGTCTTGTCATCGTAATCTTCGCTGATTTCTATTACGACTTTGTTTCTTTTTACGAGTTGAGGAATGTTAGCATTATGTTCGTAGAAAATGTCATCCGGATAACAAAAACAAGTACCGATGAGCACTTTTTCTAGCAAATAATGTTTTGTGAGTTGCTAAGGCTTAAATCTTGGGATGGGTATGCGAGTAAGGTTTAAAGAATTCAACAAGCAAAGCATTGAGGAGAAAAAGCACAGCATGTTGACTAAGCATACTGTGCTTGAGGGGGAAATGGTGAGGTGAATCACCATCGTTTACATTTCAATTTAGCTTTGCAGCGCCTTCTTCATTTGCTCTGCAACCTTGTCAACTTTACCCAGACCAACAATCACTTGCAGTCCACCTTTTCCTATCGTTACCACTCCTGCTGCACCTAGCTGCTTCAGCGTCTCTTTGTCTGCAATAGACGAGTCTTTCACGGATAGACGCAGGCGCGTTATACAGTTATCAACTTCAAGGATATTCTCCGCACCGCCAATCGCGGTAATGTAATCCTCGGTAAGCGTTTCGATGTTGGTTTCTATCGCGTTAGCGTCTTCTTCTTCGCCACGACCTGGTGTCCGAAGATTGAACTTGATGATAGCGAAGCGGAAAACAGCATAGTAAATACCAAAGAAGACTAAACCTTGAAGAATCAACATGTACCACTGCGTTGCCAACGGGTTTTGACTGGACAACACGAAATCAACAAAACCTGCGGAGAAGCCAAAGCCAGCCATCCACTCCATAGTTGCCGCGATATACATTGAGATACCAGTTAACACCGCATGAATGACATAAAGCATAGGAGCTAGGAACATAAAACTAAACTCTAGCGGCTCAGTTATACCAGTGAAGAAAGAAGCCATGCCCGCAGCTAACATAATAGAGAACGTTTTGTTCTTGTTCTTTGCATCTGCACAGTGATACATAGCTAATGCAGCGGCTGGTAAGCCAAACATCATAATTGGGAAGAACCCTGCTTGATACATACCTGTCTGCCCGACAACCGCTGTACCGTTAGCAATAGATTGCGCTCCTCCAAGGAAATTAGGTATATCGTTAATGCCTACTACATCAAACCAAAATACTGGATAAAGGGCATGGTGCATGCCTATGGTCAGTAAAATACGGTTGAAAAAGCCAAAAAGCCCAGCTCCAATCGCCCCCATTGCTTCAAGCTTAGTGCCAAATGCAATTAAAGCATCAAACACAACAGGCCAGATATATAAAAGAATGAAGGCCAAAACCATACCCGCAATGGACGTTAAAATAGGAACCAGACGCTTACCACTGAAAAATGCTAGCGCCTTAGGCAGCTCGACACCAGAATATCGGTTGTAGATTTCCGCAGAAAGAATACCAACCAAAATGCCGATGAACTGATTATTGATTCGGTCAAATGCTGCGGGAACCTCTTCAGTCCCTCCCATCAGCTGCGCGATTGCTTCTGGGTTTAGCAAAGTCATCAACACTGTAAAACAAACGAAACCTGAAAGCGCCGCAGAACCACTTTTATCTCGGCTTAAACCAAAGGCGACACCAATTGCAAATAGCAACGCCATACTGTCTATAATGGCGCTCCCTGAACGAATTAAAAATGCGGCCAGAGTACTTTCTGCCCCCCAGCCCACCGGGTCAATCCAATAGCCTACTCCCATCAGGATTGCAGCAGCAGGCAGCGTGGCAACTGGCACCATAAGCGCCTTACCTACTTTTTGCATATATCCGAGTATATTCATAACACCCCCAAACAATTAAACATTCAATTTTTTAATGCACCAGTAAAGATTCAACATATTCATGTGTACCGATAAACTGATAACAAAAGTGATTTAGCTAGATTAAATGCAATTTGGAGAGTGAACTCAAACGAAACTCAAGCTAACATGGATTAATTATTTTAATGCATAGGATTACACCTTGGCCAGTAAAGAAATACTGCTAAGAAATTTGCACACCTTCCATATGGCAGCAAAAACGTTGAGTTTCACTCTTTCAGCAAAAACACTGAATCTGACTCAAAGTGCGGTTAGCCATAGAATTAAAGCGTTGGAAAATGAGTTAGGGTTCAACCTCTTTGTTAGGGGAACAAGAAAGCTGACTCTAACCCCTGAGGGCGAGCGTTTTAACAGTACTCTTTCAACATCTCTCAATTCTATTTTTAATGAAATTGGAGAGATAAGAACATCGGATCTCGGGGGGAAAATAACGCTTGCGACTGCACCTAACTTTGCCAGTGGGTGGCTTCTGCCACGCTTATCTGATTTCAAGAAAAAGCACCCTAACTTTAACTTAAATATCATTGCTCAAGAAAACACTCAGGACTTTTCTCGCCACAATATAGAGTTGGCCATTTTCTATGATACCGACCAGCACACTAACATGTTCAGACAACGTTTATTTGGAGAGAAATACATTCCAATTTGCACCCCACAATACGCGAAAGAATACCGTTTGTATGAAGATGGGCTCGAATCACTTCATCGAATAAACTTTATTCATGCGCTAGGTTCTGATGTTTGGCAAAGGTGGATGAAGCACATGCGGCTCGATGTTGGTATCTTCAATCAATTTTATTGTGTCAGTCATCGAGAGATGAGCGTTATAAGCGCACGGCATGGGCTAGGTGTCGCCATTGGGCGCTATCAATTCGTGAAAGAGTATCTGGAATCAGGAGAGTTGGTTTCGCCTTACCCAGCAATGGAAACTCACTTAGGGTACGACTTACTATGCCCTAAAGGAACGGAAGAAAGACCTAAAATTAAAACCTTTATAAAATGGATAGAGAGCCAAGTATAATCGGCTCTCTATCACGGCAGTTCGCTGTTTTAGTCCGCTTCATCCATCCAGCAGAGGATAATCGCTTCTAGAATTTTTTCATTTGATCGGCTTGGATCATCTTCAAACTCTTCTAACTCACAAATCCAGCGATGCAAATCCGTAAAACGCACAGTTTTAGGATCGGTGTCAGGAAAAAGATCGCATAGCTCAATTGCGATGTCTCTCGAGTCTGTCCATTTTAAGCTCATTTCACTTCCTTATTAATGATCTTCAGCTGCATGATTCAGTGTGTACTTCGGGATTTCGACGACCAAGTCTTCATCGGTGATCACCGCTTGGCAACCTAAGCGGGACTCAGGCTCTAAACCCCATGCTTTATCCAGCATGTCATCTTCAAGCTCTTCGCTCTCGTCTAATGAATCGAATCCTTCACGTACAACGATATGACAAGTAGTACAGGCACAGGATTTCTCACAAGCATGCTCGATTCCGATGCCATTTTTCAACGCAACATCAAGAACAGTCTGACCAGTTTGTCCTTCTAATACCGCGCCTTCTGGGCAAAGGTCTTCATGGGGTAAAACAATAATCTTTGGCATTTTAAATTCTCAAACTTATAACTGTTATATGTCATCAACTGATTGACCAGATAACGCTGATCGAATCGATTTGTCCATGCGACGAGACGCAAAATCTTGACTGGCTTTGTCCGTCTCTTTGATGCCTTGCTCAATCGCATCGGCATTGTCTTGGTTACGTAACGCAATCAGAGCTTCTATCGATTTCAGCAACACCTGCCTTTCTTCCTCAGAAAGCAACTCATCACCATCAATTTGCAATGCTGAAACAAGACCTTCGATAACACGATCTGCTTCAACCCTTTGCTCAGCAAGTGCTCTAGCGTGCATGTCTACTTTTGCGTAGGTCATGGAGTCTTTCAGCATGTTAGCGACTTCATCATCACTCAAACCATACGATGGCTTCACTTGGATTTCAGCCTGTACGCTAGTGCTCTTTTCCATGGCAGTTACTGACAGCAAACCATCCGCATCAACCTGATAAGTCACACGTATGTGCGCCGCACCAGCCGCCATTGGTGGTATACCTTTTAGTGAGAATTTGGCTAATGAGCGACAATCGTCAATCATTTCACGCTCACCTTGTGCAACATGAACGAGCATGCCCGTTTGCCCGTCTTTAAACGTAGTAAATTCTTGAGCTTTAGCGACTGGAATTGTGGTGTTTCTTGGGATGATTTTTTCAACCAAGCCGCCCATGGTCTCAATCCCCAATGATAAAGGGATCACGTCAAGCAGTAGCATCTCAGAATCAGGCTTATTACCCGCTAATATATCCGCTTGAATGGCAGCCCCAATAGCAACAACCTCATCCGGATTTATGCTCGTGAGCGGCGTTTGTCCAAAGAACTCACCAACCATGTCACGAACATGGAGCGTGCGCGTTGAACCACCAACCATCACAACTTCTTGTATTTCATCTGTTGAAACTCCTGCATCTTTTAGCGCACGGCGGCAAGAAAGCAGTGTTTTCTTAACAAGTGGTTGAATGAGTTCATTGAACGTTTCACGAGACAACGAACCAGACCAAGATCCAAATATCACATCTGTAGATTCAGAGTTTGATAGCTCGATTTTCGCTTGAGTCGCAACGTCCAGTAATACACGTTGTTGTTCATTGGAAAGCGTACCTAAAGTATTTGACTGCTCTTTAATGTAGTCCGCCACTATGTGGTCAAAGTCATCACCACCTAGGGCTGAATCGCCACCAGTGGCTAGGACTTCAAAAACACCTTTGGATAAGCGAAGAATGGAAATATCAAACGTTCCTCCGCCCAAATCGTAAACGGCGATCACGCCTTCCTGAGCGGAATCGAGTCCATAAGCGATGGCTGCTGCTGTTGGCTCGTTCAACAATCGAAGAACATTCAATCCCGCAAGTGTAGCGGCATCTTTCGTACCTGCGCGCTGCGCATCGTCAAAATACGCAGGAACCGTAATCACTACGCCGGTCAACTCTCCACCGAGCGCTTCCTCTGCACGTTTACCCAATGCTTGCAAAATTTCAGAAGAAACCTGGATTGGATTAACGTTACCTTTTGATGTCTCAATTAATGGCAGACCATTTTCACTTTCAATAAAAGTATAAGGAAGAGAGGGGTAGCGTGTTTGAATATCATCTAAAGAACGACCAATAAGCCGTTTAGCGGAAATAATCGTTTGCTTGGGATCGGACTGAGCGTGCTCACGCGCTTTTTCTCCGACTAATGTAGTATCAGAACCATAATAGACAACCGATGGCAAAATGCTTTCATTCTGCTCATCGACTAATGGCTTTGCTGTTCCGCTAAGAACAGATGCCACCAGTGAGTTCGTCGTCCCCAAATCAATACCAGCCGCCAAACGATGCTCGTGTGGCGCTGAACTTTGACCCGGTTCTGCAATTTGAAGTAATGCCATTGAATGTCCTTTATTATCCGAGCAGTTTGTCTTCTAACTGCTCTATTTCATTTTGTAATTTGGCAATAAATTTTAGCTTACGAATACCATTCGCAGCGTTTTCCAGTGTATTGTCAGTTAATGACTGAACCATCTCGCTCAGAAGCGATTGATACAGTTTACTGACCTTTTTCTCAAAATCGAATAATTCAGATTCAGGATCTGATGATGACTCAATATCCTCTAACGCTTCCCTTAGCTCCATCTGTTCCATTAAAAACATAGGATCTTGCATCGTATTTTGCTCATTCCGAATATCTACTCCTTTAAGCGAAAGAAGGTATTCAGCACGAGAAATCGGTTGTTTTAGTACTTGGAAAGCATCATTGATTTGCGCCGCTTTTTGCACAGCAAGAAGACGATCTCGCTCGGATGCAGTAGCGAATTTGTCTGGATGGAATTGGCGTTGAAGCTCTCTAAACTGAGTGGATAACGCAGCAACATCGAGATCAAACTGGCGAGAAATACCAAACAATTCAAAATGATCCATTTTCTGACTCTCAGTGAAATCTGGGCAAAAAATAAAGATAAGTGGAAAGTACAAAACGCAGCGTTCACTGCGTTTTAATTCGATGTATTTGTTGAGCTTATTTGTCAGACATTAAAGCTTTCGCCACAACCACATTCGCCTTTGACGTTAGGGTTGTTAAACTGAAAACCTTCATTCAAGCCTTCTTTTACGAAGTCCAACTCAGTTCCATCTAGGTATACCAAGCTTTTAGGATCAATGATTATTTTTACATTGTCCTGCTCAAAAATTTCATCTTCTTCATTAAGAACATCAACAAATTCGAGAACATAAGCCATTCCAGAGCAACCTGTGGTTTTCACCCCAAGTCTTAAACCGATGCCTTTGCCTCGATTATCTAGAAATGATCTGACCCGGCTTGTCGCCGCTTCTGTCATGGTAATGGCCATACTGCAACCTGCTAATCTTTAGTGAAATTAAAATGGAAGAAGCGCTAACTTCTTCCATTTACAACTATGACTCGTGTTTCTTTTTGTAATCAGAAACAGCAGCTTTAATTGCATCCTCAGCAAGGATAGAACAGTGAACTTTTACCGGTGGAAGTTCAAGTTCTTCAGCAATTTCTGCATTTTTGATAGCCGCTGCTTCGTCAATACTCTTACCTTTCACCCATTCGGTGATTAGAGAGCTAGAAGCAATAGCACTACCGCAGCCATAAGTTTTAAATTTCGCGTCTTCAATAATGCCTTCAGAAGACACTTTGATTTGCAGTTTCATAACGTCGCCACATGCTGGCGCGCCAACCATACCACTACCAATAGATGGGTCTTCTTTATCGAATGAACCAACGTTGCGTGGGTTTTCGTAATGGTCTATAACTTTTTCGCTGTATGCCATAATTTTTACCTCGAATCCTCTATATCCTTGAGACTAGTGGTGAGCCCATTCAACTGTGCTCAAATCTACACCTTCTTTGTACATATCCCATAGAGGAGACATGTCGCGCAGTTTGTCCACTGCAACACGAATCTTTTCAACGGCGTAATCAATGTCTTCTTCTGTCGTTAAACGACCAAAAGAAAAACGAATGGAGCTATGCGCTAGCTCGTCATCCAACCCTAGAGCACGTAGGACATACGAAGGCTCAAGGCTTGCAGATGTACATGCAGAGCCAGAAGAAACCGCAAGGTCTTTCAGTGCCATAAGCAAAGATTCACCCTCTACAAATGCAAAGCTGATATTGAGGTTGTGTGGAACGCGTTGCTCTAGATCACCATTGATCGTCAATGCTTCCATTCCTTCAAGACCTTTCAACATACGATCACGCAATGACTTTGCATGGTCGAAATCTTTTTGCATTTCTTCTTTTGCAATACGGAAGGCTTCACCCATACCAACAATTTGGTGAGTCGCCAAAGTACCAGAACGGAAACCACGCTCGTGACCGCCACCATGAATTTGCGCTTCTAAGCGAATACGTGGTTTACGACGAACGTACAATGCACCAATACCCTTAGGACCGTATGCTTTATGCGCAGACATAGAAATAAGATCGACTTTCATTTCCTGAACATCTAGTGGCACTTTGCCAGCAGATTGTGCAGCATCAACATGAAAGATAATCTTGCGCTCACGGCAAAGTTCGCCGATAGCAGAAATGTCCTGAATGACACCGATTTCGTTGTTAACATGCATGATAGACACCAAAACGGTATCTTCTCGCATTGCCGCTTGAAGTTTATTCAGATCAATAATGCCATTGGATTCTGGCTCAATGTATGTCACTTCATAACCTTCACGCTCTAGCTGACGGCACGGATCAAGAACCGCTTTATGTTCGGTTTTACACGTAATAACGTGCTTACCTTTTTTGCCGTAAAAGTGCGCTGCACCTTTAATTGCTAGGTTGTCAGATTCTGTTGCGCCCGAGGTAAAAATAATTTCTCTTGGGTCAGCATTTAATAGTTCAGCGATTTGCTCACGAGCAGTGTCTACTGCTTCTTCTGCCTGCCAGCCATAACGATGAGAACGAGATGCAGGGTTACCAAACGTCCCATCCATCGTCATGTACTGAACCATTTTTTCAGCAACGCGCACATCAACTGGGCATGTTGCTGAGTAATCAAAATAAATGGGCAGTTTCATTTGTTACTCCAATGTAATATTGTCCGCTTAAGCGGTTATATAGACGCTATCTATGAGCGTACATTTACACCGATGGGAGCGGTGCTTGTATTTTTTTGTCCAAACCCATGATTGATCACCAAGTCGATACCTTGACGATCAGATATTTCTAATACTTCATTATCCAACATCAACTCACCCAGAGTGATATTGTTTAAAAACTCACTAATTCTAGCACTCAAGTCACGCCAAAGTGTGTGAGTTAGGCAGCGAGAGCCACCTTGACAGTCTGCTTTACCATTACATTTAGTTGCATCGACAGATTCATCTACGGCAGCAATCACCATACCGACTGCAATATCATTCGCATCAGTACCAAGACGATAACCGCCTCCAGGCCCGCGTACACTCGCAACTAAACCAGCTTTACGTAACTTAGAAAATAATTGTTCTAAGTAAGATAAAGAAATACCCTGACGCTCTGAAATATCAGCCAGCGGCACTGGGCTTTCTTGTGAATGCAGAGCAACATCTAACATTGCCGTTACTGCATACCTTCCTTTAGATGTAAGTCTCATATCACACCGTATCCACAGTAAGTTTGTGGATAGAATTTTTCCATACCCGACTAAATTGGTCAAGTATTTATTTGACTGTTTTAGTCAAGTATTTAACCATGAGGTTTTGGTGGTTATTTTTTATTCGGCAGATTCTTTTGTACGGACGTTAAAATCCCTCTAAGAATGTTGATTTCTTGGGCTTCAGGGCGCGCTCTAGAAAATAAACGTCGTAATTTGTTCATCACCTGACCAGGATTTCTGTCATCTAGAAACTGAGTTTGAGTGATGACTTTTTCAAGGTGCTCATAGAACATCTCAAGTTCTTTGTGTCTAGGGTAATCGTTTTCTTGTTGGCTTGGGTGCTCACTTGCAACGTCATTGAGATGGGCGACTCGTACTTCATATGCCAAGGTCTGA
Source organism: Vibrio penaeicida (assembly GCF_002933855.1). GTDB lineage: Bacteria > Pseudomonadota > Gammaproteobacteria > Enterobacterales > Vibrionaceae > Vibrio > Vibrio penaeicida_A. Next base: position 151,267 of record NZ_BFAQ01000020.1, read on the forward strand.
ACAGCCATAGCAAGATTCAAAGAACTGTATTCTGGGTTAGCTGGGATACAAACATGAAAATGACAACGTTGTAATTCGTCGTTGGTTAATCCCGTTCTTTCTCGCCCAAATACAAGGGCAACAGGATGGCTTTTGCCTTCTAGAGCGAATAGCTCACCGCACTCTCGGGGTTCCAACATAGGCCATTCTAATGTTCTAGAACGAGCACTGGAACCAACTACAAGACCGCAGTCTTCGACTGCTTCTTCTAGTGTATTCACTACTTTTGCGTTAAGGGCAATTTCACTAGCACCAGCTGCTAAAGCAACAGATTGAGAGTCGACTTCACATTGAGGATCAACCAAGACCATGTTGGACAGCCCCATCACTTTCATTGCACGCGCTGCGCTACCAATATTTCCTGAGTGTGAGGTACCGACGAGAACAACTTTTACTTGGTCTAACATGGTGTAATTTACCGACTATTTAAAAACCGCGAAATAGTATCACAACACTTTAAAAAAGGTTATCCCTCTCCCTCAGACAGCAGTAGATTCCTTCACATTGCTGAAAACTGACAACCAAGTTGATCGTTCAAAACAAGTTTAAGGCTCAAAAAATAACCACTTCCTTTTTACCGATACTCTGATATACTCCCCGCCGCTTTATCGTTCTTTAACATCCGTTGGGAAAAACTGTATGCATCCAATGCTTAACATTGCTATTCGCGCTGCGCGAAAAGCGGGCAATCATATTGCTAAATCACTAGAAAACGCTGACAAAATTGAATCTACTCAAAAAGGCAGCAATGACTTTGTTACTAACGTAGACAAAGAAGCAGAAGCTCTGATCATCGATACCATTAAAGCCTCTTACCCAGAGCACTGTATCGTTGCAGAAGAAAACGGTCTTATCGAAGGTAAAGATAAGGACGTACAATGGATCATCGACCCACTGGATGGCACGACAAACTTCTTAAAAGGTCTACCTCACTTCTCTGTATCAATTGCTGTTCGAATGAAGGGCAAAACAGAAGTGGCTTGCGTATATGACCCAATGCAAAATGAGCTGTTCACTGCTCAGCGCGGCTCTGGCGCTCAACTAAACAATGCTCGTATCCGAGTAACACCACTTAAAGACCTTCAAGGTACTGTTTTAGCAACAGGCTTCCCATTCAAGCAAAAGCAGCACTCAGAATCTTACATGAAGATTGTTTCTGGTCTGTTCACTGAATGTGCCGATTTCCGACGTACAGGCAGTGCAGCACTTGATTTGTGTTACCTAGCTGCAGGTCGTGTAGATGGTTTCTTTGAGCTTGGCTTAAAACCTTGGGACATGGCTGCGGGTGAACTTATTGCTCGTGAAGCGGGTGCTATCCTAACTGACTTTGCAGGCGGCACAAACTACATGCAGTCTGGTAACATTGTTGGCTCTAGCCCACGCGGTGTAAAAGCAATTCTAAAACACATCCGCGAAAACGGTAATGAAGCTATCCTGAAGTAATTCTTCACTGTCACAGGCTGAATTTCTAAAACACCCAAGTAACTAAACGCTCTCAAGCAGCAAAGTTACTTGGGTGTTTTTTTATTGTCACTTGCAAAGTGTCTAGGGTCTGTTGACCTTTCGAGATGATTTTTGCAGCAATTTGTGGGGGATTTATACAAGGCAAAGCTCATTCGGTGTAGTCGCTCTACATCAATGAGCGATAACGCAGTAGAAATAAGCCACAAATGCTGCCCGAAGGGTTCGTTTCTATGCCTTTTACTCTTTGTTGCAAGGTATTTGCTTAGAATGACTAGGCGTCACACCTTGCGCCGCGATTAAAAGGCATAGAACTCGAACAAAATTTAACCACGAAAGGTCAACAGACCCTAACCTTATATCAGCCCACAACTCCAGAATACAAAAAAGCCACCTGAGTCAGGTGGCTTTAAGATAAGACTTAGTTGTCTGTGGACTAAGGTAACTCTTCGAGTTCTTCGCCTTCTTTCTCGATCTGAGGAGGCATAAGGTGCTCGCGAGTAATGCCAAGCTTCAGGGCTAATGCAGAAGCTACGTAAATAGAAGAGTACGTACCCACTGTAATACCAAGAAGTAGCGCTGTAGCGAAACCATGAATCATCGCTCCACCTTGAGTAAACAACGCGATAACCACAAACAAAGTGGTACCAGATGTAATCAAGGTACGGCTTAGAGTTTGAGTTACAGAGCTGTTCATTACCTCTGCAGGTTCACCTTTACGCATCTTACGGAAGTTTTCTCGGATACGGTCAAATACAACGATAGTATCGTTGAGTGAGTACCCGACAACCGTTAGCAAGGCGGCTACGATGGTTAAATCAACCTCGATTTGCAGTAAGGAGAACACCCCTAGCGTGATGATAACGTCGTGTGCCAATGCCAATACGGCACCTGCTGCTAAACGCCATTCGAAGCGGATTGATACATAGATCAAAATACAAATAAGCGCAGTCAGAATCGCCAGACCACCTGCTTCTGTTAGCTCATCACCCACATTAGGACCGACAAACTCAATACGACGCATTTCTAGGTTTTCGCCAGTGCCCTCTTTTATAGCATCAAGAATTTGATTACCAAGAGTTTCACCTTTTACTCCATCACGCGGACGAAGGCGAACCATTACGTCACGAGATGAACCGAAATTCTGAACGGTCGCGTCACCGAAGCCTTTTGCTTCAAGCGCCGCACGTACAGCTTCCAAGTTTGCTGGTTGCTCAAAACCGACTTCAATCAGCGTACCACCGGTAAAGTCCAGCCCCCAGTTCAACCCTTTACCAGCTAGTGTGCCTATTGCACCCACGATAAGTAAAACAGAAAGAACAAAGGCACCTTTTGACCAACGCATGAAGTCGATCATTTTGTCTGTTTTCAATATCTGAAACATGATAATTCCTTAGATCGACAACTTGTTGATGCGCTTGCCGCCATAAAGTAGGTTCACGACACAACGTGTACCAATAATGGCAGTAAACATGGAGGTTAAAATACCGATAGACAGTGTGACAGCGAAGCCTTTAATCGCACCCGTACCTACTGCAAATAGAATGATTGCAGTGATCAGAGTGGTGATGTTGGCATCGGCTATGGTACTGAATGCGTTCGCATAACCTTGGTGAATCGCTTGCTGAGGGTTTCGACCATCACGGAGCTCCTCTCGAATACGCTCAAATATGAGTACATTCGCATCTACAGCCATACCAACGGTCAGTACAATACCTGCAATACCCGGAAGCGTCATTGTCGCACCAGGAATCATCGACATCACACCAATAATCAAGATGATGTTAGCGATTAGCGCTAGGTTGGCAAAAATACCAAACTTACGGTAGTAAACCAGACAGAACAACATCACAGCAACCAAACCAAAGATACACGCTTGAATACCCATATCGATGTTTTGCTGTCCCATAGAAGGACCGATTGTACGCTCTTCAACAATGGAGATTGGCGCGATCAGTGCACCAGCACGAAGTAGCAACGCAAGGTTGTGAGCTTCTGCGGCAGAATCAATGCCAGTAATTCGGAAGCTTCTGCCAAGTGCCGTTTGAATGGTCGCTTGGTTAATGACTTCTTCATGCTTGTTGAGAATCACTTTGCCTTCAGGTGTACGGCGACCACTGTCTTTGTATTCAGCAAACACGGTAGCCATCAACTTGCCAACATTCTTCTTAGAGAAGCTGGACATCTTACTGCCACCTTCACTGTCTAAGTTAATGTTAACTTGCGGACGACCGTATTCATCGGCACTCGAACTTGCATCAGTGATGCTTGAACCGCCAAGAATAATGCGCTTTTTCAGAACAACAGGGCGACCATCACGATCAAACTTGATTTCACTGCCTGCAGGAGCACGACCACGCGCTGCCGCTGCCAAGTCAGCTTTATCATCCACTTCACGGAATTCGAGTGTAGCGGTTGCACCTAAGATTTCTTTCGCACGAGCAGTATCTTGAACACCAGGAAGCTCAACAACGATTCGGCTGGCACCTTGACGTTGAACTAATGGTTCAGCAACACCAAGCTCGTTCACACGATTACGCAAAATAGTAATATTTTGCTCAACGGCATAGTTACGAATTTCTTGCAAGCGCTGCTCGGTGAATGTGGCTTTAAGGGAAAAGCGGCTGCTTGTGCTGTTGTCGACAAAAATCATGTCTTGATGCGTTCTTTCAAGCAAGCTTTCAGCTTGTTCAAGCTGCTCTGCATCTCTTAAAACAATTTCAACGGCATCTTTACCTGATTTGCGAATAGCACGATAGCGAATACGTTGCTCACGTAATTCACTACGAAACGCTTCTTCTTGCTGACCAACAAGCTTTTCCATCGCAGCGTCCATGTCTACTTCCATAAGGAAGTGAACACCACCACGAAGATCCAGACCCAGCTTCATCGGCGTAGCGCCAATGGCATCTAGCCACTCTGGTGTAGCAGGTGCAAGGTTAAGAGCAACAATGGCTTCTTTTCCTAATGCTGTATTGATAGCATCACGCGCACTGATTTGAGTATCGGTATCTAAAAAGCGAACAAGAATGGAGCCATTTTCTAGTGCGATGGACTTTTTAGGGAGGTTTTCTTTTTCAAGAACTTCGGTAACAGCATCCAGCGTTGACATATCTACTGAGGCACCACGTGCCCCAGTAACTTGAATAGCCGGATCTTCACCATAAATATTCGGAAGTGCATACAATGCGCTGACAAGGATGAGAATCATCACCATCAGGTACTTCCACAAAGGATAACGGTTTAACACAGCGAGGATCCTTTAGCTGTTTTACAGAGATTTCAGTGTACCCTTTGGCAGCACTGCTGTAACAAAGTCTTTCTTAATAGTAACTTCGTTGTTGTCGTTCAATGCAATCGCAATGTAGTCGTTGTCTTCAGAGATTTTTGCAATCTTACCAACAAGACCACCATTGGTTAGCACTTCATCACCTTTCTGCATTCCTGCCATTAGGTTTTTGTGCTCTTTTGAGCGCTTAGCTTGTGGGCGGTAAATCATGAAGTAAAAAATAACCGCAAACATACCCAACATGATGATCATTTCAAAACCACCACCTTGTGGAGCACCTTCACCCGCGGCGTGTGCAACAGAAATCAAACTCATTGAGAAACATCCTCTATATTATTTTATTTAGTAGTCAATAAATTGGGACGTATTGCCCGACTTTCAAGAGCCAGGCAATAACGCACAACTATTTATTCAACGGTGGCACTTCGCGGTTGCGACGTGCGTAAAAATCTTCAACAAATTGGTCGAAGCGATCTTCATCGATGGCAGTACGGATACTTTCCATAACACGTTGGTAGTAACGTAGGTTGTGAATAGTATTCAATCTAGAACCAAGAATTTCATTACAACGGTCTAGATGATGCAAATACGCCTTTGAATAGTTTTGGCAAGTGTAACAGTCACACTCAGGATCCAAAGGGGTTGTATCGGTTTTATGTGTCGCATTGCGGATCTTGATCACACCACCAGTCACAAACAAGTGTCCGTTGCGCGCATTTCGTGTAGGCATCACACAATCGAACATATCGATACCACGGCGCACGCCTTCCACTAAGTCCTCTGGTTTACCAACCCCCATAAGGTATCTAGGCTTGTCTTCAGGTAACTGAGGGCAGGTATGCTCAAGCACTCTGTGCATGTCTTCTTTCGGTTCACCAACCGCTAATCCACCAACAGCATATCCATCAAAACCTATGTCTGTGAGGCCTTTAACCGACACGTCACGCAAATCTTCATAGACACCACCTTGAACAATACCAAACAAAGAGTTTTGGTTATCTAACTTGTCAAAATGGTCTCGGCTGCGTTGTGCCCAGCGAAGAGACATTTCCATGGATTTTTTAGCTTCGTCGTGCGTCGCAGGATATGGCGTACATTCGTCGAAAATCATGACAACATCAGAACCTAAATCTTTCTGAATTTCCATCGACTTTTCGGCGTCCATGAATATTCTGTCACCGTTTACAGGGTTGCGAAAATGCACCCCCTCTTCAGTGATTTTTCGGATATCGCCAAGGCTGAATACTTGAAAGCCGCCTGAATCCGTAAGAATAGGACCGTGCCAATTCATGAAATCGTGCAGATCACCATGCATTTTCATCACTTCTTGCCCTGGGCGCAGCCACAGGTGGAACGTATTGCCTAACAGAATTTCAGCGCCTGTCCCCTTCACTTCTTCAGGAGTCATCCCTTTTACGGTACCGTAAGTACCTACAGGCATAAATGCAGGGGTTTGAACGGTTCCACGTTCAAACGTAAGCTGCCCACGACGAGCATTACCATTTGTCTTTTTTAATTCGTATGTAAGTTTCACGAAGCCTCCAATACGCCAGAGAAACAATCTGACTATTTACGTACTTTGCGCCAACCAGCTTTAGCTCATCGCGCTCCTTCACACTCTATTTAAGAGATGTGACAGGATTATCCTTTCCTAAAACCCCTAAGTGACCCCGTGATGCTAGATTCAGCATTGTGACATCACTTTGAGATAAGCTTCACTGGCTCCTTGAGTGAAACAAACGGGAGTATATCGAAATACGCCTGTTGATTGTCTGATTAGCCCCGCTTTTTGGTGATAAACATGGCATCACCATAACTAAAGAAGCGGTACTGTTCTTGAACAGCATGTTCGTATGCTCTCATCACATTATCGTAACCCGCAAATGCGCTGACTAACATGATGAGTGTTGATTCAGGTAGATGGAAGTTGGTAATCAAGCAATCAACCAATTGATATTCGTAACCTGGATAGATAAAGATTTCGGTGTCACCAAAAAATGGTTCAAATTCAACACCTTTCTTTTTTGCCTCTTGAGCCGCGCTCTCTAATGAACGTACCGACGTCGTACCAACAGCGATAACCCGACCACCGCGCTTTTTAGTTGCTGCGATTGCGTCAACCACATCTTGAGGAACTTCGACATATTCTGCATGCATGTGGTGATCGTTGATATTATCAACCCGCACTGGCTGAAAAGTACCCGCTCCTACATGCAAAGTAACGTAAGCAAATTCGACACCTTTACCTTTTATTTGTTCCAACAGTGCTTCATCAAAATGCAAGCCTGCCGTAGGTGCTGCTACCGCTCCTGGTTTTTCGTTATATACCGTTTGATAGCGTTCTTTGTCGGTGTCTTCATCAGGGCGATCAATATAAGGCGGAAGTGGCATGTGCCCAATATCATTAAGAATATCTAAGACGTTCTTGTCTGACTTAAATTTGATCTCAAATAGTGCATCGTGGCGCGCAACCATTTCAGCAAGATATTCATCATTTTCACCGAGGAAAAGCTCTGTTCCCGGCTTAGGCGGCTTCGAGCAGCGAACATGAGCCAAAATAGTATGCTCATCTAATACTCGCTCAACTAAAGCTTCTAACTTGCCACCAGAAGCTTTGCGACCAAACATACGAGCAGGAATAACGCGTGTGTTATTGAATACCAGTAGATCGCCAGGTTGTACCTGTTCTAGAACATCTTTGAAGGTACCATCGATTAACGCTCCGCTGTCGCCTTCAAGTTGAAGTAGTCTGCTAGCAGTACGTTCAGGTTGTGGGTAACGAGCGATCAGCTCATCAGGAAGCTCAAAATGAAAATCGGATACTTGCATTGCTATTGGTCTTTATAAAAATGACTGAGAATTACGCAGGGGAAGTAGTATAGGCGTCACATAGTCAATAGCAAGTATTGATGATGGCTTTATTGTAAACGGGCGTATCGACTTGGTTGTGGAAAATTCCTCGAACACTTGAGCATTGTAATGATAAAGAGCACCATTCCTAAAAACAGTGCTCTTTAATGCCTACTTTCGCCTCAACCAACCCAACATTCCCAACATAAATAGGAAGAACAAATTTGGTGATGAGGCACCGTCTGGTGCAACGAAATTACAATTAGCCGTAGATATACTGTTGTTACACTGCGCGTCTTTTTTTGCTTGCTCTTCCGCTTCAATCACTATATTCGGCTTAGTGACAGCGCTACTAGGCAGTGTTGTGGAGCTAACATAGCCATAAATCCAAGAGTAATAAGTACTGACTTTTGAATAGAAAGCGGGCTTGGTTAATGAACCACAGGTGGGCGAAACCAAAGGACCACCACTCACAATCCCTACTTGAACATCGGTAGCATCCGCGGCTTTTGCCATCAATGGACCACCACTATCCCCCTTACAAGTATCATTGCCGTAAACGGTTCCTGTCGCCTCATCGAGTACATATTTTTCAGTCGGTAATGTACAAATTTTAGATTGATTAGCCCCCGACTCTAGAAGAACAGGTAGCCCTTCAATGGAATTTAATCGAACAAAGCAATCAGCAGTTGGGTAGAAAGCAAGTTGAGTAGTAAGCAATTCGTCGGTTTTCTTGGTAGCTGCTGGATCAGTAAATCCCCAGCCAAAGGCATCCACATTACTCGGTCGATTGTTATTCCCAACACTACCTGTATCTGTCTGAGCATCATACCATTCGGTATTGAGTCGATTTTCGATCTCTGACATCACGGTCGGTGAGGCAAGTGTCACTGGTGTAACGTCAGTTATGGGAAGCTGTAAGCGAATCAAAGCCACATCGTTATCTAGAGCCAGACGCTCCACAATTGATGAACCATCGGCTTTAACAATGATTTTTGCTCTATCGCTATAACTTGGATGTACAACAACATGACTTGCCATATAGAAGTCGCGAGTGGCAGCACCTTTAAGAGATTTAGATCGCGCAGTTATTGTTAAATTGCTTGGGTGAGTAACCTTATACAGCCCATTGTCTAGTGGAAAAACAACGCAGTGCGCTGCCGTAAGTACCCAGTGTGGAGCTAAAAGTGTTCCTCCACAAAATGGAAATTCAGCCATATCGCTTGAACGAATCGAAACCCGGTTTCCAGACGTAAGATCAGTAACCGTTTTTCCTTCAACAATCGCTGATGCATTGGTACTACAGAGCCCAACCGCAATTGCCATACCCACCAGTATTTTCTTCATAACTTTGCCTTGATATATCAAACTGCGCACAGTGTGAAAGAATCAAAAAGCACAAAGAACCACCAGCCTAGACTTATGCGAGATGGCACATATAAATATTTGTTTCTGAAACGAAATGATTTCATGAAAAAACAATTCGACTCGCAAAACAGATAAAAACCCTCTCAAACTATGAGGGGAAATTTTAAACATGAAGCTTAAGATACGCTTGGCTACTACTTTTCGTGAATTAAGCCAAAATAGCGATTTACATCCCAGTTAATATGCAGATAACTACCTATATTGAAAGTAGGATGACAATAAGCAGGAGGTCGAGATGATCAAGATTGAAGATATGATGACTCGCAGCCCTCATACTCTTTTGCGGTCTCATTCACTACAAGACGCCAAGAACCTTATGGCAGAGCATGACATTCGTCATGTACCCATCATTGACACCGATTCAAAACTTCTGGGTGTCATTTCTCAACGAGATATATTAGCAACTCAAGAATCAGTACTCACCAAAGAGGCGCAAGCTGGCTCTTTCACTCTCGCCACGCCAATAGACAAAATAATGATTTCAAAAGTCATTGCTGTGTCACCAAAAGCGGGGCTAAGAGAAAGCGCGATATATATGCAAAAGCATAAAATTGGATGCCTGCCTGTTGTTGAGTATGGTAAGTTAGTTGGCATTATTACGGATACAGATTTTGTTGGTATCGCCATTAACCTACTTGAAATAGAAGAAGATACGGAACCCGCAAAGGCTGATTTTTGATTTCATTCTCAATACGAGCCAAGGTCCGTGATTGGGTCCGAAGTTGAATTGAAAGCGTATAAGCGCGCTGCTTTTTAAAAGAAGTGCGCGCCCTTTTCGTCTTAGTATTAAGATAAACCATTAAACTCACTCCCATAGTTTCACATTAATATTTCACTAGTGTTATATTTAATTAATGATTCATGGATTCAAAATACGATGCTATCAAATACTGAACTAATGCTACTTCACCTCCTCCATCAAGATGGAAACATGTCGGGTTACGACATTAATCGCTTGGTTGAACAACGGGGTTTTCGTGAATGGGCTGAGATTGGCATGACATCTATTTATGTCAGCCTAAACAAACTCGCCAAAAAGGAACTTGTTAGAGCTGAGCTGGATACAACGAAGAAAGGAAAAGGTCCCACACCTAAAAAATATTTTTTGCTTCCTGCGGGAATAAGTCACCTTAAACAAGAAGTAGAAAATGGGATTCAGGCACTCCGGTTAAAAGACTCTCGTTTTCGCCTATGTATTTCAGCTATTTCGATTCTTAACAGGGAAGAACAAAAGGTGCTGTTTAAAGAAAGGGCTATCGCACTCAAAAATCGAAGACATGGACTAAAACACACGACATACATAGCTCAAGGGGGAGAAGAACTTCCCCAAAACGTGCGCTGGCTGTTCCAATATTCATTCGACGCCCTTCAAATGGAAGTCAACTTTGCAAATAGCGTACTGAAGGATTTATCAACGGATAGTTAAAGGAACGCTTATGACTCACGTAATTCAACCTTTTGATATTTTCAACGGCGTACACTGCGAAACAAACACCACTGGATGCTTGCTCAAACAAGCGGGCATTGAACTTTCTGAACCCATGCTTTTTGGCTTAGGCGAAGGGCTAGGGTTTGTTTATTGGAATATGAAAGGCATGGGATTCCCTTTCATCGGGGGGCGGCTAAAGCCAGGAGAGATTACCCGTAACCTCGCAAAAAACTTACCGTTAGAGGTTGAATTCAAAGAGACAAGCTCCGTCAAAAAGGCGTGGAGAAACGTAAAAGAAGCCTTAGACAATGGTATCGCCGTTGGCTTGCAACTGGACTGTTACCATCTTGAATATTTTGGTGCAAAGGTACATTTTGCTGGACACTTTGCTGCGATGTATGGCTATGACGATGAATTTGCTTACTTGGTTGATACCTCCCCTTCACATGGTCTGGTCAAATCTAAGCTAAACAATCTTGCTATGGCTAGAAATGAAAAAGGTCCGATGGCGGCCAAAAATTTGATGTACACCATTCAACCTCCAAAAAAACCGTTTGATTTGAATCACGCCCTAAAAACGTCCATTACAAATAACGCACGTCAGCACATAAACCCTCCAATAAAAAATCTTGGCTACAAAGGGATTTTAAAAACCAGCCAAGAACTGAAATCATGGTTCAAACAGAGTAAGAACCTAGAATATGAATTTACAACCACAGCGATGATTATGGAAAAAGCGGGAACAGGCGGTGCCCTATTTCGCAATATGTATCGAGACTTTTTGGAAGAAGCTTACTCAATCTTGGGAGCACCAGAGCTTAATCAAGCAAAGAAGATATTTGAAGGGGTTGCGAAAGATTGGACGCATGTTGCCCAGTGTATTCATGAAGCAGGGGAAAATTTCGATGAAGTACGCTTACTCGAAGCTTGTGAACTTCTAGAAAGCTTATCAGAAAAAGAATTCAAAGCGATGAGTCTACTGGCGGGCCAAAAATAAACAAAACTATATACCCAAGTAACCTCTAAGAATATGTGCAGCAAACAAACCATGCTGCACGGTCAATCACAAGAGCTCTGAAACCAAATCGGCTAATTTATGGAAGCTTTCAAGCCGTGAGGAGCTCGGTCGCCAAACTAACCCGATATCTCGATATGCATGCTGACCTGGCGGTTCGATCACTACCAAGTTTTGGTTTTCCAGCAACCCATGCTCTATCGCCATTTGGGGAATAAAAGTCGTCCCAAGTCCATTTGCCACCATTTGAACGAGCGTATGAAGGCTAGTTGCCGTAAATGGGTTAATTTTTTCTTTTTTGGTTAGCTTACAAGCAGAAACAGCGTGTTCGGTTAAGCAATGCTCATTCTCTAAAAGAAAAACAAACTCATCGGGTAAGTCGTCGTAGCGAATCGGCACTCGAATCGTGCTGGCATGGTTTGCACTGATCACCATTCTAAATGGATCCTGCCCAACAATTTTGCTGTCCATACCGCCAATATCGACAGGCAAAGCCAAAATCAATATATCTAATTCACCATGACGAAGTGCAGCCAATAAATTAGTGGTTGTATCCTCTCTAAGTAACAAGTTGAGATTTGGAAAACGCTGATTCACCTCTTGAACTAGGTCGCTCAGTAGAAATGGAGCGATCGTCGGGATACAGCCTACCCTAAGCTGCCCTTGCATTGATTCCCCCTGGCATAAGCTACCTAACTCAACAAGATCTTGCCCTTTAGCTAACAGCTCTCGCCCTTGCTGCACAACCTTGTCCCCAACAGGAGTAAAGACTAATGGGCTCTTCTTGTCTTTTTTCTCGTACAAGGGGCATCCAATCAATTCCTCTAGATTTTGAATGCCTTTACTCAGCGTTGATTGGCTAACAAAACACTTCTCTGCCGCATCACCGAAATGGCGAGTTTCAAATAAAGTAATGAGGTAATGCAGCTGCTTTAAACTTGGCCACTTATTCATATGATATTTTTACAATTTTGTGAGACTTTTATGAACTGATTGCAGAATGAGCTCATCGCTTTTTTCGATTAACTTAATCTATTAATTTCGCTTTTTTCTATCCTACTTTATGTACTATAGTTTGTCTCGTTGAAACAGGAAGCCAATTCACAATGGTTGGCAATAACTCTATTTTAGGAGCAAAAAAATGGTACTAGTAGGTCGTCAAGCCCCTGACTTTACTGCTGCAGCAGTTCTAGGCAACGGTGAAATCGTTGAAAACTTCAACTTTGCAGAATTCACTAAAGGTAAGAAAGCGGTAATTTTCTTCTACCCTCTAGACTTCACATTCGTTTGTCCTTCTGAGCTAATCGCTTTTGATAACCGCCTGGAAGATTTCCAAGCGAAAGGCGTTGAAGTAATCGGTGTTTCTATCGATTCTCAGTTTTCTCACAACGCATGGCGTAACACTGCTATCGAAGATGGCGGTATCGGTCAAGTAAAATACCCTCTAGTTGCTGACGTTAAGCACGAGATCTGCAAAGCATACGACGTTGAGCACCCAGAAGCTGGTGTTGCTTTCCGTGGTTCATTCCTAATCGATGCTGACGGTCTTGTACGTCACCAAGTAGTTAACGATCTTCCACTAGGTCGTAACATCGACGAAATGCTACGCATGGTAGACGCACTAAACTTCCACGAGAAGAATGGTGAAGTTTGTCCTGCACAATGGGAAGAAGGTAAATCAGGTATGGACGCATCTCCAAAAGGTGTTGCAGCATTCCTATCTGAGCACGCTGACGACCTAAGCAAGTAATAACCACTTAACTCTCACCAAGCTCAACGGTGAGTGTGGCTGAATTAGATAGCAAATAGCACGCAGCCAAGATTAAGTCGTAGTTAGCCTTAGAAAGCCCGAAGATGATTCTTCGGGCTTTTCTTTTTTCTGTGCCTGAGTATTACCTCACATACTGAAGTACTTAACTTGTCTATTCTGAACGGACTATTTCTGACTTGGAAAGCAAAACTGTCAATGAGTTATCAACTTGAAGTGTGCGTCGACAACCTAGAATCTTTACTTAATGCCATCGAAGGAGGAGCGACACGAATAGAGCTATGCTCGTCACTCTCTCTAGGTGGGCTAACTCCCAGCCTAGGCTTAATGAAGCAAGCCTCTCGTCTATCCAGTATTCCTATCTATGCCATGATCCGCCCAAGACAGGGGGATTTTCTCTTCGACGAAAATGATGTCGAGTCCATGCTTGAAGATATCGAAGCGGTAAAAGAAGCCGGATTAGATGGCATTGTGATCGGTGCATTAACTCCCGATGGACAAGTTGATAAGAATATCTGCCAACAACTCATTGCTGCTGCAGATCGGATGGGCGTAACTTTTCACCGTGCAATCGATCAGTGTTGCGATGTAATTCAAGCACTTCAAGATATTCAGGAGTTAGGGTGTGAGCGCATCTTAACATCTGGTCAGGCAAGCAATGCACTCTCAGGTGTCAGTACAATAAAGCTAATGAAAGAACACGTTGGGGATTCAATTAACATCATGGTTGGCGCTGGTGTAACTCCTTCAAACGTAACCCAGATTGTGACGGAAACAGGGGTGACCGAAGTGCACTTATCCGGCAAGACAACTCGTCCAACTCACATGCTTTATGTGTCTGAACAAGCAAAAATGAGCAGTGCCGATATCGACGACTTTTCGATTCCAGTTACCGATGTGGAAACCATTCGCTCTGTAGCTCAGCAACTTAAATAAAGCTGAACTTTCGAAAACTAACTTCTCTGGTAATATTGAACCTTAAAACGTTTTCTGGAAGTTATACTGCTCATGGCAAAGGATTTGTTTGCAACATTGGATTTAAACCTATTGAGGACTTTTTTGGTTCTTTCTCAAGAACTCAATATGCGTAAAGCCTCGGAGCGTTTATTCGTTTCTCAGCCTGCAATCAGCCAAGCTTTACAAAGACTAAGAAACCACTTTGGTGACGAGCTCTTCGTAAAAAGCCGAAATGGTATGAAAGCCACCAGTTTTGCAGAAGAATTGGCTGAAAGAATCGTTCCACACCTCGATGGGCTCGCCAGTGCTCTCAATCACTCAAATGAATTTAACCCTGCTGAGATTACGCACACCATAAAAATTGCCATTTCTTCTCAAGTCATGTTTTCTGTTGCTGGCAAGCTATTTCGAAAGCTCAATGAAGAAGCCCCTAATGCGAAACTAGAAATTGTCAGTTGGACGAAAACCACCTCTCAAGACATAGAGAACGGTGAAATAGCATTTGGCGTAAACTATGCGGATATCCGAACTTCGAAAGTCGTACAAAATCGACACTTATCAGAAACAAAAAGTGTTCTATTAGTAAGAAAAGAGCACCCTATACAAACGGAAGTCATTACCCCTAAAGAAGCCGTACAATATCCCATAGCTTCACTAATCATCCCTGAAATTAGCGAACAAGAGGCCATCTCCACAAATATTATGAAAGAGTTGGGATTAAAAGCAGAAATAGGATTTCGGACTGAATTTCTTTTTGCTTTGATCGATGTTGTCAGGAACAGCAACATGATTTTCCCTTCATTATCCACGTTTCCCGTGGAAGAGCACCCTTACCTTCGCCGAGTCGAAATCGACATTCAGGATAAGTACAAATATGGCTTCCCGCTCCATTCATATTTCCACTTGAAAAACCGCAATAGCCCGACAATAGATTGGCTTCATTTATCTCTTAAAGATTTATTAATCAACAATTAAATACAACTAGATAATAATCAATACTTATAATCAAGATAACAATAACTGTTTAGAACCTAAGCAAATAACTCCTTAAGATTCAGCTCATAGGAAAGACAACGGCAAAAAAAGCCGATTAAGCAGGACGCTGATTACTTTTCACATGAATTTTAAGAGAGTTACATTATGAAAAAGACGGTATTAGCACTTTCGGTTTTACTTCTTCCAGCAACAGTTATGGCAAATGTTGATCGTCCAATAAAAGTAGACCCTGACTTCGGCGTGCCAGCAGCCCCTGTTCAACCTCCCATAGTGACGCCTGAGCATCCAATTGAGGAGATTGATCCTGAATTCGGAGTTCCCGCTAACCCTGTACAACCACCTATGGACAATACTCCAGATTGGGGAATTGATGCACCGGATTATGGTTCGACACCAGACTGGGGCGTACCGACAACTGGCGTGGGTGACCTAGAGATTGCTTTTGATAAATTAGCGCAAGAAATGAATGAAAGATTTGATGAGCAGTCTGAACAGATTCACGGTATCCGAGCTGGATTACACGCGGTCACGAACGCACGCCCATTCGTGACTACTGGTGAGTTTGCCATGGGTGCTGGTGTTGGATTCTCAGGAAGTAAAGAAGCGTTAGCTTTAGGTGGTGCCTACGGGGTATCGGATAGAGTAAGCGTTTCGGGGACTTTCCACTATGAATCTTCTGGTAAGTACTCTTCATCTGAAGTCGCTGGCGGTGTAGGCGTTCAGTTCAAGTTTAAATAACGAGAGCAACGGAGCCTGATTTGAAGGGAGATCAGGCTTTTATTTTACAGTTAACCTTTCTATTTTTTCGAAATTAGCCTTTCTGTAACTAATTTGCATGTTTTGAGTCATTTACCTTTGGTAGCTCTCACCTCTGCCCTTCCAGAGGTTCTTTTTATCTCGTCTCTGCTTTGAATGTCTTGCCGGTTAAGCAAGAGGCTACTTGATGATATCGTCGATATCCTGCTCGCTTAGATGGCGAACATCTTTTCCTTTCACAAAATAGATAATGTACTCGCAAATATTTTGGCAGCGATCGCCAATTCGTTCAATCGCCCTTGCTGACCACATAACCTGCAACACTGCGGGTATACAGCGTGGATCTTCCATCATATAAGTCATTAACTGACGGATAACCGCTTCATACTCCGCATCCAGTTTATCATCTTGCTTGTACACTTCAGCGGCTGCGTCTACATCCATCCGCGCAAAAGCGTCCAACACTTGGTGTAACATGTTGATGGCCTGACGGCTCAAAGGCTCAAGCGAGACTTGCCATGTTCGCACTTTCATCGATTCGGACTCGATCGCAACACGTGCAATTCGCGTGGCAACATCACCAATTCTCTCCAAGTCGGTGATCGTTTTGATGATCGCCATGATCAATCGCAGGTCTTTCGCCGTCGGCTGGCGTTTAGCAATAATACGCGTACAGGCCTCATCAATCGCCACTTCCATCGAATTGACCTTATGATCGTCTTTGACCACTTTCTTCGCGAGTTCTATGTCTTGCTTGTGCAGAGCTTGCATCGCAAACGTGAGTTGCTGCTCTACAAGACCTCCCATGGTTAAAACATGGGTACGAATAGATTCAAGCTCAACATTAAACTGACCAGAGATATGACGACCAAACTGCATAAACTATAGAACCCCTTGTACGTATATTAGATAAGTGTATTCATTGGAGACGCTTTCAGCGAATTACCCGTAGCGACCTGTAATGTAATCTTCGGTTTGCTTTTTCTTTGGCGAAGTGAAAATCGAATCCGTATCCCCATATTCAACCAATTTACCCTGATGGATAAAAGCAGTGTGATCGCTCACTCTTGCTGCTTGTTGCATGTTATGAGTTACAATGACAACGGTGTATTTGGTTTTCAACTCGTTAATGAGTTCTTCTATCGTAAGTGTAGAGATAGGGTCGAGTGCAGAGGTAGGCTCATCTAGCAACAAAACCTCAGGTTCAATCGCAATGGCTCTTGCTATCACCAACCTTTGTTGTTGCCCTCCGGATAAACCAAATGCATTTTCATGTAGCCTATCTTTCACTTCTTCCCACAAGGCAGCCGCCGTTAGTGCTTGTTCCGCAGCGTCATCCAACGCTCGGCTATTGCTAATCCCTTGTAGCCTCAATCCATAGACAACATTTTCATAAATGGATTTTGGAAACGGATTGGGCCTTTGGAACACCATACCTACACGACGGCGTAACGTAGGCACATCAACTTGTGGGTGATACACATTTTTACCGTGCAATTTCACTTTGCCGTTGACAACACACCCCTCTACCAAGTCATTCATACGGTTAATGCAGCGCAATAATGTCGACTTACCACACCCAGATGGCCCTATAAACGCGGTTACCTGACCTTTAGGGATATTCATCGTAACGTCGTGCAAAGCTTGCTGTGTGCCTTGATAGAACAAATTCAGCGACTCGATCGAAATGGCAATCTGTTCAGGAGTCAGATTGTTTACGTCTATGAGATTCTCATAACCAAAAGTCGAGTTAATTGAAAACATGGTTAGTCTTGTCCTAAGGTGCGATATTTTTCGCGTAAATTGTTGCGAATACCAATGGCGGTCAGGTTAAGCCCAACAATCACCGTCACGAGTAAAAATGATGTGGCGTAAACCAGTGGTCTTGCCGCTTCTATGTTAGGTGACTGAAAGCCCACATCATAAATATGAAAACCGAGATGCATGAATTTCCGTTCTAGATGGATAAACGGAAAATCGCCGTCGATTGGCAAGCTAGGTGCAAGCTTAACTACCCCAACCAACATCAAAGGCGCAACCTCACCGGCTGCCCGGGCAACCGCAAGTATCAGGCCGGTCATAATTGCTGGGCTGGCCATCGGTAAAACGATGCGCCATAAGGTTTCAAATTGAGTTGCCCCTAAAGCCAGAGAGCCTTGCCTCACAGAGCCTGGAATTCGAGCCAACCCTTCTTCCGTCGCAACGATCACTACCGGAAGCGTAAGCAGAGCCAATGTTAATGCAGACCACAATAAGCCAGGCGTTCCAAACGTCGGAGAAGGCAGGTTGTCTGAGTAAAAGAGACTATCAATTGAGCCGCCAATACTGTAGACAAAAAAGCCAAGCCCGAAGACTCCGTAAACAATAGAGGGTACTCCCGCTAAGTTTATCACGGCAATTCGAATGGTTCTGGTCAGCGCATTGTTTTTGGCGTATTCGTTCAAATAGATAGCAGCGATAACACCAAGCGGCATTACAACAATAGACATCACCATCACTAAGAATACCGTACCAAAAATAGCTGGAAACACACCACCTTCAGAATTGCCTTCACGCGGGTCATCGCTCAAAAACTTTTTAACTTGGTTCAACCAATGCAAAAATTTTTCATAAACCGACATGTCGTTGGGGTACCAGATATCTAAAATGCTGGTAAGAGGAACAAGCACTCTCTCACCATTCATATCTTCAACGATCAGCACTTCGTCGATGTGAAGTTGCCTTAATTCGGTTAAACGACTTTCTATTTGAAACAGGTAATTCTCGATACTCTCTTTTCGCTTAGTTAACTCACTAAGTTTACCTTCATCCAGAGTACCGTTCAGCTCATGCTTTTTCTGCTCTAAACGTATATTCCCTAGTAAGGCATTGTAATGTTTGAGCTGAGAATGCGTGATGGAAGCGATGTGTTCACGCGCTTGTTCCACACCATTAATCCCTTGCTCTAGAAATTCGCCAATGGGTATGTCTTGTGTGGCAACGTTACTTCGAAAACCAACTGGCTTACCATAAAAATCCCCTTGTTGGGTTCTTTCTATAACTGCCCAAGCACTTGGAGTCGTAGGCTCACTTAATTCAAAATCGAATACAGTTATAAAGTCGAGCTGGTTTCTATCTCGATTGGCAATTTTAATACTCAATCTATCAACGCTATCTTCCGAAATATCTTGAGCTTGTGCGGGGGAAGAATGCTGATTCAATCGCTCGATCGGCACCGATTCGCGTTGATAGAGTTGACCGACAACTTTACTGCCGTTTGGAGATTGCCATTCATACAGAGGCGCAGGCCAGAAATAACTGAGCCCCTTCCAACCAATCAAAAGCAACACCGCTAATACAGATATCAGGCTAACACTTACTGCGCCAGCCGTTAACCATATCCAAGGTGCACCCGATTTAAACCAATTCGACACAAAAACTCTCACTTAACATACGCCATCAAAGTGCGCGGTATTTGTCTCTCAAGCGCTGCCTTACCCACTCAGCCAAGGAGTTAACAAAAAATGTAAATACAAAAAGAATCAAGGCAGCAAGAAACAGTAAACGATAATGGGAGCTGCCCACATCCGATTCTGGCATTTCAATCGCAATGGTGGCAGATAAACTGCGCATTCCTTCAAAAATGTTCCAGTCCATGATCGGTGTATTACCTGTCGCCATCAAAACAATCATGGTTTCCCCCACCGCTCGACCCAGCCCCATCATCACCGCTGAAAATATACCGGGGCTAGCCGTAAGCAATACAACGTACATCAAGGTTTGCCACTTAGTCGCACCTAATGCCAAGGAGCCATCAGATAGATGTTTAGGCACGGAGAAAATCGCATCCTCGGCGATAGTAAATATCGTTGGAATCACCGCAAACCCCATAGCTAAGCCAACTACAAGCGCATTTCTTTGGTCATAGTCGATCCCGATATCAGCCAAATAGACCCTTACATCGCCACCAAACAGAAAGAGTTCAACTTCATGACTAAACGAAATAATGCCAAACGTCACCAACAATAATGCAGGTACAAGAATCAAACCATGCAACCCATTCGGAACTTCGGACAACCACTTCGATGGCAGTAGGTGCCAGAGCCAACCAATGATAATGGTCGATAAAGGCAATAAGATGACCAACGCTAAAGTTGAAGGTAAATGCGCCTCGACAACGGGAGCCAACCACAATCCAGCCAAAAAGCCGATGATTACCGTTGGCAAAGCTTCCATAATCTCGATGGCTGGCTTTACCACTTTTCGCATAGGGGTAGACATAAAGTAAGCGGTGTAAATAGCGCCCAACACGGCGATAGGAACAGCGAATATCATGGCAAAAAATGCGGCTTTCAACGTCCCAAATGCAATCGGCACTAGGCTGAATTTTGCTTCAAAATCATCACTGCCCGACGTAGACTGCCAAACATATTGTGGCTCTGGGTAGCCTTCATACCAAACTGATTGCCACAGAGCAGAGAGTGAAATTTCAGGGTACTCGTTATCGACCGAATAAACATCGATATGACCATGACTCACCACCAGCAAGCTATCTTCATTACTTGATACCGCCGCAATTTGCACACCTTCTTGCAATAACTGAGCAGAGAACGTCTTTTCTTCGCTAGTGGTATAAAAACTTTCTATTCGACCTTCATTATCAAAGGTATAAAAACCCTTACGATAAAATTCTGGTAACAATAATTCCGAAGTACCAGACAACTTAAAATCTCGGATAAAGGTCAGCGTCCGGATTCGATCTTTCAATACATCAAACCATTGAGCAACAGTGTTATCCGTATATTGAATGAGCACAGATTGAGCCCCAGCGAGCAGCGACATGGATAAAGCGCGTTTATCCCCACCTTGTGTCGCATCCAAAACTTCTCGCACGGAGAAACCTTGGTTCTGCCCCCAAGTCATTACCATCATTTCTTGCGGGGTCAACAAAAATAGCTGCCGTCCGTCTGGTGACATCTTAATATCGATGACATTTTCAACAGGTCCGAAAGCAGTTGAGTGAGAAGGTTCTCCTTCGGTTTCTCGCCAACTGAATAGCTGATTTTTTCCATTCAACATGGCAAAAGTGGCGCTTTCATCATCAATAGCAAACGCAAAATGTGAAACCAGCTGCGATTGATTAACCACATCCGCGGGTATCTCATAATTTGCAGTATTCACTCTCGGCGTAATGACACGACCTTGATCATTAAACTGCACCGAGAAACTCGGTTTAACTGCATTAATACCTTTGTTTTCAGATACGAATGCATGCCAGCCCAAACTGGCAGGCATACCTGAGTATGAAAGTGCGTTTGTAGAAATGGATTGAGACTGCACGATACGACCATCAGTGAGGTCGATAAAAGCGAGCCCTCCTGATTCCGTCAGGAAATAACCTAGCTGACCATAATCATCTACGCCTGCCGCAATGGGCTTACTAGAGTGAGAAATTGAGGTGTTAGAAAATTGAGCAGGTACGCTAGAGACACGCTCAATATTGGCTGAAGAGAAGACAGGCAGCACCATGAGCAATAAATAGAAAAATATCAATAGCAATGCGACTAATACACTGATGCCACCAGCTTTCACTACGTACCTCATAAATCGGTCTTTTATCAACCGTTTACGATCGCGTTCTTTTAATGAAAATTCTGTGTGGAGCATCTCTTATGGTCTACCTTTTTATAGTCACTGTCATAATATGTCGATTGGATGACAAAAATATTACAGACTTCCGATAAATCCTTGAAATTTGCGTACTCCTGCCTAATGCAATTGTATGCTGAAATAAAAACGTCACAAAAACAATCTAATTTCATTGAGTAAATCCTCAACAAACCTCTCAGTCTGGAAAAATGTATGAGCGCGGAAAAGTTGTATGTAGAAAAGGAACTTAGCTGGCTTTCATTTAATGAGCGAGTGCTGCAGGAAGCAGCAGACAAAACTGTCCCCCTCATAGAGCGAGTGCGCTTTCTAGGGATATTCTCCAATAACCTAGACGAGTTCTACAAGGTAAGATTTGCTGACGTAAAACGCCGTATTCTCATTAATCAAGAGCGGGGAGGAAACGACAATTCCAAACGCTTACTCAGCAAAATGCAATCTAAGGCACTAAAACTCAACCAAGATTTTGACGAGCTCTACAACGAATTGATTCTGGAAATGGCGAGACGCCGAATATTCTTAGTCAATGAAACTCAGTTAAATGAACATCAGGAAAAGTGGATTAGAAAATACTTTCAGAAGGAAGTTCTTCCTCATATTACCCCATTACTGATGACGGATGAGATCGACGTACTGCAATTTCTCAAAGACGAATACTCATATTTAAGTGTAGAAATGCTTGGCAATGATACCCCTTTGTATGCCTTGGTAGAGATTCCTACCGATAACCTGCCCCGCTTTATCATGGTGCCCGAGCAAAAGGGAAAGAGGCGCAAAACCATTATTTTACTCGATAACATTATCCGGTTTTGTTTAGACGACATCTTCCGAGGCTTTTTTGAGTACGAGGAACTTAAATGCTACGCCATGAAAATGACACGAGATGCCGAATACGATTTAAGCCATGAACTCGAACATAGCTTATTGGAACAAATGTCTGAAGGCTTGAGTCAGCGCCTAACCGCCATGCCTGTTCGTTTTATT
This sequence comes from Vibrio penaeicida, assembly GCF_002933855.1. Lineage (GTDB taxonomy): Bacteria > Pseudomonadota > Gammaproteobacteria > Enterobacterales > Vibrionaceae > Vibrio > Vibrio penaeicida_A. The sequence continues at coordinate 173,885 of NZ_BFAQ01000020.1, forward strand.
TATCAGCGAGATATGCCGGAGCAGATGCTTACGTTTTTATGCGAAAAACTGCAAATGTCCAATTTCGACAGTCTCATTCCCGGTGGTCGATACCATAATTTCAAAGATTTTATTGGCTTCCCAAACGTGGGGCGAGACTACTTAGAAAACAAACCATTACAGCCAATTCGTTCGACTGATTTCGACCGATATACGAATGCATTTGAAGCCCTCCGCGCGCAAGATATTTTGCTCTACTATCCATACCATACATTCGATCATATCAATGAATTTGTTAGGCAAGCGTCTTTCGACCCAAAAGTACTGGCCATTAAGATCAATATCTATCGAGTGGCTAAAAACTCCCGCTTACTCAATTCTTTGATTGACGCCGTACATAACGGTAAGCAAGTCACGGTTGTCATCGAGCTACAAGCCAGATTTGATGAAGAAGCGAATATCGAATGGTCCCGTGTATTAACGGAAGCTGGAGTACAGGTTATTTTTGGTGCCCCAGGGCTAAAAATTCACTCCAAGTTGCTATTAATCAGCCGCAGAGAAGGGGAAGACATTACGCGATACGCCCATATTGGAACCGGCAATTTCCACGAAAAAACAGCTCGGATTTACACCGACTTTTCTTTGCTCACATCCAAAAAAGAAATTACCAATGAAGTACGTAATGTATTTGGATATATAGAAAACCCGTATCGCCCGGTGAAATTTAACGAACTGATTGTCTCGCCACGTAATTCAAGGCAAGCGCTTTATCGACTTATAGATAACGAAATTGAGCAAGCTCAAATCGGCAAACCGGCAAGCATAACCTTAAAAGTTAATAACTTGGTGGATAAAGGACTAGTCAATAGGCTGTATAGCGCAAACAACGCTGGCGTGAAGATTCGGATGGTGATCCGCGGCATGTGCGCATTAGTCCCTGGTGTTGAAGGAGTCAGCGATAACATTCAAATAATAAGTATTGTCGACCGATTCTTAGAGCACCCTCGCGTGTTAATTACTGAAAATGGTGGCGATCCCCTCGTTTATATCTCTTCTGCTGATTGGATGACCAGAAACATTGATCACCGCATCGAAGTCGCTGTCCCAATAGGTGATCCAAAACTTAAGCGCAGGATTATTGATATCGTCAATATTCATTTTACCGATACAGTAAAAGCTCGTCGTATTGATAAAGAGATGAGTAATACATATGTACCACGCGGAAATAAAAGAAAAGTTCGTTCACAAATTGCTATTTATGACTATTTGAAGCACATTGAAAAACAGGAAAAGAAAAAAATGGCATCATCAGCAAGTCATGACAAACATTGAATCGAGAGATATAGCTGCTATCGACTTGGGCTCAAATAGCTTCCATATGGTCGTTGCAAAAGTCGTAGAACAAGATCTTCAAATTGTAAGCCGTCATAAACAGCGAGTCCGGTTAGCATCAGGCTTGGACGACTTAAACAACATCGACAATGCAGCAATGCAGCGTGGATTAGATTGCTTGACCATATTTGCAGAACGCTTACAAGGCTTTGCCCCTGAAAACGTACGTATTGCTGCAACCCATACGCTCAGGCAAGCCAATAACGCTCATATCTTTATTCAACGAGCCGCGGGTATTTTACCTTTTCCCATAGAAATCATATCCGGTCTTGAAGAAGGTCGCTTAATCTACACCGGTGTAGCCCACACTCAACCAGAATCAGAAACCAAGTTGGTGATCGATATTGGTGGAGGCAGCACCGAAATGATCATTGGTACTGGTTTTGAACCCACTATGATCAATAGTAAGCGCATGGGTTGCGTTAGTTTTACCGACAAGTATTTTACTAATGGTAAGCTCAACCGTAAGAACTTCACTAAGGCTGAAATTGCAGTTGAGCAGCGATTAGAATCCCTAACTAATAAGTATATAAAGCATGGTTGGGATGTCGCCATTGGTTCATCTGGAACCACAAAAGCGATACGCGAAGTACTCATCAATATGGGGTACGAAGATGGCATCATTACGCTTAAAAGGCTTCAACATCTGATTGATGAACTACTGCAGTTTGACTTTATCAATGATATTTCTTTACCCGGACTCACGGAAGAAAGGCAACCCGTATTTGCTGCTGGAGTGGTGATCCTCGAAGGTATATTTAAAGCCCTCTCGATTGAGAAACTGCATTTTTCTCCGGGTGCATTACGTGAAGGTTTGCTCTACGAAATGGAAGAGCGATTTGAGCGAAGCGACATTCGCATGCGAACCACAGAAAACCTTGCAAGAAAGCACTTAGTCGATTTGGAGCATGCCGATAAAGTTCGTAAGCAAGCCAATACATTTCTTCATCAATTAGCCCCCCAGATAGGCATCAAAAAATCTAGCGAGTTATTTGATTTACTGGGGTGGAGCGCTTTATTGCATGAGGTCGGTCTGAGTATCAGCTACCAAGGTTTTCATCGTCATTCTGAGTACATCCTAAAAAACACGAATATGCCTGGGTTTAATCAGGAACAACAACTTGTATTAGCAACGCTGGCGCGCTTTCAACGCAAAGCTCTAAAACTTCATGAACTTCCAGAATTTGCCTTATTTAAAACGAAGCACATCCTTCCTTTGATTCGCATAATGCGGCTCGCAGTGCTGATTAACGGACAGAGGAATGACTCGCCTACACCTAACATTCAAATCGAACTAGAAGAACATGCATGGCATTTAAAGTGCAATGATGAAAACTGGCTAGAAGACAACAAACTTCTGGAAGCCGATTTAGCCCTTGAAAAAGAAATCTGGAAGACCGCTGACTGGGTTCTGGACTACTAAAAGTAGCGCCCTTAGAAACTTATATGTGCTAAAAGTCTAATTCGCTATAAGTTAAGTCTGCTAAAAGTTAAGTCCGCTAAAAGTTAAGCGCGTTATAGGTTAAATCTGAGCAAAGGTTAAAGCCCGACTTTTTCTAGCTCAGCTTGTGCCATCTTATATGAAATTGGTACATAACCATCTTTTGATACAAGCACCTGCCCCTGCTCGGAAAAAATGTAGCGAACAAATTCTGCTTCTAGATGACCTAACGGCTTTGTCGGGTGTTTATTTACATAAACGTATAAGAAGCGTGAAAGCGGGTAATCACCAGAAAGAATGTTATCTCGGCTGGCCTCTATAAAATCATTACCTTGACTGGCGATAGGCAAGAGCCGTACACCTGAAACCAAGTAGCCAACCCCAGAATAACCAATAGAATTAATGGATGAAGCAACGGATTGAACGACGGAAGCACTTCCAGGCTGCTCATTCACGTTTCGTTTGAAATCCCCACCACACAGTGCATTTTTCTTGAAGTAGCCATACGTTCCCGACACTGAGTTACGACCAAACAGTTGCAAGCGTCTTTTTGCCCACTCCTGTTTAATACCCAATTGTTGCCAGTTTTGAATAGGCTCTTTCGCACCACAACGTAATGTGGACGAGAAAATACTATCGATCTGAGTAAAGTTAAGCCCCTGTATGGCGTTATCACGGTGCACAAAAATACCAATGGCATCGATAGCTACCCTTAAAGCTGTCGGCTTGTAACCATGTTGACGCTCAAACGCTTCAACTTCTCGAGCGCGCATTGGTCGGCTCATTGGTCCAAACTGAGCAGTTTCCTCGACTAAAGCGGGAGTTGCTGTTGATGAGCCTGATGCTTGGACTTGCACATTTATATTGGGATAAATATCGTTAAACTCTTCGACCCACGATGTCATCATGCTTGCTAATGTATCAGAGCCAACAGAAGATAGGTTTCCTGATATCCCGTTTACTTTTTGGTAAGGCTCCAAAGCCTCTTCAGCATGGGTAAGCTGAGGTAAAAATAATGTGGAGAATAAAAGAACGAAACTTCTCATCGGAACGACTCTACCGACAGTTTCTTAGGAAGCACAAAAGAGAAACAACTTCCCTTTCCAACTTCACTTTGAATATCAAGGTGTGAGTCATGATGGCTCAGCGCATGTTTCACAATAGCCAGTCCAAGCCCACTTCCTCCCGTTTCTCTTGAACGAGCTTTATCGATTCGATAAAAACGCTCGGTCAAGCGATGAATGTGTTGAGGCTCAATACCATCCCCTGTATCTGAAACTTTTAACTCGGGTCCATCTGGCGTATCTCGCCATTGGACTGCAACTTCTGCACCTGGAGGCGTGTACTTCACCGCGTTATACACCAAATTGGAGATGGCACTGCGAAGCTGATCTTCATCTCCCAAGACTCTCAGTTTTGGATCTACATTAAACTTGAGTACATGCTGGTTTTCCCCACTCAATGTCGATGCCTCTTTTTCAAGCACCTCCAGCATTGCGGGAACATTCACCACCTCATCCAATTCATGCATTGGCGCGGCTTCAATTTTAGACAGCGTGAGAAGTTGGTTTACCAGACTGTTCATGCGGTTAAGCTGCTCCGTCATTACCCCATGAGCTTTGCCCCACATGGGCCCTACAAGCATTTCAGGGTCTTGAGTCATCTCTAAGTAGCCTTGAAGTACCGTCATCGGTGTACGTAGCTCATGAGAGACGTTTGCAAAGAAATTACGTCGCATGCCTTCCAACTGTTTCACCTGAGAAACATCGCGCACTACCATTAAGTGTTCGCCTTCGGTGTAAGGAACAATACGGAGTTCAAGAATGCGTTCCACGTTTAAAGGTGAACGCATTTCCAAAGGTTCAGAAAAGTCCTGCTTATTTAAGTACTTGATAAAATCGGGAGTGCGAATGAGATTAGAAATGGGCTGACCTGAATCGTCTGGCCATCGAAACCCTAATAGATGCTGAGCAAGCTTGTTACACCATACGATGTTGCCTTCGCCTCGGAATACAACAACCGCATCGGGCAGAGACTCCGCACCATTACGGAAGCGGCGAATAAGATTCGTCAGCTCTTTACGCTTCTTTCTTTGTCTTTGCTGAATGCGATAGATCCCATTAAATAGAGATTCCCACATTCCAGTTCCAGCGGGAGGGGTTAGGCGTTTGTCATCCCAAAGCCATGTAGACAACCGAACTTGGTTATGTAGCTGCCATCCAAGCTGAATCGCCGTGGCAGCGAGAAGCAACCACGGCATGTATCCAAATATCCAACCTACCACAACCCAAGGTAGGTAAAAAAAAGCCAGCGACCAAACTAGCTTTTTCCAAGTTAACCTTTCTACCATTCGCTCTCCGCTTTGTTCTTAAGCTCGTGTTGAGAAGCGGTAGCCTGCGCCACGCACAGTTTGAACCAGCTTATCATGACCAGCGCCTTCAAGTGCTTTACGAAGACGTCGAATGTGCACATCTACTGTACGATCTTCGACATAAACGTTGGTGCCCCAAACATTGTTAAGCAACTGCTCGCGGCTATATACACGCTCTTGATGTGTCATGAAGAAATGCAGCATTTTAAATTCAGTCGGCCCCATATCCAGAGCTTCTTCATTGGCCGTCACTCGGTGAGATACAGGGTCGAGTTTTAACCCTTGAACGTCAATGATGTCTTCTAATGCGGTAGGTGTCACACGACGAATAACAGCTTTAAGTCGAGCTATCAGCTCTTTGGGTGAGAATGGTTTGGTGATGTAATCATCCGCTCCAACCTCAAGCCCACGGACTTTGTCCTCTTCTTCACCGCGCGCTGTCAGCATGACGACCGGGATATTTTTTGTCAGCTCTTCACGCTTTAAATGCTTAATAAAGTTAATCCCAGAGCCACCTGGTAACATCCAATCCAACAAAATCAGGTCTGGGTATGGTTCACATAATTTGCTGATGGCGGTGTCGTAATCTTCCGCTTCGACAGCTTGGTAACCTTTTTGTTCAAGCACAAAACACAGCATCTCTCTGATCGGTGCTTCATCTTCAACCACCAGAATCCTTCTAGACATAATTGAATTACCTTTAAATTTAATCAACGTCATGCATTATCATGATTAATTATGACACTTTTGTGACCCTTGAAAACAAATTTTCATATAACTTTCATTATGATTTTTCCTCGGTCTAGTAAGACAACTGGGAAAAAATCCCCTATCATCAGTTCCCTAAACAGAAAGAGATGAGATTAGATATGTGGTTTAAAAACTGCCTAGTATATCGCTTCAATCGTGGTATCGAATTTAACGCCGACAAACTGGAAGAACAGCTGCAAGAATTCCGTTTCACGCCTTGTGGTAGCCAAGATAAACAAAAGTTCGGCTGGACAACTGCAATGGGTAGACACGGAGACATGATGACCCATGTTTCTGACAACCAAATTCTTATCTGCGCCAAGAAAGAAGAAAAAATGCTCCCTGCGTCCGTGATTAAAGAATCTCTAAACGCAAAAGTAGAGGTGATGGAATCAGAAGAAGGTCGTCCGCTAAAGAAAAAAGAAAAAGACACGTTAAAAGAAGACATCATTGTTGATTTACTTCCGCGTGCATTCAGCAAGAGTAATGTTACCTACGTCCTTATTTTGCCTAAAGAAGGCTTTATTCTGGTTGATGCCAGCAGCTATAAAAAAGCAGAAGACGTATTGGCGCTGTTGCGTAAAACCATGGGTAGCCTACCTGTTGTTCCAGCTATTCCAGAACAAGCCGTTGAATCGACAATGACAGATTGGGTTAAATCATCCAATGCCGCATCTGGCTTTACCATATTAGATGAAGCGGAATTAAAATCTGTTTTAGAAGATGGCGGCGTTATCCGCTGTAAAAAGCAGGAGCTTTCTGCTGATGAGATCTTATCTCATATTGAGGCAGACAAACTTGTTACGAAACTCGCGCTAAACTGGGAAGACCGAATTGAATTTGTTCTCGCAGAAGACTGCAGCATTAAGCGCTTGAAGTTCAGTGATGAGTTAAAAGATCAAAATGAAGATATCCCACGAGACGATCAGGCTGCTAGGTTTGATGCCGATTTCTCCCTGATGTGCGGCGAATTCAGCGCCTTTCTCCCCTCGCTATTCGAAGCGCTGGGTGGATTACCACATAGCGAGTGATATCAAATAATTAAGGCACCTTTAGGTGCCCTATATTCTTGATTATTCCCCTTAACACTACTCTGTTCTAAATCATTAGATTATTCCCCTAATATTTATACTGGTAAGAAGCTTTCAGAAAGCGTAAAATTTGCGCCCTCCGATGCCACTGGGTGGCATTGGTCTGACTTGAAATCAGAAATAGAGAAGAAGCAATGTTCAAACCAGAATTACTGTCGCCGGCGGGAAGCCTTAAAAATATGCGCTACGCATTTGCCTACGGCGCCGATGCGGTCTACGCAGGCCAACCTCGCTATAGCCTTCGCGTTCGCAATAACGAATTCAATCATGAAAACCTAAAAATAGGCATCGATGAAGCTCATGCTCAAGGTAAAAAGCTTTATGTGGTTTGTAATATTCAACCGCATAACTCAAAGCTAAAAACCTTTATCCGAGATCTCAAACCTGTTGTAGAAATGGGTCCAGATGCCCTGATTATGTCTGATCCTGGGCTTATCATGATGGTGCGTGAAGCGTTTCCAGACATGCCAATCCACCTTTCTGTTCAAGCTAACGCTGTTAACTGGGCAACGGTTAAGTTTTGGGCTTCCAACGGCATTGAACGCGTCATTGTTTCCCGTGAGTTGTCTTTAGAAGAGATTGAAGAGATTCGTGAACATTGCCCAGAAACAGAATTAGAAGTCTTCGTTCATGGTGCCTTATGTATGGCATATTCTGGTCGCTGCCTTCTCTCTGGGTACATGAATAAACGCGACCCAAACCAAGGCACGTGCACAAATGCATGCCGCTGGGAATACAATGTAGAAAAAGGCAAAGAAGACGAGTCAGGTCAAATTGTAGAGAAGTTTGACCCTGCTGAAGTTCAATCCATCGAAGTTAAAGACGAGCGACCAGACAACACACTTGGTCTTGGTAAACCGACCGATGAAGTTGTTTTACTATCTGAGAGCCACCGTCCAGAAGAAAAAATGGCTGCGTTTGAAGATGAGCATGGTACTTACATTATGAACTCGAAAGATCTTCGAGCCATTCAGCATGTTGAGCGTCTCACGAAAATGGGTGTCCACTCACTAAAAATTGAAGGGCGTACCAAATCATTTTACTACTGTGCTCGTACTGCGCAGGTCTATCGTAAGGCCATAGACGATGCCGTTGCAGGCAAGCCATTCGATGAGTCTTTGATGGGGACATTGGAGAGCCTCGCGCACAGAGGTTACACCGAAGGGTTCCTTCGCCGTCATACTCATGATGCTTACCAAAACTACGATTATGGCTACTCTATATCCGATTCACAGCAGTTTGTAGGTGAATTTACGGGTAAGAGACGTGGAGATCTTGCTGAAGTTGAGGTGAAAAATAAGTTTCTGCTAGGCGATAGCCTTGAACTTATGACGCCAAATGGCAATGTGATCTTTACGCTTGAAGCGATGGAAAATAGAAAATCTCAGCCAGTAGATGATGCAAAAGGCAACGGCCACTTTGTGTTTATCCCTGTTCCTGAAGATATGGATCTTAGCTATGGTCTGCTTATGCGTAATCTCAACCCTGGGCAGGATACACGTAACGCTACAGGTAAGTAAGAAATGGCACTGCTGATTAAAGACAGCTGCATCAATTGCGATATGTGCGATCCCGAGTGCCCAAATGGGGCAATTACAATGGGAGACAGCATTTACGAAATTGACCCAAACTTATGCACTGAGTGCAAAGGTCATTATGAGAAGCCGACCTGTCAGTCTGTATGCCCAATAACAAAATGCATAATCACGGATCCAAACAATATTGAGACTGATGAACAACTGTTAGAAAAGTTTGTCATCATTCAAGGTCTAGCATAAAAAAGTCCTGGGAATTCCCAGGACTTTTTCAATTCATCTTAATATTAATAATGCGCACCATTGTCATAGTATTGAGTCGCAGACAGTGCTGTAAATATTACAGCAACATCCACTTCCTTTCCTACAACCTTACGAACTTCATCTGTTAATACTATAGCCACTTTATCTTGAATATCCTGCCCTCGGTCAAACCACAGCACCTCGACAAATGGATAGGCTGGATCGACGTTTCCGCTGTGAAAAAATGTGGTATAGATGTACTCAAATGTGAAGTCTTCTTTTGGGCAATCCATTAAAGGCTGAAGATCTTCTATCAGTGTTTCTGATAACAATTGGACAGTTTGAGGCTCTACAGCCCTAAAACGCAGATGTGGCATGACATGCTTCCTTTTGTAATTTGAGCGAAAGCATATCACGCTTGATAGAGTTTGTTAGGAAGAAACCTTATTGCTTAAGTAGCTTACCCACCCCTTAGCTGCACTGGATGGAACCTTTTCGTCCAGCCTTTTAGCTTCAGCTAATGCATCTTGATATCGATTCAGTTTGTACAACAAGCGTATTTTTGCCATCGAGAAATCATTTCGATTTGCATAAGGTTTGGCTTTATCAATAATACCCAATGCTTGCTTGTAGCGGGATTGCTGAATCAAAAGCTGCGCAAGACGCCAATGGTATTTAGGATTCATATTGGCTACGCGTTGCCATCCACTAATCGCTTTGTTCCATTCTTTCGCTATTTGCCAGTAATTTGCTTGCAGCTTTAAATGCTTTTCGCTTTGGGATTTAGGGTATTGATTAAACATCTCTTTAAGTATGCGTGCTGCTTTCTCTGGCATTCTATGCTGCCCATAAAGCTGCGCCAAAACAACATACTCGTTCTGCGTTAGCTGTATTCCGTGCAACTTACTTAACGCATAACTTTCCAGCGCACTGCGTTGTTTCTCTTGCTGAAGCTGGGTGGAAATAAGCTGCTGCCACCACGACTTTTGATTAGGTTCGAACCGAATTATCTTACTAACGGTTTTTTCAGCGTCTTTCCATTTTTCTAGCTGAAGCTCAGATACAATACGAATTTTAAGCGCTTGTAGCGTTTCCCTAGCATTACGTGGTTGATAGCGTTTTATACGGCTTAGTGATGACGTCCAATTTTGCTGCTGATAATAAGCCATAGACATACGAAGCTGAATATCATTTTTATCTTTAGCTAACTGATTTTCCTCTTTATTGTCAGAGGTAGGATAGCCATTTTTTAAAAGCGTTAGATAGTTTCTAGTAGCGTCACTAAATTTCTGCTCGGAGAATTGTATATCAGCAAGCATTTGCCTTGTTTTCCACTGCTCTTTGGGTTGCAGTGCTTTTACATCAACAGACTTATTTAACGCTACGATTGATTTACTTGCTTTTTCAGACTGCCAGTAATAAACACCTAGAACTCTATTGACGAATGCTTTGTCGTAATCAGACTTCAAATCCATGCTTTCTATCAGAGAAATGGCTTCATCAAGCTTATCTTCCTGTTGTAGCTGACTGGCTTTATGCAGTTTTTTCCCCGCGTAGGTAGATAACTTGTTCGCATGAACATTCATGTTCGTAACAATTAGCAGAACACCTAACAGTATTGAAAAAAATCGATTCATAGTTATTTGCTCATTTTAAATTCTATCTTCACTCTTTGGTTCAACTGTTTAACCGCTTTGCCCCCCTCAAGCTTTGGCTGATACTTCCACCGCTTAAGAGCATTCATAGCTTCACGAACAAAAATTTTGTTTGGATGAACGTCTAGTAAATTAATATCTTCTGGACGCCCCTGTTCATCAATCGTGAAGCTCAATATGACATACCCTTCCATGCGACGTTTTTGAGCTCTAGGTGGATATCTAGGTTCAACACGGTAGAGAGGTAAAGCTTGTTGGTCTTGGCCAATCCCATCGAGAGAAGGCATAGAAATCGCAACGCCTAGGTTAGCCAAAGCCAACTTAGGTGCAGACAGCATTTGAGGCATCTGCGTTTGAGTAACATTGGGTGTTGAAGTTGGCAGCGGTTTAGGTTGATCCGGCAACTTCGGTGGATCCGGTAATTGCCTCTGTCGGCGCTGAACATTTGCTTCAGGTTCTTGCATTACCAAATCAAACATTACCGCTGGTTTCGATTCTTCAAGCTTACCTTTTTGGCTGCTGACCATCCATGCCATAAAATAGAATAACGAAGAAGCAATAACAAACGCTAACGGTAAGGCAAGTAACAATCTTTTCATGAAACATACTTACCTTTTGTCTTCGGTAGCCAGCGCGATCTTATCTACACCAGCTCCCTTCGCTGCATCCATTACCTCAACAACCGTACCGTTGTATGAATGCTTGTCTGCTTGAATGACCAAGCTGGCGTCAGGCTTATCCAGCAGCACTGTTTCCAAAACAGCTTGAACCCTTTCAACATCCACTCTTCGCTTATCGATGTAAACGTCATTAGAAGCTGTAATAGCAATAAATATTCCAGCGTCCTTCTGGCTACTTGCGTGAGCCGCTTGTGGGCGATTAACTTCAACACCAGACTCTTTCACAAACGAACTCGTCACGATGAAAAAGATAAGCATGATGAATACGATATCCAGCATGGACGTTAAATCGACCGTTGCATCTTCCTTTGCTTTTGTTGGACGAACTAACCTCATTCGCCGCTCCTTAATTGTTGCTCGAGTTTCAGTGCTTTTTTATTTGCCATTTTTACAAGCCTTGAGTGGGCAAACATACCCGCTAGTGCAGCGACCATACCTGCCATAGTTGGAAGGGTGGCCATCGATATACCAGATGCCATTAATTTTGGTTCACTGCTACCAGCAAGTGCCATTAAATCAAAGACAGCTATCATTCCTGTTACGGTGCCGAGCAATCCCAACATGGGGCACAAACTAACAAGAGCCTTAATAAAGTCTAAATGCTGATTTAACTGCAAATTGGCCTGTTGCATGACACCATTTTTTTGCGCTAATGCGTACCACGACTGATGGTCTTCACGCTTTTGCCACGCTTCTATCCAGCTTCTCTTTTTCTTCCCAAAACTAAAGCTAAAGAAAAGAACGCGCTCAACAATCAATAACCAGCATAAAAAAACCACACCAGCTAACCACCAAAGTACTTGTCCACCTTTTGCCATGAATTCGGCCAGTGTATTGACTTCTGTTTGCTGGTACACCAGTGCTAAGTTTTCGATCATTTTAAGCTGCCTCAGCCATTTGCTCAGACTCTGCACGTTGAGCAACGATACTCACGCCTTGCTTTTCAAGAGTACCTTTGATTGCTTCAGCTCTACTTGAAAGGAAATTATGAGCAAGTAATAGAGGCATTGCAGCAACAAGCCCCATAACGGTGGTAACCAGCGCCATAGAGATCCCGCCCGCCATAACTTTCGGATCACTATTGCCAAACTGCGTTATCACTTGGAATGTTTCAATCATACCCGTTACGGTACCAAGTAAACCTAACATTGGAGCTAATGCTGCCATTAGCTTAAGCATTGAAAGACCTTTCTCCAGACCATGTTGCTCATCAAGGATTCTTTCAAGTAATCGAAGCTCTATAGCATCGATTGACTGCTGTTTGTCGTTGTCGAAAGCCTGAAGAATTCTCCCCATAGGGTTATTTCCTGGCTGATTTGGTTTTTTAAGTTGTTGAGAAATCCGTGCTTGGGTTATTAGTAAAACAGTACCTCGGAACAAAGCAATCAATAAGCCAGAAGCCAAAAGCGCGATAATGATTTTGCCAACCACACCGCCTTGCTCAATTCGCTGTATAAAGTTCGGTTGGTTTGCATATTGCTCAAGCAACAAACCACGAGTGGGGTCTAAAAGAATATCGTTACCAGCAATTACATCTGAACTCGTTGAGGCATCTTTAGGAAGTGCTTGATACGCCGTCGAAAACTTGTTATTTGAATCCCACTTCAAATAACCCAGTTCTGAAATCAAAGCCATATCCCCTAATCTAATAGCGACTTGATCTGAATGTGTGCCATCTCCGTTCACAAACGGAATCGTAACCTTACTTAATTGTCCGCTGGCTTGAATTTTAAATGATGCTGATAACCAAAAGTCTTCTAGCATTTTTAACGAAGGTAATGCATCTGTACTGATAACCCTTTCCACAAGAGTCAGCTGTTTGTCAGTATCTGTAATAAGTGAATTTTGATAGTCTTGTTTTACTTCTTTAGCAGACTGTCTTACAACACCAAATAATTCCCCTAAGCTACCAGTTTCAATTTGCAGCTGTTTTTCTTTCTCAGAAAGCAGTCTTTCATTTTCACTGAACTGCTCACTAAGTTGCGTATTTTCTGTTTCTAGTTCGGCTAACGCTTTTTCTAATATCGCTTTCTTTTTTGCTAATTCTTCCTTTTGCTCTTTTGTTAACTGAACACGATTAGCGTTGTGTGCACGTTCAGCCTGGTAAACCTTATTTGCACTATTGTCGATTTGAGAAAGGCTTTGTTCTGCGAATGAAGAGAAAGTAACAACGGCAGCAATAATACCTAATGTATTTAAAACATATTTCATACTACAACCCCTTCTCTACATGGCTAATTGAAAGAGGCAGTGTGACCACTGAAGGAGCCTGCTGTTTTGCTGCCATCGCAAAAGCTTTGTTTACTTCCAGTCCTTTGTCTTTAGATAGCTCATTCCAAGTCTTGTTTTCTTGGCGCCATACCCAAAATTGCTTATGGTCTAGACTCCTCGCAACAAGGCTCACTCGACCGAAATACAATTGCTCAACTTGGCGAGTATTACCTTCGAAATGTATTTCTGCTGGATACGCTCCTAGCTTGGTCCCATAATCTATTTCTATTTGGTAGGCTTCAAGAATTCTTCTGTATTTCTCAGCTTCAGCAATATCAGCTCGCCCCATCAGAAGTTTAATATCGTCCAATCTTTTCTGGCGTGTTACTTTTCGCAAAGGAACATCCTGACCAACAATGGAGTCTAACCCATCAATCATTCGATACATGAGCGGAACAATACCTTGGCGAGTATCTTCAATATCATTTAGCTGTTGTTCCAAGCTAACTAATTCAGATTTTTGACTAGAGACCAATTTAGTTAAATGGTCCCTATAAAGAGTTAGGTTATCTATTTGAGTTTCTAGTTGCTCTATCTCGGATTGAAGAGTAAATGACGCCTCGACGTTAGCATCTACATTAGATTGAGCTTTTTGAATAACCTTATTGGTTTTCTTTTCAATTGCTCTGGCTTTATCCAAGTCATCAGCATACAAAGCATTAGGTATTCCCATAGCTGCTAGTATTACAACTAGAGTTCTTGCCCTTTTAGAAACTATCTCTTTCATTAGTAATTCTCAGGCGAATCCGTATCGCCAAGCACATGTGGTATGAATGTACAACATTTCGAAACTTAAGACGCTACCTAATAAGGTCGTCTAACTTCGAAATCGATGTATAACAATTAAGGCGAATATTAAATCAAAGATGGGAATAATTTTCATTAACTTTCTCATCTTTTACATTTGATAAGATTCTAAAAGTAAATTATCGAGATTCTTAACATTTTTAGTTTAAAAGGATTACTTCTGAACTGAACAATCGTCTAATGAACTAGATGTTTTAAGTGTATGTGTTCAACTAGATTGACATCCCAGATATAAATATTACCAATAAAGGCAGTCGGCAAAAAATCCTAGCTGCTTCTGTATACAGCAGAAGAAAATGAATTAGGCTTACCAAAAAATAGGTTGGGCTGCTCTCTAGCTCGCAATTTTCACAATGGCGAAGTCAACAGATACAAAACGGTAAGGCATTTAAATATGGCAGGGGGCTGGAGCAGTACTCCGGAGACTCCACCGGGCTGGCGATCCAGCTTCCAACACTTGCTTTGCAAAAGCGATAGATACAAAAAAGCCTCAGCATTTCTGCTGAGGCTTATTATATGGCAGGGGTGGAGAGATTCGAACTCCCAACACGCGGATTTGGAATCCGCTGCTCTGCCAATTGGAGCTACACCCCTGTAATTCGTATTTTATGAGTCGACACTCGAATAAATGGCGGAGTGGACGGGACTCGAACCCGCGACCCCCGGCGTGACAGGCCGGTATTCTAACCAACTGAACTACCACTCCGCAGTGGTATCTTTACTAAATAAAGTCTTATGATTAGCCTGCTTTATCTAGTTTTGCTTTCAGACTGTTCAACATCTGAAAACATA
>NZ_BFAQ01000021.1 GCF_002933855.1 Vibrio penaeicida
GTTTTTAAGGTCTAAATAAATATTGATAACATAATTGTCATTGTAATCTAATGAAGAATAATGAGTTTAATTTCTTTTGATACTTAATGTGTTTTATAACAATGAATATATAGTTCACAACTTTTTAATTATACATTTATATATTAAAAATATAAGTGATTGATAAATAAAGATTTTGAATAAAAAACATACGAATATGTTTCATAAATGTAAATTATAGGTTTCTTATTCACTGTTTCATTAACATAAGTGCATGATATTTGAGACTGTGATCTTGTTTTAGTGATAAACCAAACTTTGTAAGTAGATTTATTAGAAATGTTGCTTATTTTAAATAACAAGAAATAAAAACGTCATAGAATTCTATTAAATTAAAAATAAACCTGAATCTATGAACGTATTAAATAGATTAAGAATAAATCTCATTGAGACGTTAAAAATAACGTCAGTTGGTTTTGACGTCTTGCGTCACGCTTGTTGTAAGAACGGAGTCATTAATGGAAAAACTCGCTTTGATCACTGGTTCCAAGGGAGGAATCGGGTCGGCTATTAGCACTCAATTGGTTAGTGAAGGTTATCGTATTATTGCGACTTACTACACTGGGAATTATCAATGTGCAAAAGAATGGTTCGATGAGAAGCAATTCACTGAAGAGCAAGTATCGCTCTTTGAACTTGACGTAACGAACACTGCAGAATGCAGTGAAAGGCTTGAGAAACTTCTCGTAGAAGAAGGTACGCCAGATGTTGTTGTTAACAACGCTGGAATTACCAGAGATGGAGTCTTCAAAAAAATGTCGGCTGATAGTTGGTTTGATGTTATCGATACCAATCTAAACAGTCTATTCAATGTTACCCAGCCGCTTTTTTCTGCAATGTGCGAAAAGGGTGGTGGGCGAATCATCAATATTTCCTCAGTAAACGGTCTAAAAGGTCAGTTCGGACAAGCCAACTACGCTGCTGCAAAAGCAGGGATGATCGGTTTTTCTAAATCACTGGCTGCCGAAGGTGCGCGTGCAGGTGTAACCGTTAATGTTGTTGCTCCTGGATACACAGCTACGCCTATGGTGACGGCTATTAGAGAAGACGTACTTGAGTCCATTAAGAGTGGAATCCCAATGAAGAGACTCGCAACGCCAGAAGAGATCGCAAAAGCGGTTAGCTATCTTGCAAGCGACGCAGCTGCCTACATTACCGGTGAAACATTGTCGGTGAATGGCGGTTTGTACATGAGTTAATTCAAAGTTACTAAGGATTCTACAATGGAAAAAGTTTATATCGTCGCGGCAAAGCGTACTGCCATTGGCGCGTTTGGCGGCACTCTAAAAAATACACCTGCTGGTGAACTTGGTGCGGTTGCAATTAAAGGTGCGCTAGAGGCGGCTAATGTTCAACCTTCTGACGTTGATGAAGTGATTGTCGGAAACGTAGTTGCTGCTGGTCAAGGCATGAGCATAGGGCGTCAAGCCGCCATTTTTGCTGGTGTGCCAGAAACTGTACCTGCATACACGGTCAACATGGTATGTGGCAGTGGCATGAAAACGTTGATGGACGCGGCTTCTCATATCCGAAGTGGTGATGCAGAAGTGGTTGTTGCAGCAGGCGTTGAAGTCATGTCACAAATTCCTTTTGCTGCCCCAACAAGCTTACGCCAAGGGCACAAAATGGGTGATCTTAACTTCAAAGATTTGCTTGTTTCAGATGGCTTAACCGATGTTTTCAACCAATATCACATGGGTGTTACTGCTGAAAACATTGCTAAAGAAGTTGGTTTAACTCGTCAGATTCAAGACGAATATGCGTTATCGAGCCAACAAAAAGCCGTTGCTGCGATTGAGGCAGGGAAATTCAAGCAAGAAATCGTTCCTGTTGAAGTTAAGAACCGCCGTGAAACGATCACATTTGATACCGATGAATACCCAAAAGTGGATGCAAGCCTAGCCGGATTGCAAAAACTACGACCTGCTTTCGATAGAGAAGGCACAGTAACCGCTGGTAACGCATCTGGTATTAACGACGGTGCGAGTGCATTGGTCGTTGCATCTGAGTCTGCAGTTAAGCGTTTAAATCTAACCCCTCTTTGTGAGCTGGCTTCCTATGCTCAGACAGGTCTCGATCCCAAAGTAATGGGATTAGGGCCGGTTAAAGCCGTGACATCTGCACTAAGTAAAGCAGAACTATCTATCTCAGATGTTGATGTATTTGAGCTAAATGAAGCTTTTGCCGCTCAAGCTCTTGGCGTTGTTTATCAACTTGCCGACCATCATGAAGTTGAAAAAGAAGCGATTCTTTCAAAAGCAAATCTGAATGGCGGCGCAATTGCACTAGGTCACCCATTAGGGGCATCTGGAAATCGAATCATTGTATCTCTGATTCATGAGATGGAGCGTCAGGGCAGTAGCTCTGGTGTGGCATCACTATGTATTGGCGGTGGAATGGGAACGGCTGTGGTACTTAAACGCAGTTAATGACTGTTTTACTCATTGAGGCTACTGCCTCAAATGTATTGAAATCGATTCACTCAATGGAAAATTGTTTATCAGGAGAGACACCATGTACACAGATATTTTTAAAGCATTCACTGACCAAACTGAAAAAACTTTTGAACCTTACACAAAGTTCAACAAACTAGTCGCAAAAAACGCTGAAGTAGTGACCGAGCTGCACCTAAATGCCATTCGCGCATACAGCGAGCTAGGTCTTTCTCAGATGAAAGCAGCAAGTGAAGTAAGAGATGTAACTTCTTTGGCTTCTTTCAGCAACCAGCAGCTATCTGTACTTACTCGTCTTTCTCAGCAGCTAACAGAAGACAGCAATAAACTGCAGTCTATTGCCACTGAATTTAAAGATGATGTTGAGACTATTACTGCAGACAATCTGAAAGCTTCTACTCCAGCTTAAGATGATGGCGCCACCCTATAGGGTGGCGTTTTTTTGATCCGATTAAAGGGTTTTATCATGTTTCAAAACTTCTTATCGGACTACCTTGTTAAGCTCCAAGAGAGCAACCAGCAATGGTGGAAAGATCTTGAGCAAGGCAAGGCAGCCGTAAATACTCCTCTAAACAAGGCAATGCAGGAAATCAGCCTTGAAGACACCACTGAATTACTAGAAAAAGCCGCCCAACAACCAGCAGCATTGCTGGAAGTTCAAACCAAATGGTGGGAGCAGCAACTAGAAATATGGCAAAAAGTAGCACTTCAAGCCAACCAAGATTCGGTTATAGAATCTGAAAAAGGCGACAAGCGCTTTCAAGACAAAGCGTGGCAAGAAGAAGCTTATTACAACTTCATTAAACAATCTTATCTGCTGTTTAGCCGTACCTATATGGATACGATTAACGCAGTTGAAGGGTTAGATGAGAAAACTAAAGAAAGATTGAATTTCTTTTCTCGTCAAACTATTAACGCAATGTCACCAAGCAACTTTATCGCAACTAATCCAGAGTTACTGAAACTAACGATGGAGAAGAATGGTGAAAACTTGGTAACAGGGCTTCAGCATTTCAGAGAAGATGTTGAAGCAAGTGCAGACATTCTTAAGATTCGCATGACCAATACCGATTCATTCCAAATCGGTGAGCATGTCGCCAATACCAAAGGGGAAGTGGTTTTCCAAAATGAGCTATTTGAGCTCATTCAATATCGTCCTCTTACTGAACAAGTCAACGCGACGCCTCTATTGATTGTCCCACCGTTCATCAATAAATATTACATTCTTGACCTACGAGAGAAAAACTCATTGGTTAAGTGGCTGCTAGAACAAGGTCATGCCGTGTTCATGATGTCTTGGCGTAACCCAGGACCATCGCAGGCAAAAGTTGAGTTTGGTGATTACGTTACCGAGGGTGTCGTAAAAGCAGTCAATGCCATTGAATCTATTACAGGTCAGGAGCAAATTAATGCTGCGGGCTATTGTATAGGTGGAACGGTATTGGCTTCTACAGTGGCGTACTATGCTGCGAAAAGAATGAAAAAGCGCATTAAGTCTGCGTCTTTCTTCACGACGTTATTGGACTTCTCACAACCAGGGGAAGTCGGTGCGTATGTAAATGACACTGTAATTCGAGCGATTGAAGCCCAGAACAATCTACAAGGTTATATGGACGGACGTTCATTGAGCGTGACATTCAGTCTATTGCGCGAAAACAGCCTATACTGGAACTACTACGTTGATAACTACTTGAAAGGTAATAGCCCGGTCGATTTCGATTTATTGTATTGGAATAGTGACAGCACCAATGTGGCGGCGAGTACACACAATTTCCTTCTTCGTCAGCTTTATTTAGAGAACAAGCTTGTTAAAGATAAAGGTGTGAAAATAGGTGGTGTTTGGATTGATCTTAATAAAATCCGCATCCCAAGCTACTTTATTTCCACGAAAGATGATCATATCGCTCTGTGGCAAGGCACTTATCGTGGTGCACTTAACACGGGTGGTAACAAGACGTTTGTACTGGGTGAATCGGGCCACATTGCCGGTATTGTGAACCACCCTGACAAGAAGAAGTACGGGTATTGGACAAACGATAACCTTGATGACACTGCTGAAGAGTGGATGACAAATGCTGAACATCATGATGGCTCATGGTGGCTGCATTGGAACAAGTGGCTGTTGAGCTTCAATCCTGAAGACAAGCGTGAGCCATTTAGTATTGGTAATGAAGACTACCCAGTACTGGGACTCGCTCCTGGAAACTATGTAAAACAAACATTGCCAGTGATTGAAGACATAGTGAAAGAGAAAGAAGCGGAAACCGCTTAGTGTCTTACGAAAATAATTACTAACAACACAGTTGGCTTAAAATAAAAACTCCCACATTTGTGGGAGTTTTCTTTTTAAGCCATAAAGGCTTCAGAAAGCAAAGGTTTTTATCAATTTACTTTTTTATCTTTTCCAAGCGATAGCAGCCATAATGACACAGCGGCAACGCCTAAAAATCCACCAATGATGATAACTGGCATGGCAGAGTAGCCCAGTACATGCCAGATAATCGATTCTAAATTACTCATTTAAACCTCCCTATTGCCAGCCTTCTACGCCGTGCATATCTGGTAATTTGTGCGCGATACCCTTATGGCAATCAACACATGTTTTTTCACCAGAGGCCAACGCTGTAGAGTGCTGGTTGGAGCTTCTTGTGCTTTGCTCAGAGAAGTCCATATATTCAAATTCGTGGCAATTACGACATTCCAAAGAGTCATTATTCTTGAATCGAGACCACTCCCTTTCAGCAAGGTAGGCTCGACGCTCTTGAAACTTCTCCGGTGTGTCTATTGTCTTTAATACAAAGTGAGCAAACAGCTCTTTAGATGCCTGAACCTTGCGGACAATTTTATCACCCCAATCATGGGGTACGTGGCAATCAGAACAGATCGCACGAACACCAGAACGGTTAGAGTAGTGAATGGTTTCCTGAATTTCAGCTACGATTGGTGCATGACAGCCAGAACAGAACTCTTCCGAGTTTGTGGCTTCCATACCCGTGTTGAATGCTCCCCAGAAGAGTAAACCTCCCGCAAAACCCATGAACAGCACAACCCCAACGGCTGCCTTACTAGGGCTTGTCAGTCTCTTCCAAAACGCTTTTAGTATTTTCATAATTCGCCTCTTATGGAATGACCAATCACTTATTTAGTGAGTCGACACTCTTAAACTCGTTTTCTACAAGCGGCTTTGCGTTTGCTTGAGGAACATGACATTGCAAACAGAAGTAACGTCTTGGTGACATGTCTGCCAGCACGGCATCTTCGCGGTTTACGTAGTGCGTGACACTGACTTTTGTCGCGCCCATTTCTTTTGCGTTTTTCCAACTATGACAAGCGAGGCATTTATTGGCATTCAAAGACACTTCATAACCACGAATGTTATGAGGGATCAATGGTGGTTGATAAACATAGCTGCTTTCTAGAACTTGTTCTCGAGGGAACTTTTTAAAATCGTCTGCAGGGCGAGTTGTTTCCAATTCGCTTACACCGCGAAGGGATTCGACACCCCCGATTCCACCTGGGTTTTCAAGTTCAGCAACCGCTGTTCCGCTTAAAACTGCACCCACCGACAGCAGTGTTAACATGAGTTTTTTCATTCTAAATCTCCGCCTTGTGGCTAAATTCTGATCCGACCGCCGTAATGGCGGTCAGTGTTATCTTTCGACTTTGGGTTACGCAATCTTGGTGATTTTCACCGGACATTTCTTAAAGTCGGTTTGCTTCGATAACGGATCGGTCGCGTCAAGAATCAGCTTATTAATTAGGATTCTAGCGTCGAAGAAAGGCACAAATATCAAGCCCTCTGGTGGGCGATTTCGACCTCGGGTTTCTACCCGTACTCGAACCTCGCCGCGTTTGTTGGACATCAGCACCTCTTCACCACGGCGAAGACCGCGTGCCTTTGCGTCAGCAGGGTGGATGTAACAAACGGCATCAGGTGCTGCTTTATAAAGCTCTGGCACTCGTCTTGTCATTGTGCCTGTGTGCCAATGCTCAAGAACTCGACCAGTACATAACCAAAGATCAAATTCAGAATCCGGTGCTTCGGGTGGTGCTTCGTAAGGCGCGGAAATAATCAGTGCTTTACCGTCTGGCTTACCGTAGAAGTCCCAACCCGAACCTTTTTTCGCATATGGGTCGGAACCTTCTTTATAACGCCATAGCGTTTCTTTGCCATCGACCACTGGCCAGCGAAGACCACGAACTTGGTGGTAGACATCATACGGTGCAAGGTCGTGACCGTGATCGCGTCCAAACTCGGCGTATTCTTCAAACAAGCCTTTCTGCACATAGAAGCCAAAATGGTGCGCATCGTCATTTAACTCGCGAGCTTCTTCGATTGGGTATTTATCTACCTGCCCGTTAGCAAACAACATGTCGTACATGGTTTTGCCTTTGTATTGGGGCGCTTGAGCAAGCATTTCATCGGTCCAAACTTCTTCCATTTTGAAGCGTTTGGAGAATTCCATTACTTGCCAAAGGTCAGATTTTGCCTCGCCGACAGTGTCAACTTGCTGGTACCAAGCCTGAGTTCGACGCTCCGCATTTCCGTATGCCCCTTCTTTTTCTATCCACATGGCGGTAGGTAAAATTAGGTCGGCAGCTTGAGCGGTTGCTGTTGGGTAGGGGTCTGAACACACTATAAAGTTGTCGGGATGGCGATAACCAGGAAGACGTTCGTTGTTAATGTTAGGACCGGCTTGCATGTTGTTATTACACATTACCCAATAAGCATTTAGCTTACCGTCTTTTAGCATGCGATCTTGAAGAACGGCGTGGTAGCCAGGTTTTGGCGGAATAACGCCCGGTGGAATGTTCCATATTTTTTCTGCGTATGCACGGTGTTTAGGGTTAGCAACAACCATATCAGCAGGTAGACGGTGAGAAAATGTACCTACTTCTCGCGCCGTGCCACATGCAGAAGGTTGACCGGTTAGCGAGAATGGGCTGTTCCCCGGCGTCGAAATCTTGCCCGTAAGAAGGTGAATGTTGTAGATCAAGCTATTCATCCAAACGCCACGAGTATGCTGGTTCATTCCCATTGTCCAAAGTGACATCACTTTGGTGTCTGGATCGGCATATTGTTTCGCCAATTCGATGAGTTTGTCTTGTGAAACTCCTGACATTTCTGATGCTTTTTCGACGGTATAAGGCGCAACAGATTTCTTGTACTCTTCAAAGGAAATAGAGCTCATTTTCCCTGAATTAGGGTTTTGAGCTTTCATTTGTAGAGGATCGTCATCGCGCAATCCGTAACCAATGTCTGTCGTCGCCTGCTTGAAATTGGTGTGCTTGTTAACAAAATCCCAGTTAACAGCATCATTTTCGATAATGTAATGTGCAATAAAGTTGGCGATAGCAAGGTCGGATTGCGGTTCAAATATGTAGCCTTTGTCGGCAAGCTCGAATGAACGATGGTAATAAGTGGAAAGGACGTTAACTTTGACGTGTGGAAAGCTCAAGCGGCGATCTGTTATGCGAGTCCAAAGTACTGGGTGCATTTCTGCCATGTTTGAGCCCCATAGTACGAAAGAGTCTGCGTGTTCAAAATCGTCATAACATCCCATTGGCTCATCGATACCGAATGAGCGCATGAACGCACCAACGGCAGATGCCATGCAGTGACGAGCATTTGGATCGATGTTGTTTGATCTCAGACCCGCTTTCATCATTTTGGCTGCCGCGTAACCTTCCATTACTGTCCATTGACCGGAACCAAACATTCCGACACCAGAAGGCCCTCTTTTTTTCAGTGCGTCTTTCCACTTTTCTGCCATGATATCGAAGGCGGTATCCCAAGAAACAGGCGCAAAATCACCGTCTTTGTGGAATTTTCCGTCTTTCATTCGCAGTAGAGGTTGAGTAAGACGATCCTTTCCGTACATGATTTTAGAAAGGAAGTAACCTTTGATGCAGTTAAGACCTTTGTTAACAGGTGCCTCAGGGTCACCCTGAGTTGCAACCACTTTACCGCCCTGAGTTCCCACTAATACTGAACAACCCGTTCCACAAAAACGACAAGGTGCTTTGTCCCATGTGATTTTAGTTTGATCGGAGCTGGCAATCAGATTGGTGGCCGAAGCAGGTAGTGTTACACCTGCTACGGCGGCTGCCGATGCTGCTGCATTTGCTTTCACAAACGCACGTCTTGTCATTTTCATACTTCACCCTCTAATTGGGAATGTTGCGTTCCAGTGTTGTCATCCTTGTCGTCTAAGTCAGTCTCGATTTGGTGATACACCAATACTGTACTCAGGACGTCCGGCAAGTTATTAATTGCGTCAATGGTGTCTGTGATGAAGCCTTGGTTTTCAGTTTCCAAAACCACCACAATTTTCCCTTCAGGGCTGTCTCCAAAAACTTCTGCATTCTCAAACTCTTCAATTCGAGACTTTGTTCGTGACAGATGTTTTGGTGACACGTGCACCACTAAGCTGGAAATATGCACTTCATTTAGTGACATAGTTATCTCTCGTTATTTTGTATGCTCACATTGATGGATGAAGTTGGGCACACAGAAACGCACGCACCACAGCCATTGCACTCATCAAGATTTAATTCAGGTTGGGCGACTTTACCTACGGCGAGCTTGAATTGAATCGCCATGGTTTCGCATTGGTCACCGCAAGATCGACATTCGACATTTTTGGTGGCAAGGCAATCTTTATTGATGATTGCTTTGGCTTGCCACGCCATTTCGCTTTGGCTAAGAAAAAGAGGCTCAGGACACGCATCAGCGCATTGATAACAAAACGTACACTCACCAAGATCAAAATCAATCGTTGGAAAGCCGCCGCTGCCGTGTTTGATTATTTGTGTTTCGCATTCATTTACACACTTATTGCAGCGTGTACACTGATCGGTAAATTCGTTAGCGCTATTCAACCAAGGCAGCCGAGGGTGAGTCTCAGCTTCTTGTTTTCGTGTGAAAAAACGCCTTCGGAATTGATCAACCAAAACAACCTCTTATATAAGCCATTAAAACCTGTTAACAGATTTTCATTACTGCACATAAATAGTTTAGTTTTAGTCACAATCGATTAAATAACCCTAAAGGGGTAATCAGTGTCTAAACTGTTTTAGATCAATAAAAATATCAACAATTCAAGCGCTAATGGTTATGAGATGGCTGGCACTATGTTCAAAATAATTGGTTCACTAAGAAATCTACCGAGGTTATTGTTTTGAACTTGGAATCGAGACGAGAAAACAATTTTGTTTAAGTTACCCAAAAAACCAGTAACAAGCACTGTAGCGCAAGCGTTGTTGCTCATCCTATTGCTCTCGATAACGACAACGAGCTTTGCGATTCTTACGTTGGCTTCTAGCCTTAATGACGCAGAAGCCGTAAATGTTGCAGGTTCTATGCGAATGCAAAGTTATCGGCTCGCGTATGACATTCAAAGTGATTCGCTTGATTTCAATTTGCACGTTGAACAATTTGAAAGTTCTCTGTTTTCACCTTCAATGTCGGCCCTTCGGCACTGGACTGTTCCAGCGGATATTCAGCAAGAATATATGTTGATCATCCAAAGATGGCAGCAGCTCAATACCTTGCTACATTCCCAACAGAACGATGTGTATTTAAGTCAGGTCGCCGATTTTGTACAGCAAATCGACGAATTTGTATTTGGGTTACAAGAATACTCAGAACAAAAGTTGATTACGCTATCGTGGATAGGTGGCGTGGGGTTAGGTGGCATTCTTATTATTTCTACTTTTGTTGTGCGCTATGTTAGAAGAGAAATTGTTAACCCATTAAACAGATTAAGCCATGCGAGCTACGAGATTCAAAATAAGAATTTTGACGTAGCGCTTCATGTGTCTGGGGATAATGAGCTTTCTCGACTAACGGAGACATTTAACTCAATGGCTACTGAGTTAGGGCACCTTTATCGTGGTCTAGAGACTGCGGTGGAAGAAAAAACTCACAGGCTGCGTCATGCGAATCAGTCGCTGCAAGTGCTCTATCACTGCTCACAGGCACTCAACGTTTCACGGATTACAAAAAGTCACATCGAAAAAGTTGTGGATTTTATGTTCAGTTTAGAAGGTGTAGCAGCAGTAAAGTTAACGCTAGGAGATGCTCAGCAAAGTGAAGTCATCGAAAGAGGTATCGTGAAACCAAACAATAAATGGAACCGTACCTCGCTAGAATTGGATAATCAGGTACTGGGAACGTTAGAAACCCAATTTATGCTACCGTGCCCTGATCAAGAGTTGATAAACAGCATTATTCAAGTACTCACTCAGGGGATATATTATTCTCAGACCCAAAAACAAGAAGAATACCTCATTCTAATGGAAGAAAGGGCTACGATAGCACGTGAACTTCATGATTCACTCGCTCAGTCGCTATCTTATCTTAGGATTCAAGTAAGCTTACTAAAGAGGATGCTTAACAGCGATTCAGAAGAAAAACGAGCCGCTTTACCGCGCATCATATCGGATATTGATAGTGGGCTGACGGGGGCATACACCCAACTTAGAGAGTTACTCAATACGTTTCGCCTTTCAATTAAGGATGCGAATTTTGATGAAGCGCTTATCCAAATGATTATCCCACTGAGAGATCAAACGAATTCTGTTATTACTGTTAATAACCAAGTCGCCTCATTGAACCTTAAAGCCAATGAACAGATTCATGTACTGCAATTGGTTCGCGAAGCTGTCCTGAATGCCGTGAAACATGCCAAGGCAAATCACATAGAAGTAAACTGCACAAAGTTTGACAACGAAATGCGAGTCGCTGTAGTGGACGATGGTGTTGGTTTTGATGTTAATTATCAAAAACTTAATCACTATGGGTTAAGTATTATGGAAGAAAGAGCAGGAAGGCTAAATGGACAGTTAGAAATAGAAAGTGAACCTGAGAATGGTTGTAAAATACAATTAACTTACACAGTAAAAGAGGATCAAAATGACGATCTGTAATGTGCTAATCGTTGACGACCATCCTTTGATGCGTAAAGGAATCGCTCAACTTCTGAGTTTCGAAGACGAATTTAATGTCGTTGGTGAAGCAAGTAATGGTTCCGATGCGCTTGCTATTGCTTTAAAAGTGCAACCGGATTTGATTTTGCTTGATCTCAATATGAAGGGCATGTCGGGTCTAGATACGCTAAAAGCACTTCGTTCTGAAGAAATAGAGGCCAGAATTGTGGTTCTAACGGTCTCTGATAGTCCAAATGACATTAATGTCATGATTAAAGCTGGTGCTGACGGCTATTTACTGAAAGATACTGAGCCGGATGATTTGATTGCGTTGATTAAAGAGTCTATGTCCGGTAGCCAAATTTATAGCGATGAAGTACGGAAATATTTATTAGAAAGAAGTGATAAACCATCGGTTATGGACCTTTTAACCGACCGCGAACAACAGATTCTGCAAGAAGTCGCTAAGGGCTTTCGCAACAAACAGATAGCGGACAGTTTGTTTATTTCAGAGTCCACGGTAAAAGTTCACATGAAAAGTTTGTTAAAAAAGCTAGAAGTGCCCTCCAGAACTGCGGCCACAATTCTCTATTTAGAGCATTTTGGTGATCCTAGATAACAAAATACTAATGCAATATGATGCATTTTTTTCGAATCGTGCCAGACTTTACCATGAATTGCGTTAAGGATAAGCAGTCAGACTCATCCTAAGCAATTGCGATATAAATTCTTTTTTACATCAACTATATTATCGTGAGGCATCACGCAAATTGGTGATTAAGATATGAAATTGCAACATCTTTTGGTTGGCACCTTAAGTTTGGCTTTAACATCCGGCTTAAATGCAGCACAAGCTCTCAATGGTTATTGGGAATACAGTGACTATCTAAAAACGTTTCCTAATCAGCAAGGGCTGGTAAGGAATTTTAGTAAGATCGTTCGCTCAGAACCTACCCCTATTGCTGTAAGACAAACGAAACCAGTAACGATTTCCGTTATTTATCCTGGTGAACAAGTCTCAGATTATTGGAGACGTAATATCACCGCGTTTAGTAAACGTATGGATGAACTGGGTATTGATTACCAAATCAACAAAGTGTTCACACGCCCTAACGTCGACATTAGACAACAAAGTGCTTCTCTGATGGAGGCAATACGTAACAAATCAGGGTATTTGATCTTTACTCTTGATACAGGTCGTCACCGAAAGTTTATTGAACACGTTCTAAATAGTAATGATACAAAACTCATACTGCAAAACATCACCACACCACTTAAAGCTTGGTCTCAGAACCAGCCCTTCATGTATGTAGGGTTTGACCACGCAACAGGTAGCCGCGCGCTTGCAAGCCATTTTAAATCACGTTTTCCTCGCGGTGGCGACTACTCTGTGCTCTTCTTTTCTCAGGGCTATATAAGTGCTGCACGTGGCGATACATTCATCGAAGCGATGAGTAATGAAGGTGAGGCGTATCAATTACGTTCGTCATTCTATACAAAAGCAAGTCGTCAAAGCGGATACGAAGCAGCGAAAAATGCACTTAGTCAAGGTCACGACTTATCCTTTATCTATGCGTGTTCGACTGATGTTGCATTGGGCGCGACCGATGCAATTAAAGAGCTGGGTCGCAAAGATATCGTAATTAACGGTTGGGGCGGCGGAAGTGCAGAACTTGAAGCGATACAAAAAGGTGAATTGAATGTTACCATTATGAGAATGAACGATGATACCGGTGTTGCGATGGCAGAAGCCATTAAAATGGACCTGGAGGATAAGCCTGTCCCAACCGTTTATTCTGGAGATTTTGAGATAGTAACCAGTCAAGACAGTGAAGAAAGAATACAAGAGTTAAAGCTTCGTGCTTTCAGATATTCTGACTAATGGAAAAGCTGAGCTAGGATGATTAAAAAACTTACGACTAAAAGGCGCTCGCTGGCGAACCTAATTGTTCGCCTGATCGTTATTATTTTTGGTGTTCTAACCATCGGTGTCATGGTTCAGAGCTACCACTTCTCATCCAGCATTATTAAGCAGGAGGTGGCTCGCAGTTCATCTCAAACATCTAGCTTGTTGCAAAACCTACTTGATTACAAATTGGCTACTTTGCAAAGCCACCAAGACAGTAATGCCCTTAACATTACCCTTCAAAACAACTTGGCTGATATCCACTCAAACAAAATTGATTATTTCTTCCTAGATTTAGAACAAAATGACCCTCTGAACACACCAGATTTTCGTTTTATAACCACTGACAGAGGTGAAGTTGAATGGAATGATGGAAATGGTCTGTTCTATGGCTTAACGGAAGTCCATATGGAACGGATCTCGACGTCCATTAGTTTTGGGCGTGATTGGCATTACCTAAGCCAAGACACCGTATTAGGCGAAAGAAATCTATTAATTCGACGTACCCCCATTATAAGTTTGGAAAATGGTCAAGTGCTGGGCCATTTGTATATTTCGGTTGTTCTTAATCGAAATTTATCGTTGATAGATCAGCTTCAGGCCGCCTCTAATAGTGACGCTGTCATTATGATGATTGGTAATACAGCTATCGCAAGCACCATTCAACCAGAAGAACCGCTGTATTCAGAAGTTTTGGAAGACCTGAATCAAGATGACACGGGTTCTTCTGGTGGGCACCTATTTAATGCAACAAATTTGCTTATCAATGGGGAAGACACCCCAATATACATCTACACGATTCAAACTAATTCGAACATATTGACGCTAGAAGAAAACTACAAAGTTGGTTTAGCAATCAGTATGTTTACCATGTTTGCATTAGCACTTTTGACACGTCAAATCATTCAAAGGCTCGTATCTAATGAGCTGAAAAGTTTGATGGAGTACACACGTTCCGCTGGTGACAGGATCGAATCTTCCGAGTTTCAAGGTTCAAGCATTTACGAATTTGACCATGTTGGGCATACGTTGGAAAAAACGTTTGAAGAGCTAAGAGAAAAGGACAAATCTTTTCAGGACTTATTTAATTTTTCACTCTCTCCGATCATCGTATGGGATACCGAAGGCGGTGTACTTAGAATGAACCCTGCTGCGGAGAGGGCGCTCAATTCAAAATTAGACTTAAGTGACAGTGATATTGATGATCGATTCAAGAGTTTCCAAAGTAAAGTCGCCTTTTATTTGCGAATGGTGATGACAGGTGAAACGTTAATGGGCGTCAATGTTCCTATCGATAATAAGATTTATCGTTGGAACTTATCCCCACTCGAATTTGATAATGAAATCCACGCGATCATTGGACAAGGGCAAGATATTACGACCCTTATTGAAGCTGAAAAGCAAAGTAACTTAGCTCGAATTGAAGCCGAACGAAGTGCTGTCGCACGAGCTGATTTCTTAGCCAAAATGAGTCACGAAATTCGCACACCTCTCAATGGTATTTTGGGAATTACTCAAATCCTGCAAGGCACCCTTGCGAAGGAAGAGAATAAAGAAAAAGTCGATATTCTTTACCAAAGTGGTGAACACCTTCTCACCGTGCTTAATGACATTCTTGATTTTTCGAAGATAGAGCAGGGCAAGCTAAATATAGAATTTAATGAATTTGTGTTCGAAGACTTAGTGAAGTCGCTAGAAACTATCTATACGCCTCTCTGTGTTAATAAAGGGCTGTCCTTTGAAATTCAGAATCAGGTGCCCGCTAAACAAGTTATTCGGACAGATCAAGTTCGACTGAATCAGATTCTATTCAACTTGTTAAGTAACGCCGTTAAATTTACCACTACTGGTGGTGTTATGGTGCGCTTCGTACTAGAAAGCCCTGAGCCAGGAAAAGAAGTCTTGAATTTTGAAGTGCGCGACTCTGGGATTGGTATTACAGAGAGCAGCCTAGAAACGATGTTTGAACCGTTTGTTCAGGCAGAATCAACAACAACACGTGAATATGGTGGAAGTGGTTTAGGTCTCGCTATCGTTAAAAACTTACTTGATTTAATGGGTGGTTCAATTAAAGTGACGAGCTTACTAGGAGAGGGAGCATCTTTCTGTATTAAGCTACCAGTCACACCCGTCAGTAGCATCCAGTCTGAAGAAGTAGAGGCATCAAACCCAGATCCATCAACATTATTTGATACTCAAATCAGAGTCCTACTGGTAGAAGATAATAAGAGTAATGCTTTCATTGCTAAAGTCTTTTGTCAAAAATATGGAATGGATGTTGACTGGGCGGAAGATGGCTTAATTGCGATGGAAAAAGTCAAAACCAATGAATACGATTTGATCTTGATGGACAACCAAATGCCTAACCTAGAT
Organism: Vibrio penaeicida; assembly: GCF_002933855.1. GTDB lineage: Bacteria > Pseudomonadota > Gammaproteobacteria > Enterobacterales > Vibrionaceae > Vibrio > Vibrio penaeicida_A. Next base: position 15,703 of record NZ_BFAQ01000021.1, read on the forward strand.
GGCGTTGAGGCCACGCGTCGCATGCGTCAAGAGATGGGGATCATAACCCCTATTTATGCCTGTACTGCTGATGCTTTTGAGTCTACAAAAAATGCATTTATCAATGCGGGAGCTAACTTCGTTATTGTTAAGCCCCTCAAAGAGAAACCTCTTTATAATGCATTTTATCATTTTAAAACCAATGACTTATTGTCAAGTGAAACCCCTAAATCTGCGACGGGCTCTTAATAAAAAAACTGTTTATAAAACTATTATTATAAAAAGCAGTTAACTTGGCCTTGTATCTGATACATTGATCAAAATAATAAAAATTTGTCTGGATTATATTTAGGCACCTTTAGATACTTCTCTTACGAAGTATCGAGCGTTTGGAAAAAATCATAACCTGCGACTAAGACAGGAAAGAGTTCCAAGCGCATTTTTATATATAAACGTTGGTCAGGGAAGACAATATGAACAGGCTCGTCAAACCGAGCATCATAAGCCAGGAAAATGTATTGGTCCTGCTGGTGCCCGCAATTCTGTATTATTCGCTAGTGCATTTATTCGGAATGTTCTGGTGCATCTTAATTTTATCCGCTTACGGATGTTTCGTTTCCATTTATTCTACTAGAAAGAGCATTGTTGCCTTCTTTTTTGCTCTATTTGGGTTAATAGAATGGATGGTGTCGTTACATGTTCCTGTTACGCTTTTAGAATCGTTTCCACAATTTTCATTAATGGCCAGTGCATTGCAAATTGGTCTGATAATGTTGGTATTTTCATTTCTTCGTTTCCCGTTACCCATGTTGCTTGCAGAAGCCACTTACGATCATTTAAAGGCGTTGCATCGGCAGTTTCCTGATGAATATTTGAGGATGTGGCAAAAAATCAGCGCGATGTGGATTACTAGTTTTGCAGTAAAGGCAGCGCTATTTTATTTTTCCCTTTCTGCACCAGCAGAGCAAGTCCACCTAATGGGGATTCTACTTGGCTGGCCTCTTTATTGTGTGCTGATCTTGGTGAGCATTATTTTTGTGAACACGAAGGTTTTGAGCTTTTATAGGGAATCCTTAACGTCGGAAGGTAACCGAACCCAAATCAATGGGCATTTTTTCTAGTTATCTCTTATCGTGTCAAAAAAGCCGCTTAACTCAGATGAGCTTGGCGGCTTTTTAAATGCACTTTTATCGACAACCTTTAAGTATTTGAAGTTGAATTAGCGCGAAAGCTTGCTGTGCGCTTTTGTGAAGTGCCCAGAACAGAAAGCACCAACAATCGATAGCTCACCGGCCAAACAGAGTGACGCGCATACTTCTGCAAGTGCTCTCGCTTTACCTGAACCACTTAACCCCATTATATCGAGACAGGCTTTTTGCGACGGAAGCCCTGTTCCACCACCAACGGTGCCTAGCATAAGGTTTGGAAGCGTTACGCTAGCATACAAGTCGCCATCATCTTTTACCGTCATGCGGGACATACCAACGGCAGATTCAGCAACACACGCTGCATCCTGACCACAGGCGATATAAAGTGCAGCAAGTGCATTAGCAAAGTGAGCGTTAACGCCAATAGAGCCGCTTAAGAGTGCGCCAGAGGTGGTGATTTGTCCAAATTTGACCATATCTTCCGGCGTCGTATGCAAAAATTCTTTTACCAGTTTCCGTGGGATATGAACTTCCGCAGAGACTTTTTTCCCTCGTACGCTTCGCATTGTGTGTGCATTTGCTTTTTTGTCGCCAGACAAGTTGCCATCAAGAATCGCGTGATTAGGCGTAATTGGGGAATGTTTTAAGATAAATTCAAAAACAGCATTCGTCGCAATGGTCACCATATTCTGACCCGACGCATCACCTGTAAGAAACTCAAATACCAAAAATACTTGATTGCTTTCGATGGTGATGCTGATGTCTTTCAGCTTTCCGTGCCGAGTAGTGGATTCCGCGAGCGTTTTAAAAGTCTCGTATTGGCTAGTTGCCCACCCAACAAATTGTCCGGCCATTGCAAGGTTTTCGAACATGAATGCTGGTGTTCGGGTAACCCCTTCATTGATTAGCATGGCAGATGCGCCGCCCGATGCGGTGATCAGTTGGCACCCTCTATGGTAAGACGCAACAAGTGCGGCTTCTGTGGTAGCAAGCGGAACAAGAAAATCTTCGTTGGCAAATAGCCCGTTAACTCTTAGTGGACCAGCGACGCCTAATGGGACTTTTACGGAACCGATGAAGTTCTCAATATTTTTGCTGTACGCTTTTCTTTGCTTGTGCGTGCTTGGATCGAGCAATGCATCACGTACATCTGGTTTTCCAATACTATTCCACCGGCTTTCAATGGCTTTGTCTGTTAAGAATGGTGAACGCGGCAGTGCAAGGACTGGCGGGCTGTTATCTGGAGCAAGCTTTGTTTCAATTTGTCCTAAAGAACACTGTTCTTGAATGGAGTAATGCTCTGTACTTTCTAGTGCATTCAGTTTTGGCATGAGTGAAGTATGTAATTATATTTTGTTAAAGATTTTACCCGTGAAGGCAGATAAAACAAGGAAGAGTCACCGAAACTTACAATATCAAAGTCGGATTACTGGGGTTTATTGACCATCTGCCGATTAACTTTGTGCGAGTTTTATACGTTTTGCACTCAAACGAGGTGTGTTAACTGTCGCAAAAATAATTGAGAAGCATGGGTGTAATCAGTTGAATTAAAAAGAGGCGCTGGAGCGCCTCTGATGTTTAACTGCTAACTGCTAACTGCTACTCTCCGGTTTTTAGCTTCAATACATTCGCCAGTTCCGTTAAGAGTTTTTGCGTATCATCACTGAGGCGGTTTATTTCATTGGTGGATTCGGATGACCTAGAAGCCAATTGCCTTACTTCATCCGCAACTACCGCAAATCCACGCCCGTGTTCGCCTGCGCGCGCCGCTTCAATGGCGGCATTTAAAGCGAGTAGGTTGGTTTGATCTGATATACCATCGATGACCTTGGCGATTTCTGAGATTTCGTTACTTGATGTCCCAACACGATCCATGATTTCTTTCATACCGTTACGTTGTTTAACTTCTGAAGAAATGTCTTTGATGAATGCCGTGTAAATGGTTCTACCATCAAGGCTGACTTTAGAAAGAGAAAGCAAACCCCACGCTTCTTTTCCATCGGGTCTGTTAATAGGAACCTCACGACTTGTACCAACAATTTTGTTTTCACCAGTATTAATGTTGCGCTGAATGAACCCATCGTGATTTGCTTGGAGCTCGACAGGAACCAGCATCTTAACGTTTTTACCGATAACGTCTTCAGGCTTGTACCCCCAAAGCGTTTCCGCTGCTTTGTTAAAGAAACTTACCGTTCCACGTTCATCTATGGTTATAACTGCGTCAAGTGCTTGAGATAGGGTTTGATTGATGGTTTCTTTTGCCGTGCGTTCTTCAGTAATATCTCGCACAAACGCAGTGTAGGCGATTTCACCACCTACTTCGATTTTAGAAAGCGAGAAGCTGACCCATATTTCCGCGCCATCTTTACGTTCCATCAGTAGCTCTCGGCTAGAGCCTACTATTTTATCTTTACCTGTACGTCGGTTTGCATTCACATATTCATCATGGCGTGGCTGATGAATTTTCGGTACAAGCATCTTTACGTTCTTTCCGATAACTTCGGCGCTTTTGTATCCCCATAACGTTTCCGCAGAAGGGTTGAAAAAGGTCACGATGTTGTCTTTGTCTATGGTGACAACCGCATCTATGGCCTGGTAAAGCACTTGTTCCATCTGTTCTTTGGCGGCTTTTTCTTGAGTAATTTCACGTGCAAATGCGGTGTATCCAAGTTCGCCATCTAACTCAATTCTTGATAGAGAGAGGTTTGCCCAAATTCGCCGGCCATCTTTCGTTTCTATTTCAACGTCCCGGCTAGTACCGACGATCTTGTCAATTCGGGTTTCGCGGTTGGCATTCACCAGTGAGTCGTGCTTGTCTCTTAATTCACGCGGAACAAGCATTTTCACATTTTTCCCAAGCACTTCTTCTTGCTTATAGCCCCACAAGCGCTCGGCTGCTGGATTTAGATAGGTGATGCAATTTTGCCCGTCTATTGAAACAACGGCATTGACCGACTGAGCAAGGACCTGCTCAATGCGTTGTTGTGCGTTGACTTCTTCTGAAATGTCTTTAACAAAAGCAGAATAGCCAACCCCATCTGGCAATTTGGTTTTAGAGAGCGCTAAGCTTACCCAAACCTTGCTACCGTCTTTTCTTATCAGCTCTAACTTTCTTGATGTACCAACAATGACATTTTGCCCTGTTGTTCGATTTTTATTAACGTATTCGTCATGGTCAGGCTGAAATTGTTGTGGTACCAGCATCTTTACATTGTTGCCGATAACTTCTTTTTCTGAGTATCCCCACAGCTTTTCGGCTGCGCGATTAAAATAGAAGACCTTATTATTTTTATCTATGGAAACAATGGCATCTAGTGCATTGTCGATAATCTGATTGCTTACGTTTCCATTGTTTTGGCTCTTTCCATTTAAAATTGAAAATAGTCCCATTGCTCGATCCCAATTTTGGTTGTCGACGTTGTGCTGCCAGTATTTATTATTTTATTTGAGTCTAGACGGCTATTCTCAGTTGTTCCAATTTAGAACAATTATTTCATTATAAAGCCCATGATACTTAGCTAACGTTGTGTTTATGCCTAACTCAATAAGATAAGCCAATGTCATAACCAAGTATCTCAAGATACTTGGTTATAGAAGTGTGATTAGATGCAATAGTCTTGTTAATATACCCAAGCGATCCGAGCTCTTTGGAATGGTTTGAACGTAATCGGATATAAAACAGTAGCGTTCGATAAGTGGAGGAAAGGATGACAAGAATACATTTATTTAGGCATGGGCAAACGCAATGGAATCTTGAGCAAAGATTGCAAGGGCATGAAGATTCCCCCCTAACGGAATTAGGAATTGAACAAGCTCAATTGGCGAAACCTAAATTAGACAATGTTCAGATTGACTCTGCATGGGCGTCACCAAGTGGTAGAGCGGTGCACACCGCGAGTATACTCACTGGTTTAGATGCTAATCAAATCAAAACCATGGAAGGCTTACGAGAGATAAACCTTGGCAGTTGGGAAGGGCAAACGACAGAGCATGTTAATACCACTGAAAATGAGAGATATACCGCCTTCTGGAATCGCCCTGATCTTTATGAGTCGGATACAGGTGAGTCGTTCGAGCAGGTAAAGGTACGAGGTTTACAAGCCCTTAAGGATATTGCGCTAGAGTGCCCCAATCAAACTCTTGTTATTGTTTCTCATGCTGGTTGGATAAAAACAATAATTACGGCATTGTTGGATATGGCACCAATAGATATTTGGCAAGAACCCTTTGCTCATAACTTGAGTGAATCTATCTTGTGCTTTGAAAATGGGACGTGGCGCGTTGAGAAATTCTGCGATATCACTTGGAACAAGTAACGGTATTACCTAGCCTTCAGGCGGATAGCTAAGTGAGCAATATTGTACAATTTTAACCAGCTCATTGCCGTTAACTTATCTACTTCTAGTGAGCTCCATAGTCCGTATTTAGTGTATATGTAGCATCCACTATTTTATTCAGTTTCATACAGTAAAGTAGATAAACTAAGTATTGATATTTAGATAAGCAACAAGGATTGTTATGCCAGCAAAGCATTCAAAAAAAGCGAAAGAAATAGCGAATTACAACATCGCCCAGGAATTGGGTGGCTTAGAGCTGCTCGACGCTTGCTTTGAAAAGCAAAATTTTTCTTGTCATAGCCATGAAGGTTATACAGTTGGTGTTATCGAAACAGGTGCTCAGCGATTCTACCGCGGCAGTGGGTATCATATTGCACCAAGCGACAGCATTATACTGGTCAACGCCGATGAACTTCATAATGGACATTCGGCGAGCGAAGGAGGGTGGTCTTATCAAGCCATGTATCCCTTACCAGAACATTTCGATTTGATAGGGCAACCTCTTTGCGGTGCTCCGTTTTTCCCTGAACCAGTGGTTTATGATCCACTACTAGCGAATCAGATTCGCTCCCTATTTTCGGTTTTAAAACGTAGCCGTAATCGGCTAACCCGTGAAACATGCTTGTATCAAACATTACTCGCTTTGGTACTTCGTCACGGGAAGACTTGCCCAGACTCCAAACTGCCAGGTGTTGCGAAAAACAATATGCAAATCGCCAAAGAGTTTTTGGATGACTTACCGCAGGCAGATATCTCGTTAGAAGAATTGGCTTCAATGGCACATTTAAGCACCTATCACTTCGCTCGCGAGTTTAAAAAGGCCTACGGAATTCCACCACACGCATACCAATTGCAAGCAAGGTTAAGAGTGGCGAAAAAATGGTTGCGCTCTGGAATGAAAGTGGCAGACATTGCTAATGATTTAGGCTTTCATGACCAAAGCCATTTTCACCGACATTTTAAATCCGCTTTAGGTGTGACACCTATGCAGTATGCCAAGGCTGCTTAAGTTCAACAGACTTGGTTAAAGCTACTTGACCTTAGTGAACATCAACTCCCGTTTTAGACAAAACCGCAACAGGAACCTCCTGTATTTTTAGAGAGATAAGTACTTTAGGAATATTAATGATCTCAGAATCCCGATCCAAACTGTTTATTCAAGGCTCCCTAAAGATGATGCCGCTGAGCATTGCTGTGGTGCCTTGGGGTATTTTGGCTGGCTCATTTGCGATAGACAGCGGTTTAACCGCATTAGAAGGGCAAGCTTTTTCTCTTATTTTATTTGCAGGAGCGGCTCAGTTGGTCGCAATGGGAATGATTAAGGCAGGGGCAACATTAGGTGCTCTTGTTTTAACAGTATTCTTTATTACGTCACGCCATTTTTTATACAGTGTGGCCATGCGAGACAAAATCAGCCCTTTGCCTTTCAAATGGCGATTTGTATTGGGGTTTCTGTTAACGGATGAACTGTTTGCGTTTTGTGGAAACCAGACGCCAAATCAATTTAAACCGTGGTATGCCTTTGGGGCTGGTTTTAGTTTTTATCTTATTTGGAATCTAGCAACGCTGGTGGGCATTATCGCAGGCGCGACGATTCCAAATTTAAGTGAGCTTGGGCTGGAGTTCGCGGTTGCTGCGACCTTTATTGGGATTGTTGCCCCTACTATAAAAAACACCGCGGTGTTGGTTTCGGTCGTTGTGGCTCTTGTGTTCTCCGTGTTATTTGCTTGGCAACAAGTTGAAGGAGGCTTGGTGATTGCGAGTATTTTGGCCATGTTAAGTGGCTACTTTTGTGAAAGGTTTAAGGGCAAGGCATGATCTATCTTTATATATTTGCGATGGCATCCGTGGTTTTCTTTAGTCGCTATCTATTTTTAGAACCCAAGTTGCCGTTAAGGCTAAACCACCAATTTCATCGCTTACTCAGTTATGCAAGCCCAGCAGTACTTACCGCTATTCTTTCCCCGATTGTATTTGTACCTGAAGGAGAGCTCCAACTCTCTCTTTCTAGCCCTTATATTTGGGCAGCATTGCTATCTTGCTTTGTGGCATGGAAAACAAAAAATGTACTTACAACAACCTTAGTCGGGGTGTGTGTCTTTCTATTGTTGAAGCATTTCTTATTTTAAGAACTCTTGCTCCAGCCATTTCCGTAATGACTTTACGCTTTCAGATCTCAGATTCGAAGGGTGGCATGCATAGAAAAATGTATTCGTTGGATGGGTTACATTATCACCGATTTGAGCGAGCAACCCATGTTGAAGGTCGTCTGCAACAAAGAGTTTATGAGTCACTAGAACTCCGAGCTTTCTTCGGCATGCATGAATGGCCTGAACCGAAGTATTAAATGTGAGGTTGTTTTCTTTCTTTGGTTGCGAAATGTTTTGGCTACTCGCCCAAAATTTCCAGTCTTCTTTTCTTCTATCGTTAGACACAAAGATAGCGGGAATGTGGTTAAGTAAGTCGTTTACGTCTTGCGGGGATTGAGTTGAATGAGTTACCGCGATGTCTGGATGGGCAATCATAACCAGTTCATCATCAAGTAACTTATGGCAATAGTAGTCTTGCCAGTGTTTTTCTTGACCTTGAATAATGGCGAGGTCGACCCCTTCTTTTTGCAAATCAAATGTACTATTCAGATTCGATATCCTCGCATCAAGCAAAGCATTGGCTTCTTGAAAAGATTCAACTCGTGGTATCCACCAATGTAATGCAAGGGACGCAACCATGTTGATGGTTAAACGTCCATCATCAGGGGCAGTTTTTAGCTTTTCAGTTACTTCAGCGATTTCTTCAAAAGCGGGCGAGACTTGTTGATAGTATTTTTGACCTTGTTCACTTAACGCTATCGCTCTTCCAACACGAATAAACAGGGCTACATCCAAATAATTCTCCAAGGATTTTATCGCTTGGCTTACTGCGGAATGGCTGACATTAAGGTAGTCGGCTGCCTGAGTCATGTTCTCGAAGCGAGCAACGGCAATAAACGTATAAATCGATTTAAATGGTGGCATGGTTAAACCCTAGCTTCATCGTTTTGTGGATTAAGTATATGTAAGTTTAACTTACAAGTGTCGTTAATTTAAATCGTTATTCTTATCTATTGTTGAGTCTTAAAATGCATTCAAACAGGAGATATTTATGACGTTATCGAAACCCATTGTTTTTATGCTCGCCTCGACTTTAAGCCTTTCTTTGAATGGTGTGTTTTCAAAATTTCTTACAGAAAGCTTCAGTGTTCAATTGCTGAGTACGCTCAGGTTTCTCTTCCCTGCAATTATTTTATTCTTGATGATGTTCTTTACTCAGTTTGTTTTACCTCATCGAAAAATGTGGACATCTTTGGTCATTCGATCTTTTTGTATTGCTGCCTGTCAGTTGTGTTTTCTATTGTCGATGCAGTCACTGACTTTGGTGGAATCCGTAGTGCTTTTCAGCACTGGGCCGCTTTTTATTCCCGTTTTAGAGCGTCTGATTTTCAAAGTGAAATTTTCGGCTATTAACATCGTGCGTTTAGCGGTTATGTTAGCGGGTGTTGTCGCTCTGGCTGGCGATCTTTCCAACTTCAGTTTTAAATGGGAACTGGTGTTGGGGCTAGGGGCAGGGGTACTAGGAGCGGGATCTCAGTTGTCTTTATTTCGCGCAACTAAAGGAACGATGACAGCGATTTCCCTGAATGCTTGGTCTTTCCTTCTCGCCTTTCTCATGTTGCTGCCTTTAACGTTTGTTATTGGACCGAGTGTATCCGACAAGTTGATTTTATCGATGCCGGAAGAACATGAATTTATCTGGATGATGTTAGGCGTGCTGGCACTGCTGATTGTTAATACGCAGGTTTTTCGCGCCAAAGCTTATCAAATGGCTGATACGGGTTCACAGTTAGCACCACTTATATACACCAATCTAATTTTCACCTGTATCTGGCAGGTTACCTTGTTCGACGAAGTGCTGGATGAGCATAAAATAATAGGTGTGATTTTGATTGTATTTGCGAGTGTGTTAAATACATTAAAGGGCTTGTCGCTAAAGTTGATTAGATCATTGAAGCTGATCAGCTCATCAAAGCCGATTCGCTCACTAAAAACGGCATTATTGACCCCTTAGATATCGTTTCTAAAACGTTTGTGCGCCGCTTACCATATGTATCACAAAGCGGCACATCGAATGGACTTACATTAAATCGCGGACTTAGTTGGTCTACACAACGGTTTAAGATTCAATTTTTGTTGAATTGTTTACCGGACTTGAATTGGTTACAGCACTTGAATCAGAGCTTTCTGATTCGTAAGCCAATTTAGAAAGGTGTATGAGTACTTCCGTCATATGCGCGTTGATATCAACATCGACAATTTGGTCTTCTTGCAAGTAAGTTTTGGCGTATTTCATGTATACCCCTTGCTGTAAAAACAGAAGATACAACTCAGTATCGATATGACCAGAGGTGGCAAGTTTAGTCATAATAGAGAGCGACTCTTTTAAGCTTTTTGCCTTTTTATATGGTCGGTCACTCGCTGTAAGCGCTTCAAAAATATCGGCTATTGCCATCACTCGCGCTGGTACTGAGAGCTCTCCTGCATTTAGACCACGAGGGTAGCCTTTCCCATCCATTCTTTCATGGTGCCCGCCTGCAATTTCAGGAACGTTCTGCAGATATTCTGGATAAGGCAATCGATCGAGCATGTCGATAGTTTGGATAATGTGGTCATTTATGATGAATCTTTCTTCGTCTGTTAACGTTCCCGCTCGGATAGACAAGTTGTAAAGTTCACCGCGGTTATAATGATATTCACCTGGTGTGAGCGTGAAGTTTTCTTTCCACATTTTTTTCGGGTTGAACCCTTGCGCCCATGGAATGCAATGGACTTGTTTATCGGACAATACCGATTCCATTATTGGTAACGCAGTTTCTGGGGCGCAACGCTTTTTCTCCAACCAGGAAATACCAAGCCTATCGCTGATTGTTCTCTTCCACTGACGTTTGCTTATCTCTTTAATGCGTGCGAGTTTTTCATCATTCATGTACTCGCTTCCAACATTACATTCAGCGATGAATTCAAAATCCTCATCCAACGCTTGTAGCTCTTCATCCAGTTCTTTCTTAAGCTGTGCTTTGTCTTGCCCTGCGCAAATGCCTTTCCAATATTGCGTATGGGCGGTTTGCTTTAGTAACTCGAATCGCATACGGACCTCATGAATACGATCATAAATGGTTTCGAGTTTGGTTGCCTTATCAACGACATATTCTGGTGTGATTATTTTGCCGCAATCGTGCAACCAAGCGCCCAAGTGCAATTCTTCCCACTCTTTTGCAGACATTGAGAAGTCGGCAAAGCGTCCCTTATCGTCAACAACTGCTTGAGTCAGCATTTCGGCAAGGGCAGGCACACGCTGACAGTGTTTGCCTGTGTAAGGTGATTTGGTATCGATTGCGGAGGCTAAAAGCTCGATGAAGGCATTTAGCATGTCTTTTTGTTGCTGAATCTGATCGATATTTTCTTTTGCAATGGCTGCGAAGGAAAGCAGCTCTCTTAAGAAGTCGTGTTTTTCCTTCTGCGTTTCTGTCACTTGTCTTTCGTAGCCAAGTGTCAGAATACCCACTAAGTTTTTGTCGCGGTTCAGCAATGGAAAAAGGTAAAGATCCGAGTTATAGAAATACACCATGTAAGGCTTCATGACAGGATCATCTTTGGATAAGTGGACTATTTCACCTTCTCTAAGTTTAGTGGAAACCTCTGGCGCGTTATCCAATAAAAGATTGATGTTAATCTTTAAAGGGATAATGGCTTGATTAACACTTTCATCAAACTTTTTCGTCGTTTTGTTCCATACGGAGAGGACAATGGTCTCTGCTTTGGTGACAATGTAACTTTGATGAGTAATATTTTTTGCTAACAACGAGAAGTCACGGTTACTGGCTGTTTCATGAAGCAATTTGAGTAAATCATGAAGAGTATGCTCCATAAGTTCGACAGACTGAGTGAGGTCGTTAACTTCTTTAATTAAGCTTTTTGGGTAGCGTGTTTTAGTGAATTCAAAGCGACGTATGTTATCTGTTTGCCTATATAAATTGTGCAATGGGCTGGCGATACGCTTTGCTATATACCAAACGATGATAAAACACCCCAGTAACATCAACACGGCGACCGAGACTTGTTTATCTCTCATGGAATACAGGTTGGCGAGCAGCGCGCCCTGTGGGGTAGCTTCCGCAAGCCATAGGTTAACGTTATCGGTTAGTTCTACGGGTGTTAACGTAACCGACCAATCGACGCCTTCATGTGTAATCGTGTGGTATTGATAGGACAGAGTTGTATGAAGGTTCAGTCCAGAGAAAACCGTGTTCTCAAGCTGCACACTCAAATGGGTATTGTTGGTGGCGCTTGGCTGTGTGTTCATGTGATGCGACGCTAATGGTCTCAATGCACTGTCAAAGAGCAGTAACTGGCTTTCTGAATCGTAAGCAAGCTCACTAATACTGTTATTGAGCCCACCTAATGAAAAATCGGCAGCAACGACAAATTCTAGGTTGGCCGTTTTTCGGACAAAAGTGACACCGATATCCTTTAGCCAGTAGAAATAGTAGGGCTCCGTTAAGTGGATTTGCCCATCATCGGTTGCATGGCTATACCATGGACGATTACGAGGATCGTATTGATTGTCGTAACGGATAGACGCAGACACCACTTGGCTCTCACCATCCAAAAACATGGATTCATTTCTGCCTTCGACATTTGTGGTACGAAACAAGATCTCACTGCCGGAAGGTGCATTGAATTGCTTAGCGGTTTTGGGATTGTATAAAGGCCGATACAACGTAAAATCGCCGTTTTCAGAACCATAATAAAGCGCGACTAAACTCGCATTTCTTTGAAAGATCATTTCCAGTGAATCTAGCCATCCCCCTTTTTCAACGGAGTCACGTTGGTGGCGAATAAAGCTACTCATTGCCATAAAATCTAATGTTGTTAAAACGGGTGCGACTTGTTCCCTAAATAAAGTTTCTAGCTTTACACTGTTTTCATTACTCAATTCTTTAGCAGAACCTTGCAACAACTCTTGGGAGTGATGGTAGCTTATTGCGATTAAAACACTTCCGATAACGGTAGCGAGTGCCATAAAGAGACTAGTAATATGGATGCTAAGAGGATAGCGGTGCTTGATCATACGTTTTCACCATGCAGCAAACTGACAAATTGCGATCTAAAACTGAGCCTAGAACACAAGGGCTCAGGTGAGTTCATAGTTGAGCGGTATCGTCTCTATTATTATTTAAGGTGTTGTAACTGATACCAATTAAGTATCGTAGAGGTTGTTTCATATGCAAGTTTTAGAAATGGTGATTTATGCATATATGTTGGAATGTTTGAGCTAGATCTCTTCGTGCTTTCGGAAACGATGTCACACAATTACACATTTTGTTAGATATTTAGATTCGAATTAAAGAACTGGTATGATTTTCCCTACACCATTAACGAGTTATCAATATTTAGCGAGTTACCCATAAATGAAATTACTTGTCGATACACATACGCATACCTACGCCAGTGGACACGCCTATAGCACGCTTATCGAAAACGCTAAAGCTGCTAAAGAACGTGGCTTAGCGATGTTTTGCACAACCGATCATTCAGAGTCTATGCCCGGCGCGCCACATTACTGGTTTTTTAGTAATCAGCGTGTGCTTCCACGGTTTATTGAAGGCATAGCTATTATTCGCGGTGTGGAATCGAACATCATGAATAGGGAAGGGGAAATTGATATCCCGACCTCGGTGGATAAAAACCTAGATTGGGTTATTGCGAGTTTTCATGAAGCTGTTTTCAAACCCATTGATAAGGCAACACATACTGAAGCGCTCATCAATATCATACTATCTGGGAGGGTAGATGCCCTTGGGCATTTGGGTAATCCTAATTACGATTTTGATTTTGACGCGGTTATTCAGTGTGCAGCTGAAAACAATGTGGCGATAGAAATCAACAATACGTCTTTAAAAGGAAACAGCCGTGCTGGCAGCGTGGAGCGATGTGCTGAAATTGCCAGTATTGCGCAAAAGAAAGGTGCATTCATCACAACAGGTTCGGATGCGCATTTTTGTATGGATGTCGGGAATTTAGACTTAGCGGCGAACTTAATTGACCGCTCAGGAATTGCTGAAGAGAAAGTGATAACACGCTCTCCTGAGCAGTTTCTGCATTTTCTTGCATTGCGTGGAAGAAAAATAATTAACGACTATTCAACGTTTTATTAATTAAATACGCTGCTTTGTTCATAAAATTATCAAAAAGTGACTTTTTTCGCGCCAATTAATTTATACTGTACAGCTCTCTGTTAGTCGTTTGGGGGTGGAGATGCTACCATTGCACATTGCTCGGGCAGTACAAGATCGGAAATTATTTTGGCTCTTAAGTACGATATTGATCTTAGTGATTTGCCTTGCGGTCATTTTTACGTTTCCCGAGGCGATCGTTACCACAGGTTTAGCACTTTTCTTAACCCTATTTGCCTTCCTTCAATTGGTTCATTTTCACGTCATCTCTACAAGTAAAAAATTGGTGGAGCTTGAAAAACAGCTTGCTGATTCCGAAACAGAAAACGCATCGCTCCGCGAACTAAACCAAGCTCTCAATGATCGAACTAACAAATATCAAACTCTGCTAAACAGCATTCCAGATCTCGCATGGATAAAAGATACTCAAGGTCGATTTCTTGCCGTAAACGCCGAATTTCAACGAGCTTTTGGCGTTAACTACGAAGCTTTAATTGGTAAAACAGATTTCGACCTATCGCGTTATGAAGACGCGGTCCAATACCGTGAAGACGACGAAGAAGTCATGAAGTCGCTTTCTCCAATTCGACACGAGTTCCTTGCAACGTCGGTGGATGGCACTCGATCTTGGATCGAACTTATTAAAGTTCCTGTTGTTAAGGAAGGCAACGTCGTAGGCACAGCAGGCACAGCTAGAGACATTAGCGAACGAAAACAAGCCGAAGAAAAGCTCGCCTTTTTGGCGCACTACGACATGTTAACGCTAGTAAAAAACCGCTACTCGCTGGAAAACGATTTAGATGAGCTTATCGCCTCTAATATTCGGTTCATTATCGCGTTTGTTGATTTGGACAACTTTAAAATAGTCAACGACTCCATTGGGCATGCAGCGGGAGATTCCGCTTTGAAAGCCGCCGCTAATCAACTGACTCAAGCCATAGGGGATAGGGGCGAAGTGTATCGGCACAGCGGTGACGAGTTTGTCGTGGTGGTACAAGAAGACTTTGATCAAGAAAAGACCCAAGTGTTGGGTCGTCACTTGTTAGATCAGGTTGGTATGACGTTTCAGGTAGACAGCTATGAGTTCAACTTCTCAGCGTCTATAGGGTTAGCGGTTTACCCTGCCCACGGCGATACCTCTACAGAACTACTGCGCAACGCAGATATTGCCATGTACCAAGCAAAAATATCGGGTAAGCGCCAAGCTCAGCTATTTTCATCACGTTTTGAGGGAATGACACTCAAGCACTGGACGATGGAAAAACGACTGCGCCGCGCGATTGATAATCAAGAACTGTTTTTGCGTTATCAACCAATGGTCGACAGTGATACGGGTGAAATCAAAGCAATGGAAGCATTGATACGGTGGCAAGACCCTGAGAAAGGAGAAATTGGACCGGGGGATTTCATTCCATTTGCCGAACAGTCTGGTTTAATTTCAGAAATTGGCTTGTATGTAATCAAGATTGTTTTAAATCAATTGGTTGATTGGAAGGAAAAGGGGATCGACTGTAAGCCTGTTTCCGTTAATGTTTCAGGCATTCAATTTTACCATCATAACCTGCTTTGCGAAGTGGAGTCCTTATTAAAAGACACGGGTGTGCCAGCAAACCTTTTGGAACTAGAGCTAACCGAATCCATATTGATGAAAGACGAAGACCGTTTGATCAGTACTCTTCAAAAGTTTCGAGAATTGGGCTTAAGCCTAAGTGTCGACGACTTTGGAACGGGCTATTCAAACCTCGCTTACTTGTCGCATTACCCTATTAGTAAACTGAAAGTAGACCGCTCGTTTGTGCACCAAATACACATGCACAAAGACAAGCAAATCATCACT
The DNA here is from genome assembly GCF_002933855.1 of Vibrio penaeicida. Classification (GTDB taxonomy): domain Bacteria; phylum Pseudomonadota; class Gammaproteobacteria; order Enterobacterales; family Vibrionaceae; genus Vibrio; species Vibrio penaeicida_A. The sequence goes on from NZ_BFAQ01000021.1 coordinate 31,273, forward strand.
CGTACCATTATTGAATTGGCTAAAAACTTAGGGATGGATGTCATTGCAGAAGGGGTAGAAAACACCTCAGAACTGGCGCAAGTGAGAGAGCTAGGTTGCAGCAACATTCAAGGATTCTTATATGCCAAACCATTACTTTTGGAAGAGATTGAAGAATTATTGCTCACAAATTACAAATTCTTACCATGATCAGTGTGATCGTTGTTGAGTAAGCACTCTGTACCTTTGAAAGTTTTATAAATACAAGATACCCTGCCTGCCAATAGATAAGGAAGGGTTATGAACCGCCGTTCTCCAATTAACAAAAGCATGCTATTTGCCTGCGCCCTAAGCTGGGTGTTGGTTACGCTTATGCCTGTTATCAATGCGCATGGCAGCAATGCTGGCGTATGGGCAATGCTCTGTACGGTTAATGGCTTCGAACTGGTTCAAGTAGAAGAAGGGCAAGAGGTTAAAACTCATAGTGGGAAACCCTGTCCTTTTAGCCATTATTCCACCTTTCATCACAGCCATCTTCCAACTACACCGATCTTCCAACTTTTAAGTTTTGCTATTGAAAGCCAATACGTTTTTTTGGCTCTAAACGTGCGTTATCAATGGCAAATACCTCGCGCTCCACCCATCTCTATTTCCTGAACAAACACATTTAAATCAAAAAAATAACAAGCACTCGTATGCCTGTGTTTTTGGTTCTTACTATGCCTAGCTCAAGAAAAGCCTAGAACCTGAAAAAACGCGGCGGAACGGAGTGTCTTTAGCTTTTATAAAGGAAATTATTATGTTGGGAAGCACTCAAACCGCTCAACCAAAGGACTTTGCACGTTCAAAGTACCTCTACTTTCTTACTTGGAGATGGCATTTTTACGCAGGGTTATTTGTCGTCCCATTTATGCTGATGCTGTCTTTGACTGGCATCGTCATGCTATTTGATGATGAATTAGAAAGCATTCGACACGGCGAAATTCTGGTCGTGGAACCCACCGATTCACGTATAACCGTATCTGAGCAACTCGCTTTAGTTAAGCAAGAATATGACGGCGCAACGGTGACTCAGTTCATTCCAGCCGCATCGGATACCGCGCCAAATCGCTTTAACGTGAGATTGGATAGTGGTTCCAATCGCCTTATTTTGGTTAACCCATACAATGGGGATATCTTGGGCGAGATTAACCGAGACGATAGCTGGTATGCACTGGCTAACGAGATACACAGCACCTTATTGGTTGGCGATGTGGGCAGCTATCTGATTGAAATTTCGGCTAGCCTATCCATCGTTCTTTTAGTTACTGGAATATATCTTTGGCTACCATCCGATAACGCTTCAAAAGCGGGGTTCCTGAAAGTTCGTTCGCAAAGTGGAGTACGGATTTTTATGCGAGATCTTCACGCCAACCTTGGCGGTGTGTTGTCTCTTGTTTTACTTTTCTTTTTGGTTTCTGGGCTCGCATGGGCTGGCGTATGGGGTGGTAAGTTCGTACAACCTTGGAGCAGTTTCCCAGCACAAAAATGGGCGGATGTACCACTTTCAGACAAAACGCATGCAAGCCTAAACCATGGTGTTGAAGAAGAAGTGCCCTGGGGCTTAGAGAAAACACCGTTGCCAGAGTCGACAGGGCATGAACACCATGGCGAGCACACCAGCCATCAAAGTGATGCTCCGGCTCAGTTTGCTTCTACGGTTTCGATTGATGAGGTTGTCGCCACCGCCAACAAATTAGGGCTGACAACGTACAAACTGAACTTACCGAAAAGCGAGACGGGTGTATTTACGCTAGGTGCCAATACCATGAGTGGAGATATTACCGACCCAACTCAAGATCGCACCACTCACATTGATCAGTATTCAGGAGACATTCTGGCGGATGTAACTTGGGACGATTACAGCTGGATGGCGAAGTTCATGGCAGCAGGTATTGCTCTTCACACTGGTGAAGTTAGCATTATCAACAAGCTATTGAATGTGTTTTTCTGTATAGCTTTTATCGCGGTTTGTGTAACAGGCGTGATTATGTGGTGGAAACGTCGCCCTGCGGGCAAGAAAAAACTGGGTGCGCCACCGACATTTGAAAAAAGCGGAATTTGGAAGCTGGGCGCAGTAACCATGGTGCTGGTCGGGTTCGCCTTTCCATTGGCTGGCGCAACGATCGTCACAGTACTGATTTTGGATACATTGCTTATGAAAGCCTCTCCAAAACTGCATCAATGGTTTGCGTAACGCAGAGGCTATAAATCGCCTTAGCGAAGTAGCAAACCATATCAAATTGAGTGACCTATACGCATATGGGATAGCTTAATCGACGAACCAAACGCTCGGTGTACTTCATCGGGCGTTTTGTTTATCAGATCAATAAGCGTTTTTCGGATTATCTAAAAAGCTAACTTGTATTTGTCCCCAAGCTCGTTAGGGAGCCAGCTCCATTTCATTCTCCGGCTTCAACTTGCAGAATAATTTTCAGTCCATTCGAGTAATAAAAGTTTGTTCGTTATCCACAAAAGCCACAAACCCACCGTGATAGATAAAGACTCGACCACGCCCCTCAACTAAGCAGGCAAGCTGTGGGTTCAAATCTTCTTCGTTATCCTGGCTTTTAAATGTCCCGGTGTCGGTGATTACGCCGCTGAGTGTAGGCAAATATCCATAACTACGCTTGGCTTGAGCAATCAGGTTCAATTCGCTGGTGGTAGAGAAGTAAGAAGGGATCGCCCCCGCTTCTTCGATAAACATAGTTCTCAGTTCTTCAAAAGCTGTAATCACCAGCCAGTCGATACCGTTAACATGATGGATAAACATAGAGTTTCTCAGAAATTTTGATGCGGAGATTCTATCACTATCAGGGGCTGAACATAGTAGAAATTTAGTAGCTAAAAGCGGCTACTCTGTGACATTTTCGGACACTCGATTGGTCAACTGAATCACGTTACTTCTAATAAAACGTATTGCTTATTTAAAGCTCCCTCGTGAGCATTTTAGTTCTCCGGCGTAGTCAATTCCTGCTTCACGAAATCAATAAAACTCGATACCTTGGCGGACATGTGTTTGCGGCTTGGGTATATCAAATGCATGTTGATCTGTACTTTTGGGAATTCACTGAATAATTCGACGAGCTCGCCTGTTTCCAATTCATTTCCTAGGTTAAATGACGGCATTCTTGTAATGCCGAGCCCCTCTTTGCACATGGCTAGTTCAAGTTGGGGGCTGTTTGTTAGGAGCTTGCTCTTTACCGTGACCGATTTTTTGGTTCCGTCTTTCTCCCAATAAGTCCATTGAGATGGGTTTTTAATCAGGCTATAGCAGATCGCTTTGTGATCTTTTAATTCTGATGGGTGGGTAGGGGTGCCGTAGCGAGCTAAATAGGCAGGTGAAGCAAAGGTGACGCTATCACTGGTCATCACTTTCTGGCTGATCAAGGTTGAATCTTCAAGCTGGCTGGATGTCCCTCGAATGGAGATATCGATGCCTTCTGCAATCATGTCGACTTTATGATCGCTTAAGTCGATATCCAAATCCACATTTGGGTATTGCTCCGAGTATTTAGCCAAAACAGGCTTAATGCGTGACAAGCCAAAGGTGACGGGGCAGCTAATTTTAAGCGTACCTCTTGGTGTCGCGTTTTTTCCACTCAGCGTTTCTCCCAATTCCTCCACATCTAAGATCAATTGCTGGCAACGGTCGAAATACAGCTCTCCCTCGGGTGTTAAGCTTAGTGTTCTGGTGGTTCGGTGCAGCAGTCGGGCGCTGAGCCTTTCTTCTAGCTTGTTGATTTCTTTACTAATGTAAGACGTAGAATGCCCAGTGCTTTCCGCCGCTTTGGTGAAGCTGCCTTTTGATACTACTTCTGCAAAAATAACCATGCCATCAAGTAGTTGGGTGTTGGTTGCCATGAGTTTTCCTAAATTATGTATACCCAAGTATTTGGGAAACACTTAAGTTAGATTAAGGGTCATATGGAAATAATGAATTTACAACAACATGATTAATATTCAAATAGAATTAATGTAAAGTTTCTATCAATCAATACAAAACAGAATCATAGAAAGCGGTAGATTGGATTGAAAAGTCACTTCTGTCGTTTAACAAAATTAGGAAGGTCTAAATATGAAAGTTATCGCATTTGCAGCAACCAGCAGTCGTGAATCCATTAACAAACAACTTGTGACTTATGCATCCAGCCTAATTAAGGACGCTGATGTTGAAGTACTGGATATTAATGACTATGAAATGCCTCTGTTTAGTACAGACAGAGAGAAAGAGCTGGGGCAGCCCGAAGAAGCAAAAGCGTTTTATGAAAAGTTAGGGAGCGCTGATGCCATTGTCATTTCATTTGCTGAGCATAATGGCTCATACACTGCAGCGTACAAAAACCTATTTGACTGGACATCACGCGTGGATATGAAATTGTTCCAGAATAAGCCTGTGGTTGTTTTGGCAACGTCACCAGGCCCAGGTGGTGCTAAAAATGTTCTAGCAACTGCTGTAAGTGCCATACCTCACTTTGGTGGCTCTGTTGTAGGAGACTTTTCGCTACCTAGCTTTTTCGATAACTTCGATATGGAACAAGGAAAAGTGAAGGATGAAGCTTTTAACGCTGCATTAGTTGAATTGATGACAAAGGTTAGCGCGTAATCAATATCAGCAAAATACTCATACTAGCGATCGACACTTAGCGTTTGAATTTGAGGATGTGAATTCTTATTCAAGCGCTTTTTTATAAAGCAACGTTTTCATAAAGACATAAGGGAAGCTAACAATGGAATCGGATATCCTTGAAAAGCCAGTCAGACCAGCCTTGATTTCTATGGCTGCGCCAGCGGCATTTGGCATGCTCATGACCTTTATGTTTCAGCTTGTTGATACGTATTTCGTTGGGAAATTAGGTACTCAACCTCTAGCAGCCATGAGTTTTGCCTTTCCCGTCTATTTTTTGATTATAAGCTTGTTTATGGGAACAGCGGCGGGGGTGTCTGCCGTTATAGGGAAAGCATTAGGCGAGAAAGACGCTATGAAAGCGAAAACAGTTTCTACGTTTTCTATTGTGTTCTTTCTGATTATTGCTCTCGGGCTAGGGGGCGTTGGCATAGTCAGTGCCGACAAAACGTTTTTAGTGTTAGGTGCGCCAGCCGCTACATTGCCAATGGTAAAGGAGTATATGATTCCGCTTTATCTGGGAATGTGGGCGTTAGTTGGCACTCTCGTTGGTAATGCAGTATTGATGGCAAAAGGGGTCATGCTTAAATCAACCGCAATCATGGGATTGGGCGGTATCATCAATCTTGTTTTTGATTATTTGTTGATTTTCGGCGTTGGTCCATTCCCTGAAATGAAGCTGGAAGGGGCGGCGATAGCCACGGTTATATCTTGGTTTACGATTTTTGTTTTAATGACTCTGCTTGTGGCAAAAGAGTCTTTGTTTTCCATTAAAGCAGTGATTCCATTTCATTCTGCATGGAATCAGATGAAGCAGGTTTTTCCAATTGCACTTCCTGCTGTTGCTGCTCAAATTCTTAACCCTATCGCCGTTGCCATCATTACAAGGGCTTTATCTAAACATGGTGAAGCTGCCATTGCGGCGTACGGTATTGTGACTAGGATTGAATCTTTGCTGCTTACAGGTATTTTGGCACTTAGCGTGATCCTTACTCCTTTTGTGGCGCAAAACTACGGTGCAAAGAAACAACAACGGCTGGATAGCGTGGTTGCAATATCGGGCCGTATGACGGTGTATTGGGGCGTTCTGTTTTTTGCGATTGTTATACTGGCATCCGATTCGATTATTGCGATCTTCAGTAATGAAGTTGACGTGATCCAATATGGTACTTCCTATTTTTACTGGGTCGGATTGACGTTTCCAGCATTTGGGTTGGCACTCATTACAACATCGTTTTTTAATGGGGTAGAGCAACCTAAGCAGTCGCTACAAATCACGTTAATTCGTTCGCTTGTTCTGACGATTCCATTGGCTTGGGCGGGTTCCTACTTTGGTGTCGCGTATGTTTGGGCAGGTATTGCTGTTGCGAATTTTACAACGGCTATTTATGCCGGTAAGCGCCTAAACGCTTGGCTGGCGACACAGGATTCATCTTTGACCGACCACAACCCTTTGTCGGATTACAAGCGAGATTTTAAAGCCATTTTATCTAGCATAAAACCCTAATTGTTAGCGAGTTTTTCCACGATGTAATCGATGAATACGCGCAGCCTTGCAGGCATGTATTTGGTTTGCGCGTATTGCATGGCAACGGCTCCGTGGTAGTTACTTTTCAGCGTCCAGTCGGATAAAACCTCAACCACACTCCCATCTTTTAACGCCTCTTTCACTACAAAATCGTGGAAGATACCTATCCCTAAACCGCTGTTTACACCTGCTAATCGCATTTGGGAGTGGTTAACGGCGTATCGACCAGATACGGCAACAGCAAAAAATTCATCGTCTTTTAAAAAATCCCAGATGTGGTCGCTGTCGGTCTCCGCAAGATATAGGCAGTCATGATCAGTAAGATCGGTTGGGTGATTGGGGGTGCCTTTTCTTGATAAATACTCAGGGCTCGCGCACAAGACCAGATTGGTTTTGCGTATCTCCTTTAGAACTTGGTTTTCATGAGGCTTATCGGTGAGCCTAAACGCGATATCAATATTTTGGCTTAAATCGATATCGCCATCTACCGCTCGCAGTTTCAACTGTATGTCTGGGTAGGTTTCAAGAAAAGGCAAAATGTGCGATTGCAAAACAGAGTTTAAATAGGCTTCTGGAGCAGCGACTGTAATGCTACCGGCTAATTCTGTGTGATCTGCTTCGGATATGTCTATCGCTTGCTGCGCGGCGTTCACCATCACGACACTCTGCTCATACACCTTTTTTCCCGCTTCTGTAATAACCAGTGAGCGCGTAGTTCGTTCAAACAGTTTTACAGACAGTGCCTGTTCCAGCCTTGTAATCAGCTTACTCAATGCAGAAGGGGTCACGTTCAGTTTTTTGGATGCCGCAGTAAAGCTTCCTTCGTTTACGACTAAAATAAAAGCAGCGAGATCGGGCAGCAGAGCAATGAGTTTTTGATTAAGCATGTCGCGACGTTTTCCTTATTTGTGCCTGTGATTCACTAATGGTTTTCCATCGTAAGGGATAATAGTCGCTAATGAGTTAATTTAAAATAAAAACCACTGTGCGCAGTACAACAATAACTATGAAGGAATGAGAACATGTCTTCTGCATTTTATCAGCAAATCCAAACCCAAATTGAAGAAGTAAAAAACGAAGGGTTGTATAAATCTGAAAGAATCATTACTTCTGCTCAAAAAGCAGCGGTTTCTATCTCGACTGGCGAAGAGGTCCTGAACTTCTGTGCTAACAACTACCTTGGTCTTGCTAACCACCCAGATCTTATCGAAGCGGCGAAAGGCGGCATGGATGAGCACGGTTTTGGTATGGCTTCGGTTCGCTTTATCTGCGGAACACAAAACTCTCATAAAGAACTAGAACAAAAACTCTCAACGTTCCTAGGCAAAGAAGACACGATTCTTTACACCTCTTGCTTTGATGCCAATGCAGGGCTTTTTGAAACCATTCTTAGTAAAGAAGATGCGATCATTTCCGATGCATTAAACCACGCTTCCATCATCGATGGTGTTCGTTTGTGTAAAGCGATGCGTTTTCGCTACGCAAATAACAATATGGATGAGCTAGAACAGCAGCTCATCGCTGCAAAAGAAGCGGGTGCTCGTCATACGCTCATCGTTACCGACGGCGTATTCTCAATGGACGGTGTGGTGGCTAACCTTCCGGCTATTTGTGACCTTGCAGACAAATACGATGCATTGATTATGGTTGACGATTCTCACGCCGTGGGTTTCATGGGCGAAAATGGCGCAGGAACACACGAATTCCATAACGTCGTTGACCGCATTGATATTATTACAGGCACCTTAGGTAAAGCGATGGGTGGCGCGTCGGGCGGTTACACATCGGGTAAGAAAGAAGTCATCGACTGGTTACGTCAGCGTTCTCGCCCGTACTTGTTCTCTAATTCTGTCGCGCCTGCCATTGTTTCTGCGTCTATCCGTGTTTTGGATCTTCTTGCTGAATCTGGCGACTTACGCACTCAACTTTGGGAAAACTCGGCGCATTTCCGTACTCGTATGGAAGGGGCTGGTTTCACCATGGGCGGTGCAGACCACGCCATCATTCCAATCATGCTGGGTGATGCGAAAGTCGCGGCTGAATTTGCAGAGCGCGCATTAGAGAAAGGCATTTATGTTGTCGGATTCTCATTCCCTGTTGTGCCAAAAGGGCAAGCACGTATTCGTACACAAATGTCGGCTGCGCATTCACGCGAGCAGCTAGATCGAGCAATTGATGCCTTCATTGAAGTAGGCCGTGACATGGAGATCATCAAATAATGAAAATTAAAGCACTTTCCAAGTTAAAAGCAGAAGAAGGCATCTGGATGACCGAGGTGGAGAAACCTCAGATTGGTCACAACGATATTCTTATCAAAATCAAAAAAACGTCTATTTGTGGTACTGATGTTCACATCTACAACTGGGATGAGTGGTCGCAAAAAACGATTCCCGTACCTATGGTTGTTGGGCATGAGTACGTCGGTGAAGTGGTTGAGATTGGCCAAGAAGTTCGCGGCTTTGAAATTGGCGATCGTGTTTCAGGTGAAGGCCACATTACTTGTGGTCACTGTCGTAACTGCCGTGGTGGTCGCACGCACCTATGCCGTAACACAGAAGGTGTGGGTGTAAACCGCACGGGCAGTTTCTCGGAATACTTGGTATTGCCTGCGTTCAATGCCTTCAAGATCCCTGATGAAATCTCGGATGAATTAGCTTCAATCTTTGACCCGTTTGGCAACGCTGTACACACTGCACTTTCTTTTGACTTAGTTGGTGAAGATGTATTGATTACCGGTGCTGGCCCAATTGGCATTATGGCAGCGGCAGTAGCAAAGCATGTGGGTGCTCGCCATGTGGTGATTACAGACGTGAACGAATATCGTCTCGACTTAGCTCGCAAAATGGGCGTGACACGAGCGGTAAACGTCGCGGAAGAAAAGCTTGAAGACGTAATGCAAGAGCTGGGCATGACAGAAGGGTTTGATGTCGGGCTTGAAATGTCTGGTGTACAAGCCGCATTCAGCACAATGCTTCAAACCATGAACCACGGTGGCCGTATTGCGCTTCTGGGTATTCCGCCATCCAATATGGCTATCGATTGGAACCAAGTGATATTTAAAGGCTTGGTGATCAAAGGTATCTATGGTCGTGAGATGTTCGAAACTTGGTATAAGATGGCAAGCTTGATCCAATCTGGATTAGACTTAACCCCGATTATCACTCATCAGTACAAAATTGATGATTTCCAGAAAGGGTTCGACATTATGCGATCGGGCATGTCTGGCAAGGTTATCCTTGATTGGGAATAAATGTTCTCACAGTTCCAAAAAAGTGGCAGCTTCGGCTGCCATTTTTTATATCAATCCAGATATAATCCCTCAATAATATTGCTATAAACATTAGGTAGTTACGTCTACTCTATTTAGGTAAAGGATTATGAGAATCAATATAACGGGGAATGCCGGTTCAGGAAAAACGACACTCGCAAAATCGTTAGGTGAGGCTTTGGACCTGCCCGTCGCTAGCTTAGACGGGGTAGTTTGGAAAGAAGGCTGGGTAACGGCTTCAAAAGAAGAAAGAACTCGTGGTGAACAAGGATTGATTGAACCTAAGAGCTGGATAGTTGAAGGGGTATCTAAATCGGTTAGGGAAAATGCCGATTTTATCGTTTTTCTAGATATTCCACGCCATATCTGTTTGCTTCGCTGCCTAAAAAGAAACCTTCCGTACCTTTTCAAGTCCCGACCAGAACTACCAAAAAACTGCCCAGAAATTCTTATCCTACCGAGTTTACTCAAGCTAATATGGCTGTTTCATGTAAGAGCGAAGCCTTTCATTTTAAAGTCACTCAGCCAACAAAAAGGCATTGTGATTAAGGAGCCGGCTGAAGTCGAAAAGCTAGTTGCACAAATCAAAGTTGCAATGGATACTGATGTTGCTCGAATGTAAATCCATCAGCCAAATGATGGCAAGGCATTTTGCCGAACCTCTCTCCGTTTTTCTTAATTTTTATCTAAATGCATAACAAGAAGGAATTGAAATGAAGATTACAGGTACGTTTGATATCAATCTGGATCCAATGGACACGTATGCTCAAGGAGTGGAAGGAACAAGGCTCGGTCATATGTCTATTGATAAGACTTTTCACGGAGAACTAAAGGCGAAAAGTAGCGGGGAAATGTTAAACGTTCTTACCCCAGTCCAAGGATCTGCTGGTTATGTAGCTATAGAGCAAGTGGTTGGCGAATTGTCTGGCAAAAAAGGAAGCTTCGTTCTTCAACATTATGGCGTGATGTTTAACGGCAACGATACACTCATTCTAGAGGTTATTCCTGATTCAGGAACTGGAGATCTTGTTGGATTAGAAGGGCAAATGGCCATTTGGATTGAAGATGGACAGCATCGCTACGATTTTGAGTACCAAGTATAGACATCGATCAATAGCTTCAGTTTTCACATTAAAAACAGCCAAGTCACTTTGCACAGTGAGGGGGCGAACTTAGACAATGAGCATTGAATACACGCTAGGCTTTTTATCATTTGTTACCTCTCTAGTGGCGGGTGTGATTGGCTTTGGTGGTGGGATGCTGCTGATAGCCATATTGCCAACGTTTTTGCCCCCCAGCCTGATCATTCCCATTCATGGTATTACCCAGTTAGCGAGCAATTCTTCAAGAATGCTCTTTTCTTTAAAAGATGTTCAGTGGTCGCTACTTCCGAAATTTCTAATCGGATCTTTTGTCGGCGTTTTGCTGTTTGGGTATTTGCTATCGAACATATCATTGGAATATGTCCCTATCGGTATTGGTCTGTATATATTGTTCAACCTTTGGAGCAAACGGTTTTCGCATTACATTAGCCGTTACGAAAGCTATTATCTTATTGGTATGGTCCAAACAGGGTTGGGGCTTATCGTTGGGGCAACGGGACCTTTGTCTCTTTCCGTATTAACAAAAGAATTAAAATCAAAAGACCACATTATCGCAACCAGTTCATTATTTATGACCATCAGCCATCTAGCCAAAATTCCGGTATTTATGGTGATAGGTACTTCTCTTTTCGGTTCTATTCAGCTTCTTATTTATATGGTAATTGGTTCTATTCTAGGCTCATTTGTAGGAACAAAGTTAAGAATGGCGGCGAAGAACGAAAAACTCATTATGTGGATTAAAATTTTGCTTACTGCCATGGCAATTAAAATGGTGGTTAGCGCATTACTGTCGCTTTCTAACTGATAAATGAATATAGTGTAACGTTCAGATAAATAAAGAGAATAATATGGAAGTATCGCTAAAGGAAATAGATCTTACATCCCGTCATATTTTGGAAAACCTCTTTCCTCTTTACATCTACGACATGTCTGAATACATGGGATGGAGCCCTAATCAAGAGGGGTTATTTATTTACAATAATTCGAACTTTGATGTTTATTGGGATAGAGAAGATCACACACCGTATTTTATCTGTGTTGATGGTGACATTGCAGGGTTTGTGTTGATTCGAAAGTACCCAACAAATCTTAGTCTCTACGATATTGAACAGTTTTTCGTATTGCGAAAATACAAAAGAAAAGGCGTAGGGAAAGAGACTATCTCACAGGTCTTGAAGCGTTATCCGGGTGAATGGCAGGTAAGAGTGTTGCTTGAAAATTCAGGCGCATTGTCGTTTTGGGAAGCGGCAATTGCGAATGCAGTGGGGCGTATATACACGTTAGAAAAAGACACCGACGTAGATAAAGAAATGCACTTTATACGCTTTAACGTCCTAGATAGGTAACAAATGGAAAACAGACGAATTCGGTTAGAACCGCCTACGGTTGAGATTGCACCTCAAATGCTCGAAGCCGTAGTTGAAAGCAAAAAAGAACTCGAAGAATATTTACCTTGGGTGCAACACGCGTTAACACTCGAGCAAGCGACGAAAAGTGCGCAAGAGGCGGTAGAAAAGTATGAGAACTTTGTTGGTGACATTCGATACAGCGTTATTTGCAAGGAATCAGGGGCGCTACTTGGTGCGATAGGATTGATCATCCGAGATCAGGCAGTGCCTTTTTATGAAATAGGGTATTGGCTGAGAACCTCGGCTTCAGGTAAGGGCTTCATAACGGAAGCCGTCTCTCTACTTGAAACTTATGCTTTTGAGGAACTAGGGGCAAACCGTATTGAAATCAAAGCGGCAGAGTCAAACCAACGCAGTTGGATGGTCGCGAAACGATGTGGTTATCAACTTGAAGCTACAATGAAAAATACGCGAAGGCACGCAAATGGAAAATTGGATAACACCGTGATCTACGCGAAAACTTTGCCATAACAGGGCGATAATGGTGAAACACGTTGGAATAAAAACGAGGGACTGAACATGAAAACGGCTTTGATAACAGGTGGCTCAAAAGGCATTGGCTTAGAGATGGTACTTCGGTACGTTGAGCAAGGGTTTCAAGTAATAACTTGCTCTCGAAATAAAAGTGGCTGGGAGGAATCCTTGCGTCAGTATCCAATTCTAGAAGCCGTCGATTACCATGTTACCGATATTTCAGATGAAGCAGCATTAAAAACGTTGTTTGGACATGTGGATAAGCGTTACGGCAAACTCGACATTGCTGTGAATAATGCGTCGCCAGCGATAGGGTCTCTTGGGCAATTCCACACCGTCGATTCCGGAAAGCTAAAAGACACGCTTAATCACGATTTTTGGGCACAAGCACTCTGTTTGCAAAGCGAGCTTAATTTGATGTCTGAAGGCGCGGCAATAGTGAATGTGAGCTCTATAAATGGATTAAGACCTACGCCTAACGCTTCAATGTATAGTGCGGCTAAACACGCCATTGAGGGGTTAACACGTTCTTTAGCGATTGAAAATATTGAGCGCGGAATACGCATCAATGCCGTCGCCCCCGGTGTTACTTGGACACCTAGGTGGGAGGAACGAGCGAAAACAGACCCCAATATCAGAGAGAGTGTATCTCAAGCTGTTCCCATGAAACGATTCGCCAAAACGGAAGAAGTCGCCGATGCGATAGAGTTTCTACTCTCCGATAAGGCAAGTTATATTGTCGGGCACACACTCGTTGTGGATGGTGGTATTACGCTACGTTAATAGTGAGTTGAAGAGCTGTATAAGGTATGTTTTGAAGATTGTTGTATTGCATTGGTGAGTGCGATCGAGATTAATTGATTTAACAGTCAATCCAGCTACGATTTTAGCTTTATAAATTGTATCAAAGCCGAGCCAAGTGCTCGGTTTTTTAATTCCACATAAAGTATGGGATCAAATCCCCATCAAATTCATAACAGCTGCTTAATAATGGAGAAAAACAAATATAAGGAAGTAAGCAATGTTGTTATTGATGTTAGGCATCCTAGTTTGGAGCGTAATCCACTACGTCCCGTCACTTACCCCGCAAGTTAAAGTTAACCTTATCGAGAGGGTCGGTCCCAACGGCTACAAAGGTATTTTTTCACTGGTGGTTATCGCTGGATTACTGATGATCATATTCGGCTGGCGTAGCACCGTACCGAATTACTTGTACGTCCTTGGTCCGGAATTTCGTGGGTTAACCATGTTACTCATGCTGGTGGGTTTTATCCTGTTTGGCGCAGCTCAAGGTAAAACTCGATTGAAGCAGTACATTCGTCACCCTCAATTGATGAGTGTGATCGTTTGGTCTGTGGCGCACTTACTCAGTAATGGAGAGCAGCGTTCTGTTGTTTTGTTTGGTGGATTAGCACTTTGGGCAGTCATCCAAATCATGCTTATCAATCGAAGAGAGGGCGAGTGGGTTAAGCCAGATATTCCCCCTGTCTCGCAAGAAATAAAAACACATGTAATCAGCTTAGTTCTCTACTTTATTACCGCTTTTTTCTTACACGTATATCTAACAGGCATTCCTCTTAAATAATGTAAAAAATCGTGTTGACGCTCTTCCAATACAGGAATACTATCCGCCTGTATTGGGGAGTAGTCTACTAAGTACTCTTAGTTTGTATGTCGTCATCCCGTTAAGCGTTCGCTTTTCCGGCATACAAAAGTATAAGCCCTTACCAGCTTTCACTCTGACGAGACCAACGCATTCATTTGCCAAAATTGGACCATCCATTTTCATTTGGTTGGTTAGGTTTTGGTTGGTTTGCGAGGGTGCACGCCTATAAGCCGTCTCTTCGCAATTAACTGTGTTGTGAAATGAGGTATTTAATGAGTCCTTTTGCTTATTTTGCATTTGGTGCGCTGACTTTAATGTTGGTGTGTGTCGATATTTGGCAAACTCGCGGTGGCAACATTACGGTAAGAAAAGCCGCGATTTGGAGCGTTATTTGGGTATTCGTTGCCTTGGCATTTGGCGTATCCATTCTGTATTTTTGGGAATGGTACGCTCCGGGGAGCTCGTATTCCTCAAGTAAAGCCGCTACCGCATTTTTTACTGGGTACTTGTTAGAGAAATCGCTTAGCGTCGATAACCTTTTCGTGTTTGCGATTATCTTTCACCAATACTTAGTGCCGGAAAGCTTGCGTCCGAGAGCGCTGCTTTTAGGTGTTATTGGAGCGCTCATCTTACGCGCTGTGATGATTGCAATAGGCGTACAATTACTAGAGCAATTTCATTGGATTTTGTATTTGTTCGCTGCTTTCCTTATTTGGACGGGCTATAAGCTAACGCAGCCCGAAGAGCAAGAAACACTAAGCCCGCTGCCGGAAAGGATCTTTCGTAAGGTTGCCAGAGTGTCTGACGAATACAGAGGCAATGCGCTTTACATGAGAGACAACTTAGGGCTCGTATTGACGCCGATGGCAATTGTTATAGCCATGATCGCAATGATGGACGTGATGTTTGCTCTGGATTCGATTCCAGCCATATTTGCCGTAACGCGCGAGCCATTTTTGGTCTTGGCTGCGAATGTTTTTGCGTTGCTTGGGCTGCGTTCTCTCTATTTTGTTTTGCAAGGTATGATGGAGAAGTTCGTATACCTCAAACCAGCATTAGCTTTGATTATGATTTTTATCGGCATAAAGATGTTATTGGTCGAAACGGAGTGGGCGATTCCAACCCAAGTATCACTTGGTGTACTGGTGGCTGTAATGGGAAGTGCTATTTTGGCATCGATTGTAAAATCTAGAAAAGACTCGGTAGAAGTTTTAACAGATGAAGTTTAAACCGATAAAGCTTAAACAGATATATCTAACATAGAGCCAATCATGTCGTTGGAGCGAGAAACAACACTTGCTCCAACACTGTTGTAGCTTTTTGCTTGATTGAGTTTCGCGGCAGCTTCGACGTAATCAGATTCGTCTCTGCTTTCATTGGTGATCTCTTCTTGTTTGGTGTCGCGCTCTTCTTCAGCGCTAGGTAGGCGGTTGAACGATTCTTGGTAGTCGGGTTCACTTTCTCGGGCAGCATCGGCTTCTTGTGTTTCTTCTGTTCGTTCTGAAGCTCGAACTTCTTCATCAGGCTGGATTTCTTGAATTCGCTCATCTTCTGCCATTTTTTCCGTGCGAGCTTTTTCAAGACGAGCTTCTTCATTGAGCTCCTCTGTTGCTTGCTTTGCCATGGTTCTCGACTGCTGGAGAATGACATGACCGGAATGTATCGATGAGACTGGCATTGATCGTTACCTCAGAATCTACTTAAAGGTTAAACTTTAGCCAGTGAAAGTTCAACTTTATAGGGTAATTACTCTTTAAAAAGGTGACAAATAGCCTCGATTTCTTCAGGAGTAAGCTCAATTTGAGCTCCGTTTTTGTCTAGCTTCCCTTCTATTTCTGTTTGTAGATCTTTCAATTGAGCAGGGGTCAACTCCAGAACTTTGCTCCTTAATTGTTCATATTGATGCTGTGGCATTTTTCTGTTCCTAACCTTAATGATAGTCAATGTCTCATTTGCACCGATAGCGAAACTTTGTGCGCCAAATACTAACGCGACCTACATTAAGAGCATCGAAATCATCATTTGTTCAATTTTTGTCAGAAAATGAGTGAATTATAAAAGATATGTGATCTTTACCCATAAACACATTCGTGAAAAGTGACAATGAAGAATATGGAATGCCATTAAGGGAGCACAAAGATCGTAAATGGATGAACGACATAAAATGAAGGGAGGGTATTGCTACCCTCTATTTTGTTGCCAGTTAGAATGGATATTGAACAACAGTTATTGGGTGCTATTCGGAACTCTTACCGCAAATTTCGTCGCTAACGAATGAAGCTCAGGTAACATTCGATAGATCAAATGAAGCTGTTGCAAGACCAATCGAGCCGAGCTTTCGTCTTCGTCTCGCCATTCGCTTAAACGTTTTTCAATGTCTGTTTCTTCGATACTTGAAGTATCACATTCTTCACATTGGTCATTCAATTGTTTGTAAAGGATCTCAAGGTGCTTGTGGATTGCTCGGTGTGAGTCCAAAACAAGCTGGTGGATCGTTTCATCTTGCAATCGCGTTCGGTGAGCACCCAAAGCAGAAACATAACAGAGTAATGCGTGATTCAACGTAAGGAAGCGAAAGCTCTCGTCGACAGCAGATCGATACTTACCGGGTTCAACCAGCATGTTACTGATTGAAGAGCTCAGACTTGCGTCCTTATTATGTGCATCGCGCCGTGAAATACGATACGCCAAGGTGTCTTTTTTACCGACTCTATATTGACCAATAATTTGAGCGAGGTAGCTTTGGTTGGCGATAACCGATTCTGCCATCACTTTGTGCAAACGTTTTGAATGCCAATCCGGCAAGATAAATGCAACGGCCAATACCGCTAAAGCGCACCCGATCAGCGTATCGGTAAGGCGAGGCAACACAACGGCAAAGCCTTCACCCAATTGATTGAAACAAAACAGGACTAAAAGGGTAATAAAGGCAGTGGCGAAGCCGTAATTATTAATACGAAAGGCAAAAAACAGAATACCGGAAAGTACTATAAAAACGAGCTGGCTTTCTAGGGAGGGAAAGAACGTAAGGAGTGGTACACCGACCAATAGACCAGCAATTGTACCGATAACTCGTGCAGTCAGTTTTTGCCTAGTAGCACTGTAGTTTGGCTGGCATACAAAAAGGGTGGTGAGTAAGATCCAATATCCTTTATCAATGTCGAAAGCTTGAATTAAACCGTACCCAGCGGTTAAAGCGATAGACATTCTTATAGCGTGACGAAACAGGATAGAGCTAGGAGTCATATTGCTTTTAATCCGCAACCACATTGCTTTGGGGGTGTGTGCGGTGGTGTCGTCTAGCACATCGTCATCTTCGTTTTGCTTAACGTCAGGGTTGCTGACATTACTAAGCTGCTTTTCAACTGTAGATAAATTTCTAAATAGGTAACTTAACTGGCTAAGCGACAGGGACCAATCTGTTCTTTTTTGTTCCTGCAAAAACAGAATTGAATCGTTAAGTTCATTTAAGGCTTCGCCGTTTTTGTCGTCGTGATCGTATTGATTCCCTAAATGCAAAGATTTGGATATCTGCCGACAAGCGTTTGCTTGCGTTTGCAACAGGTGTTTAAAGCGAAAGAGCACATCGCTGTGTTTGAATTGTTCCGCTAGATCTTGATATCGGTAGTGGGTAGAGCTTACTCGTTCATGAATGTCTTGAGCGAGGAAGTAGATATTCAAGAATCTGTCGCTAGGGCCGTCTATATGTCCTCGCTTTGAACGAGAAAGTAATGTGGCTTTGCACTGGTTTAAGGAGGTAACTGTCGCGGCATTTAAGCTGGCTTCACGAATACGGTGAGGCTGAGGTGCCAAATTGGTTACAGGGTGGAATAACTCACTTTTGGCATCTAAATAATTGGCCAGTTCTTCAAATACGTTGCCTAAACTTTGTTGCACCGGCTGCATGGGCCAAAATATTTGCCAAATCATGGAAATGAAGTAATACCAAGCCGAACCCGCCAAGAGCATAACAGGTTGAAACCATATATTAGGGCTTTCATGTGCGCCTAACATGGTATATATCGCGATCAATAGAGAGCCGAAGGCAATACTGGCGTAACGTGGCCCAATCGCTCCAAGCATTATGAAAGTAAAGGTTGAAGCGAATAATCCAATGGCGAAAAAAATGGGGTGATTAAATAGAAGTTCAATGGAAAACGCGGCGATAGCGAAACAGATAAAGGTGAGAATAAGCGCGCGTATTCTTCCCCAAAAACTGTCGTCGGTTTCAGCCAGAGCTGCGGCAATTATGCCTAAGATTAGCGGGACAATGGCCGTATTTTGTTCGTAAAACCAGCAAGGGATAACAACCCCAATAAGAGCAATAGTGATGCGAATGCTGTAATTAATGGTTTTATTAGACCAGTAGTGGCGAAAAATAGTAAATAGAGGCACAGTTTTATAATTTCTTGTTTTGTCAAAGAGTAACACGCGTTAGTGTAACTAACGACAGTATCAAGGATATGACTTAGCACCAAGAAAAAGTGTGAATGGTGAATTAATAGGCGATGAGCTGAGACTTAGCGTTGTTCTACAACCCGGTGTGATTTAAGATTCCTCTTAGACCAAATAATACCGAATCAGGGTTCAGTAAATGCAGTTAGCGGCATCACGATCTGCCAAGTTTTTAATTCAGACGGAATACAATGAAGTCAGTGTCGAAGACGACAAACTGGTTTTGAACTCTGCGCAAAGTGAAGAGCATATTCCCTTTTCGGTATGGGATGGATCTATTACATTGAAGCGTGGGTTAGTCTGGGGCAGTTTAGTTTTTCATGCACATGAAAAAAACAGCACTCAACAAGCTTGGTTGGTGCAAGGCTTACCTTGGGCGGACTGCAACGCCTTTATTCAATACGCTCAGAAAGAATATTCTGATTGGCATTATCACCAATGCCAGAGCCTAAACGAAAAACTGCCCGCATGGCGCGAAGCACTTACCCTAATTAGAAACCAGCCTGCTTATCTACAAACCTCCCAACTTCAAAGCTGGACGGACAACGTCGTCAACGATTTTTCTCAGTTGAATATGAGCTTAGAAGAAGCCGAGCAACGAATGCCCAAAGCGATGGTTGAGGTATCAGACTGGTTAGGAAATGGGGCTGAGAATCAGAAATCACGTAATTTAGAATGGCTAGAGAAAGAGCGTGAATATTGGCAAGTCTTGTTTGCACAGTGCGAATCGAGCCCGCTCAATCTTTCTCAGCAACAAGCTGTTTTGATGAACAATGACCACAACCTGATATTGGCTGGAGCGGGAACGGGTAAAACAAGCGTCCTCACGGCACGCGTATCTTATTTGCTTCAAAGCCATCAAGCCAAACCAGAAGAATTGCTGATGGTGGCGTTTGGGCGCGATGCGGCAGACGAAATGCGTCAGCGCTTAGAAAGCAAATTAGGCAGTGATGGGCATGCCATTACGGTAAAAACATTTCATCAATTAGGGTTAGAGATCATTCGTCATGTTGAAAGTGAGTCGATAGAAATTACGCCATTGGCAACCAACGACAGCATGAAGCAAGCGTGGTGTGTTCAATGGCTAAAACAACATTGGGCAACGCAAAATCAATTTAAGCGCTGGCAAAAACACCTATCTCAATGGCCGATTGCCTATTTAAAAGGGGATGAAGAGCTAGGGTCCCAGTCCGAGAACCCTAAACTCATCGCGTGGTTACAAAAGCAGCTAGAACAGTTGTGTGCAATGAACATTGGCAAAAAACAAATACAGCAGCGCATTATCGATCATGAAGACTATTCTCGTTTAAACAGTGAATTGCAGCTTGTTTGGCCATGTTATCAAGCGTGGGGTCAAATGCTAAAAGACAACAACCAAATCGATTTTCACACCATGATCACTAAAGCAACCAAATATGTTGCTAGCGGTAAATACCGACCTCAGTGGCGCTATGTCATGGTCGATGAATATCAAGATATCTCACCTGCGCGGCTTGAATTGTTGGAGGCGATTTGCCACCAACCAAAAACTAAGCAGCAAGCATCCCTATATGCTGTAGGAGATGATTGGCAGGCGATTTATCGGTTTGCTGGTGCTGATGTGAGCCTAACAACAGATTTCGATTCTCGATTCCCTGGTGCCTCAATCCATTACTTGGATACCACGTACCGCTTTAACAATATGCTAGGGGAAGTCGCCAATAAGTTCATACAACAGAATCCATCTCAATTGCATAAAAATGTGACAAGCCACAAGATGGTGAAACAAAAGTCTATTACTTTGTTGCATATGTCTATACTTGAAAAATCCCTTCTGGAACTAGACAAAAAACAGACCTCAAAAAAAGAGGTATTACTACTAGGGCGTAATCATTACCACTGTCCTGAGCAACTAAAAGATTGGCAAAAATCCTGCTCACATTTGGACTTAAAGTTTATGACGTGTCATGCAAGTAAAGGTCAAGAAGCGGATTTTGTCTTTATTTTGAGTGTTGATGAAGGTCAGTTCCCAGCGATGGAACGACAACACCATCTCGATAGTGCACTTATTCAAACCCAAGATACATATGCCCATGCGGAAGAGCGTCGTTTATTTTACGTTGCTTTGACTCGGGCAAAATCTAAAGCGTGGGTAATGTACGGCGCTCAACCTTCTGTATTTGTAGAAGAACTGAGAGAAGGAGGTTACCCCGTTATCAAAAAATAAATAGGCTAGGGTAACCATGAATATCGGGATTTTTATCTATGAATACGCAGAACCCATCGACTTTACCGGTCCTTACGAAGTGTTTGCGACGGCTAATAAGTTCGCAGCAAACTACGACGCGCAGTTTCTCCCTTATCTGATCAGTGAATCTGGCGATACCATTACCGCAAGACATGGCTATCAAGTGGTTCCACATCGCTCCATACATAATCACCCAGAATTAGATGTATTGATTATTTCAGGAGGTGTATACGCCCATGAAATGAAAAACAGCCGAGTGATTCGTTGGCTTCAGGAGCAATCAACGAAAGTTAACATTGTTTCCTCTGTTTGCAGTGGCATATTTTTGCTTGCGCAAGCCAAGCTGCTTACCGACAGGCGCGTAACAGCTCATAAGCAACATTTAGATGATCTCGCACAGCAATTTCCAGATGTGAAACTTGTTAAAGATGTTCGTTGGGTAGAGGATGGAGAAATCATTACGTCTGCAGGGATGACGGCAGGGATAGACATGAGCTTACAACTTGTATCCCGACTTTCGAAAATGGAACTTGCCTTAAAAACTGCAGATCAGCTCGACTTTAATTGGAGAAGCAAACATGTCGTCGCCTATTGACTTTGAACATCATTCAATCAATTACATAGAATTTGCTGCAAACAACCTAAAAGAAACCAAGCTGTTTTTTGAGAAAGCGTTTCAATGGGAGTTTACGGATTATGGTGAAGAGTACACCGCTTTTACCGCGAAGGGCTTAATGGGTGGGTTCTTTCAGTCGGATGTAGTAAGTGCAACAATAGATGGGGCGCCGCTTCTTGTTTTGTTCAGCCATGATCTTGAAAACTCTTTCGAGGTAGTTAAATCCCAAGGCGTGGAAATTACCCGACCTATTTTTGAATTCCCAGGTGGGCGTCGATTTCAGTTTAAAGAGCCCAGTGGCAACGAATTAGCTGTATGGGGTGAATAGCAAAAATTAAAGTCACGTAGTTAAAGTAGGATGGGCTTCAAGGTCCTTATATCTGCATGATATGCATCAAGATCATTATATCTATATGATATGCATTAAATTTATTATCTATGAGACATTCGGCTGTGATTTACTAACACGAATAATGCGTAAGCGCGGTTCGTCTTACAAATTCACAGCCTTTTCTTTATATGCAGTTCAAACGTACATAGTGTAAATGGCTCGCTAAAGAAAAAGGGCGTTAAGAATCTCGAAAGGAATTGAGTATGAAAAAGTCAGCCCGACTACTATTAACGATATTAACCTTATTCTCGTTACCCATTCTATTGCTATCACCTGCGTATTCAGCACACCATCATTATTTGTTAGATTCTAATGTTTCATCGGTAAACTTTTCGACCATCAAGAAGCAGTATATCGTTGAACCTGCTAATTTCACTGAGATTGATGGAAGAATCGATGCGAGTGGAGAGTTCACTTTAGAAATCAAATTGGCATCTGTTGACACTATTGTTCCGATTCGCAACCAAAGGTTGAGTGAACTTTTTTTCGACACAGGAAGATACCCTAAAGCAACATTAAAAGGTAAGGTCGATCTCGCGGAAGTATCAAGCCTTACTGAACCTACAATCAAGAATATTGATGCTACGTTAAATTTCTACGGAATGGATAAAAAAGTGACGTTGTCTCTTTTGGTGGTCAACACGCCTCAGTATATTGTTGTCAGTTCGGTTAAGCCTGTCATTGTTAGTGCAGCAAGCTTTGGCGTACCAGAAGCAAACTTAAAAGCGCTGTCTGAAACAGTGGGAGCGATTGCCATTTCACCTACTGTTTCTGTTAACGCTTCACTGGTATTTAAAAGGAAGTAGCACCTTCTCCAGATATCAGTAATTCCTTTTTAAGGAAAAAACGCCGAATGACTGTCATTCGGCGTTTTTATTATGTTATTTCTTCTAGCGCGAAACTGGATATAAGCGCGCTAATTTGTTCTGTCATCTAGGCTGAGTTAGGTTCGCTTTGCTAGATACGCATTGTAGTCGGGTATTTCTATATCTACTTCTTCATTGAGTAAAGTTGAAGCAAATAAAAAGTTAGCTGTCGCTCGGTTTGTTGCGACAGGAATATTCCATACACTCGCAATACGCAGCAGCGCTTTCACATCTGGATCATGTGGAACGGCATTGAGCGGGTCCCAAAAGAACACCATTAGGTCAATTTTTCCTTCTGATATTAACGCACCCAGTTGTTGATCCCCGCCCATTGGTCCGCTTATCAAACTTTTTATGGCTAAGCCCGTTTCTTTACTGAGCATGTGACCTGTTGTTCCCGTGGCATAAAGAAAGTGCCCTTGAAGCTTTTCTTTGTTCTCTGTTACCCAGCGCAGCAATTCTGGTTTGTGATTATCATGCGCGACCAGAGCAATATTTTTATGAGCGGGCATTTTTCTTATTGTTTTTTGCATTCTTAACTCCTTGAATGATTCGCTTCACTATTGTGCCAACGTTTTATGACAAAACACAACAAACGGGAAGCAATTCTGCAAACTAGCACGGGCACGTCTCTAATTTGCGTTCGGAGTGGGTGACCACATATAGACTGGACGATATTCGGCAGGTGACAACGAGTCTACGACGATTTCTTTTGGTACATCCCCTGCGGTAAGCGGCTCGATTATAGGAACGTATACCGAATTATAGGCTTGCCCTCGAAGGAAGTACGTGGCTTGCATGATGGATGTTTTTCCTTGTAGAACCATTTTATCAGTAGGGGCGAATTCGACTCTACCTCGCCTTAAACCTCGATAAATTCCGTGGCTCAAATACGTTGCAACCAATTTAACGTCCTTACGCTCGGCAATACGAACCTCACTGATTGCCGCTTCAATCGCGACAGCACTGCCGACGATGTATTCAATGTCAGTTGCTTCTAATACATGTTGCACTAAGTTACGTTGTAACTCTTTATCGTTGTCTTCCCACATTGATACGGCAACCTCGACATCGCTTTCTTTAATTGCGTCAAGGAAACCTTGCTCAACGGGCTTTGTTCCGCCTCTTTGCTTAGGGCCCGGAAGCCAAGCAATGCGAACTTTTCCGCTGCCTTTAGGGTGCATGCCTTTTAAGTAATTACCGGTCTCGTAACCCATGTTGTACCAATTCACACCAACGTATCCGTGTACTGAGTTTTTTGTTTCAGCATTCGTATTGAGTTGGTTTACTGTTTGAAATACGGGAATTCCTTGAACCAAGAGGCTGAGATTGTTTTGGTATGCGCTTGGTGAGACCGTGCCCAATATGATGGCTTGAGCGCCCCAAGAACGGCATTCTTGAATCTGCTGCGTTTGGCGCGCGATATTAGGGTAGCCGCCAGACTCCAGTACCTTTAATTCGACTTGTTGTTTCTTCGCTTCTTCAACCATGCCATAGTTAACGGAAAGCCAGTACGAATCTTTTAGGTGAGGGTAAATTGCACAGATTTTTTCTGCAGCCGTATTTTTTTCCACAGACACAGTTTTTTCCATAGCCGTATCTTTTTCCATAGCCAAAGCGGGAAAAGCAGATAAGATCAAACTTCCAGAGACTAAGATAGAGTAGTGTATGGCGCGTATAGGCAATGACGTTGAAAAATGTGTGAGTGTTTTAGGCATGACGGTTAGCATCTACTGGTTAATCACGGCAAAATATAACTGAATACCGCTTATTGCGGTAGCTTGAGTATATACACAATGTTTACCGTTGAATTCTATTTTTTCGCTTGAGGCAACTATGCTGTTATCCCCCTCGAGTATAGGCAGCAAGCTTTTATACTCCTTTATCGCGATCGCATCGCTGATGGTTATGGCGTCTGTTATCGGTATTGCTGGCTTTTCGCTCGTTGCTAAAACGGAGAGGCAGGTAACTAATAACGCGATCCCAGCCATGTTAGAAGCGCGTCAGGTGTCGGAGCTAAGTTCCCGTATCGTGTATTCCGCACAGCTGCTCTCTAATTCAGAGAACTCAGAGGAAGTGAAGCGGTATGGTCAAATGTTGTTCTCTGAGCTTAATCAACTCCTTTCTCATATCAAGTTACTCGGCTCTGATTCGTTTGATAACACCTTACTGGATCGCTTAGAGTTTAATGTTCAAAGCATTATAGATAATCTTGCGGAGCTGGGGCTTTCCGTTGAGAAACGCTTAAAGCTTACGCAAGAGATAGGGCATTCAGTGGAATTAATGCGCTTGAAAGCCAGTGAGCTTGAAGGCTTAGCTCGTACACAGGTATTGAATTCAAGCACAGTAGCTGTTGCCAATATTGCTCATGTTTATGACCTGCTCGAAAACAACGATTCCGAATTGGCTTATAAGGCGCTGGATACCTTAGTTGAAGTGGATATGGATCTGACGGAAAGGCTGCATGAGCTTCATTTATTGGCTTATCGCTTACTCACCCAGATTGAAGAAGTAAAAAGCGTTACGGTTTTCCCTCGTATCCAAGAATTGAAAACCCAGTTCGATTCCAACCTAACTATCATGGAACGTCGAGTTCGATCGGTAGAAGATCCAACTCGCTCCGTGAAAATGAGCGCTCTGATTGATGACCTTCAAGCCAGTAATCAGATCTTTGAACTGCTTATGCAAAGGCACCAAAATGAAGAACTCGCAAACGGTTTGAACGCCAAGACTCATGAGTTATTTGCGCAGCTAAACAATATTGTGAATCAGTTAGTGGATTCTTCCAATAAGAGTTCTTCGATAGCTATTGCCAATGTATCTCAAACGCTCACTATGGCACAGTGGACTTTGATTTTACTCTCGATTTTGGGTCTATCAATCGTTGGGATCATCATTTGGAAAGTGGTTTATCAATCTGTGGTTGTGCGTTTAAATCAATACTCATCAGCGTTATTTTCTGTCGCTGAAGGACGCCTTGATATAGAGATGAAAGTACACGGGCAGGATGAACTGGCAGATATGGGGCGGGCAATATTGGTTGCTCGTGATACCGCCCAAACGCTCAAAGTGGTTGCAGAGGGAGAAGCGCAAGCCAAACAGGAATTAGAACGACACAAAGAGCACCTTGAAGAAATTGTTGACCGTCGCACCGTAGAACTAAAAAACACCAACCAAAAACTCAACCTCGAAGTACTCAACCATGCCAAAGCGAGAAATGAAGCAGAGCGAGCCAATCGTGCGAAATCGGCATTTCTTGCCACCATTAGCCATGAGATCAGAACGCCTCTAAATGGCGTACTTGGCACAGCAAGCCTGCTTAAAGAAACCCCCCTTACCGATGAGCAGCATCGTTACACAGATATCATTGATCGCAGTGGTACGAGCTTGTTAAGCATTATTAACGATGTGTTGGATTACTCAAAAATTGAAGCAGGGCATTTAAAAGTAGTGCCAAGAAACTTTGATTTGGTGAGCTTGGTGGGCGACGTCACTCAAATGTTGTCTAGCCGAGCAATGGAAAAAGGATTGCAATTCTATCAAGAAGTACAAACGGACATTGGTCGTTATTTCATCGGTGATTCGGTAAGGATCTGCCAAGTTCTGACCAACTTAGTTGGAAACGCCGTTAAGTTTACCCAAGAAGGTGAAATTGATATTTACGTTGGTCGAGACAAACAATTTCCTGATCAGATCTATTTTGAAATTTCGGATACAGGTATCGGGATTGAAAAATCGTCTCTAGATACTTTATTTGATGCATTCACCCAAGCGTCTGGAGGGGAAAACCTGGTAGGTGGAACAGGTTTAGGCTTAGCCATCAGCAAGAAGCTGGTAGAAGCCATGGGTGGAGAAATTGGCCTGCATTCAGAACTGCACGAAGGAAGCCGGTTTTGGTTTCGTTTGCCCCTTGAAATTGGCAGTGAAGAATGCGAAGTCGAAGAGGTTCCCATTTCTTTGAATACGAGACAAGCCAAGGTGCTATTGGTGGAAGACAATCCAGTAAACTGTGTGGTTGCAGAAGGGTTTTTACAACACTTAGGGCATGATGTTGTTACTGTGATGACTGGCTTGGAAGCAGAGCAAAGAATACGGCTCGAAGCTTTTGATATTGTTTTGTTAGATATTAATTTGCCAGATTGCAATGGTGTTGATTTACTCGAACGGCTAAGAAATATCGAACGGGAAAAATCTGCGATTTTAGGTGGCAAGCTTATGCCAATGATAGCGGTGTCTGCTCATGTGTTTGATGAAGAGGTGACGGAATATCTAGCGGCGGGTTTTGATGCCTTTATCCCCAAACCAATAGAAAGAGAATTGCTTGCTATTACGTTAGCTAAAATGCTCGATGACGAAGAACCTTCTGAAAGTCTTCCAAAGTCTAACGTGCGTGCCTCTAGTGATGATAAGGGGAGCCTTAATAAACAAGATCAAGGTTCCGTCGTTGCCACTCAAGACTGCGCTATAGGTGAACGAGGTGGAGATATTTCTGCATTGATTAACGAAAACATATTGAAGCAAGATGTCAAAGTACTCGGAAAGCCAAAAGTGCAGGAGTTAATCACTGTATTTGAGCGCTCATCAACCGAGGAATGGGCGAATATCATTAATGCAATACAAGCGCGAGACCAAGAAAAAGTAGCGTCTATCGCCCACAAGCTAAAAGGTTCTGCATCCAGCATGGGGCTGATTGCTCTGCGAAAGGAACTCGAACAAATAGAAATATCCAATTCACCGATAGAGCGCTTTGAAGCCAAACGTGTCGAACTGGAGTCAATATTTTCGACGTCATTGGCAGCATTGAAAGCTCTAGACCTGTAAGCATAGGGCTTTTAAAAGAAACAAGGGAAGCATAGGAAGTAAATTAGATAGACATTAAAAACCCCGGAGCTTGCTAACCGGGGTTTTGATAAATGGCTACTATCGCCATTTGTTTGTATCGTTTGGACAATGCGCATGGGGTAACTAACCCTAATCGTCGGTTAAGAACGAACCACTTAACGCATAGGGATCTTCTTCCATTCCAAAAGCAATTCGACCTCTTAACTGTTCCAGTTCATTTTCTAGCAAGTACATTTGGTCGAAATTTCCTTCAGAACATGCGATGAAAATCTGTTGTTCCAAGTCTTCAATTTTGTCTTGAATACCCATGTTAAATCCCCCCACTATGGAATGATTCTCAGAGCGAATAACCCGAACAAAAAGGGTGATTCTCAAACGGATTATAGACAACGATTTCCGTTTGGATCATAAGATCTTGCCTTAGACTAAAATTGAGAAAGGTACAAACCAATAACTTACAGACGGCAACTTATAAAATTTGACCAATAACCAGCGACTTATAAACTTGAAAAAAATGCCAATTATTTTGAATTTTTTCTGGGGAAATTTACGTAACAAACTTCTGCGTTTACCCCTAACTTCTGAAATGCCTGTAACCAACGAATTTGGTTTTGCTGCAGTTTATCCCCAGGTCCTTTTACTTCGATAAACTTAAACTGATTGCCTTTAAACGCGACTAAGTCGGGTTGCCCTGCACGGAAATTCCGCATGTCGGACAATATCACTTTAAACAGTTCGGCTAACTTTTCTTTGGGTAATGCGCGTTCTGCAAGTTGGATATGTTCTAGTGCAAACAATTCCCAAATCACGTAGGGGTTAGCTTTTCCTTGCTTTTCTATATAACGTTTTTCTAGGGCTTCGTAGCCATCGTTCAAAAATTCTTTGAAAGAGCGGTCTAATTCAATCGCTCTCATTTGCGAAAACTCTGGACGATAAAGATCCAATGGTCGATATTGATAAGCATGGTTGAACGCACCTTGCACCGACGCAAAAATACAATCCCAGAAAGCCAACCCAAATAACCCATTTAAAAAACCGTTTTCGAGATAAAATACATCCCAGCCTTCACGGCAAAAGTGCTGTTGAGAGGCAATCTCGACCCTATCTTGTGACAAATCCAATTCGATGAAAACTTCCTCAAACACTGGTTTTTTTTGTGCCTTGGCGGTGTGCCCAAGCTTTCTAAGTAACTTGCGCTCTATTCGCTGAGCCACTTCCTTTTCATCGACATCATACGGAGATTCAATCATCTCTCTCACAAGTTGTAATGCGTGTTCGTTTTTATCTTGCTTCTCCCATATGCGGGCTCGTCGCTCTCGGCTAGGGGGAAGGGTGTTTTTGTTGAACCAGTCAATAGCAGAATCGTATTGCTCAAAGCGCTCTAAATCGCGTGCCAGTTTATTAACTAAGTGAGATCGTTTTTTGTTGATATCACTGTGTGCAATGGCTGGTGGGAGATCACGCAACCAATGATTGACTTGTTCTAGCGTCGGTTTACGCTGTTCATAATATTGATTACTGAGCTCTCCGATTTGGAGCAATAAATCCAGCTCATCGCGGTGGTTAAAGTAGCGAAGCTCGCGGTCAATTTTGTAGCTTTCGAATTGACTAAGACCAAGATCGGACAATACAAATTGAGTGAAATCTTGGTGGGTATTGGTGAAAAACAGCGCTGTAAAAATAGGCATCAAATTGGCGTGAAGCAGTTGAATGCAGGAAAATTGAAGTTGCCCTGTGTTTAGTTCTTCTTCTGGTAGTGTGGCTACGATGGTTGATTTCGGGAGTGATTTACCCATCGAAGGGAAGAGAGTCGTGATTTCAGGTTTCGTGAGTAGTTCATGCGCAAGCGTTTTTGCGCTAAGGGTAGCAGGTACCTGTATAAGGTTTTTCTGTTCGAGTTCAATCAAGCTCGCTTGAATATCTTCTATTTCTTCGTAAACGAGCTTATCGCTTCGGAACCATTCACCTTTACGAGATAGCATTCTTATAAGCAAACATTGAGGCGAAACGTTTAGCGATTGGAATCGATTGATCCAGAGTAATTCGTCTTCCGATAAAAGGTCGCCATAGATGCCAAGCGCGTGGTCGAGTAGAAGCTGAAAGTTTTTGTGGTAATAGTCTGGTGCGAGTTCGGGAGTAGGGTGCATTAAAATACATATAAACAAAAAGAGCCTACCCCTGAGGGTAAGCTCTTTTAGAGAAAATGTTCAATAAGATTTAAGCAGAAGCTTTAAGTGACTCTGCTTTCTCTTCAGTGATTGGCTTGGTAACCAGTGCAAGTACAACACAAACGCCCATCATGACTGCTGAGATGGTGTAAGCCAACCCAAATCCAGTGCCATTCGCCATTGAGTAGCCAACAACCGCGGCACCAATTGCACCACCGATACCCCAAGACGTATAAAGTACACCATAGTTAGTACCATAGTTCTTAAGACCATAGTATTCCGCAGTAATAGATGGGAATACAGCAAGCAACGTACCGTAACCAACCGCAGCGATAGCTGTTCCGATGATCAATGTGAACTCAGAAGTGAACGTCGCAAACAGAACCATGTTAATGCCCTGAAGAACGAACGCTAAAAGAAGCGTGCGCACGCCACCGATTTTGTCTGAAAGTATACCGGCTGCAACACGACCGCCTGAGTTAAACACGGCAAGTATAGACGCTAGGTAAACCGCGTTAGGCAGGTTTGCTTGAACGCTCGCAATGTTTGTAATGTTACCGATGATCATCAAACCAGCTGATGCGGCGAACGCGTACATGATCCATAAGGAGTAGAACTGAGGCGTTTTTAGCATGTCACGCCAAGTGATGTCGGTTGGAGTTTTGGTGACGACAGGGGCTTTACCTGCTTTCACTTTTGGTGCTTCTGGTGTGTAACCTGCTGGAGGGTTATTGATTGTACAAGCCAGTGGAACTGCAATAATCAATACACCAATACCCAAGATCATAAAGCTCGAGTTAATCCCGTAAGAAGAAATAAGTGCTGATGTCACTGGGGCTAGGTAAACCGCAGCCAAACCAAAACCTGCAGCGATCAAGCCATTTACTAAACCTTTCTTAGAAGAATGGAACCACTTCATTGCAGAAGGAGAAAGGCAAGCGTAGCCAAAACCAATACCAGCACCGGTGATTACGCCGAAAGTAATATTCAACATAAGAACGGAATCCGCAAAGCTTGAACCTATCATGCCAAGACCGGTAAGTGTTGTGCCCAAAATAAGAATATTTCGTGGACCCATTCGGTCCTGAAGTACGCCAGCAACAAGAAGACAGATAGAAAAAGTAATCGTGGCGATTGCGTAAGGCTGCGATGCGTCGGAAGCGCTCCAACCAAAGTCACTTACTAATGCTTTGTTAAAAACACTCCAGGCGTACAGAATACCTAGGCAAAGGTTGATACAGAATCCAGCCAGTAGAATTCGCATCGCTCTATCGATTTTTTTCATTTCTTATCTCAATCCACCCGTGAGGGTTTGTTAGGTTCTAAAATATTTTTTGTCTTTATCAAAAAAAGACACAAGAGGTGCGCGCGGATTATAAACAATCCCGATGTGATTGGAATCCCTTTTTCAACATAAATTCGGAATAATTTCGGGATCAGAGTTTCATTAGTTAGGAGTAGGTATTGACAGTGTTGGAAGAATGTTAATGAAAGGTTGAATTAGCTGTAAAAGTCGTTGTCTGTGGTGACGATGCAATTTTTACCCAATCTTTTCGCTTCATACAATGCGCGGTCTGCTCGTTGGATCATCGCGTTGTAATTTGAGTCTTCGTCACTAGAACAAGCAACGCCAAATGATGCTGTAGTGGCCTCTTTAAATCCCCATTTGTTAACCTCAGATCTTATTGCCTGAGCGTAGCAAAGGGCTTGTTCGTATTTATAGTCACTCATGCAAACAATGAATTCTTCGCCTCCCCATCGTGCGCTAAATGCTTGGTCGCCTAATATTTCGTTCAAAACAGCAGCAAATGCCTTGAGCGCCTTATCTCCACCGGAATGGCCATATCTATCGTTGACCGACTTAAAATCGTCCAAATCAATCAAAATACAGCTCATCGATTGGTCGAGGGAATAACGATTTTCTAAAGTTGTTGTCATGAATCGACGGTTATGAAGCCCTGTGAGAGAGTCGTGATTTGCCTGATAGGTGAGTTTTTCTTCCAAAAAGAGTTGCTCGGTAACATCAAGCACCGAAACTTGTACGGCGGGTTGACCATCCCAATCAATTAAGCGCTCGGAGAGCTTAAAATAAGCGGAGGAACCGTCTAATCGTGTGTTTCTAACCGTGACGTTTTGGCTTGTCTTTTCTCCATCGAGCAACATTTGATATCGAGACAGAGCAACCTCTTGGTAATTATCAGGTATATGATCGAGAACGGAAGCCGTCTTCGTAAAAGATTCGACATCAGAGTAGCCCAGCATTTTCACGTAGGTTTGATTGACTAATAGCGGTTCAAAATCGCGATGAACAAGTATGCCTTGTAGTGAACCTTCTACCAATTCGCGGTAGCGCCTTTCGTTTTCACGGAGCTGTATTAACGCTTCTTCCTGAGCCGACATATCAATGACGGTCACTTGTAAAGCAGGTTTTCCTTCCCATTCGATAACATGATCAATTGCAAGGACTGAAAACTCTCTGCCATTCCTATCGATATTAATAGAGGAGTGCATTCTTGGTCTCTGTTGATCAGTCAAAATCATTCGATAAGTATTGATGGCTTCTTCATGATCACAAGGCGCGATGAGATCGAGCAAGCTACTTAACTTATAGATTTCATCTACCGTGCTAAAACCGTAGATATTGGCAAAAGCTAAATCGACGTAGAGCGCTTTGAAGTTGCGCTGAATAACAACGCCATAAGTACTATCGAACAAAGTAGGACTCTAATGGTTGTGAAAATTAAATGGTAACTCACAACTAAGGGTGGGACGTGATGATCGAGCTCTCGAAAATAGAATTTTCATTGCTTTAGTGATGAGAATTTGGAATGTTAATTTTGTGTGAATTTATTTTTATTAAACTGCATTTCAATAGAAAAATCAGGCCTTGCAAGTGTAAGTAAATGTTTCTGGTGTTAAGCATTTGTAAATACGTGTTTATGTAAGAAAAAAATCCACGTTATGTAACACTTTTTTACTTGAAATTGTGCGATAAATGCGCAAAATGACGCTGAAAACTAAGATTTCGATAATGAAAGGACGCATTCCCTTAATTTAGGTAATGGTGAACATATGAAACTGATTTTAATATTGCTAGCTTCTGTATCTGCGGGTGTTGCTTCTGCGGATCACTTTCATTCTTTCATGCTAGGGCTTGCTGTTTCAGCGTTGGCTGTTGGTAGCTGCTACTGGTTTTGTTTCCGTAGTACTCGCTTCCCTGCATTGGCAGTGGTGCTTTTACTTTGCGGCATGCTTTCTAAGCTCACCATCACTGTTTCTGGTGTAATGATTGGTGTGAATGAAGGCTTAATGACTTCTCCTTTAGTGTTTTCATTAACCTATCTTTACTTCTCTATTGTTATTACTTATTTGTGGTTCAGCTATCGCCAAAGCGTTACAGAAGTTCCTAAGAAACTCGTTGCGACAAAAGCTTAGATTGCAATATTGGTAACGCTCGAATCGTTGCCAAACAAAAGAATTAATGAAAGGCCTTCCTAAACGGAAGGCCTTTTTGCATTTGCAAAAAAATGAACTGATATCGTAAATCGAGAACTAAACGTGATAAAACTGCGATATTGGCAAAATATGATTAATAATTAATCGGTTACACAATATGCCGTTCCTTAGCTTATTTATATCCTATATTGTATATAGAAGTGGTGGGAATCTTGCGCTGATTTTCTCTTTAGATGTGTTAAAGTTCACCATTCTGTTTAAAGATGCCCAAGTAAAAATTTAGTGAAAAAAGTACTATGGTTTGGGTATAAGCAATTATTTTTAAGTATGTATTTCATACGCGACCTATGGTGAATCAATGTCATTTCCAATTCTTATCTGTGACGACTCCGCATTAGCCCGTAAACAGATGGCACGTTCACTTCCTGCTTCGCTTGGGGCAGATATAACTTTTGCTGTTCATGGACTCGATGCATTAGAACAACTTCAAACGCGTGAATTCAAACTGATGTTTCTCGACCTGACCATGCCAGAACTGGATGGATACGGTACGCTTGAAGAGATTGGGAAACGCGGAATAGACATTAAAGTGGTAGTGGTATCGGGGGATATCCAGCCTAAAGCAAAAGAAAAAGTGATGTCTTTAGGGGCAAAAGCTTTTTTGCAAAAACCGATTAACAAAGACGATTTAAAAGAAATACTCAAATCGCTTATTGAGCCAGCCACACAACCACAAACTTACATGCCCTCAGCGGTTGAGCTCCCTGTTCTTAAAAGGCGCGACATATACATGGAAGTGGCCAACGTTGCGATTGGTCGTGCGGCTGATGCGCTTGCCCGCCATTTCGATGTGTTTGTACACCTACCATTGCCCAATGTGAATATTTTTGAAGTCAGCGAGTTGCACATGGCTCTACGCGATTTGGCTGATAACGACCAAGTGTCGGGGGTTTGCCAAGGGTTTAGTGGTGAAGGGATTGCAGGAGAGGCGCTTGTTCTACTTAGTGATTCTTCGGTAACCGACATCAACAAACTTATGCAATTACCAGCCGATAATGAGCATGAAGAACTTGAGTTGTTAATGGACGTATCCAACATTCTGGTTGGGTCGTTCCTAAATGGATTAGGAGAGCAATCTGAAGTGCGCTTCTTCCAAAGTTCTCCTGTTTTGTTGGGGCAGCACATCCCAATCGATTCAATTATTCAATCCACGTCTGGATCGTTCACCAAAACCATGACCTTCGAAGTAAGCTACAACATAGATGGCACGAATATTAACTGTGACTTGTTATTTATGTTTGTAGATGAATCTCTTCCTTTGTTGGATAACAAATTAGCTTACTTAATGGAGGATGATCTGTAATGCTGAATCTACCTGCAGAATTCGAACAGTTCCACTGGATGGTGGACATAGTGCAAAACGCAGAAATGGGGTTAGTGGTACTGGATAGTGAATACAACATTCAGGTTTGGAATGGCTTTATGACCCACCACAGTGGAAAGCAAGCGCACGAAGCCATTGGTAAATCTTTGTTTGAAGTGTTCCCTGAAATCCCTAGAGAATGGTTTGTTCTTAAAGCCAAACCGGTATTCAATATGGGCTGCCGTAGCTTTATCACATGGCGCCAACGACCTTACTTGTTCCGTTGCCGTAACGTTCGCCCAATCACTCAGCAAGCAGAGTTTATGTATCAAAACGTCACTCTTAACCCAATGCGAACACCAACAGGGCAGGTTAAGTCGATGTTTTTATCGATTCAAGATGCAACGGCAGAAGCGGTTATTGCAGGCGAAACAGAAAATACGCAATGACCGATATCAGCATACAAAATTAGCCATTAAAAAATACAGCCCGATAATGCATGACTATCGGGCTTTCTTTTATGCGGCAAGCCATAGGGCTGCGTTTCTGTGCAAAGTACTTAGGTGTAACGTACCTAGGTGTAAAGATTTATTGGCTACTAAGTCACTTATGAAGCAACTTCATTTATGCTGCTGCCATTTTTTATTACGTCCGTAATGTTTTGTAGTGTTACCGAAGCGATACTACTTAGGGCGTCTTCTGTTAAGAATGCTTGATGCCCAGTAAAGATCACATTGTGACAAGCGGACAATCTTCTAAACACATCGTCGACGATCACATCACTCGATTTATCTTGGAAGAACAACTCCTTCTCGTTGTCGTAAACATCTAACCCGAGTGCCCCTATCTTACCTGACTTAAGTGCCTCAATCGCGGCAGCGGAATCCAGCAAGTCGCCACGACTGGTGTTAACAATCATGACACCGTCTTTCATTTGGGCAAATGCATCAGCGTTCAACATGTTTTTGTTTTCTGGGGTAGAAGGGCAGTGCAGGCTAATGACATCCGCATGTTTATAGACATCCTCTAACGCGCAATACTTTACGCCTAAATCGATAGCTTGAGGGTTTTGGTAAGGATCGAAGCACAAAATTTCCATCCCTAACCCTTTTAAAATACGCATGGTTGCCAAACCAATTTTACCCGAGCCGACAATACCTGCGGTTTTACCGTGAAAGTTAAAGCCGACCAAGCCTTCAAGGTTGAAGTTAGCGTCTCGCGTGCGTTGGTATGCTTTATGGTATTTTCGGTTAAGGCAAAGCATCAACCCCACAGCGTGCTCGGCAATAGATTCCGGTGAATACGCTGGTACGCGTACTACCTTAATATTCAATTCTTGAGCTGCATTAAGATCCACACGATCAAACCCAGCACACCTCATAGCTACAATCTTCACTCCAATATTGGCAAGCTGTTCTAATACTGGTTGAGATAAATCGTCATTCACAAATGCGCAAACCACTTCACAGCCAGAGGCCAAACGAGCAGTTTGCTCAGTTAATCGGAAGTCATGAAACTCAAAAGCATAAGAATAATGCTCGTTTTCGTGATTAAAACTTCGCTCGTCGTAAGACTTTGAACTAAAAAATGCGATCTTAAGCATGACTATACTCCTCAATATAGAGTTACTTATTAGTATAAGTGCTATTGATACGCGTGATTGAAAGAAAAATAAACCCCAAATTTACTGAGCGTTAACTGGTTGTTATTAAAGAGGTTGTAGTATTGTCGAAGAGGTAAAAACCAGAAAAATGAATAGGATAAAACGCAAAAAGGTAGGGTTTTGAGTATGATTTCTTCGGTAAGGTAACACAAAAAAATTACAATTATTAGTCTTGTCAGGAATCTTTAAGTGCCTATAATGCTGAAAACCGGAGCGTCTGCCAACGCTCCGGTTTTTTTGTGTCCGAAAAACGTGAAACTCTTCTGCCAAAGAGATTCGCGCTTGAAAGCAGGCCTGCCAGCCAACTTTCTACGGGCATGCAATACACAGTTAAAGGAAATTGCATACCATGCGTATCGAACAAGAACTCAAGTTAGGTTTTAAAGATGTTCTGTTTCGCCCGAAACGTTCTACCCTGAAAAGCCGTTCCCAAGTAAATTTAACCCGCGAGTTTACATTCAAGCACAGCGGTCGTCAATGGTCGGGTGTCCCTGTCATTGCAGCGAACATGGATTCAGTCGGCAGTTTTGAAATGGCGAAAGCCCTTGCCGAAAATGGTGTAATGACGGCAATTCACAAGCACTACACCACAAATGATTGGGCGGAGTTTGTTAAAATCGCTGATAAAAGCGTGTTGAATAATGTCATGGTGAGTACTGGTACATCTGATGCTGACTTCCAGAAAACCCAAGATATTCTTGCCCTAAGCGACGAACTCATTTTTATCTGCATCGACATAGCCAATGGTTACTCTGAGCACTTGTGTGAATACGTTTCTAAAGTGCGCGACGCATTTCCAGATAAAGTGATTTCTGCTGGTAATGTTGTCACTGGCGATATGACGGAAGAACTGATTCTCGCAGGTGCGGACATAGTTAAAGTAGGTATTGGCCCTGGCTCAGTATGTACGACACGCGTAAAAACGGGTGTAGGTTACCCGCAACTCTCAGCCATTATTGAGTGTGGCGATGCTGCACACGGTCTGGGCGGTACGATTATTGGTGATGGCGGCTGTTCTTGTGCGGGTGACGTGTCTAAAGCATTTGGTGGCGGTGCAGATTTCGTCATGCTTGGTGGCATGTTAGCTGGTCATGAAGAGTCGGGTGGGGAGCTACTTGAAAAAGACGGAAAAATGTACATGAAGTTTTATGGCATGTCTTCCCAATCCGCTATGGATAAGCACTCCGGCGGCGTCGCTAAGTATCGCGCTGCAGAAGGTAAAACCGTTTTATTGCCGTTCCGTGGTCCGGTTGAAAACACCATTCAAGATATTCTAGGCGGCGTACGCTCAACCTGCACGTATGTAGGTGCAGCCAAACTAAAAGAACTGACCAAGCGCACCACATTTATCCGAGTTCAAGAGCAAGAAAATAACGTCTACGGCAAAGAATAAGCTTACGTTTTTTTCTTAGTAATAAATGAAAGAGCCGCTCTTAAAAGGAGCGGTTTTTTATTGGAGAGGATATTACCAGTACTATTGCGGTAACAAGCCTCGTAACTATTTTATAATGATCTTGCAGTTAACTTTTGAATGACTTGTAGCCAGTTAATACGCCGAAAAATGGTAATTTGTTGTTAAGTCGGTAGAATGTTTCGGTTGAGTTTTTTTGAGTGATTTGAATGACAGTTAAAGCGATAGATTTGTTTGCCGGCGCCGGTGGTTTTACACTTTCTGCTATAGATTCAGGAGTGGATGTGCTTGCAGCTATCGAGTTTGATAAAGCAGCTGCCAATACGTACAAAAAAAACTTCATCGATACACGAAAGTTAGACATTGATTTAAGAGCGGGTCCAGAGGTTGGCGATATAAATAATGTTCAGCCATTAGAACTTAGGGAGTCACTTGAGTTAGAAAAGGGTGAGCTTGACTTGATTCTTGGAGGCCCTCCATGCCAAGGTTTCTCAACTCATCGTATTAATGATGCTGGTGTTCACGATCCGCGAAACCTTCTTTTATTAAGATACTTTAAGTATGTAGAAGAATTTCAACCTAAGGCATTTTTGGTTGAAAACGTTGTTGGCTTATTTTGGAAGCGCCATAAGGATTATTTGAAACGGTTTCTAAAGCTTGCAAAAAAGCACGGTTACGTTATCAAGTTTTGTGATGTACTCAATGCAAAGGATTACGGCGTTCCTCAGAACCGAAAACGCGCTTTTATATTAGGTGTGAGGAAAGGCTGTTTTGACAAAAACTTCCAATTCCCACCTGACGCTACTCACTTTTCGCCTGCCTCTGGTAAGACACCACATTGGGAAACAGCCTCTAGCGTCTTTGAGAAGGTTCCTACTGAACTCTATGAGAAGTATTGGGGACACTACTTCAAAGAAAAAACTAAGCTTTCTCATGAACAAACGTTTGAATTGCTATCTTCTTTGAGTTGTGGGCGGCCTTTCAAAGCGAATGACATATGCGATATCCATATGAAGCCTTCCGATAAAATGGTGGTGAAGTTGAGTGATACGCCTTTAAATGGCAGCCGTGAAGACGCAGGCGAGAAACACAGATTAAAGTGCCACTCCAATGGATACAAAGGTCATAAAGATGTTTATGGTCGAATTTTTATTCACCTGCCAAGCAATACCATAACAACTGGATGTAACAACCCGTCCAAAGGTCGATTTGTTCATCCGTGGCTTAACCATGGTATGACGCTACGCCACGCTGCTAGACTGCAATCTTTCCCTGATTGGTTTGATTTCCACGGTAGTTCGACTGAAAAGGCTCGGCAAATCGGAAATGCAGTACCTCCATTACTCGGAAAAGTACTGATAAGTGATATATGCAGTAGATTGAAGTGATCAAAGTGCCTACAATGTTAGGCACTTTTTTTTATTTTTCAGTAAGCTAAGTTAAAAAACGGGCTTATAAGTAACTGGAATCAATTTATGCCTCTAATCACATCTTCTTTCAAAACGAGAGCAAGAACGATAGACCACCTTGGTCGAGAACAAATCGCCGACTGTCCAACCGCAATATCTGAGCTCTGGAAGAACGCTTACGATGCAGATGCAGATGAAGTTGCTCTGCATATACTTGACGGTGAACAATCAGTAGCAGCTATTGTTGACAATGGTTTTGGGATGAATTTAGCTGATTTCGAGGAAAAGTGGCTCACTGTAGGTACTGAATCCAAGATTGAATCAGAAGACGGCGAAGCTGAAAGCAAACGTAAGTACGATAGACAGAAGCAAGGGCAGAAGGGGATTGGTCGTTTATCATCCGCAGCTTTAGGTCATTTATTGTTACTCGTCAGTAAGAAAGAGCACCATCCTTATGTTGCAAGCCTTATCGACTGGCGTATTTTTGAAAACCCCTACGTCATGCTACACGACATAGCTATTCCTGCAGTAGAGGTAGATAGCCTAGAAGAACTTCATTCAGAGCTTCCATCTCTTTACGAAGGTCTGATGAAAAATGTAATTCCTTCGGAAGAAGACCATTCTGAAGCAGCTCTTCGTTTGAGAGGTGCTTGGGATATGTTTTCTGGGTTCGAACAAAAAGAATACCTTAAACAGAATCAAAATCTAGATGGTTTTAAATCTACTCTAGAGCAGATTGTTAATCAGTCGCAGTTAAAGGTCTTCACCGAGCGAGTTGTTAACACCTGGCAGGTTGCAAAGGGGACATGTGAAACGGGTACTGCTATGTTTATGGTTGGCATACCGGATGAACTGGAAGATCAGTTGGTCATGGATTCAATCAGTGAAGTCAACGATGCAACCGGTCGCGCAAAATTAAAATTACTGGAAACACTTTCTAATTTCACTGACCCCTTTGTTACTGAAGATGAAAAAAATAAAGACGATCCATTTTCTTGTATTGTAGTGGCATGGAATGGTCAACTACAGCGCGTGCTCGTTGGTGAGGAGCGCGAATTTGATATTAAAGATTTAGAAAAAATGGAACACTTGGTCGACGGACAAGTTGATGAGGAAGGATACTTTAAAGGTACAGTTAAAGTATTTGGTCAAGAGTTTGAAGAAGTTGTCATAAAACCTGTAAGGCAATATAAAACTCGTGTTGATTCTCGATTTGGCGCTTTTGATGTACGAATTGGGGGTTATGAGGGTAGGAAGCAAAGATCCTCGATGGCAGAGGTGCTCTGGGAACAAATTGATTCTATGTCAACACTCCATGGCGGTTTAAGGATTTATCGTGATGGTTTGCGAGTGATGCCATATGGTCGTGACGATAGTGACTTTTTTGAGATAGAGAGTCGTCGTACTAGAAACGCGGGTTGGTATTTTTGGTCTGCACGAAAGACGTATGGGCGTATTAGTATTTCAAGGTTAGGTAACCCTAACCTAAAAGATAAAGCTGGACGAGAAGGCTTGATGGACAATCGCGCAGCAATGCTATTCCGAGAAATTGTAATCAATATCCTTGTAGAAACAGCAGAGCGTTTCTTTGGTCGTAAGTCTAAAATTAGGGAAGAAGCTCAAGCGGATATTGCTGCTGAAAGGGCAGAAGCAAAAGCCAAAGCTGATCGAAAAAAGTTGCTCAAAAATGAGCGTAATCGAGTTAAAAAACTAATAAATGACAACCAACCAAGCCTATCTGCGTTCCTTATGGAGTTAGAAGAGGTACAAGCGGACTTGATTCATGGTGAAGACATCACTAATTTGCAGCAAGCCAAAGAACTCAAAAACCTTTCTAATAGATACAATGAAAATTTGAAAGATTACTCTTTGAGTCCCATCCCTCCAAGCTTGGGTACCGTGAAAGATCAGTTTGATGAGTACCGTTCTCTTGAGTTACAAGCAAAAGAGATAGTGAAACGGCTGACGATGTCGGCTGATTCCGCAATCGAAAAACATACAACAAAAAGTGATACCGATGTTGCTCGTTCACAATTCAATACAAATCGTGGCTACATTACTTCAAAAGTGAAGAAAATGGCGGCAGAAGGTCGTGAACTGCTAAAAGCTGAGTTGGAGCGGTTTGAACAATTGGTTGATAGCTGCAATAAGGCTTATGACGCAGCCCTAAGTGAGTTATTAAAGGATCTCGACCTTGGAGTTGTGTCCCCTGCGGATGCAATGAAAAAGATAGATCTCGAATACCAAAAGCAAGAAATTGCAAACGCTCAAGCTCTGAAGCCATACATATCTGCTCTAAGTAGCATTCGAAATGCAATTGACCTCGAAGGTTTAGCTATTGCGAGTTTGCGTGAGTCAAATAAGTGGCAGCAGGAAGCGACAAGACTAAACGGTTTAGCGCAGCTAGGTATTACCGTTGAAATTATTGGTCATGAAATTGAAGGCCTTGACCTTACAATGGCGAGGGGATTGAATGACCTCCGTAAAACAGATCTAACAAGTTCCCAAAACGAGTTGGTTGACTCAGTTAGCTTTGCTCATGAGAGCTTAAGTGATAAATGGCGCTTTTTGTCCCCTTTAAAGCTTTCGGGTAACCATACAAAAGCCGATGTGACTGGCACGAAAATATTAGGCTATGTAAATAATTTTTATGGTGAAGTGCTAAAGCGTAAAAACATCACACTTAGTACTACGGACAGTTTTAACAAATTTAGTGTTTATGATTCACCTGCTAGGTTGTACCCAGTGTTTATCAACTTAATCAACAACTCTCGCTATTGGTTAAATGTTAAGGATGAAGATCCAAAAGAAATCCTATTGGATTTCAAGGATGGGGAAGTCATTGTAGCTGATAATGGTCCTGGTGTTGATTTGGTCGATTTAGAAAGTTTGTTTACCCTTTTCTTCACCAAGAAACAGCGCGGTGGGCGTGGTGTAGGTCTTTATCTTTGTAAGTCTAATCTAGCGCTATCCGGTCATTCGATTCGTTACATTACAAATCCAGATGAAAAGTGTCTATCGGGAGCTAATTTCGGTATCAAGGTTGGAGGGCTTCTGAAATGAATATGAACAATTTAATTAAAGAAGCTTACATCGATCCCATTCGCAGCGTCATGGTTGTAGACGATGAATATCCTACACTGGCTAAGTTAATTAAAAACGAGGATGTTTCTGCAACGCAAGACAAAGATCGCTTGCTCGAAGTAATCGGCATGTGTAAGGAGCCTCATAACAATTGGATGCTCGACGTGCACGATGGTCAGTTTTCAGGCACTGGAGACATTGACAACTTGCACCATAGTGACTTGTTAATTTTAGATTACCATTTAGAAGGTAATGGTGATTTTGGGCGAGGAGATACCGCTCTAAGTGTGCTTTCATCATTAGCGAAAAAAGATCATTTCAACCTAGTTGTAGTTCACACCAAAGGCTATGGTGATCAAGGGGGAGATGACGGATATAGAGCTGTTTTCAAAGATATTGTTTTTCATCTTCAGACGCCACGCTTGTTTAGGGAAGTTCCCGTTGGATTACTAAAAGGGAAAAAAATTGAGGATGCTATTGATGCATGGGACATAGAGCAATCAGGGATTCTAGATACTTTGACTGATAGTGTCACAGATATGGATTATCTGAATTTGTATTCGTTGGGTACAGCTCCGGTAAAAATTGGACATGATGCTAGAGAGTTAAGAGAGCTGAAAATACTATACGATGCTCGTCCTATTGGGGAAGAAGATGAATTGGATAATTTGGAGTTCAAGTTCCTGCAGTGGTATGTCTTGTGGAAAAAAGGAGAACAGCTGAAGCAGCAGTTTGGCTCTACTGAGTTTTATGATTTGCAGTGGAGTGCCGATGAGTACATGTGGGTAAAGGCTGGCAACCTTTTTGTTTGTGTTGTTGGCAAGGCAGTGCCAACCTCAGAGTTACCAGATAAGCTGCTAAGTGCTTTAGAACATTGGAGACCACATCCACATAGATTATTGTTAGCTAAACTTAGACACAAGCTCGATGAGCATGGCTTTACATTGGCGAGCAGTGTGTTGAGTAAAGAACACACCCAAGCGGGTTGGTTGCGTGAACTCCTTAACGTACGTGAACAAGATTTAGAGCAGCAAGCTTGGTATACAGCACAAAGTCACTTAGAAGAGATGTCTTGGCATTATAAGGATGACCTTAGTCAATACCTGACGCGTGTTGTAAAAAGTTTAATGTCGGAAGAAGAGGGCATAGAAGCTATTGAAGCAAGGTATGCTTCTACAACAGTATTGATGAATAGCTTTGAGATCTTTAAGTCTTCGAATGCTTTCAATAATGCACTTCCTTTGGAAGGTAAACACCTCACTACAGGTCATGTCCTTAAAAATAGTGCAACAGGGGGATATTTTCTGGTGGTTACGCCAGCTTGTGACCTTGTTCCTAGGCGAAATGAAAAGCAGACGAGCATTGAAGCAGTTGTACAGCGGCTCTATCCAATTTCTGAGGCTCTACGTCAAGATGGAGATGAAGGAGCACTTGAAGAACATGTATTGTTTGAGCGCTGCAGAGAGTTTGTTAATACGAAACAAATACTCTTTATACCAATAAATGGCAATATAGAAACATTTTCGACGGTTTCTAAACTATATAAAAATGCAAACCCAAACTTGACGAGCTTAGCATTTGCCAACAATGGTCTATGGGATGATCGCTTCGGATTGAGAAGCTATAATTTGAACCTGTCGTTAACGCCACCTCAAGTCAAAGTATGTGATTACAAAGTTGTCGGTCAATTAAGGTACGAATACGCACTGCATCACTCTAAGGTTTCTGGAGAGTATGCTTCACGTATTGGGTTAGATTACGTTAAATAGTTATTGAAGCGGCTATAAGCCGCTTTCTTTTTTCATAATGCTTAAAATTGACCCTGTAGTTTTTTTTCTCGGTTTTTCACCCAAATGCAGCATCCTGTGATCGTTGAGGAAGACTTTGGCAAAGTTCTCCACGCTATCAGTAACATCACCTAAGCGTGAGTTCCTAAAAAGGTCTATTTTCATTATCCCCTTGGCTTTTCTGCGTTAGGATATTTGATGGCAAACTATGGGATGTTGATAGCTTTTTGAAGATTAGGAAATCGACATTGCATTTGCCCGTACCAAGATTTAGTTGTTTTATTAAGAGTATATTTTTTATGAAACAGGATTTATCTGGTTATGGTTGTTTCAACAGTTAAAAATGAAAGAGCCGCTCTTAAAAGGAGCGGCTTTTTTATGGTTAGTATATGAATTTTATTAGTGTCGCCTTATGTAAGCTGTGCTTACCCAAACAAATTGTGCTCGCTCTCATAGAACTGGGAAACTTTTCTTTTTATCAAAGAGTTAAATGATAAAAGAACTACTAAGAAAATTTTGGCTTAGGTATTAAACCCACCGGAGGAATAGAGTGGTAGACGTAATTAATAAGAATCTGTTTTTGGTTAAGGAACACGTTGGCATGTTTAAGGCTGCCAATAACTTCGATATATATGACCCAGAATCAGGCGACGTTATCATGGAGTGTCGAGAACCCACCTTAGGGTTCTTTACTAAACTATTGCGCTTTACAGACTATAAGCGAATGACACCGTTTGATATTCAAATAAAAACGCCAGATGGGCAGCGAGTAGTCCGTATCCAAAGGGGGATTTCACTGTTTTTATCGAAAGTGACAGTGACTGACCACAATAATGAGCTGATCGGTGAGTTTGAGCAGAAGCTGTTTTCCATAGGTGGGAAATTTGCACTGCTTGATAAACGTGGTGAAGAGATGTGTCAGCTAGAAGGTAAGTGGACTGGTTGGGACTTCTATTTCAAAAACAATGAGAAAGAGCTTGCTCACGTTTCCAAGAAGTGGGCTGGGATCGGGAAAGAAATGTTCACCAGCGCTGATAACTATGTATTGGAAATTGCCAGCGATGTACCT
Source organism: Vibrio penaeicida (assembly GCF_002933855.1). Lineage (GTDB taxonomy): Bacteria > Pseudomonadota > Gammaproteobacteria > Enterobacterales > Vibrionaceae > Vibrio > Vibrio penaeicida_A. The sequence goes on from NZ_BFAQ01000021.1 coordinate 76,113, forward strand.
GAAAATGATGATGTAAGAAAGCTGATTCTGGCGGCTGTTATGTGTATTGATATGGTATTAAAAGAATAGAACAAGAATGCTAAACGAAAAACGCAGCACCGAACCGGTGCTGCGTTTTTTAAAAAATTGTGCACTAGCTTTAGTGGCTACTTGTACATGCCTTCCACTTCTTTAAAAAGGTTGGTGATTTCACGTGTTCTTGTGATACCACGTTTTTCTAAGATCCAATCTTGAACGCCTTTATACGCTTCCCTAAAGGTGCGATTTTTCAGCTGCCAATCGGTCGAAACTTGTTTGCCATCGACAGAAACTTGGGCTCGGAGTACTTCTACGACACTCCCGTTACTTGTTCGTCTAAGGCGCTTACTTAACCCTTTAACAGAGCCATCAGCATGGAATATCTGATTTACGTCGAGCGTTAAACGAATTTCTCGTACTTTTCTTTTTTCAGAGAGTTGATCTTGGAATTCACGAGCTGATTTTTCGGCTTTTTTAGGTGTCCCAAATTTAGAAAAAGGGAAGTATTTCTGAACATTGAGTACTTTATCTTGTACACGATAGCCTTTTGGCGATGTTTTGGTAGGGTAAAGCATTACTGTCATTACTTGAGTCTCTTTCTAGACGCTTTCTTTATTTTGAGCTGCCAGAATAAGTTGCAGGCACTAAGACTAAGCGTTGTGTTGCGTGTTCACTAGGCTACATATGCCGGTAATTCATTTGACCGTACGCGCAGCATGTCATTCAGTTAATTGTACACCAAAAAAAATAGACTAATGTTAATGTTCTAACAAAAAACAAGTTAAGTGTTTTATAACAAGATGTTAAGTTAGGATCTCGGGCATGGGAGAACGCTTTGGATATAAAAACAATCGAAGAAACTGATATAAAAGCAGCCGTTGAGCTTGTTGAGAAGGTCGCGAGTTCAGATATCTTACCTCATTTCAGCGAAAAAGGAAGATTGACCTTTATATCAAAAGTGCTTCCAGACTTAAAGACAGCCTTTGATAGAAGCAAGTTTCACAGTGTTAAAGCCGTTGATAATGGCAAGCTGATTGGTTTTGGCGCGCTCCGAGAGGGTTCATACATTACACACCTATTTGTTGATAAAGAACTGCAGAGAAGTGGTGTGGGCAAAAAGTTATTACAGCACCTCTTAGCTCACTCAAAAAAGGACTGCGTAAGGTTAAAAGCATCAGTTAATGCTGTTTCTTTTTATGAATCGCAAGGGTTTGAAGCTACAGATTCTGAATCTGAAGTTAGTGGTATCCGATTTGTTCCTATGTGTTACTTTAATGAGTAAAAGTTAACGGAAGGCTTGGGTATATTTATATATTGAATTATTCACGCTGTTTAAGTTCTATGGCATTTTAGTTTTCAATGATTAGATTAGGTCAAAAGACCTTAGGCTTTTGTCGCTAAGGCAAAATCGTAGACAAGTATTTTGGAGTCGTTTTGTTAGAAAAGATAAAGTTTATCGCCACTGATATGGATGGCACGTTGCTCGATAGTTCAAAAAATCTTCCCTTAGAATTCTATGATGTTTTTCATGCATTACGCGAAAAAGATGTTATTTTTGCAGCCGCTTCAGGTAGGCAATATTACAGCTTGCTGAGTATGTTTGAATCTATAGCTGATGACATGCTTTTCATCGCAGAAAATGGTGCGATCGTTATGCATCAGGGTAACGAGTTGTATAGCGCTGTTATTCCTAAGGAAGAAGTGCATGACATTGTTGTCACTGTTCGAGGTATTGAAAATTCAGACATCGTTTTATGTGGAAAAGATTCGGCGTACATTGAAACAAACGATCCGAGTAAGTTTGAGGAAATTCAAAACTATTATCATCGGGTAAAAAACGTTGAGGACTTACTCAAAGTCGATGATGAATTTATCAAAATAGCCATTCTGAATTATGAAGGCACTGAAGAGCACGTATACCCAGTAGTATCTGAAAAATTCGGAGAATCTCACCAAGTGGTAGTAAGCGCTAAAATTTGGCTCGATTTTATGCATAAAGACGCGTCAAAAGGCACAGCGATAAGGCATCTACAAAAAATGTTCGATTTTAATTTCGAGCAGAGCATGAGCTTTGGCGATTACTTCAACGATGTCGAAATGCTGAAAGAGACGTATCACAGCTACGCCATGGAAAACGCCCACCCTGAAATAAAAGCGCTAGCTCGCTTTGAAGCGCCTCATCAAGATGAACAAGGCGTTTTAACGGTAATCAAAGAGAAGGTGCTTGCCTAGAAAAGAGGTGAAAGAGTGCGGCTAGCTTAGATCTCGATGCTCATCTAGCCAATCTTTTAACTTATTGGAATGCTGTAACATTTGCAGCATTTCGTCATTATCCCAATTCTTAAAGCAAGCATCAATTGTGGGCATAAAACTCATGAAAGCGAGCTGAACCTTATCCAATCCAGCATTATTTATTTTGATCCATTTCTTTCTTCCATCTGCTTCGTCTTTTCTTATTTCGATTAACCCTTCTTGTGCGAGTTTGTTGATCACCTTAGTAATACCAGGCTGGTTCATTTGCATGACCTGAGCTAATTGGCTGATGGTCTGTTCGCGCTCTGGCTGGTGTGAGAAGTGATTCAGCAAATTGAATTGTGACTGGTTAATTCCAATAGGTGCCAGTGCTTTGTTTAGCCAAGAGTCAGTGAGTTGATTAATTATTCCCAATGTAATCATTATCTTAATGGATGCTTGTTGTTTTTCTATCGACATTATGAACAAAACCTCTTGATATATATTCCTTGGAATGTATATTTATTCCATGGAATGTAGTTTAGCAAATGAATTAGAGAGGGTATAGCAATGGATAGAAGGAACTTCATTAAAGTGATGGGCGCTGGGGCAGTCGTTTTGGCTACTGCACCTGTTTTGGTTAGTAACGTTTCAAGTTCTTCTGATCTTTCATTTAGACCGGCACTGACTTACTCGGATCTTAGGAAGACACTCATCAGCTACGCAATGCTATGCCCAAATCCTCACAATATTCAGCCATGGAAGGTCGCTTTTAAAGGCGAAGATACAATTTTGTTGTATGTCGACGAGGATAGGTTACTGCCTGAAACGGATCCGATTCATCGCCAAATCCATATTGGTCAGGGTACATTTATTGAAAGTCTAGTCGTGACTGCAAGCCATTTTGCTATGAGAGCAGATGTACAATATTTCCCGCTAGGCGAGTACAGTAATCAGGTGTTGGAAAACAAGCCCGTTGTAGCGATTAAGTTAGTGCCAGATGCGAGTATTCAACCAGATCCTTTATTCTCTTATCTTGTTACACGCCAATCTAATAAGACCGAATACACAAATGCAAAGCTTACTGATAATGAGCTGAACGCGATTCTTAATGTTGTGAAAACGAATGGCAGCGAATTGAGGTTGATACAAACGGAAGAATACAACCAAGAAATGCGACACTTCCTTAATCAAGCTATGGAAATTGAAGAACAAAAAAGTTCGCGAAGCCTTGAAACAATAGGCATGTTCCGTTTTAACGACGACGAGTTTAAAAAGCACCGAGATGGCTTTGGTTTACCACAAAATGGTGTTTTAGGTGTGAAGCGGTGGTTAGCCGAACGATTCTTAATGAGCCGTGAATCGGCTGAGAAAGACCCTACGTCTTTTGGAAAAGAAGGCATAAAATTAACAAAAGCAGTTACGGCAAGTACACATCATTTCGCTATGTTGGTAACGGAAGGAAACACAAGGAAGGATCAACTAAAAGTAGGGCGCTTGTACAACAGAATCAATCTGATAACGGCATCAATGGGCATTGCACAACATCCAATGAGCCAAATATTGCAGGAATATCAAGATATGCTTCCGCTGCAAGAAAGCTTCAAACAGTACTTTAATGTACACAAAGCGCATACAGTGCAAATGGTGTTTAGGCTGGGTAAAGCGAAGCCCACACCTGAATCTCCTAGGAGAGAAGTTAGTGATTTACTTATTTAGTCTATTAGGGCTAGGGGTATACCCAAGTCGTTCTTGGGTATACAAAGTGGGTAAAACTCACTGGATTGATTGAACGTAAGTCAGGATGTTAATCGCGTCTTCCTCGGTTAGAATTCCTTTCCACGCTGGCATTCCTTCTTCTACATTTCCATTTAGAACGTCTTTTGATAGTGAGGTTGGTGTCGAAAAAAAACTACTCACTTTGCTTGCTAGATTAGCGGGTTGATTACTTAGGCTAAGAGCGGCAGGTCCATCACCTAACCCTTTAGAGCCGTGACATGATTGGCAATACATTATGTACTGTGATTGCCCCTTAACAATGTCTCCATCTAAATTGGGCTTCGATAACGCATAGCTTCCAAATATTACTGCGGATGTAATACCAACAATAGCGAAAATAGTGTACTTCTTCATACAAGGTTCCCGAGCAAGGTTTGTGTTGTTGATTCTTGTGCATTGTAAAGTGCAAAGATGAACGCTTAATGAATACGGTGTGCGGTATGTTTTGTCAATGAATTAAAAATCCCGCGTTATAGAAATTATTTACTTTGTCTTATCTCTGCTATTCGAAGTCCAAACCAACTGCTAGTTTGCCCGCATATTTTATTGATGTACTCAACTAGACTGGGGTCGTGCACATTGTGCATTGTTTGCTCACTTAAATGTATACAAGGAGGCAACATGAATAGAACTCATAGCTCAAATGGTAATGGTCATCGAGGAAGCCCAAGAGGACCTTCTTACCAACCAAGCTCGGGGGTAAATTGGCAGCGTTCCTCAAGCAATCCACCTAAAAAACCTCAAGAAAACGAGGGCAATGCTAAATAATTCAGTAATGTAAAATCATTGGGGGCATCTATGAGTTTGTGTTTTTCATAACGATACTTAGGTGCCTCTTCAGACGATGTATACCACTCTAAGGTGAGAATGCGAGTTACTTAGCATTAATGTGTAACGTTAACCTAGAATTTACGTTTTCGTGACATACTTTTGGCTCAATCGAAAGTTAAGATTCAGGATCATGGAATTGTCAGACATAGAAAAGGTGAAAAGATTTATCACTTCACTGATTCAAAAAGATTTAAGTGATGAAGATCTTACACGTGAATCTAATGAATTTTTTAAAGACACCGCAAATTTGCTTAATAGAGATTTCATAGAAGCACTTATCTCTAGAAGGGCAAATAATGCTTTGGTAAACGTAAACATTATTGTTGAGTATGCATATCGCGGTTCACCTGTTGCTCAATTACTTACCGGTGTGGGTCGCCTCCTAGGTTTGGGTGCTGATAAAAACGAAAGTGAAGGTATTTTTTGGTTGAAGCGATCTTATTGCGGAAAAAATACAAATGCTGCAATGATCCTTTATACCGTTTATGCAAGTGGCATTGGAGTGTTTGAGGACATGGCGAAAGCCCGGACGTATTTAAACGGTGCTGCCGACCTCAATGTACCAAAAGCGCAATACATGTTTGCTCAAATGTTGTTTAGTGGGGAAGGCGGTATTACAGACGAAGACCATGCCATTGAGTATATGTACAAGGCAGCCAAGAACAATTGCCAAGATGCTATCGATTTTTTGTCTAAGAATGAGTTAACTCTATCTTAAATTTTTTATCTTTTAGCTATATAGAGTCGCTTTTTAGCGGCTCTTTTTTATGACCGAAACACGGGTCTATCTCTTAAACGAGATGGTGTAAAGTTTATGAGCCTTGTCAGTATATTTACATAACTTTACACAATGCGGTATCGAACTTTAACCGAGTGTTGTGCATGATTTACTCATAATAAAACCACACAAAATACAGGTGATATATGAGTAATCGTCTTTCTACCCCTACAGTTATTTTTCATTGGCTTGTGGGCATCAGTTTTATCGTTACATTGGGAATGGGTAAGTTCGTTGAAGGGTTGCCTAGAGGAGCAGAGAAGTTTGAATTGCTCGCAACACATAAATCACTTGGGTTGATGGTGCTTTTGGTGGCTGTTCTTCGAATTGCATGGCGGCTAAAAGAAGGGGAAATAGTTAGTGCTGCTGTTATGCCTAGGTGGCAAACAAACCTGTCTAAGATTGTTCATTATCTGTTATTGATTGGCACTGTTGCTATGCCTTTGTCCGGTGTACTAATGAGTGTTGGTGGAGGTCACGGTTTGGCATTTTTTGGAATGGAGTTGATTGCAAAAAGTGAAAAAGCAGAATCATTAAGCAATTTGGGTGGTGCTATTCACGGAATCGGTTTTAAGGTATTGCTTGTCGGGCTATTTTTACATATTGGCGGCGCTATTAAGCACCAGTTTATTGATAAAGATGGCACACTAAGCCGAATGTTAGGAATCGCCAAGAAAAACTAATTTCTTAATATCAACTTTGAAAAGAATGCGATCTTAAACGTAAAGCCACTTAAGATCGCGTTGGATTGCTTGTACCTGTCAGGTCTGATACGTCAATGTAGGTTAATCTACAATTGGGTATACGCCGTTTTCGTCATGAACTTCACTGCCAGTAATTGGTGGGTTGAATACACAAGCCATTACCATTTCTTTGTCTTTATACGCTCTTAGATAGTGCTCATCATGTTTGTCGAGAATGTAAAGCGTACCTGGTTTAATTGGGTAAGTTTTACCGCCAATTACCTCGATTTCGCCTTCACCACTCATGCAGTAAACCGACTCAAGATGATTTTGATAGTGGATATGCGTTTCCGTATTTTCGTAAATAGTAGTGATATGGAACGAAAAGCCCATTTTGTCATCTTTAAGCAACATGCGAACGCTTTCCCAGTTGTCTGACACAACACGTCGTTCACTGTTTTGACATTCTTCTAAAGTTCTTACAATCATTCTAAATTCCTAAGATGCTTTCTTTACTATCTGTTGAGCGGCTACTTCAGAAGACGCTTCAAATATTTCTAAGCCTTGAGCCAGTTCCGCCTCTGTAATGGTCAGAGGGCAGAAGAACTTAACAACTTCATCATTTGGTCCTGCAGTCTCGATGATCATACCGCGATCAAAGCAATTGCGAGTAATAAGGCTTGCTACGTCAGGGTTTTTACACTCGATTCCAATCATCATTCCACGACCTTTTATTCTTTCAAATAAGTGAGGGAATTTAAGTAGTGATTGTTCTAAATGCTCGCGAACTTGGCTTGAGCGCTCGGAGATATGCTGTTCAAACTGACTATCTGCCCAATACAATTCCAATGCTTTTGTTGCGGTAACGAAAGCATGGTTGTTACCACGAAACGTACCGTTGTGCTCACCTGGGTTCCAAACATCCAACTCAGGCTTAAGCAATACAACTGCCATTGGTAAACCAAACCCGCTAATCGACTTAGATAAAGTGACGAGATCAGGCTTGATACCAGAAGGCTCAAAGCTGAAGAAAGTTCCAGTGCGACCACAGCCGGCTTGGATGTCGTCGACGATTAGTAAGATTTGATGTTTTTTACAAATGGTACTCAGCTTTTGCAACCAAGCATTGCTGGCTACGTTTAAGCCACCTTCACCTTGTACCACTTCAAGAAGAACAGCAGCAGGTGCATCGAGACCACTTGAATTGTCTGAAAGCATGGCTTCGAATAGCGCTAGCCCATCAACATCGGCGTAATTTTCGTAGGGTATGCGTGTCACCCCTGTGAGTGCCATTCCTGCACCACCGCGATGGTGTTGATTACCTGTAGCAGCAAGCGCACCCATAGAACAGCCGTGGAATCCATTTGTAAACGCTACAATATTTTGTCTACCCGTGAATTTTCTTGCGAGCTTTAATGCTGCCTCAACCGCATTCGTACCAGTAGGTCCAGTGAACTGAACTTTATAGTCTAGGTCGCGTGGTGCGAGAATATGCTTTTCCAATGCATGCAGAAACTCTGCTTTGGCTTCAGAATGCATGTCTAAGCCGTGCGTAATGCCGTCGTTGGTAATGTATGTGAGTAAAGCATCTTTCAAAACTGGGTTGTTATGCCCGTAGTTTAGAGACCCTGCGCCTGCTAGAAAATCTAAGTACTTATTGTTATTTTCTGCTTCTAGCCAGCTACCTTGCGCTTTTTGAAAAACAACTGGAAAGTTATTTGAATAGGATCTGACTTTAGATTCCTTTTTCTTAAAGATATCCATTGTGGGACCGCTTTTTCCTTGGGTTAAATTTTAAGTAGAGGGATGCGATACAAATATTCGGTATCGTGCTTGCCTTTGAAATGTTCGGCTTCATCCAAAAATATGGTTTTGCTTCCGGTGTTTCCGTTTTCTTTATCTAATTTCTTGAATAAGCTCCATGAAGCCTGATTTGATTCGGTAATTGTGGTTTCTACGCACTCTACCGCTTTCAAGCTTTCTTTTTTCAATAGCGCTTTCAACATTGAAAATGCCAGCCCTTTCCCCCTGTGATTTGGGGAGACTGCAACTTGCCAAATAAACAAGTCTTTCGGTGAACTAGGTTTACAATAGCCGGAAATGAAACCAGCTAATTCACCGTCAAACTCTGCAACGATGCATGTGTCTTTGAAGTGAAAGGACTGTAAGAAATTACAATAAGAGGAGTTGGTGTCTAGAGGAGGACAGCTCTCTATAAGCTGGTGAATATCATCGCCGTCCTTTTTGTCAGGGTTACGAAATATCCACTTTGTTTTTGCCTTTTCTAATATGTCTGGGTTAGCTACCCATGGGGCTGCAATTGTCATTTGATGCCACACATTCCTTTAGAGGTCTAAACATTATTACTTCGCAGAAGGGTACATTATTTAGGGCTCAAATCAAGCTGAACTGATTTTATCGCCATAATTGCGAGTTGCGTCACATATTATATGATTGGAATGGTTGAATTCTAAAGTTTAGTGTACGAACTAAAAGATAATCAAATTGTCATTAGAATATTATGCAGGTGTCAGACTAATACAAATATTGCGTAGTTTGGCGACGTGATTTGTGGGTATGGAATGATTGTTGCGGATATGGAGTGGATTGTTGATGGCTGAGGGGAAGGCAGTAACCTCAGGGCATGCCTACGAACCTGAGGTTACAAACGAATTTGTTGAAGCGCTTCAGAGCAGCGAGTCTGTTTTTGCTGCGCAGATAAAATCGTTTTTATGGAGGCCTTTGATCGAGTGACTCCACCATTGAACTGTTACTTTTCCCCATTCGGTTGTCAGTGCTGGATGGTGTCCTTCTTCTTCAGCCATTTCTCCTATGCGATTGGTAAACGCTAAAGCTAACTTAAAGTTTTTAAACGTATAAACCCTTTCAAGTTGCGAAATGCCATTTACGTTGATGAGTTGCCATTCAGGAATCTGGTTTAGTAATTTTTTGGCTTCTTCTGTTTCAACTTTTGGTGCATCAAAACGGCACGCTTCGCAAGATGACTCTAACAGTACTTCTGACATGATTTTTCCTTAATCGTGTTCAAGTTCATACATGGGCGAATGTAGACCCAATGTTTTGGCGTGTTTAATAAGCGACATAATATCAAGATTAGCTATGTCGAAAAGCTCGCTTATATTGTCGATGTAAAAGTATTTTGGTTGCATGATGTTAATTCGGTATGGGGTACGCAAAACATCAAGGGGTATTAGAGGTGCAAATACAGGTTGGTCGCTGTAAACATATTGTGTTTCGCCTGGGCTAGAGAGAATTCCGCCACCATAGATACTCACTCCATTACTGTTTTTAATTAGACCAAACTCAACGGTGAACCAATATAGCCTAGCGAGATAAACCCTGTCTTCTTTTGAAGCGTTTAACCCTAACTTACCGTAAGAATGGGTAAAAGCAGCAAAAGCGGGGTGAGTTAGCATCGCGCAGTGACCAAATATTTCATGGAAAATATCAGGTTCTTGAAGGTATTCCATTTCTTCTCTTTTGCGAATAAAAGTGGCGACTGGGAATTTTCGTTCAGATAACATTTCGAAAAATTTGTCGAAGCTTATTAAGGCAGGTACCGCTTCGCATTGCCAGCCCGTTTCTGAAGAGAGTACAGAATTAATTTCATGAAGTTGAGGAATACGCTCGCGTGGGAGATTGAGCTTTTTTAGCCCTTCCATGTACTCATGGCAGGCTCTGTTTTTGATGCAACTAAGTTGTCTGTGAATGAGCGTTTGCCATACGTCATTTTCTTCGTCAGTCCACTGAATGACACCATTTTCATCTGCCGTCTTTGACTGATATTTACTCTGCTTAGTCATAAGTCACCACGATGTTGCGAATATGTTGCGTTAATGTGGTAACTATCGATGAAAACTAAATCGTCGTCTACAAAACCATCAATTTCCCGAAATTATAATCTGTAACAATTAATTTACATGCACTTTTGAAAGCTTGAGTCTCGTTAGCGCAATGGGTAAGAAGGTGTTCCAAATCACGTAATGAAAATAAGTAGTAATTTGTTCAGCGAAAATTCATAAATCACTCTATTGACATGCATATTAGTTGTGTAGAATCTCGCGCGCTCAATCAATCATGAGAATTTGATGCCATTGTTAGAGTGTTTTCTTGCAAAGCTCAATTTCTTTATAAATACAGTCAGATTATTTGGATATTGTTTTGAAAAAACAGTTTGCTTTAGTTTTTGCCAGTGCAGTTGCATTATCCTCACATGTTAGCGCAGCAGAGCGCCCTGAGACTTATCAATTATTTACTGCCAAGGTTGGCGGATCCAGTTTCCAGTCTAAAGTGGCGAGTGTTGGCGATTATGAATTGGTAGGGCGATCTTTATCGCTTGAATATTCGCGTATGACATCAAGTTGGACAGAGGAAAAAGACATTTATTTAGGCGTTGCACTATCTGGCGATATTCATTACAACTCAAAGAAAAAGTCAGATACATCTTCCCTTTACGAAGTGGAAGAAATTAGCTCCCTAGTATTGAATGCAGCACCAAAAATAACGTATTCGCTAACTGACTGCATCGATGTTTACGGTAGTGCTGGTTTATCCTATGGGTATGTCGAAGCGTTAAAATACAAAAAGACGGTAACGGTTGATAAAGATTCCCAGCCAAAAGCAAAAGGCTTAGGGTATATGTGGTCAATTGGAAGTACCTACCGATTGGATAACAATTTTGAATTTGGTACTGAGTTACGGGGTAACCATCTATCGCTTAAGAAGGATGGGAAAGAAGGGGATGCAAACCTTTATGCCTTATACGTGACTATGGGGTACGAGTTTTAACTTGTTGTAACGCTAGTAATCAATCAAACTTGCAGTATTCAGCGCGATTTCGTTTATCCATATTATTTTGCTAACGTGGATATAACTAAATGGCGCTTTTTAATTGGTGCTGTTTTGTCCAATAGACAATGTTCTCTATTGTTTGTGCTCGACCATTGATAAACCCTTGTACGTAGTCACAATTCGCTGTATCAAGCAGAGCCATTAGCTCTGTTTCTTCTACGCCTTCAGCAATCACCGTGCAATTCAGCCCATGCGCCAACGAAATTGAAGATCGGACAATAGCATGATCAGAATCGCTCCTGTGCATTCCCGACACAAAGGAGCGGTCAATTTTAATTTGGTCGATCGGTAGTTCTCTAAGCAAAGTCAGTGAAGAATAACCTGTACCGAAGTCATCTAAACTGATCTTGAACCCAATCTCCCTCAATGCGTCTAATACTTGTTTAGTATTGTTCAAGTCTTTAAGCATATTGCTTTCTGTTACTTCTAAAACAAGCCGACTTGGGTTGATTTGATCGCTATCTACCAATTGTTTGAGATTATTAAACAGTGCGCGACTATTTAAGTCTTTAGCCGACAGGTTTAAGTGAATACTGGCGTCGATGCCTGATTCATTAAAGATTTGCATATCAAGTATGACTTGATTAACGACCCAATCTGTAATGTCACGAATAATATGTGACTGTTCTGCTATTGGAATGAATTTTTCGGGTGATATGAACGTTCCGTCTGGCTGGGGCCACCGAATTAGCGCTTCATAACCATAGAGAGAATTATACCTAGTGTTAACAATAGGTTGGTAGTGAAGCTCAAATTCTTGATTGTGGAGTGCGGACGTTAATTGGCTGGATATGGCAAGTTGTTCTTTGGCTTGATCCGCTAGGTGACTTGAGTAGAAATATAAACCACAACCTGAACGCTTTGCTTCATACATCGCGACATCTGCCTGTTTGAGGATCTGATCTTTCTCTGTGCTGTATTCGGGGTAAATGCTGACGCCAGTACTGATGGAGGTAATGATACTGTATTCGCCAAGATTGAATGGATGGCTCAATTCTTCTGATATCTCGTAGTAAAGCTCTTCAATAGGCTTTCGACCTCCAGTTCGCAATATTATGACGAATTCATCTCCCCCAATTCGAGAAAAAAAAGCCTGTTTAGGCAACACCATACTTAGTCTTTGGCTGATTTGTTGGAGTAGCATATCCCCAAATTGGTGACCCATAGCATCATTCACGTATTTAAAATTGTTTACATCGAATAACAAGACAGAAAATGGTGTTCTGCGCTCGATACGTTTGTCGAGCTGACGCATACAAAACTGGCGATTGGGTAGCTTAGTTAACGAATCGTGAAGCGCGTTGTAGCGCTCCAGTTGAGCTATATCATCAATCTGGTTGATGCTTTTTTGACTGTAGCTGACGACCAAAGCAACGAATAAGCTTCCCCCGAACAAGATTGTCGCCATACCTAATTCGATATAGCTAACGGAACGTATGCTGAGTAAATAAAGAAGAAATAATGTGTAGCCGAGTGTGAATGCAACAATGAGCGTTAACAATATCTGCCAACCCAGCTCATGTGTTTTCTGGCAAATTTGGATAGCAGGCTTGAGCCCAAAACCCAAAAATACAATCCCCAGAAAAACGAGCAAGTCGGCAAATAGAATCACATTTAATCCTTAACAATGGCTGCGCGAGTAGGCTGTGCGCATAAGCTGTAGATGCATGAGAAGTCCGCTTCTTACATCTATTACAGATAAAGTATAGACAACGATCCAAACATATTTCGTAAAATGGTCAGCTTGGTAGGCTCGTCAGTTTAAGAATTCAACGCGCTTAGCACTTATAGCGTTTCAATCTTAATAGAGTAGATGTTTTTATATGGATTCAGATGCTTATTGGTGGTTTTAATTTTTCTGCACGAAGTAAATGCTTTGCTGCGCTAGATCAACAAAACTCTTATTCGCATAACTTGTTAATTAAAATAAAGTTGAAAGATTCAAAAATCATTGAATAATGGATTTATCTTCGATGAAAGCATATCGCTTCAGAAAATTAGCTAAAAACAGGATTCATAACCTTATGTCTCATTCCTTTGTTCTGGTTATAAACTCAGGTAGTTCTTCTCTCAAATTTGCTGTTATTGATTCGGAAACGGGCAGTGCCGTTGTCAGCGGTTTAGGTGAGTGTTTTGGATTGCCTGATGCGGTAATCAGCTGGAAACACGATGGTAATAAGTTTGAAGAGAAGATTGATGCACTTGAAAATCATCACCACCATGCAATTAATCGAATTGTTGGTTTAGTAGAAGAATACAAGCTAACAGAAAACATTGTGGCTGTAGGTCATCGAATTGTTCACGGTGGTGAACGGTTTACTCAAACGGTTCGAATTGATGGAGATGTCTTACAAGAAATTGAGAGCCTTGCGGATCTTGCACCACTGCATAACCCAGCAGGCGCGATCGGAATTCGTGCTGCAATATCTGCCTTTCCCGCTTTGCCTCAATTCGCCGTATTTGATACGGCCTTCCATCAGACCATGCCTCAAAAAGCGTTTACCGGAGCTATCTCTAACGAATTGTATAAAGAATATGGTATTCGTCGATATGGATTTCACGGTACAAGCCATTACTTTGTTAGCCGTGAAGCAGCAAAAATGCTCGACAAACCAGTAAATGAATCCAGCTTCATTTCGGTTCACTTAGGCAATGGTGCATCAGTGTGTGCCATCAGCAACGGAGAATCTGTTGATACTTCAATGGGCTTCACGCCGTTAGCCGGGCTAATGATGGGAACACGATCTGGCGATTTAGATCCTGGCATCATTGAATTTCTGATGAAGAAAGGTTGGAGCCAAGAAAAGGTGTTTGAAACCTTGAACAAAAAATCGGGTTTCCTCGGTGTTTCAGGGCTTACATCCGATGCTCGTGGCATTCTAGACGCAATGAATGAAGGGCATGAGGGCGCAAAGCTTGCATTTGAAGTATTTACATACCGCGTTGCAAAATACATCGGCTCCTACTTAATTCCACTAGGGCACCTTGATGCCATTATTTTCACAGGGGGTATTGGCGAAAACTCATTACCGATCCGCAGTGAGATTTTGAAAAACCTCAAGCTTCTAGGTTTTGTGGAAGATAAAAAAGGTAATGAAGCTGCAAGATTTGGTGCGTCTGGCGTGATTGCTCGATCAGATATATTGAATGCAGTTGCGATGGTTATCCCAACCAACGAAGAATTCGTGATTGCTCAACAGTCGGTAGAACTTCTGTAATTTAGCGCTAAAATTAACTGTCCAAAAGCTCCGTTCTCTGGAGCTTTTTTTGCTCCCTATCTTTGAAATTATTCGCGCTTTTCAGCTGACCTGTTCACAAGCCACTGTAACAAAAGTTATCTAATCAACTTGCTCTGCCTATGCTATTCAGTGATAGATATAAGCTACTAATTTATTTCTGCGTTCCTGTCACCTTATTTAAGGTTTCTCTCTTTAGCTCAAAGCCTTCATTTCAAATCGTTTAACTATTCTTATTGGAACTACCGTGTGTGTGCGACATATTTTGTCGCATGCTGCGATAGGATTTAGTTAAGTATACAGGATAGCGTGTTATTTACACAGTATGATCGTTGTTGTATGATGTTCTGTATGTTGTGTCGCAGCATTTATTTAAGTGCTTAAGTACACGGAATTCCAGGAAATGAGTGAGCATTAGTTGCTAGTAAGCACCTAGATGTTCTAGAAGATAGAAGCATGACTAAACGAGCAAGTACTCGTGAGTCTTTAGCATTAGCTTTCGAACTACTAAAGCGAATTCCTCGCTCTCGAAAAGTTACAGCTTCAGAATTACACGAAGAACTTAAACATGCAGGGATAACTAGAGATATCAGGACGATTCAACGCAACCTTGAAATGCTTTGTGAGCACTTCGAGATTGAGCGGGATGAGCGAACAAAACCATATGGATATTCTTTAAAACAGAATATTGATGGCTTAGCTTTACCAACTTTAACGCCACAAGAATCATTGCTATTGGCACTTGCTGAAGACTACTTAAGCAATCTTCTACCTCAGAATCTAATGGCTTCTATGCAAAGCTTTTTTGGGGAAGCTAGATACAATTTGCATCCTGTATCAGGAAACTCAAAAGAACGGGCTTGGCTTAAGAAAGTACGATTCGTAGCTGATACCCAACCATTGTTCCCCCCCAAAATATAGATGAGAAGATATTTAGTATCATCAGCGAAGCTTTGTTCCACAATCGACTTTTGACGATCGAGTACAAAAACGCTAAGCGTAAAAATAATCGTGCATTGGTAATGCCTTTAGGGCTAGCACAACAGAGCAACCGTATCTATCTAGTATGTCGTTTTGATGGCTTTGATAATGAGAGAAGTGTTGCGTTACACAGGGTTACGAAAGCAACAGCATCTACATTCAGTTTTGAGCGACCTAAGAACTTTTCTTTAGAACAGTATGATGCGGATGGACGTTTCGGCTTTGGAGAAGGAGTAAAAGGTATCCTTTCGTTTAAGGCTGATGAAAATGTAAGCTTTTATTTATCAGAGACTCCTCTTTCCAAAGATTAAACCATAGAAGCTAGAGATGAACAGCGTTATCTAATCAAAGCAACAGTTACAGATTCATTGTTACTTAAAAGATGGTTAATGGCATTCGGGAATAAAATTGACGATATTCATTTCAATGATGATGAATTAGATCTAACAAATTCAAATGTATAAAATTTAATTACACTGGAGAGCAAATATGCCTTTACCACTTATTTTGGGTGCAGCAGCAGTTGCAGCAGCAGGCTTTGGAGCAAAAAAAGGATATGACGGCTACCAAGATAAAACAGAAGCGAATGAGATTATAGAAAAAGCAAAATCGGATTATGAATCTACTAAATCTCACTTTGATGAAGCGAATGAAATTACGGAAGAGCATTTGACTAACTTAGGTGAGTTACAGTTAAAAGTGGGTAGTGATTTCAAGAAGTTTCGAACGATTGCCCAAGAGCTATTAGATAAACTTGAGAAATCGAATGTGGGGGATATTGCTGTTGATTTTCCTAAACACAAACTAGATCAGATTGATGGGTTAGCTTTTTCTACAACAGCTTACCTTGGTGAGTTGGCAAAAGGCGCTGTTGGTGGCGGTGCCGCAGCCTATGCTGTTTATGGGGGGGTGATGGCTCTTGCTGCTGCCTCAACTGGTACTCCAATTGCCGCTCTTTCTGGTGCTGCTGCTTATAACGCAACAATGGCTGCTATCGGCGGTGGTGCTCTTAGCGCTGGTGGTATGGGTATGGCTGGTGGTGCAATGGTTCTTGGTGGTGTAGTTGCTGCGCCAATTATTGCTATTGCAGGTTGGGCATTTGCTTCTCATGCAGAAGAAGCTTTGTCGGATGCTAAAGAGTCTCGTAGAGAAGTAGGACAAGCAATTGCGAAGATGCAAAAAGCTCAACACCAATTAGGGCAAACTCGTATATATGTTAAAAAACTGCATATCGAGATTGAACGTATTTATACAACTATTTTCCTTCCTTACTTTAATGCTCTCAAAAAAATGGAGATAGTTATAAAGTCGGGCGAAAATCGAGAAGAAATTACTGACGAGTTAATTCAAATTATTGGTAATGGCTATCAAGTAGCGGCAATTCTAACGGATATCATTACGACACCACTCTTCAAACCAAAGATGGATAGCGATGGTAGAGTCGTAATGACTAAAGATAATGCGGTAGAGATCGAAGTGAATGCTGATGGTTTACAGGTTATTAATGCTAATCAAATTGACGCGAACTTAGCGACTTCAAACAAAGCCTCTCAGAAATATTAATTCTACTTGGAGCTAGTTTTGCTAGCTCCGTATGCATCTGGCGATATAAATATGACTTCTCTAATACAGAAAGAATTTCAACTAACAGAAGAACTCCACAAAACGGTTGTTCAAAGTTTAGTTACATCATTTGGTTTAGATTTTCTGCTTTTTGAGGATAAGAAGGGTGGAGATGTAGCAACTATCCATAATGCTCAGGAGTATCAGAATAGGGATAAAGATATTCACCTATCTGAGCAAGTAAAAAATGAATATCGAGATAGAGGCACATATGATTCTCATGCTTACCATAGCCATGCAAATTACAAAGTAAAAGGTAAAGCAGATAAGGTTGCTCAGAAAGAAGGTCAACTTCATGATGCGTATCGAAATCAAACAATGTCTCAAAGCGACAACAGACAGTTAGATCACGTTATATCAGCAAGTGAAGTTCATAATGATGCAGGTAGAGTTCTTGCTGGTGTTGATGGCGTTGTTATCGCGAACAAAAATACTAACTTCCAATCAACTTTTGGCTATATCAACACATTGAAATCAAACCATTCAATGGATGTATTTTTGAATGAGAAGTTACCAGCCACTATTGATAAAAAGAAGCAAAGCATCCAGAAAAGTACTGACGCACTAAAACTTCTGGAAAACCCTACAACACCAGAGCAAAAGCATAAAAAGCGAAAGCTAGAAGATAAAGTTCGCAAAGAACAAGAGCATTTAGAAGCACTAGAAAGCATCGACCCTACTGAGATGAAAAAAGCCGATGATAAGGCTAGAAAAGAATATGATGCTGAAATAAATAAGCAGTACTACACAAGCCGCAAGTTCCTAAAAAATACAGGTTACGATGCGGCTAAAAGTGGATTTAAAATGGGAGTTCGTCAAGCGTTAGGAACTGTATTTGCCGAAGTATGGTTTGAGCTAAAAGATGTTATTCCTGAGTTATTTAAAGATAAGAATGAATCGTTTACCATCGAAAAATTTCTTGAAAAACTAAAAGATATTGGCTTGTCTATTTGGAAAAGAATTAGGTCTAGATTTAAGGATATTTTTGAAGAGTTTAAGAATGGTATGTTAGCAGGTGTTCTATCAAGCTTGACAACAACTATTATGAATATCTTCTTTACCACTCAAAAGACTCTAGTGAAACTTGTAAGAGAAATGTGGAGTAGCCTTACCACAGTAGCCAAAATGATTTTCTTCAACCCTAAAAGGCTTTCTGCGGGAGAGCTTACTAAAGAAGTTATTCGAGTCCTATCTACAGGCGTGTCAGTTGCTCTTGGAGCGCTATTGAATCAACATCTTGCTAGTTTGTTGACTGTCCCACTAGGGTCAGAAATTGCTGCGTTTGTAAGTGCAATTGCTTCAGGGCTTATGACTCTCGGTTTTTCATATTTTTTAGATCATAGCGAAATGATGTCGAAGGTATGGAAGTACTTAGATTCTTTTAAAAGTGACGCTAAAAAGACACTTGAATACTTCCAAAATGTGAACGAGAAGCTTGATGTTTATCTTTTGGAGTTGGCTGCAATTGAGTTTAATTTAGATATCAATGAGCTAAGAATATTTGCAGATAATTTGATTATTGTTAATTGTGAAGTAGAAAAAGGCAACTTGTTGGCTCAAGAGGTGAAGCGAAGAAATATCGAACTACCATTTGAAGCAAGCAACATTAGAAGCACTCGTGATTGGCTAAACAGTTTATGAGCCTCAAACCTTTTCCTTGTAATCAATGCGGTAAGTGTTGTTCAAATGTCCATCTATCTGCACTAACTCAAATGTTAGATCGTGGGGACGGAGTCTGTCGGCATTTAAATGAAGATATGCATTGTAGCATCTATGAAAAACGACCAGAAATATGTCAAATTGAGCTTCAGTATCGACTGAATTATTCAAAGCAGTATTCGTGGGATGAATTTATCACCATCAACCTAGAAGTATGTGAGTCATTAGGAAAGAAGAATGTTTAGTAAAATAATGTCCATGTTCAGTACTGTGGACTTGAGCCATCGTGAACCAGGTGGTGAATCTTGGTTTTACAAAGTATCAGAGTCATGTGAATTTACTGAGTATGAATGCCGATCTGGTATGACATCTGTCACTGTTCATATTGAAAAAGGCTTTGATTATACCTTAATTAATAGGGAGGTTATCTTTGATAATCTGGAGCAGATAAGACATATGTCTGACCATGTAGATCTCTTTGATTTTTACGGTTATGAGTTTAGTTCATTTGTTAATGAATGGCTTATAGGGGCGTATGATTATTTGAAATCAGAGAGGTTCTTCATCATGGATGTTAATAAAGTGAAAAGCTCCAACGATGTAAAATTACCCTACTTATTAGATGCGGCTTCTATTCTGTATAAATACTCATCTGTCGTAGCGTCTGAGCTATCTAATAAATCAGGGAGTCAGGCGGCTAATGTTTGAAAGCATAGATAGACATTTCGAAAGCGCCATAGAGTGCTTTGATGAATCGGCGAAAACTGCTAAAGAAGTGGCGGAAATAACTAAAACTATTGACCTTGGCATTGATGAAGAAAAGCTAGCAGGGTTATTAGATTTAGTCGATCAGCGTATCAATAAAGTGGCTACTGATATTCGCAATGAAATGGCTGAAGAGCGAAAGCTAATCATCAAGCATGAAAAGAAATCTTTAATGATTAACATTGGTATTGCAATGATGGCTGTTGTGGCGTTTGTTTTTAATCGGATACTGGGCTGAAAATGAAGTTTATCGCTATATTTGTATTTTTGTCTTTCTTTATGGTGTAATTAGTTTGGCTTTTAAAGCAAGAAAAATTTTGAAGGGTGATAAATAATGCTCAATAAATTTAAGGCATCTATGCCAGGATTTGATGTTAATTCACTATTAAAAAGTATCAAAGATTCTCTAACAGAAATGAAAACAGAAGATCTGGGAGGTAGAGATACACCGTCTTGTGAGATTGTTAAAGTTAGAGATGGAAAATTACCGTCAGTAGTTATCATTAATGGTTTTATGAGCGAAAATGGAGAATGTTCAAAAGACTGGCTTGAAATTGTTGATGAGCTATATCCAGATAATCAGGTTGTTCGTGTTCAATGGAAAGCAGGCAATTTCAAAGACATGGTGTTTGATAAAGGAGTTGTTCCTAATGCTAAGATTGCTAGTGGCAGCAAGCTAGGGTTTGCTGCAACCTTAATGGCTAGAACAAACTTGATTGGTATGATAGCTACGGCTGGTGGCTTTGTTGTTGATAAGGTTATTGGACACTGGAAAGTATCCTTTCATGAAACTCGTCATGTTGCTGTAAGTTTAACAAGTTACCTTGAAAGTGATGCTCAATTTGAAAACTGTATATTAATGGGGCATTCACTAGGTGGCCGCATTGTAAGGCACACCTTAAATGAATTAAGCATGGCAAATAGGGTATCTGTGGCTTATGTTTTGGCTGGTGCAGTATCAAGTGATGAAGAGCAATGGCAACCTATCTTGGAGAAACATAATCGTTTGAAGCTCATCAATTGTATGTCGATGAAAGATTATGTCCTAAAAAGTGCTTATAAAGCAGGAACACTGTGGGATCATGAGCCTGCAGGTTTATCTTCAGTGATGGACTCTAATGAGAATACAGTGAATTTAGATGTGACCGAATATGCATCTGGGCATACTGGCTATAAACAGAGATTACTTGGTCAGTACTTGAAGCAGCAACTACAGCAACATAATTAAATTTTACTAGTTAGTTGATATTGTTCACAGTTCTTATTGATGCAACCAGAATAAATTTGGTCACTTTTCTTCACATATAATTATGCATGTCATACGAATGCCAATCCAACCAACGAGGAATTCGTAATCGCCCAGCAATCGGTAGAACTACTGCAATAGATTTTCGAATCTGAATATGAGAAGTGAGCCTAGCGCTCGCTTTTTTTGTTCTATATGTTGGAAAGCCCAACGCTAAATACACACTTGGCGAAGCAGCTATTTCTAACTATATGGGTTTTTGCAACTCACTTTCGTTGGCCCCGAGTCAGCGAGGTTAGTGTTGTAGTGACAGAATGAATTTGGCCGCTAGATTGGAGGTTTGCAATACTAATAGCTTGCGCCTGCTAACAAAGAACTTGTAATCGATCAACAGCCGTTACGGAACCAAAATGGATGGGGAGGCTCCACGTTGTTACAAAAACTCAGGCAGTATTGGTGTCCATTCGATAATCGTCTCATCACTTAAAAGAGCAACAATAGAAGTTGATGGAATCACTCGATTATCCAATACGCGTTTGTCTGTTTGGGAAAAGTTGGCAAAGATGACACTCCCATCACTAAAAGTTGTCTGTTGTAGTGAACCCTGTTTATTCATCCATTTAAAGCCAGTCATGGCTTTGTCCCACAACCTTAGATGAATCGGTAAAAATCCTTGCTGATAGTGTTGTAACGCCTTGATGCGGGTTGCGTTTGTACTGTTTGCCTCGTCGCGGTTTAAATGCACCATTGCTGGTGTGTTATAGAGCATCGCTGTTAAGTCACGCTCCACTTGCACATTAGAAAACTTTAAACTATCGCTGTGCCAATGGTGACTATTGATCAGCTCGTCATGAAATACCGTTTGATACAGCGGCACCTTGTATTGAGGCGAAAAAAATAGAGTCTTATATGGTTGTTTCACTTGTGCTGATTTGAAGAAAAAATCGGGTTTATGATTTGGGTACCAAGCACCTAAGAAATAAGGTGATTGGCGATTCTTCTTCATGTCTTTATCTGTCCAACCAAAACCAACAGTTTCCATGCCATGTGCAAAGGCAATACCTTGTGTAGTGAGAGAATTACCATCTTCTGACCCTAAAACCACGTTTTGATTTGATGCTATCCAATCCATACGCTGGTTGAAGGCCGAGAGCATCTTAGTCTCATTCATCTCGTTACTTTGAGAATAATCTTCTCTTGCCATTGCGGTGGCATCTACATCCAAAAACAGGCTATTAAAGTGACCATAATGGATTATATCTGTTATGCGTTGCTCTACGTAATCTCGCCCGCAATTGGGGTTTAAGTAAAATCCATGGTCGCGAAATCCTTTTTGTTTTCCCCCGTCAGCGTTTTCAATGGCACACTTCTCGCGCATTGCGCTAGGCAGTTGAGCCGTAAGCCAAGAGTCGTTCACTTCTTTTTCAATCGCTGTGTTATAGGAATCATAGGTACCCACTAGGTAACCTGCATGTTTAGCTTGCTCGACTACTTGAGGTTGGTAGAAAGCAGGCATCCAATTATCTAAGCCTAACCAAAGTCTATTCAGTCCTGCTGAAACTAAGTTGTTGACCATGTCTTTTGATAGTGCCTGTCCCCATCGCTCTGCGTCGATTAAATAGGTGCTAGCTTGCTCATCTAGCCACTTTTTTCTTTTTTGCGCTGTTTCGAACTGCTTCTTTATGCCGTTGTTATTCGAGGTCGGTTGCTCTACTGATATTTTTCGCGCTAAAGAAGTGTTAATGCTCTCGATTAGTAAGCCCTTGTGGTATTGGCTCAACCAATGTGTCCCTTTTTTTAGTTTAAGGAGCTCTTTTGTGGCATCTTTTATTGGCGTTAATGCCGATTGTGTAAAGTACCACTCTTTCAAACCCCACCAATCTTCAACATCTTCTATAGAGAGTGCATCATGACCAAATAAATACACGTGACTTGCGCCGATTAAACGCTTGAGTTGCGGTTGCCTTGCGAGCTTTTCTGATAGGGGTGTCGTAAGGTTTTGTTGTTTACGCCATTGCCGATAATACTTGGCACCATCAAGTGAGTCGTTACCTAAAGTGATTAAGACTTCGAACGGTTCATGGTGGTTGAGTACCGTGAATTGGTGGGTTGCCTGCATATCCAGTTTTTGATTGGAAATAGAAAAATCAAGCTGATTATTTGTTGGGTTTAGTAGTTGGTAGCTTACATAGACGTTCGGTTCACTTATCACTTCCATCGTCCAAAATGGCATTTTCAAATCTTGGGTTGTATTTGATCCTGAGTACTCGCTCGTTAGATATTTCATCCAAGTTTTGTTGTTTGTTGGAATACGCATACCTTCATTGAACGGTATCAGCAAGGTATTGGCTTGTTCGTTCGGTAAATCGAACCACTTCAATGTTAAGGGTTTATTTCGAGCAATAGAGGAGGGAGAAGTAACCTCAAAAGACAATCTTAATCCTTTGTCAAAAGAGGCGTTTACCTTCAGGTCACTAGGCTTTAACAACCATGAGACTGAAGTATCAGAAGTTTGTTCAACCTGTGATGCATTTTGGTAAGTACCTTCAACTAAAAGTGCGGCTTCAGTGATCGGCACATGGGTAGTTTCTGTGTACCAATCAATTTTCAAAGAGCTAGTCTCAATAGAGACAGATTGTTGGTTATTTTTTAGTGTGATATGACTTGGTGCATTGCTTTGCGTGTCTGCGCTACAGGCCAGAAAGGGCAGAGTTACGAGCACCAGGAAAAATGAAATCGTTTTGTTCATGGCAAAAGTTACGTTCGTTGCTGTTGATAAAAAACATTACAAACTAACTTTGATTACCTTTTGTCACCCGTTTGTCTTCATTTAAAGAGGGAGAGTGGTTCTTTGAACGTATTCGATTTTGACTGTACCTTGATACTCCCATTTTGACACCACCGCACTTAACCATTTCGCTTGGTATTTTGTGGACTCTGGCTCAAGAGCTTTTGCAAACCCATTGGAGTCGACACTGGGCGCATTGAGGTAGATTGGCTGAGAATTACCAAGCATAACGAATTGGTTATCAAACCATTGCCAACGCATATTTCCAACTTGGCAACTTACGGGTGTCTCAGGTAACCGAATACGAATGGGTAGGCTTGGATCACTGTGATCGACGTTTACCCATGCTTGAGCGTCGTTAGAAGACAAGATGATAGGGTATACCGCTTTATCAACAATCAATTGGTAGTAGCCAGAAGTCGGTGCATAGACGAGGTCATCACTCTCTAATTCTGTATAGCTTTGTACTGGATCCGAGGTCGTGCCCGAAATCCACACTCGGCCATGTCGATCTCGTAAAGAGATACTCACACTATTTTCTACGCCATCAAGTGAAACCTTAATTTGATAACCTTGCTGAATAAAATTAGTTTTCTTTTGTATCGTTATCCTAATATGAGAGTTGTGATTAATTGGATGATCAGGAATTAATTGCTTTCCACATTGAGATTGATTAATCATCACTTCCTTGGGTTTGGCCCAATGCTTCTCATCCAACGAATTCTGACTTAATGCTATAAGCATTTCTTGCCAAGCGAGCTGAGTGTTGCCCGTGGACAAAGCCGAATAAGTGGCTGCTAGAGGTGTTTTCATAAACCAGTCTTCTGCGACGACCTGCTGGCTAAAGATGAGAGCAGTACTAACCAGTCCAAGTAGGAACTTATCTTTTTTCATGAAATGCCCTCAAGTAATCTGTAGCCAACACCACGCAGTGTTTCAATTTTCAGAACTGGTATTTTTTGTCTCAAATGGAGAATGTGATTATCAACGGTTCGAGTAGATGGAAATGCCTGAAATCCCCAGACTTTATTGAGTAGTTCATCACGGTGAAATACCCGCCCTTGATTTTGGACAAGCAATACAAGAAGTTGAAACTCCTTAGGCTTTAAACTTAGATCTTCACCATTTTGAATCACTACTCGTTTGGATATATCGATCTGAACATCTAGGTAACTGAGTTTACTTTCACCCAATGGGCGTAATTGAGCATAAATACGAGCGAGCAGTTCTTGGTGTGAGAAGGGCTTAACGACATAGTCTTTTGCTCCCGCCATCAAGCCTTCGATTCGTTGCTCAACTTCAATTTTGGCAGTTAGCACAATCACAGGTATCGCTTTCATCATTAGCCATTGAGGTAGCCAAGTTAAGCTGTCGCCTTCTGGGAGTTGTCTATCTAAGATAACCAAGTCAGCTTGAATCCAATGGTCTTCAACATTTCTGGAGTCACGAAGCCATTTACAATCGAATCCCTCTTTGACGAGATATTGGCTAAAACCTTCACCTAACAATTGGTCGTCTTCAATAAGAAGAATTTTAGTCATAGTGGCAACTCCAAAATGCAGCGAGTGGGACTGCGGTAGCAGATAAGCCTTCCTCCCATTTTTGTCATTAAGCGAGTGACAATCGCTAGCCCCATACCCATGTTGTCGCGGTGAGTGTTGGGCATTATTCGTTTAATCAATAATTGATACTTACTTGGAAAACAGCCCTGGTCACTTACTTCAATTCGGAGGTGTTGACCTGTAGAGACATTTATTGAAATGTCGCCTTCGCCATGCTGTTGGGCATTTCTCAGTAAATTGTCTAAGCAGATACCAAGCCAGTAATAAGGCAAGGTTAACTCTTGATCATGATCGAGTTGATATTCCAACTTGTATTTATCTAAATAGTGCTCAAGCCAGTCCGAGAGATAAGCCGTTTGATTTTGGAACTGGGCTTTGGGATCAACGCTCAAGAATCCTTTACTGGTTTCGGTTAATTGGGATAAACGCTGGTGGTCAGCCAGTAAGCGTCCAAAAGTGCGTTGAGCATTTTCATCCCATTGATCAAATTGGCCACGAAATTGCTCAACTGTAAATCCTAGACTCGCGATGGGTGTACGCAACTCATGAGTGAGCAATTGCAATATAAAGCGTCGTTCTTTGGCTTCTTCTCTACGATTAATTAACCCCATCGATAAGAAACTTACAGAGAGCAAAGTGAGTATTACAATGAGCCATTTAACCGCATTATTTTCTGTTGGAGGTAGCTGAATACATAAATTGCTATAGCTGACTGCGCATACTTGTTCGGTGCCATTTTGGGTTTCAATATTGATTGCGATGGTTTTCAGTAGTTTTCGCCATTTTTCCCCTGCAATGACCAGCAGTCCAAATTCACCGTTTAGCCAGAGCTTGCCATCTTGCCCAAGGTAAGCGCGATATCCTGATAATAATAGGTCATTGCCCTGATCCGAAAGGGATGAGAGCTGCACATGTAGAGGGTGACTTGGGTTTGATAGTGTCAATTCACGAGCGTGGTTTGTGATAAACAGATCTTGCTTTTCTGAGGGGAGGGATGCCAAATAACGGTCCGCGTAACTACCACCGGCGGGGTGCAGCATCTCGCCTTGACCGTACCAATCATCGTTCAAGATCATACCGCTGCATAGTGCTTGTTCAAACTGTATTGCGCGAGTGAGCTTCGGGCGTTTTTCGTTATCTATATCCGAGAGTTTAACTGGCAGTTTGCAGGTTTGATGTAGTTGCAACAATGCTTGAAGATCATCCCAAGAAAAGGTTTTAAAATCAGGATATTTATTGTCACTTAGCAGCAATTGGGTCGGGTAACGGTTAAGTTCTTCAAGTGTGATTTTAGTTTCGTAAGGTAAGCTTAAAGCTTGTTGGAAAAATATCTGCCAGCGAGTTTGTAAATTAGAATTATCAGCCGCTTGAGTAACCAAGGAAAGAGGCAAGATCAGAACACTAACCACCAATCTAATTGTTCTAAGACTAAACAGGTTGTGAGTCATAGCTTTCAATATCTCTTGGCTGGTTGGTTATTGGCGGGGATTATAGACGCTTAGGCTGACTATTTGTCACCTAAATGTCGCCTATTGTATAGGACAACGAACGCGACATTGCCCTATCCTAAAACCACCGTTGTTGTATCAATTCTAAATTGCTTTGTGGTCGAGTATTCAGGGTAGGACACTTTAGGTTACTGGGTTAGTTAGGTCTTACAGCTGCTTATCGCGCAAAGAGGTGAGCACTTCCAGTGCTTTTTTCGCTGTTCTAATTGTTGAATTAGGGTTTTGCCCTGTAATTAGGCGACCATCAACCACCGTGTGTGCCCCTAATGGGAAAAAAGCTTTGCTGTATTCCATACCTCTATTTTTCAACACCTGTTCTAGATTGTAAGGGACGAAACTTTTAGCACCAGCAATCGTCTCATCAAAGTAGGGAAACCCTGTTCCTTTTTTAGCTGAAATTAAGTAATCACCATTACTTAACTTTACATTTAGTAGGGCGGCGACACCGTGACAAACGGCAGAAACGACTTTTCCTGCTTCGTATATATTACGCGTTAGCGAATGAAGCTCTTGATTATCCACAAGGTCCCACATCGCGCCATGACCTCCTGCAAAATAGACAATATCGTATTGTTGCCAATCTATATCAGAGAGTACTTTTGTTTGCTTCAACTTAGACATAAAAGCTGGATCTTGGTAGCGCGCTTTAGTTGCTTTATCTAACACAAAGAAACCTAAGCTTCGTTTATCTATCGGTACATTTCCCCCGTTAGGGCTAACAATATCAATATGGTAGCCTGCTTGTTCAAATTCATCGTAAAAATGGGTCAGCTCAGATAGCCATAATCCCGTTGGAGTGATTTTTTCATTCTCAAGATTGGAATGATTCGTTGCGACCACTAATGCTTTTTTCATCATAATTTAGCTCCAACCGATCATTTCTGTTTTATTGGTAAAACGTGTAGGGCGCTCAATGGCATCCATCATCCATTTCGCCACATCATATTTGGATATTTGCGACGTCATTTTGAAACGCTCAACAAGTTTTGGCTGTTTATTGGATACCTTATCGACGAGCCCAACAGGGCGAACCGCCAAACTATCAAGGTTGTGCTGCGCCAAGATATCTTCCATATTTTTAAAATCACTGAACGTCAATTTAATGTTACTTTTCTGAATAATCAGCTTCATTAGTGGGGTCATTTTGTTGAAGCTATCACCAACTCCGGCAGCGCTAACAGCCACGATGCGCTGAATTTGATGGTTGTTCATTGCTCTAACAATATTCTCAGCACTTCTTTGCGCAAGGTCTGACGGGGATACAACTTCCGACCATGGGTTAGCTTGATTTTTTCGTTTAATTCCTAGGCAAGAAACAACCAGATCTTGACCCACCATTGCCCTATCAAGGGTCTCGAAATCAAGTACCTCACCGCGGATGACCTCAACGCCTTCTGGTGCATCGTATTTCGTGGAGGCGCGAACAAGCACTCGTACTTGATAACCGCGCTCTTTTGCGATTTGAACTGCCCAAGTACCACAGCCTCCAGACGCGCCTAAAATAAGTAGTTTGTTGTTTTCCATTGCCGTTCCCTCGTTATCATAAGTTCAATTAGTAGTTAGATTGAAGAAACAATACAGGGTGAATATTGAATGAAACAGACGAAAGCAGACAAATTACTTTTGTCTTTTAAACAATAAAAGGCTAGTTTAATGAAAAAATAACGAGTATATAGATAGTATTATGGATAAATTGCGAGCGTTGCGCTATTTCAAGCAGGTAGCAGAAGTGAACAGTTTTAGCCTCGCCGCTAAACACTTCGATGTGCCAGCTTCTTCGATTTCGCGTCGTATAAAAGACCTTGAAAACGAGCTTGGAATCGAACTAATCAAACGAACGACTCGTCATGTGAGTACCACCGAATTAGGCAGTGTTTATTACGATTTGATCTCTGATGCGTTACAAAAGATTGATGATGCCGATGAGCTGATTTCTCAACGCATGGATGCCATGGAAGGTAAGTTAAGAATAAGCTCAACAACGAGTTACGGTGAAAAGGTGATTGCTCCTATATTGCACAAGTTTCGCCATAAGTACCCATCTATTCACTTCGACTTGGATTTTTCTGATGAAAAGGTCACTCTTGGTAAGGATTCTGTCGATATAGCGATACGTGCAGGGTATGCACCTGAAGAGAGAGTCGTTGCAAAAAAGATCTCAAGCTCTGAGTTTGTTTTGGCAGCCAGCCCTAAATTATATGATTGCTTAAAGCAGCGGTATGGTCGCTCAACACTCACTATTGAAGACCTATCTAATGCCCCAACACTGCAATATAGGGGAGTGCATGGGGATTTACCGTGGTGGGCATATCAGCAAGGCACTTGGGGGAAAATAGATATTACGCCAATATTACGCTGTAATAGTGGTGATGTGTTGATGGATGCCGCGTTGAAACATGAAGGCTTGCTGCTTTATCCTAAGTGGTGGATTAAAGAATTAGTCAAATCAGGCGCCTTGGTTGAAGTACCTGTTGAGTTCCCTTTATCAAGTGCTCAAGGAGTCAATCTCGACGTATATTTATTGTATCAACAAGCTAAGTATCAAATCCCGAAAATCAAGCTGTGCGTAGACTTCATTATCGAACAATTAGAGGCTGCGCCTAAAACTATCGACTCGCTGTTGACATAATGTTGCCTAATTTGCAATGAAAGTTTTAGCTTGGAGTAATACTATTGAGCCCCTTACTAACGAAGAATTTGTTATTGCAAAGCTGTCGGTAGATCTTCTGTAACCACATATAAAATCGAGTTTCAAAATACTGATAAAGGTCTAGCTGTCGAGCTAGACCTTTGATTCGGGAACAGATAGCAACAGCTAATAGACTTTAAGTTGCCGAAGGTTGATTGGCTCTGCGGTTTAAAAGCGAGGTCAACTTAGAACCGAATAACGACAGCGTTAATAAGCCAATAATGAGTAAGGTAACCGGACGCTCAAACACATAGCTCAACTCACCGCCGCTGATCTGATAGGTATGCAAGAGATTACTTTCAGCCATACCACCTAATAGTATGCCTATCACCGCTGCAGGAACAGAGTAGTTTAGTCGGCTAAACACCCAGCCTACGATTGAGAAAACCAGTACAGTTACGGGCCCAGAGATGTTGCCAGTTAACCCAAACGAACCAAATACTGCCATCGAGAGTACCGAAGGAATCAAGATACTCATGGGAACCTTAACCACATTAGCCAGTAGCGGAATAAACATCAAACCCAAGGCGATAAGCAGTAAAACTTGCCCAAAGTTAGCGATGATAATCGCATAAACAATATCGGTTTCTTCTCGGATAAATTGCGGACCACCAGTAATATTATGCATAGCAAAAGCGGCGAGCATCACCGCTGTCGCACCGCCCCCAGGAATACCCAGAGCTAATAAGGTTGCCATAGACCCCGCTTCGGAAGTCGAGTTGGCTGATTCAGCCGCCACCACACCTTTCGGGTTTCCTTGTCCGTAGCTTTCTGGGTCTCTATCACGACGTTTAGTCTCTATGTAAGAAAGTAAGTTGGAAACGGAAGAACCAACTCCGGGAACGGCCCCAACAAAGACACCAATCAAACTACCACGTAACATAACCTTAGGGTGTTTAAAGGCGTGCATCACCCCGCTCAGTATTTCACGGATACTCACTTTACGAGCAGATTCATCCGCAACTAGGTAATTAGTATTCACCAATTTAAAGAGCTCTGATGCGGCAAACATGCCCATCATTGCTGGAATAACTGGGACACCATCAAGCAAGTATTCGTTGCCCAGAGTGCCACGTGCAACCCCAACCTCACTAAATCCTATCGTACCAATAAGCAGACCAATCATGCCTGACAGTAGACCTTTAAGCATGAAGTCACCCTTGAGACTCGCGATGAGTGTCATGCCCCATAATATGACAAAGAACATCTCTGACGGTCCAAGTTTTAGCACCATTCCTGAGATCGGTTGAATTAGCATGAACAGAATCAGATAGCCAAATAGCACACCGAAACATGAAGCACCGAGAGCCACACCAAGTGCTCTATTATGTTCACCTTTTCGTGCCATTGGATAACCGTCAAATGCCGTTGCTATGGCTGACGATGTCCCGGGAATATTCATTAAGATTGCAGGGATCCCGCTACCGAATGAGCCACCCGTAAAAATTGCGGTTAGAAATAGCATGGCTTCCAAGAAGCTCATATAGAGGGTTGCAGGTAGAAAGATCGCCATCGCCATGGAGATTTGCAGACCAGGTATTGCACCAAATACCAACCCAATGATGATGCCCGGAAACACATATAGCCACGGACCTATCGATGAAAACAGCAGTTCACTGCCTGCTGAAATGGCAGAAATATCAAGCATGATACGCTCCTAATAGTCCGTTGGTAGTAAAGTCATTGGCATTGGGTAAGGCAGCATCTGAGCAAAGAAAGTCGACATCAGTAAACCAAATGCGACGCTGTAGCCTACAACCCAAACCAAACGGCGGTCTTTTTGAATCCACAGAAACACGCCAACAAAGAGCGTGGTGGCAATATCAAAGCCAAGGGTTTCCAATGACAAGACGTACGCGCTAAAAAGACCAATAATCGGCAATACCGATTTTAAATCGTCATTATTTATGGGCTTTGTGTTCTGTTCTTTTTCAACAGTTTTGACAACCCTTTGACGAGCAAACTCTAAAGCACAAAGCACTAAGGCAATGGACGCTATCGGAACAATTAGAATTAGGTTTTCCACGGTTGACGACGCTTGATAAGCGTCCCAAGTATACCAACAGACAAACAGAGCCAGTACGATGACTACAACGAAGTCGGCGGAGCGTTGACTTAACAATCTCATAAAGCCTCCAAAGAGAGTAGCTGGCTAGAAGGGGCTAGCCAGCAGGAGTAGGGAAAGGGTAATTAATCGAGAAGGTATTTGTACGTTTTGAAGGTTTCGTAGTTTTCAACCATCATCTCTGTTGCTCGTTCAGGTCCAACCCAAACACCACCGATGTCGCTCGACTTCAGGAATTTTTGCACGTCTTTTCTTGTTAATGTGCTTTCAAAAGCTTGCGCCAATTTGGTGTAACGCTCTGGGTATTTGCTCTTAAATTCATTGGTACGGCAAAGCCACGCATAGATCCAGTTAGAACCGGAACTTCAATTCCTAGAGGTTTCAAGGCTTCGTTAACTGTCGGTGCATTCCAACGCTCACTTGGCTTGTCACGAACAACAGCGACTGGACGCAAAAACTCACGGATACCTTCACTACCTTGAGCACTGATGACGATAAAGTCGACTTGACCACCTGCTACAGCAGAGCGGGCTTTTCCACCGCTGTTGAATGTGACTAAGTTTAGATTTTTTTGAGGAATACCGTTTTTCTCCAAAAGCAGCTTAGTCATCAAGTGTCCGCCGGAGCCTTGTACAACAGCCGCTTTAACAGATTTAGGTTTTTCTTTGATTGCTGTTAACAAGCTTGGTAGATCTTTATAGGGAGTGTCTTTGTTTACCGCGATTAATTCAAAATCAAACCACTGAAAGTTTATGTAAGAAAAATCGTTAATGGTGTAGCTCGCATTCCCTTTCAATATGGTATTTGGCAAGTAAGGTGCAAACGTTGATGCAAAAATGGTGTAACCATCATCGGGACGATTAAGTACGTAGTTCGCCGCTATCTGGGTACCAGCACCTTTTTTATTTATCACCTTCACTGGCTGCCCCAGTTCTTCTGCCACAAAGCTGGACATAGCACGAGTCATACGGTCAGCACTACCGCCAACACCAAATCCCACAACAAAGTTCACCGGTTTTTTCGGGTAATTATCAGCCAGTACAGTGTTTGGGAGCAAAATAGAGAGTGTTAGCGTAGTCACAGCTGAAAGCTTTAGGATTGCCTTGTTGAGCGTATTCATTTTACCCTTCCTTACTAATAGTTATATTGATGTTAACCTCTTGTTTACATCTGTAACCCTAACCAAACACACTGTCACCAACCTTGCACAGATGACAGATAGACACTTTTAAATCAGAAATTTGAAGTAGGTCATGCGAATACTCATCATCGAAGACAGCGTTGTTATCGCTGAAGGTTTACAAAAAATTCTTTCAGAACAGGGCTTTGCTGTCGATATTTTTGATTCTGGGGAGCAAGCTTCTCATGTCATTCATACCCAACAATTTGATTTACTGTTATTAGATTTGGGACTTCCAGACTGTGATGGGATGCAAATTATTCGTAGCTTACGCCAGAAAAAGAGCGACCTTCCAGTACTGATCATCTCCGCTCGCGCAGAATTGGATGAACGCATTCTAGGACTTAACGAAGGGGCAGGTGACTATCTTTGTAAACCTTTTGAGCCCGAAGAGGTCATTGCTAGAGTTCACGCTTTGCTTAGACGCGCCTCATCTCGTGTCAGCAATGTAATTGAACATGGGGAGCTCACTTTTTATGTCACCAACAAATCGGTTACTTTTTATGGCAAAGATGTGATTTTGCATCGTCGAGAAGTGTCTGTATTGGAGTGTTTATTAAGCAATGTTGAGCGAGTTGTCAGCAAATCTCAAATCGTACAACACATTTCTTCACTGGATGAAGAGCTAAGTGAAACGGCAACAGAAACTTATGTTTCTCGATTGCGCAAGAAGTTTGCACCCGACCTAAACATTCGAACTGTAAGAGGCTTAGGGTACATGCTAGGAAAGCCTTTTAGTGATTAATTTTCAGTCCCTTTCTCAACGTTTGTACCTAGCGATTGCCAGTGCACTCATTTTATTAACAGCACTGGTTTTTTTTATCAGCATTTGGGTTCTCAAAGATAAGTCAGAGCGCCTTTACGACAACATGTTGGTTGCCGTGACAAAAAATATCGATGACAAACTCTATGTTAAAGACAATAAGCTAAGACTTGATATGGACTACTTCTCCATCGATACATTGAGTGACGTAAGGAGCGAGAAGATTTTTTATCGAATTGTAGCGCCCAATGGCGACTTACTGGCTGGATTTGAAGGACTCCCTCTTGCAACTGAAAAAGACAACCCAATCGCTTTCTACGAAACTATCTATGCAGGAACTGAACTACGTGCAGTTCAATACACGGCAAGAACTTCAATTGGCGATGCTCTCATCGTCGTTGCAGAATCAAAACAAGGTCGCAACGCTACTATTTCAGGGTTAAGAAAACAGATAACCTTCGTTGCTATCTTAGTCTGTGTTGGGACATTAATACTGGTCGCCTTTATCGTTAAAAAAGGACTAAAGCCGTTAAGTAAATTACAGGAAGAAATACTTTTGCGATCGGAAGCAAATCTTGAACCGATACAGACCAGTGTTCCACCAGAAGTGGAAACTCTTGTTCAGTCTCTGAACAGTTTAATGGCCAGACTGCAACGGAGTATCGAAATCAGCCATAACTTTAACTCCGATCTGTCCCATCAATTGCGAACGCCTCTTGCTGAAATGAAAATGCAGCTTGATATGTATCGACGTCACCCTGAAAAAGATGACTTAGATGGGGTGGAACGTAACATTTCGTTGATGACGCGATTAACAGAGCAAATGTTGCATTATGTTAAGGCGCAAAACAGTTCAATCTCTAGCGATTATTTAACCAATGTCGATCTCGTCGAATATTGCCGACAACTGAGCAAAAAATATGCTCCGATGGTGTTTTCTCAGCAACAATCCATCGCATTTGAATCTGATGTTGAAGTGGCGATGTGTCGAGTCGATGAAACTCTTTTAGAGAGTGCTTTACTAAATATACTCGAAAATGCGCTTAAATATGGTAAGCCAGATAACGGCGAAGGGGAGATTTTAGTGCGCCTTCGCCGTTATGACCAAGAGGTTGCAATATCCGTTACCGACCAAGGCCCAGGGGTAGATGAAGAAAACTTGTCAGTATTATTACGGCGTCAAGTTCGCCTCGATCGTTCTAAGCAGGGCTTTGGATTAGGTTTAGCTATTGTCAAGCACGTAGCTGAAATGCACGGAGGGGAACTCATATTAAATCCAGGGACCCCAAAAGGACTTTGCGTAACGATTTCTGGCTTTTCATTAGTAGATGAAGCTCTATAAAGGCTTACTTAACTTCATACCTCAGTAAAACTTCATTATCTAGTACAACATTTGTAGACCAAATGAAGCTAGCACCTGCACCACTGAATTTTTCTATGAAGTTCATGTAGGACTTTTTGTTCTTTACACCAATTTCATTTTCTGAATATAACGTTGCTTGCGGCCAAGAGGTGGAATCAAACTCCTGAGTCATCCAATTACTTGGAGTTTGCCAATGGGCAGCGTAAGCGTTCTCGCCATGATTTGTTCCTTCTGTGGTACAAGTTTCCGATAGGCGCTGACCATCAATTTCACTAAGGCAAGTTAGATCGTAAATTGGTGCGGTATAGAATGTTTGAGCTTGCCAGTCAGAACCCGTTACAGTTCCATCGCTAAAGCTTGCAATAAAGCCACCATCTCCAGCGTGGTATGCTTTTCCTCGATTACTTTCCGTACCCAAACCTAAGTTCTCTTCCCAATCGACAACTTTTATGGCGATCGTATATGGTTTCTTAACTTTAAACTTTACGACACTAGAGTTAAATGGCGTAAATGGCACGGTATCTACCGCCACAAGTGTGCCATTGATGTACAGCTCAAAATAGTTGTCAGCAAAAATATAGCCTGTGATTTCTTCCCCATCAGAATCAATCACAGTAACCGGTACAGAGGCTTCTTTTACATCCGCAAGGCTTTGGGGGGTGATGTTTGAACACTGTTCGTATAAATCGAAAGCTTTTGGTGCAGTAGTTAAGTGGTTTTTAGTGGGAACTGTCCATACTGTTCCTTCGGAATCTGTAATTTCCCCAATCCCTGCGACTCTGCTTCGTCCATTTTCGCAGTTGAATAGGTTTGGTTCGACTGTTTTAGCCAGACCTTGAGTAATACTGGCAGAACCTTGGTAATCATTGACACTGCTGTTAGAAGCTATGTTGGAGGGGTTAGAGGCTATGTCAGAAGGCTGAGTACACCCAGCAGTCAGTAAGGTAGTGGATAAAAGAGCAATAAATTGATTTCTTGTGGTAAGCATGAGCTTGAATTCCTATGCAAGAAAGTGCTTTACAGTGACGGTAGCTTGAAACTTCATAGTGCTACCAATGGTTGTGCTTATAGTATGTGCTGTAAGGTAAAAAAGTGTAAATAGACTCAAATTTTCCGTAAATTGACGCTCTGTTTTAGGGATCTTCCTTGTCAGTTTCGAAGTAAAGCCCTTAATAAAAGCATTGTTTTATTGAGTGTGTTCTTTGTATTGGATTAAGCTCATGGTTAACGC
Organism: Vibrio penaeicida; assembly: GCF_002933855.1. GTDB lineage: Bacteria > Pseudomonadota > Gammaproteobacteria > Enterobacterales > Vibrionaceae > Vibrio > Vibrio penaeicida_A. Next base: position 111,965 of record NZ_BFAQ01000021.1, read on the forward strand.
GCTGATGCATAAAGGTCACTTGCTTTACTCAAAGGAATGAAGCAATAAGCTCAGCAGATCTAATAAGTGATGATAAGAGAAGTTTGCAACTTTTTGTTTCGACAAGTGAGAGCCGTTTATTATCGTACTTGATGAAATTTAATCTCATTTTTGGGAATCGACGTATGAGAAACAGGGATACTTAAATGATGTTTGTTCTGTGGCTCTATGGTTGGTCAAGTTACAATCGATAGATTCAATATTTACAGATTATCGTTCGCAGCAGATTTATCTAATTGCCTAATTTAACAATGAGTTATTCAAATTTTCGAAGAAGTTTGGCGTGGATCATACTTCACTCAGTTTCAATGAATCGAGTATTATTCTGTGCTATAACTAATCCGACTATCTGATAAGAATAATCGTGCTTTGGCTAGGGACACTAATGCAGTTCGATCGTGCAAAAAAGATCTATGAATACGCGGAACCTAATCTGACCATTGTGGCTTTAATGGGGATTATTGGCTTTCCTGCTTATTACTTCGTTTGGACATGGCTAGCTCCTGAAAGCTACGAAAATTTAGGCTTTCGAATTGTATGCGGACTATTGCTCGTTCCTATTTTACTTAGAGATGTTCTGCCAATTTATTTAAAGCGCTACCTGCATATCTACTATGTCATTTCTTTAGGCGTGTGCATTCCTTACTTCTTTTTCTATATGCTTTTAAAAAACGATTGGTCAATGATCTGGAGCATGTCGTTAATGTCGGGGATTTTCCTACAAATTTTGTTGATATACGATACGAGAATTGTATTTTTTCAAAGCCTTACTGGGTATGGAGCCGCTTATGCGACGATATTTGTGCAAGGTGATCCTGTAACGTATTTTGAATGGACGTTAATGCCCGTATTCTTCTTTACGTATGCATTTGGCACGTTGTTTTACTACCGAAACTTCACAGAAAACGAATCTAAAGTCTCGCTAGCAAAATCGTTTGGGGCTGGTATTGCACATGAAATGAGGAACCCTCTAAGCGCGGTTTACAGTTCCATTGAGGTAGTAAAACACTTATTACCTGAACGTAATGCACAGCAGTTATCCGATTTTTATCCTCTTGACGCAAAAAGCTTAGACGAGATTAACGGCATTCTTGATGACTCACTCAATGTTATCGAAAGAGGTAATGAAACCATTAGCCTTTTGTTGACTTCCATTGATGAGCACAAGCTTTCCACCTCCAGCTTCCGACGACATTCATTAGGCGAAACATTAGAAAGTTCAATTGAAGGCTTCCATTTCAATAATGCTGCGGATAGAAGTTTGATCCGACTGACATTTGACGAATCCGAACCCTATTTTGGTAGTGATGTGCTGTTACGCTACGTCATCTTCAACTTGTTGAAAAACGCACTTTATTACAAACACCGAACGGATTTCCAAATTGATATCAAACTCGTAATCGGAGAAGAGTTCAATTCAATCTTTATTAAAGATACCGGACCTGGTATCGATAGTGACAACATCGAACAAATATTCAGTGATTTCTATACGTCTGGTAAGAAAGGTGGCTTTGGGCTAGGTCTGCCGTTTTGTCGTAAAGTGATGAAAGCGTTTAAAGGGACTATCGTTTGCAAAAGTGAAGTAAACAAAGGAACACAGTTTGAGCTTAGATTCCCTAAATACGAATCTGAGCGCGTCTTTTCTTTGAAGAGTAACGTGATTAAAGACAAGTCTTTACTTTATCTTGGTGGAGCAGGGGAAACACTTAACGCGCTTCAGTCTCATGCTTTCTTTACGGGATACGAGCTGAGCCACAGTGAGCCCGTAAGCTTGGATTTGAGCGAGAGCAAACTTACTCAAGATGTAATATTAGTGAACCTTTCAAGCTACCAAGAAGATAAAACGCGCTTCATTGCTCTTGAGAAGGAACTTTGCAGTTTTGAAGGAAAAATAGTCTATCTTTACTCTGGTAACATACTGAATTACCTCACATTAAATCGAATACTATCCTACGAATTACTAGAGGTAACTGCGTTCACAAAAGGGTTAGCGACGAAGTTAGATAAGTTGTTCTTTGAAAAGGTATCCAAGGGAAGCGAGATTGCAAGAGTACCGAAGAGTCATAAGGGAAATACAACCATTCTAATTGTTGATGACAACGCATCACTTCGCCTTTATTCATCCACTCTTTTGGAAAGGCAGGGTTACAAAGTACTTCAAGCGGAGAATGGCAGAGAAGCGCTGCTTTTGCTTAACTCTAACGATATTAATCTCATTCTAATGGATTTAGAAATGCCCGAGATGGACGGGATAGAAACCACTGTCGCTATTCGAGATCGAAAATATCAACACAATGGGAAAGATATACCAATCATCTGCTTCACTGGTGAAAAATGCGAGAAAACGCTTAAATCCATTTCAGAAAGTGGTATGAACGACTACATATTAAAACCCGCATCCAAAGATGTGTTAATACAGAAAGTGTCTACTTGGATATAAATTGAGCCAAAAACATAAACTGGGTTAAAAGAAAAGAGCTAGACCAAAAACAAAAAGTAGGGCTACAGCATCGGTAAGTAAAAGTAAGTGTTTTATAAATTACCATGCATATAGCCCTATTCATTTTATTGCCTATTTATTTATCAGTTGAAACGAATAATTAGAAATATAATTTTGATTGATTAGCTAAATAAATTTCATATTAAGCTAACAAACCTTGCTCTTTGGCTAAACTGCAAACAGTCAATACTTTGTCTAATTGTGCATCGCTGATTTCACTATTAACGGATAGGCGAATAACGCTTTTATTCTTTGGTGTAGCAGGGCTACAAAATACCGCACCAAAAATTCCGTTAAATTCAAAGAAGTCACGCACTTTTTCTGTGTTCTCTTCAGTTCCAGTTTCTATTGCAACTATTTGTGAATTGCTGTCTGTTTTTATATCTAAGGATTTCAAGCCAGATATTAATTTATGAGATTTATTGAATAGGTTCTCACGTCGATGACCGCTCTTTTTAATGAGCTCCAATGTTGCTTTTAGTGCTTCCATTTCATAAGGAATAATGCCTGAGCTAAAAATTGCTGGTAGCGAAATAAAGGGTAGGCATTCATGTACCTTGTGATGGCATAGAATTGCGCCTGCGCGGTAGGAGAACGTTTTAGCTAGGCTGGTTGTTACAAAGTCCACCTTGTCGGTTAAATCAAGCTCAGAGAGCAAGCCAGCGCCATCTGGCCCGTGAGTACCAATCGAATGAGACTCATCAACGATGATGGCGCAACCTTGATCGTTCGCTACCTCTACGAACTCCTTAAGTGGTGCAACGGTTCCGTGTGTACTGTATACAGAATCAATAACCACGATACCGGGTCCATATTTCTTTATTTGCTTCAGTAAATTTTTTGGCTTGTTGTGAAGGAAAGGGTGAATTTTACTACCGGCGTTTTGTGCACCGTGCCATAAAGACATATGGGCAAAAAAATCAATATAAACATGGGTATCTTGGTCGGCTATCGTTTGGAGCAAGCCGACGTTTGCTGCCCACCCAGACTGAGTGATAATGCAATGATCGAATCCTAAGAAATCTGCAAATTTCTGTTCAAAAGAGCTTTCATCTACCGTTTGGCTTTGGAATACGGCAGACATGATGGGTTCGCGAGTCGCATTACTCAATGCGTTGATTTGCCGAGCCTTAATGAAATCGTGATTGCATATGGCCAAATAATCGTTACTTCTGAGTACTATCGAATCGTCGCTAGGTTGTAAGCCTTGTACTATGTGTTTACCGTTATTTCTGGAATAGATGTGCTTTTCGAGATATGTCTCGAGTTTATTCTCAATAAAAGACGGCAGTGGTTTAGCGGTAAAATTACTCATGATATTTCTCTTATGTGGATATTTGTGAGGTCAGCTGACCCTTTTATTAATATCCAGAGAAATAGATACGTCATTATGCAATATTTATGTTTTTGGCGCTTATTGCAAAAAAAGCTATCCTTTATTTATCTATTTATTATCTAAATTACCCTTCAGGGAGTGCGGCTTAATTAGATTTGTTAAAATAAATAAGAAATATTCCATTAGTTTCAACGAAAAATTACTCGGGTTTGGTTAACTTTAATGATAGCTCAGGCCAATACATTTTCAGATAATTTGCCGACACCCAAACTACCAAAACAGTCGCTATTGTAATTTCAAAGAAGCCAAACCAATGCAACCATACCCACTGAGTGTGTTGCTCTGCAAACCATGTGGTTAATCTTTGCATAGCAATTGCACTGATCACGGAAGGAAAGGTAACAGCAGCAATTGATGGCTGAAATTTCAGCCTCATAAGCTTGAAGTAACAAAGGTAGATGAGCAGCGTCATTGTAATCGCGATACCAGATAATGCTCCGGCTAGAATAGGATCGGGATTAGGGAAATTGACTAGGTAAGCGGCCAGAGAAAGGTTCACAGGGGCTGCCATGATGGCAAGGGTTGGGCGAGCCGGTCGGGGGAGTTTACCTGCGAAAACCAAGCGATACAAAACCATAGGTAGCATCACAAAGTAGATAGCAATGCATACCATCGCCATATTTTGTGAAAATACTGTGTGTCCTAATGTGCTCCCAGCAAGCGTTGAGCTAATGACTCCGACAGGGTAAAGAAACCAGCTTGGGAAAATATTAGTGAACTTAAAATTGCTAATCTGAAATGAAAAGAACAACACCATCATGGTGATATGTAAAGTGAGCGCCGCAAACCAAAGTGGATGTGCAATCTTAGGGAGTAATATGGCGAGATAATCGCATAATACTAACAATGCCATGCTCATCGGAGCCATTAGGCTACCGCGCAGCGGGTGCTTTATATCATGAAGAAACACCCTAGGAGAAGTAATATACCTAATTAGGACTGGAGCTAGGAGCAGAGAGCCAACAATAGAGCAAAAGGGGCGTATAACATCACCAAACAATGGAAAATATAGTGCCCACGCTTGACCAAGACCAATAAATCCAAGTGCGAGCGACGCTTGTGCCGTTGGGACATGTTGGAAGTAGATAAAGCGTTTCCAGTCCAATGATGTGATTCCTTATACTACAAAGTTTGCCGCGTGAAGAATTCGTGCATTACAGACCCTAAACATCGCGGAATGTATGGCAACATTTGCTACGTTGACGCCATATTTAATGGTGCCTAAATAGAGTGCGCGTATTATACCGAAGGGCTTCTAAGATGCATCGTTCTCGAAGAAATAATGCGAAGTGTGCCATTGCAGTGTTGATTGCTTTATCTACTTAGTCAGTTGAATAGCGAAAGTGTGACATTGGCAGGATCTTTAGACGATCTTTCTCTTTAATCGGTTGCAAAATAGCCGATATGGACGATACTAAAAGTGTAGAGCAAGCGTGACACTTCATTGAAGGGAGAAAATTGGCTCTACATAAAAATTTGGTAGGAAAACAAGTAAAACACAGGAAATCCTCGTAAGTTGTTAGTACCCGACTGGTAGCTAATTCGCAAACTCACGATTGAGAACGAGGTCTGAGGCGTATCACTTTATGTGGTGCGCCTTTTTAGTTTCTAAAGCTTACGGATTCCAAAGCTTATGGTTTCTAAAGCTTATAGTTTCCAAAGCTTGTGGCTTCCAAGGCTTATGGTTTCTAAAGCTTTTAATTTCAAGAGTTTGAAGTTTTGAGAGTAACGGTAGATTAACAAGCCATAAGATGAGTAGATCGTTTTGTTGTCGAAAGAAACTCTACAAGAAAATGACAAGTGTAATAATATAACATTATGGGTATAATGCCGCGCTGCTTAAGACTAAACAACGCTTGCCCAAAGGAAATACGATGGTTCCAACGAATATTATCACTGGTTTTTTAGGTGTAGGGAAAACAACGGCAATTCTTAATTTGTTAAAAAATAAGCCAGAGAATGAATCTTGGGCTGTTTTAGTTAATGAGTTTGGAGAAATTGGCATCGACGGGGCGCTTTTGACCGACCAAGGGGCACTAATTAAAGAAGTTCCTGGTGGTTGCATGTGCTGTACTGCGGGGGTTCCAATGTCCGTGGGAATTACGGCCTTGTTACGTCAGAAACCCGATCGCTTGATCATTGAGCCGACGGGGCTAGGCCACCCTAAACAAGTCATTTCTACGCTGCTTTCCGAGCAATACGAAAAATATGTGGATTTAAAAGCCACGATTGCTCTCGTTGATCCTCGAAATCTCCAAATTGAAAAATACTTAGACAATAAGAATTTTAATGACCAACTCGCAAGCGCAGATGTTGTGGTAGCAAACAAAGCAGATGAGTGCACCGAGTCTGATTTACATTACTTTAAAGATTGGGCTAAACGACAAGAAGGCATAAAGCTGTCAATAGTAACCGAGAACGGCGTCTTGGATTTTGAATCCCTTAACATTGAAAGAAATGGGCGAGTTGAACCATCATCTAAAGCAAGTCATCACTCTTCGTCGTCCGATACAGTGAGCGCTGATCAACATGAACATACAATAGACTCACCTGAATTTATCCTCTCTCCTGATCAAACTTATGTTAGAAAGGAAAATAGAGGGCAGGGCTTTTATAGTTGTGGTTGGGTATTTGGTTCAGAATGTGTCTTCAATTTTGAACTCTTAATGAGCATGTTGCGTGATTTAACAGCAGAGCGAGTAAAAGGTGTCATTAATACGGACAAGGGCTGTTACTCCATTAATAATGCCAATGGCGTCATTTCTGTAAACCAGATAAGCCTAGAGGGTTTTGAAACTCGTATAGAAGTTATCGACACGCAGCTAATGCCATGGGATCAGCTAGAATCTGTCCTTTTAGGAATTTGTGGGTTGACGTAAAGGGAAACAAAAAGAGCCTCCAATTCAATTTGTGCAATTCAGCGTTGTCTGCAAGATGTCGACTATTTTACTTTTGCAGCACACTTAAGGGGTTCTGGCATTGAAAACAAATACCCTTGATAGAAGTCTATATCTAATGCTTTCATGGCGTTGTACTGGGCTTCTTCTTCAACCCCTTCAATGATGACTTTTGCACCAATATTTTTAGACACTCGTACTATTTCCAATAGCGCTGTTGTATTCTCACACATATAGTCAAGCAACAAGGATCGATCGATTTTAACTATCTCAGGCTTTAACAAATTGAGACGCTCAAAGTCGGATGATTTTACACCAAAGTCATCCATTGCGACTTGAAAGCCAGTATTCTGCATTGAGCGAGTGGCATCAAGCAGTAGTTGGTCGTCGAAAGCCGCACTTTCAACAATTTCCATCACAATTTGCTTTGTACTCATTCCGAGCTCAATGATTCTTTTTTCAAGCAAGCTGGCTTTAATCGCCATAAAAGCATTGTACTCGCCTGAAACAGGGAGAACGTTTAAAAACAATTTAAGACTCGTTTTGTTAGATTGAGCAAAGTTTCTTACATGAATTGCACGAGTGAGGCGATCTAAATTGATTTTTTTGGCGATAGAAACCTGTTCTGAGTCGAACAAAATATCAGGACGGATATTTTCCCCTGTCTTTTCATTGCTAAATCTCGCGAGGGCTTCATAGGCGAAAGGCTGCATTGCTGGTGTCATGATTGCCTGAAAAGCACTTGTAATGATCAAATTGTCGTATTTTGCATAATGCAGCCCCGCATCGTTTATAAAACAATGTGCATTAAACTCTTCACGATTATTTAAAATCATAAGCAACCTAGTAAGCATTAAAGGTTAAACAACAACCATTAATAGACAAGCAACTTGAGGTTATGTTTTTACCGGGTGGTAAGTACAATAACCTAATTTATTGTTCATAAGCCTAAGTACTATATCAAATTACCAGCAAGCTATCACAGTATGTCTTGGATAGTTTGGGCGATAGTTCATAAAGGTGTCCCAAAAATGAAAACCATTACATTAACTAACTACAAGTGTATACAGAATAAAATCTTCATGGAATACAGGAATTCCAGTAGCTTAAATTGTGAGAAATCATCGCTTTGAAGGCTCACTGTCGATATAAGCATGGCAATCAAATCTAGAAACTGCCAGCCAAAACGGAAATTACAAACCTAACTTGGAGGATCTTTTAGAGGAATATTCACCTCACAATAAGAAGACCGGATGATCTGCTTAAAGTGAGGTGCTGAATTAGATGATGGGGTTATCGCTTGTTTTTCAGGTAACGTTTACGGCGTTCTTCTTTTTTCTTGATTTTTTCTTCAGCCTTTCGTTCCGCTTCTTTTTCTACTTCGATGAGTTCTTGCGTAATCATCTCTGGGCGTTCCAGAGTAATCTGACCAATGGTACCGCTTCGTAGCTCATGAAGAAGGATTTCCGATGCCTTATGTAAATCGACACGACCGCCTGAGCGAAGTGCACCACGCTTACGACCAATTTCTTCCATCAATTCAATATCTGAAGTAGGCAGTTCATCTAATTGGTAGCGCTCTTTTAGAAGGTTAGGGTACTGCTCGGCCAAGTACTCAACGGTGTAAAAAGCAACCTCATCATATTCCATCGCGGTATCTTTTACTGCTCCAGTAGCAGCAAGCCTAAATCCACTGTGAGGGTTCTCAACTTTTGGCCAAAGGATTCCAGGTGTATCCGACAACACTATCCCATTTTGCAAGTTTATGCGCTGCTGCCGACGAGTAACCGCAGGCTGATTCCCTGTAACTGCTATGGTACGACCCGCTAAAGTGTTAATGATGGTAGATTTACCGACGTTTGGTATCCCCATAATCATCGTTCGAATGTTTTTACCCATCTGCTCACGGTGAGGCGCTAACTTACGACACAATTCCATTATCTTATGGACTTCTTGTGGGTTAGAGGTTGTGATCGCCATGGCTTTTACACCTTTCTCTTTTTCGAAGTGCTCTATCCAGTAATCGGTCATGGCAGGATCGGAAAGGTCACGTTTGTTAAGGACTTTTACGCAGGGTTTGTCCTTACGAAGTGAAGAGATCATTGGGTTTTCAGAACTGAAAGGAATTCTTGCATCCAATACTTCGATGATAACGTCGACTTGAGGAATGACTTCTTCGATCTCTTTTCGGGCTTTGTGCATGTGGCCCGGAAACCATTGAATTGACATAGAGAGAACCTAGGGAAATAAAGAGTTTGGGCTCATTGTAAAGCCAAAAAATGAAGAGTAAAGGCAGATTGTAATGCTTAAAGCCGATTACTGCGTTAACAAAGTCGTAAAGGATTAACCCTTATTAGAAGAGCAAGTGAGAAAGCTCTACCTATTGAGCTTTCTTGTTGATTGACGAACGACAAGTTTTGGCTGTAACAAAACCTTACGAGGAGATACTTCTTCCGTCCCTGCTTTAATTTGATTCACTAACATATTGATAGCTTCATTTGCCATTTCGACATTAGGAATAGACAACGTAGTTAACGGGATTCTAAACCAGTCTAAAAATGGCATGTCATTGATACCAGTAATAGAAATGTCATCTGGACAGTGGACACCCTGGCTTTCTCGTTCACCAATGCAACCCAACGCCAACAAGTCATTGCTTGCTATTACAGCGGTTGTTTCTGGGTGTTTCTCAAACAGCTCTATAGAAGCATTGTGACCAGCTTCTTCAGAGAACGCTGAAGCTTGTACTAATGTGGGTTGAAGATCGTACATCTCGGCAGCGGCTTTAAATGCCAATCTTCGGTTAAAGCCAGAAGAAATCTCACTTGGTCCTGCAATATGAGCAATTTTTCGGTGACCCAATTTATATAGATGCGAAGTGAGTTGGTGAATTCCTTCATTGTCATCAACAAGTATTTGGTCGGTGACGAGTGAATCAACTGATCGTGTAAGTAGCACAAGTGGAATATGCATTTGCTGACAATACTCAACGGTAGGATCTTCACGAAAAGCAGATGCCATTATGATTCCATCAACGTTTCGGGAAACAAGTCGCTTTAATTCTTCCATTGCAATTAAGGAATTATTTTCTGTGTAAGCAAACGTCAGTGTATACCCCAATTTATGAGCGCGTTGTTGAATCTGATTGATGAGTGGGGGAAACATCGGATTCAAGATGTCGGGGATCATGACACCAATTGTTTTCGTTGAACCTTTTTTAAGTGCTGAAGCAAGGGGATTGACGCTGTAACCCATTTCTCGACTTTTCTTAATTACCTGCTCTACAACTCGATCTGATACTAAGTGCTGTTTATCGGGGCTTAAAGCACGAGAAACTGTAGATGCGTTAATATTCAAGGCATTAGCAACGTCTTTAACGGTTACTCGTTTCTTATTTGTACTTCGTGAGGAGCTCAATCTTTATCCCTTACTTTATTATTCGCACTTTGGCGAATAGAGAAAATGATGTAAACATAATGTTAATTACATGATTGACAATTAATCTACTATGTGCTGCAATCGTTTGCAAGCTGAAGCCTATCTAAATGTAGCCTGTGTTCTAAGACATAGGATAGTACGGATACGGCTTATTATTTGGAATTTGTTTGCAAACGTTTGCATTAATAACAAAGGAATGTTTATGGAAATTGTCAAACCCACAGAACCAAGGATAGTTCGAGAAAGTGATATAGAGCCAGGTTGGGACTGGTCTAAGAAGATTCCAGCGCCAGGGAAGATGAGCGTGGATTTTGAGCAAAGAGTAGACTTCAATCGTTTGCATCGGTATCGGGTCGGACGTGTACAGACAGTTCTTGAAAAGTCGGAATTTGGTGCGGTTCTTTGCTTTGATAACAACAATATTCGATACCTCACGAGTACGGTAATAGGAGAGTGGGCAAGAGACAAAATTGCCCGATACTCTCTTTTCACGGGAAACTCAGATCCCTATTTATGGGATTTCGGCTCTGCTGCCAAGCACCACCAGTTATATCAACCGTTAATCGATGCAGAGCACTTTAAATCTGGGATGCTTGGATTACGTGGTTCGATGGGCGAGGAAGCTGGGCTTTTTAAAAAAGCAGCCAAAGAAATTAAAGATTTGCTGGTGGCAGAAGGCGTTGCAGATATGCCAGTTGGTGTTGATGTTGCTGAACTCCCAATGCTTGAAGCATTAAAAGCGGAAGGGTTAGAAATCCGCGATTGCCAACAACTCATGTTGGAAGCGAGACAAATAAAATCGATGGATGAAGTCGTTCTTTTGAATATGGCTGCGGCGATGGTTGACGGTGCTTATCACGAATTGGCGTGTGAGCTTAAGCCGGGAAAACGCGAAAATGAAAGCGTTGGACTTGTTAATAAATTCTTATACGACAACGGATCTGATGATGTCGAAGCCATCAACGCGATTTCCGGTGAGCGAGGTAATCCGCATCCTCACAACTTTACTGACCGAATGTACCGCCCTGGTGATCAAGCCTTCTTCGATATTATTCATTCATTTATGGGCTACCGGACCTGCTACTACCGCACGCTCAATGTGGGCAGTGCAAGTCAGGCACAAATGGATGCATACAAAAAAGCGAGAGAGTGGATAGATGCAGCCATTGATCTCATTCGCCCAGGAATGACGACAGATAAAATTGCCGCGGTTTGGCCAAAAGCGGAAGAGTTCGGTTTTGCGAGTGAAATGGAAGCCTTTGGTTTGCAGTTTGGTCATGGAATAGGGCTAGCATTACACGAACGTCCCATTATTAGCCGTTTAGTCTCCATGGAACATCCATTTGAACTTCAAGAAGGTATGGTGTTTGCCCTTGAAACATATTGTCCTTCGGCAGATGGCAACGGAGCAGCTCGAATCGAAGAAGAAGTTGTCGTCACAGCGACTGGATCTGAAGTGATTACGTTGTTTCCAGCGCAAGACCTATTTATTGCAAATAAATACTGATTCAAGGAAGAAACAAATGCCCCTAGAAATTACAGAGGAAATTCAATGGTCGCTATACAAGACCATGCTCAGAGCCCGCGGGTTTGAACAACGCGCCTCTGATCTGTTCTTACAAAATTTAGTGAAGGGAACGAATCACTTAGCTATGGGTCAGGAGGCGGTAGCTGCTGGCTTTGGTGTAGCGATGAAAAAGGGCGATTATACCTTTTGCACCTATCGTGGCCATACGCACACCTTGGTCCGTGGTGCTGATATGTCGGCTTTGTTTGCTGAATTAATGGGTCGCGAAGGCGGGATTCTTAGTGGTAAAGGTGGCTCTATGCATTTAACGAGTGTCGAGCATGGTGCCATGGGTTCATACGCTATTATCGGAGCGCAACTTTGTATTGCAACTGGAAGTGCATGGAAAAGCCAATACAAAGAAAGCGGTGAAGTCACGGTTGTTTTCTTTGGTGATGGTACAACCAATATTGGTGCATTCCACGAGGCACTTAACTTCGCTGTTATTTGGTCTTTGCCCGTTGTCTTTGTGTGTGAAAACAACCTTTATATGGAATACACGCCAATCGGTAATGTAACAGCGGTTGAGCATCCAGCGGCTGATCGCGCTTCAGCGTATGGCTTAGAATCCATCATTGTTGATGGAAATGATGCCGATGCAATGTTTGAAGTGGCTCAGTCGGCGATTGAAAAAGCGAGGCAAGGCGGAGGTCCTAGTTTAATCGAAGCCAAAACCTATCGTCACCAAGGGCACTCACGTGCAGACCCCGGAAAATACCGCCCTAAGGAAGAGCTAGAAAAATGGCTCGCGTATGACCCCATTGATATCTATCGGGATCGTTTGCTTCAACAAGGGGTGGATAAAAACCGAATAGAACAGCTAGAAGCTGAAGTCGAAAATGAAATTGACGAAGCCACGGAAAAGGCAAAAACATCTCCAGCTCCATCGGAGGCGTTGTGTTTTAAAGATGTTTGGGCAAATGGAGGTTGGGAATGGCGAAGCTAATCAGCTACCGAGAGGCCGTTGCAGAGGGGATTGCCCAGGAGTTACGACGTGACAATGATGTCGTATTTCTAGGTGAAGATGTCGCGGCAGCAGGAGGCGTATTTAAAGCAACGGTTGGTCTGTATGAAGAATTTGGTCCAGAGAGAGTTAGGGATACCCCTATATCCGAACAAGCCATATTAGGTGCGGCGATGGGGGCGGCGATGACAGGGCTTAAACCCATTGCTGAAATAATGTTCTCAGATTTTTTGGCCGTTTGTTGGGATATGGTTGCTAACGAAATTGCAAAAGCTCGGTACATGACTGATGGACAATTGACGATTCCGCTTGTGATTAGAACCGCAAACGGTGCAGGATCTCGCTTTGGGGCGCAGCATTCACAAAGTTTAGAAAATTGGGCAATGATGATACCGGGAATTAAGGTTGTTGCACCTTCTAATCCAGCGGATGCTAAAGGGCTGCTCGCCGCAGCTGTTCGAGATCCTGATCCGGTCATTGTGTTTGAACACAAATCTCTTTACGCGATGAAAGGCGAAATACCAGATGGCGAGCATGTTGTTGAGCTGGGGAAAGCTAACCAAATCCGCTATGGAAGTGACGTTACAATCGTCGCCTTAGCTGCAATGGTTCCAAGAGCCGAAAAAGCGGCAAAAAAACTTAAAGAAGAGGGGATAGATTGCTCGGTTATTGATTTAAGGTGCCTCGTCCCACTTGATGTGGATACCATCCTTAATGATGTAAAGAAGACGTCTAGGTTAGTCACCGTAGAGGAAAATCCTCAGTTATGTGGTTGGGGGGCGGAAATTGCCTCTATTGTTGGAAATGAATGTTTTTTTGAACTGGATTCACCGATAAGTCGCATCACAACGCCCCATATCCCTTTGCCTGCCGCCGATAATTTAGAAGACCATGTCATCCCTTCCGTTGATCGGATCATTGATGAAGTAAGAAAGGTGGTGTCAATATGATTGTCGACGGTATTAAGGTGCCAACCGGTGTATTTATTGGTGGAAAGTGGTTCAACAGCCAAAGTCGCGATATCCCTGTTTATAACCCTGCAAACGAAGAGCTTCTTACGTATGTCGCTTCTGCGAACGAAAAGCATGTAGAAGCAGCCATAGACAGCGCTGAAAAGGGGCTGAAAATATGGAAGAAAACCGCGCCCAGAGAGCGAGGAGAGATTCTGAGAAAAGCGTACCAGCTGATGCAAGATGAAAAAGAACTCATCGCTAAGATCATCACTTTGGAAGAGGGGAAAACACTTGCTGAATCCAAAGGAGAAGTGAACTATGCTTCTGAATTCTTTCGCTGGTTTTCAGAACAAGCGATTCAACTTAATCAAACAATGTCACCCGCCCCCAATGGTGATAAAGCAATCATGGTGTGTCAGCATCCAGTAGGGATAGCCTATCTTGTGACACCCTGGAATTTTCCCGCTGCGATGGCAACAAGAAAGATTGCCCCCGCATTGGCAGCAGGGTGCAGCGTTATCCTCAAACCTGCTACAGAAACACCATTAACTGCTTTGTATATCGCCGATCTACTAAAGCGAGTTGGCGTACCTGATGGTGTTGTTTCTGTTCTACCCTCTATCAGCGCTAGAAAAGTATCTCAAGTTATGTTTGCCGATGAGCGAATCGCTAAGCTCTCTTTCACAGGCTCAACTGAAGTAGGGAGAACATTGCTTCACAATGCAGCGGATCGTGTTGTGAATACGTCAATGGAGCTTGGAGGTAACGCGCCTGTCATTGTGCTTGATGATGCAAATCTGGTGAAAGCCGTAGAACAAACGCTTGTAGCGAAAATACGAAATGCAGGTGAATCATGTATCGCAGCAAATCGAATTTACGTCGCTCGAAACCTGTACAAATCATTCTACGAACTCTTAGCTACTAAAATGGAACAACTTAATATTGGCTCTGGAATGGATGCGGATGTTGATGTTGGTCCTATGGTGAATAAACAAACGCAATCTAAAGTGGAACACCTAGTTCAAGATGCCGTGGAAAAAGGAGCAACATTGGTTATCGGTGGAAACTCATGGAGAGGCAAGGGGTTCTTTTGCCGGCCAACCGTACTTTGCGACCTTCCGAGTAACTGTGAAATATTAGAAGAAGAAATCTTTGGACCTGTAGCCGTTGTTATTCCGTTTGATTCGGAAAAAGAAGTAGTCAAACTAGCGAATGACACACCTTTTGGATTAGCAGCTTATGTCATGTCTGAAAATATTCCTCGCGCAGTCAATGTCGCGAAGCAAATCGAAGCCGGTGTAGTAGGAATCAATAAAGGCGTGATATCGGACCCTGCAGCCCCGTTTGGCGGGATGAAGCAAAGTGGTATTGGTCGGGAAGGTGGTGAGATGGGGATGGGAGAGTTTTTAGAAACCCAGTACATCGCTCTTGATTGGCCAGGCTCCCCAAATTTATGAGGCAATAATATGGATATTGTAATGCCCCAGCTCGGGGAAACCGTGACAGAAGGGGAAATCATTCTTTGGTGCAAAGAAGTTGGTGACGAAGTAAAAAAAGGTGAAACACTTTTTGAAATTTCAACCGATAAAGTAACAATGGAAGTGCCGTCGGTCGAAAATGGCACTCTTGTTGAAAAGCATGCTCAAGTGGGTGAAGTTATCGATGTTGGATTACCTGTTGCGACTTTGAATGTCGAAGGTGAGGAGGCTCATTCTTTATGTACCGTCGAAGAAACTAGCGTTACTGAGCCGACTGAAGGCACCTATAAAGGCTTAAAATCACCTGCCGTAAAATACTTGTGCAAGCATAACAACGTTGATTTGGATGATATTGTAGGTTCGGGTTTAGATAATCGGATAACAAAAAAAGACGTACTTCAATGGATGTCATTGGAGCAAAAGCATGTATCGGATGCGCTATCACCCGCCGTGCGGCGATTACTCGGAGAACACAATCTTCATGCTTCTGATATTGCGGGGACAGGTAAACACAGCCGAATAACAAAGCAAGATGTCTTAGACCACTTAGATAGTACGACCGTTGAAACCGGGTCTGCTATTAACAACGACTTTCATCCCGCTATTGAAACACAGGCTGAACTTTCGGTACCGAATTCGTATTCAGAATTCGAGACGGTTAAACCTTTCAACCACATGCGAAAAATGATTGCCCATCAAATGTCGAAGTCGGTTGATGAAGCCGTTCATGTTGCACAAGGTATTGATGTTTGTTTTGACGCTGTAGAGAGGACTAGGCTTCAACATAAAGAAGCATTTAAGACAAAATATGGATGCAGTCTTACACCACTTGCTTTTATCGCCCGTGCTGTTTGCATAGCGTTGACCGAATTTACTGACCTTAATGGCCGTTTAGAGGATCAAACGCTTATTACGTCGAGAGATATCCATCTAGGTATTGCTGTTGACTTAAATCATAAAGGGCTTGTTGTGCCCGTGATTAAAAATGCAGCCGATTACAATGTATCAGGGTTGGCAAAGAAGATAGCTTATTTAGCGAGAAAAGCGAGGGACAACGAGTTGAGTGCTGATGAGCTTCAGGGAGGCACTTATACACTTTCAAATAATGGTGTTTATGGCACGGCTTTCACCACACCGATCATCAATGTTCCTCAAGTAGCCATTTTATCTGTCGATGCCATTGCGAGGAAACCTGCTGTATTTGAATGCAATGGACAAGAATCGGTCGGTATTTCAAGCCAAGGAATGTTAACTCAATCATTTGATCACCGCGCTGTTGATGGTGGATACTCCGGAGCCTTCTTAAACAGAATCTCTGAAATATTGATTCAACACCCATGGCAAGATGAGGTAAAGGTTTAACGCTGCTTAGCGTTAAACCTAGTTCACCGTTTACATTACTTGCACTTTAAATTCGCGTGATGATGAACATTTCATTTTTTGTTCATCATCATTTTTTGTTCATCACCATTTTTTGTTCATCATAGTGTGGAGTGACCCATTGGTTTATCTCCGAACTCTGTTGGCATGCCTGAGCAATAATCAACGCATTCAACCCATCTTTGAGCGTGGTAGATATAGGAGTATGGTTGTTGACCGACTGAATGAAATCATCGAGTTGAAGCACAAATGACCTTTGGTAGCGCTCAAGAAAAAAGTGTTTGAGTAAAGAAGAACTCTGGTAGTTTTGGTTGTTCGAGACAAGTAAGCAAGTCTCGGTTTGGTTTGTTGTTTGAAGCATACCTTTGTCCCCAAAGACCTCAATTCGTTGATCGAAACCGTAACGACACTCACGGCAATTGTTTATGTGTACCAATGTTCCGCTTGGCATTTTTAACAACGTCATTGTCGTATCTTTATCGCCAATTGAAGCGATATCTTTGTTAAATAAGGTGCTGCCGACTGAATTAACTGATATAGGCTTCTCACCCGTTATCCAGCACGCGAGATCAATGTCATGTATAGTGCTGTCGCAAAAATACCCTCCGCTGAGCTTTAAATAATCGAGCGTTGGAGGTGACGGATCTCTGCTAGTCAATAGCAGCATACGAAGACGCCCTAAGCGCCCTTTTTTAATCTGTGTTTGCAACTCGAAGACTTGAGGATCGAAGCGACGATTAAACCCTACCATGAAAGGGATGCCACTTTGCACAACGCGCGTCGCGACTGCTTGTACTTTATCGACATGAATGTCTATTGGTTTTTCGCATAAAATAGGGAGCGCGAAATCACAGCAAACTTCAATATGTTCAGAGTGAAATCGGGTTGGTGAGCAAATGATGACGGCGTCAAGATCACTTTTTAATAGTGCAGACCTGACATCATCGAAAGGCATTCCTCCAAATTGTTGGCATAATGCGGATGCATTGTTTATGTTCCGGCTGACTATCGCCCCGACAGTAGCATCGCAATGGTCTGAAATGGCGGAGGCGTATATTTTCCCCATTCGCCCTGAACCTATAATGCCAAGGCGAATCATGATGGTGTCCTCTGCCATTTTTCTAAAATATGGGCGGCTCCTTTTTCACCAATCATAATAGATGCAGCATTTGTGTTTGCAGATACGATAGTAGGCATAATCGACGCGTCTATGACTCTTAACTTATCGATCCCATGAACACAAAGTTTTGGGTCGACCACGGCCAAAGAATCGCTGCTCGGTCCCATCTTACATGTACCTACTGGATGCAATAACGATAAGCCTGTTTTCCGGCAGTGCTCTAACCATTGTTCGTCCGTCACACACCTTTTTTTAGGGCTGACAAAGTCTTTGACGTAGTTACTCATTGGTTTGGTGTCTGCAATTTTTTGAGCGAACTTTGCACCAGCAATGGCTGCTTTTTTATCGTTGTCCGTTGACAAGAAGTTAAATTGAATAGCGGGTGGTGTTTTAGGGTTATTGGACGCTATGTGCACTGTTCCACGGGATTCGGGCTGAATGTGCTCTGCCAAAATTGTAAAGCCAGAGAAAGGACGTGGCTGTAAATCCTCGCCAGTACACCAAGCCATAAAGGTAACCATCATATTGGGATGTATGTCATCACAAGTTGTTGAAATAAAGGTATTGGAATAATTGCCGTTACTCGCCATAGGTCCAGATTTAAAGAGCAAATACTGCAACATTGCCCACGACCTCTTTATGAGGCTATTAGCAAGATCATTAACGGTATCTTTGCTGTTACTTTTAAATTCGAGACCGACACCAAAATGGTCTTGGAGATTTTGACCAACACCTTTAAGGGGGTGCGCTAGCTTAATGTTATGCTTTGCTAGAATTTTAGGATCACCGATGCCAGACAGCTCAAGAATCTTTGGCGAATTAAACGTTCCTCCGCAGAGAATTACTTCTTTACTCGCGGGAACAGTATGCAAGCTTCCGTGTTTGTCTCTATACGTTACACCTACTGCACGAGATTTTGAGGCATTAAGTTCTATTCGCTCAACAAGCGCATGTTTTGTGACGGTAATATTTTGTGAGAAATTGGAACGAAGGTATGCCGCAGCGGTACTCCAGCGCTTACTGTGCTTTGTTGTAACTTGCACATAGCCAGTACCTAACTGAGTGTCCCCATTGAAGTCGTCGTTTTGCTTCGAACCTAATTGAACGGACGCAAGACTAAACGCATCGGCCAGGGGGTGAGTTGAGGGGAGGTCAGATACCCACACGGGTCCACCTTCACTATGGTAGTAATCGCTACCACGAACCTGATGTTGAGACTTTTTAAAGTAAGGCAGAACGTCGTCATAGCCCCAGCCTTCACAGCCATTTTTTAACCATCGGTTAAAATCGTCGGGCTGACCTCTCATGTAGATCATACCATTGATAGAACCCGTGCCACCGAGCACTTTTCCCCTTGGCTGATGCAATTTTCGACCATACAATTCTGGCTCAGGTTCTGACTCATAACACCAATTGAGCTTAGGGTTGTTATAGAGCTTGGCATAGCCTAGA
This sequence comes from Vibrio penaeicida, assembly GCF_002933855.1. Lineage (GTDB taxonomy): Bacteria > Pseudomonadota > Gammaproteobacteria > Enterobacterales > Vibrionaceae > Vibrio > Vibrio penaeicida_A. Next base: position 131,149 of record NZ_BFAQ01000021.1, read on the forward strand.
GGAATATGTATCCATGGACTTTTATCTGCACCTCCTGCTTCAAGAAGGAGTACTTGATATCCAGCCTCACTTAACCTACCTGCAACGACACAACCTGCAGAGCCTGCTCCAATCACAACAAAATCGTACTCACTTGAGTTCATTTAACCTATCCCTGTAACGTTAACCATTCCTTGAATGAGTTTTTCATAGTTGCCCAAAACACCGCACATCGGAGTTATCCAAAATGGATATTTCAATTGTTTGTTTATCAATAATTGGAAGGACGCAACAACGGATCACAGATATGATGAAAGAGTGTGCACCTTAGAGAAAATGTTCAATTGATTGATATTTTCCCTGAGTTGGAAAACGTGTACCTGTAAGACTATTGATTCAAAGGAACTGGTTTATGACAAAGGAAGAATTGATAAGGATATTGAGCTTCGTTGAGTCATCTCGAACACTAACAGAGTTCACTCATCCATTGTCATCTGTTGATCCTCGTTGGAATATTATTGCCTACTGTGTTCGTCGTCATTTTGAGGGGAAGCTCATCACTGTGACGTCTCTTGCTATGGCGTCTAATGTTCCGTATGCAACAGCTATGCGAAGGATTAACGAGTTAATTGACGAAGGTATGTTGCTTAAAAGAATAAAGACGAAAACGGGGAAATCATTTTCTATTCACCCCACGGAAAAAATGATTAAGCAATTTGAAGCGTTTGCTTTTCAACTCAAAGGGCTTGTGGGAAGTACTTTTGGATTTCACTCTGATCAGCGAGACTTCTATTTTGGTGGCGCATATATGGGGCAAAGAACCATTCCATACCCCAGTGTCCTTAAAGATGGTTTGGGTTACGAGAGGGTGTTAAAAATCTTATGCCCGTCAGATCCAACCTTCAGAACCCTTAGTGATTTGTCTTCAACATTAAATGAATTGTGCGGTGGGAAATTGAAAATCGTCAATTTGGCCCTAGACGAACTTCACGACGAGATAATTGCAAATGCCCAACGTGCGGAATCTCAATACGACTTAATTGCTGTTGATCTTCCTTGGTTTGGCGAGTTTGTGTCTAAGAATATGTTGTTACCTCTTACTCAATTTATTGAAGAGAAGTCTTTTAATCACAATGATTTTCATACTGCTGCATGGCGAGCATCAATGCTAGCAGGAGAGCAATATGGTATTCCTATTCAACCTACAGCAGAGCTTTTATTTTATCGCAGAGATATGCTTGAAGAATTGGGATTATCTCCTCCTAAAACCACCCAAGATTTATTGGATACATTGATTCAGCTTCAACAATGCCATCCCGAAACGTATGGAATCATACTGAATTGTGGATCCGGTACGCCTGTCGCTCATACTTTCCTTCAAATACTCGCGTCCTTTGGAAAGGCCGTCATCAATTTACCAAAAGTAGGTGACGATTTTGATACCGAAAATTTGCAAGCAAATAACTTCAAACCTTGTTTAGATTCAAAGGAAGCGCTTGCAGCGGTTCACTATTTGAAATCATTGCTTAAGCTCGCACACCCAGCCAGCCTTAAATGCGATTGGGATAAAAGGATACGTTTATTCTCTGAAGGCGAGACGGCATTTACGTTTGGTTGGTCTATTCGCGCAGGATTCTTCGAGCTGAATCCAGACAGCCCAGCAAATGGTAACGTTGGTTATTGTGTCGCACCACCAAACGTCGGTTGTAAGCCTATATCCCCAATAGGTGGTTTCTCACTTGCTATTCCATCCAATTTACCAGTAGAACATTTAGGTACGACATGGCAAATGATGTCTTACCTTACAACACCCGAGATGATGAAGTGGTATACACTTAATGGCAGCTTTTCGAGCCCACGATTTTCTACAAGTGCAGATGAGGAGGTAGTGGAATTCAGTTCAGTGATAAATACGGTAGACTCATTGGAAAAGAAAGGTCAAATTCAAGTGTGGCCAAGAGTTTCCATACCTGAATTTAGCGACATCACTCATATATTAGGGGAAGAGATCCACGCAATCTTGAGGGATGTTAAATCTCCAGAAGAAGGGTTGGAATCAGCGCAATTCCGCATTAATCAGATAATGATTGAAACGGGGAGATATAAAAAAAGCCAGCTTTGAGACTGGCTAAATAATAAGAAGTGAAGCGGTGCGTCTACCAACTAGGTCGCTCAAACTGGTTTACATTGTTTGCTTGGATCTTCGGTGTTTCAATAGTGCTGAGTTTAGGTACATCAATACCATTTGCCACTTTAACGGCGGTTTGAATCGCGAGAATTGCGTCGTCGATTGGAGACTGTTTGTTAGACCCCGTCTCCCAACCGGCTTTAATCGCATCCCAACCTTCTCCAAATAAGTTGCACGTGACGACTTTTACATCACCAGGCTTTTTGCCTGCACCCTGTAAGGCGCTGATAACCCCAAGCCCCATGCCGTCATCGAATGCATAAACGCCATCAATTTTGTCACCGAACTTAGTAATGAACGTTTCCATAACGGTTTGTGCTTTCTCTCGGTTCCATTCTGCTGTTTGGCTAGCAAGAATAGTAATATTTGGGTAGCGGTCTTCAATCTTGTCTAAGAAGCAGTTTTTCCTAAGAATTGAAACGGTATAACCCGGCGTACCTTCAACGACCACAATGTTCCCTTTACCGCCTAAAGAATCGCCAAGCATTTCTGCAGCCTGCTCTGCTTGGGAGCAATCATCAGGCCCCGTATGTGCTGCAATGTATCGTCTTCCAGCTTCTCCGATTGGCGAGTTCGATGTGACAACGGGAATATTGGAGCGCGTTGCTTGCCTAACTGCTGGGATGAGGGCATTTTGCGATGTAGGCCAAAGTACAATCACATCGAACCGCTGAGAGATCATATCTTGAAGTTGATTAAATTGAGTCGCTGGATCACCTTGGGGATCCATAACCGTTGCTTTTAGCCCGAGTTCCTTGGTGTACTTTTCCGCGGTTTCTGCGTATTTAGCCTGATAAGCGTTTGATCCTGGGTAAAGTACGGTTATCCCAATTCTTGTTTCGCTCAGTGGTTTTTTTAGTTCTCCTCCCAACCAATCTGGCGCATCCGATGCAAAGGATGTTGAACATATTAGTGTTGTGGATATGAGTAGTGAAAGTTTCTTAAGTATACGTTTTTGCAACTTCATGTAGCCTCCATTCTGTATTACATCAGGTCATCCATTGCCTTTATGAAGAGTGAATGCTTCAACTATTAGTCTTGTAAGCAAGTCACCTGTTAAAGGTTAATCCCTATCCATGATTGACCTTTACTACGCATTTACAAGGCAAAGAATATTCATAATGGATATTTTGTTTTTACCTGAATATCCATTATGGATATTTTTAAAAACACAAAATGTACGCTCATGACATAATCGATTCTATTAACAAGTGATTAACATTGGAGTGTGTAATGACAAGCAGGGAACGTGTCATATCACTAATGCGGTCAAACGGATTATTGGTCGCCTTTTTACTATTCCTATCTGTCGTTACAGTAAATGTACCTTCATTTCTAACAGCGAATAATATTCTCGATGTGATGAGGCAAGTTTCTATCACTGGAATGATGGCAATCGGTGCAACGTTCGTTGTTATCAGCGCTCGGTTAGACCTTTCTGTGGGCTCCATGCTGACTTTACTCACTGTCATCATGGTTGATTTACATAACCAAATTGGTCCTTTGCCCGCCATTTTGATCACACTCGCTTGCGGTGTTTTTATTGGTGCTGTTAATGGTTACTTTGTCGGTGTAATGGGGCTTAATGCTCTGATTGTCACGCTTGCAATGCTCTCTCTTCTTCAAGGTTTAACGCTGCTCTATTCTGGGGGAGCCAACGTCAACGTTTCCGATTCACAAACTACGTGGTTTGCGTTTTTTGGGCGTGAAGAGCTATTGGGTATACCTGTTCCGGTTTGGATTTTTCTTTCATCAGCACTAATTGCGAGTTTTGTTTTAAAGCGAACGGGCTTTGGGCGATCTATTTATGCCGTTGGTGGAAACGAAATAGGCAGTTTGTTTTCGGGGATAGGAACGTCTATGTGTGTCCTAGTCACTTTTGTTATATCAGGGCTCACGACGTCAATAGCCGCCATTATTATGGCGAGCCGTGTGATGGGCGCGCAAAATACGATTGGACAAGGATATGAACTGACAGTCTTGGCAGGAATTATTTTGGGAGGAACTTCTCTCATGGGAGGAAGTGGCACCATTTGGCGCAGCGTAATCGGAATATGCATGCTTGGATTTATCCAGAACGGTTTATTGTTGCTTGGCTTTCCTTACTATGTTCAGTGGCTAGTGACTTGGGTGATTATCATTGTTGCTGTTTGGATAGATTTAGCAGCACAGCGTGGGAGGGTAATCGCTTGAGGAATACGGCAGTTACAACCGCAAGGAAGAGCACTGTGAATAACGTCTTGAAAGGTTCACGGACACAAGAGGTCTTGATGAAACTGGCGAAAAATCACATTTGGTTATTCCTGATACTAACCATGATTTGTTTCTCTTTTACCTCTCCTTATTTTCTTACCTTAAACAATTTAAGTAATGTTGCAACGCAGGCTGCATTTATAGGAATTATTGCGATTGGCATGACGCTGGTGATGATCAACGGTGAAATAGATTTGTCCGTTGGCGCGATTTTGGCTTTGGCGAGTGCACTTGCTATTGGGTTACAAACGCATATTGGCGTGTGGCCTGCTGTTATATGCGCGTTAGGCTCGGGCGCTTTACTCGGACTGCTGAATGGCACTTTAGTTACGATGTCGGGCATGCATTCTTTTGTCGTCACGCTTGGTGGATTGATAGGAATTCGGGGTATCGTCTTTGTCTATACAGGTGAAAACGCACTAATGGTAGAAGATTTTCGCTATACCGAATACCCCGAGATCTACTTTGGTCCGTTATCCATAACAGCACTGATTTTTTTAGCGCTCGTTTTCTTTTTCCAATGGATGCTTTCTTCAACTCGACATGGGCGAGAAGCTTATGCCGTTGGCGACAATGTAGAGGCTGCTCATGTTGCTGGAATAAACGTAAAAAAACACAAGACCATCAATTTTGTACTGTGCGGTCTTATGGCCGCCATTGCGGGTGTTTTATTGTCTATGCGTTTAGGAACTGCAGAACCCAATGCCGGAAAAATCTGGGAGCTTTGGGCGATAATTGCCGTGGTTTTAGGGGGCACGCGGATGCAAGGTGGGTATGGGAGTATGTGGAAAACGCTTGGCGGAATACTCACGCTGTCGGTGATTCAAAACGGACTGAGATTAATGAATACGCCTAACTACATTGAGCTAATTGTGATGGGGTCTGTGCTCATACTAGCGTTGATACTCGACAAAGTACTGGTTGGTCGAAGTTCTGGCTAACTAAGATTCAGACGAAACTCTCCTAGAAACATGAGCGATGTTTGGGAACATAATAGGTAGGAATTTATGGATAAGAACCCACCCACGTTATCTCTTAGAAGCATTACAAAACGATTCCCTGGCGTTGTTGCGTTAAATGAGGTGAGTTTTGATCTCAAGGCCGGAGATGTACATGCATTGGTTGGTGAGAATGGAGCTGGAAAATCAACCTTAATGAAAATTCTCGCAGGTGTTTATCAGCCTGATGAGGGGCAAATTTTTTTATCGGACCTTTCTGTAGTGTTTCCAACCCCGAAATCCGCAATCGAGAATGGGATATTGCTCATTCACCAAGAGCTTTCACTTTCGCCAGAGCTATCGGTAGCGGAGAACATCTATTTAGGAGCATGGCCAACCAATGCCTTTGGAGTGGTGAAAAAGGATGCGCTGAACCAAGAAGCCCAGCTTGCCTTAAATCAACTTGGTTGTGATTTCAAACCGACTGATTTAGTGAAAGATCTCTCCATCGCTCGACAGCAAATGGTTGAGATCGCGAGAGTGTATGCGTACAACGCAAAAATCATCGTGTTCGATGAGCCTACTGCATCATTAACGGATTCAGAAAAAGATAAACTGTTCTTAACCATTCGGCGGTTAAAGGAACAGGGGGCCGCTATTGTATACATCAGTCATAAAGTGGATGAAATCTTCGAAATTACAGACAAGATTACGGTTCTTAAAGATGGTGTTTTGCAAGCGACTTTACCAACTGAATCGACGGATGCCGGCGACATCACAACAAAAATGATTGGGCGGACTATAGATAAATATTTCATAAGAGCGAATTCGACACATGGCACCCCAGTTTTAAAGGTTGATGGGTTGTCGAAAGCTGGGGAATTTTCAAATATTACTTTTTCAGTAAACTCAGGAGAGGTACTTGGCCTGTATGGTCTTGTCGGTGCAGGACGATCTGAAATTGCCGAAACATTGTTTGGCTTGAAAGTGCCCGATAGTGGGAACGTTTCTTTTAACGAAATGAAAGTACAGTTTAGCTCTGCACGTGAAGCCATTGATGCCGGAATGGCGTTGGTTCCGGAAAGTAGAAAAGAACAAGGGTTGATATTAGGAATGGGAGGGAAGAGCAATATTTCTTTACCAAACCTTAAGTCAGTTTCTTCTCTTGGCGTTTTAAATCATTCAAAAGAATCCTCGCTTTTTGTTAAATATAAAAATTTACTTGATATAAAAACGACGGGTCCAAACCAGCGAGTTGAGGATCTGTCTGGTGGAAATCAGCAAAAATTTGTGCTCGCTAAATGGCTGTCTACTCATCCTAAATTGATCATTTTAGATGAACCCACGAGAGGCATTGATGTTGGTTCTAAGTCTGCGATTCACGAGTTGATCGCTTCTCTAGCTGAAAATGGGTTGGCGGTTATCGTCATTTCCTCAGAAATGCCAGAAGTTATTGGCGTAAGCCACAGAATTTTAGTGCTTTCAGAAGGAAGTATTACAAAGGAATTGTCGGGTAGTGCAATGACTGAGAAAAACTTAATTAATGCGGTGTCTTTTTAACTTAGCTGAGCAATTTAAGTTAGCAGAGCGAAGGCGATCGAGACAAAGTGAGGATGCATGGAAAGTATAAGTAAAAAGGTCGAACCTGTGCGAATTGGCTTGATCGGGGCTGGTTTTATGGGGCGATGCCATGCCCATGCTTTTCGTTCGGTATCAGGGTTATTCGATATAGAAATCCCGATTGAACTCTATTCATTGGCAGATGTTGATCAAATAAGCGCGAATAAAAACGCAAAAGCACTTGGATTTGAGCGCGCAACTAGCGATTGGAGAGAACTTATTTCCGACGAATTAATTGATATTATTGCTATAACGACCCCAAATATATTTCATGAAGAAATGGCGCTCGCAGCGATTGCCGCAGGAAAAACGGTGTATTGTGAGAAGCCGTTAGCCACAAATCTTGAAGCGGCGAAAAGAATGGTGAAAGCGGCTTCCGATAAAAAAGTGGTGACCGTGGTTGGGTTTAATTTCCTGCGAAATCCGTTGATTGCCTATGCGAAAAAACTCATTGAATCCGGCGAATTAGGCGACCTAGTTAGCTTTAGGGGGCGTCATGCTGAATACTACATGCCAAAAGATGTACCCCATTCGTTTCGCACTGAGATAAATGGTGGGGGAGCTCTTGCAGATATAGGAAGCCACATTGTCGCTATGGCAAGGTATTTGGTGGGTGACATTAGTACGGTCTGCACCCAGAGCAAAACAATTCATAAATTGAGATCGTGTAAGAAGTCGGGAAATGACGAATCAGTGCAGAACAAGGAGTCTTTTGTAGACGATGTGTCACATTCTCTCATTGAGTTTTCTAGCGGATTACAAGGCAGTATCGATGTGAGTTGGATAATGTCTGGTAGGAATATGGATCTAGAGTTCGAAGTCACTGGAACAGAAGGTGCGATAATCTTTAACCAAGAGAGAATGAACGAGTTGTTGCTTTGGAAGAATACTGAGGCAAAGCCGGAAAATGGCTTTCGCAAAATCGAAATGGGACCGGCTCATCCACCTTATGGCAATTTTTGCCCAGCTCCGGGGCACCAAATAGGGTTTAACGACTTAAAAATCATTGAGGTGGCAGAATTGATAAACTGCCACAATACCAATCAACCACATGAATGTGACTTTTTTGAGGCTTACCAAATCATGAAAGTCGTCGATGCGATGCAGCAATCGGTAAAACTTAAAAGCTGGGTGAGCGTTTAATTCGCGTATTTATTGCGTATTTTATGTGGGCATAGATTTGTGCAATCCTTGCCATTTATAGTTGTCGTATAGTCGGAATTAGTTCACTTAAGACCAGTAGGCAATAAGCACCAAGTAACCCTTGTCGTAACATGCTGTCGCAATGTTAGGTTACTTGGCTTCAATCAATTAATGTTCATGGTGATGTGAAGGTACATAGTCCGGATCGGTATCACCGATTAGGGCTTCCGTAGTTAACATCAATGCAGCAATTGAACTCGCGGTTTGTAAGGACATACGAGTTACTTTAGTTGGATCAATGACGCCCATTTCAACCATATCGCCAAATTCGTTACTTGCCGCGTTCAATCCGAAATTCGTTTCTTTATTGCTTACTTTTTCGAGATGCACACCGGCGTCTAGACCTGCATTAGTAATAATCTGTTGAAAAGGAACCTTCATTGCGTCTAGCGCAATGTTCATTCCTGCTTGCTCATCGGGTGAACGAGGTGTTGGAAGCCTTAAATTTTCTACGACTCTAAGCAACGCTATACCACCGCCAGGCACTACACCTTCTTCTATTGCCGCCCTTGTAGCATGAAGCGCATCTTCTACTCTGGCTTTCTTCTCTTTTACTTCTGTCTCCGTTGCTGCGCCGACTTCAATTACCGCAATACCACCAGAAAGGCGGGCGCGTCTTTCCGACATTTTTTGCTGATCATAATCCGATTCAGAGTCGATGATCTCCGCATTAATTTTTCCTATGCGTTCATTTATAGCGCTTTCGGTACCATTCCCCTTAATAATGGTGAATTGGTCTTTAGTCAGCTCTAGACGCTCACACGATCCAAAATGGGACTCTGTAATTGCTCCTGGTGTTAATCCTGTTTCTGCAGATAGAACCGTTGCCCCCGTTAGTGCGGCGATATCTTGAAGGATAGCAGAGCGCCTTGGCCCAAAACCGGGCGAACGAGTAGCAACCGCTGAGAGTGTTTTTTGCATATGATTGACGACAAGTGTTGAAAGTGCTTCACCTTCTATCTCTTCGGCAATGATAAACAATGGTCGATTCTTTTTGGCACAAATCTCCATAGCGGGGACTACTTGGTCATAGTCGAGTAACTTGCCATCGACTAACATGATTAACGGCGTTTTATGAAGAACTTGCATTTTCCCTTGAACGTTAACGAAATGGGGAGAAACGTAGCCTCGTCCAAATTGCATTCCTTTAACAACGGATAATTCCGTATTGAAACCACGACCTTCTTCTATGGTTACGACGCCATGCTGACCAACAGAACGTATTGCATCGGCAACAATTTTGCCAATGGTAGAATCATTATTAGCGGAAATGGTGGCAACATTCTGAATGTCACTTTCGTTGTTGCAAGGTATGGATAAGGCTTTTAACGCATCAACAGCAGCGGACGTGGCTTTTTCAATTCCATATTTTATATCAATGATATTGAAGTTAGCGGCCTGGGCTTTGAAACCTCGATTCAAAATAGCCTGCGCTAAAACCGTCGATGTTGTGGTTCCATCACCTGCCTCATCGTTGGCTTTTGAGGCAACAGCGCGCATTAAGGATGCGCCCATTTCTTCCATTTGACCTTTTATGGCCACTTTTTCAGCGACTGATACGCCATCTTTAGTGATGATCGGCGGCTGATCGAAGTTTCTCATAACGACATTTCGTCCGCGAGGTCCCAAAGTTACCTTTACTGCATCCGCTAATAAGTTAGCGCCAGTAAGTAATCGTTGGCGAGCTTTCTCTCCAAACTCTAAATGATCCTGATCCATAATCTCCCTCATGATTTTTGTTGCTCTGCTTAGAAATATCTTGTCCCTATTTGCAAACGTTTGCAAATAATAAATCACATACTGATAACATAACTTGAGTATGATGAACGATACAATGTGATCAATTAGCCATTTTGAGTATTTTTTAATCATTAATATTTACAAAGTAAATAGTAAT
>NZ_BFAQ01000022.1 GCF_002933855.1 Vibrio penaeicida
GCAAACATCGCCCAGCCTTTTATCGCTTTCATCTTGGCTCTATCAAACTTGGCTAACCTTGCATTGGCGTGACGAAGGTCGGCTCTAAACAGCTTTGCTTCGGTAAAGTCGGCTTTCTTTAAATTGGCATTTTTTAAAATGGAGTGGCTTAGATTCGCACCTCTAAAATTAGAATGTTGAAAATCAGCGCCAGTGAGATCCAAGTTGGACAAATCTTGACCGCTAAAGTCCATCTCCACACATTGAGTATAGGGCTTCATAACGCAGCCATTAACAGTAGGGAAGGGGGATTCTTGAGCGATCGCATATGTAATGTTTATCAAACTAAGTAAACATAGGAAAATACGCATATGAGTCCCTCCATAAGAGTAAGTAATGAGCACTAGGCCACATATCAGTTAGCCCAATCCGGTATTTCGAAAACCCAGAAGCTCCCTCCTTGAGGCACTGGTTTAGTCAATTCCGCCATATCTCCTCCCCACAAAGGAACAGCACCCCCATAGCCAGACGCAACACCGATATATTGCTTACCGTTTAGCGTCCAAGTCACAGGGCAAGAGATGATGCCGGATCCCGTTTGGAACTTCCAAAGCTCCTGCCCTGTTTTGGCGTTGAAGGCTTTTAGGTACCCATCACCAGTACCAGTAAATACCAAATTGCCTTTGGTGGCTAACACGCCCGCCCAAAGTGGCAGCGGTTCTTTATGCTCCCATTTGATACCTCCAGTGAGGGGGTCCATCGCCCGAAAGATACCCACATGATCATCGTACATTTTCTTGATCCGAAATCCCTGTCCTAGATAAGCCGCGCCTTTTTTGTAGGTGACATGCTCTGTCCAATAGTCTTCTTTCCAGTGATTACCTGGAATATAAAACCATCCAGTATCTTGACTGTACGCCATAGGATTCCAGTTTTTACCACCCAAAAACGGAGGCGAGACTTCGATGGCTTTGCCTTGCCGTTCTCCTTGTGCGGGTTTTGGGGGGCGCTGCCCTTCAACTTCCGCAGGACGTCCTGTCTTATCAATATGGGTAGCCCATGTGATGTTGTCTACGAAAGGAAAGGCGCGAATAAAACCGCCATCTTTACGATCTACGACATAAAAAAAGCCATTTCTGTCAGCGTGAGCGGTTGCTTTGACTGTTTTCCCTTCTTCTTGGTATTCAAATAAAATCAATTCGTTATTACCAGAAAAGTCCCATGCATCGTTCGGGGTATGTTGATAAAACCATTTCACTTCACCTGTCGTAGGGTCGACACCAACTTGACCGGACGTGTAAAGGTTGTCGTAATCACGAGGATTTCCGCCTTCTGATGTGCGTTTCCACGTATTCCATGGTGCAGGGTTGCCTGCTCCAATGATGATGGTGTTGGTTTCTACGTCATAGCTGGCACTTTGCCAAGGTGCACCGCCTCCATGATGCCATGCCTCAACGAGGTTGCCGTCTTTATCCCGCGGCCATGAAGGGGCATTTGCATCACCTGTCGGTGTACTTTCCTTACCGTTGAGTCTACCCATATGCCCTTCGACAAAGGGTCGCATCCAGATCTCTTTGCCAGTATTAGGATCACGCGCATAAAGTTTTCCAACAACACCAAATTCATCCCCAGACGAGCCATGAATGAGAAGTATGGTGCCTGTTTTTTTGTCTTTAACAATCGTTGGCGCACCTGTCATCGTATAGCCTGCTTTGTAGTCTTCAAACCGGACTTTCCAGACCACTTTGCCACTCTTTCTATTCAAAGCGACCATTCCTGCATCTAACGTACCAAAAAAGACTTTGTCACCAAAAATAGCAGCACCTCGATTGACTACGTCACAACAAGGTCGAATTCCTTCAGGAAGCCGATGTGCGTAGCTCCAAATTTTTTTACCCGTCGCGGCATCTAACGCAAAAATTCGTGAGTAAGAGGCGGTAACATAAATGATCCCATCGTATACCAGAGCTTGGGTTTCTTGACCGCGTTGCTTTTCATCGCCAAAAGAAAAAGACCAAGCAGGAGTAAGCTTGTTGACGTTTCCAACGTGAATGTCGGTTAAAGGGCTGTACCGTTGTGCTTTGGGTCCCATGCCATACATCAACACATTCTCAGGTGTGACCGCGTCGTTTTCGATGTCTTGCCAAGTGACCCCAACCGCTGCCATAGGCAGTGATAAAAAAAAACAAAAGAGCATACGGTATCTCAGAGAGCGTATTTTGGGTCGAACGTCAGTGAGCCAACCGTATAACGTTCTCATTATCATGATTAGTTGCATAATAAACCTCATGTATATCGCCAATTGTGGTATCTATCAAAGGGAGGGGATGCCCCCTAAGCATTGATACATATAGGGGGCAGGTTGAATATTGTGCGCCTACCACAACCCGTGCGAAATCCGACGGTAGAAGTGCTTTTCTCATCCCTTAGTCTTACTGACTAAGTCGGATTTGAGCTATTTTGGTCAGAAATGTGGGTTTGTTCACAATGATAATTATTAGCATTAGAGGTGTATATGCGGCACGCAATGGCTGTGCTAGCATACTATCTCCATATTTTTAGTGTGGACAAAAAGTGTTGTAAGTTGTTGGCTAATGTCCTGCTAAACGAACAGTTTGCTGGGTGACAATATGCGTAACTTAGACAAGGATGCTATTAGTTGCGGTAATGAAAAAGGCAACGGGAGTGATTATCTCGTTGGATCAGATTTTTCATTTTTTATAGAGCCGGAAGACGAGCGAATACAAACGGCGATCATTTATTGTGAAGGTCACTTTGGAGATGATATATGCCACCTCGCCAACGGGCTTATTGTTGCGAGTGCGCATTTTGAAGTGCTTGCGGTTATTGACAGCACAAAGGCGGCACAAGATAGTGGTGTGGTGCTATTTGGTGTGGCAAATGGCATTCCAATATGCCGAGATCTGACGGCTGCACTCCTGTACTCGGACAATACCCCAGATTTTCTAGTGTTCGGTTGGTATGCCTCGGGTAAGGTTATCAGTGAACAGGAAAGGCAAGTAATATTAACGGCTATTGAATACGGCATTCATATCATTCATGGCGGGCACGAGACACTCAATCAAGATCCTGTCATTGTTGAGGCATGCAAAAAATATCAAGTGCAAATAAGAGACTGGAGTTTTTTGTATTCAGGCGAGCCATTTCACCGTTTTACCAACCAAATAAAAGAAGTTTCCTCACCGCGAATTGTCATCATGGGAGACGACTCGGCAATCAGCCGCCTCTCAACCGCCAATACGTTGGCAAAAGTATTGACTGAATATGGCTTGAACGTTACGAAAATTGCAACGAGTCAAGTGGGGTTAACACATGGCACTTTCTACGGTGCTGCGCTTGAATTTGTTCCCCCTAAGTTTTACGCGGGGGAGCTTGAGAACGTTATTTTGGAAGCTCACGTTGCTGAGTGCCCAGATCTCTTTATCGTGGAAGGGCACGGAATGTTTCGAGCTCCCTCTTTTTATACTAGCGCTGCCATTATCTGCGGTGCTAACCCGAGTGCCATCATTCTTAACCATACCCCTAAGCCAGCTCCAAGATGTGGTCTTAATCCGGTACCAGATTTTGGGTTGTATGATGAAATTCACTTGCTCGAAATGTATTCAAAATCCCGAGTCATTCTAGTGACGCTGAACACACAAGGTCTTTCCACCAAACAGCGTCAAACCGCCATGAGCGATTTAGCCGTTAAAGGCGGACGACCAGTGTCCGACTTGTTTGCACAATCAGACGAACTACTCCTTGAATGTGTTCTTACGACATTTCCGTACCTGAGGCGATGAAAATGAGTGACAAAACAAATGGGTCACAAAATCGAAAGCAAAAGAAAGGGACAGCGATATTACGTCGGTATCGTGGTAATAGCCTACCTTTGTTATATAAAGTTATTCTTATTTATGGGGTAACACTATTGGTCTTAGTTTCCTTAGGGAGGTATTTTGTAGCAGAGCGAGAGCAGGACACTCAAGATTCGTTACCCATATTAGATTTGAAAGTCTCGTTGGCTGGGAAAATGGCGACAAATCGTGCTCGACTTCAGTTAATGAAAAGTAAGCTGATAGACGCAGAGTGGCATGCTCACAATCGACGATATCAGATTCTATTGGATCAGATTGATGAGAAAATCGACTACTACGACATGAGTATTGATGAAATCAAAAACATAAATGTTCTAGATTCTTACTCACCAGAAGAAATGAAGGCACTGCGCGCTGCGTTAAATGAATCACTTCGCTCCGAAGTCGAGTATGAAGAGGTACTCGATAAATACCAATTATTGGTGTTAGAGCTCATGTTGAATGTCGATAGATAAAAGAATGAAAACCACATTTTGAATTAGCCGCGCTGTTAGGTTTTTATTCTCAATCTTAGCTGCCTCATCCCAATCATTCCCCCACCTCTCCTGACAGGTTTTGTCGGGGTTGTATGACACCATTAGCCTTCCGTTCTCTTATAAAAAAGGAAGGCTCAAATGATTCAGGGAAGCTGTTGTTGTGGAACCGTCAAATTTGTACTTCACTCGAAGCCGAAGTTTCTTGGTATTTGTCATTGCAGCCGTTGCCGAAAATTAGGCGCATCGGAGTTCTTTATGGTGGAAAAGGCGAGTTTTGAATGGGTATCAGGCAAAGAGGAGGTAGTTGAATATGCTCCTAAGCCGCCTTTTGTTTATAAGCGATGTTTTTGCCGCAAGTGTGGTTCTAGCCTCGGCGAAGTCTTATCGAATGAGAACGAGTTTCCCGTTGTAGCCAATGTTTTGGATTCCGATCCAAACCTTAAGGTTCTGTTTCATGAACACGCTGCTACAAAACCTTCTTGGCAGCTAATTCATGAAGGCGCAAAAGTGTTTGAAACCGATCCTCATTAAAACATCACTCTCAACAAACTCGTTTTTACCTCTCAATGCCCAAACCAAAATGTTTGGGCTTTTAACTTTTCCTTAGAACTAAGAACCACAAAGCATAAAGGGGCAACTGTGAATTGAAAAGCTTTGCCATTGTGGTTTGAAAGATTTTGAGCTGATTAGAAATGAAATACGTGTCCGGATAAATAGTGATATTTCACTTAGTAGTGAAATATTCTGATACATATTTGAAGAGCAGTTTTTGATAGCAAGGTTGTGATCGATTTTTAGTGTGATGAACTGGTCGGATTTGATTTTTAAATTGTGACAATGAAGCAACAGTAAAGAATTAGAGAGTGCGTGATTTATCCATTTTTATTACATATGTGCTTAATTGTATAAAAGATGGAAATAACTATGATAAATGCAGTTCTCATGTCGGCGTTGGCAACCTCATTTTTACCTATCGGACAGGTCGGAGATACCATTCAGGCAGAACCCATTCCTCAGCAGCTTAATGCTAGTGCATTTGCGACTGGTTCAGCTGAAGCAGCCTATAAACCTGTTTGTCAGACCATTCGACTTGATACGTCTTACAATGCCACATTGAATACTGGTAGCGGCGTTTGTGTTCACTTTTCAGTCGCTGAGCCTACCAAGATCACCAGCATTATGAATCAGCTGGATGATGTGACGGATGCTTCGTTAAAGCTTTATCACCATATTAATGGTCAGTTTAAACAAGTTGGAGCTGAATCTGTTGTGGCAGGAAAGGGGAGCGAAGTTCTGCACAGCTTGAACCAAGCTGGCGAGTACTACTGGCAAATTACTGCTACTAAAGCAACCAACGATGCCATTTTGTTCGGTTCCATTACGACGAAGCATTTTGATGAACACGAAATAAACGACACGTTCGAAACCTCTACACCATTTTCTGAGGGATGGCACAGCGTAACCGCTAACATGGATACAGGAATAGATGCCGACTACTACTTGTATGAAGCAACCAGTACCGATGGTATTAAGCTATTCCTTGATGACCAATTGGCACCAAATAGCTGGAAACTCGAAGTATTGCGCGTGAATTCTCCAACGTGGGTGGAATACCAAGGTGGGGTAGAACACTTGATTTTAGGGCTAGCAAATCAAGAGCGTATGTTAGTACGCGTTACAGCCAATGCCTCTGCCGCAGCAACGACGGAATCGTACGCATTGTCTGTGGGTGCACCTGAAGTTGTCTCTCCTAACTACAAGTACGCACCAGGAACTTTCTCGGGCAGTGTTAGCCTGCAAGGTCGCGTTAACAAAACTACGTACTTCAATGCTGCAACACCATACGATACGTTGAAGTCGTTTGTTATCATGCCACGCTCCGATATAAGCTCGGCGCTTAACTGCCGGATCCGATTGTATGATGCGACCAACAAGCAAATTGGTGTTTACGGATGTGAACGCTCTCAGCAAGTGAACTTTGAAGAAAGCAATGATTTTAAGAAGCCGATTCGTGCTCGTTTAGAAATGTACCATGCGGATTTCGCGAATCGCGGTACGGTTTACTACAACATCGGTCTGAACGCTTCATTTAATTACATTGCGGATTTAGACAGCGATGGCATGTCTCAAGCCTTTGAAAATCAACACGGCTTGAATGATCTTTCGGCACTAGATGCTGCTTTGGATACAGACAGTGATGGCGCGACTAACCTGCAAGAATACCAAGCAGGAAGTGATCCTAAAGACCCTTTGAGCAAGCCTTAGTTTTAAGACTGCTTTAGATTTGATAAAGCTAAGCCCCACACTAATGTGGGGCTGTTTTTATTGGTATGCTCTAAACATTCACAATGGCATGATTTCTATGTCGAATAAGACCAACGCAAATCTCTTTTAGCAGCCCATTTTGAAATGGACCGTGATCAGGGTAGCGGTGATAATCATCTCCATTATGAAGCACTACTTTTCCGCCTCGTCCGTCGTCTGTTGGGAATTGCCACAACCAATCCGCAGGTTTAGGATCCTTTTCAGTACCTACGTGCGTCAGGGCAATTGCATCATCAGGCATTTCGGAGTAACCCCGACTGTACTGACCAAAAATACCTTCCCAGCCGTCAAAGTCGTCAGGCATATTGCTAAAGAACCCATATGGGTCATTTGCGACACGAACTTTTAAGTTGCTAAATGGTCTTGGAGAAACCGTCTTAAAAGGTTTAAGTATTGGGAGCCATTCAATCACGACTTCCGAGTTGATAACGAGCTGTCCTCCTTTTTTCAGATACTCCATAAAGGACTGCTGCAGTGATTTCAAATAAAACTGGTCACTGATTCTAGGCACGACTAGAACGTCACTTTCCCAAACTGAGCAGTCCAGTTCGTAAATAGACTGAAAGCGAATACAGCCTGTCGAACCTACAAATGTGCTTTGCAAATAAGGAGGTTCATTTTCTGTTTCTATATCGGAGCTTGATAAATAAGTGACGGTAAATTCAGGGAGCTGGCCCCTATCATTACCCAACTCTCGATTAAGCCAAGGGTAAAAGCCATCGATCAGTCTTTTTGCTGCGGGCATAAATCTCTGGCCGTTATGGCTATGCGGATCAAGTGTTGTAAGAAGTACTCGGCCACCATTGGGAAGATCTGGAAAATCAACCATCACCGAGCCTTCATCTTGTTCCAAGTTGAGAAGGGAGACGCCAGAATGGTTGGCATTAAAAACGCCGTGCCAATGCCATTTCATATCGTCTAACGACACAAAATCAAACAGATTATGTTCAGGAGAGGGCAAATAAAGTTCTATGTGACCGTTGGGCTTTGTCCACCAAAGCCAGTCTTTGATTCGCTTGTTTTCCCATGTTACATCAACTGCGGTTAACCATTTGTCGATGTTCTTAACAGGAAATGCAATCAAAAAACCACCAGACTCAACATAATCGTTGATTTGCTGCGCATGCGCTTCCAATTGGGACCCGTTGGTGTGGCAAGCAATGATTATTGCGGCATATTGAGTGAGATCGGTGTGCGGAAGATCTTGCAGGTAGATCATGTCATCCATCCAATGAGCATAGTCTCGGAAGGACAACACTTGAGAACCGCAACCCCACGTAATGTAGCCAATTTTTTTCATCATAAATTACATCTCGAATCGAGGAGCGAGGGTGACAGAGTCGTCTGATTGGAATATTGCGTTATCCACATTGATACCATAAAGATCAGTCAGGTTTCTCGACGTTAGGATCTCGGTGGTTCGCCCATACAGATAGTTATCTTGACCGCTCATTAGCAAAACATGAGATGCCGTTTCGAGGGCATGCTGAGGCATATGCGTGCTGTACACTATGGTCATTCTCATCTGATTATTGAGTAAACGAATTTTGCTCAACACAATAGCTTGGTTGTGATAATCCAAAGCAGAGCAAGGCTCGTCCAAGATTAAAATATCGCATTCAGACGTTAATGCCTGAGCAATCATGACCAATTGCTTTTGCCCACCACTCAGCTGATTGAAGTTTCGCTCGTGAAGGTGATGAATTTGCATCATCTCTAGATATTGATGGGCTAATTCAAAATCTTGCCTACTGGGAGATCCTGTTAAGCCGAGATATCTCGCCCGCCCCATCAGTACAATATCTAACACCGAATAACTAAAAGGCATGTCAAAAAGTTGAGGCACGTAACCAATAACGCCAGAACGACTCACTTCACCAGATACTGGCGTATTGTTGCCAATCAGTGCATTCAATAGTGTGGTTTTTCCTACGCCATTCGCGCCCATTATGGCTAGAACATCTCCTTTGTTGATATTGAAATCATAATCTCGGAGGATGATGTTCTCTCCGGCTCTTAAAGCGAGGTTATGCAGGCTAATCATTGTTCCACCCACTGCTTGAATGTGCTTTACGCAATATAAAGGCGAAAAGAGGAACACCGATTAATGATGTCATGATCCCAATAGGAATTTCCGCATCGGAAACCGTTCGCGCTGTATTGTCGATAATCAGCATGAAAATCGCGCCAATTAGGGCTGAAATGGGTATCAATCGAACATGATTGGCTCCAGCTAAGAATCTCGCAATATGAGGGATGATTAAGCCCACCCAGCCTATTGCACCGGCGGTCGCAACTACTCCGGACGAGATAACTGCCATCGCGACTAGAATGATCCACCTAATCTTATTGAATGGAGAGCCAAGGGCTTTTGCTCTTTCTTCCCCCATCGAAATGATGTTCATCTGAAAGCGAAGCATGTAAATCATAATTGAGGCTGGGATGACTGTAATGGCAAGCAACGCTAACGAGTCATAACCGACGGACGCGATGCTTCCCATTAACCAATAGGTAATGGAAGGTAACTTGGAAAACGGATCCGCCAACAGTTTAATGATGGATATTGCTGCACCAAAAAACGTAGAGATGATCACGCCAACAAGAACAAGCGAGAGAATAGATGTTCTGCCATTCACTCTTGCCAATAACATCACAGCGAATACGCTCATCATTCCAAATACGAAAGCAAGTAAGAGAGTGATGAAGGTATTTTCAAATAAGAGGATCGCCAGAGTGCCACCAAATGCAGCGCCTGATGTTACTCCTATAATACTGGAATCGACCAATGGATTTCTAAACAGCCCTTGAGCCGCCACACCGGACACAGAGAGCCCAATTCCGATAAGCACCGCAGCTAGGATTCTGGGCATGCGAATCAGTTCTACAATCCGCTGCTCAATAGGTGACCAATCAATGTCGTTGGCAGGAATAAGGTTGTCCACAAGAATCATCATTACTTTCGACAAGCTGATCTCGTAGCGACCAAGCGTTGCTGAATATAGGGTTAAAAAGAATAAAACGATAATCAAAGCGTAAATCGCTTTATCTCTTGTTACCTGATAGTTAGCAGTTACATGCATTACTTAAGACCAAATTTTGTTTCGTATCCGCTACTTACTTTATTCTGATCCATTTGCATGATTTGCGTGTATTGCTCTTCTGTAATGTCCACACCGTAAATGGTCTTGTATGCATTTCTTACTTTATTCGAAAACTCGGAGGCTTTGAATTCGTTCGGATGGGCAATTTGAGCAAGCCATTGCATTGTTAGGTAGGCTTCAGAAGCATCTGGAGAGCGATTGAACAAAGGTACTTTGTAGACCTGCTTTTTCTGAATCGCGTCGATATCCGCAAGTAACTCGTTTGAGTAGAAATCTTTTGGTGTTAATTCTTCAGCCCAAGCTGGAATTACAATGACGGATGGATTCCAAATATACATTTGCTCAAGGTTTATGGTTTTCCACCATTCCGCACTGTCGTCATGACCAACATTGTTAACGCCTGCGATTCTGTGGTCGGTAGAGTTGTTTGCAACAATTCGAATATCTTGCCCCAACTTGTCAATTTCGATCATACTTGGGTAGGCTTTTTCGGTTACCGAGCTCAGCGTATCTTTGAGGTCTTTGTTCGAATTCCGAGCAATATCAATGATCATGTTTGCACGCTCTACTTGCCCAGAAATTTCCCCAGACATTCTTACCGTATTTTCTCTATCGGTATTGCTGCAGCAACCCCATGTTGCGACGGTTAAACCAACTCGTTCAAGTGGTTCACTTAGCTTTGGATCGTATTCCCACTGGAAAATGATGTCTGGGTTATTTTTCAGGATAGCTTCGACATTAGGTACAAATTTATCTTTAGCAGCGTCAGCTTGAACGGTTTTGAAGTGTGGGAAAAACTCAGAATACAGACCGTTATTGATGCTCTTTTGAGATTTTTCTGTGATGTTGATAATGGTTTGTGGCTGTAAAGTAACAGCGCTGTAAATGATAGGGGCTGAACTTGCGATGGCGACTACTCTTTCTGGAGAGTTATCAAGCGTAATTTCTTTCCCGCGGCTGTCTTTAAACATAACTTCCGCATTGGTCGTACCAGAAGCAAGTAATGCAGTTGAAATGGCTAATACAGTATATTTTTTCATTATTTTATTCCGTTAGTGTAACTGCCAAAAACACTAACAGAAATGATAACTATTATCAATAAACTCAATAAGGGATTTTAAAAAAGATAAATGTAGAGGAAAACGCTGGAATATAAATGGACTTGGAGCGTGGTGACTGCCTTAAAAACTTCTTCAAGGAAGTTAGAAAATACTAGCGCCAAAAGAATAAGCTAAATGACGTGCAACCTGAGATAACAACTAATGTGGCGGTCAAACCATACTGAACTTGCGGTTTGATAATGTGCTTGGATAGTGTGGGTGCCACCATAAAATTATGCCCTCCCCAATCTCTGTCTTTCATGTGAAAACATAAGCTTAGGAACATCAAATGGCTAGAGGTGACAATTCGAGCATGGAAGAAATCGTCTGCGTAAATGGCGATAGCAATCGAAGCTGTTTGGGTGATAAGTAAGGTGAGCTTAGGGAGCACCCACTTATATTCCACGAGTAACATCTGCAGTACCCATGCGCAGTAAAGTACGATGAGCTGCCAAGGCACA
Source organism: Vibrio penaeicida (assembly GCF_002933855.1). Taxonomy (GTDB): domain Bacteria; phylum Pseudomonadota; class Gammaproteobacteria; order Enterobacterales; family Vibrionaceae; genus Vibrio; species Vibrio penaeicida_A. Next base: position 11,321 of record NZ_BFAQ01000022.1, read on the forward strand.
CTTGTACCAAAAAGTATGATAGAACCGCTCTCATTCAGGTATGTTTCTTTTCCGCTAGCGAGCCAGAGGTAGATGGATATGGCGAGATACGCCGACAAGAAAAACGAAGAATGAGCTTGCTTTTTCCACTGCACATACAAAAAGCCAACAGTATGGGCAATGATGAATACTTTCATGCCGATGTCGAAACTACCTAAACCAATAATTTCTGTTAATAGCAAAAAGCAGAGTACGTTAAAGCTGGTTTCTAGCAAGAAAATACGTTTGAGTTCACGTGCATTGTTGACGGGCTTTACGAATGACCAAAATAAAACTGGTAGTGCGAGCGTGAGAAAAAAACCTACCCACACTGAGCTTTCTACAAGCGTGTAAAACCCTTGCGCGTAAGCTAGGCAAAACATCAAGAAAAATAGTGATGATATAGGTGGGTAGTAGCGGCTGTTTGTCATATTTTGGGATTGAAGTTTCGCTTTTGATTCCAATGTATCGATATAAATCTTTGTTCTTTCTATGCGTTTTCCGCCGCGACGGATACACAATATCGCGTTTTCTGTTCCAGCTTAATGTCGGATATGTGCTAGCTCAAGATCGATGAGAATCGAGGGCTATTCACACGACTTTACTTTTCTAGCATTTCAGCAAAGCGGAGAAGTGTAGCTGAAAGCTGACACTAAATATACAGTCAAATTTGTTGCCATTGATACTCGAAGAAATTACTAATAAATCTAGTCATTAAATTTATTTCAAAGCTCAAATGTGGCCAATATTTTGTTATTCGTTGTTTATATCGCGTTAAAAAGCCAGAAACAGAGTTCTGGCTTTGGGTGGGGTATAACCCCAGATTGATTAAGGAGTTGAAGGGAAAGTAGGGGACTTTCATTCCATTCGGGAATGTTCCCAACTCAAGTATTATCGGCTTCAACAATCACTTCTTCAATACAGCTAAAACTTGTAATTCTGTGGGATATTGACCTTGGCGGTATAAATCTCAACCTTGAACCTAATATTTACATATAAAAACAACAAGATAGAGTGATTTTGATGTGAATAGGTTTACTTTAGATATATTGCTTTGTTTTTCAATAGTTTGAAAGCGATCCAGAAACTCTATTGCGTAAATAAGCTAAAAACATACAGTTAAGGAATTAAATTCTTATAAATCAATAACATAAAGACCTTTTGCCTGACTTCCTTTCTGTCATGATAACGTGGTTAACCAATTGATATTAAAGAAAATAAGGAAAATCTAAATAGGTGATCTCTTACGTGTAGGGAAGACATAGGAGCTTGCAAAGTGACGTGCGAACTTGATGTGAAAGGTTTATAACTCTGATTGAATCTAATGGTATGTTTTAAAAGACTTATTTTGAATGTAAGCAGAAGGAAAGTTTACAGAGCTATAAGATTAATTGTGCTTAGAGCTCTGTAAAGGGAAGATGCGTTTGCCTTTGGCTTAGTTTTCCACCAGTTGTCGAGTGGTGACTAAGCACAGTGTTGTAAATTGATCGGTTAGAAATGCTTGTTTCCCAGCAACTCGTTTACTGTTGAGTACTAGTGTTCTATCTGTGAGCTTACCTTGGAAGTCCCACTTACTAAACGCTTCGTGACGCGCATCTGCGCAAGGCGTTTGTAATACATAGCTTTCGGTTACCGATGTATCACAGGTGCCGTTGGCATTTTTTATGCCGTGGAACGTCACGTGGCTGTCTCTATCGCGGTAGTTGGTCACTGCCAAAGCATTGAACAAATGTATATCGGTAGAATCGTTTTTGTATGCAAGCATACGGTGTGGGTTCTTTTTCAAACTGGAGCGCGCAAGTTCTCGCAATTCTTCTGCACATGGTAGAGCTTGCTCGGTTGCAATGATGTCCATTGATGTCGTCACAGGTGCTTCTTCTGCAACGAGAGCAGGGGAAAACACGAGCGATCCAGAAAGCAGAACTAACGTAGGTTTCATGCATGCTCCTTGGTATTCAGATGTATCTTCAAACTATTTTGCTTTGACAGCCATAACAGGAAAGTCGAGAGTATAGCGCTCTCCGTTATCACGTATCAATGTGACTTTTATGGTTTCACCCGCTTTAAAACGCTGAGTTAATCCCATTAGCATTAAGTGATATCCGTTGGGTTCTAACTTGAAAGTCTCGTCAGGTTTGACTTCAATTACCTCTATTTTTCGCATTGCCATTCGGCTGTCGCGTAAGAACATACGGTGAAATTCAGTATGCTTCGCAGCATCGGTCTCGACGTGCGTAAAGCGAATTGTATCTGCACCTTTGTTTGTGATGTTCAGATAACCGGATGTCACTTTAATGCCTGGAATTGTGGCTTTGATTCGAGCGTAATCGACGTAAGCCTTGTCCGTTAAGCGCTGAACTTCACTCGATGGTAAAGGATCCGGCTGATAGAAAGGCTTTTTGGTTTTTTCGTAGTAGGCGACGGAAAAAGCCAGCAAAAATGCGATAAAACACACAATGCCAATTTTGGCTAATTTCATGAAGCATTTCCGGTATTTGAATTGTACTCTTCCAGCGCTCGCTCAATACGAGCTGCCAGCTCTATAGGAGTGGTGCTGTGGCTTAGAGAGTCAACAAGCTGACCGTTCGGGTCAATGATGTAAAACCGGGAAGCGTGATCTACTGTATAGGCAAGTTCAGACGAAGACATATCAACCAGATCAATGTAAACACCGTATTGATCCGTAATGGCTTGAATTTCTTCTTCTGTACCGGTTAAACCCAAAATTTGTTTGTCGAAGTACTGTGCAAACTCATTAATTGATTCTAAGTCGTCTCGCTCTGGATCAACGCTAACAAAGAACCCTTGAGTTTTATCGTATATCTCTTCAGATAGATATTTGAACGATGCAGACATTACCCCCATTGATGAAGGGCAAACTTCGGCACAATTTAGGTAACCAAAGTATAAAACAACGACTTTGTCTTTGTATTCGTCAAGGTCGACAGAGCCGCTAGCACTGTTTAAGTGAAATTTTCCACCTAAGTCTTTGAACTGGCGAGGCTTCTCTCCTATAGGGAGCGTTGTATTGTCCACATAGAGTGCAAGAATACCTGCCAGAGCAAGGACACCCAATGCTAAAACTATCTTCACTGGGTTTCGAATCATTAGATGAATTCCTTGAGTTGAAGTATGTTCACCGATGCTTGTTGAGTTTCATGGATTTCTGACGGAGAGAAGTCGATAGAAATCAAAATGCAGAACACCATAATACAAACGATAGAGAACAGCATTTGTTGCTTACCCCATTGCTCGGTTGGCATTTTTTGAAAACTCACTTTTGCTAAGTACAACCAGTACATGCTGACCAGACCCATACCTAACGCATACCAGCTACCAGCGTAACCTAAGTAAGTTAGTGCTAAAGAAGCGATGGCAAAAGCAACGATATAACCCATGATGTGGGTACGTGCTTTATCTACGCCCTCTTTAATCGGCAATACAGGAATCGACGCCGCTTTGTAATCGTCAAAGCGATAAATGGCGATCGCGTATGAATGCGGTATCTGCCAAATACAAAAGGTAAGGAATACAATTGCAGCACCAAGATCCAATTGGTTGGTTACCGCGCAATACCCAATGACCGGAGGACAAGCACCAGACAAGCCACCAATTAGCGTTCCGTGTACAGAGTGTCGTTTGTAGTAAAGGCTGTAAAAGCCGACGTACACAACGAACCCTAGAACACCAAACCAGAAAGCGACCATAGAGGTGAAGAAAAATAGAGTAGAAAACCCTGCAATACCCAGAATAGTAGCCCAAGCTAATGCATGGGACACTGGGACGACTTTTTGTACCAGCTCACGTTGGCAAGTGCGTTTCATTTTGGCATCGATGTCTTTATCGATGAAGTTATTGAAAACGCAGCCTGACGCAACGATGAACGTAGTGCCTAAACACACGGCAAGGAAAAGGGACCAGTCAATCTGGCCTTGAGAGGCCAGAAAGAAGCCACCAGCCGCAGCAACTAGGTTGCCGCGGATAATGCCAGGTTTAGTGAGTTGTAAATAGTTCGAAATCATTATGTATTCCGATTAGTGACCCATCAACATATTGTGGTTCAGGTGTTCCATAATCCAAAGCGAACCAATTAATATGATGGCAACTAAGACGACAACGAATACTGCCGAGGTAGTGTTCCACATCTGCTCGGAAGAGGTATTCATATGCAAGAAGAACACCAGCTGAACCAAAATTTGCGCAACGGCACAGATTAAGATAACACCGATTTTCAACTGTGGAGAGCCTATATCCATCATCACCATAGCGAATGGGATCACTGTTAGTAAGACGGAATAAATAAGGCCCATCACATATTCTTTAACGCTGCCATGTGCTTGACCGCCATGACCATGTTCTGCAGTCTGTGCCATTACATCACTCCCATTAGATAAACCACACTAAACACACAAATCCAGATAACATCCAGGAAGTGCCAGAACAAGCTTAAGCAAGACAGACGTGCTTCGTTGTCTTCAGTAAAGCCATCTCGTTTAAAGTGGAAATATAAAACGATCATCCAAATCAAACCAGCGAATACGTGCAAACCGTGTGTTGCTACTAGTGCGTAGAAAGACGACCAGTAAGCACTGCTGTCAAACGTAGCACCTGCTGCGCTGAAGTGATGGAACTCATAAAGTTCCATAATCAAGAAGCCCAGACCCAAAGCAAAGGTTGTCCAAAGCCAGAACCACATGCCTTTCGCATCACGTTCTTTTGCTTTCAGCATACCCATACCGAAGGTGAAACTACTGAGCAGTAGCAAAGCGGTACCGCCTGCTACAAACCACAGGTTGAATAATTCACTTGGTTCTACAATGCCCGCAAAGCTATTTGAGAAAACAGCAAATGTGGCAAACAACGTACCGAATAACAAACAGTCGCTTAGGATATAAATCCAAAAGCCAAAGATTGTGTCACCAGCGTAATCATGGTGGTCATGATCATCGTGACCATGATCGTTGTGACCACCGTTGTCCAGCACTGATTTATCATGTGCAGTCATATTATCTCCTAAATCCTTAAACCGCTGGGGATGCAGGTTTCGTGTCAGTTTCTTTCGACGCAGGGTTAAATTCAGGGCGTTCCTGATAAACCTTGTCTAGATGAGGGCCTTCAATAGCCTCAACTTCAGAAACCTCAACGTAGTAATCTTTATTGCGCTGGAAGCTGTATACGATCCAAGACACGATCATGCCAAGGAAGCCAACAACTACCATCCACCAGATATGCCATACAAATGCGAAGCCCATAATCAGCGAGAAGAAGCTGATTACAACACCTGCCCAAGTGTTACTTGGCATGTGGATTCGCTTGTAGCGGTCAGGTTTTTGATACGCCATTCCATGTTCTTTGCGGTAGTGGTGCTCGTCTCTGTCATGAATTTTTGGCAGAGTTGCAAAGTTATAGAATGGAGGTGGAGAAGACGTCGCCCACTCAAGAGTACGACCATTCCAAGGGTCACCTGTTTCGTCCATATTTTGCTTACGGTCACGAATACTGATGAAGACTTGGTAGAACTGAGCGGCAATACCAGCTGCGATGATGGCAACACCGAATGCAGCAATCATAAGCAATGGTGCCCATTCTGGGTTGTCTGTCGCATTTAGACGGCGAGTCATACCGTTGAAACCAAGCACGTATACCGGCATAAATGCAACGAAGAAACCGATAGTCCAAAGTGCACAAGAAACCTTGCCCCACTTCTCGTTCAGTTTGAAGCCAGTTGCTTTAGGGAACCAGTATGTAAAGCCAGCAAAGTAACCGAATACCGCACCACCAATGATTACATTGTGGAAGTGAGCGATTACGAACAAGCTGTTGTGCAGTACAAAGTTTGCAGCAGGCACCGCTAGCATTACACCTGTCATACCACCAATGGTGAAGGTAACAAGGAACGCCATGGTCCACCACATACTTGCCGTGAATTCAACACGCCCTTTGTACATGGTGAAGAGCCAGTTAAATATCTTAACCCCGGTGGGTATGGATATTATCATGGTGGCTATTCCGAAGAAGGCGTTAACACTTGCCCCAGCCCCCATGGTAAAGAAGTGGTGTAGCCATACGACAAACGAAAGAACCATGATTACTGCCGTCGCCCATACAAGAGACGTGTAACCAAATAGTCGTTTACGAGAGAACGTTGCACAGATTTCAGAGAAGATACCAAATGCTGGTAGAACCAGAATGTATACCTCAGGGTGACCCCATGCCCAAATCAAGTTCACGTACATCATCTGGTTGCCGCCCATATCATTGGTAAAGAAATGCGTACCAATGTAACGGTCAAGAGTCAGAAGTGTCAGCGTAACGGTAAGAATAGGGAAAGCAACGATGATGAGTGCGTTGGCACACAAAGAAGTCCATGTGAATACTGGCATTTGCATCAGCTTCATGCCTGGAGCACGCATACGCAAGATAGTAACAACGAAGTTAACACCTGTTAGAAGCGTACCGATACCAGAAATCTGGAGCGACCAGAGCCAATAATCCACACCAACCCATGGGCTGTATTCCATTCCTGAAAGAGGCGGATATGCCAACCAACCTGTCGAAGCGAATTCACCAACGAACAAAGAAAGGTTGATTAGGATTGCACCTACAACGAATAGCCAGAAACTCAAGGAGTTTAGGAATGGGAAAGCAACGTCTCGTGCACCAATTTGAAGAGGCACAACAACGTTCATCAAACCCACAACCAAAGGCATGGCCACGAAGAAAATCATGATTACGCCGTGAGCCGTAAATATTTGGTCGTAGTGTTCGGGGGGCAGGTAGGAGGCATCTACCGTAGCTAATGCTTGCTGCGAACGCATCAATATGGCGTCGGAGAACCCCCGAACCATCATGACTAACGCAACGATGATGTACATGATACCAATTTTCTTGTGGTCAACAGAAGTTAACCATTCAGCCCACAAGTATTTCCATTTACCCATGTAGGTAATCAAACCTAGCAGACCGAGACCACCAAGGATCGCGGCAATCATAACGGGCAAAATAACTGGGTCAGTGTACGGAATGACGTCCCAGTTTAGTTTTCCGAATATTAAATCAGGTTCGGCATGTACGTCGCCTTTATAGGCCATTTTGAGCTCCTGAATGTTTCTCGATGATATCTTTGAATCGCAGTGGATCGACAGAAGAGTAGTAGGTCACAGGGTGGTATTTTTTGATCTGCTCTTTTGCATTAGCAGTCAAAGCGTCGTAGCTAGTGTCATTCAGCACTCGCTCGGACAATTTCACTTTGTTCACCCATTCGTCAAAACCAGACTCACTAACGGCATGAGCCTTAAAGTGCATGTTCGCGAAACCGAAACCGCTGTAGTTAGCAGACATACCACGGTAGACGCCTTCTTCTGAAGCCATCAAGTTGACGCGGTTTTCCATTCCAGCCATTGCGTAGATTTGGCTACCAAGCTGAGGAATAAAAAACGAATTCATAGTGGTGTCAGAAGTAACGAGAAACTCCACAGGACGATCAGCTGGGAAAGCAACTTCATTTACTGTTGCAATTTGTTGTTCAGGGTAGATGAACAACCATTTCCAGTTCATGGAAACGACTTGGATAGTTAGAGGTGTCTTGTCTGACTCGATTTCACGGCGTGGATCAAGAGAGTGGGACGTTTCATAAGTAATCCAACCCAATGCCAAAATGATAAGACAAGGAACAGCCCAGACTATCACTTCGATTTTAGTGGAATGCTCCCAATTTGGTTTGTACTCGGCCTCTTTGTTAGAGGAGCGGTACTTGTATGGGAAGTACACGCACATGAACAACACCGGAACAATGATGATGGCCATGAGTAAAACAGAAGTGATAATCAACGATTCCTGAGCTTGACCAACAGGCCCCTTAGGATCGAATAACACCATGTTACTACCGAAGAATAGTACGCCTAATAAAATCAGCCCAACGACTGATGTTAATATTAATGCAACTTTTATGTTACATTTTATTTTCATTTGTCCTCCCTGGAACTCACAACCAGAATAAATTCAAAGACAATAATTTCATTACGAAGTATCCAGATACATAGATCAATCACTTCAATTTGAAGAAAATTGCACGTGAAATGACGTCAAACAAAAAGGAAAACTTTTGTTAACAATTCATTATCAATTGAAACAATTAACCTACAAAATGCGGTGATATTAGAACTTAGATACTAAAGCGTGAATTAAAGTACCAAATTGTTAAATTAGCAAGCTTTAACTTGTTCAGAACTGTAAATTTCAATCTATGTATAAATTACAAAAATATTAATTTCATTTTTCCAAGAAATGAGGTAGAGCAAGACCTAGGTCAACAGTAACCTGTTTTACAGAGCGAATTATATATAAGCCATCCAATACCCCTTATTTCTTTGTGAGAATAACTTTATCACGGGCTCTTTTGTGGTTATTAACCATATTTAATTAGTGGTTAATAGGTTGGCGATCGGTGGTCATATTTCCTTACGGCTAGCCTTATTATTATTGACCATTTAATAAGCAAAGAAATCGAGAAACCATACTGGTTTTTTTCTTTAAGGTTTGATGTCGAGTTGTTCTTTGTGATTTATCCATGCATCCAGTAGGGTAAAGGTTTGCGAGGTGATTAGACTTGATTTTTTTGTGGGTATAGTAATACAGTAAAATTTCAAGTTGCTTTCGAACTCTCTCGAGTACGCTTTAACAATAATGTGAAATAGTATCTAAATAGTCATTTCTTATGGGTTATTTCCAACTGTTACTAATCGTTAAAAACTGTATATGTTAATTTGATTTCCCTTATAGACACAATAATAGTGTGTCTATTGTTACAAATTGCATTAAATTACTATTTGCTAAATTATTCATTGGGGAATTTAGGAAAAAGAATAGACAGTATTGTTTGTTTGGGGTCGTTTGGCTTTATAACTGAGTAAAACGCTTCTGGTTAAATATTGCTCTAATTGGTTTTGGTTGAGTCATATTAATAGTTTCTAGAATGTATATTTAAATGATATAGGTATCAAAATTGTTAAAGAATATGCATCAATACCTATGGCATTTTAGAGAGCATTAAATTCGATTTATTAACATATGCGTCAACTGACTCAACAACTCTTGTACGACATGCCCGAAAAAATATCGGCGGCAAGAAGAAAGTCTATTAAATGCCTGATCCTTGCTGGAATTTGTTTCCTTGAAGGATAGACGAGGTTAAAAATCTTGGGTTCACTTCTAATGCCACACGCTACCTGAATCAATTCACCAGCATCGATCTCCTTTTGTACGGTACAAGGTATTAATAATCCTACTCCGACGCCCATCAAGGTGAGCTTTTGCATCACTAGCGGAGAATTACAGCAGTGATAATTCTTCGGCGCAATTGCGACCATCTTTCCGTCGCAATAGAGCTTTTGTAAGTTGTTACTGGCTGATTGCTGTTCAAGCAGAACCCAATAATGTGACTCCAATTCCTCCGCTGTGTTAGGCATCCCATTCTTTGCAATGTACTCAGGGCTGGCAAATAGGTGGGCACTTTGCTCGAACATCTGTCGAGCTATCAAAGAACTGTCTTGCGGGCTACCAACACGTAATGCCAAATCGATGTTTTCTGCCACTATGTCGGATTTGTGGTCATTCAGGACCAAATCAAGCTCCACCTCAGGGTATGTCTCTCTGAATTCTTCTAGGATAGGTAAGACCTGATTCAGAGCGATATCGTAAGTCATTGTTAACGATACTCGCCCCGACACCTCTTTGGGCGCAATGATGGACTCAATATGGTCAAACAAGTAAGGTAATTGCTTAACTTCTTGGTAAACCTTCTGTCCTTCTCTTGTCACCGAAAGCTTTCTGGTGGAACGCTGTATTAAGCGAGAACCTAACTGGGCTTCCAACTCTGACAATTGCTTACTGAGTTTGGATCGATCCGTTTTCAGTTTTCTAGCCGCTTCGGAAAAGCTCCCAGCTTCGACAATCGCTGCGAACATCGCCATTCTTTTTAAGTGAGAAAAGCTATTTGCATTCAAAATTGCAACACTCCATGTCCATATTTGCATCTAGTGATTATTTTAAATTTATAAATAATTGAATGTACTGCGCTATTTAAAAATATTCCCAAAATAAAATGGCAAAAGCTGAGCAGTAAGCTTTGTGCACGAAAATCTTTCAAATTAATACAAATGGGTATGACTTTCGTTGATTCGACGTCAATTTCCTTAATCAATCAATACACTATAAAAAATCTGGAATAACGATCTGAATTTTTCAGGTGTTCCGTATTTCGGACAGCTATTAGTCACTTTTTCCACGTCAGACTCGTAGTTCCATTCAAGGAGCGAAAACAATGTTTCATCCAGAAAAACGTCAAGATTTTAAGTTGGATAATCAAGTAGCAAAAACACTCTTTATGCAACAAGATGGCTCAATAACAAGCAGCTCAATAAAATATGGCTTAAGAACAGATAGCTCAAGAACAGATAGCTCAAAAGCAAATAGCCCAATAACAGGTCTGGGAAACACAAAAACACCAAGCTATGAACCCAGCCACTTCTATCACTCTCAAGAGGGCATGGGAGGGGGGGCAACACACTCAAGATCCAATCCTGCTGTTGTTTTTATGTTTAGCGGCCTTGAGGAGCAACCTCATCGTTGCGCGAGATCTTTGTACGAGAACTTTGATTTTTTTCACGAAAGAGTGGAAGAGTGTCTTTGGCGTCTCACACAAATTGATGTGCACTTAGCTGACCAAACAGAATTCTTCTTTAGTGAGTGTCAGGTACACAGCAAACAGCCTGTAAGCCAGGTACAGCTCTTTGTATTTGAATATGCTCTGGCCTCAACTCTTATTTATTGGGGAGTTAAGCCTGATGCGCTTATCGGTGACAGCCTCGGTGAATACGTAGCAGGCTGTATAAGTGGATTACTAAATATTGAAGATGCACTTGCCATGGTTTGCTCTCGCCAACGGCTGATGGATGATGCGCAAGCTGGCGTAATGTTTGCTGTTCCTAAGGGAAAAGCAGAGGTCGTAGGATGGCTAGAAGAATGGAACGTGGCGCATCCTAGTTCCGATCAAAAGATCTCCCTTTCCTATGTGAGTGCTCCGCATCGATGCGTTGTTTCAGGAGGTGCTGAGCCTCTAAGTCATTGGCTAGAGCAATACCTTGAAAGCACAGAAGCTGGGGAGTACGTTTCTCAAAGGTATGCGTTGCATTCCAATTTGATGACAGATGTATCCAAAACGCTCGGCGCTTATATCGACGGGATACCTAGCTACCCGATTCATACACCTTTTGTTTCCACCATAACAGGACGTTGGGCCCAGCAGGGAGATGTTGAACATTCGCAATACTGGGCGAGTCAGATTCAACAAACGGTTCAATTGGCAAAAGGGCTACAATGTGTCTCTGAAGATTTAGGAAGTTGTATGCTGATTGAAATTGGTCTTGGTGAAAGCATGTCAAGGCTCGTTGAGCAGCAAAGGAACGATAGTTTATGTGCGTTTCCATTGCTGCCGGATATTTTGTCAGAAGATATAGCGCTACCTGCTCATTTTCCATGCGATTGTATTCTGACGTCGATAAAAACATTGGGTCAATACGGGGTCAACATTCGCTGGGATCGCATTTTAAGTAAAACGAAGTCAGATTGCTGGTTGAGCTAAACCCGTTCTTTTTCAGTAAGACACTGAATGATACCGACAAGCTTTTTGCTTACAGACTCAAATTGCTTGTCGATAAAGAAGTGGTCGCCTTCTATCATCTCCAATTCAAAGTCGCCACAAAAGTGTGCCTGCCAGTTCGGCAACGAATCAGGTGGAATGATGGTATCAATTGTGCCACCCATTAGGGTGACGGGAATGTTGAGTTGTTCAATAGCACTAACTTTGTGCGTTTCGGCAAGCTTAAAATCCGCTTTCAAGCCAGGCAATAGTATGGACATGAGTTCATCATGCTCAATAATATCGTCTGGTGTTCCACCCATTTCCTTTAACCTTGTTTTAAAACCTTCATCTGATAGTCCGTGCATCGGGTTTTTCGTATTCAATTCATGGGGCGCTCTTGATGCCGCTGGAATGAAATGCACAGGCATCGGCATTCTATGCTTTTTGAAATATCGGATCAGCTCAAAACCAATTCGTGAGCCAAAGCTGTGTCCCCAAATAACATAAGGTTTGTCGATGATAGGGGCTAATGCTTCCGCTAAATCCTCCACTAAGGCATCCATGCTTTGATACTGTGGTTCATTTAATCGGCTGCCTTTACCCGGTAACTGTACCGCACAAATTTCGGCATTCAGTTCCGGCAACGAACTATAGGGAAAAAATGAGTTTGCGTTACCTCCGGCATAAGGCAGACAGATTAAGCGTAACGGGGCATTGGGTTTTTGTTTTGGAATGGCAATCCAGCGATTAAGTGATGTGTTTCTGCGCATATTCAATCCCTTATTGTCAGAAGGCAAGGAGAATAGCGAGGAATACAGAGAATGGATACCTTTGTTTCATTTTGGTGTTACTGGCATCCAGTTAAACACTTCACTCTGCTCCGATAGGCAGGTGTGAACTTCATTAATAAGCCACTTAAGCGCTTGGCTGTTAGTGCTTCTTTTATGCCAAGCGATTGAAATAGGTGCAGGCGGAACAACTAACGGCAATGGTTTTTCGATGAGTGTACCGGCTTGTATGTCTCCGCAAACTACGGAACGTGGCATCACGCTTATTAAGTTTGATTGTTTGAGTAAATGGATTGCGCTAGAAAAGCTGTTAACTGTAATGGCGACACGCCTAGACAGGTTCATTTCTTTTAAACGGCTATCAACAATGCCTTTCGGATCCCCCGATAAAGAGACCAGTAGGTGCTCTTCAGTGCAGAATGTTTCAAGTGAAATGTTGTCCTTTGCCCTCGGGTGTGATGGTGGCATCACACAGGTAAAGTGATTATCAAATATAAGCTTTGAGTGAATGTGTGGGTGCGATGTGGGGTAATAATCTAAAACCAAATCAACTTGCGCATCAAGGAGCAATTGTTCGCCATCTCCCCTAAATGGCACGGCATACAAATCAATGGCTTTTGCCCTTTGTTCAATCACACGTCTTAAATGAGGCCAAAACAGATAACTGACACCGTCTGTCAGTGCCACACGAAGCTGTGTTCGTGTATACATTGGGTCAAATGTTTGCGGTGTTACTACTTGTTCGATCTGTTTGATAGGGGCGGCAATGGTTTCCCATAGATTGACCGCAAATGGAGTGGGTTGAATACCTCGCCCTTTTTTAACAAACAGGGGATCTTTCCAGATATAGCGCATTCGAGATACCGCTTTAGAAACCGAAGGTTGGGTCATCGCTAGCTGCTCTGCTGCAATCGTAATGGATTGCTCTTTCATTATGGCATCGAAGATCAATATAAGATTTAAATCCGGTCTTGGCACTGTTCCATTCTCAATTCATTCCCCTAGGGAATGTAAATTATACTACCTATGCATTATTGGGAATGAATTGATTGCGTAATACTGAAGCTGTTCTCAAATCATAAGGAAAAAAAGATGAAAGCAGTATTTATTAATCAATATGGAAACAAAGATCAGTTAGTGGTTGGCGAGATTGAAAAACCACAAGTTCAAGCTGGAAAGGTGTTAATAAAAGTCGTCGCGAGCGGCGTTAACCCAGTGGACTTTCATATTCGTAATGGGATGTTGAAAGATAGTGGTATGCATACTTTGCCACTCATTCTTGGCTGGGATTGTTCCGGTATTATCGAAGAAGTCGGAGCAGGTGTTACGGAGTTCAAGGTAGGCGACAAGGTGATGGCGTATACCGCTATCGGAGAGCAAGGTACTAATGCGGAATACATCGTAACCGATGCAGATATTGTATCGATTAAGCCAGAAAAGATGAGCTTTTTGGAAGCGGCTGCTTTACCTCTTGCATCGATGACCGCATATCAGGGGTTGCATGATATTGCGGGTTTGAAGCAAGGCGAAAAAGTTTTGATTCATAATGCGTCTGGTGCGGTTGGGAGTTTTGCTATTCAAATAGCGAAATCAGCGGGAGCGCATGTTGTTGCAACATCATCTGCACATAAGCACGACTATGTACGATCCTTTGGGGCAGATGAGGTGTATACAGAAACGGATCCTAATTGGAGTGGCACAGCCCGTTTCGATATCGCCTTAGTAGCAAAGACAGGCGGTGACCTGCTTCGTCGTACCCTTCATGCGGTTAAGCAAGGAGGAAAAGTTGTGTCCACCTTTGACGAGATCCCTGCAGCTCAGGCGCAACAAGCAGAAATTGAATTTACACATATGATGGTCATGCCAAACCGAGAATCTTTGGAAGCGGTCTTGTCGCTGGTGAGCTCGGGTTCTTTGCTTACGCCAATAGACACAATTTATCCGCTGGATGACATTCAAACTGCCCACGAGAGAATTGAAACGTTCCAAGCAGTTGGCAAAATTGTGTTAACGGTAGATCCGGCTTTCAAATACTGATTCTTTTGCACGTAACAGCTTAAGTAAATAAACATATGAGTAGCGCGTTATCATTCCCTTTTGTATAGTCGCGCTAGCTTCAATTATAGGGAGAGAGCAATACAAAATGGACAGGGAAGTGTTTGAAGTTGTTACGGAGCGACTGATATTAAGGGACTTTGAGACCCAAGATATTTCCTCGTACATCAAATTGACTCAAGACTCAAAATATCAGCGCTTTTATGATGAAGACGATTGTTCGATAGAGAAGGCTGAGCTTTTGGTTAACCTTTTTATTGAGCAAGCGGATGAATTACCACGAAGTAAATATCAGCTCGCCATTGTTTTACGGCAAACGGGTGAAGTAATTGGCACGTGTGGCATTCGATTGGAAGCCGACCAACAAGCTTCTATGGGTTGCGGTGTTGCGCGTGAGTTTCAAGGAGCTGGGTATGCGCAAGAAGCGGCGGAAGCAATCGCTGAATTTGGGTTTGAAAAGCTGGCGGTTCATCGTTTGTATGCAGAAACGATCGGCGCGAACAAAGCCGCGATAGCAATGTGTCGCCAATTTGGGATGAGAAAGGAAGCTCAGCTTATTGAACACCGATACTTTAAAGAACGTTGGTGGGATACCGTTATCTACGCTATGTTACGTTCAGAATGGGAAAAGAGGAAAGGAAGCCAAGATGATTAACCTACAGCCAATGAGCTCACAACATTTGAATCAGGTATCCGAGCTGCATGTCGCAGAAGAGCAGTTAAAGTTTGTTGGTACAATGGAAGAGATTTTGGTGAACGTAGATAACAAAGTACACCCGCATGTGATGGTGAATGAAAGCGATAAGGTGGTTGGGTTCTTTCTTGTCGATACGACCTACGGTGAGCAGTACGACTTTGCTGTTCGTGGAGCGCTAGGGCTAAGAGCTTTCTTTGTTGATGCACGTTACCAAGGAAGTGGCTATGGCAAACAAGCCGTGGCTGCGCTTCATTCCTATTTGCAGCAGTATTATGAGACGTTTGAATTCATTTATCTTACGGTAAATTGCAAAAACCCAAGTGCTTATCGTTGTTATGAGCTCAATGGCTTTAAAGACAACGGCGAGCTTTACCACGGCGGTCCTGCCGGTCCTCAATACATTATGAAAATGTCGCTCAAATAGCTGAAGAAATCATTTTACCCAGTGTTCTTGAGGTTCAATGTACTGAGAACTAAGCTTGATGTAATTCACTTTGAATAGGGTGGTTATGTTCTCATTTATACGCGTATTTTGGGTAGTGTTGATTTCGTTACCGATCAGTACGATTGCTCTCGCATCCACCGACCACAACACCTTTCGCGATATCGCCTATGGCGCGCACAAGAAGCAAAAGTTAGACGTATACTTTCCGCAATTCGCTAAAGACGCTCCGGTGATCTTTTTTGTCCACGGTGGCGCATGGAGAATTGGCGATAAGGGTGCTCGCTCGCAAGTGAAATCCAAAATAGAGAAGTGGGTAAAAGAAGGGTTTGTTCTTATTTCGGTGAATTACAGAATGTTGCCGGAAACCCCACCATTGGCTCAGGCTCAAGATGTGAGAGACGCGTTAATATTTGCACAGAACAACGCTACAAAATGGGGTGGCAGTCGGCATAAGTTCATTCTTATGGGGCATTCAGCTGGTGGACATCTAATTTCTTTAGTTTCCGTCCAGCCAGAACTCATTACTCAACGAGGTGCGAAACCTTGGCTTGGTACAGTGTCACTTGATACTGCGGCGTATGACATTGTCACAATCATGTCTGCAGATAGAGTGAATCACTTTTACGAAAAAGCATTTGGTGAAGACCAAAAAACTTGGCAATTAGCTTCGCCGTTGCTGCAACTGCAATCTTCGATTCCTCCGTTTCTCGCCGTGTGTTCTTCAACGCGAAAACAAGATTCCTGCCAACAAACGGAGGTATTCGTAAAGAAGGTCAATCTTCTTGGAGGTTATGCAAAAGTGCTTCCTGTCGAGCTTTCTCACCGTAAGCTCAACGTGAAATTAGGCGACGACTCTCCTTATACTCAACAAGTCCATGCGTTTATTATGCAGTTACTCTCTTCACCTTTATCTTTAGATTCCCAAGAATGATCTTAGCCGATTCATTGTTTGTTCCATTCGGTTAAAACGCGATGGGTAATAGCATCGCATCGGTCACCGGCAAATTCGTAGAGCGACATCGACTCTTGTTCCATATGAATTCGAATTTGTGATTGCAATTGCATTCGCGCTCTCCGGTATCGCGTTTTAACTACCGTGACATCGAGCCCTAAAGAGTGCGCAGTTTCGTTAGATGATAACCCCTGTACACAGCGTAAAATGAACACCGAACGGTAGTTAAGTGGTAGTTGGTCAATTTCATTTTCAAGGAGTTGAAGTATGTTCTGGTTCATCACGGGCTCCGAAACAGATTGATGAAATTGCTCGGTTGGTATTTCTCGATCGCCATAATACTCAAGTCTTTGCTCTGATCTCAGGCGATTTAACGCGACATTTCGAGTGATGACGGAGAGCCAGCCCGCGTATCCCGTTGGACCACGAAACGAAGATAAACTCTGCAATGCACGCAGATGCGCTTCTTGAACAATGTCCATGGCGTCATCAGTATTGTTCGTGAATCCACGAGCGATACGAAACAGCAGTTGGTTATAGCGGCGGATGAGTACTTCTGCCGCTTGGTTGTTACGCGCGAGAGTGAGTTCAATGAGTGCCAGATCGGAGTAGGACGTGAGTGTATTATCTGTCATCGTGTAACCCCTCGCATTCTTCTGAGTGCTGATCCAGCGTTTTTAAATAGGCGATAATGGCGATTCGTTGTGTTTGGTTTTTTATGCCTACTACTGTCATTTTAGTCGCTGGAATCGCTTTTCTTGGATCTTCAAGGAAACGATTGAGTGTTTCTTCATTCCAAACCCAGTCCGACTCAATCATTGCTTTGCTGTACCGATAATTTTTTTGAGTGCCAACTTTTCTTCCAAATAAGAAGCAGTGCTTAGGTCCCGTTCGGTTATAAGATGGAGAATGGCACCCAACACAGCTTTGGTAAAGATGCTCTCCTTGAGCAACCGTGCTGGATTGTGAATAGGGTATAAAACCTAATCCAATAAAGAATAGATAAAGATGGTGCATTTTTATTCCTCAATTGAGTTGAATGAGCAAAGCCATTAGTAAAAATCGCTTTGCTAACATTAGCTTTGTTGTCGACAACAATTGCGGGTTAGGAAAAAAAGGCGCCTGGCACTGGGTCTAACCCCAATGCGTTTCTTAAAATCGCCCAATGCATGGCTTCGTCAGCCAAAATGCTTGCAGCCGCTTTGGAAAAGTCGCGATTATCAAAAAGTGGAATAGCTCCGGCATAGGCACTCACGGCACCTCTTTCCAGTTGTGCAGCAAACATAAGAACATCCGAAGGTTGTTTTAATTTCTCGACTGGAAATTGATATTGATTGAGGGGTTCAGATGGTGTTCCACCTAACTGCGTTACCACAGAGGCAAGCAATTCAATATGTTCTTTATGATGCCCTTGAAACTGAACGGCAACGTTTAATAGGTCTTTGTTTAGTAACTGACTTTCCGCACCAAGTTGATAAGCGGCAACAGCTTCTTGCTCTGCCTCAATTGCAGTATTTAAAATGACGATGTCACCTTGTATTGCGTTATCTGAGAGTGCTTTTTTACCGTGATGATTGGCTTGGGCGGAATAGCAGCCACTCATCATGGTGAGTGCAGTTGCGGAAAGTGTTGCTGCGCCAAACCCTTTTAAAAACCCGCGGCGATTGAACATATCTTTATGGTAGATATTGTTGGTTTCTTTGATGCTCATGTGCTTTCTCCTTATAAAGCGCAGTAAATACACTGCGCATAATAGGTAAAGACGCACTCACCAAAGAAAAGGAACAAATTTATTTTAAAAAGTGAAGATAAGCTGCTTACTGCTGCGGCTTGAGAGGAAGAAAATCGATTTCGCTGCCTTCCCCTGTGAGAATAGAGATCCGCTCTGGTTTTCCTTTCACATCTAGCTTTATTTCACCAATAGCTGTGGCGTTGACCAGTCTTCGAGACCCTTCGACATTTGGGCTGCGTTTTTGGACTTTCAAACGCTTTCGCTTGGTGAAAAAGTTCAGTGGAGAGCGAGGAGAATAAAGCAATCGATCCGCATGATCGCAGAAGCCAAGAAGAGGCTCTGGAAACTGAGCTTTGATGCCACTGCATGTAATTTGGTGGATGTTCGGGCTGCACTTTCGAAATCGTAGCTTGATGTCGTAGGCGAAAGAATAGTGAACATCTCCCGACAAGATAACAAAATGGGTAGGCGTTTTTGTGTGAGTGAAAATACTGAGTAACGTGTTTGCACTGCCGGGGTGTGCCATCCAGTTTTCAGCATCGATCATTAAAGGCTGACCTATCATGGTCGCTGCTTTTTGTAGTGCTTCGATAAATTTCACGCCAAACATTGGCGCAGCAGAAACAACAACAACTTTGTCTTGATGCATTAATTCTTGTTGAAACTCAATTAACGCTTCCCAGTCCATCAGCCCAGAAGGTTTGTTCATTTTCGATTCAGAGCGCCAGCGGCGAGTTCGGGTATCCAAAACCACTACCTTAGGCGAGGTATGTATGGTGTAGTGCCATTTCTCGAATTGGTACAAATGCTGTATGAAAGCCTCTTGATTCTGTGTGTTTGGTGAATCAAAAAATGCATTGGCTAATGCCAAAAATTCTGAGTTGAAATGAGTCGGCTCGTTCCCCCAACCCTGACAAAGCCAGTAACTCAATAAACCATTACCGATGATTCTTTTGGAAAAGGCATTGTTGTACGCTGCTTTTTCCCAACCGATGGTCAGGTTCCAGTCATCTGTAACATCGTGGTCGTCAAAGATCATATAGGTGGGTAAATGTGCGAATAGCCTATGGGCAAATGGCAACCCTTCAATGAACTGGGCTATTTGGGTATTTTCCGTTTCCCATCGAGTTTTGAGCTTGCTGGCCAACGCTTCTGGTGCGCACGAATAAGCAACGTGCTTCCATAGTTGTGGTGACCATACCAGCAAGTACATAGCGAAGAATTCTGAAAAGCTGATCAAATGATTGCCGCAATCCCGAGAACTGAAAACCGGAGAAGGCATTGAAGGCATAAAAGCAAATAACCCTCTTTTTTCTTCTTGGTAGCTCGGTAACAAGTCTTCGCGACCATAAAAGCAATCAGCATGAGCGTGTAAATCCACAGTCGATGTAATCTTGGCATCGTTGAACGTTTCATTAGGTAGCCCTAGCAAATCTATTACTTGCACTATGGCGCTCAGCATTGGACCCGCTACATGATCGGCGTAGATCTGATCGCCAGCCATTAACAGCATGTCTGGGCGCTCGTCCCAAGGTTGTTTGGCAATCTTGTCGTCCGCTGCGATCAGTGCGTCTTTTCCATTGTGGTGTGGATTTCGACATGAACCATGCAAAATGTAATTGGCGGTAGAAGGTATTTTTATCGAGAGTCTTTTTTCTTCTTCATAGAGTAAGTGAGGGCACAATTCGATGAAGTTACCTTTCTGGGAAATAAATTCGTATTCAAGGCATTGGTCTACAGGGAAATTGCCGTGAAAGTGAGCAAGGGTTACAAAGGCACGTGTACCAACTTGAATAGGCTGACACTGGTCTAAATCATGAGAAAAAAACGCTTTGTCTGAGCCTTGGTGATAAAGCTGAAAGTGACCAGATAGTGGCTCTGTGGTAACTACCCAAAAAACCAATTCACTAGATGTGGCTTTTCTGAGCATGGGGCCTGCAATCAGGAAAGGTAATGGTGAAGACTGATTCATAAACTCTCTATCGAATAACGCTTACAATTGCTTTGCTGCCCAAAGGGTTCGACTAGGCGTCCCCGCTCTATACCTTTTACTCTTTGTTGCAAGGTATTTGCTTAGAATGACTAGGCGTCACACCTTGCGCCGCGATTAAAAGGCATAGAACTCGAACAAAATTTAACCGCGGAAGATCAACAGATCCTAATTATTGAGTTTATCTGGAACGTGACGTCAGAGCACGGGTAATATCAGCAAATCTCACATTTAGATAGCGATTGATTATCATTAGTGCGCCGTAGGCATATGAGACTTCACAAAATTGCTCAACTTGATTTTGAATGACTCAGGAATAGGGATAATACCTAATAGCAAGAACCCAATGGTTGCAAACACCGAAACGATAATGCCTAACACTATGCTCGGAACAAAAGTGATGGATGCATTAAGCCATTGATGTAGTTGCCATGCGGTGAGCGCTAACAAGATACTTTTGATCCAGTTGGCGTGTCGATAAGGTAGGCGCTCTTTCTGTTGGCTGACGTAGTAGAGCATGACTAAGCGGATAAAATAAGCCCCTCCAAGAACAGTAATAACCGCGATGACGCCAAATTGTGGAACAAACCAAAAGTAGCCAATTACAGCAAATACCGCGCAGGCACACTGGATCCACATTTGTGCTTGGCTAGAATCCCCGCTAAAGCAGCCTAAGTTCAAGTATTCTCCAGCAGTTTTAATCATGTTCACTACAATTAAGCCCACTACAAGCGTGGCCGACATATGATAATCAGGTGGTAACGCTAGGGTGATAAAACCAGGTACGGTTAGTATCATGATCATCCCCAAATAAATGCCTAAGTTAGTGCCAAGCATCGCATTATCAGCACATATTTGTTTGCCATTATGTTGCTGTAGCAATGCGATTCGATTCGGAAACCACCATAAAGCGTAGGGTTCGAGAGCGAGCCCTAAAATTAACGCAAACTTCACCGCAATGGCATACACTGCGAGTTCTTCAACACCAATAAAACTTGCAAGTAGCCAACGATCTAATCCTGTAATCATATAGATAGACAAGAATCCACCTAACGTCGGCAAGGCGAATTTCAATAGCATTTTTGAGTATTTCAACTGACCAAAGGCCCCCATTTCTTGTTTTTGATACCTGAGCAAACACATCATCAATAGCAAGCTCGATACCATGCAAGAAATTAAGACAGCGTCAATGCCATAGCCCGCTTCAAGCAAGATGAACGTCATCAACGCTTGCCCTAGCGCTTTCAATACGTTTAATACACAAAATCGCTTTGCGAGATCGTTCATTCGTAAAAGAGTCATTGGAATGGTAATCAATCCATCCAACAATATAGGAACAGCAAGCATTAGGATTTGATAGCTTTCGAATGTCGCGGGCAAAGCGCGAGTCAGTAAAGGGAGCGTGATGAAGATAATAAACGCTCCAATGCCACTAAAAAGAGCACTGAGAGTAAAACAGTTCGAAATGAGCGCGCGTTTGTGTTCACCTTCTGCGGTCCCGACATACCGATACATTGCGTTTATGATGCCGAAGCTGAACATAATGGTTCCGACATCGGCTAACAGAAGCAGTATCTCTAGAGAGCCATATTCCGCGACGGAGAGCTTTCTTGTGAGATATGGGATCATCATAAGAGAAACGCCTTTCATCATAATGATGCCAATGGCGTAATATGCCGACTGTGCCAGTGCTTTCATATTTTTCTGCCTTTTGTTCTGATTTAAGGCGATGAGATTTTCAACTTAGATCTAACTGCCAATCAATCGAATCTCGTAGGGCGACACCTTAGGATGCAGTTCTATATCTAGGCAGAAAACATGCCAAATCTTAACTGTTTGAAAAATAGGTATTAAAAATCTACTGGGAATCAAATAGTGTGGCTGGTGGGGAAAATTAGCTGACTTAGTCATATTGGTTTTCATATTGAGAAGTCATAAGAAAGCTCTTTATTAAAATGTATGGTGGTTAAGCTAATATGTTGATTTTCAGTGTAATTAAAATTGGCGTATATCTTGCTCTTTCTGTTGAAAGACACATTGAGTGAGATTTTGATTATGAAGAAAGTCGCTTTTATTACTCCTACTTACCCAGTACTGAGTGAAACGTTCATCCAAACCGAAGTGGATTCTATTCAAGCATGTGGCCATCAAGTCTGCGTGTTTACTTTCGAAAAAGAACGCTCGGACAAGGTGTTTGATTATGATGTTGTGACCATAGGCAAAGATGTCCCGAAAAGGATGTTGAGATACGCTTCGTTGGTCGGGGGAATAAAGGCGCTACAATTTGTCATGACCCAAAATGGTATGCCTAAAAAATCACTCTATTATTATGGTGCTAAATTGGCTCTGCAGCTGGCAGAAAAGGGTGTCGACCACGTTCATGCGCATTTCTGTCAGCATACCACTGCGCATGCCATTGTCGCGGCCAAAATATTGAACATCGGTTGTTCTTTTGTTGGACATGGACATGATGTATATGAGTTCCCGCTCGATATTGACAGAAAGATAGAAGCCAGTGATTTTGTGGTTGCCGTTTGCAAAGACATGCAGCGTGATTTCGACAATATGGCGACGGGAAACATAAAACTGCTGCACTGTGGAGTAAAGACAGAGCGATTTGTGATGCAAGAAAAGTCTCCCACAGAGCAAGTTCGATTGGTGTTTTTGGGTAGGTTAGTAGTAACGAAAGGTATCCATTACTTAATTGAGGCTCTTCTTCCTTTGATCCATCACTACAATATCAGCTTAGATATTATTGGAGGTGGGGAAATGAGAGGAGAGCTGGAAGCTCAAGTCAATCGCCTTGGACTTAATGATTACGTTCGCTTTTTAGGACCTCAACCCCATCATTGGGTGAAAGATAACTTAGCTGATTATGATTGTTTGGTCGCGCCATTTTGTTTTTCTGATACGGGGTGTGTCGATACCGGACCGTTGGTTTTGAAAGAGGCAATGGCGGTGGGGACGCCTGTGATTTGTTCAGACATTATGGGGTGCAAAGAAATAGTTACTCCAGAGACGGGATACTTGGTTCCGGAAAAAAATGTGGCTGAGCTATCACAGAAAATCTCGGAGTTTGCTCAACTTTCGTTTGAAGAGAGAGCCCAAATGGGGCGTGCCGCAAGAGATAGGGTACTAAAACATTTCAATGCAATCGATCAGGCAAAACAGCTTTCGAACTGGATAGAAAACTTAGCTTAAACCTGCGTTAGAAACCTTTACCTACCCATGACGTTGCTATGACAAAGGTTGCACCTTCATTTTATAAAACAAACCTGCTGTACGGGGAATTTGGAATTTAAAATGAAAGGATAAACGTTATGAAAATACGCAACATAATTGTGCCTTTGGCACTTCTGGTTTCAACTCAATTATGGGCAGGCATTTTTGGCGACAGCGTAAGCACTAAGTTTGAAAACTACCAAGAAATGGAAGCCTCCGGTATTATCGAGCAAGGCTGGCTTCCGGCTTTTCTACCTAAATCTGCCATTAATATCCAAGAAAAACACGATTTGGACACGAATGTTGTTATGGCAACGTTCGAATATGACCCACAAGATACAGGATCAGTACAGGAAAGCTGCGATTTGATGTCGGAGTCAGAGCAAGGCTCACGTTATGCCTGTTCACATGGAGACAGCGATGCATTCATCGAACTTCGTAAAGACGGTACAGGTACGTTTTCAAGCCAGCCTAAAGTCATTGAATAATTTGATTTCAAAAAAATCCCCAGCTTAGTGCTGGGGATTTGACATTAATGTATCTTGGTTTTTATAGATATTGATTTTTATAGTGTTGCTATTTCTAGTTTTCTGACGGTGTCAGAGACCGACCTGTCGTCGGTTAGTTTTGCAAGCAAAGGTGCATAAAAGCGATATTTTGTAACTATTTTTGTACGATACACCATTCTATTTCAAATTGTAAATGTAAAATGATGAAAAATCGTCTCGCTTTTTGAACACTTGCCATCATTGAGATTACGCTCATTATAACTGGCTGAATATGGGTTATTTTTTAGTCGGTATGCTTTTTTCACCATTGACGAGAATGTCCAAATATTGGGTTAGCCTTTTTTGCATTTTGTCTTTGCACATCTCGTCATCACTAGCCAATTCTTGTTTTATGAGCAAAAGCTCTTGCGACAGTTGAGTAACAAATTGAAGTTTCTCTTTCCGGTATTGATTTTCTAACTGCTGCCTCAGTACTGCTGGGTTTTGTACTTTTTTAGGAGTAATAAAGGATTTTAAGGTTTCAACGATTCTGTCTAGTAAGTTGTACACCAAGTTTGCAGAGAACCCCCCGAGTAAAGCGGTTGTTATACGAATAGCAGCATGATTTGCCTCTGAATTGGTATCGACGGTTATCATGTCTGTCGTCGATTGTGCAACCGCGTCTAAATTGATCGGGATAAGCTGAGTTAATGTAATACCCGATATTAATCCCACCACAAATCGAACCCAGTATGAACTTTCGTGTTTTGGGTCATATACGCCTTGGGTGACAAAGCTATTGGCTTTAAACAGCCCAGCAAAGGAAGCCCCAATCGCAGAAGCAGCCAGTAGAATGGCTTGAACAAAGAGCAAATCAGTTCCTTGTAAATCAAACATGCTGGCGACCATATTTTCATTGTTAATTGCACCTGAGAGGCTAAGCCCAATCAATGAAAAAAGAGAAATGAGGGCAACTGCCATCATTCTGCGGATCAATGGCACGCTGCCCAAAAACAAAAAAGGAGGGGCCTTTTTGTTTTCATCGTACATCAAGAGTATGGTTTGTGGTTTTGCTGGTGCTACTAGCTCCGAGAGTTGATTATAGATATCGGTTACTTGATGCGCGCGAATATCTTGCTCCTTTGATAAGCCAGAGTTCAACAATTGCATTAAATTTCCTGGAACGGTTATCCCTTTCGAAAATGCATAGTGCGCAAGGGCTTCACATTCGTGTTCCAACTGATCTAAAAAGCCACTGTTGGTTGCCATTGCTGGTTGTTGTTTTTCTAGATTTTCGGTGTGCGGTATATCCATAGTGCACCTTCCTAGAACGTGTAATTTAACTGTGCCATAAATATATGTGCATAGAGATCCAGATCAGCCGACAACGTGCCACGGGGAATGTTGTTTCCACCTTCGAGATCAATCGTGACTGGGGTAAATTTGATGTACTGATAACCTACATCTAGTTTGACGTTTTCGTTGTATTGATAACTCATCCCCAAGCCAACATTCCAGCGATCATTATTTGGCGCTCGCGGGCTGACAGCATCAGCTGGCGTAGGATTCCAATCGTATGCGAAACCAGTACGCAGTTTTATGTCTTGGTTGTATTGATAGCCCATCCCAATAGCGACGAACCAGCTGTCGTGCCAATTGTTGTCTACTATCGTATCCGCCAAACCGTTTCCGTAAGTGACGGTGGTGTCTGTGAATGCACTCCAGCCAAATCGATTGGCGTTACCATACAGTTCGAAATCTTCAGTTAACTTGTGCAATACGCCAACTTGCAACATCGAAGGTGTATCTATATCAAACTGAGCGCTACCTGTTGGGCTGCTGATGGTGACGCCTAGAGATGCAGCGGCGCTAACCAAGGCCGCGTAGTTGGCTGATGAGCCAGTAAGTTCGACATCGCCGTTGAATGAATGTGAAATCTTGGAGCGATAAGACAATCCAAATCGAGTGTTTTCGGTCATCTGGTATTCGGTTCCCAATGAAAACCCGAAGGCGAGATCTTTACCTGTTATGGTGCTTGTTACATCGGTATCAACACTTGGAGATGTGGTGGATGTTGCGACCATCGTGCCGAGTTCTACCGTGTAATATTGGAGATTGACCGCTGCGCCAAAAGACCATTGATCATTCATTTTCCATGCGACCGTTGGGCTTACGTTGTAAGCGAATAACGCGGTTTTGGTGGCAGTGTAACGAGAAACGGCTGTGTCGGGGTAATCGGAAACGTAAGCGTAGGGCGCACCAATGCTCAGTCCAAGCACTAATCCTGGCTGGTATTCATGGGTAAAGTACATTGCGCTTCCATAGGCGGTATCTATGGGTTGTTCTGGTTCAGCTGGATACCCTGAAACGTCGACGGTTCCAGATGTATATGGTGCGGTTGCGCTGGCATTTTTTAGCTTGGATGTCGGCATATCTAATACCGCTCCAATGGAAAAGCGTGTTCCATCAAACCGTGCAATCGAGGCAGGGTTTGAAAACATGGCGCTGATATCATTAGCGCCTGTCCCGTTGGTTGAATACGCACTCCCCAAGCCCTCTGCACTTTGGTGCAAAAAGTGATAGCCATTCGCCAACGCATTGTTGATGGGCAATACAGCGATGGCTGAAGATAGAAGCGAATAGGACACCACTTTATTGAGCTTGAATTTGACGTTGTTTATCGATTTTTTATTATTCATGTTTACATCACTTATCCGTAAGTTAGTTTAGGCGCTTCGTCTGTTAGAGAAGGAACCTTCTGATTCTGAAATGCTTTGTTCTTGATTGAATAGGGTTTGAAATGCCACCTGATACCCAAGTGCGCGATAGGCTTCAAATTGCGCTTCATCGAAGAATTGGTCTCCAGAAGATTGGTTAGGAAACTCTGGGTTTTTGGACTGATAGTTGGCGATGTACCGATATTTATCGAAATAGTCTTCGTTGCTTTGAACGTCGGTAGACATCGTATCTTCTGGGTTGGTCATGACTGATTTTATGTAAAGGATTTTGCCGATTCGCCCATTCCTATAGTGGATTTCTCCATGGGCATGAGCTTGATTTTTCTGCCTTATCTCGTCTAGCCCAGTCATCGTGATTTTGATACCAAAATCGGTTTGAATCATTCGTATGGCGTCCATCAAACCTGTAAACGTCCCGTCCGAATCTGCCTCTGCATCGGATATAACAATAAGCCTGCATTCACGGCGTACCAATTCGTAGAGCCCTAGGTTTTCGAAATGACCGCCATCAGATAAGTTGATGTAGTTCTGGCTGGTATTGATATTGCCCAACAGTTCTCTGAGAAAGTAAGAAGGACCTACGCGGTCATTTCTCAGCAGCTTCTTCCACCAAGAAAGGGAAGAGCTCGGTTTCTGGATATGGACTTTAGATGGGTTCTTTACCCAGTAGTCATAACGAATATTGAGCATTGCCAGCAAGAATACGAGAGGCTTGACGGTGTTTCGCCCCATATTTGGAGCAACAGCTGCTCCTGATATTGCTGTGGCGGTGCCGAGGTTAATACTGGGCTGAGATACTTCAAGATCTTGAGTCTTACAAAAACCCGTTTTATTGCTTCCGCTAAAGCATTTGGAGAAGATGAAGTTTTCGCCCAATCGGTCTTTTTTATAGGCGTTGACGCTTTGCCCGCCATTTAGCGTACAGTTGATCAGAGAGTAAGGCGCATATTCGCTATCCAATTCTGAGAGCTTTAGTTTGTCGGTATGAATGATGGGGGCATGAGGGAAAGGGCTCTGTTTTTTAAACAGGTACGCAAGGCTTAACCTATCGCGATAAAATCGATTAACAGCGGTAAAGTTGGCACTGC
The DNA here is from genome assembly GCF_002933855.1 of Vibrio penaeicida. GTDB lineage: Bacteria > Pseudomonadota > Gammaproteobacteria > Enterobacterales > Vibrionaceae > Vibrio > Vibrio penaeicida_A. The sequence continues at coordinate 39,175 of NZ_BFAQ01000022.1, forward strand.
CAGTAAACTGATTAAGAAGCATGAGCGCTATTGATAGCGACACTATTGCGAAATAGCTTGTCTCTTGGGTTAGGAGTGAGTCAGTTACATCCAATACCACTACCCAGCAAGCGAAAATAGCGGAAAAGCCGATAAACCCTACAACAAGTTGATTGCTGATTTTACTTAGATTTGAAATGACTTTTGCTAGAAGTAAACTGCATGCAATAGCGATAGCCAAGCCATTAATACCCATTTGGTGTAACGATACCCCCCAAACGGCAAGCGTTTGATACCATTCAAGTGCCAAGGGTTGGGCTTCAAGGATGACGCTGCCGAATATTGCCGCGACGTTAATGGCGATTGCAGAGGTGATTCTGTCTCGCCAAATCCAAGACTGGTTGTTTGAGGACGCTAGGTTTTCAGTGACGTTTGTTGTTAACGCCGAACCAATATAGTTTAGTAACAAAAGCAACATGAGTGATTTGGTAATGGGGAAGTGCGAACCCAAACCAATGTGTTCTAACCACGAGGCATAATCGCTATAAAAGCCAAGCGGTGATGTCGAGAGAAATGCCATTACCATGGCAAAAATTAGTAAATATGGCAGAACAACTAAGGCGTTAAGTACGATGCCTCGAAGAAAAATGGCAGGAACACGTATCGTGTCTAGACCACCATTGGGAGCCATATAATTCGAATTGTTTCTCAAATGACGGAACTCGCTAGGCTCTACATCGCCTTGCTCATGGGTAAAAAGAGCATCTATGGCTTCTGTTTTTTTATCGGCGTACTGCTCGTTTGTCACCGCTCCTGCCATCGCGCTTGAAAATGCTGCTCCAATGTAGCCACCGCCTGACACTGTCGAGAGATAATCAACGTTGTTGAGCAGACCGCTCTTTTTGAATGCTTGAATGACGCCGAGGTTAAAAGTAGCAGAACGAATCCCACCACCAGAAAAGCATAATCCCACCAAACCTGGGTGAAGAATACTTGAGTCCTCATTCCACTTTTGTTCCTGATTTTTATCTGCAAGAGACTCGATGGTTTGATTAAGAGGAACAGAACGCTGATCCCAAGGTATCAGCGTCTGTTCAAAATCAGGCAACGAGCGGGGGGAGCGCTCTAATGTCTGACCATCTCTGTTTATTACCTTTCTTTGCAATACGTGTTTCAATTCTTCCGGTAGCACAACTTGATAGAGGTAATGGTTGTGCTTAGTTATTTGATCAGCCATATGACGTCCTTGTCTTGTTACACGTACTAGGTCACAAGACCCTAAGTCGGGTCGATAATGCCTTCTGCTAACATGCGCAGTGCAGTGAGGCTTGGGATGAAGAAGTAATCACCACCTCGTGTTTCAACGAATCTTGGAATATGAGAGCAGAAAAATGGCTTCTTGCCGGTTTGTTCATTTCCTTGAATGAGCATGCTGCCATCCGCTGAAATATCAGGTTTATTAGACATATTGCCGATGATTGGGTCTTTTTCGTTGGAGCGTTTAAAATCGTTGCCGTAGTTCATCCATTGCTGCTGAACAAACTCGAATTGGCGCTCGATATCGGCATTTAAAGCCATGAATATAATGCCTTGATTGCCGGAATCTTCAGGCGATTCACTTACGGTGCCATAAGGCAGACCACGGCGAAGGATACGTCGGCGATTCACCAATGCACCTGGCGTATTGAACGCATCTTTTACACCGTATTCGAGAGCACCTCGCGGGTTGGCTCTGCGAACGTGTGAGCCCATAGGGCATGCTGAGCCTTTTATGTCGTCATGATAATTGAAAGCTGTAAGCTGCTGTTTTAATTCAAGGTACTTTGCTTTGTTTTCAGTCGTTGGGTTTTCTTTTGCGTCTTTCTGCGCTTTGCGTAATTTATTATGAAAGGCGTCAGCCTCCTGCTGAGTAGGGAAAGAGGCGATGGGGGCACCATTCTTCCAACGACCAACAAATTTCGCTGATAGCGCCTCACTTCCACCTTCAAAATCTTTGCCGATTTCTTCACTATAACGCTTGAAAGATTCAACGTTTTGATGAAGCTTTCGATACACCATAAAAGTGCCATTTTTAGCCAATAGCGGTGGTGTTGGGGCTTTAGGGTATTCAAACGATTCGTCTCGATGCCCAAGTATAAATTCGCCCGTTTCCAGTGGCTCCCAACCTTCCATCTTAGATGGGTCTTTCCCTGTTGGCTTTCCGGCACCGAGGACGCGTTCGGCCGGCGCGCCTGTGCCTTTGAAGAATGGATCGCTAATACCGTCTACATAGCCAAAGTGTTCTTTTGGCGTTACTTTTTCATTTTCTTTTAAAGCCGCAGCGTCTTGGTAAGGAAGTAGCGCTCCATTTCCAGCACGGTGCCCTTGCAACAACTCTACGCCTGCATTGCATATTTCTATCAACCTAAGCAATTCTTTGTAGCGAATCTCAATGTCTGCTTGGGTTTGTCCATTTATTGATAACCAAAGATGCACTTTTTCCGGCGAATGCCATATAGGATCCCAATGTTCGGGCGCGCTTGATAGGTCGTCTCCAAGTATGTCCTTCCTAGCCGGCATACCCATCGCAAAAGCTTTTGGAAAAGACTGAAGTGATTGCTGTGGCACACCGATCGCTTTTAACCCGTTGTACGTAAAGCCCACATTGGTGGTCGCTAAAGGCTTAGAGACTGGCTCTTGGTTTGGACCTGTTTGTCCCCATGGAACAGAGGTTGTGACTTTATTGGTTATTTGTCTTAAAAATCGTCTTGCATCGGCTTCTTTTCTTACCGACAAAAATAGATAGCGTGCGTGCGGATAACCAAATCGTCCATAACCCTTGATAATGTTGCCTTGGATATCGTGGAGATCTATTGCGGCAGTGGAAGGCGTATCTGACATTATTCTGTCTCCAATGATGGTTTGCTTTCAGCGACAGAAGATGCGCTGTTTTGGGTATAGATATGTGCAGTTGTTGCGACTTCTTCTAGGCTGCTCGCTCCGGCACTCCAGCTAGGAGATGAAAGGTTGTCGATGTCTATAGCACGTTCAAACTCTCGAAATAATTTTTGAATTTCGTGCGCTGGCTTACCTTGGTTTGCGTAAACAAAGCGAGAAAACTCTTGCTTCAAAAATAGGCTTTTCAGTTGAGCCTTTAGGGATAAGTCGTTTGAGCCATTAAAAAAGAGCTGGTTATCGATTTGGCATTTTTTAACGTATTCGATGAATTGGTCTGCGTTGTTTACTTGGTCAAAAGCAACACAGTGTTGCCAGATTTTTTTAACATCCCCTTCAGCGTGTTGCCACATATCGTAGAGATAGGAGTCCAGATCGCCATAAAAATTGCTACTGAAAACGAGGTATTGAGACTGCAAGTGTTCTTCTCTAGCAGGGTGACCTTGATAAAAAACATCCGAGAGCACGTAAAAGCGGGCTAAATAAGTATTGGGTACCTTCGCCATAGGGCTGAACCTATCTAGCGGGAGAGCATGCAGATGATCTCGAAGTATTGCACTGTATGAGGTGTCGTCTTTGCACCCATTGATGATTGGACACAATGCTGTTAAGCCGTACGCGTTACCACTGGTATTAGACATGATCTATTCCTCTCTCTTTAACTGGCTTTAGCAAGGCGCTTTTCTACGGCTTCTGCAGAAAGGCTGACGATTGGAGAAGGTGCCATCATTCCAATGTGATCTTGTAGCGAAAGAGTCAATGCGTCGTAACGCTTTTGAAAATCGTCCGCTGATTCATTGGCTGGCGTTTCCTTAATGAATTCTGAGAGTGAACTTCGAATGTGTTGCCCAGATTTCACGTCGTTCGATGCTGCCATTGGGTAGGCGCTGTAGTAGTGGTTTGTCCATACTTGGTTTGATGTAATGTAGTCGTGGAAGGGTTGCAATGGCACCGAGCCAGGGTATTTCACGTTGTTTTTCCAAAATAGATCCAAACCAGATGGAATCGCGCTATGGAATGAGTCAACGTATTGAGCCCAACTGCCATTAAAATTGCTAAAGAAGAACATGTAGCTGTACTTAATGGTTTCTTTGGGCTGTGATTCTGAAAGCCTAGGAAATTCACTTGGTTTAACGATCGCCCACCGAGCGTAATGAATCAGAGAAAGTGTGGTTAACCCATTTAAAGACGCTCCGACTAATTTCATGGCTCCAGAGTTAACTGTCCAAAATATAAATTTGTTTAGCCAGCGCCAGTACCATTTTATTGGTGTAACTACGTTCATGGCATACGCCTTACCCGCAATATTTGACATACCACATTCCTGTATAAAGTGATGGATTTTATTATTGTCTACTGGTGCCTTTAGGCAGACCGGTAGACTTGTTGATTATGCGACTTTTGATGGTTTCTCTATTGTCGTATCCGGTGATGTCTCATCGGTGTGACGGGATAATTGCTCGTGTGTGATCGTTAGACTTACCGGATAGGGTTCTCGGTATTGAACTAAACCAAGTTCGCCTTCGGCTCTGAGAACATGATCCGACTTCAAGATTGCTTTCAGAATATTAGGGATTTGGATTAGGTTAATGTATTGACCGAAGCAGGTATGCATACCGTAACCAAAATGCATGTAAACGTGCCTTGGGCGATCTAACTTAAATGATTTGGGGTGAGGTAAGTCGCGCCCATCTAGCATCGCAGATTGCGTAGCAACAAAAACTTGTGTGCCTTTCTTTATCTTCTTAGAACGCCATGTGCCTTGCGCTATTGTGTAATCGCAATTAGCAATGCGAAAAAGACCAGCACCAAAGGATTTGAAACGCAGTGTTTCCAGAACAAATTGTTCCAACGTGTGCATGTCGTCTAAATGTGCAGCCCGCTGTGCTTTGATAAAAAGCGCTTTGTTATCTAACAAGTAATCTAAAACTAGAATGGCACATTTAGAGGTAGTAGGGACTAAGCCTATGATTATCCCGATTAAGTTATTACGAATATCGTAATCTGTCATTCCTGGTGTTCCAGATTCTTGTAGCTTCAAGCATCGTTCTAAAATATCGTCTTTTTTATTTCGTTCACTGGAAGGCAGCAGTCTTCGCTCTTCGATTAAGAGGTCAATATGAGTGCGTAAGCTAGCGGCGTCGCGTATTGCTGCCTCTTCAATATCTTTCGGGCAATCGGGATAGAATAGGTACTGAAAAAGGTTACAAGTCCAATTGAATAACTTTTCTGGCTCAATCCCAGAAACGCCTAGGTATTCGGCGGTGAATTGACATGGCACAACACTGGTCAGCTCTGAGACTAGCTCAATTTTCCCTGTGCTGCTTTCCATAATTTTCTTGGCGAGTTTATCCGTTAGTGGCGCTACGATTTTATCTAGATCGTCACGTCTAACAGCCAATCGCATGTTAGAAACATCTCTTGTGTAGTCTGGAATGTCATTCATTCCTAAGAAGAAGTTACTGCCGTCGGTGATAACTCGCATCTTATCGGCGTAAGTTACACCTAACTCATTAGGACGAGACAGTGCTTCTTGAACGTCTTTGAATCGGGTGATCAGTGCGTAGTTCTTATAAAGAACATTGGGTTGAATAAAACGGATTATCGAAAATATCAGGGGGACGTTATTTGACGCCCACGCTTTTAGCCGCGCTGTTATGCTCATAATTTCTGCCAATTGACGTTTATCTGTTTTCGCACACCGTGAAATTCTATGTCTCATCTAGTGTGAACCAGTGCATTTATTGTTAGAGGAGTGGTTATTTAAATTAATATGCAACCATTCCTTATAAATATATCGGTCTTAAGTGCGGTAAACTGAAAATATCTTCAGATTCGGATCACAAGGCAGCGGAAATGTAACTGATATGAATGTAAACGGTACGTAATGTTGATCTATATATGAAAATGAAAAGTTAAAATGAAGTTAGTTTTAATTACTTCTTCATTTATCCAAAAAATACGCTATACGGCACACCCATTTCAGCGCTCCAATGAGCGAACCCAATGAGTGAATGAGGCTATGTGGGGCTCACTCAACTTATAACTGGGGCAAATCAAGTAGTAACCATAAGAGCTGTTTAAGCTCAGATGGAACGGGTTGATGAGTGCTCCAGAATGGAGTTCTTTTCTCACCATAAAATCTGGTAAAAGGGCGATTCCACAGTTCCGTGCTAGCAAGGGTAAAGACATATAAAAATGTTCAAATGCGACTGGGTAGTAATTTGGTGAAATGTGAGTTTGGCTTTTGTTCAGCATTAGCTCCCAAAGCTGCGGGCGGGTAGATTGGGGAAGTAGAGGTAAGCTGAGTACTTCATCTATCGAGCTGAGATTTCCAACACTTGGATTGGCAACTAAGATGAGCTTTTCTTGAAATAGCCATTCCGAATGCTCATAGTGTTTTGCTATTGGTAGGCAACGTATTGAAACATCAGCATCTATTCCTCCCTTGGGTAGCCGACCATCTCCGGTGTTCACCGATATTTTTAAGCGTTGATTTTGTGCTAGAAACTTGTCTATTTCTGGCAGTAGCCAAAGGTTGGCAACAGAAGGGGAGACGTTTAGTTGCAGTAAGTTCGTCTCTGAATGGGTTTGCTGCAATTCGGCACTGGCTGCTTGAATGGCTTCTAATCCTGGTACGACTTTACTGAGGTACTGGTTCCCTGCTTCTGTCAGTGCCAGCCCACTTCCCTTCCGAATAAATAAGGCTTGCCCAAGCTGAGATTCAAGCGAGTGAATTTGTTTACTTATTGCCCCTTGGGTAACGTATAGCTGTTTGGCTGCCTCTGAAAAGTTGAGGCACCTTGCAGCAACAATAAAGGCTTGAAGCGCTCGGCTAGAGGGGAGGTGTTTGGTCAATTGCATGATGGTTACATTCCGTTTGGGTGAACATCTCTCGCTTGTTTTAGAGTTTAATGGTAATTCACTACTATTCCATTTGCTCATACTGGTGAGAATAATTCGCTTGTTGATAAATCGCAAAGCTTTATCTTGGTTACTAATTGATCGGACGTTAAGCAATCGGAATAAGGCACATAAGGATTCGCCATGACTCATCTCATTCATCGACATTGCCACCATGTACCTCCTGTAGTGAAAAATGGGCAAGGCATTTACCTTTATGACCAAAATGGCAAGCGTTATTTAGACGCATGCGGGGGAGCGGCTGTCTCTAACCTCGGTCATAACAACCAGAAAATTAAGAATGCAATGATGCGACAAATGGAAGTACTGCCATTTGCTCATAGTGGTTTCTTTACAACTGATGTCGCGGAAAAATTGGCTGACACACTTGTGTCTTTGAGCCCGAATCCACTTAACCATGTTTATCTCGTCAGTGGTGGATCGGAGGCTGTCGAATCGGCACTGAAGCTTGCCCGCCAATACTATCTTGAAAAAGGTCAGGGGAGTAAGTCTCAGTTTATTGCTCGCCAACAAAGCTATCACGGGAATACGTTAGGTGCACTTGGCGTGGGTGGCAATGAATGGCGTCGAGCTCCATTTCGACCGTTGCTGAAAACGACTCATCATATTTCCCCGTGTTATCCATATCGAGACAAGCTTGAAAGTGAATCCGAATTTGAATATGGGCAACGCGTAGCAAATGAACTTGAAAGTAAGATACTTGAAGTAGGCGCAGACAACGTGATGGCGTTTGTTGCTGAAACAGTCGTAGGGGCGACGGCGGGTGCATTAGTTCCCGTAGAAGGATACCTTGCTCGTATACGTGAAATTTGTAGTCAATATGATGTGTTACTGATATTAGATGAAGTGATGTGTGGGGTCGGTAGGACAGGGTCATTCTTTGCGTTTGAACAAGAAGATATCGTGCCCGATATTGTGACCGTTGCAAAAGGGCTCGGAGGGGGGTATCAACCCATCGGTGCAGCCATCGTGAGTAGCCAACTCTACAGAACCATCGCCAATGGTTCCGGTTATTTTCAACATGGGCATACGTTTAATGCACACCCAATGGCTTGTGCTGCTGCATTAGCGACAATCAATGAAATAGTTGAAGGAAACCGGATTTCAGACGTTCATTCCATCAGTGATTTGCTTTTCAAAAAGCTGAATGAAGCGTTTAGTCATCACCCGAATATAGGTGATATTAGGGGACGAGGATTGTTTATAGGTATTGAATTTGTAGAAGATAAACAGACGAAAACGCCTTTTTCTTCAAATAGCCAACTGGAAAAGAAAGTGAAGCAATTGGCGATGGAGGAAGGGTTAATGTGTTACCCAATGAAAGGTACGATTGATGGTCAAAATGGCCACCATGTATTATTAGCACCTCACTTCATCATGACACCATCGCAGATCTCGGAGTTAGTCGAAAAACTGCAAGTAACCTTTAGCCGACTATTTTCTTTGGAGGCAGTATGCCAGCCATAATCGTTGCTCCAAATGGTGCACGAAAGATGAAGGTGGATCACCCTAATATCCCCATATCTATAGAAGACGTTGTGAAAGATGTGAAAGCCTGCGCGCAAGCAGGCGCAGCGATGGCACATGTGCACGCTCGCACGTTAGAAGGAAAGCATACACTTGGGATACGAGAAAACTCCGCTCTGCTTTCTGATCTCAAGGCGGAAATGGGGAATCAAATTCTGATTCAATTAACCACAGAAGCCGTTGGGCAGTTTTCTCCACTCGAACAAATGACCTTGATTGAAAAAGTTCGTCCGCCAGCGGTGTCGTGTGCAATTAAAGAGCTGATTCCAGACAAAACATCTGAAGCGACAGCCCGAGATTTTTTCCACTTAGCCAATCAACAAAACATTTTGATACAGTGGATTGTTTATGATCTTAATGATCTCACTCGTTATTTTGATCTGCTTAACCGGCAGGTTATCCCCAATACGAACCAGCATTTGTTGATCGTTCTTGGACGCTACCACAAACATTTGGAATCTCATCCCGCCGATCTACTGCCCATGCTGACTCCGCAACTTCTGAGTTCGGATATTGCTTGGGGAGTGTGCGCTTTTGGGCGATTGGAACAGCAATGCCTTATCTCTGCTATGTTATTAGGTGGAGATGCACGGGTTGGGTTTGAAAATAATCATTTTTTACCAAATGGAGAATTGTCTCCGGGAAACGAGTATCAAGTCGCTCAACTTGTACAGCAAGCGAACGCACTCAACGTGAATGTGATCAATGCTAGAAAATTTGAGTCAATATTGAGATGTGATGAATAACTTCATGTTTTACGATGAAAATTTCGCATACTAAATTAGACTATGTTATTTGTTAAAGTTGTAAAACTTACGTAAACGGAACTATGTTTCCAGAGACAGAAACGCATGTGTGTGCATGCTAACCAACAGAAGGAAAGGGATATGACGTTCTTGAAAACGGCTTGTGTTGTGATGGGGTTGACTGGTGCATTGGGTTTAGCAACAACCGCGAACGCAGCTGATGACTTTGTAACTATTGGTACAGGTGGCGTAACAGGTGTTTACTACCCAACGGGAGGCGCTATTTGTCGTCTGGTGAATAAAGGGCGCAAAGACCATGGTATTCGCTGTTCTGTAGAGAGTACTGGTGGTTCGGTTTATAACATCAACACGATTCGTGCTGGCGAATTGGATTTGGGTATTGCTCAATCAGATTGGCAGTATCATGCATATAATGGTTCAAGTAAGTTTGAGGACAAAGGACCATTTAAGGATCTTCGTGCTGTATTTTCTGTACACCCAGAACCGTTTACTGTCGTAGCGCGTGCAGATGCAGGCATTAAGACATTTGAAGATCTAAAAGGTAAACGAGTAAACATCGGTAACCCAGGCTCAGGTCAGCGCGGTACGATGGAAGTACTAATGGGCGAGCTAGGTTGGACAATGAAAGACTTTAAACTTGCTTCAGAACTGAAAGCTTCTGAGCAGTCTAAAGCACTTTGTGACAACAAAATTGATGCAATGATCTACACAGTTGGTCACCCAAGTGGTGCAATCAAAGAAGCGACAACTTCTTGTGACAGTGTGATTGTAGAAGTAAGTGGTCCTACTGTGGCGAAACTTATTGCAGATAACAGCTTCTACCGCGTAGCAACCATCCCTGGTGGTATGTACCGCGGCAATGCGGAAGATGTACAAACATTCGGTGTTGGTGCAACGTTCGTAAGCTCTACTGATGTAAAAGAGAAAGTGGTATATGAAATCGTGAAAGCGGTATTCGAAAACTTCGATACCTTTAAACGCCTTCACCCTGCATTCAACAACTTGAAAAAAGAAGAAATGGCAAAAGATGGTCTGTCTGCGCCTCTTCATGCTGGTGCAGCTAAATACTACAAAGAAGCGGGCTTAGTGAAATAAATCACGTCGCTTTTTGTTCAAAACCCGCTTAACTAAGCGGGTTTTTTTATCCCTGATATTTTTTTTGTCTCTGATAAACAGTGAAAGTCGTTCAGCCGTACGTGATGTTTTTTTCTTTACGGCTCAACGTATTCAATCTATTGGTAATTTACACATAATGCGTGATGACTGTCTATACTGAATGAAAGGTATGATTGAGATGGAATTTACTATGCTAATAGCTCTCTTTAAACAAGCCGTGGCGCGAGTTCTCATAGCGCCTGCTCTTTTGCTTGTCTTTTCTATCCCCAGTGCAATTGCAGAAGAAAATAATAAACGAACCTATTATTTTGTAGGCGCTTTTTTAGCTCACCCCTATGTCCGTGATATCAAGTTAGGCTTTAAATACGCCAGCAAGAAACTGAATGTGAATATTGCCACGCTTGGACCCCAAGGACCGGATTGGGATGCTCAATATAAAGCAATGGAAACCGCCATTGCCGCCAACCCTGACGGTATTATCGTCCCTCTTTGGGTGGATAATGTCGTGCCATTAATAGTGGAAGCAAGAAAGAAAGGCATCGAAGTCATAGCTATTGAAGCGGCACCTGAAAACCACAATGCCAATACCTATATTGGGTTGGATAACTATCAGGCAGGTCTCTTAACAGCCCGTGAGCTCGTACGTATTGGTGGTAATAAAGGTAAGCTCGGTTTAGTTCTTAATTTAGCCAGTAATACAGCCTTAAAAAAACAAGGTGTCATCGATGGCTTAAAAGATACGGAATGGGAAATCGTTGCTGAAGTGGACGACAAAACCAATACCGATCAAGCGAGTCAAGTCACCATGAAGCTATTACGTGACCATCCCGATCTTAGTGGGTTAATAGGACTGAATTCCAGCTCTGGTGTAGGGATAGGAAATGCGATAGGCCAGCTAGGATTAATGGACAAAGATTTGGCAATAGTAGTCCATGATCGGGAAGACACGGTTCTCGAATTTATAGAAAGCGGTGTGATTGATTCTTCTATCGTAGCGAAAACGGCAATGATGAGTTATCTCTCTATTTCCCTATTGGAGGATTATCACAACCGAATAGATGATGACATTCCAGTAGCTAATGATATCTCATCCATTGGCATCACGCTGCTTCCTGAAGTAGTGAACATTGGTGCGGTCGTCGTCAATCAAGAAAATGTTGCTCATTTTTTACGAAAAAATCTAGTAAATAGCTGGAAGGCTAAATGACCTTTAAAACCAAACTTTTTGTTTTTACTCCGCTATTGGTCGCGCTCACAATCGTCCTTTCGATTGTCGCTTCCAATGTGCTGATGAGAAGTGAGATTAATCGTCAAAATGAGGCGCGTTTGCATAACGCCACAAGCTCTCTGCAAAGACGAATTTCAGATGACTTTCCTCATATTCATCGCCAATATGAAGCCTTTCGCAATAGTGGATCTACACAATTCTTAATGGGTGTGGAGCGAGGTAGTATTTTTACGGCTGAAGATTTTATTGGCGTACTCACTTTCTACCCAGATGTTCGGGAGTACTTACTTGAGTTTTCTCGTCTTTATGATATTTCCAGCTATGCGATTTACCTACCGGCTGATCCTAATTCTTCTTCCCCAGTATTTGATGAAAACGTCAACTATCTCTACGCGCAATTCAATGGTCAATTAGATGGGCTCATCATCAATGAAACCACATTGATTCGTTGGGACTCGCGTAACTTTTTACGTAAAAAAAACATCGAACCCATTCTTAACTTTCCGAAGAAATTTGTTGGATCTGCTCGAACAGAATTAACGACATTGTCGGACGGCAGTATAGGTATTAGCTACAGCTTCGAACTTGATAACGGCGGTGTGTTGGTATTGCAAAGGAGTTGGGATTTTGACTTGGCGATTCAGGAAGTGGACTTAGGGGTAGAAATCACCTTATACGATGAATCTAGAAATCGAATAGACGGCTCTAATTTGTTTACAAAACTTGAAGACGATATTCGAATTGGTACAGGGAAAAAGCAGTTAGACCTTAAAGATATTGATGGGCAGACTCACACGGGTCTTGCATCCACCATTAAAGATAAAGGTGTTGTGCTTGGGTATTTGGTTACCTCTATTTCTCAACAAGTCATAGAGGACGCCACCAAGCGTGTTGCCGTATTGCTGATCGTTTCTGGTTTGGTTTTAGTCCTGCTTGCTGCAGCGATTGCTATCTTAATGGCGCGCTCTTTCATTGAGCCGATTTCCCAGCTAATTAAAGACTTTAGTGCGATTGCTAACGGTAACATCAATCACAAAATCAATATCACCCGACGTGACGAATTCGGTGAATTAGCCCGTAATTTTTACTTCATGCAAAGTGCCATAAAAGACAACATCACCGAGCTGAATCTAAAGATTCAGGAGCGAGATGTTGCAGAAAGAAAAGTTAGAAAGCTCAATGAAGAATTAGAAGACCGGGTGATGTTAAGAACGGAAGAATTGCGTCATGCGGTTAATGAAATGGAGAAAGCCAAAGAAGGCGCTGAAAAAGCGAACCAAGCCAAGTCTGAGTTTTTGGCCAATATGTCCCATGAAATCCGCACTCCGATGAATGCGATCCTTGGATTTTCTGAAATTCTTCATTCAGAAGAAGCTAACCCTAAAAAGCTCAACTTCATCAATAAAATCAGAACATCAGGCAAAGCGCTTCTTCATCTTATTAATGATGTTTTGGATTTGTCAAAAGTGGAAGCCGGTAAACTTGAATTTCATATGGCGCCTACATCAGTGTCCAAAATGTTTGAAGAATTGCACGATATGTTCGACCACAAGGCGACCAGTAGTAATCTTGCGCTTATCTATGAAATCGAAAAAGGTATGCCCGAAAGTCTGCTTATGGATGAAAACCGATTACGGCAGGTCTTCATCAACCTGATTGGTAATGCCGTAAAGTTCACCACGCAAGGTTTTGTAAAAGTCACGGCTCGAGCTGTTCCTGTCGAAGAAGACTTTAGGCTGGAATTTGAGATAGAAGATACAGGGATAGGGATTAAAAAAGACCAGATAGACAAAATATTTGGATCATTTGAGCAGGCAGAAGCAACGGAAAGCCGCTTTGGTGGAACAGGTTTAGGGCTTGCCATTAGTAAACAAATCATTGAATTACTGGGAGGACAAATTTCGGTCTCTAGCGAATTTGGTTCAGGTACAACGTTCAGTGTGACTCTGCCATTGGTTAAGCCAGCTAAAGCGATTGAAGGAGAGGCAACCCCTGTAGATGAAAACCTCATTGTTTCATTTGAACCTGCCAAAATTTTGATAGCGGATGACGTGGATTATAACCAAGAAATTCTGGCTCAGTTTTTAACGGATTTCCCATTCACGATTGACTATGCCGATGATGGCATCCAAATGCTAGAAAGGGTAGAGAAGTGCGCGCCCGACTTGATTTTGATGGATATAAAAATGCCCAATATGGATGGTCGAGAAGCATCTGAAATATTGAAAAATGATACTCGCTATCAGGATATACCAATTATTGCCGTGACGGCGTCTGCATTGTCGGAATCACTCGAAAGTCACATAAAGCATTGTGAAGGCTGTATCACGAAACCTGTTGATAGAGATAGTCTTATAGAGGAGCTTAAGAAATTCCTTGCCTATACTAATGTGAGTAGGGTGGGGAATGGCGCAGTAGCATTGCAATCACAATCTATTGAAGTAGAAGGGGAAATAAGAGTACCTAGTGGGGAAGTGCTTTCCAATATTCGAACATTAGCTGTCGATGGGTTTATAGATGACATCCAAGATATGGTGCAGCCTCTTGCAAATGATTTCCCAGAGTTTACAGAACGCGTCGTTAAATTCGCTCACGAGTTTGATGATCAGAAAATAATCGATATGGTGGATGATTACATTAATGAGCGACCATGATATTTCAATACTTATAGTGGACGATAGCCCATCAAATTTAGGTGTCGCTTCCGGCTTTTTAAGAGAGCTGGGTTATAAGATTGCCACTGCAAATAATGGTAGAACTGCATTAAATCGGGTAGAGAGAATCAAGCCTTCGTTGATTCTTTTGGACGTAAATATGCCTGAGATGAATGGTTTTGAAGTCTGCCAAATTCTTAACAGCAACCCTGAATTCGTTGATATTCCAATCATTTTTCTTACAGCGTTAACAGACCAAGATGCGAAAGAAAAAGCCTTCTCTTCTGGCGCAGTGGATTACATAAGTAAACCTTTTCAAAAGAAAGAGCTGATTGCTCGCGTGCAAAATCATTTGAGTATTAGCCAATCTAAAAGAGAGCTTGAGAATTTAGTTCAAGAAAAGACAGATGCGCTAATTCAGCTTAGAAGCACGCAAAATAAGTTGGTGGAATCTGAGAAAATGGCCTCATTGGCTAAGTTAGTGTCTGGTGTGGCTCATGAAATGAATACGCCTATAGGGAATTGTATCAGTACATTTTCAGCTATAAGAGACACCATTGATACGTTAGAAAATTCGATTGAAAGCGGTGCTCTTTCTAAGAGCAATATGGTCTCAACGTTAGAATCTATACGTGATTTCACCACGATTGGCCTTAACAATACATCGAAGCAATCTCGCTTGATCGATTCATTTAGGGAATTGGACGCCGTCGGTGCCGAAACCCGAGTTCAACCAGTGAACGTTGGGCGTTTTATGACAGAAGGTTTGGAGTCGGTCGCAACAAGGGAAGAGCTAGGGGTGAGCTTCAAAGTGGAGTGCGATCCCGCACTTACAGTCAAACTCAACACTTGGATTGTTCATGATGTTCTACAAAAGCTGGTTACCAATACCTATCACCACGGCTTTTCTGGAGACAATCATGGGGAAATATGGGTCAATGTACGTCACAATAATGGGCAATTAGAAGTGGATTACAGTGATGATGGGCGTGGTGTTTCTTCTGATGTAGAGGAAACATTATTTGAACCTTTCATTACTACGGAGAGGAGTCAGGGATTCGTCGGGCTCGGATTACATGTCGCCTATATTTTGGTTACTCAATACCTCAAAGGGCGAATTGAGCTGATAAAATCGTCAAAAGGAGCACGCTTTACCTTTTGTTTTCCATGCGAAATATCCTAGTGAATGTTGCAACTTGTGAACAAATTGTTGGTTTTGTATACAAGAATTGTGCTCAAAATAATGATGCAAACGATTAACTATTGTTCGAATTGAATATGTTCTTCTTCACAGTCGTGAATCATGTCAAGAATCTGTAAAAAATTGGGCGATAATTACACAGGTAATTGGGGATAGGTGCTAATTTTACTACTTTATACCAAATGACATGGAGAAATTGGATGATGACCTTTAAGTCAGTCGCGGTAGGTGTAGCGCTTGGACTAGCAACTTTTGCTTCTCAAGCAGCAGATTTTAAACCGTCAGTGATCTTTGATATGGGCGGTAAATTTGATAAATCTTTCAACCAAGCGGCTTACAATGGTGCGGAAGCATTTAAGAAGGACACAGGAATTAAGTACGGTGAGTTTGAAATCACTAACGAAGCACAACGTGAGCAAGCAATGTTGCGTTTGGCTCAACGTGGTCATGATCCTATTGTGGCAGTTGGTTTCCAGCAAGCACCTATCGTTGAAAAAGTAGCGAAGCAATTTCCAAAAACGAATTTCGTTATTATCGATTCAGTGGTAGACCTTCCAAACGTTCGTAGTGTTGTGTTTAAAGAACACGAAGGTTCTTTCCTTGTAGGTGCTCTAGCGGCAATGAAGAGTGAATCAAACGCTGTTGGCTTTGTAGGCGGTATGGATATCCCTCTTATTCGTAAGTTTGCTTGTGGTTATGAGCAAGGTGCGAAATACATCAGCAAAGACACGAAAGTTGTGCAAAACATGACAGGTTCTACGCCTGCAGCATGGAACAACCCAACGAAAGGTGCTGAACTGGCTAAGTCTCAGTTCGACCAAGGTGTTGACGTTGTTTACGCAGCTGCTGGTGGTACTGGCGTTGGTGTTTATCAAGCCGCAGTTGATGAGAAAAAATACGCGATCGGCGTAGATTCAAACCAAAACCACCTTCACCCTGGCGTGATGCTAACGTCTATGGTTAAGCGTGTGGATGTTGCTGTTAAAGATGCATTTATGGATGCTTACGCAGGTAAATTTACTTCAGGTGTTCAATCTCTAGGCCTGAAAGAAGAAGGTGTAGCGTGGGCTCTTGATGAGCACAATGGCAGCCTAATTGGTCCAGACATGGCGTCGAAAGTAGAACAAATCCGTGACGACATTATCGCGGGTAAAGTTGTTGTTCACGATTACTTCTCAAATAGCGCTTGTACTTACTAATATACTAGTAAGAAATGCCGGACATGGCTGATCTGTGTCCGGTTTTTTATTTTCTGAACCCCAAGTATTGAATATAAATATAATTGTCAATACTGGTGGTGCGGTGGCAGATGTTGCTGGATTATATTGCGAGAATAAGCGATAGAAAATGAAGAAATAATTCGATGAATTGAATTCAACGAGCTTTTCAAAAATCGCATTTATAATCTTAAAGTCTAAATATTTGTCGTTGCAAAGATACACAAAAACCAACGTTAGTTATCGATTCATTCAGTCACTCAGGGAGAGAGAATGAGCAGTCCTGCCATTGAGTTAAAACTCGTTAATAAGCGCTTTGGCGCGGTTTGGGCAAATAAAGATATTAATTTTGCTGTCCAGCCAGGCACCATTCACGGCATTGTGGGGGAGAACGGTGCAGGTAAATCGACGTTAATGTCGATCTTGTACGGCTTTTATGAGGCGGATTCGGGATCCATTCACGTTGATGGAAAGCAAGTCGCCATAAAAAACTCTCAAGACGCCATCGATCTTGGAATCGGAATGGTTCACCAGCATTTCATGTTAGTAGAAACCTTTACCGTTATAGAGAACATCATGCTTGGAGCTGAAAGCCACAGCTTGATTTCCCATAGCGCAAAAGATGCTGAACAGGCATTACATGAAATTGAAACTAAGTACGGTCTAGAAGTTGATAACCATGCGCTGGTTTCCTCGTTGCCGGTTGGTTTACAACAACGAGTCGAGATATTAAAAGCACTGTATCGTGGTGCGCGTATTCTTATCTTGGATGAACCTACAGGGGTTCTTACACCACAAGAAACCGAACAGCTTTTTGATATTTTACGCACCTTAAAAGAGCAGGGTGTCACCATCATATTGATCACCCATAAGCTAAAAGAAATTATGTCGGTAACGGATAATGTGTCCGTTATGCGAGCAGGTGAAATGGTAGCGTATCGACAGACAGCTGAAACCAATCCGCAAGAACTTGCTGAATTAATGGTTGGTCGTAAAGTTCTTCTCAATGTCGATAAATCAGAAGCAAAGCCGGAAGAAACGCGCATTGAAGTGAAAGACGTCAGCTATTTTGATGACCGTGGCGTCAAGCGTCTCAAAAACCTTAACTTCCATGTCAAAGCAGGAGAAATCCTTGGAGTGGCAGGTGTTTCTGGTAATGGTCAGTCCGAGCTTCTTCATGTACTTTCCGGCACGTTGGTGCCTCAAGAAGGCGAGCTTAGGGTTTCGACTTCCAAAGGTTCGCACCAATTTACTTCGTCTGCGACCCGTGATGCTGCACTTATGCGTGAACTGAGTATTGGTCACATACCGGAAGACCGTATCAAGCAGGGGTTGGTGAAAACAATGCCTGCGGCAGAAAATGCCATTCTTGGTTTTCATCACAATGAAGAATACGGCTCCAAACTTCTTGATTTGAATGCCATTGATGGCGCGACACGCGACATGATGGAGCAATATGACGTAAGACCCGTCGATCCACATCTTAAAAGTGCTAACTTTTCCGGTGGTAATCAACAGAAGCTGATTATTGCGCGTGAGATGCTTAAACATCCAGATGTTATTTTGGTTGGTCAACCAACACGTGGTGTTGATATTGGTGCTATCGAATTTATTCATAAAAACATCATTGCAGCCAGAGATAACGGCGCTGCGGTACTTCTTGTTTCCACCGAGCTGGACGAAATAATGTCTCTGTCTGACCGAATTATCGTAATGGTCGACGGTGAGATTTCGGGTGAAGTTAAAGCGAGCGAAACCGACGAGAAAGGTCTTGGTTTGCTCATGGCCAATGCCAGTGCTGAAGGAGAAGCATAATGAACAAGACCGTACCTGGATGGGTAAATGTAGCGCTGGTTCCGCTGCTTCAGTTGATTCTCGCTTTGGTGGTATCTAGCCTCGTCGTGTTATTGGTTGGAGAAAGCCCTATTGCGGCATTCTCTGTGATGATTAAAGGGGCGACTAACCTTGAATATGGTGGTTTAAGTAACACGCTTTACTATTCTACAAACTTTATTTTCACGGGTCTTGCCGTGGCTGTCGCTTTTCACGCTGGCTTATTCAATATCGGTGGTGAAGGGCAAGCGTATATAGCCGGTTTAGGCATCGGCATACTAATGTTGTTGCTTGATGGCATTTTGTCCGTCTGGTTGATGGCTCCGCTCGCGATTATCGTTGCTGCGGCCTTTGGTGCGCTTTGGGGCGCAGTCCCAGGTTACCTACAAGCTAAGCGTGGATCGCACATTGTTGTTACCACCATTATGTTCAACTTTATCGCGTTTTCGGTAATGGGGTACGCATTGGTCGAGCATATTGCTAAATATGGTGGTAACTCGACAGATTCACGTTATTTCAACCCTGAGGCGGTCTTCCCGAAGCTGCATGAATGGGGTGCTGCAAACGGGTTTGAATTGCCATTTTCCCTACTTAACCCATCGCTGCTTATCGCGCTAGTCATGGCGTGGTTAGTATGGCTGTTATTGTTCCGCTCTCGTTTGGGCTATGCCATCCGTGTCGTTGGGCAAAATGCGTCTGCTGCGGAATATGCAGGTATTAATGCAAAGAGAATCATCATTATCGCGATGACCATATCTGGTGGTTTAGCGGGCATGATGGCCGTTAACGAAGTGTTTGGTGCGCATAACCGCCTAATTCTAAACTTCACCGGTGGCTTTGGATTTATAGGCATCGCTGTGGCGCTTATGGGGCGAAATCACCCTGTTGGAATCATTATTGCTGCGATTCTGTTTGGTGCTTTGTATCAAGGCGGAACCGAGCTGCAATTTGAAATGCCGAGCTTGAACCCTGAACTCATCATGGTTATCCAAGGCTTGGTTATCTTCTTTACAGGTGCGATGGATAGACTTATTCGCGAGCCAGTAGAGCGGCTCTTTACTCGTCAAGCGAAAGCATAGGAGGTGTGACGATGGAAATTTTTAACTGGCTATTGTCCACTTTTGATTCGACTATCCGTTTGGCAGTGCCGCTTATATTTGCAGCCATGGCTGGGATATTTTCAGAGCGTTCTGGTATTGCTGATATTGGCCTCGAAGGCAAGATGTTGTTCTCTGCGTTTGTTGCTGCGGCAACGGCTTATGCACTTGGTTCGCCGTGGTTGGGATTGTTGGCAGGTATTGGTGCGTCTGTTCTATTGGCACTTGTTCATGGTTATGCCTCAATCATTCAGAAGGGTGATCAAATCATTTCAGGTTTGGCGATCAACTTTTTTGCATCCGGAATGACGATAACCCTAGGGCATGCGTGGTTCTCTAGAGGCGGTCAAACCCCAACGCTGCATAACGATCAACGTTTCTTACCTATTGACTTACCTGGCGCTGAGTGGTTAGGCGAAAATGTTCCTGTTATTGGTCCGATTTACTCTGAACTGATTTCTGGGCATAACATTCTTGTCTACCTCGCGTTTGTTGCGGTTATTGCGACTTGGTGGGTATTGTTTAGAACTCGCTTCGGCTTACGCGTGCGTGCGGTTGGTGAAGAACCTAATGCTGTAGATACGGCGGGTATTTCAGTATTCTCGTTACGCTTTAGAGCCGTACTCGTGACAGGTGTGCTGTGTGGATTAGCCGGTGCTTATCTTTCTACTGCCCAGAACGCGGGCTTTGGTAAAGAAATGACAGCAGGGCAAGGTTACATTGCATTAGCGGCGGTGATATTTGGTAAATGGCATCCTAAAGCAGCGTTTTTCGCCTGTTTACTGTTCGGTTTCTTATCGGCACTAGAAACACGCATGCAAGGTGTGGAAATCCCACTTGTTGGTGTACTTCCAACTCAAGTATTCTCTGCGTTGCCTTACGTTTTAACCGTTGTTCTCTTAGCTGGCTTCATCGGAAAAGCCGTTGCTCCTAAAGCGATTGCCAAGCCATACACTAAAGAGCGATAGGGAATCAATAAAGAGATTTTTTGGAATCTATTCAATTACCCACTAAAAGCCAGTTGAGGAATCAATTGGCTTTTTTATCGACTAAACGATTCAGAATGGAAGATGACCTATACTTTTATATAAACTCAATTTGGTTCGCTGATTTAAGAAAAGCAAAAAAGAAAGCTAAACTGGAAATTGAGCTAAATCGGTATAAAGTTCTTTAAATCAAAGAGCAAACGTTTGCCTTTTTTGGTGATATTGCCGCTCATTAACATGCGAGCTACAATCGCGCTCCCAACTTGTCCCTTAATAAGTTTTATTGATTATGAAGTTTCCCGGTCAAAGAAAATCTAAACATTACTTTCCAGTGCATGCGCGTGATCCATTGGTGACACAAGCACAAGAAAGCAAAAAAATGGCACGTACTCACATTGTTGGTATCGATCAGACTCTCGTGGATATTGAAGCCAAAGTGAGCGATGAATTTATCGAAAAATTTTCTTTGAGTAAGGGACACTCACTGGTTATAGACGATGAAACCGCAGAGAGTTTGTACAACGAGCTAAAAGATCAAGGGTTGGTCACCAATGAGTTTGCTGGTGGAACGATTGGAAATACTTTGCACAATTACTCGGTTCTTGCAGACGACAAATCCATCCTATTAGGGGTAATGAGCCAAGATATCAAGATCGGTAGTTACGGGTATCGATACCTATGCAATACATCTAGCCGGATGGATCTTAATTATTTACAAGGAGTGAACGGTGCCATTGGTCGCTGCTTCGCTTTGATCAGTGAAGATGGTGAACGTACCTTTGCAATCAGTGAAGGTCATATGAATCAGCTAAAGCCGGATAACATCCCAGAAACCATTTTCAAGAAAGCTTCTGCACTGGTTCTTACTGCCTACCTTGTGCGATGCAAGCCGGGCGACCCTATGCCTGAAGCAACAATGCAGGCTATTGAATACGCGAAAAAATACGATGTGCCCGTTGTGCTTACTTTGGGAACAAAATACGTTATTCAAGACGACCCTGAGTTTTGGCAAACATTTTTGCACGATCACGTATCGGTCGTGGCGATGAATGAAGATGAAGCGGAAGCGTTAACGGGGGAAAGCGATCCGCTTTTAGCCTCCGATAAAACACTTGATTGGGTGGATTTAGTGCTATGCACCGCGGGCCCAGTTGGATTGTACATGGCGGGGTTTGCCGAAGATACAGCAAAGCGAGAAACGTCACTTCCGCTGCTACCTGGGGCTATTGCAGAGTTCAACCGCTACGAATTTAGCCGACCAGTTCTAAAAGCCAATACCGCAAACCCTATTAAGGTGTATTCGCACATTGCGCCTTATATGGGTGGTCCAGAGAAAATAAAAAATACAAATGGTGCAGGCGATGCAGCTCTTTCAGCGCTGTTACACGACATGGCAGCTAACCGTTACCATAAAGAAAACGTGCCGAATTCAAGTAAACATCAGTACCCGTACTTAACGTATTCTTCTTTCTCTCAGGTATGTAAATATTCGAACCGCGCAAGTTACGAAGTCTTGGTTCAACATTCACCTCGTTTATCGCGAGGCCTTCCAGAGCGTGAAGATAGTTTGGAAGAGGCATACTGGGAACGCTAACTTTATTTCAATACTTTGACACTAATACTTTGAAAGCCGCCTATTTAGGCGGTTTTCTTGTTTTATTCTCTACGTTTTATGCCATGATTAATTCAACCCAAGTGCAGAATGTATAAGGAGTGGATTCGATATGATCAGTTGCGATAAATACGACTTCATTGAGCTGGCATGCCTATTCAAATTGAAAGTGAGCTTAGATATGTTGTCTGGCGAACAAATAGAGGGGGTAGCTCACAATACAAAAATTGGTGCTGATCGCGTGGAGTATTTGATTCTCACACACTGGGTCGTAGATGAGACTGATGCCAACGAAACAGCTGTACGGCTTGATGATATACATACAATGAGTGCAAAAACGCCCAACCCACACTTCACAACTATTCACATTAATGATGTTTAATGATTTTCCGTGCGGTATCCCCTTACTAGTTAGCTAGGTTGGTAATAGAAAGGTTTAGATATTAAGTTTCAATAAGTTAGATATTATCTGGTGCGGATTATTGCCTCCGTCCTTCAACGTTTTCTATCCCATTTTAATTCTCGGTCTTCTACATAAACCGCATTCTTTGGTATGCAACAAGATTTTTCCATTCTCTGTCTGATACTATTCATACGTCAGATTTAGAGGCTAACTACATGAAAATTCTAGTGATTGAGGATGACGCAACAACAAGAGAATTTGTTTCTCAAGGGCTGCGCGAACACGGTTATATCGTTGATGAAGCAGGAGATGGTCAAGAAGGTTTGATGATGGCCGTCAGCTGCGAGTATCAAATGATTATTCTCGATCGGATGTTACCCGCATTAGATGGCATGAAGGTTCTTGCAGCGATAAGAGCAACCGAAGTGAATGTGCCCGTTTTAATTTTAAGTGCAATGGACAGCGTTGAAGACAGAGTTAGTGGCTTGCAAGCAGGCAGTGATGACTACTTAACGAAACCTTTTGCCCTCGCAGAATTGATTGCTCGTACTGATATCATCGTGCGTCGCCACAAACCCGTGACTCAGGTTCTTAGCTATTTGGAATATGAAGGTCTTAAATTGGACTTGAAAGCGCATCGGGTTACTTTTCTTGATAACGAACTGCACTTGCAACCTAAAGAGTTTCAGTTACTTCAGTATTTCATGGAAAACGAAGAACAGGTCATTTCTAGAATGCGTTTGTTTGAGGCGATCTGGCATTATCATTTTGATCCTAGAACTAACGTAATCGATGTGCACATTGCCAATCTTCGTAAAAAGCTAGACGAAGTTGGCGGAACAAATCTACTCCATACTGTTAGGGGAGCAGGTTATGTCCTTCGCTGTTGATCATGATCTTACACGTTCCTCAGTCTTTAAAATTTTACTCCTACTCGTAATATCCATTGCTCTGCTCTACTCATTATTTGTCCATCAAGTATTTGTTCATTCAGAATCATTTCATCGACAACAATTAACAAAACAACTTCGTGATGAAATTCAGGAATTTGACGAAGCTAACCTCCGAGGTGTTGGCGAAGTCGAAAGATTGATTCTTAGAAAACGCGAATCTGAAAGTCCTTTCATCTATCACATCAATCGCATCTCCATTCCACCCTCATACCCAGTTGTTCGGAAAAAAGTGACCCATAACCAAGTCATCCTTTTTGATGGACGTACGCTAGAAATAGGCATCAAACCCGAGCTGTTGCAATCGTATCGCTCTCAAGTGGTTCCGATGATTGTTTCTGGCGTTTTAATACCCGTTACATTGATGTTTATCGGTGCCGCGACATTCGCCATCGTGATATTACGCAAGCTGCATAGAGTCAATCACGCGATGAATCGCTTTCTCTGTGGTGAAAAAAAGGTGAAATTGCCCGTTTCGACCAGTGATGATGAATTCGATATTTTGGCAATACATCTCAATTTTATGATAGAGCAGATGGAAAAGAATGAAGAGACTCTCAAAACTCTCTCAATTGGTATGGCACACGATATGCGAACGCCTATGGCTCGCTTAAAATTGAGACTCGAAGAGCTTTCCAACTCTGAAAATTTGGCAGAACCTGAACTTCATAAGTTAATGGCTTGCCAAGACGAGTTGGATATGTTGCTCGCCCTTTTTAACAGTATGTTGGAGATTGCACGCTTAAACAGTGGGCAAATGGTTATCAGTGACGATGTCGTTGACTTGAGCAAAATTGCCCATGATGTGACTGAGTTTTTGATACCGCTCGCTGAACAAAAACAGCAAATAATGACCCTGCGACAAGATGGCCAATGCCAACTTATTGGTGATCGCTCTCTGATGTTCCGAGCACTATTTAACTTGGTAGAAAATGCGGTGAAGTACACTCCAGAGCATGGTCGGATCGAGGTGATTGTCGACAGTCTAGGTGTTGTTGTCAGTGATTCGGGAATAGGGATCTCTGATACCGATAAGCCTCATGTTTGCGAGCCTTTGTTTAGAGCAGATAAAAGCCGAAGTGAAATCGGAAATGGAATAGGTTTAGCGCTCGTTGATGCAGTTGTCCGACAACATCAGGCACAGCTTCTATTTAAAGATAATCATCCAGGTTTGAGAGCTAGAATCTATATTAGTTAATTCTAATCTCCATATAAAAAATGTTGTTTAAAATTAAAATAAGTGGTATTTAGTACACCCATACGGAAAGAGCGAAAATCGGTCTTTAACTTATTGTTATATAAATGTTTGTTATAAATTCAAAGCAAACGTTTGGCTGCTTTTCTACGGTAAAAGGGGAAAGGTAATACGGGTCAAAAGTAACTCAATTTAATCATAGTCTTGAGGTGCTAATTTGACTCTGGTGACGTTGGTAAGCGGTACGCTTATATAGAATTTCGTTACCTCCGTTTAACAGGTTTCTGTGCGGGTATGTGATATTAATTTTTAGAGTTTTTACTCTATATGTAGGTGAAGTATGAATTGGTTATCTAACCTCTCTTTAAGAATGAAAATGGCGTTACCTGTTACGGTAATGATTCTTTTATTCTCCTCAATCACGTTATACAACGTCCAATTGTTTGGTGCGCAAAGCCGAGCAAATGACACCTTGAATAACGATATTCAACCCGTATTGGAAAAACTTGAAGATGCCTATCGTGATCTCTACCAAGTGATCTCGGCGGCGCAGGGTTTGATGCTAGCCAATGGTGATCAGGAAGAAATTAAAAAGCAAAAGTTCGAGTTCGAAGATAATGCCTATAAAGCGCTACCTCGTTTAAAAAGCCTCTATAGCTTAGTAGATGGAGAAATATTGCCATCTAGCTCGAAAGCAAGCATTGATCAGCTCATCAAAGCAACAGAGAGCTGGATTGGTAAATACGAGACTATGTTTGCTGACCCACAGCAAGCTCAAGCGCTGTTTAGCCAAAACCAAGCTGGTTTAATGAGTGATTTTGCGATTATGCGCAAGGAGCTTAAATCGGTTCGTAAAACGATTGAAAGTGTGCAAGCAGACCTTCGAACAGAAGCCAATGAGGCGGCAAGCAGTTCGGAACTGGCACTTGAAGTGGGCAGTGGATTAGCGATTCTGATTGGTGCTTTCTTAACTTGGCTGCTATCGGGTTGGATTATTGCACCGATTCGCCGGTTGAATGAAAACATGGCGGAAATTGCATCGGGTGAAGGTGATTTAACTAAACGCGTGGAAGTTGAGTCTTCTGATGAAATAGGGGAGCTAGGTCGAAATTTCAATACGTTTGTTCAATCTTTACAATCCACTATTGGTGAAGTTGTTGATGCCACTCATCACGTGCGCAACGAGATGAATCAATTTAATCAAATCACTGGAAATGTGGTTACGGGCGTGACTTCCCAACAACAAGAAAGCGAAATGGTCGCCGCAGCAATTAATGAAATGCGAGCCACAAGCGAAAGTGTAAGCCAGAACGCTCAAGAAGCGGCGAGTGCAAGTGAAGCCGGACATTCGGAAGTTCAGCAAGCAGCAGGTGTTCTTACGCAAACCGTTGCATCTATTCAAGGGCTGGCAAACGAACTTGAACACGCAGGTACAGTGATACATACGCTTGATTCAGATGTGTCTAACATCGCCTCTATTCTGGATGTTATTCGTGGCATTGCCGAGCAAACAAACTTACTGGCACTCAACGCTGCGATTGAAGCGGCACGAGCGGGTGAGCAAGGGCGTGGCTTCGCAGTTGTTGCTGATGAAGTTCGTGCATTGGCTAGCAAAACTCAAGATAGCACTGGTGAAATTCAGGTTATGATCGAGAAATTGCAGGCAGGTGCAAAAGAGGCGGTAACCGCAATGGAGTCTAGCCAACAAGGTGGTGAGCGCACCATTGAGAAGGCGAATACAGCATCGAATTCTTTGAATGAAATCAGTCGTTCAATTTCAATCATCAATGAAATGAACTCTCAGATTGCAACGGCAGCATTTGAGCAAACGACGGTTAGTGAAGATGTGAACAGCAATATTCAGCGAATTGCTGATAACAGCCAGCAGATCGTTCATGTGGTGGAAGATGCCAATGATTCTTCTAAGAACTTAGCTATTCAATGTGAGCGCTTAGATAACCTTGTGGGACGTTTTAAAGTATAAGCTTGTTAGTTTCTTAAGTACTTTCTCTTAAAGACTTAAAGTTAAAAAAGTAAAGCCCTAAGTGATATCACTTAGGGCTTTTGACGTTTTATAGGCTTCATTGTTCAGATGTTTGGAAAGATTAATTAGGTGCTTGTTTGAATAAAAAAAGCTGCTTTATAAGCAGCTTTAGTCAATCGATGAAATGTTCGTTATACGAAGATGTATTGGTCCATCATTGTGATCATACGGCCAATTTCAGGTTTGGTTATCGTATCGTTTGCACCTAGCTGTAATGCTTTCTCACGGTTGTCATCACTCATTAAAGAGGAAAACATAACAATTGGCATCGCGCTGTATGTATCATTGTCTCGTAGCCTTTTAAGCAGGTGCATACCATCCATACGAGGCATTTCTACATCGGTAACAACAGCATCAACAAATTCGCTAACGGGGACGTCTTCTTTTTTAGATAACGCTTCGAACTCCGTCAGTTTATCCAGAGCTTCCCCTCCGTCTTTACAGGTAATTATATTGTACCCTGCGGAGCGGAGTGTATTTTCAATTAGGCTACGGATAAACGCGGAATCATCAACAACCATAACCGTGCGAGCTTGACGCTTGGTAACCATTCTCTGGTTTAGATCAACACTCTTATCTATAGTGACATCGTATTTTTCCATACTCAGTTCTGGGTTGATATCAGCGATGATTTTCTCGAAATCCAAAATCATGATCAAGTTGCCTTCTTGTCGAACAACGGCAACAACACAATCATTTTCGCCTGCTTCTAAGAACTGACTTGGTGATTCAACATCTTCCCAGGAAATTCGATGAATTCGGCTTATGCTGTCGATCAAAAAACCGTTAGTCATTCGGTTAAAGTCCGTAACAATGACAAATTTGCGTTCGAGATCGGGTTTCGTTGGTACGCCTAACCACCCTGCTAAATCAACCAAAGGCGTTAGCTTTTCTCGAGAAGAAAACACACCAACCATATGAGGCTGAGCATTAGGGTAATCCGTTGTCTCTGGAACCTGAATTACTTCGCGAACTTTCGCAACGTTAATACCGTAATAGCAGGTTTTAGTTGTACCGTCTGGAAGTTGTTTCTGTAGATGAAATTCTATAATTTCAAGCTCATTTGTACCACTTTCGGTTAAAACCGTACTGTTAAGGTTGTTACTCATAGATACCACATTTCAAGTTATGACTGACAGGCAGTTATTGATGTTTATTTTAGTATATACCCAAGTAACCTCAAGGTGCTAGATTCCACGAGATTTGCTAGGAAATGTACCTAGCGACATCAGAAAGCAGTGTTGGCAATAATTCCTTGGGTTAAATCTTTTCCTAGAGTTAAGACTTTGCGAAGCCCAGTAATACACTGACATTATAGTTAATACTTAGGAAATGAGAAATTTACTATATAGGTCGCCATGCATTGTTACTGGGAACAATTTTATCGATACCTTCAGGTTTATCGGCAGACACCGGCTTCGCTTTAATGACTTTCTCATTAATTTAACGACCGTTTTAGCTCCATATTTTTGCGTTGTGATACGTAGTCCATTAATTGACTGATTGGGAGCGCTCTGGAGTAGCGAAAGCCTTGTCCAATTGTTACCCCAAGCCGTTGCAATGTACGTTCTTCTTCCTCTGTTTCAATCCCTTCAGCGATAGCTTGCATACCTAATGTTTGGCACAAGAAATTGATGACTTTAATGATTTGAATCGATTCTTCTCTCTTGTCTAAATCCATAACAAATTTTCGGTCGATTTTTATTTCATCAAAACCGTAGCTGAGTAAGTATTCCAGCGAAGAAAAGCCAGTACCAAAATCATCCAAAGAAAATCTCACCCCACTTGCTCTAAGGTGTTGAAGGTTGTCATTCACTTCTTTTTGCTGCTGCACTTTTGCTAATTCGGTCAATTCCAAAACAAGTTTGTTTAGCGGAAAATTGTAGCGGCTCGCTAATGACAGCAATTTTTGAGAAAAGTGAACCTTGCTTAACGAAAGAGGAGAAATATTAATAGAAAGCGTGAAACTGTTTGGGCAAGTGTGGATCGAGTGCTGCCAATCTTTAAAGACTTTTTCGATAATCGCTAACGTAAGCGCATGCATGGTTCCTGTTTTTTCTGCTCGGGTTATGACTTCCCAAGGAGAAGATTGATCGTTTTCTTCTAGCCGGAGCAGCGATTCGGCACCAAAGATGTCAAATGTTGTAAGGTGCATCTGAGGCTGGTAGTGCATGTGGAATTTTTGGGTGGCAATAAGCTCTTCGATAAAAGAATCAATGTATATCGTGTGCTTAAGAGCACTTTCGAATTGCTCATGGTATTCACAGTAATCCAGCTTGAGCTCTGTGGCTTCAAGTAGAGCAATTTCCGCACAATGTATGAGAAGCTCCGCTTCTGATGCGTCCTCGGGATGCCTAGATATACCGATGTTAATGCTAACATCTAAAGGGGTGAGGCTGTCTTGTATACTTGTGAAGATTGACTTGCTATCCGAAGGCTCAAAAGCAGGAAGAAATAGAAAGAAGTCATCGCCTCCCAATCGGCATACCGACGCGTTTGCCGGGCTGTGTTGAGTAAGAGCAAGGCTGGTCCTCTTGAGAATGTCATCACCGTGCTGTTGCCCGTATTTAAGGTTTATCGAAGAAAAGTTGAGGATATTGATCCTGACAAGGGTTCCGTAGGTACCGAGCTTTTCTAGCGTCTTATTCATATTTTCTAAAAAGGCTTGGCGGTTAAGGTTACCCGTTAACGGATCTTTTTGTGCCAAAGTCGTTAATAACTCGTTGTTTTTGTTTATGGCCTCTATATATCGAGCAGCATGGAGCGAGGAAAGGTTGTAAGCATCCACTAGATCGGAAATTTCATCTCGCTCTTTTTGGGGATAGTCTTCAATTTTTGTTAAGTGCTCGTATTCGTTTTGCTCTCTTTGAAGGTTAAATTGAGAAGAGAGATGTTTAAGTCGATGCGCGACTGTTTTATGGAATGAGCGCCTAACTATAATGAGTATCGACAGAGATATCAGAAGGAGTGAAGCAAGGAAGATAGAAATGGATAGCGCAAAGAAGTTCAGCAAGTACTCAGGGTTTACATAAGCCTCTATATGGCCCACGCTCATTTCCTCGCCATAGGTATTGACGTAGTTTAGTGGAAATTTGTGTTCCCATTCGTTCCATATTAGCTCTTTTGTTGGGACGTCAAGCTCGCGAGTTTGAGCGAGCATTTCACCTTCAGACCAAATAGAAAAATGCAGAAAAAGATGGTCGTTGTCGAAAGTAGCGGTGATAGCAGAAAGCTGTTCAAAATCGAAGTTGTAAATAGCAGAAGCAGTAGAGCGCTCAACTGAATTAACGCGTGAGTACGCGTTTTTTTTCATCTCAGTTAGCGATAAGTAGTAACTGGTGACAGAAAGCATGAGCAATGCTGCCAACGTAAGCCAAAGAAGAGGTTTCTTAACTTGTGTTGCAACTTTACTGGCTATGGATACAAATTCTTTTCGCATAGACCTCATGTCCGTGGATAATCCCTTACATCACTTCCAGCTATTTCAGGAAGTTACGTTGACTTGTCATTATGCTAGCGTGTTATAGGTTCCAAGCTAACCAAAAAGTCCTCACACCTTTGTTTTTTTGTTCGAATCGTCAATAGTGATACACCTATATTGATGCTTTAGTATAAAAAACATAAAGATGGCGCACCAATATGCATATCCGTATTGTTCGTTTACGCTAGAGTGATAACTTAGTAACTTAATTATCACTAAGGTTTAGAGGATCTCTTTCGACCACAAAATTGATTTCATTAGCAGGGCGAGAGAAAGCTGGAACAAAGTTCAAATTTTCTTACGCCTAGTCATATCGTTAATCTTTATGAGCGCTATTAAAAAGTGTAATAGATTTTAATGAGTTAACTCGATTTTTTTTAAGTGAATGTTTATTAAGTGAGTTATTGTCTTGAAGCCTTGAGATGAGCGCGTTAAAGGGCGCTAGATACCCTTAAGCAAGGTATTGATATGGAAGTAATGTTGCTCATTATGAAAGTAGAGTATTTTTGAGTGCGGTCTCACGATTTATCTAGAACGGAAACGTATTAATAGTGAGATAGGTGGCACCTATTAATAAAATAGTTGAATTCCATTTAGTAAATACAAGAAATTGGACGACACTTGAACTATACCCGCACAAAAAGAGCAGTTTAACGTCTCGTAGTGGTGGGTGGAGATACATTTGGATTTTAAGAGCAAATGTTACCTAGGTTAACTGCGCTTAGGGACATATAAGGAGCGAAGATGGAATCATTAAAAGTGAAAGATTACATGGTGCACCATGCAGTTACCTTTTCTAAGGACATGTCTTTGACCGCAGCACTCGATAAGGTAATGAGCTCAAAGCATATGGGCGGCCCCGTTATTGATGAGCGAAAACAGGTCATCGGATTCCTTTCTGAACAAGATTTGCTCGATAAGCTCGTAAAGGTTAGTTACTACTGCCAAGATACACATATAGTCGGAGATTGCATGAGTTCAGATGTGCTTACGGTGACACCTGAAATGTCCGTAATTGAACTGGCTGATATGATGAAAGTTGGAAAACCCAAAGTTTATCCGGTTGTTAATGTTGATGGAAAATTCCTAGGGATCATTACACGAACCGAAGTGCTTAAAGCCATTGGAGTTAACTTAAAAGATTGTTTCCAACATCCGGTTTAATCTATTCCGTGTGTGTGAGCTATCCCGTGAGTGAAACCTCGATAATGAAGTAAATTATTAAGGCGCATGTTGCGCCTTTTTTGTTATTGTTTCCTACCGAGAATAAATAATAAAGGTGTCAATATGGCAGAGGGAGAAGCTAAGTTTGTAACTGGCTCAACGATGAAGCACATACTTACTATGTCTGGTGCAGGCTCTGTGGGTTTATTGGCATTGTTTGCGGTCGATCTTCTCGACATGTTATTTATCAGTATGTTGGGGCAAGTTGAGCTAGCTGCTGCAGTTGGGTTTGCCGGAACATTACTGTTTTTCTCTACATCGGTCTCTATTGGCTCTTCCATTGCGATGGGGGCGTTGGTATCGAAAGCTTTGGGGGCTAAGCAGCACGAAAAGGCAGTAAGGCTTGCTAGTAATACGCTGGTGATTTCTTTCTTTATAACGCTGGTCGTTACCTTGTTCATGTACGCGTATTTGGATGAGTTGCTCAGTGCTGTGGGTGCAAAGGGCATGGCGCTGGAACGTGCGAAGGCGTATTTGCAGATTATGTTGCCAAGCAGCCCATTTTTAGCGTTGGCAATGGCTAGCGGGGCAGGTTTGCGTGCAAGCGGCGATGCAAAGCGAAGCATGTGGGCAACGCTATCTGGCGGCATAGTGAATGCGATATTAGATCCTATTTTTATTTTTGGCTTCGATTGGAACGTAGAAGGTGCTGCCGCTGCTTCCGTTGTAGCGCGATTTACTGTGTTATATGTTTCGTTAGCACCTTTAATTAAGGTGCATAAACTGGTGAAGTGGCCAAATATATCCGAGATTGGAAAGGACTTACGAACAATTTTAACTATCGCTCTCCCTGCCGTTATCACAAATACTGCAACGCCAATTGGGAATGCTGTTGTCACCGCCAATATTGCACAGTTTGGTGAAGATTATGTGGCGGGGTTTGCCGTGATAGGCCGTGTCATACCTGTCGCATTTGCGGTGATTTTTGCTCTGTCGGGTGCCGTTGGGCCGATCATTGGGCAAAATTACGGAGCAGATAGAGTCGATAGAGTGCGAGATACGCTACGTAATTCTTTGCTATTTGTCACTGTTTATTGCCTGTTGGTGTCCGGAATTTTGTATCTTGTACAAGGCTTCATCATTTCTGGATTTAGCCTCACTGGTGATGCGCAAATCATTGTTGCCGCATTCTGTACCGTAGTGTCGCTTAGCTTTGTCTTTAATGGAGCTCTGTTTGTTGCCAATACTTCGTTCAATAATTTGGGAAAACCGATTTATTCAACTGCTTTGAATTTAGGTAAAGCAACCTTAGGGACAATTCCATTTGTTTACTTAGGTGCAGAATGGTTTGGGGCATTAGGTGTGTTGTATGGGCAAGCGGTGGGTGCCGTTGTATTTGGCATATTGGGTATCGGTGTATTACAGCACCATGTTCAATCGATGTTTGCGTCGCAAAAATCAGAGCCTGAGCCTATCCCAGAGGAAATCGATCCGGCAACAACTACCGTTAATATGGCGCCATTTTGCAATTGTGACCCAGTGATGATGGAAGAAGTCACCGCTCAGAAACCCGTTTGTGAAATGGCGAAGGCGACTCCACAACGTAACTCGCACATACCAGAGGTGTAATCTGCAAATTTGGCTAGGGTCTAAGGACCTTAACAAATAAGTTTGCATATTCATTGATCTAACGCCATGAGCTGGCTTCCTTATATCGCGGATAATATGAACATCCGCAGTATAAGGAAGCACAGTCGTCATATGCGTCAGTACATCAAGTATTTCGTTCCACTTTTTATTCCTCTCCTTGTTTGGATGTTGCCTTTGACGGCATTTCCATTTGAAGGAATGACCATACTTCAGCAACGTGTGGTTGCTATTTTTTTACTTGCCGCATTATGCTGGGTGTTTGAACCCATTCCGATTTACGCCACTTCGGTCGTCATTATTGTGCTGGAGTTGTTGTTGCTTTCTGATAAGGGGCTCATCTTTTTCCGAGTGGATCAAGATCAGCCGCATTTTGGTGAACTGCTTAAACACAGCGATATCATGGCAACGTTTGCTAGCCCAATTATCATGCTGTTTCTTGGTGGTTTCTTTTTGGCGATGGCTGCAACAAAATATCGATTAGATGTGAATCTGGCACGTGTACTGCTCAAACCATTCGGCAGCAGCCCGAATAACGTTATGTTAGGGCTTATGTTGATCACTGGCGTTTTTTCCATGTTCATGTCTAATACCGCGACAACAGCCATGATGTTATCTATTTTAGCTCCGGTAATTGCAGTCTTCGGTCCTAAAGACCCGGGTAGAATCGCCTTTGCTTTGTCCATCCCCGTTGCTGCAAATATTGGTGGAATTGGTACCCCCATTGGTACGCCACCCAACGCCATTGCTTTGAAGTACCTTACTGGTGATAACGTGATTGCTTTTGGCGAATGGATGGTATTCGGTGTGCCATTTGTGATTGTCATGATGGCGCTAGCATGGGTGGTAATCGGTCGGTTTTACCCCGCAAGTGAAAAGAAGATTAACCTGAACATTAAAGGGAAATTCCTTAAAACGCCCAAAGCCATAACCGTTTACATAGTGTTCGCGTTGACCATTCTACTATGGTTAATGGGGTCGTCCCACGGGATGAATTCCTATACCGTGGCACTCATTCCTGTCGCTGTATTCTCTTTAACTGGAATCATTAATAAAGAAGATCTCAAGAAGATTTCTTGGGATGTACTGTGGTTAGTGTCTGGTGGTATTGCGCTGGGTCTTGCACTCGATAAAACAGGGTTAGCGCGTTTGGTTGTGCACAGTATTCCATTTGATGAGTTTTCCCCATATGTGGTGCTTGTTGGGGCTGCCTTCTTATGTTTGTTAATGGCTAACTTTATGTCTCATACCGCGACGGCAAACTTGCTTATGCCAATCATGGCTGCATTAGGGATGTCCATGACCTCGTTAGCACCGCTAGGAGGGGAGGTGACACTCATACTTGTTGTCACTTTCGCCGCATCGCTCGGCATGTCTCTGCCTATTAGCACACCTCCCAATGCGTTGGCTCATGCGACAGGAAATGTCGAGAGCCGCCAAATGGCGAAAGTAGGCGTTATCCTTGGAGTCGTCGGTGTTTTACTAAGCTTTGTGTTGGTTTGGATTCTTAATGCAACTGGGCACATAGGATAAGTCGATGAGCAACAGTGTTGAAAAGATTGTTGAACATTATTTCTCTAACCCTCAATGCTATCTATCTTTAGAAGCAGGCGAACCTTTATTGGTACAAGGTGAAGAAAACCGCAGGCTTTTTTACGTGGTTTCCGGAGAATTAGAGGGTTCGGTATCTACTGCAGAGAGCAGTGCAAATACGAGAGTTTTTAGTGCCTCAGAAGGGGCATTTATTGGTGTTCATAGTTTTTTTTCTGGCAACTATCTGGCTTCGTCCAGCGTTGTTTCTAGCTCCCCAAGTGTGTTGGCTTGGATTGACAACGATACGCGCGCGATAGACGAGGACAGTTTAGGTTCATTAACACAACAATTCACGCCCGTAATATTGAATGAACTGTCTCGTCGTCAGAAGCGAGCAATGCAGGAATCAGTAGAGAAAGAACAGGCGCTTACCAAACTTCATACCGCCGAGCAGATGACGACATTGGGTCAGTTAGCCGCGGGGATTTCTCATGAGTTGAATAATGCGGTGGGTGTATTAAGCAGCAAAACAGAACGCATGCAAGATGTGATTCTCGCCTTGCTAGAAGAGCTGCATCCCGGTGCCAGCCAATTTGTCGATGCAGGATTAATGAAAGGTCAATCCGTTGGCTCTGCAGAAGTTCGAGCACGGGCAAATGAGATTATTGACAAACACGGCGTTGATAGAAAGCTCGCGAAATCCTTGGCTAGAGCTCTGTCAGTTAACGACTTAACACAAGATTGGCTCAATACACCGGAAGAGGCGGTGAAATATTGGGGAGTCGGACGCGACTTACATGACATGAGAGTCGCATCACGCCATGCGGTTAGTATTGTTAAATCGGTCAAGCAGCTTGGAAGGGGAGACTCTGAAGTCAGCGAGCCCGTTGACGTGAACGAAAGTATTCATAAAGCACTTGCCTTACTACAAAATGACTTGCGCAGAATAGATGTCCGTTTTAGCCCAGCTGCGACAGCGGTGATCGCCGGAAGTGAAAGTGAGTTGGTTCAAGTTTGGGCAAACATACTTAAGAACGCTTGTGATGCATTAGCGCCTACCGATAATCCTGGAATCGATATTATAACTCGTGTAAGCGACGCTCATATTAAGGTAACGATCGCCAACAACGGACCAGAAATAGAAGAGAGTATCCGTAGGAAAATATTTCAACCTAACTTCACGACCAAGAAAGGCGGTTTGTCGTTTGGTTTAGGGCTAGGGCTTTCAATAGTGAAACGAATTGTGAGCCGTTATCAGGGAACGGTAGTGGTAAAAAGTGACCCTGAAAAAACCATTTTCAGAATCAAACTACCCATGGAGGTTGGCAATGGAAAAAATTAATATCATATGCGTGGATGACCAACGAGAAGTATTGAG
The DNA here is from genome assembly GCF_002933855.1 of Vibrio penaeicida. Classification (GTDB taxonomy): domain Bacteria; phylum Pseudomonadota; class Gammaproteobacteria; order Enterobacterales; family Vibrionaceae; genus Vibrio; species Vibrio penaeicida_A. The sequence continues at coordinate 75,045 of NZ_BFAQ01000022.1, forward strand.
TGCCGTATTGCAAGACCTCACACCGTTGGAGGAATGGTTAGAGATAGAAGATTGCGAATCAGCTGAAGAGGCGCTTGAACTCATCGATGATTTGGATGCGCAAGGAGAGCACATCGCACTGATCATTTCTGATCACGTAATGCCAGGAAAATCGGGTGTCGAGTTACTCACCGAGATATCTGAGGATAGACGATTCACTCATACTAAAAAAGTCCTTCTCACGGGGCAAGCCACGCACCAAGACACCATCAGCGCCATTAATAAAGCGCGCATAGAAAGCTATTTTGAAAAACCGTGGAATGGAAAAGAATTGGTCGACTGTGCTCGTAGGCTGGTTACGGAATACATTTTTGATGCCGGAATGGAATACGAATCGTATCAATTGCAATTGGATCAACAAACTGTGTTCAGTCGTTTGAGGTAATTTTCACAAAAACAACCTTTGCCAAAAATAAGCTTGACCTTAGACTCGACTCCAAGGTGTATAGTCAATATCAGTTAATGCATACGACCTACTGTTCATATGCGAGCCCAAAGAATTTGCCATGAGCTATTGGGTACAAACGATAAAAAGGATAATGACTATGTGCATAAAACACGAAGGCTGCAGTAACAAAAATACTGCTTCTAGTCTGTCTATTAGCAGTTGCGCTCCTATCGCGCCTTTAGACAGCAATACCAAAATTGGACACTGTTGCGATAGCGATACGTGTTCTGGTGGAGGCGAAATTTCTTCGATAGAAGAGGAAAGTGAGCGGCTGCCAGAAGGTGATACACTTTCTGGCAGTTGGAAAATATTGGGTATGGATTGCCCGTCATGCGCTCGAAAAGTTGAAAATGCGGTATCTTCACTTTCTGATGTTTCACAAGCAAAGGTTCTATTCGCCACAGAGAAACTGGTGGTGCAATATTCACAAACAGAAACCTTAGCATTGGTAGAGCAAGCTGTTCTCAAAGCTGGTTTTCAATTCGAACAACCTCAAAATTCCAAACCATCCATTGCAGATGAAAACAAATGGTTAACGCTTTTTAAAAGCAACCTCAACATTATTTCACTATCCAGCGCAATGGCGGTGTCAGCCGTTATCAATCAATTTTCTCCGGTGATAGCCTCGTGGCTGTTTACGCTGGTTTGCCTTGCTGGTCTTTATCCAGTCGCTAAAAAAGCTTTCCAATTAGCAAGAAGTGGGACACCTTTTGCTATAGAGACGTTGATGAGTGTCGCCGCAATTGGTGCCCTGTATCTCGGCGAAACCGTGGAAGCGGCGATGGTATTGCTGCTTTTCTTACTCGGAGAAAGGCTGGAAGCTTATGCCGCTTCTAGAGCGAGAAGCGGGGTGCAATCTCTCATGGCATTAGTCCCTGAAACCACGACTCGCATTGAGGGCAATACTCGTGTTGAAGTGGCAGCGGCTGAGTTGGTCATTGGGGATGTTATCGAAGTCGCACCAGGCGACCGCTTACCTGCTGATGGAAAGTTGTTAAGTAGCAGTGCCAGTATTGACGAAAGTGCGCTGACTGGCGAGTCGGTTCCCGTCGAAAAGCAGGCAGGCGAGCAGGTGATGGCAGGATCGGTTGTTGCCGACAAAGTGATTAGGCTAACCATTACATCCGCACAAGGCGAAAATGCGATAGACCGTATCCTTCACTTAATTGAAGAAGCAGAATCCCAAAAAGCGCCTCTGGAACGTTTTCTAGATAAATTCAGCCGTTGGTATACGCCATTGATGATGCTGGTTTCGCTGTTGGTCATTATTACGCCACCCCTATTATTCTCGCAGCCATGGGAAACTTGGGTGTATCGCGGATTAGCTTTATTGTTGATTGCATGCCCTTGTGCTTTGGTTATTTCAACGCCAGCGGCTATTACGTCGGGCTTGGCGACCGCAGCCAAACGTGGCGCGCTTATCAAAGGGGGAGCCGCTCTCGAACAACTCGGAAATATTGAGTCGATAGCGTTCGATAAAACGGGTACGCTGACCCAAGGTAAACCCGAAGTGACCGATATTATTTCTTTAAATGAGCGTTCAGAGGAATTTCTTCTTAGAGACGCCGCTGCGGTGGAAGTAGGGTCATCACACCCATTGGCAAAATCGTTAGTAAAGAAAGCGGAAGCCGTCGGTATAGCACTGCCAGAAGCTGAAAATAAGCAAGCGCTGGTGGGAAGTGGGATAACAGGTATTGTGGATGGAAAATCTTTATCATTGATTTCGCCTTCCAAGTTTCAAGGTACTGTCACTGAAATCGATAGAGAGCGGGTGGAATCCCTCGAGTCCAAGGGAAAAACAGTTGTTTTGGTCATTGTTGACGATGTGCTCGAAGGGTTAGTTGCGTGGCAAGATACGCTTCGCTCCGATGCAGCTGAAGCCATTCAGAAGCTAAAAAGCCTTGGTATCGATTCCATAATGCTAACCGGTGACAATCCATTGGCTGCAAAGGAGATGGCACAACAAGTATCGATGGATTACAAAGCGAGTTTGTTGCCTGCCGATAAAGTGACCTATGTGAACCAAATGGCTTCTCAAAAAAATACCGCAATGGTTGGAGATGGTATTAACGATGCGCCAGCCATGAAGGCCGCATCGGTCGGTATTGCCATGGGAGGTGGAACGGATGTTGCCCTTGAAACAGCGGACGCTGCTTTAACTCATAGCCGACTGGTAGAGTTACCTGCAATGATTGAGCTATCTAGAGCTACGTTAAGAAACATCCAGCAAAATGTGGCTCTGGCGTTAGGGCTTAAAGGCATCTTTTTGGTTACTAGCTTGTTGGGTATTACTGGTCTTTGGGTTGCTGTGCTTGCTGACAGTGGAGCAACGGCATTGGTGACATTAAATGCGTTGCGTCTGCTGCGGTTCAAACCCCAGGCTTGAGGGAGCTCAAGAAGGGGCGTCCGGATACTTCGATTTTGATCTAGTTCCCACGTCTAGATGTATATTCAATTCATAACTTTTAAGGATGGTTTGTTGCTTGAACCATCCTTTTTCTGCCTTATTAAGTGCTCTATACCCAAGTATCTTGAGGTCATTTGGGTATAGATGACCTTGTCTGCCAAAGATTGAGTACTCAAAATATGAAACTATGCGGCAACCGAATTTGGCTCTTGTTCGGTAAATCTCATGCGAATTTGCACTTAAGTGTGATGCAAATCGATTAAATGTGAAATTTACTGATATTTGCTAAATGAATTCGTGAATTTGATCACCAATTGTTGGCTTTTAGTCAGTTACAGTAATTCTGTACCCATTAATCAATCTAACTACCTCAAAGCTTTTATCAAGCTGAACTCAAATGAGCTCGGCTTGTTCTCCTTTTTTCTGGAGAAAGTAAAAAAATAAAGTGAAGGATAGAATTCCTTTTATAATTTATTGGGGTGACAGAAACAAAACGACAACAAAGGAGTCCTTTATGTCTGAAGCTGTATTTCACCTAGGTGTTACCAAAGAAGATCTTGCTGGTTCTACATTGGCTATCATCCCAGGTGATCCTGCTCGAGTTCAAAAAATTGCTGAGCAAATGGAAAACCCTATATTTTTGGCAAGCCACCGTGAATATACGTTGTACCGTGCAGAATTAGATGGAAAGCCTGTTGTTGTTTGTTCTACAGGTATCGGCGGCCCTTCAACGTCTATTGCTGTTGAAGAGCTAGCTCAACTGGGTGTCCGTACCTTCTTACGTGTAGGTACTACTGGTGCTATTCAACCACATGTGAATGTGGGCGATATGATCGTAACCACTGGGTCTGTTCGCTTAGACGGTGCTAGCCTTCACTTTGCACCAATGGAATTCCCAGCTGTAGCAGACTTTGATATTGCGACAGCGATGAAAGAAGCGGTTGTTGAAGCTGGTGCAACTGCGCATACAGGTGTAACGGCATCAAGTGACACTTTTTACCCAGGTCAAGAGCGCTACGATACGTTTTCTGGCCGTGTTGTTAAGCGTTTCCAAGGTTCAATGCAAGAGTGGCAGGACATGGGGGTTCTAAACTTTGAAATGGAATCTGCAACATTGCTAACCATGTGTGCGAGTTCTGGGCTTAAAGCGGGCTGTGTCGCAGGCGTTATTATTAACCGTACTCAAAAAGAAACACCTGACCACAGCACATTGAAAGAGACAGAAGCGAAATCGATCAAAATTGTGGTCGAAGCTGCACGTAAAATGTTGTAAAACCAGCTAACACAAGAAACGAAAAAGGGCATCACTGATGCCCTTTTTGAGTATTGGGAGAGAGGCTTAGTGAGCTTTAGTCTAAATCTTCGTGCCCGCCAGCATCTTTAAACCAATGAGCGAGGTTTGACTTTAGATCTTTTAATTCATCGGGTCCAATTAACGCCAGCCCTAAATCCTCGGCGCGAGTAATGTCATTGTGACGAAGCGGGCGGAAGCTCACCAACATAGCACGGGCTTGCAAGCCTCCCAGTAAATCTCGGAGTGATTCCAACTTGTAAAGCGTGTCGTCTCCGTCGTCTCTCATGCCTTTCGTTTTACATTCAATAATGTGTAGCTTGTTATTGACGACTGTCGCGACATCTAATTCATTCCGTACTTCTTTTTCACCCAATTGGCGATAGACCTGAACGTTCAATGAGCGATCTTGAATGGTAGGGAGTTCGTCTTGAATTTGCTTTACAGTGCTATGTACTAGGTTTTCCAACCACTCACCATTTGAAAAGCGCCGTGCGTCTTCGTTGGCGAACGTTAAGATTCCATTTTCATAGGTAGCCAGTTCAGTATCAACAAGATCAGAGATGAGCATGTCCAGTTCTCGGTAACCTTGTTGCTTTTCAGTCAGTGATACATCCAGTTTCTGTTCTTTACGACAGGTTGTCGCGAGGTAGTTGAGAGTAGCCAGACCTGGACCAAGTTCAAGAGCATTTCCAGCCCAGCGTTCACCTAATTGATAGAGTTTTTGATCCAGTTGCTCGGGAATGACTTGTTCGGAAAACTCGCTTCTAGCCCCAAAAATGGTGAGGTAATCTTCAATTTTTATATGATCTTGCACTTGAGCATCTTCGCGCCCGTCAGGATATAGCCAGCAAAGCTTGTCACTAAAAGGTTCAACCACAAATATTGGCCAGTGATAAGTGCGAAATACCTCGTAAACAGACAACAATCGATGCCTCAAACCACAACTGGCATTGAGCTTTACTTCTACATTTCGACTTTGTAAATCTTCCGCAAGCGCTTGAATGGATTTTTTAATTTTTGACGTGTTAACCGCACTCGGGATTTCATAAAATTCGGAAGTTATGCCTCTAGGCGCTAGTATCGAGTAGAGTCTTTGGTACATTGATTCTTGATTCTTATCGCCAATGAATACGATATGCGTACTTACTGTTCTGTGATCCAAAAGTGGCGTCACCAGTCGCACAGGATCTTGATCGATAATACCTACATGTACGGCCATTTCATGTCCTCAATAAACGGACCTGCTGGAAAATGAGAGTTGAAAAATCAGCAAGTAATTAAGTTATGGGGATGGGGTAAATAAATAACAAGAGCTATGCGTGGAAAACCGCATCTTTAAAATGTGGGCATAAAACCGAGAGTAGAAAACAAGAACTGTTCACATGTGTCGCTGACGTGTTAAATGATGCAACGGTTTTTGGTGAGGAAGCAAGCCCACTTTGAAAGTGGGCTAGACGTTGTTTATTTGAATGCTAGGCTTAAAGCTTAAAGCGGTGAACAATATCACCCTGCTGACTGGAAAGACGTGTTAGGTCTTGGCTTACCGTAGCAATTTCGGACATCGCTTCATAGCTTTGATTCGCTATGTTGTTAATGCCGTTTAAGCTTCGAGCAATACTACCGGATGTCGCTTGTTGCTCTGCTGCCGCCTGCGAAATGTGATTACTCATATGGCTAATCTCTAAAATCAGAGCCTGAATTTCTTCCATAGCGCTGTTCGCATCGGAGGCCTGAGTAACAGATTGCTCCATATCACTCATGCAGCTTTTTATTACTTGATTAGCTGATTGAGAACTGCTTTGGAGGTTACTGATCATGCTTTCAATTTCACTGGTGGAGTGCGTTGTTTTTTGAGCTAGCACCCTAACTTCATCCGCAACAACGGCAAAACCACGACCCTGTTCTCCAGCGCGAGCGGCCTCAATGGCTGCATTTAATGCAAGCAAGTTGGTTTGCTCTGCAATACTTCGAATAACATCCAATATAGAGCCAATCTCACTGCTCATTTGTTGAAGTTGAGAAACGGCATTAACTGAATCATTTAATCGGGTTTCAAGCTGATTGATCGTTGAAATATTCGCATTCATTATCTTTCTGCCAGATTCCGATGCAGACTCTACTTTATGAACCATATCAGACGAGCTTTGCGCGCTTTGTGCAACTTCGGTAACGGAGTGCTCCATTTCCGTCATCGCGGTGGCGACCCCTGCGGTTTGCTCTCGCTGGGTATTGAGTTGGCTTTGGGCTCCCACTGAAGTGCTTCTATTCGCAGACGCAACTTCGGTTAGCTCATCGGCTGCTTCATTGAGCTCTCTCAAAATGTCGTGAAGATTGTCGGCCAGTGAGTTGATATGACGGCTTACTCGGCTGAATTCGTTGTTGTAGCGAATATCAATCCGTTTCGTCATATCTCCATCTGTGAGGCTTTCTAATGTTGCCAATATTCGCGTTAGTGGTTCACGAACACTGTGTGCAACGTGGTAGCCAATTCCAAGAGCGATTGCACATACAATCACACCGATACCGATAGCCTTAATATAACCTTCTTCGTACACTGTTCCCGCTTCCTCAAGCGACTTTCCAAGCTGGTTTGAAGCGGTTTCGTTGAATGATTCAAGTAACTTCATTGAGTCATCTACTTTAATGGCTAAGTTAGCAATGTTGTCGTAGAGCTTTTGACGTGCAACTAAATAGGTATAGTGCTGATCCAATACGCCACCCGCTTTTCCTACATCGCGAGTAAACTGGTTAACGGACTCATCGAAGACTTCTTTTAAAGATGGAAGTTGATTAACCAGTCCACGGTATGCGTAATTTAAATGAGTCACGGCCTTTTTATTCTTGTTTACGGCTGCTTTCACAAATTCCGCATCACTGCTTGCAAGCGCATCAGACGTGACAGTTTGAGAATCTTTCAATTTATCGAAATAACTCCCCGACATGACTTTTACGGCGATGTTATCTTGCTTATTTACGTACTCCTTCATGCGAACGCTGAGCTCTGTGTGCAATCTTTGGAAGTTGCGAGATGATTTTTGTACATCTTCTTGAGCAGAAAACATGGCTTTGTAGTTGTCCATCGCTTCGATGGCTTCCTCAAAATATTGACCTTCCATCTGACGTAACTCCTCAATTCTTGGAGCGATTTCAGGAATAGAACGGCTGGCTTCTTCCAAAGCAATCAGAGCTTCTTGAAAACTATTTTGAGACTCGATGAACGCTGTTTTGGAGCTATCCATTCGAGATTGACTTTGTGTGGTCAGGAAATCCTTAAATGCTTTATCAGCAGAAAGTAACCTTACACTTGTTTGGTTAGACATTGAAACTAAAGGTAGAGACGTATTTGAAACCGTCTCGAAGTTGGTGTGTATTTTTTCCATTCCACCCATCATGATAGTGATGGTTGCAATGAAGAGCACTACAATGAGTGCAAAGCCCGCATACATGCGCCGTATGACTGAACCCTTCATACGTTCTCTCCCAGATCAAAAAAGGCTCGAAAAGTGTCAGAACCTACAATTATTTATCTAATTGAGGTATCGACTGAGCCAAAAAATAAATAAATGTTGCCGAGGCATTTTACGACGAGTATCAAGATTTTACTTTGACGAGCTTTAAAGTTTCCGTATGTGATATGGATTCAGAAGCATTTTAGGTAACAAAATTGTAACTACGGCGTACTATATAATGTGTGTGTTATGTACAGTGTTTTTTATTGTTATATGTATTGGGTTCCGCCATACTATTGTATCTATATCAAAAAGATATTGTATGTACTTAGTGTTCATTACTGCGGTCAATCACTCAGGAGCTCGCGATCATGGCTGAAGAAACCATATTTACAAAGATTATCAATAAAGAAATTCCAGCAGATATTGTATTCCAAGACGATATGGTAACTGCGTTTCGTGACATTAACCCTCGCGCTCCTAAGCACATTCTTATCATCCCCAACAAACTTATCCCCACCACGAATGACGTAGAAGCTGAAGATGAAGCTATGATGGGGCGTATGTTTACCGCAGCGAGAAAAATCGCAGAGCAAGAAGGCGTGGCACAAGATGGCTACCGCCTCATTGTGAACTGCAACGCTCATGGCGGCCAAGAGGTATACCATATACACATGCATTTGGTTGGTGGGCAACCACTTGGCCCTATGCTTATCAGCTAATTAAGATGGATTTGATAGTATTCATCGTCTATTAAAAAACAAAGCAAACGTTAGGGGCCGGAGTGTTTTTTGTTCGAAAAACAAGTTTAATCCAGAAAGCGGCAGTTATTGGCTCAAGTGCTCTTTTGAGTGCTTGTGCGACGATGTCTGCCGGAAACCTGTTTAGCCATTACAGTGCGCAAACACAAGAAGTCTATTTTGCTGTTCGCAACGGAAATTATCTTGAAGCTCAAGCCAGTCTAACTCACGATATTGCCGGTCCGATTTTGGATAATATGGAAAAAGGCAGGGTGTCTTTTTTGGCAGAAGACTACCCACAAAGCTTATCGTTTCTGCAAGTGAGTGATAACGCGGTAAAAGTATTAAACGATAGGGCAACCATTTCTGTCAGTGAGACGGCTTCATCGGTAGGGGCATTGGCCACAAATGACAATCTTACGACCTATGAACCAGCAGACTACGAATTGGGCTTTTTACATTTATATTTAGGGCTGAATTACCTTAAAAAAAATGACTTATCTGGTGCTCTCGTTGAAATGCGCAGAGCCAATCAAGTTCAAGAGCAAGCCAAAAAACGCAGGCAGTCTGAACTCGAATCGGCGCAAGAATCAGCAACACAACAAGGTGTCTCGCCAAACATTGCCTCAATCATGGCTAAATATCCAGACGCAGGTAAAACGCTTCAAGCTGTTCAAAATGGTTACTTACTTTATTTGTCAGCGTTACTTTATGAAACAGATAATGATTTAAACAGTGCTTATATTGACTACAAGCGTGCATTAGCGGTTATGCCTGAGAATGAAGAGGTCATTGATGGTGTGTTGCGAGTAGGTCATAAACTCGGCATGAGGCAAGATTTAAAAACGTACGAAGCGCGCTACGGCAAATACTCTAAACCACCAAAAGACAAAGGTAGAGTGATTGTTTTAGATGAGCAACGTATCGTGAAAGCGATGGATTCTTGGAACTTTTCTTTACCCATATACAGTTCTAGAGATGACCTGACATCAATCTATAGTTTGGCGTTACCTTATTACCCGAATATTGAAAATTACCCATCGGCAAGTTTGATGCTAAATGGTCGGTCTTTAAATGGCTCGGAGTTAGTGGACGTCAATCTAATGGCACAAAACAACCTTAACGAGCGGATGCCAAGCATTGTGATTCGTCAAGCGTTGCGAGTTGTTGCAAAAGATCAGCTTAGAAGAGAAGCTGCAAAAGGTGATGATGTCGGTAACGCATTATTCAGTATTTGGAATGCACTTACAGAGCAAGCAGACACCCGCAGTTGGCAAACATTGCCTGCCAAGGTGTACAGTAGCAGTCAACAAGTGAATTCAGGGGAACATACTCTCGTTGTGAACGGTCAAAACTATACTTTCAATGTTAAAGCCGGACAAACTACTTTGGTTTGGGTATCACGACAAGGGACAGGATCGTCAGTGTGGCACAAACAATTAGGGGCTATCTAATGAAAAGATTATCGATTGTATTATTGTCTGCGATTGCAGCGTTCGGTTGTGCTCAGGCACCTACCGCTGGCTTGAGTATCGATGGGCAATCACAAAGAGTGATTATGAACGACAACGCGTTAGGCGGTCGTTTAGATATCGACAATATTGATACAGATGAAGTGAATGGTCACGCGCGTGGCATTGTTCGTCTGGCTAGCCAATACAAAGGCGACCAGCACGTGCAATATCGCTTTTATTGGTATGATGACAAAGGCTTAGAAGTAAACAGTAAACCTGGCGCTTGGCGCAAGGTCATCGTTAGAGGTTTTGAGACGATTTCGATTTCAGAAGTCTCTGTGAACCCTAATGCGACTCAATACCGTGTTCAAATTCGCCAAGCTAATAACTAAGGAAACATTATGAAAAAAAGTGCTATTGCCCTACTTGGACTCGCTGCAATTTTGGGTGGTTGTTCAAACCAAGTGTCTTATGGTGACGCTCAAGCTGTTGAAACGACCACTATAGATTTTGGTTCTACTGACTTACAAACAATTGCAGGTCAAATGGTAGACAGTATGCTTATGTCAGGTTCTGTAGCGGCAATCACTCGTGAGAGCCGTCCAATTGTTTTTGTAGAGCGAATCAAGAACAAAACCAGTGAGCATATTGATACAGAATCCATCACAGATTCAATCAGTACTAAAATGCTGAATTCTGGTAAGTTCCGTTTCGTTGATATGGACCGGGTTGAATCGGTACGTGAGCAACTGAACTTCCAAAACAATGACGAGCTCGTTAATCAAAGCAGCGCTATCCAGTTTGGTAAAATGGTGGGTGCTCAGTACATGCTGTACGGAAACCTAGCAAGTATCGTTAAGAACGCAGGAAGCGACCAAGACGTTTACTACAAAATGACAATGCGCTTGATGGATTTAGAAACTGGTCTAATTGAATGGGCTGACGAAACTGAAATCCGTAAGCAAAAATCTAAGAGCTTCCTAGGTCTTTAAGCTTTAGATCTATAAGCTTTAGATCTATAAACATTAAGTGAAGGGGTAGTGTTAAGTGGCAAAAATGGGATGGCAAGAGGCAATTCAACTCGATGATTCCTTAGTATCACTTACCGACTATTTTCCTGACCCACCAGAAGAGATGGAACTTCTCTCTGGTGGGCTTAGTAATCGATGCTGGAAAATATCCCACCAGGATCGTCAATATGTATGGCGACCTATTTCAAAAAGCACTTCAGTTTTTGGTATTTCACGAGCGAACGAATACTATCTTCTAATGGCGCTTGTTCCTTATCAATTCTCACCAAATCCAGTTCTAAATAATGAACGTGGATTACTCGTCAATTGGATCGACGGGCAACCAGTCGGCGATCAGATTTCTCAAGATGAGCTCTTGTTCACCCTTGCAACGATTCATAACGTTCAGATAAACAACAAGCCGATTCAAAAGCTGCTGTTTTCCGAAAAAGTCGATCATTTGTGGATGCAAGTTGCTAATGAACAGAAAGATGAAGACTTGGTTAGGCTTTATAAGAAACATCGTGAGCCACTGTATTTACCTGAATCATTAAAAACGTTATGTCATTTGGATTTAGGTGCTTACAACTTAATTCGAACGCGCGATGGGATAGGTGTCATCGATTGGGAATATTCGGCTATTGGTGACCCTAGGATGGATCTTGCAATGACGATTGAAGTTTCCAGTCTTAGCTCGGAAATAGCGGTTGCAATGTATTGCCATTATCGTGGGATCGATTTGTCCGATATGGGGGAGTGGCAACAGAATGTAGAATTGTGGTTACCTAAAATCCGACTGTTAGGGATGTTGTGGTATAAAATAGGTTACCAGTTGTGGGGCGACGATTTGTATCTTGAGCGATTCCAGCAAATGAAAATGGAGTTGTTGAAAACGCTTAATTGAGCGCAAGCGCATTGAAGACGGTTTAGTATAAAACTGCTAGAAAGATCACTTTCCTAAACATTCCCTTTTATTGATTCTTTAAAACCCTAGTGTTCGTGGTAGATTTGTTGAATAACAACATGAAATGGCACCTTAGGAGGTTCCATGATTATCTACTTGCACGGCTTTGACTCAACTAGCCCCGGAAATCACGAGAAAGTACTTCAACTTCAGTTTATTGACGATGACATTCGATTTGTAAATTACAGTACTTTGCACCCCAAGCATGACATGCAGCATTTATTAAAAGAAGTTCACAAAGCAATGGAAATGTCTTCCGATCCAAACCCGCTGATTTGTGGGGTAGGGCTAGGTGGATATTGGTCTGAGCGTATTGGTTTCTTGTCTGGTATTAAACAAGTCATTTTTAACCCTAATTTACACCCAGAAGACAATATGCAAGGTCGTATTGACCGCCCTGAAGAGTATGAAGACATCGCGACTAAATGCGTAGAGAAATTCAGAGCAAAAAATAAAGATAATTGCCTTGTGATACTGTCACGAGAAGATGAAATCCGAAACAACCAACTCTCGGCTGACGAGCTTGCACCGTATTATCAAGTCGTTTGGGATGAGTCTGAAACCCACAAGTTCAAAAAAATCTCTCAACACTTACAGATGATGAAGAAGTTTAAAGAACTAAGTCAAAGCTGAATATTAACTCGACGAAATTTCGCGGTAAGTCATGTATTTAAATGCCAATAACCGTTAGATATATCTTGCAAAAAATGCCACTTCAAAAGTGGCATTTCTTAGAACTGATCGTTGATGGTTTGAGTCTCAATTCATATCGTTTTTGCAAGTCTTTGATGAGTATTCAATATAACCTAGCGAGTTATTCCTTACATCTAGATAGCACCCTTTTGCCCTAATACTATCGACGTTGTCGTCTTTCAGCCCAAAATGGAAGATGACTCCATTCTTACCGTTGATCTCTCTTCTAGGGATGTAATCCGTCATTGTGATCGATGTATCGATAGCGTTTTTTAAGTTATCGGAAGTTGTGACAATATTCCCTTTTGTAATAAGAAGCTCTTTTCCTTCAACCTCGATTGTTGCGTCGGATCGTAAATGAATATTCTCTGTAAGGGCGATGCCTCGTACAAATGTGTTCGCGCTGCGTACAGCACTGCCAGCGCTTTCAATGACACTTGTTTTTGATGTATCAATGACTTCTATGAATCTAGGCGTCGCTACTGATGCGAGAACACCTAAAATCGCGATGACAACAATCATTTCGAGGAGAGTAAACCCTCGCTGCATTTTCGTACTCAACTTGTATAAACTCTGGAATGCTCAAATTTGTTGCCTACCCTATAGAAGCTTTTTATAGGGCGCGAGTGTAAAGGTTAAACGAAAACATCGATATATTAAGTTAATGCTCACTTAAGTTTCCTTCCTCTATATTATCCAACGGTAAGTAAAGCCTTAATACTTTGAATCCTAGCCAACTCCTATGGCGGTGCTACCACATAAAGGATGACATTTAATGGTTCAAAAACTCATCAATTAGTCTGAAAACAAAGGATTTCTTACAAACATAAGTTGCCAAGTTGGTGCGGGGCTTTATAATGATTTTTGAAGATATTTTTGATAAATATCAAAAAAATTTGAGAGCGAGTAAGAAACTTGCCCAATATGTATGTGCTAGAGCACACTTTGATCCAAATAGTGATTCCTTAGGTTTCCCTTCACTTCGTTGATATGAAGCTTCAATGCAAGCTCAAAAGAATTCAATGCTTTGGCTGTTTAATCGGCGGGAGCAAATATTTTTCATATTACATAGGAGTGTCGTTGTGACGCGTATTATAGTTGTAGGCGGTGGCGCAGGTGGACTTGAACTTGCAACCAAGCTAGGACGGACTTTGGGTCGAAAAGGGCGTGCAAACGTTACTTTGGTTGACCGTAAAGCCAGTCATTTGTGGAAACCTTTGTTGCATGAAGTGGCAACGGGTTCTTTGGATGAAGGTGTCGATGCTTTGAGCTACCGAGCGCATGCTAAAAATCATCATTTTGATTTTCAAATGGGAAGCTTAAAAGACATTGATCGAGAGCGTAAGGTTATCTTCTTGACTGAACTTCGCGACGAGCAAGATGAGCTTTTGATGCCGGAGCGAGAACTGGAATACGATATTCTTGTTATGGCTATCGGTTCTACTTCCAATGATTTCAACACTCCAGGTGTTCGAGACAACTGTATTTTCCTTGATAGTCCAGAGCAAGCTCATCGTTTCCGCACTGAAATGAACAATGAGTTCTTGAAATTGCATGCGAAAAACGGCCAAGGCACAGTTGATATCGCGATTGTTGGAGCGGGTGCAACAGGTGTCGAGCTTTCTGCCGAGCTTCACAATGCTGTCAAAGAACTCAGAACCTACGGTTTTGGGGATTTGGACTCTAGCAAACTCAATGTAAACCTTGTTGAAGCGGGTGAGCGGATTCTTCCTGCACTACCACCTCGTATTTCCAGCGCTGCACACCAAGAATTAACGAAACTTGGTGTTAATGTACGCACAGCAACCATGGTAACTCAAGCCGATGAAGAAGGCTTGACGACTAAAGATGGCGAGAAAATTCATGCTCAAATTATGGTTTGGGCTGCGGGAATCAAAGCCCCTGACTTTATTAAAGATATTGCTGGATTGGAAACAAACCGCATAAATCAACTGGTTGTTAAAGATACTCTACAAACCACGCGTGATGATGACATTTTTGTTATCGGTGATCTTGCACAATGTACTCAAGCTGATGGGAAATTTGTGCCACCACGTGCGCAAGCTGCTCACCAAATGGCGAGTCAGGCGTTTACTAACATTGTTGCCAAATTAAACGGACGAGAAATCAAACCCTATATCTACAAGGATCATGGCTCACTTGTTTCGCTAAGCCGATTCTCTACTGTTGGCAGTTTGATGGGGAACCTTACAAAAGGCTCCATGATGGTCGAAGGTCGGATTGCCAGAGTGGTTTACATATCATTGTATAGAATGCACCAAATGGCGCTACATGGCGTTGTTAAAACGGGTCTTATGATGCTCGTTGGTCGAATAAACCGCGTGTTGCGTCCAAACTTAAAATTGCACTAAATACGGTGTTTATTGCTAATCAATTAAAAGGGCTCGTATGAGCCCTTTCTGTTTGAAATCCATCTTGTTTTTACGCTTCCCCTTCATGAGTACGACCATTCTCAGGTGCGACGAATACTCAGGAAACATCGTTATTCAGGAATAATCGAATAAACGATGCCATCTTTGGGTTTCCCGTTATGAACGAAACGGTTTCGTGCCATTCCTTCACAGATGGCTCCGCATTTTTCAGCAATTTTATGACTGATGATGTTTTCAGGGTCACACACAATTTCAAGCCGAGTCAGTTTCATCTTACTAAAGCAGCATTCAATTAAAGCCTCTAGCGCTTCCTTTCCATAGCCTTGATGTTGGTATGAATCAGAAATCCAATAGCCCAAACATCCCATGTTGAAAGACAAATAGCGTTCAGTTAGAGCGACCATACCCATAAATTGGTTAGTCTCTCTATCAAAAACACCGAAGCCAAACGCCAGACCTTTTAACCAGTTAAGTCGATTGGCTATGAGGAAGTCGTAACCGTCTTCAGTTGAAAAATCGCTGTCGCACCAGTCTAGCCATTGATGGAGAGATGGGGAGGTTTGAATTGCTTGCGTAAACGACCCGACTTCTTCATTTTTAATCAAACGAAGTTCGAGCCGTTTGGTGATGATGCAAAAATCAGGTGAAAAGTGCATAGTCAGTACAGACCAAATGATCTAATTAACACGACGGACTTGAATAATCATGCCCATTAATGGGTGATCCAAATAATGGGTTTCACTGCTGCGCATACGTCGCTTCTGGTCCATGCGGTAAGGTTTAAGAAATTCTTCAACTTGCAATGTTGGGGAGACAGACTCCAAATTACCGATCTGAACAGTATCGTTGCCTTCTTCGGGTGTTAGCTCTAAAGTTTTTTCTTCAAATGCTACATCACGAATACTGGGCTTTTTTAAATCAAGTTTAATGTCTGCAAACAGGTAGTGCTGTACGTAAACTTGGAGTTTTCCTTCCAGTTCGTAGTTTGGTTGGAAATTGGTTTCTTCGGTAATTCCATCACCTAAATCTGCAACCAACTGGTTTTTAGTACGGGCTTTGCCTGTTTCATCGAACTGTTGAGAATAATCTTTACCTGCGTTGATGCGAAATACTGGTGCGCTGTGACTGCCTAGGTCTCCTTGTCGCCACGCGACATGAAGGAGAGGGGTAAATGCAGCGTGTTTTCTTAATGCATTGTATTGGGCGTTGAGAGCATAGCTTGATTTGGGTAGCAAGGTGGCACCTTTACGACGCATGCCCTCTGAATCTTGGAAAGAATAAGCACCCTCTAAAGCTATTTGTGGGTTTTGATTTGGCCAAGCTTCGTTCAGAATTTCGGGATCCACTGCGCGTTTAAACAAAATGACCTCTATATCAAATTGTCGGGCTGCCATAGATTCAAATGAAAACAGGCACAGCAGTAATGGGATCAGTTTTTTCATTGTTGCTCCGTCAGATAAGAGCGGCGGTATGCCACTCTTTGGCTGTAAATAGGCATTCGGTAAGCGTACCAAATTACGGTTTAACTTGGCAGGCGATTCTCTGCAAACTGTTGAAGTAAGTCGTTAATAAAACGTACTCTTTCACGGCGATCTGTTAATGGTATCGCAAACTTCAGCTTGGTTGGACCTTCCATTCCATATTTTTGCGGTGCTGATTGCAGCAATTTAACAAGAAATGCAGGGTTAATGTCAGCGGTAGGATAAAATTCAATAAATCCACCTTTAGCATGTGCTTCGATTTTCTTGATGTGCATCTTGCCAGCTGTCAGCTTCACCTCGCTTATCGCAAGTAAATTTTTAGCGGCATCTGGAAGCGTGCCAAATCTATCGATGAGCTCGACTTTCATTTCTGCCAATTCATTCTCTGTGCTCACACTAGCAATGCGTTTGTACATCGATAAACGTGTGTTGATGTCGGGAATGTATTCATCAGGTAATAGTGCGGGTAAGCGCAGTTCCACTTCGGTTTGATCTCGGAGAAGTTCATCCAGAGATGGCTCTTTCCCTTCTTTTAGTGCTTCTACTGCTTGCTCTAGCATTTCCATGTAAAGGGTAAAACCAACGGATTGAATCTGACCACTCTGATCATCACCTAAGAGCTCACCCGCACCACGAATTTCTAGGTCGTGCGTAGCGAGTGTAAAGCCTGCACCCAAGTCTTCAAGTGATGCAATTGCGTCCAACCGTTTAATGGCATCCTTTGTCATGGCTTTTGGATGTGGTGTGAGCAAATAGGCGTAGGCTTGATGGTGTGAACGACCAACGCGTCCCCTTAATTGGTGCAACTGTGCCAAGCCAAGATTGTCTGCTCTATCCATGATTATGGTGTTTGCCGTTGGTACATCGATCCCCGTTTCGATGATGGTCGTACAGACGAGAAGATTGAAACGCTGATGATAGAAATCATTCATGATGCGTTCCAGCTCTCTTTCTCTCATTTGACCATGAGCGACGGTAATTCGAGCTTCTGGAATCAGCTTTTCAAGATCAGCTGCGACCTTATCGATGGTTTCAACCTGATTGTGTAGGAAGTAAACCTGACCACCACGCATAATCTCACGTAGTACCGCTTCCCGCGTCACGCTATCTTCTCGTTCACGAACAAACGTTTTAATCGCCAGTCTGCGCGCAGGTGGGGTTGCAATGATAGAAAGATCACGCATGCCACTCATTGCCATATTCAGAGTTCGAGGAATAGGCGTTGCGGTAAGCGTTAATATATCCACATCGGCACGCATGGATTTTACTTTTTCTTTTTGACGCACACCAAAGCGATGCTCTTCGTCGACAACGAGTAATCCCAAGTCTCGGAATTTGATGTCGTTTTGTAAGAGTTTGTGAGTGCCAATAATGATATCGACTTTGCCATCTTTGACATCGGCAAGTATTTGCTTTTGCTCTTTGGCTGATTTGAAGCGAGACAGTACTTCCACGCGAATAGGGAGGTTAGCAAATCGGTCTCGGAAGTTTTCAAAGTGCTGTTGGGCTAACAATGTGGTAGGAACTAACACCGCGACTTGCTTGCTGTTGTCGGTAGAGACAAATGCAGCGCGCATCGCCACTTCCGTTTTTCCGAAGCCCACATCGCCACACACCAATCTGTCCATCGCTTTTGCTTGGCACATGTCTGATAAAACGGCGTTAATTGCCATGGCCTGATCATCGGTTTCTTCAAAAGGAAAGCTCGCTTTGAAGGTGGCGTATTGTTCTCGATCCAGTTTGAATTTGAATCCGGGTTTGAGTTCTCGTTTGGCGTAAACGTCTAATAATTCAGCGGCAACATCTCGAACTTTTTCCGCTGCTTTTCTTCGTGCTTTTGCCCACGCTTCGCCGCCAAGCTTGTGCAGAGGTGCACTGTCTTCTGCGCCACCTGAATAACGGCTGATAAGATTAAGTGAAGACACAGGAACGTAAAGTTTTGCCCCGTTTTGATATTCGAGCGTTACGTATTCAGTTTGCATTCCACCCGCTTCAAGCGTTTGAAGCCCGGTATAACGACCAATGCCGTGGTCTAAGTGAACGACGGGCTGTCCCGGTTTCAGCTCCGCCAAATGGCGAATAACGGTATCGGAATTTACTGCCTTACGATCTTTTTTACGCCTTTGAATCACTCGGTCACCGAGTAAATCACTCTCACAAATTATCGCGAGATTTGCGGATTCATGGATAAAACCATGCTCGGCAGCACCGAGAATCAACGTGGTTTTGTCTTTAGACTCGATGGCATGATTGAGGTGATTATGCTCGACGGGTTTTAGCTTGATTCGCTGCAGCAGTTCTAACAAAGCTTCGCGTCTACCTTCGGATTCAACCGAAAACACAACTTGACCGCTGAATTGTTCGATGAACTGGCGAAGCAATGCCATAGGTTCTTTGTGTTGGTGCTGAACGTGCAATTCAGGCAGGGCGCATATGTTTTCGTTTGAACGACCTGCTTTTTCTGAAATGGCTTCGATACTAAGTAGCGATTGAGGCAGTGACTTGAAGCGAGCGTACAATTCATCTTTTTTAAGCCACAGAGTTTCAGGCTCAAGCAAAGGACGAAGTGGATCTATTTTACGTTGATCAAATCGGTAATCCACATCCGTTAGAAATGTGTCTACCGCACTGTCTAAGTCACCGACCGTAACAAGTAGCGTATTGTCAGGAAGGTAGTCGAACAGCGTCTCTGTTTCTTCAAAGAACAACGGTTGCCAATATTCAATACCTGCTGGCCATGTCCCTTTACTGATTTGCATATAAATGGATTCGGGTTCTCGGCGCGCTTCAAATTTTTGGCGCCAACGCCCACGAAAGTCTTCAATGGCTTGTTCGGTGGTAGGGAATTCGTGAGCAGGCAGCAGTCGAATCTCTTGGATATCGTCGATCGAACGTTGATTTTCAGGATCGAAAGTACGAATACTGTCTATTTCGTCATCGAAAAAATCAATTCGATAAGGGTCACTTGCTCCGGTTGGGTATAAGTCGATGATTGAGCCACGGCTTGCGTATTCACCCGGACCAAACACTTGGTCTACATGCCTATAGCCAGATTTCTCCAATTGAAGGCGCAACGCATCCAGTGAATAATTATCTCCACTCTTCACCATTAAGGTGTGCTGGAGTAAGAAACTACGGGGAGACTGACGTTGGAGCAGGGTACTTACTGGGATGACGGCGATGCCATCGCTTTGGCTCGGCATCTGATAAAGGTGCGCAATCCTGTCAGAGATGATGTCCTGATGCGGTGAAAAATTATCATAAGGCAATGTTTCCCAATCTGGAAACAGGTGAACATCTCGCTGTGAAAATTGCTCGACTTCCGCTGAAAGCTTGAGCGCTAATTGAGGGTCAGGGACAACAAGTAATAGGTGCCCTTGATGTTGCTCTGCAAGCTGTGCGATTGCGATCGACAGCGCCGAACCTTTAAGGTTACCGACGTGCTTTTTATCTCCCGCGTTACTTGGTAACGCCAGAGAAAGAAGATTTGAATTAGGCATAACGTTTATTTTCGGTCGCGTTCCAGTGAACGTTGTCTGAGTAGTTTTTGTTGTTGATGAAGCGCGGCTTTGATCAGCAAATCTTGATCTTCTTCACGCAAGAGAGAGAATGATATCGTGATTTTATTGGATTGTTCGCTCTCTTCACATTCCACGACTTCGCCATAACAGTAAATGGCTGCGGCTGGAAACTCCAGAAAAATTTTGGTCCGTACCTGACGCCCTATTGGTAATGCATTATTAGAAAAGTATGTGAACTGGCTAGCGCCAAAAGAAGTCGTGGTATGGCTGAATGCAGGGTCATTTTGTTGAGAAAGCATATAAGTAAGCAATAAGTTCAGCTTACTGTTCTGAGTTTCCAACAATTGAACAACATGAGACAAGTCGCTACTGCGTAATTCGCCTATGGCCTTTTCTGTTACGGTATCGAGAGAACTGAATTCGCTTGCGACCAAGAAAGGCGCCGGAATCTCAGTAACAAACTGCTCTAAATCCGGAAGAATGAATTCGGAATCTAGCGGCTCGATGTTGACTGATAGACCATGTTGGACGGTAAAATACTCTTGCTGGCTCATACTGCAATTCCTTTCTGTTAACCTTTTGATTATCGTCATGTAGGCGTATGAATCAAGAAAACCCCTCGTATATGTCGTTTTTTCGTCAATTTAGTTCTGCAATTCTCAGTAAAGACTACTAAATCAGTGTCTTTCTCGTTACATTACCGACCAGAGATTTATCAAGGTTCCCTTAATATGTTCCATCCCATTTCAATTTACATCGGGTTGCGCTATTTGCGCGGAAGGTCAGGAGATCGCTTCAGTCGCTTTGTTTCTTTTATGTCGACAGCTGGCATAACGATTGGTGTCCTGGCGCTAATTACGGTCACATCCGTAATGAACGGATTTGAAGGGCAACTCAAAGGGCGAATCTTGGGTGTATTACCTCATGTTGTTATTAGTCAGGATTCCGGAAAAACGGTAAGAACTGATGTGCCACCAGAATTTCTTTCTCAGTATTCATTTTCTTCCAAACCTTCCCCTATTGTTCGGTCTGAAGCGGTTATACAAAGCCCAGTTCAATTAAGTGCTGGTATGCTTTTAGGCATTGATCCTGCGTTAAATGACCCAATAGGGAAACATTTGCTTGGTGGAAAGCTAGACCAGCTGGAGCAGGGTGAATACAGAGTGTTTTTGGGTCATACCTTGGCTCGTCAGTTAAAAGCGAGAATTGGCGATAAAGTGAGGATAATGGTGACAGGTGCAAGCCGATTTACACCTTTAGGACGAATTCCGAGCCAGAGAAACTTTACCGTAGCCGGCGTATTCAATACGGGCTCCGATGTAGATGCGCAGTTGATGGTCGCAAATATTAATGATGCAGGTCGATTGCTTCGATATTCTTCCGACACGATTACGGGTTGGAGACTGACTTTTGATGACCCATTCATTGTGTCTGAATACGCCTCGGTCTCTCTACCCAGTGGGTGGAAATGGAGCGATTGGCGCGAGCAAAGAGGTGAGCTATTCCAAGCCGTTAAGATGGAAAAAAATATGATGGGTCTGATGCTAGGGCTTATTGTTGCTGTTGCGGCATTTAATATTATTTCTGCGTTGATTATGGTGGTAATGGAGAAGCAAGCTGAAGTCGCCATTCTAAAAACGCAGGGTTTATCCAATTTTCAGGTAATGACCGTGTTTGTTGTACAAGGTGCGAGTAGCGGAATTATTGGCTCTTTGGTGGGGGGCTTGTTAGGCGTAGCGCTTGCGACAAACATAAACGGTGTATTAGAAACGTTTAACTTGAGTTTGTTTGCCGTCGGCGGTGAACTGCCCGTTCTTATCAATTATTCGCAAGTTTTCACCATCATCATACTTGCAGTGGCATTGAGTATTGTTGCCACGTTGTATCCTTCTTATCGGGCTTCGTCCGTCAAACCTGCTGAGGCACTTCGTTATGAGTAAATTACTTCTTTGTGATTCTGTCTGTAAAACCTATCGCGAAGGGAGTGTAGAAACCGAAGTTCTAAAAGGAGTGAGCTTTGCGTTGGACGCAGGAGAGCTGGTTTCTATTGTGGGGTCTTCGGGTTCTGGAAAAAGCACGTTATTGCACGTTTTAGGAGCACTAGATGATGCTTCTGAGGGAGAAGTGTCGTTTCAAGAGCAAAGCCTAAAGGCGTTATCGAGCAATCAGCAAGCGAAGCTGCGCAATCAACACATTGGTTTTGTGTATCAATTTCATCACCTTCTAGCTGATTTTACCGCCGTTGAAAACGTCGCTATGCCTCTTATGATTGGCGGTTCATCTCCAAAGCAGGCAAAATCAAAAGCAGAGAGCTTGCTCACTAAAGTAGGGTTAGCACATAGGTTGGCGCACCGACCTGCTGAACTTTCTGGTGGTGAGCGGCAAAGAGTGGCTATCGCTAGGGCTTTAGTGAATGAGCCTGCTCTGGTACTTGCCGATGAGCCAACTGGTAATCTAGACCACACTACGGCTTTGGCTATTTATGACCTTATGCGTGAATTAAATCGAGAGTCTGGTACGGCATTTCTTGTTGTTACCCATGACAATGAACTTGCTGACAAGATGGATCGAAAGCTGCACATGCAAGATGGGTTATTAGTTCACGAAAATGAAATGCGTGCCGCGCACTAAGAGGCTGACCAGATGTTTTCTCTTTCCTTACTGATTGGAAGCCGCTTTAGCCGTGCAAAACAGCGGAACAAATTAGTTTCGTTTATCTCTTTGTCTTCTACGATTGGTATTGCTGTCGGTGTGGCTGTTGTGCTTATCGGTTTATCTGCAATGAACGGTTTTGAGCGCGAACTTGAAAACCGTGTGCTTGCGGTTATTCCTCATGGTGAGCTTGAAGGGTTTAATGCCCCTATTTCAGATTGGCAAACTGTTGCGAGAACAGCAGAAGAGCATGAAAAAGTGATCGCGGCTGCGCCCTATATTCGGCTAACTGGTTTAGCGGAGAAAGGGCAAACACTAAAGGCAGTGGAGATAAGAGGTGTCGACCCTCAATTGGAATCACGAGTGTCGAACCTATCTGAGTACATTGGTGAGGAAGCCTGGCAGAATTTTCGCTCCGGCAGTAATCAAGTGATATTAGGAAAGGGGATTGCGGATCACCTTGGGGTAACGCTCGGCGAGAGCATTACTTTGTTGATTCCTCAAACGAGTAATTCACTGAAAGTACGCTCTCCAAAGCGTGTTCGCCTGAAAATCGTTGGGCTTTTGTCTTTAGGTGGCCAAATCGATCATGGGCTGGTATTACTGCCTTTGGAAGATGCGCAAAAGTACTCTGATATTACAGAAGGCGTAACGGGCGTTTCCATTAAAACGACCGATGTCCTTAATGCCCAAACGATTGTGCGTGAAGCGGGTAACACGTTGCAAGTAAAGGTGTATCTAAAAAGCTGGCAACAAAAATTTGGATTCTTGTACCGAGATATACAATTGGTTAGAACCATCATGTACCTAGTAATGGTATTAGTGATCAGCGTTGCTTGTTTCAATATCGTGTCCACTTTGATGATGGCGGTAAAAGACAGGCTTTCAGAAATTGCCATTCTAAAAACGATGGGCGCGACGGATGGGCTTATTCGTCGTACTTTTGTTTGGCAAGGGGTATTTTCTGGAATAACGGGAAGTCTTGCTGGCAGTGCTTTAGGGGTGCTCGTTTCGAGTAATTTGACTGTTTTAATTAAAGGGCTTGAAAGTCTCGTTGGTCATCAATTTTTGTCGGGAGATATCTATTTTATCGACTTCTTACCCTCCGAGATTATTTGGCAAGACGTAGCGCTGGTTTCTGGCACCGCAGTTATCTTAAGCCTATTCGCTACGCTTTATCCTGCATCTAGGGCCAGTCAAACAAACCCAGCGAAAGTGTTAAGTGGTAAATAACCCGATTTGAATTGGAAAGTGACGAACTTAAAAGGGCTCAATGTGAGCCCTTTTTTGATGGTAGTAACTAAATCTGATTATGAGAAACAGCGTGATTACATTTAGTTGTATATCGGCTCGGAGCGTTAGACTTCCAGTTACTTGCGGTTAGAAAAATCCTCTAACGTACTCGCACTCCACGTTTTTGCCAGCTACGGACAACGGAGTAACGCCAAATCCCGCGTATGCCAAAGTAGCCTGCCATGGCACTGACTACGCCGCAGATAGCGCACCCAAGAATGAACGGGGGACCGATGGTCGACATTTGAGCAACAATAAAATCCCAAGACAGCTCAAAGTGAAAGGTTTGCGGTGGAACAGACATAACTACAGCGCCTACTTTATAAGCGAAGTAGAACAAAACGGGCATGGTAATAGGGTTGCTGACCCAAACGAGCGCGACAGAAAGTGGCAGATTCACTCCGCAAGCAATAGCAAGACCGGCTGCCATGATCATTTGGCTAGGGAGTGGAACAAATGCCATAAACAAACCAACGGCAAATGCACCAGCGGCAGAACGACGATTTAGGCACCACAAGTTTGGGTTATATAGAACGTTGCCAAAGATTTTAAGGGCTTTTTGACGTTTGATTAATTCGTGATCGGGCAAGAAACGTCGGATTAGTTTTTTTGGCATAGGATATGAAAACTCACTTATCTAACTGGACACTAACTTCTTTCACGACATTGATTGCTTCATCCGCACTTTGGACAGTAATGCCGAGTGTTATCTGGGTCTTTCCTGCAATTATCCTATGCTTGCTCGTTTGGAATAGACCTTATGCTGATTGCCTGAAAGGCATGTTGCTCGGTTTAATAGTGGTAGTCGTCCATTCCAACCTATTTCAACACCAGCAACGTTTGCTTTTTTCTGAAGGTCAGAATAGTACCATAACTGGGCAGATTGACAGCTTTTTTAAACAAATAAGTCATGGATATGAAGCGTCTTTTGTGGTGCATCAACTTAACGGCAGGAAAATTCCATATTTGCTCCGACCGACCGTTAGAGTTATTTGGTCTATGGATGGCGAGCCACCGTTGCTGGGTCAATTTTTAACCTTAGATGCCGCCCTCAAACCGGTTTATGGTCGGTTAAATGAAGCAGGCAGAGACCAAGAAAAACACTACGTAGCGAATCGCTGGCATGGGAAAGCGGTGGTTAAGCAAGCGACACTTCTTTACAACACCACTGATTATAGACAAAGCCTTCACAGCCGTGTTTTGAATTTCGTACACGATTTCAAAAGTGCACCCTATCTGCTCGCGCTCAGTTTTGGAGACAGGCGAGGTTTAACGGATTCAGATTGGCGGCACCTACAAAGCAGTGGCCTTCTTCATTTGATGGCGATTTCGGGATTGCATATTGGTTTGATATTTGGACTAGGGTGGTTTTTTGGTCGAGTTATTGCACTTGTTCTGCCACTACCTTCAGTGAGAGTGTGGCTACCGATTGTAGCCGGGCTTATAGTTGCGTCAATCTACGCCAGCTTAGCTGGTTTCTCTATACCGACTCAGCGTGCACTTGTCGCGTGTATTATTCTCATCGTCGTGAAACTAGTGGGTGTTCATTTTAGCAATTGGCGTCTGCTACTGATTGTTTGTTCAATTCTTTTATTACTGGACCCGTTTGCCGTACTTTCAGCCAGCTTCTGGCTTTCGTTTTCTGCTGTTTCAGTGATTTTTATCTTTATTGGTCTAAGGCGTTCAGAACAAAGTAATAAATGGCAAAAAGCCCGTTTTTTGCTTGAAATGCAATTTTGGTTGCTCATCGCACTTGCGCCCGTTTCGATTTTTGTATTTTCAGGATTCAGCGTACTTTCACCTATATACAACTTTATCTTTTTACCGTTAGTAAGTTTGGTGACCTTACCTTTTGTTAGCCTTGCTTTGTTGTTCACCGCGATTTCACCAAATCTCGCTTATCCGTTTTGGCAAGTTGCGGATTGGTCACTTAGTCCGATTATTTGGTCTTTAGAATGGGGAGAATATGGTTGGCTATCTCTTTCCTCTCGTTATACCTTTCTCGCTTTTGTTTTGGTCACTTTATTCGTTTTGTCTGTCCAATTTCGCTCAGCCATTCCTGTGGTGTTTTTAGCTGTGATGATGTTATGGGGTTTTCCAAACGAACCCAAGCCAATATGGCGAGTGGATATGTTGGATGTAGGTCATGGATTGGCGGTACTTATTGAGAAAAATGATAACGCTATGTTGTATGACACCGGAATGGGGTGGGAAGGAGGGAGCTATGCGAAAAGCGTTATTCACCCAGTACTGAAGAATCGAGGAATTAATCACTTAGATGGTTTGGTTCTCAGCCACCTAGATGCCGATCATGCTGGTGGAAAAGACTATGTTGAATCGGCATTGCAACCGATTTGGCGCAGAGCGAGCCAAAGTATTGAGGGCTATCAGCCTTGTGTTCGAGGGGAGCAATGGTATTGGCAGGGGCTGCGTTTTGAGGCGATGTGGCCTCCTCGGTTAACGCGTCGAGCGTACAACCCTCACTCATGCGTGATTAGGGTAAACGATGGCAAAACATCGATGTTGTTAACGGGTGATATTGATGCCATCAGCGAGTTTATATTATCTCAACAAGGTGATCACTTAGCTTCAGATATTCTTATCGTTCCTCACCATGGGTCAAGCTCGTCGTCTAAAAGTTTGTTTGTTGACCATGTCGCCCCAGATATCGCTATTGCCTCGCTGGCAAAAGGGAATCGATGGAATTTGCCTTCGGCGCAAGTCCGCAAAGTGTACGAATCAAAAGGCATAAAATGGATGGATACGGGGGAGGAAGGGCAAATTTCTATCCATATTTTCGAAGACAAATGGACGATTGAAACCGCTAGAGCTGAACATTCCCCTCGCTGGTATAGGCAGATAGTAAGGAAAGGAGTAGAATAAGCGGAATTTTTTGACAATGACCTTTCTTATGTCGCAAGAAATAGATCAATCGACCTTTCAAACCTTTAAGCGCTTATGGCCTTATATTTCCTCATACAAAGCCGGTATTGTTGTCGCAATTATTGCATTGGTGATTAATGCGCTCAGCGATACATACATGCTCTCTTTGCTTAAGCCTTTACTAGATGAAGGCTTTGGTCAGTCAGACTCTGAATTTTTACGCACAATGCCAATCATCATTCTAGTGTTGATGATCGTCCGTGGCGGAAGTGGGTTTGTGTCAGCGTATTTTATGAGCTGGGTTTCCAATAATGTGGTAATGAAACTTCGCCGGCAGGTGTTTAATCATTTCATGCAAATGCCAGTCTCCTTTTTCGACAGGGAGTCTACTGGTCGACTACTTTCTCGCATTACCTATGATACGGAGCAAGTAGCAGGGGCAACGAGTCAAGCTTTGGTCAATATCGTCCGCGAAACGGCTAGTTTACTAGGGCTTATTGGTTTAATGGTATGGAGCAGCTGGCAGCTCTCTTTAGTACTGTTGGTTGTAGGACCTATTGTTGCAATCGCGATTGGTGTTGTGTCTCGTCGATTCCGCAAAATTTCTAAAAATATGCAGACTGAGATGGGGAACCTCACCTCTTCTTCAGAGCAGATGTTGAATGGACATAAAGTTGTATTAAGTTATGGTGGTCAACCGGTAGAAGAAGAGCGATTTAATCACGTCAGCAATGCGATGCGTCAGCAAAATATGAAGATGGTTGTAGTCTCTCAACTCTCTAGTCCCGTGGTGCAAATGATCGGATCTTCTGCGTTGGTTACTGTCTTGTTCCTAGCTTCTGTTGATTCTATTCGTGCAGAGTTGACTGCGGGTACATTTACAGTCGTCTTCTCTGCGATGTTAAGTATGCTTCGACCTCTTCGCGGGTTAACTTCGGTTATGTCAGACTTCCAACGCGGCATGGCGGCTTGCCAAACTTTGTTTAGCCTGATGGATATGCCAACAGAAAATGATGAAGGGAAGTTAGTTAAAGAAAAGGTGAAAGGCGATGTTGAAGTCCGAAACGCCATCTTTACGTATCCTACAAAAGATACCCCTGCGTTACGTGATGTCAGTTTCAATATACCTTCGGGGAAAACGGTGGCATTGGTAGGCCGCTCTGGTTCTGGAAAGAGCACGATAGCGAGCCTATTTACGCGTTTCTATAACTTAGATTCCGGATCAATTGCCCTTGATGGACATGATGTACGCGATTATGACTTACAGAATCTTCGCACTCATTTTGGTATCGTGTCTCAGCATGTTCACCTGTTTAACGACACGGTTGCAAACAACATCGCTTATGCCGCAGAAGATAAGTTTACAAAAGAACAAATCATTGAAGCGGCGAAGTTAGCGTATGCACATGAGTTTATCGAGGCACTTGATAACGGGTACGACACGGTGATCGGCGAAAATGGCACGACTCTATCTGGTGGGCAGAGGCAAAGGCTCGCCATTGCACGTGCATTGCTGCGTGATGCTCCTGTTCTGATTCTTGATGAAGCCACATCCGCTTTGGATACTGAATCTGAACGCGCAATTCAAGCTGCGCTGGATGTATTGCAAAAAGACAAGACGGTCTTGGTGATTGCGCATCGTTTGTCTACCATTGAAAATGCCGATGAGATATTAGTTATTGAAGATGGGAAAGTGATAGAGCGTGGTCAGCACGATGCATTGATGTCAGAAGACGGCGCTTATGCTTCGCTTTACTCAATTCAATTTAGTGAGTCAAATTGATGGTAGAAAAGATCTGGTTTGAGCGACATTGGCTGAGCTTTTTGCTTTGGCCCATATTGTGGCCGCTTAGCCTCTTGTTTGGTTTTGTAAGTACAAAGCGTAAACAAGATTTCTTGAATCAAAAAAAAACACGTTATCAGGCCCCCATTCCCGTCGTCGTCGTTGGTAACATTACCGCTGGTGGGAATGGCAAAACACCTGTTGTGGTATGGCTTGTGGAAATGTTACAAGCTGAAGGGCTTAAGCCTGGGGTGGTGTCACGAGGCTATGGAGCTAAAGCGCCAAGCTATCCGCTTTCGGTAACGCTGGATTCTAGCCCAGAACATTGTGGAGATGAGCCTCTTTTAATCCATCGTCGTACAAATGCCCCTGTCGTCGTCGATCCGAATCGAAGTAATGCTGTAAAAGCACTCTTGGATTCAGGGGTCGATATTGTTGTCACTGACGATGGTTTGCAGCACTACGCATTGAACAGAGACATTGAAATTGTTGTTGTCGATGGTGTCAGGCGTATGGGAAATGAGAAACTTATCCCTATGGGACCACTGCGTGAGCCTGTTTCACGTATAGATGAAGTGGACTTCGTTATCACCAACGGTGGCAGTGCTCTTGCAAACGAGTTTCCAATGACTCTAGAGCCTTCAAAAGCCATCAACTTGGTAACGAATGAACAGAGAAGTGCCATTGAACTTGAAAGTGCGGTAGCAATGGCAGGAATTGGTCATCCTCCTCGCTTTTTCGAATCCTTGAAGAGTATGGGATTGAATGTTTTGGCGGAACATGGTTTTGCTGATCATCAGGCAATGACGGAACAACAGATTAGTGCCATTGAAATGGCAGGTAAGCCGCTTATTATGACAGAAAAAGATGCCGTCAAATGTCTGCCTTTTGCAAAGGATAACTGGTGGTATCTACCGGTCTCTGCAACCCTGCCTGCACAAGATACTGATAAGATATTACAAAGAATAAATGAGGTAATGAAAGAATATGGATCATCGACTGCTTGAGATTGTGGCGTGCCCTGTATGCAAAGGTAAACTGACTTTTGATAAAGATAAGCAAGAACTTATCTGTAAAATCGACCGCCTTGCTTACCCAATTAAAGAAGGCATTCCTGTTCTGCTTGAGCCGGAAGCTCGTAGTATTTCAATGGATGAGGGAAAGTAAATGGCATTTACGGTTGTCATTCCTGCTCGATACCAATCGACGAGATTACCGGGTAAACCTCTTGCGGATATAGCGGGTAAACCTATGATTGAATGGGTTTACCTTCAAGCCATTCAAGCTGGTGCTGAAAAAGTCATTATTGCTACCGATGACAAGCGTGTTAAAGAAGCGGCTGAAGGATTCGGTGCGACGGTTTGCATGACATCAGATAAGCATGAATCGGGTACTGAGCGCTTGGCAGAAGTGGTTGACTTAATGAATATTCCGCCTGAGCACATTATCGTTAATGTGCAAGGCGACGAGCCTTTGATTCCCCCATCTATCATTTCGCAAGTTGCGCACAACCTTCAGCAAAGCAAGGCGCCTATGGCAACACTTTCGGTGGAAATTGAAGATGCAAATGAAGTGTTTAACCCTAATGTAGTGAAAGTAGTGACGGATGAAAAAGGGTACGCACTGTATTTTAGCCGTGCTTCGATCCCTTGGGATAGAGATGACTTTTCTAAACCAGATCCGTCTATTCATCAGCCATTACAGCGTCATATTGGGATTTATGCGTATCGAGCTGGGTTTATTAAAACCTATATTAACTGGGAACCGAGCGCGCTAGAGCGAATCGAATGTTTAGAGCAATTGAGAGTGCTTTGGTACGGTGAGAAGATCCACGTTGAAGTTGCCAAAGAAACACCCGCAGCAGGGGTCGATACTCCAGAAGATTTAGAAGTGGTTAGAAAACTACTTTCTCGTTAGACTACTTCAGCGTTTAAAAAAATAGCAGCTAAATCGCTGCTATTTTTTATTCTGGGTGAGTAACAAGCGTTACATTATTTGCTTCTAGGTGCGAGATGTAACGATCACTTCGAAGGTAATCATATTCCTTAATCCTCGCTAAACTGTGCTCCACGTTTGCCCCTTCTACGGCTGGGTGACACATAATTAATCCGTGATTATCGAGATTGTTGACCCAACCTTCCATTAGCTCAGGAAAGTTTGCCGTTTCGCTAATGGAATATAAGCCAGCAAAACTGGAATTGGTTTGCGCATTGGTGTGTTTACCTATGACTGAATCAAAACCCAAATTCAACCCTTGTATCACGACGGCTTTTAAAGCGGAGTCGTGTCCTGTTAGCGGTACTGATGGTCTTCTAATCCATGGAGTCTCAACTGCGTAGCGTTGGTTAACGACGGAGGCTAAAACGTCACGGATGACAGGAAATGCGTGAATGTGCTGGTGACCATCAATGTAGTCTGGTGCTCTGCCCATTTCGTTTTCAAAGTTATCCAGCTGCTGATTAAGTGTTGTTTCAATGGCTGACTTATCCAACGTGCGCAGTACTGCACTCAGCATTAACTTACCTAAGCTTGCAACGTGACCCAAATCGAAATGCAAGCCGAAAGCCGCTTGTCCTTCAAGCTCTTTCAATCGATTCGCAGACGCTTTCCAACTCGGCATTAGTGTCATGCAACTGGTGGCAGAGATACGTTTTTTCTCAATTAACTCTAGAATGGCGTCGTCAACTTCCTGAGACATGCCATAATCGTCTGCGCAAACTATGATGTTCTTCATTAATTATTTTTCTACTTTTTCGTCTTCAGACTTATCGGCAGTATCGTTTCTATCTGCACCTTTATCTACGCTTTTTTGGTACTCTTCAACAATATAGAGAGGGCGCTTTTTAACTTCTGAGAACACCCGGGCTAGGTAGTCACCCATGATCCCGATAGACAGCAGTTGAATGCCTCCTAAGAAGAAAATAGAGACAATCAGAGATGGCCAACCGGGAACATCTGTCCCAAAGAAAAGGGTACGAAGCAGTACTAACATTCCATACCCAAACGACATCGCAGAGATCATCGCACCAACCACCATCCATATTTTTAGAGGGATGCTACTGAATGACGTTAATCCGGTTATCGCAAGGGAAGTGAGATCTCTGAATCGAAAGGTACTGGTTCCGCTCAATCGCTCTTCTACATCAAACGATACAGCTTTACTTTTAAAGCCAACCCACGCGTACAGACCTTTCATCATTCGGGTCCGTTCAGGTAATGAAACTAAAGCATTAACAACGTTTCGGCTTAACAACCTGAAGTCACCCGCGTCAGGGTGGATATCTACATCGGAGATTCGGTTTAAAAGCCCGTAATAGACTTTAGTGAACGCTCTTTTCGCAAAAGATTCGTCGTCTCTGTTCGCTCTAACCCCGTAGACCATATCGAAACCTTCACGCCAATGCTCAATAAACTGTTCGATGACAGGTAACGGGTGTTGGCCATCCGAATCCATGATAACGACCACATCACCACGGGCATTATCCAAACCCGCGCTAAGAGCAATTTCTTTACCAAAATTTCTGGATAACTTGACAACAGAAACGGGGTAACTATTTGCAAGCTCTTGAGCGACGCTTACCGTGTTATCTGCACTGCCATCGTCAACAATTAGAATTTCAACTTCTTGGCAAAACTGCTTCAAGTAATTGTATGTTTCTGGCACGACATGCGGAAGATTCTCTGCTTCATTATAAGCAGGCAATAAACATGTGATCATATTAGGAAGATCACGACGATTTTGGCTTTCTGTGCGAGGGGCGTTTGAAGCGCTCATATTTTTATCACCAATCTGGATTTACCTTCAGTAATTAACCTAAAGGACAACAACGCGCCATTATAAACAGGTTTGACCTTAGTAATAAATAAACACAACTTGATATTTCGTATTGCTTCCAGCTTATCGAGTCAGTTTGCGAGAAAAATTATTCCTATAAAGCTCAAGTTAATAAATGTAAAAATCACGGCTTTGAAAATTCCTACAACCTTGGACACCTTGCAAACCCTCATGCCTAACTATTTGACCTGATTTGTTTAATCTCATCAATGTAATTGGTGAGCGCAATCGATTAGATTGATTTCAAGACGAGAAATGATAAGCAGCCAAGACGTCAATAGAGTCAGGTTTTTGTTTTTCATATAGCTCAAATGTGAAGTGCTCATGAGGAGAAAGGTATGAAACGAAATCTAGCGACAATAGTCCCAATAATCTCAGTTTTTCTACTTGCAGGTTGTTTTAGCGCTAAAAACGAAACGACTAAGAGTGTAGCCCCTAAAACCACTGCGCCAAAAGTATCGACAATTGCTCCTAAAAACTCAGATCTAGAACAAAAACTTTCATTGCTTAAATCGGACGGTAAAACTCTCGGATCGGATGCGATTGAATCCGTTATCAATTTACCGGTAGGAAAGACAAGTCTATCGATATCAGTACCCAGCAAGTTCAGTGCTGTGAAAAAGAAACAACAGTCTAAGTAGTAAGCTGCGATAAGGAAGATGATTATGAAAATTAAGAATACTCTAATGGTTTCCGCTTTAGTAGCCTGCGGAATGACGGCTTACCAAGCAAATGCAACTGATTTATATGCTGGGGCTTACAAAGTCAATACTGCGATGGAAGAGAGCATTGATGAGATGATCATGGCGAAGCTTCAGGCCTCATTTTTCTCTTCTGCAGCACTGTACATGGATATTTTGAGTGTAAATAGCCA
This sequence comes from Vibrio penaeicida, assembly GCF_002933855.1. Taxonomy (GTDB): domain Bacteria; phylum Pseudomonadota; class Gammaproteobacteria; order Enterobacterales; family Vibrionaceae; genus Vibrio; species Vibrio penaeicida_A. The sequence goes on from NZ_BFAQ01000022.1 coordinate 108,258, forward strand.
CAAAGCTACCCCAATCGAACTGAAAAAACAGCTAGAAATCGCTTATAAAGAGACAAAATACACTGATGAGCAACGTCAGGACTTGGCCGATGCGTTTAATGAGGTTGGATTGGTTATTGATTACCTTGCAGATAACGAAGATACCAAGAGGATCGTAAACGAATCACTGACCTTTTGTTCAGCACAAGGAATTGAAGCAAAAAACTGGCCTGGGATAGACGACATCGTGACCAAGTATGGGGCTTCAGCTAAATACGATTTTGATTCTGTTATTGTTGATGTTATCCATGCTCCGGTATCTGGGGACGATTGCGGACTAGCAAGCTCCTGGGTAGGCAACCTTAAGAAATCAGGCTCTCAAGCGGATTACAAATCTTTGCCAAGTAATATCATTGCTTATTCGCCTGAAGTAGGTAATTCACAGGGTGAGCTGGTTTACATCTTTGAAAACAGTATTCACGAAGAGCCTAGCTTTAAGGCTAATTATGAAACGTTTACTTTCTATCAGTCTAACTCGGAAGGGGTTCCAGAAGATGGCATTTTTAAAAGATACCGTGTGAGTGACGAGGTAAACGGTTCGACCAACGAATTTACGAGTAATGTATCTTGTAAGCAGTGCGGCTCTGACAGTGAGTTATTTAAAATTGAGGCAAAACGCACTGCTGATGGTGTGCTTGAATATTCAGCTGGCACTGCAATTGAAAAAGCTGGAAAACTTGCTCCTGGCTTTATTAGCGAAACAGACAAGGTTCATCTGGTTGAGTACCGTGCATCAGGAGCCACAATAGACTTATTTGATACTGACAATGGGATCGTAGTGGGTCGAAATGCTTCAACAAGTTCGACCGACCTCAATGGCATAAAGCTAATGAACCTAATAGGTCAGTTCGGGTTGAACGATGTCCTTAATGGTAGTGGTCTATACAACCCAACATCGTTTGTTATCTCACCAGATTTTGGCTCATTCACGATCACAGACTCTTCCGATTCAAACAATCACATAGTACACACTGAATCAAATATTACGGATGAAGAAGAAAAGAAAACCTTAAGAGCGATCAATGAACTGGTTTTGTCAGACGTTGCTTACAAGCAAAATGATGTGGACTCAAAAGCTTGGGAAAGCATTAAATAGTTTAAAAGTTTGAACTGAGAAGTGAAATTTGTAAGCCAGCGACGAAAGGTTGCTGGCTTTTTATATTAATAACTTATGAGTTAAAGAGATAATATTCAAAGTAAATAGAAATACGATGCTTACACGACCTTACATTTGGTTGGGGCGTTAATTGGTAATATGCGCTTGCAGCTCAATCAAGGGAACTGAAATCTGCCTAAAAATAACCATTTCATCTGATCGCTTTGAGTAAAATTTATGAAATTTAATCGTTCCCTGATGACTATGGCAGTGGTCTCTGCTTTTACCGTTATGATTTCTGGTTGTAACAAAGATTCTAGCGCATCATCGCCTATTTTACCGACGCCCCCAATAACATCACCGACGACTCCAACCAATAATAAGCCTGTAGCATTTGATGCTGAAGCATACAAAAAACAGGTGAATTCTGCCCCTGAGTGCGGCGAATGGCACTTACCTGAACATATGGCATTTTTGCCTCAGCAACAGATATTGGAAAGTGTCGTATTAGATACTGACATCCAGAAATTTATAGCAGGTAAGTCTCCATCTGATGCACTAGATGCAATTTTAAGTAATGCGCCAGATTCGATGAGTGCAAGCTTGAAAGCAGACATAAAGCAGTGCTCGTCTATAACAACATCAAACACTGTCCATGATTTTTCAAATTGCGCTGGTGATGTGAAATCGGCACTAACGGAAGTGTATCGTTCTGATGATGACCGCATTCGTATGATATGCCGCGTGACCAAACCACAAATCAACATAGCGGTTATCCCTGTTGTTGTTGATGGTTATACACTGCCGTCGAATAGCATCCGCCAAGAAGTTGTTGCTAGATTTGGTGAGCAGTCAAACGTTGATAAGTATCTAGAATCGACCTTAGCAAAAGATGTGAAGTTAACTGTCGCTGCTGAACTGAAAGTGACAGGTCTAGAGACAAACAATGGCAATAAAGTTCTACTGCCTTATAAAGACCAAATTTTTTACCAATCGATACTTGCTGAAGATGGTTCTAAGCTTGATATAACTCAGTATGACCAATTGGCATTTGTTTACATTGCAAAGAACAACCCAGGTTTGAGCAACTATGGAAACATCTATGAGACAGTTACTCTACAGGATGGAACTGTTCTTAAAAATCGCTTTTTAATCAACAGTGACCTCGCAAGTCAATCACGCGTTTCTACACTTGGTCTGGACAGCGAAAACAAGAGTTTGTCGCCTGATCAGGTTTTGTTTGCGCATGAATATTTACACGGCTTAGGTTTGGGGCATGCGTCTGTCTCTCCTTGCTCCTACAAGCATTTCTCAAATAATGGTAACCCGTTTAATTTTGGTCAATCTTGCGATTGGAATAAAACTGAAAAATTAAACAAAGAGGTAATGGAAAAAATTCATAAAGAGTTCGATAAATATTCAGCATTCAATTATGGCGTATACAACGGCGTAATGGGCGGAAAAGGCGAAATTGGTCAAGAAGTATTACCATACTTTCAGTATCGACTAGGTCGAGTAAATTCAAGTAAAGTTTCTGTAGTGAACGGATCTAAAACGCTTGTGCTCAATGGGTTCGAACCAACTAAAAATACTTTGCAATTGATTCATTTGAATACCAAGAACGGTCATTTTTGGCTGTGGTTTAATACGGAAAATAACCGATTTGACTGGATGATGGAAAGCCCGACACTTGTTAATGATCTTAAGCTGAGCGCGCCAGGTACTCCAGAGTTTGGAACGGGTATAACTTTGGCATCCGTTTCCACAAATGGAGATGAAACGGTCATTATTATCCCTAATGACTATTCGTTCTCAACCCCAAACAACCTTCATTCACTAAAAACGGATAAGTCTCTATTTACTGATGGTATCTACACCATTGATAACATTGAGATGACGGTTTCATCTAAGGGACCAAAAGCCAAAACAATCGAGTTTGTGTTTAAGTAACTTAAAATTCCGCAACAATTCAGCCAGCTTTGTTAAGCTGGCTTTTCTTTTTCTAGACACAAAAAAGCCCACAGACTTCGTGGGCAAATAGGAGGGTTGGTAAGTTCGAGTTATTGGCTTAGATTTCGGAGTTGTAGTCTTCACGCTCAGGGCAACTGCCTAGAATCTCTTTTCTTCCAGATTCATTCCGTTGCTCCAAAATGACATCAAATCCCCAAAGCCTATAAAGGTGTTTCAATACTTCTTGATGGCTGTCGCCTAATGGAATCCTATCGTGAGGGACATATTGCAAGATCAACGAACGATCGCCGCGTACGTCTACATTCCACACCTGAATGTTTGGCTCTAAGTTACTTAAATTATACTGTGCTGCCAGTTTTTCCCTGATTTGGCGATAACCTACTTCATCGTGTATTGCACTGACTTCTATGTGGTTTTTTCTGTCGTCGTCGCTAATAGCAAAGAGTTTAAAGTCACGCATTAACTTAGGCGACAAGTATTGGCTGATGAAGCTTTCATCTTTAAAGTTTGCCATGGCAAAGTGTAATGTATCCAGCCAGTCTGCGCCTGCGATATCTGGGAACCACTCCCTGTCTTCATCGGTTGGGTCTTCACACATTCTACGAATGTCTTGGAACATAGCAAAACCCAGCGCATAGGGATTGATGCCACTAAAGTAAGGGCTGTTGTATGGAGGCTGGGCGACAACATTGGTGTGGCTATGCAAAAACTCAAGCATAAACTTCTCAGACACCAAACCTTCATCGTACAAATGATTCAGTATGGAATAGTGCCAGAATGTTGCCCAACCTTCGTTCATGACTTGTGTTTGTTTCTGAGGGTAGAAGTACTGGCTGACTTTTCTGACAATACGTACTATCTCTCTCTGCCAAGGCTCTAGAAGTGGGGCGTGTTTCTCAATGAAGTACAAGATATTTTCTTGAGGTTCCGTTGGGAAACGAATTTTTTGAGATTGTTCCTTCTCCTCACTTTTAGGAACCGTTTTCCAAAGCTCGTTAACTTGAGATTGAAGGTATTCCTCACGAGCTTCTTGCCGCGCCTTTTCCTCCACAATGGAGATTTTTTCTGGGCGTTTGTATCGATCGACACCGAAATTCATCAGCGCATGGCAGGAATCCAAGAGTTGTTCAACCTCTTCTACGCCGTGCTTTTCTTCACACTCGGTAATGTAGTTTCTAGCGAATAATAGGTAATCGACAATGGAGCTTGCGTCCGTCCAAGTTTGGAACAAGTAATTGCCTTTGAAGAAAGAGTTGTGACCATAGCAAGCGTGAGCCATAACCAAGGCTTGCATAGTTACGGTGTTCTCTTCCATTAGGTACGCAATACATGGGTCTGAGTTAATGACAATTTCATACGCAAGACCCATCTGACCGTGTTTGTAATTTTGCTCGGTTTGGATAAATTTTTTACCAAATGACCAATGGTTATAGTTAATGGGCATACCAATGCTTGAGTATGCGTCCATCATTTGTTCCGCTGTGATCACTTCAATTTGGTTAGGGTAGGTGTCTAATCGATAGTGTTCGGCTACCCTTTTGATTTCTTTGTGGTAACGCTCCAGAAGCTCGAATGTCCAATCCGGACCATCTGGCAAGCGCTTGCTGTTTGTCGCTGTTTTTTTAGCTGCTTTAGTCGCCATAGCGCGCCTCCCTATGCCGTTTCTTTTTGAAACAGTTCCCTAAATACTGGGAAAATATCATCCACAGTACGAATATTTTTCATGGCAAAATTGTCGAATGCTTCTTCGAGTTTTTGGTATTCATGCCATAAGGTTTGGTGGGTTCTTCTTGTTATTTCGATATAGGAGTAATATTGACATTCAGGTAAAATATTGTTCACCAATAGCTCTTTACAACGAGGGGAATCATCTGCCCAGTTATCCCCATCTGAAGCTTGTGCTGCGTAGATATTCCACTCGTTAGTTGGGTATCTGTCTTTTACGATTTCATTCATCAATTTCAAAGCGCTGGATACGATGGTGCCGCCCGTTTCCTGCGAATAGAAAAACTCATGTTCATCGACTTCTTTCGCTTGAGTATGGTGGCGTATGAAGACGACTTCGACGTTCTCGTAAGTTCTTGTTAAGAATAAATATAAAAGCACATAAAAGCGTTTTGCGATGTCTTTCGTTGCTTGGTCCATAGAGCCTGACACATCCATCAAACAGAACATGACTGCTTGGCTCGAAGGAATAGGGCGCTTTTCGTAATTTTTGAAACGTAAATCAAAAGTATCAATAAACGGAACGCGCGCAATACGCTGGCGAAGTTCTATGATTTCCTCTTGAAGTTTCTTCTCCTCTAAAGGCTGAGCGGGTTCATTGTTTTCAATTCGCTCTAACTCTTCTTCCAGCTCTGTCAGTAGGCGCTTTTTGCCCGCGGTTAATGCTGTTCTTCTTGCAAGTGATTGTTGAAGAGAGCGCACCACACTGATGTTGGCTGGAATGCCTGCTGTTTGGAAACCAGCTCTATGGGTTTTCCATTCTGTGATCTTATTGATTTGGTTTTTTTGAAGGTTAGGTAACTCCAGATCTTCAAATAGAATATCGAGATATTCGTCTTTTGAGATCTGAAAAACAAAGTCGTCTTGGCCTTCGCCATCAGCACTTGCATCACCTTCGCCAGAGCCGCCTCCTTGACCGCCTTTTGGTCGCTCAATTTTATCTCCAGTGATGAATTGATCATTGCCTGGATGAACGCGTTCTCTGACGCCTCCTTGTCCTTGATGAAAAATTGGCTCTTTGATGTCTTTATGTGGAATCGATATATCTTCACCTGTCTCTGTATTGGTGATAGATCGGCGATTCACGGCATCGGCTACCGATTCCTTAATTTGCTCTTTATGGCGGCGTAAAAAGCGTTGTCTGTTGACTGTGCTCTTATTCTTGCCATTGAGCCTTCTGTCGATAAATTGCGCCATACGTTAGTCCCTCTGAAACGTCAAAGTGTCGAACTGTGTGTCATGAGTGACTGGCAATATCTGCCAGTCCCCATATCTAAGACACTTGGTACTAAGAGGATTTACGTACTCGTAGGTACCATTCCGACAACAATCTAACTTGTTTCTTGGTGTAGCCTTTCTCCATCATACGAGCGACAAAGTCGTCGTGTTTTTTCTGATCATCAGTTGAAGTTTTCGCATTGAAGGAAATAACAGGAAGCAGTTCTTCCGTATTCGAGAACATTTTCTTCTCGATGACCGTTCTGAGTTTCTCGTAACTGGTCCAAACGGGGTTTTGCCCTTTGTTGTTTGCACGAGCACGTAATACGAAGTTAACGATCTCGTTTCGGAAATCTTTCGGATTACTGATACCTGCCGTTTTCTCAATTTTCTCTAGCTCATTATTAAGAGCGGCACGGTCGAATAACTGCCCTGTTTCCGGATCGCGATATTCTTGATCTTGAATCCAGAAATCGGCATAGGTGACATAACGGTCGAAGATGTTCTGACCGTACTCAGAGTAGGATTCGAGGTAAGCGGTTTGAATTTCTTTACCGATAAACTCGACATATTTAGGTACTAAATAGCCTTTCAAGAACTCTAAGTAACGCTCTGCCATGTCTTGTGGGAACTGTTCTCTTTCTACCTGTTGTTCAATAACATAGAAAAGATGCACAGGGTTTGCCGCCACTTCGGATTGATCGAAGTTAAATACGCGAGAAAGGATCTTGAATGCAAAACGAGTAGAAAGACCCGACATGCCTTCATCGACACCTGCAAAATCTCGGTACTCTTGGTAGCTTTTTGCTTTTGGATCGGTATCTTTCAGGGTTTCACCGTCGTAAACACGCATTTTCGAGAAAATGGATGAGTTCTCTGGATCTTTCATACGAGAAAGAATGCTGAATTGAGCCAAAATGTCCAATGTGCTTGGAGAACATGGCGCTTTTGAAAGCTCACTGTGATCCAACAGTTTTTTGTAGATTTTAACTTCTTCCGAAACACGCAAGCAGTAAGGTACTTTCACAATGTATACTCTATCGAGGAAGGCTTCATTGTTCTTATTGTTGCGGAAGGTCTGCCATTCTGATTCGTTCGAGTGCGCCAAAATCATGCCATCAAATGGCAAGGCCGAAAGCCCTTCTGTACCGTTATAGTTACCTTCCTGAGTAGCAGTAAGTAATGGGTGCAGAACTTTAATTGGCGCTTTGAACATCTCTACAAATTCCATCAAGCCTTGGTTAGCTCGACATAATGCACCTGAGTAGCTGTACGCATCAGGGTCGTCTTGTGAGAAGTGCTCAAGTTGACGGATATCGACTTTACCGACCAGTGATGAAATGTCTTGGTTGTTTTCGTCACCTGGTTCCGTTTTTGCAATCGCAGTTTGACCAAGGATAGATGGTCTTACTTTCACGACTTTAAATTTGGAAATATCACCGCCGAACTCAGTCAGACGTTTTGCTGCCCAAGGCGACATGATGGAGCGTAAGTAACGTTTTTCAATGCCATAATCGCCTTTTAGCAAATCTCCATCTTCGTTAACATTGAACAAACAGAATGGATGGTCATTGACTGGGCTACGTTCTCCATTAGCGGAAAGAACATAGATTGGCATTTTTTCCATTAGGGCTTTCAGTTTCTCAGCGAGTGACGACTTACCACCACCAACTGGACCCAAAAGGTATAGAATTTGTTTTCGTTCTTCTAACCCTTGAGCGGCATGTTTTAGGTAAGAAACGATTTGTTCTATCGCGTCTTCCATACCGTAGAAATCTTCAAAGGTTTTGTATCTGGATATCACGCGATTAGAGAAAATACGGCTGAGTCTCGGGTCTAATGCGGTGTCGATGACTTCAGGTTCTCCAATCGCCATTAATAGGCGCTCAGCTGCATTGGCATAGGCGCTTTTGTCTTCACGACATAGCGATAAAAAGTCTTGCAGCGATAGTTCTTCATCCTTGGCTGCTTCATAGCGAGCCTGGTAGTGGTCAAAAATGCTCATAGCGAATACCCCTCTAAACCTGTCAAATCGACTAATTAACAGCGAAAATGTCACGTCCTTCACTAAATAAGGTTAGACCCAGATTTTGAATTCTGCTTATTAATTCGATATTTATTTCGATTTTTTAAGAAAAAAGTATGAAGCAAGTACGGGTTTGTATGTGTGTACTAGAAGTGATTCAAACAGGCTGGAGTGTTGCGCAAGCTATGGCTGCAATAGGAAAGCACCACATAACAGTGGTGCTTTGATAAAAATATCAAACGATGTGAGAGACTTAGGTCAAAAAATAGGACTAAGCGTTGAAGATTTGATTAAACTCCGCCGCTGAGAGGTGATATTGACGTGGACAGCGCTTCCAAGATGCCAACATTCTTTGGTATTTTTCAAGCATTGGCATTTGTGCATTGAAGTGATGCTCACCCTTGTCGAATTGAGTGTACAACCCTTCAGAGTCGACGAGAAAACGCACATAGTGAACAAGCTGTGATTCACTTGCGATATCGAACCCTAAAAAGTTGAGTCTACGCTGATCAACGTTTTCTCTTTCATCGTGGTTGAGCATTTTGTTCGATTCTTGCATCGCATGGTACATTTCCATTATGTCGATAATCTCTCGACACTGCGTTTCATCCAAACAGCCATAGTCCTTATTTAGCTCTAACATCTGTAGCTCATATCCACGCTCTACAATCGTTTGAAGACGTTGATACGTTTCGGCATTCTGCGGATCCATCTGCGACATTAGGTAGTATTGGTTAGACAGAATTAGTCGTTGAGCGTTCGTCATTTCCATAGCATGGTCTCTTAAATTTTATTACTTAATCTACGAACCAGAGTAACAGCAAATATCCGTACCGAAACATGATCTCAACACATGTTTAATAAGGTTTGGTTGGAGATTGAGCGGATATTTTCGTGCTACTTCGCTACTGCTAATCAGAGACTCCTACTTGGTGGGGAAAAGGTAATGCCTGTCTGAGAATACGCGCAACCATTCTGGTCGATATACGCAAAGCACCGCTAATGTCATTCCGTTAAGTAGACCTTCGGGAAATGCCATTAAGGGAATCAGCATGAAGAAGTTATCCATTACCGTGGTGAAATCATACAAACCCAGCCAAAGATAGTAACTTCCTTTCAAAATAAGGTGTGTGCTGCCAACAAACATGGCATTGAAAAAGCCAGCGACAAAAATGAAAACGAAGACATTTTTGGGTAGATAGTGATAGCTAAGGGTGAATATGAAATAGCTTAAGAAAATAGGGATGAAGCCTGAGGTCATCACTTGTACAGGTATATCTATTAACGGCCACTGGTTGAAAATGGCGAGCGCCCCAAAGATAGGCAGACTAAGAATGCAAGCGACTCTCCAACCAAACATCATAGTGAAAGCGGTTACACCAAGGAAGTGAATGTCTAAACCGCTTTTGACACCAGCCTTGGTTTGCCAGAGGAAAAAGAGTATTGCCAAGGTAATGATAGTGAGGTTCTGAAAAGATTTTTCACTTAGAAACTTAGGAATAAAGACATGCTTTGTATCCGCCCAACTTTGTTGTACGACAAAGGCAGTAACGGTGAGACAAAGAAACTGAAGTATCGACATATTGTAATTCCTAAGGGCACGAATATGGGTGGATATGTCCCTAAACGTCTCAAAATCGTGAGTTGAGTGCCATTAGCTCTATACTTGAGGTAACTTGAGTATCAATACAATAAAGCCAGCATTATGCCGGCTTTGTTTATGAAAGATTACTTGGGTATAGCACATAAGGCTTATGTGAAAACTAGTATTTCACATTGTCGTTATATTGCTCAAGTATTCCTTTGATCGTATCCATTGTCTCTTTAGGTGGAGGATTGACACCTTCGAGTGGGTAGTCGTGCCCTAACGCTTCCCATTTATGAGCGCCCAATTTGTGGTATGGCAATAACTCCACTTTTTCGATGTTATCCATATCTTGAATAAACTCACCGAGCATATGTGCAGCCTCTTCGTCGTCTGTGTAACCAGGGACAACGACGTATCGAAGCCAAGTTTTCTGCCCAATTTTATGAAGATAACGTGCGAAATCTAATGTGCGTTTGTTTGAAACACCAATAAAATCCTGATGAATCGCATCTTTCATATGCTTGATATCGAGCATGACAAGATCTGAGGCTTCAAGTACTTCATCAACAACATCAGTATGTTTCCGAATATACCCGTTAGTATCCAAACAGGTATGCATCCCTTCTGCTTGAGCAGCTCGGAAAAAGTCGCGTACAAATTCAGGTTGAAGCATGGCTTCGCCCCCTGAGCAGGTGACCCCACCACCAGAAGCTCTCATGAAGTGCTTATAGGATTTTGCTTCGCTAATGATTTCCTCTACGCTGACAACTTTGCCATCGTGAGTGTCCCACGTGTCTCGGTTATGGCAATACTTACAGCGCATTAAACAGCCTTGGAGAAACACAATAAAGCGGATTCCCGGACCATCCACCGTGCCACAAGATTCGAAAGAATGAATACGACCAGTAGTAGACATGAGCTAATCTCTTAGGAATTATTTATTGTCATTTTATTACAAAATAGCAGCGTACCCTAGGAAAAACTGAGGTTATTTGGTCTTAAGACGGAAAATTTTTTTTAGCGAAATATAGTCAATATAAATGACGAACATCTAAGGTGGAAATGATTCCTATTAACAATGGGTTTCAATGATAAAGGTATAAAAAACATTAGAATACCCAGAAGAGAGAAACGGACCCGTTAGCATGAAAACGTGCTTGGTCCTCCTTGAAATCTGGCGTTTTTAGGGAATAAGTGAGTGATGCACCAATTTCTTTGTAGTGCGCTAGAGCGCCTAAAACGGCAGTAGACTGTAAGTGAGTTACAGAAACATGTGGAACTAGAGGTGGGCGCTTTCCTGTAATCGTGATGTCGTTAAAGCGATATCGAGCTTCTAACCCAGTAAAAACAAACCACCCAGTGCGACCATAATCTAAATGAAGTCGATGTGCTGGGTTATCGTATTTAACTTCAGCAGAACCAAAAGTATTGGCGAGATCTGCGCCCATTCGCCACATCACTCCGCTGCCTATTTCGGTTCGAAAGTTTCCTAGCGCTATGCGGTTTATCCAATTGACTTCAGATTCGTGATTTTCAAAATATCCAGTGTTTCTATGAAGTAAGTTTTGTTGCGTGTACCCCAATTGGTAAACCCAAGGTTCTTCAATTTGGTATGCCCAACCTTGAGGGCGAGCAGAGCCTATTAGATCGTGAACAAAAACTTGCGCAGAATCGGCTTGAGCATTTTTTCCCATGGTTCCGAGCATAGCGTGTAGGGATTGATGTTTTTCGGTTGTTCTTGCGATCAGTGAGCCACTGATAAAACTGATTCCAGAGTATGGGCGTTCATTCATCTTTGGTGTGGTGGATTCAATATCAGTGGGAGTCCATAGTTTTTGGCCAATGTTTAGATTCCAAAAGTAGCGAGCGTCGCTATCCCCAAAACCTATTATGTTTAAGTTATGGCTTTGTTTATTGAAGTCGATTGGAGCCAATTCAGACAGAATACCCAGCTGAATACCACTACTGTAATCCTCATCGCTCCTTACTAGAGAGTCATTGTCCATCGTGAGAGATAAGTGCGATTTGGCTTGCGCAGTCAAAGATGACAGCGACAGTAAAATAATGGGAATCCAGACAGTCTTCATATCAATGTCGACTCCTTAGTGGGTGAACTCAATACAGGCAATGTGAAACTTTTTCAACTTTTATGCAATAAATCAAGTAAGTGGAAGTGAATAACTTTTTGCAAAAAGAGACATGTGTAGAATTTTGAAATAATTAATGATGCATTTGTCAATAATCAAATGTTAGAAAATTGTAAATTAAACTAAAGTGTCGTCGTATACTTAATAGTACTTTCGAACATTGAATGTTCCCACATTGGCTTATTAGTCTGAATTCCAAAGTAGAGGAGGGAGTGATGACAAGTTTTGCGCTCTCACAGAAGCAAAAAGTATGGATATACCTAGCAGCACTGATGGTAGGTTTTGCTGGGTTATCGGTGTTTATTTCAATAAAAATCAGCTCGGTAACTAATCAGTATCAAAATCAGGGGCATATTCACGAAGGCGTTGCCGAAATCGGTCAAACGCAAGTTAGTTTATTGGATTTGGCGGCGCGCTTAAACAATATGACTGGAGAGCAGGTCGAAGAAATTAACGCCATGCTTGAAGATATTTCTCAAAAGGCATTGGGGAAAAAAACGATGCTAGCTGAGGTTGGGCTGCACGATGGAGCGGAAAGCTTTGTTCAGACTATTTCGGCGTATCAACAAGCATTAACGCCATGGTTAGCGATAAGGCAAGAGATGGGGTTCAATGTTGATGACGGAAAATTGGGTGAACTAAAACAGTTAGCCAATACCATAGAAGCAAAGATTGCTGAAACAGGAATGGTGAGCATCAACTCCGATTTTCAGAACATGGTGAAGACTCAGCAAACTTATCTTTTGCAACCCAATGAAGAAAATCTAAAGTACTTCAACCGTGCGTTGGCATTGTTTATCAATATGTCAAATTCATACGCAATGCTCGACTTATATGAAAAGGAAGTGGAGCTATTTAAAGCGCATTCTGCTCGTGTTAGCGAATTATCCGTTGAACTAGAGTCCGTCGAAGAATCACTCTTTCAAAGACAAAAAGATGTGCAAACTGTCGTTAGTCAGTTAGGTGATAAAATGAATGTGATCAGCGCGGAGTTTGGGCAGGCCGCACAGCAAACGTCTTCTACAGTGCAACTTTCTACACTGATTGCTTGCTTCGTTTTAGCTTTGTTTACTTTGTTTATTTTTGTATCGCAGAACATCTCCATATCACGAGCGTTGAAAAAGGTAACGCAGATTCTCGAGCTTGTTTCCAACGGGGATTTATCTCAGAGAATGCCCGTTTCGAACAACAAAAATGATGAATTCAATCGTTTGGCACTCAACATCAATCAAGCCTGTGAAAATTTGGGTAAGTTGGTCAAAGGCGTGCAGCACAGTAGTAATGCTCTAGCATCTAATGCAAATGAATTAAATTCTGGGCTGGATGATTTAGTGGCAAGTCAGCACTATGTTGTGGGTCAAACTCAAGTATTGGCTTCGGCAACGGAGGAAGTAAGCGTTACTACTCAAGAAGTATCAAGCAGTCTGGATTTAGTGGTGCAAGTGAGTGAAAAGTCCAGTGACTCAGCTCAAGAGGGGGCAACGATCATAACCAGCGCAATAGATTCGTTAGAGGATATTGGGAAAATACTTGGAAGTGCAGCGACTCACATCAATGCTCTTGAGGATGCTTCTTCAAAAGTGGATTCCGTTATGGATATTATTAATGGTATCGCTGAACAAACCAATTTGCTTGCGCTGAATGCCGCGATCGAAGCTGCACGAGCGGGTGAGCAAGGCAGAGGTTTCGCTGTTGTAGCAGATGAAGTTCGAAGCTTAGCCGTGAGAACTGTTGATGCTGTCGCCGAAATATCAGGCACGATTGAAACCATGAAAAAAGAGAGTGCTGAAGTGATTCAATACATTGGGCAGTCCGAATCGTCCATGCAGCAGGGTCGAGAAAAAGGCCATGAAGCGATGGAAGCATTGAAGTTGATTACCGAGCAAGTCAGCGAGGCTACGGAACAAACCGAGCGAATTTCATCATCAATTAAAGAGTTGGCAACCACAAGTCAATCCATGGCGGATAGTATGTCTCAAATTTCTTCCTCAATGAGCACAATTGAAGAAAATAATACCCAGCTTAGAGAGGCGAGTAGTCGAGTAGATGAACGATCTGGTGTATTAATTAAAGAATGCAACCAATTTGCAGTTTAGTCACTTGGGTATATGTCTATTAGAAACGCAAAAAAAGCCCCCGAATTTTCGGGGGCTTGTATTTTAGAGCTCAGTGATTATAGAGATTCAGTGAAAGTACGAGCAATAACGTCTTTCTGCTGTTCAGTGGTCAGAGAATTGAAACGAACAGCGTAGCCCGATACACGGATTGTTAGCTGAGGGTAGTTCTCTGGGTGCTTAACAGCATCTTCTAGCGTTTCACGGTTAAGAACATTCACGTTCAAGTGCTGTCCACCTTCAATGCCTGTTTCATGGTGGAAGTAACCATCCATAAGGCCGGCAAGGTTAGCACGTTGTGAATCTTCTTCTTTACCAAGTGCGTTTGGTACGATTGAGAATGTGTAAGAGATACCATCTTTCGCATCAGCAAACGGAAGTTTACCTACTGATGTTAGAGAGGCGACTGCACCTTTCTCGTCACGACCGTGCATTGGGTTAGCACCTGGAGCAAACGGAGCACCAGCTTTACGACCATCTGGTGTAGTACCTGTCTTCTTACCGTATACCACGTTAGAAGTGATAGTTAGGATAGATTGAGTTGGTACTGCATCGCGGTAAGTCTTAAGCTTACGGATTTTCGCCATGAAGTTAGAAACAAGTTCACATGCCATGTCATCAACACGTGAATCATTGTTACCAAATTTCGGGTAATCGCCTTCGATTTCGAAATCGATAGCAATGCCGTCTTCATCACGGATTGGTTTAACTTTAGTGTGCTTAATCGCAGACAAAGAATCGGCAGCAACAGATAGACCAGCGATACCGCAAGCCATGGTGCGTCGAACATCACGATCGTGAAGTGCCATCAGAGCAGCTTCATAGCTGTACTTATCGTGAGAGTAGTGGATAGCATTCAGAGCTGTTACATACTGTTTTGCTAACCAATCCATTAGGTTGTCTAGACCTGCCCAAACTTTATCGAAGTCTAGGTACTCTTCAGTCATTGGTTCGCTCTTCGGGCCAACCTGCATCTTCAGTTTCTCATCAACACCACCGTTGATAACGTAAAGAAGTGTTTTCGCAAGGTTTGCACGAGCACCAAAGAACTGCATGTGCTTACCGATGATCATTGGAGATACACAACATGCGATAGCGTAATCATCGTTATCGAAGTCTGGACGCATTAGATCATCATTTTCGTACTGGATAGAAGAAGTATCGATAGATACCTTCGCACAGAACTTCTTAAAGCCTTCAGGTAATTCCTCAGACCAAAGTACAGTGATGTTTGGCTCTGGAGAAGGTCCCATAGTGTATAGCGTATTTAGGAAACGGAAGTTAGTACGTGTAACTAATGTACGACCATCAACACCCATACCACCCATAGATTCTGTTGCCCAGATAGGGTCGCCAGAGAATAACTCATCGTACTCAGGAGTACGTAGGAAGCGAACCATACGCAGCTTCATTACGAAGTGGTCGATCATTTCCTGAGCTTGTTCTTCTGTGATGATGCCCGCTGCGATATCACGCTCTACGTAAACATCAAGGAACGTAGAAGTACGTCCTAGAGACATTGCCGCACCGTTCTGAGATTTAACTGCAGCTAGGTAACCAAAGTAAGTCCACTGAATCGCTTCTTGAGCAGTAGTCGCAGGAGCCGAAATGTCATAGCCATATGAAGCGGCCATTTCTTTTAGCTGACCTAGTGCACGATGTTGTTCTTGAATCTCTTCACGAAGTTGCATTGTCATTTGCAAATCTTCACCAGACTCAAGTTGATCTTGAGTAGAGTGGAATTGAGCAACTTTGTCTTTGATTAGGAAATCTACACCGTACAGTGCAACGCGACGGTAATCACCGATGATTCGACCACGACCGTATGCATCTGGAAGACCCGTTAGAACACCAGACTTACGACATTTTAGGATGTCTGGAGAGTAGACATCAAAAACACCTTGGTTATGTGTTTTACGGTATTCCGAGTAGATTTTAGAAACTTGCGGGTCAAGAGTGCGACCATATGCTTTACAAGAACCTTCGATCATACGTACGCCGCCATTAGGCATGATTGCACGCTTAAGCGGAGCTTCTGTTTGAAGGCCTACGATAGTCTCAAGATCTTTATTGATGTAACCAGCATCGTGTGAAGTGATGGTAGAGATAACAGAAGTATCGAAATCAACAGGAGCGTGAGTGCTGTTTTCTAGCTTAATGCCTTCCATTACTTTAGCCCAAAGCGTATTGGTTGCTTCAGTGCCTTCAGATACTAGGAAAGATTCGTCGCCTTCATATGGCGTATAGTTCTTTTGAATGAAATCACGAACGTTAACTTCGTTTTGCCAGTCACCTTCAGCAAAACCTTCCCAAGCTTTAGCAAATTGCTCTGCCATGACATACCTACCTTTTTAGTAGTAAAAAACCGTACTGTCTTCGCCGTTGAGCCAGCTATCCTTTTCTTAAGGAGCAGTACACTCTAATTAATAACAATATGAATAGTCTCGATTTTTCTTTATGAAACCATGCATGTTGTTACTGGTTATTCATTTTTATCTACAAGTTGAAAAGTACTTTCTCTCTTCTTCGTTTCTTAGAATAGGCTAAAATATTTTTGCAAACCTTAAACTAAATCAATAAATATCAAAAAAAGTTGATAAAAAGTGGGTGACAAAGCTTGTCACCCACAAAATATTTTAATTTATAACCAAGATGTAAGTCCGTATTGGCTTTCTAGCATACCAACTGCCAGCATAGCAACTAGGCAGATAACGAGTACACCACCAGGGATCACAACTCTATCTATAAAAGAAAGTTTCTTTGAACGTTCTTTGTCACCAATAAGACCGTTGTTGTCTAGCAACATCGTGATTGCCCAAGCAAGTACAGGGTTAACAACTGCGCTGCCAAAAATACAGATACCAGCAGCTTGTGAGTCTTTGGTGTCCTTAACCATTTGCATACCTGCTTCAAGAAGCGGAAGGAATACACCAACTAACAGTGCTACTCGCATAACTGGCGGCCAAACCGCTACATCCATTGGGAAACCAAGAATGGCTACAATGATACACAGTGAACCAAGCAATATAGCACCCGCAGGAATTGGACGTTTAGCAATGGCTGCTGGGATCATGTATGTCCCCCAAGATGACGTGATGTTACCGCCACCGACGGCTGTTCCAACCATTTGGCGAACAGAGCACATTGTCATAGTGTCATCTACATCCATCAGTACTCTGTTTGTACGTTTTGGGTAGTTTAATTCTTGGAAAATTCGGTGCCCAAGGAAATCTGGTGACCACATCGCAACAGCTAGAATGGCGAAAGGCAATGAAGCAATGAAATGCTGCATGGTAGGTAAACCTAATTGCCAACCTGTTTCTGTGCTTCCCCACCAATAAACAGGGTTTAGGTTAGGTAAGCCCATTTCTGTTTCAAATTTAAGGTCGAAACTTGCTCCCAGTGCTAGTGCAATCACCAAACCGACGGCAGCACACACAGGTATGGCTAACCAGCGCATGTTGATTTTCGCAAGAAACGCATAAATAACGATGGTTACCGCCAGCACAACTAAACCAACGTAACCCATGCTACCAGCCGCAACATCTGCCGATTGCAGGCCTGTCGCCCAGCTTTGGATAGAACCGATTTGGCTCATGGTTCCAGTAAAGCCGAGGAATATGAGTAAGCCCCCGGCGGTGCCTTCTGAGGTGAGGTTAACCAGTTTTGAACCTCCCTTGAAATAGCTGAGAAGGAGACCAAAGACACCAAGAAGAATTGCGAGAGCAAGAGGGTGAGCACCGGCAAGAGCAATCGTACCGATTAGCGGAATCATTGGACCGTGGTTACCGGCTAAGTTTGCTCTAGGGTTTATAAATCCAGAAGCCAGAATACAAAAAAGAAGAGCGGGAATGAGCATTTCTACTCGTGCGACTTCAATGGCAAACTCTTTACCGAGATTCACATGGTCCCAAGCAGCAGTAAGACCATCTGCCCACGACATCATTACGGCGGAGTACATTGCGATAATGCCAATGGTGCCCGCTAATGCAGGGACTAGATCCTCAAGTTCAAAGCGGAAGTCACGACCAGGTAGGTTCAAACCGTAGCGGCGAGGCTTCATTATTTGAAGCTCGTGATCTAGGTAATCGGAACGACTGTCGAATTCTGAAGCTGGTCTATGCAGTTCGCTATAGCTTTTTTCATCTATCGCGTCTGAGTTGTCTTTATGGACGGCGTCGGACATAGAATCCTCGTTTTCTTAAAGTTAGTAATTCTTCAAAGCGATGAATTGGAGTAAAGATACCTCCATTCATCAGTCTAATTAGTAGCACGAAATAATTGAGCTAGTTTGGCATAATATGAAACTAAATTTCGGACTAATTTCTTGTTTTTTCGTCTAATGCGAGTTTATCAATAGCCACTTTTGAATGATTGATCTTGATCACTTTAAGGCTAAAGATGAAATAAAATTACAATTCAGCGGCGTAAGTTTGAGAAGCAGGACAGAATGTGTAAGTTGGTTACGTTTATTTTTGGAAAGATACAAGATTTGCGAAGCACTTATCAGACTGACTTGTAAAAAAATGATTTTTATCAATAAGGACATTAGTGATCGGATAAATTGACCGTTCTCAGTATGATAAAAGTGTTTGTGGAAGCCTATTTTTACGTTATTTGTATTAAACCTAAACAGTTAGTAAAAATGGCTTGGTTTTTGCTTTTATGTCCCTATACAGAGAAATGAACTTGCGGTGGCAATAGGTTGCCACTTTTGGGGACAAAGAATGAACAAAATAAAGTATAGCGCCATTGTTGTCGCCTCATTGGTGGCATTGTCTGGCTGCGGCTCAGAGAGCAAAAGCAGTACGGGTAGTAATAGTAAGCCACCGACACCTCCAGCACCTGAGCCTACTCCGCCACCAACACCAACAATTTACAACTGGCAGCTTGTTAACCTTCGCTCAGAAACACCAAACGCCTCTAATTCTAAATGCGCAGTATATGGAGCAGATACCATAAATACTGCTAATCTTATCTATGCGTATCGAGCTACCCAGAATGTAGTTGTCTCGATTCATAATTCCATTGGTAAGTTGGTTAAGGAATTAAAACCAAATACCCAAGGTGTGGTAAGTATCAACTATGATGATATTCCAACAAACGGATATGTGACTGTACTAGAATATGAAGGCTTAATTAGTGGTAAACAGGAGATTTATTCTTATTCTGTTGAAAAACCGTTTATAAATAATATGGTCTTCAATTTACGTAAACTTGGGGTATATTCTTGTTATTCAACCGGAGAAGCGCTTCCCTCTTCGGTCACTCCAGATACAAACGCGGGTACTACGGTTATTGCTCCTGCATCTAAATACGTGCAATCGAGCTACATTGATAAACGCGTTTCCGGTGCAGTGGCAACATTTCCAAACAAGATTCCTGTCCAAGCGCCAGTACCTGCAGGCGAAAAGATTCTTCTGACACAGTTTGATTCTTACAATAGCTCCATTGCTTTGGACCTAGATAACTACGCGTTTGTTGATGGGAGTTTTGTTCACAATCAATCCACCCACCCTGATAGTAAAACAGTGATACTTTCTGATGCCGATTTGGTGAAACCGGGTCTGACTTTCACTGATCTCAATCTGAATGGCGGCAACGAAGTAGAAGTGTCTTACAACGGTCATTTATATCAATGGCAACCAATTTATCAGTCCAGTACGAATTTTTCGTATGTGGATAGTAATGGTCCATTCAGTGGTTGGGCTATGAAGTTAAACGGGAATACAGTTAACGGCGCATGGTCTTATAAGGCAGTACTCCCTGTTAATACCACAGCTAAAAACGTTACTCCTCAAACGCTGACTAACTTTTCTGCATCCGTAACATCTTCGAGTTGCAGTGGTGCTTTTTGTGTGGAAAGCCAAGGGTATACCGCTTCAAATTACAACGTTCAGCGTATACACGTTCGTTCAAATACTTCAGATGGAAGTAACTATTATCAAACAATTATCTCAATGCCTCGTAGCCCTCAGGTATTAATGGAAAGCTCGATTTCGGCATTGTCTCCATCTTCTTCTGATCGAATAGAAATTGGACTTGGATCGTTAAGCGAGACAAGCGCGGCAATGACTCAAAATTTCATGTCTAACTTCATTGACGTTCAACATTTGGTTTCAGGCTCTGCAGTAAATAACTTTGACGTGAATGGTCCGGTTATTCAGCCAGCTTCAGAAAGGTCGCGTTATATTTCCTTGATGGGTAAAACAAGTATTACCATATCGAATAGCGTGAACTAACGCATTTTTAACTTCACAAAAATTAACCTTTAAGAGCCTCATTAAAGAGGCTCTTTTTACATCATTATCCAGATTTTTCGATGATAAAGTCTGGTCGATGAATACTTATTCAGTTATATTGTCTGAATAATGAAAATTTCAAAGTTAATAATATGTTGCAAGAAGGTTTCTTGGATGCTAGCTTGTAACACAATTAGAGGTCGGAGTACCTTGCAGTCGGAAAAATACAGGGAGTAAAAGCGCATGAAGGATGTAATCGCGCTGGATATAAAAGAACTGCACAAAACATTCGGACAGAACGAAGTTTTAAAAGGCATTTCACTAGAAGCCCATAAAGGGGACGTAATTTCAATTATCGGCTCTTCCGGTTCAGGAAAGAGTACCTTCCTTAGATGTATCAATCTGCTTGAGACGCCTACTGCTGGCGAAATATGGGTTAACGGCGAGTTGATCCAAATGAAGCAAAATCGTCGTGGCGAGTCTCTACCCGCAAATGAAAAGCAAGTGCAACGAATCCGTTCTCGTTTAGCAATGGTTTTTCAAGGGTTTAACTTATGGTCGCACATGACAGTTTTAGAGAACGTCATGGAAGCACCTGTTCATGTTTTGGGTGTGCCAAAAGCGGAAGCGAAAGAAAAGGCAGAAGAACTGCTGAAGAAAGTGGGTCTCTACGAGCGCAAAGATTATTACCCTGGTCACCTCTCTGGTGGGCAACAACAGCGTGCGGCAATTGCAAGAGCACTCGCTGTGGATCCAGAAGTCATGTTATTTGATGAGCCGACTTCGGCACTTGATCCCGAACTTGTCGGTGAAGTGCTGGGGGTTATGCGTGATCTCGCAGAAGAAGGCAGAACCATGTTGGTCGTAACACATGAAATGGCTTTTGCTCGCGATGTTTCTAATCATGTCATGTTTTTGCATCAAGGCTTGGTGGAAGAACAGGGAGATCCATCTAAACTATTTACAAACCCTGAATCCGAAAGGCTTCAGCAGTTTATATCTTCAATTTATTAAGCATTGTTTGCTTAAGTATTGATTTAAGAATAATTGGTCACTAAGCACCAAAGTAAGTAAACACAATATTTGAAACCATTCACAGGAGTATGGAAATGAAAAAATGGTTACTCGCTGCAACTTTAGCAGCTACGGCTATTGCTGGTACTGTTCAAGCAAAGGATTGGAAGACAGTACGTTTTGGAATTGAAGGAGCTTATCCTCCGTTTAGTTGGACGGAAGCTGATGGCTCTTTGAAGGGCTTCGATGTTGATATGGCCAATGCTCTGTGTAAAGAGATGGCTGTGAAATGTAAAATCGTTCCACAAGACTGGGATGGTATTATCCCTTCGCTTCTCGCTCGCAAATACGATGCGATCATTGCGGCAATGTCTATCACTGAAGAACGTAAAAAGAAAATCGATTTCACTGGTAAATACGCACTGATTCCAAACAAATTCATTGCTAAAAAAGGTGCAAACATTAATTTTGACAACCTTGATGGTGTGAAGATTGGTGTTCAGCGTGCTACAACGCACGACAAATACCTAACAGATAACTACAAGGCAGTTGAGATTGTACGTTACGGTTCTTTTGATGAGGCCTACTTAGATTTAGCTAATGGTCGAATCGCATCGGTTTTGGGTGATGCATCTGCACTTGAAGAAGGCGTGCTTAACAAAGACGGTGGTGATGCTTACGAGTTTGTGGGTCCTTCGCTAACCGATCCTAAATGGTTTGGTGATGGCTTTGGTATTGCGGTCCGTAAACAAGATAAAGATCTTACCGCCAAACTTGATAAAGCAATCAAGTCTCTACGCGAGAAAGGCATTTATCAAGATATTGCTGCTAAATACTTCAATTACGACGTATACGGCGACTAATTTCCGCTTTTCTCTTCAATAAAGAAGATTAGACGACAAAAGCAGGGGCTTTTTAGCCTCTGCTACTTCAAAAAAATACGGTCTTATTTTTTCTTCTCAGCTCGTTGTATTACTGGATGTAAATATGCTGGATCTTCAAGGATACGAAGTCTCGATATTAAAGGGCGCGTTACTTACAATTGAAGTCGCGATCCTGTCACTGATTCTTGCGATGGCATTAGGAATGCTAGGCGCGCTTGCCAAACTCGCACCTTATCGCTGGGCACGCGCCATCGCTACGTTATACACAACCGTCATTCGAGGCATACCTGATCTTGTTCTGATGATGTTGATTTTCTTTGGTGGTCAGATTCTTCTTAACAATAGTTTGTATTCGATCAACGAATGGTTGAACGAGTGGATGACGTCGAGCAACCCTGACCATGAATGGGTGTCGTACCTACCAGATTACATTGATGTGAGCCCGTTTGTTGCAGGCGTGTTGACGATAGGGTTTATATTTGGGGCCTACATGGCTGAAACATTCCGTGGCGCCATCATGGCCGTGGACAAAGGTGAGCTCGAAGCCGGTAAAGCGTATGGCATGAGTAGTGTTCTCGCCTTTCGACGTATATTGTTGCCTCAAATGATTCGTCATGCATTGCCTGGTTTCGGTAATAACTGGCTGGTATTGCTCAAAACGACGGCTCTGGTATCCATTATCGGTTTAGAAGATATGGTTCGTGTTAGCTCTTTGGCTGCGGGCTCAACTAAAATGCCTTTCACTTTTTACATGACTGTTGCCGTTATCTTCCTCATTTTTACTAGCGTTTCTACTGGCTTCCTAAAGCTTGTAGAGCGTAAGTTCAGTATTCACGCGAGGTAATCCCATGGACTTTTCATTGATAATAGAAAGTTTCCCGGTTTACTTAGAAGGTTTGTGGACCACGGTATGGTTAGTCGGTTTGGCACTGATCATTGGGTTGATGGTTGCGATACCTTTGGCGGTAGCGCGCAATAGTGCGAATTATCTGATCAGTACGCCTTCTTGGGGGTTCATTTATTTCTTTCGTGGAACTCCGCTCTTGGTTCAGCTCTATCTGATTTATTATGGGATGGATCAGTTCTTTCCGGTGAAAGATACGCTGTGGGAACACGCTTGGTTCTGTGCGCTTGTTGCGTTTGTTTTGAACACTTCGGCTTATACTGCTGAAATTATACGTGGTGCGATAAATGGGCTCCCTAAAGGGGAAGTCGAAGCGGCAAAAGCATACGGAATGAGTACTTGGAAGACATATCGGAGAATCATTTTACCAAGTGCATTAAGAAGAGCACTGCCAGCATACAGTAATGAAGTGATATTTATGCTTCATGGTTCGGCTGTAGCAGGTATCGTTACTATCATGGATTTGACAGGTGCAGCCAGATTGGTGAATTCTCGCTACTACGCTCCCTTCGAATCATTTTTAACGGCTGGGCTGTTCTATATGGGTCTTACCTTTATTATTTTGGGTTGCTTTAAAGTTGCAGAGAAAAAATTTCTGGCGTACTTACGCCCGCTTTCCTAACTCGCCTTATCGAACCAAAAGTCTCTGGGTATAAAATAGAAGAATGAAAAAAGCTCAATGCAGAGGATGAAAACCGACGCATTGAGCTTTTTGAGTTTGGGCATATTTGTTTATTCGACGATCTCTCCTGCAATGACAGATGGCTCGCCCGATACCGTTGGCATTACCCCAATATTGGCGTTACCAGAGATGGAGGCGGGTACAGACACAGCGGGCTCCTCGAGGGTTAGTGCAGTACATTGCCCAGTAGCGTCTTGCATTTGCTGCTCGATTTCTATTGCCTTCACCACGTAGATGTCGCTTGGACCAACAAGTGTACCATCCGCCAATGAGAACTTAGGTCGATATTGATTACCTTGCTTTTCATAAGGAATTCCCCACAAGTCGCCATTACCGCCATAGTTCAGCATGAACGTTTGCCCAGCATAGCTTCCTGCGCTACCGGAGCGGTCATTAGCATTACTGTGCGTATAACTGAACTGAATTGGTTTATCAAAGGTGACAATATTGTTTTGGCTATTACGAACAGTGGAGAGCTGGTTCCATTGGCTGATCCCTGTTTCCCACACATAATAGGTGGTCACAACGCTAGGGTCATAAATATCCCAAATGTTAGTCATGGTTGCTGCTACGTCACTTGTTACCATTGGCCCTGATCTCACACCCCAGTTGTAAGGCGAGTTATTTAACTGTTGCTTGGTAATGGATGAGTTGTATTGAACCGCCTCGCTATTACTTGTTCGCATCAATGTTAGTGTGTTACTGCCTGAGTCAGAGAATGAGAAATCAATAGCGGAAGCAACGTTGGCGACTTGTGCAGAATAAGGGCTACCTGAACCATCAAAGCTCGCTAAATCGCTCAAATCAAGCGTACCGACAGGGCATCGGTCAAAACACTTGAGGGCAACAGAACCTGATTCCAGTAAATCTCCTACCCCCACTTCGCTGCCATTAATGAAGGTTTGTTCGTAGAAAGTTAAGCTTGTACTGCCATATAAGTATTTTACTTCTCCCCCAAGTTGCTCAGACCACATGTAGATAGACTCACCTGCGGATATCGATATCAGCTGGTCGGTCACATCTGTGATTTGTTGCCCGTTATCCCCCCAGTTAAGTCCGTCGGTAATATAGAAACCATCAGTACCAACAGAGTCGTCATTGACCGTGAGATATTTCACAACCCATTGATTGTAACCAGCGCTATAAACGCTTGAATCCCAATATGAAAAAATAACGCCACGAGCATTACTTAAAGCAAGCGTTTTCACTTCATTTTTAATTAAGCGTCCTGGTGCTGTAACCAACGTGTAGTTTTGACTTGTCCCTGTACTTTCATCTTCGGCTACTAAAGTTGTCCCGTTTGGTAGTGTAGTATCACCTTCTGTCCATACTCCCCAGTACCCAACATGTCCGTAGGCATCCACTTGTGAATCATTGTTGCTGTCATAGCGGAAAGAGAATCCACTGTTTAGCGAAATACTGGCTCCTGTCGATGCGTTAAACAAATCGTATCTATGTACGGAATCATTGAACTGGGTTCTATCCAAACATTGCCCAGAATTGCTCCCAGTTTTAAAGGGGAGGCTGTCTATATCTGTGGCATTTTGGATTAATACATTGTTGGAATTGAACGCTAAAGCATAAGCACTGCCAGTATTACTGCCACGATCGGCTGAAGTAATAGCGCTACCCGTGGAGCGGTCGGCGCTCATTACCACACTTGCGCTTTGGACATATGTGTCAGCTCCCCGGGTACTGGATTCATACAAAGTAAACCCAATGGAGTTTTCGACGGAGTCCGAGGCCACAATTTCACCGGCACCATTTTGTGTGCCTTCCAATTGGTCGAAAAGCTCGAAATTAAATGTAAAGGCACCAAATGGATTGCTTTCGCTCGCGCCAGATGTCACTTCAGCCTTAAATTTGATGGCTTGGTCGCCATCACCTCCAGACATCTCTGGAATCCAGACATTAATCACAAGCGGGTCACTGTCTGACGCACGGGTAACGTTTGCCACCGCTTTTAGATAAGCGGGGGAATTGGCGGCGCCGGAAGATTGTCCTGTTGAGCCGTCGTCTTCGTTATCAAAACATGCAGTTTCATCAGCTAAAACAAGATAGGGACCTTGATTAGCAAAATTGGTCGCTTTGAACTGGGCAGTAAAACACAAAATGCTGTTTACGAGCTCAATAGGCTCTAACGCCTCAATCCACACATGTGACCGCTGGTTAGCATTTGAGTAATCAGTTCCTGTATCGTCGAAAGCCGCCAATCCTGCTCCAGAGAAAAGAACGCTACTGGCGAGTAATATCTTAATCGTTTTCATTAGTCACAACCTCCAACTGTTCTGGAAGAACCAACTGAGAAGTTGGTGTTGCTTGGGATTGAGCAGCAGAACTACTACTGTCACAGCCACTTAGTCCTAAAACCATAACTAAGGTAAGTAAGCCGCCAACGATGACTTTGTTCATGTAATGTCTCCCTAATGTAAGCCTCAAAATAAAATATAGAAGACTGTCACAAGAAATCATTACAAAAAATAATGTTATTTATTTTTATCGAATAAACAAAGTGTTGTGGCTTATAAGCTAGTCTTGGTGTGATTATTGGATCGTGTTCGGGAGAAAAGATTGAGCTAATTATTAAATGAATTGGTGTGTGAGGTACTAGTGGGTTTTAGTGATAAAAAAAGCCCAAACCACAAGGATTTGGGCGGATACAAATAGGAGTTAATAAGAAAAAAGCAGCGTTTGTAACAAGTTACAGTGATTAAATCAGTCTAATACGGCCCTAAACTCAAAATGCTCTGCTTGTTACATTAATTAGGACTAACCAAAATTCGTTTAGTTCAAATTATTTTTAAAATTTTTTCTAGTTTCTAAAAGTGGTTACTGATGAGGTGATGGATTTGTGATGTTATCGCCTTGTTAAATAAGTTGTAGAGGAGTATATTTTCAAACAAGCGTTTAATACGAGTGATTGAAATGAGTGCAAAGAATAAAACCAAAGACAAAATCTTAGATGTTGCAGAAGCGCTCTTTGCTGAACATGGCTTTAATGATACTTCGTTAAGAACCATAACAAGTAAAGCGAACGTGAACTTAGCTTCTGTTAATTATCATTTTGGAGACAAAAAAACCTTAGTACGAGCAGTGCTCAACAGATATCTAGAGGCTTTTATGCCTGCCTTGGGTAAGGCCTTATCTGAGTTAAATCAAGCTACTGACTATTCAATGGAAGAGGTCTTCCAAACATTAAAACAACCGCTTCTTTCATTAAACACACTTCGTCCGAACGGTGCGAGCCGTTTCATGTCATTGATTGGGCGTGGGTATACTGATGTACAGGGGCACTTACGTTGGTTCATTACCACGCGTTATGACGAAGTATTAACTCAATTTACCTCTTCGGTTAGTAAAGCGAACCCTTCTCTGACTCCTGAAACACTTTTCTGGCGGCTACACTTCACTCTAGGAACGTGTGTATTCACTATGGCTTCAAGCCAAGCTTTAGCCGAAATTGCTTTTAATGATTTTGACAAACAGGTGGACTCAGAAGCCATCATTGATCAACTCATACCCTATTTAGCGGCAGGCGTTGCCGTAAACTAAAAAGGTCACCAGAACCTAACCAATAAAAATAAATATCAGTTATATAAAGAAACAAAAGGACTGAAACATGAGCTCTCTAAAACAACTAAGAAGAAAATGGGTCAGTGACCCTGCGTTCAAATTCTTCAAAAAAGTGCTTCCACCACTCTCTGACACCGAAAAAGAGGCAATGGAAGCGGGCAGCGTATGGTGGGATGGCGAACTGTTTGGCGGTTCCCCAAATTGGCATATGTTGCATCAATACCCTAAACCCGAACTGACAGATGAAGAGCAAAGCTTCGTTGATAATGAATTAGAAACGTTGCTCTCGATGCTGAATGATGACCAAATCGTCAGGCACGATCGAGACCTTCCTGATGAAGTTTGGGAGTATTTGAAGAAGGAGCGATTCTTCTCGCTGATCATTTCCAAAGAGTATGGTGGAAGGGAATTCTCAGCGTTAGCTAATTCAACTATTGTGACCAAGATTGCCACGAAGAGCATCAGTGCAGCAGTGTGTGTGATGGTGCCAAATTCACTTGGCCCCGGAGAATTGCTTTCGCACTACGGAACACAGGAACAAAAAGACTACTGGTTGCCGCGTCTGGCTGATGGTCGTGATATTCCTTGTTTCGCTTTAACTGGCCCTGAAGCGGGCTCTGACGCAGGTGGTATACCTGATCAGGGAACAGTTTGTATGGGCGAACATGATGGTAAAGAAGTACTAGGTATTCGACTTAGCTGGAACAAGCGTTACATTACTCTCGCACCGGTCGCGACGGTATTGGGTCTAGCATTTAAGCTTAAAGATCCAGATGGTCTGCTTGGGGATAACCCCGATTTGGGCATTACGTGTGCGCTAATTCCAGCTGATCATAAAGGCGTGGAATTGGGTGAGCGCCATGATCCACTCGGTCTCGCGTTTATGAATGGACCGACTCGTGGAAACGATGTTTTTATTCCTATGGAATGGTTGATCGGTGGTTCTGAATATGCCGGAAAGGGCTGGCGGATGCTGGTGGAATGCCTTTCTGCGGGGCGTGGTATTTCATTACCAGCCCTTGGCACATCGATAGGGCACTTATCTGCGCGTACGACGGGTGCATACGCATACGTCCGTAAACAATTTGGTATGTCAATTGGTAAGTTCGAAGGTGTAGCGGAAGCCATGGGCCGAATTGGGGGGCTTACTTACCTTCTTGAAGCCACCCGCACACTAACGACAACCTCACTGGATATGAAGGAAAAACCAGGGATTGTTACCGCTATCGCCAAATATCACATGACAGAAATTGCGCGGGATATTCTGAACGATTCCATGGACATTCACGCAGGTCGTGCGATTCAAACGGGACCGATGAACTACCTAGCGCATCACTATTCGGGTATTCCAGTAGCTATTACAGTGGAAGGCGCTAACATTTTGACCCGCAACCTGATGATATTTGGTCAAGGTGCAACACGATGCCACCCTTATGTATTGAAGGAAATGGAAGCAGCAGCGAATCCAGATACCAATGAAGGAGCGAAAGAGTTTGATGACTTGCTTTTCAAACACATAGGTCATGCAACTAAGAATGCCTTTGGCGCTTTTGGTGCTGCACTAACCGGTTCCAAGTTTGTTTCTGCATCTATGAGCGGCGAAACAAAAGAGTATTACCAACACATGACTCGCTTAAGCCGTGCCTTGGCTATCAGTGCTGATGTTGCCATGCTGACACTGGGTGGGGAACTCAAGAGAAAAGAGATGATCTCCGCCCGTTTGGGAGATGGCCTTAGCTATTTATTCATCGGTTCAGCAGTACTGAAAAAATACGAGGATGACGGTAGACAGCAGTCAGATTTGGATTACGTCCATTACGCCATGAATCATTGTCTTCACCATGCCGCTCAGTCGTTGCAAGAAGCATATTCAAACTTCCCGTCTAAAGTTGCGGGCAAGTTCCTTAACTTCTTGATTTTCCCTCTGGGGAACCGATTCAAGAAAGCAGCGGATGATAATGCTGTTGCGATTGCGAACAGCCTAATGACCCCAGGAGCCCATCGAGATCGCCTAACTCATCTCTGTTATGTCGGTAAAGAAAACGACGATCCTGTTGGTTTAATGGAAAATGCATTCATGGCTATGTACAAAGTAAGAGGTCATGAGCGCAAGGTCATCCAAGGCATAAGAGAAGGCAAAATCGACAAGAAAGCCCCACTCAATGTTCGACTGGAGCAAGCACTCGAGCATAAGATTTTGAACAAAGTCGAAGTGGACGAAATCTTAAGCGCAGACAAACTTCGCTACATGGCAATCCAAGTAGATCACTTTAGCCATGATTTGGTCGAAACGCGTACTCACAAAACGAATGAGGTTTCGCTAAATAGCGTCGCGTAAGCGTAGAATTATCTCGTATTAGAAAAGCGCTGCAGAAATGCAGCGCTTTTTTTGATCAAACAGCTCCAACCACTTTCGCATTTTGTAAGAAATTAGGTGCGAAACGGTGTGTAAACTTTTATCCTAGCAACGTTTTTTAAAGGGAAATGAATATGATCATCAAACCAAGAATTCGTGGCTTCATTTGTACCACTACACATCCAGTTGGCTGTGAAGCAAACGTAAAAGAACAAATCGAATATACGAAAGCACAAGGTCCTATCAAAAATGCCCCTAAGCGCGTGCTCGTTGTTGGTTCTTCAAGCGGTTACGGCCTATCTTCACGCATTGCCGCTGCTTTCGGTGGTGGTGCATCAACCATTGGTGTGTTTTTCGAAAAAGCAGGCACAGAGAAAAAGCCAGGAACAGCCGGTTGGTATAATTCTGCTGCGTTCGACAAGCTAGCGAAAGAAGAAGGCTTGTACTCAAAAAGCTTAAATGGCGACGCATTCTCAAATGAAGCAAAACAAAAGACAATTGATCTGATCAAGGAAGACTTAGGTCAGATCGATATGGTGGTTTACTCACTGGCTTCTCCAGTACGTAAGCTTCCTGATACAGGTGAAGTGATCCGCTCATCTCTAAAGCCTATCGGCGATACTTACACGTCTACGGCGGTTGATACAAATAAAGACCTAATCATTGAAGCGAGTGTTGAGCCTGCTACTGAGCAGGAAATTAAAGATACCGTGACAGTAATGGGTGGTGAAGATTGGGAATTATGGATCCAAGCACTATCAGAAGCCGGTGTTTTGGCTGAAGGTTGTAAGACAGTAGCATACAGCTACATTGGCACTGAGCTAACGTGGCCTATTTACTGGGATGGCGCGCTAGGTAAAGCGAAAATGGACCTTGACCGTGCAGCGACAGCGTTAAATGAGAAACTAGGCACCACAGGTGGCAGCGCAAATGTTGCTGTGCTTAAGTCAGTTGTAACTCAGGCAAGCTCCGCTATTCCTGTTATGCCGCTGTACATTGCAATGGTGTTCAAGAAGATGCGTGAAGAAGGTGTTCATGAAGGTTGTATGGAACAAATCTTCCGTATGTTCAGCGAGCGTTTATACAAAGAAGATGGTTCTGCAGCAGAAGTGGATGACAAAAACCGCTTGCGTTTGGATGACTGGGAACTTCGTGATGATATTCAAAAGCACTGCCGTGAGCTTTGGCCACAAATCACATCAGAGAACCTGAAAGAGCTGACTGACTACGCTGAGTACAAAGAAGAGTTCTTGAAGTTATTCGGTTTTGGTTGTGAAGGTGTTGACTACGAAGCCGATGTTAACCCACTGGTAGAGTTCGACGTTCAAGACATCTAACTGGTTGTAGTGTATTAATGGAAAAGGCGCTCAGTGAGCGCCTTTTTTATGTCTTTACAGAAAATGTAGAACCATTACGTAATGATGATCAAGAAGGTGCCAGCCAGAGTCATCAAAATATTGGCGATAGCGTAAGTGCCCGCATAGCCCAGAGCGGGAATCGTAGATTTAGCTTGCTCATTGACGACATCCATTGCCGGGCCACACGTCCTTGCGCCAACAATGGCACCAATTAATAGTGCTCTGTTCATTTTCAGCACATAAGCGCCCACTAGATAAGCAATCATTACGGGAATTACGCTTATTAGTAAACTTACGCCCAATATCTGCGGCCCCACTTTCGACATATAAGAAACAATACTGTCACCAGCACTTAAACCAATGCCTACCATAAAGAACATTAAGCCCAAGTCTTTGACCATGTTCAGAGCACCTTGAGGAACGTAGCCAAAAGTAGGGTGGTTAGCACGTAGGAATCCCAGAGTAATCCCAGAGAGTAAAAGCCCAACGGCATTTCCTAGCCCGAAAGTCACCTGCCCAAATGTCATGGTGATTAAACCAAACAAAATACCAAGTATAAAAAAGCTACAAAATGCCAATAAGTCGGCCATCTGGCTGTGAATAGAGATGAAACCGATTCTCTCTGCAAGCCCCATAACCCGACTTTTTTCTCCACTCACTTGCAGAATATCTCCTTTCGCAAGTACGATATTTAAATCCATTGGCATTTCAATTTGTGCGCGTACCACTCGGTTTAAGAAACACCCATATTCGGAAAGATTTAAATCGGATAGCTTCTTACCGGCGATGCTGTCGCTTTTAACGACGATTTCTTCTTCAACAATACGCAAATCCAATAGATTACGGTCAAACACTTCTTTACCGTTTCTAAAGCTTGGGTCCAGTCGAGCGTGGCTGTCGGGGTAGCCAACTAATGCGATTTCGTCTCCCTGCTGCAGGATAGCGTCACCATCAGGGTGGGCTAGGATTCCATTTCGTCGAATACGCTCAATGTAACACCCAGTTTGGCGATAAATACCCAACTCCCTTAGGTTTTTCCCATCTGTCCAATCCACCAATTCTGTACCAACACGGTAGGCTCGAATAATGGGCAAATATACTTTTCTCTGGGCAGATGTATCTAGCCCTCGTTCTTGGGCAATTTGCGTGGCCGAATCATGAAGGTTTTGTCTTTGAAATTTGGGGAGTAACTTAGCCATTAAAATCATACTGGTTAAGCCAACCAGATAGGCAATGGCATACCCAACAGAGAGGTTTTCACGCACTTTATCCATTGTGATATCTGACGGTACAGTGGCTAAGCCTGTTTTCAATGCATCTTGAGCACCCACTAAAATAGGCGTAGATGTTAAAGAGCCTGCCATCATTCCGGCAGAGAATCCAAAATCAAGCTCAAGATAACTGCTCACAAAATACGTTATGGCGAGTGCGGAGCTGAGAACGGTAAGGCTCAAAATAAAATAATGCTTGCCGTCGCGAAAGAAAATACCAAAGAAGTTCGGTCCTGCTTCTATACCAACACAAAATATAAACAGCATAAAACCAATAGTTAATGCGTCGGCATTGAAGGAAAAACCAAGGTTGCCCATGAGTATGGCACTGATCAATACCCCAATGGCACTGCCTAATTGCATACGACCAAATTGAATTTTGCCGATGCCTAACCCAATGGCAAGCACGACGAAGATAAGCAAAATAGGGTTTTGCTCTAATAACGTGACGATATCGATGTTCACTGCTCTTTAACTCGGAATCGCTGTGACGGAATGGAAAAGGAATGTGAAGTGTAACTGAAAGTGTCAAAGGGAATAAGGGATTTGTTCGCTTTTTTGACTAAATTTTTACGCGTTGTTCAGATAAAAAAATACAGCCCGCTTGTGCGAGCTGTATTTTAATAAAATCAGAGTCTTGGGATTAATCGTATAAACCCAAGTTTTCTTTTGCGTATGCTTCAAATTCGGTGAACCCACCTACGTGGTCTTGGTCGACGAAAATTTGAGGCACAGTTTCAACTGGCTTACCTACGGTTTTTTCTAGGTCAGCTTTGCTGATGCCTTCTGCATGGATATCAACGTAACGGTAGTTAAAGTCGTCACGTTCCTCTTTCAATTTATCAGCAAGGTCTTTTGCACGCACACAAAAAGGGCAACCAGGACGACCAAAAATCACTACAAACATATTCTTCTCCTTTGTTCTAATGGTGCCACTATGCCTGAATAGGCTAGGGAAATAAAGCTTGGAAAACCATTTACTTCAATAGGTACTACCTATCAATTTTTTATGGAGTACAGTTGTGATTTTCGGCAAAGATCAATTTATGCCATCGAGCTAATATGGATTGATTCGAAGGGATGTCAAAATCGATTGCCTAACGTCTAAGCTTAATATTAATGAGGGGGAGTTGAAGCAAATCAATGTTCAAGTCGGTGCTCTAGGGCACTCTGCTCAAACTATGCATTTTTCAAGGTGGTTGCATGTTTCAATTTATGACTTCGACAAAAATCGTATTTGGTGAAGGTGCGCTCGCATCGTCTTTATCTGCCATTTCTCAATACGGCTACAGTGCTCTGCTTGTTACTGGTGAAGATCGAAATCGTGCTTTACCTATCATTGAATATTTTAATTCGCAATCTATCCGTTTTCATCATGTCGCCATTTCAAGTGAGCCTTTTATTGCGATGATTGAAGAGATCGCTGTGCAAGGAAGGAAGTTTCGCCCAGACATGGTGGTAGCGATTGGTGGCGGCAGCGTGATTGATACTGGGAAAGCGCTAGCAGCCATTATTCCAAACCAAGGTAATCTTTACGATTACGTTGAAGTGGTTGGTCGAGATGTACCTTTAAAATCGAAACCCATTCCTTTTATTGCGATCCCAACCACTGCCAGTACTGGTGCGGAAGTGACCAAAAATGCAGTGCTTCGCTCTGGGCAAGATAGAGTAAAAGTGAGTTTACGAAGCCCTGATATGCTGCCGGATCTTGCTATTGTAGATCCTGAACTAACGCATGGGACTGAGGCACAAACCTCAGGGAGAGGCGCTATGGATGCCTTTACCCATTTAATGGAAGCGTACGTGTGTGGTGATCCGAATCCGCTTACGGATATGATTTGTGAAGAAGGGTTACGAAGACTTTCAGGTGCAATTTTACCTGCATGTTTAGATGACCACCCTGAAGCGCGCTCCGACATTTCTTTTGCTGCAATGTTGGGTGGGATGGCAACCACCAATGCTAAGTTAGGTGCCGCCCATGGATTGGCATTTGCTTTAGGTGGAAAACTAAAAGCGCCTCATAGCGTAATCACTGCGCAATTAGCGCCCTACGTTATGCTGGAGAACATTCATGCAGCAGAACAGCTTGGGCGAGAAGATATTTTATCCCGCTACAAAAAAATTGCTCAGATCGTAACCGCACAAGATGATGCGCATGTAGAAGATAGCGTGATTTGGGTTCGAGCGATGCTCGACAAACTCAATCTGCCTAAGCTTTCTACTTTTGGAGTTTGTAACACCTCATTTGAGCAAGTGGCGGAAGATGCGCTGCGTACCGTTGCAATCAAAGGTAACCCTATACCGCTTAATTACGATCGGCTGATCTACATATTGTCAAAAGTATGCCCATGTACGGGAGCGATTCCTCACCCTATTACCCGGACCTCTGAGCAATATCGGGTTTCGCAAACAGATCGGGTTTCACAAACAGATCGTGCTTCACAAACAGATAGCATAGAAGCGTTTAGTCAACGAACCTTAGATAATAAATTCGAAAGGGAAGAATAAAAACGGAGCCATAAGGCTCCGCTTTAAATAGATAGATGTTGCTAGAAAAAGACAACTGTCACTGCGTTTGGTTCTGCAATTCAGTTAAGACTCAGTATTGCGCTATTTTGTCATAACGTGAATCTTTCAAAGCATCTTTGACACGTTTTAAGTTTTCTCTAAACCCAGATCCGCGGCGCAAGGTAAAGCCAGTAGCAAGAACATCGATCACGGTCATTTGGACAACACGGCTCGCCATCGGCATATAAACATCCGTATCTTCTGGCACGTCCAATGAAATAGACAGTGATGAAGCGCGATCAAGTGGCGAATCTTTTGCTGTAACCGCTATAACGGTCGCGCCATTTTCTCGGGCGAGGTTGGCAATTTCAACCAAACTCTTTGTTCGACCAGTATGAGAAATCAGAACAATAACGTCGTTATCTGTGCAGTTGATGCAGCTCATACGTTGCATCACAATGTCTTCAAAACAACTGATTGGGATGTTAAAACGAATGAATTTGTTTTGTGCATCTTTCGCAACAGCAGATGAAGCGCCTAAACCGAAAAACGAGATACGTTTTGCTTGAGTAAGAAGGTCTACAGCTCGGTTAACTTGCATTGAGTCAATGCTATTTTTGGCAACATCTAAGCACGCCATAGTCGATTCAAAAATCTTATGCGTGTAGGCATCGGGACCGTCGTCTTCTTCGACATTCCTGTTTACATAAGGCGTACCATTCGCCAAACTTTGAGCTAAGTGAAGTTTAAAATCTGGGAAACCTTTGGTATCCAGACGACGACAGAATCGGTTAACGGTAGGTTCACTAACGTCTGCCATTTTTGCAAGCGTCGCAATACTAGAGTGTATGGCGGTTTGAGGAGATGCCATGATCACTTCGGCAACTTTACGTTCAGACTTGCTGAAGTTCTCCAAATTTTTCTGTATTTTTTCTAATGTATTCATCGCGTTCACAAAGGTATAGAGAACATCTTCATTGACTTGATCTTTCCATTTATTCTGAAAAATGGGACCCACAAGGAGCGAGTCAGAATGATCGCTGATGGTCAATGGCTTATACAGACGAGTATAAACTAAGGTGGTCTGTTGGTTGACTAAAAGACCCGCAATTTGGGAATTAAATGTCTATAATATGACAAGCCTCAAACTTAATTTCAGTTCCGAAATCCTGTTGTTGGAGAAATCGCTCAAATAGCACTATTTGCGCCTATTTTATTGTGATCAATTTTCAATGACGGAAAGAAAATTTCATTTCTGTAAATTTCAAAAATATGTGTGTAGAGTTGCGTATTTTCGTTATTGATTTATTTTTCTAGTATTTTATTAGAAAGCTCAATAACTTGAGACATTAATTGTGGCAACTCAGACGCAATTTCTCTTTGCTCTTGAAGAACCGATTGGAGTATGTCTTCAGAAGTCAGTGGGTTGGCGAGTACTACACGAAATACGATGGTATGCCTAAATCCCCATTTTTCAGGGTTTAATCGAGTTCGAGAAACAAATGTTTTACCTGTCTCCCGTTGTTTTTTCTGAATCTGCTTCGTTAACGCATTTAATGCTTCATGTAATTCGTCTAATTGTTCATCGCTCGCAACTTCAAGGGCTTGCCTTGTCACTTCTGGAACATATCGGTACGTGAGTAAGCATAGTTCTGGTTCAGTCACCAGCTCAAAGTCGGATTGTTTGGAAACTAGGGAAGCAAAATATTTTGCTTTATCGATACTCTGATCGATAAGCAATTCGTAACCAGGTCGGCTGATAATATGCATGCTTGAATAAACCAGCATTGCCATTCCTGAACGCGATCCTTCTAATGTATGGCTGCCTAAATCCTTCGATCCCTTACGCAATATATATTGGGCATGATGTTCAATGGCGGTCATGGCACTTGGATCTTTGAAAAGCACCATTCCCGCACCCATAGGGATGTAAAGCTGTTTGTGGGCGTCAATTGTCACGGAATCCGCTAGCTCGATGCCTTTAAGCAAATGACGGTGGTTATTAGACATTAATGTCGCACCACCCCAAGCTGCATCCACATGGAAGTGACAATTGTGAGCCTGGCTGATCCGAGCAATATCTTCCAATGGATCGATGTTGCCTGTTTCCGTAGTCCCAGCAACCCCAACAATAGCAAATGGCTTAATGTTACGTTGCTTCAGGTCGGAAATTTTTTGTTCGAGATCGTTCGGACATAGTTTGTTTTGATTGTCGGTTTTAACCGAAACCAAACAATCTCTTCCCAAGCCAAGGACATCTGCGGCTTTATTTAAAGAGTAATGACCACGTTCGGATACCAAAATAGCCAAACCTTCATAGCCATAATGCTTCATGGCTTTGAAAATCCCCTCTTTTTCCACACCGGTAAACTCGCCGTCTGGTCTTAAAGCGTTGTTTCTTGCAACCCATAGCGCTGTGATATTTGCGATGGTTCCACCAGAACAAAAAGCACCAAGCGAATGGTTCGCGCTGTGCATCCATTTCTGATAGAAGTCGGGTGTTTCTTGGTAAATTAACCCGTGAAGCATTCCGAGTACTTGGCGTTCAAGAGGGGTAAATGCTTTCGATGTTTCAATTTTTACCAAGTTCTGATTTAACGCAATCATGATTTTAGAGAGCGGCATCAGGAAGTAGGGGAGTGCCGAGGTCATGTGCCCAATAAAACTTGGTGCCGAGGTATGAACAGATTGAGAAACTAAATTGTCCAGTAAGCTTTGTGTGTGTTCAGAGACAAACTGAGGTTGTTCAGGCAAATAGGGGTTAGAAAATTGCTTTTCAATATCGGCTAAAGGCTTTTCTTCAGCAACGATATGTTCTCGCAGAAACTGATTTAAGTTTTGCGATAGCTTATTTTCAATGTGACCAAGTGTTGAGTCTGGTGCTTCCGGCACAGTAAATATTTTCAGCAAACTTTCAAAGCTTACATCTGCTGTCTTATTCTCAGATACCATAACCTTATTTACTTATATTTCTACGTTTGCAAGCGGGTCAATCTAAACGAAAACGGGCGCAAAGTCCCGTCTTAATTATTACCATTTTGTATGTTTGGCGAAACTTTAACCTGACGTGCCAGTGAGTTATTGGCAGCGTTCCTGTTCTAGTTTACTGATGCTTTGGTTGTACTTATTCAAAGCACTGTCGATCTTTTTGGGATGACTTAGGAGTTCAGCAAAGGCGGTTCTTAATTCGTAGTTTTGGGAATGCGGTTGAGATTGACGATCATCGAAGGTGGCTTTGGCGAGTTGACCAAGTTTATCGCTTCTAGATGCAAGTACTTTAATTTCTTTTTGCTCAAGCTTTAACCATGCCTCAACTGGTCGCTCAGTAGCAACTTTGCTAGGGTCATTGCTCAAATAATAATGTACAGCCTCTCTATTGAGCTCGAAGTGATTCTTTCTTCCGTTCAAAAACCATTGACCAACATCGGTGAGTGCTGGGTTATCTTGAATGGTAAAAGAGACGAGGTCTTCATACCAAGTCAAAGAAGCATCAACATAATTGTCGTATTTCTTTTCTAAGCACAATGCTTGATCCGCATGCACGAATGTTGATGAGCTAGCTAAAAGTAGGGCGAAGGCAAAACGTTTCATTGCGAGTTCCTTTAGAGTCAGACTTCAGGCTATTTGGGTTTGTTAAATTATTGATGCCCGAATAACCTTATTTTAATCGTTGATTTGATAGAGGTAAACGTTTCATCTCTAACTCTTTGAGATATGAGGGGACTGTTGGTCTACGTTCCGCTTAAAGATACAAAAAGTAACATTAAGACCGGAACCAATAAACTCAAAATAAACCCACTAACAATCGCAATGGGAACGCACCGTATTCCACCAGTCGATTGTATGACGGGGAGAGTAAAATCCATTGCGGTTGCTCCCGCATATCCAATTGAGGTACACGGAAATCTTTGGACTAACATTGGTATTAACGCAAGTGCTACGAGCTCGCGTGCAAGCTCCAATATAAATGAAGCACCACCATAGACGGGTCCAAATGCGTCTCCCATTAAAATACCTGATAATGAATACCAGCCAAACCCTGAAGCCATGGCCATACCTTGGAAAGGATCGATTTCAAGCATTAGAGATGCAATGTAGCCGCCGAATAGAGATGTCGAGATTATTGCCACTGCGATCAGCATACCGTGTTTATTAATCAAGATTTGCTTAAGAGTTAATCCACTATTTCTAAGTTGGATTCCAATGAAAAGTAAAAGAAATAGAAGAACAGCTTCGCTCGTTTGGTCAATCCATTGGAGAGAGAAAAGCGATAACAAGCCAATGGCCAAGCCAGAAGATACGACAAGTACCAATTTGACGGACTCCATCATCATCTTATGAAAAGGTAATTTCGCAGCAGTACTTTCGGTTTGTACGGGGAAATACTTATCTAAAATAGGCAGTACTAAAAGGTTTGCGAGCCCAATGGTAATGAAAAAAGTTGCCGCAATCTTTAGAATAAGCTGGAGGTTGCTAGAAAGGTTATCCAGTGCCGCGAGGCTCAAACCCATCAAAAAGAGAATAAAATAGATTAAGTAATGCGTGATTCGGTTGACGTAATCTAAGTAAGATTTATTGGTGAAAGGAAGGAGGTAACCAATCACCAAAGGCGTGAATATCAGAATCATCCCTGAATACATAAAATCCTCGAAATGTCAGAGAGATCAGAATCCAGTTGAATTCATTATCT
The DNA here is from genome assembly GCF_002933855.1 of Vibrio penaeicida. Lineage (GTDB taxonomy): Bacteria > Pseudomonadota > Gammaproteobacteria > Enterobacterales > Vibrionaceae > Vibrio > Vibrio penaeicida_A. Next base: position 147,664 of record NZ_BFAQ01000022.1, read on the forward strand.
TTTTAATTTCATTTTCGAAGTCAGAATCTGAAAGGTTGCTTAACTCGTAGAGTACTTCTGCGCCATCTACATCGAATTCAACTTCGTGCTCGTCAATCTCATCATCTTCATCACGGAACATTAGAAGATGGTTTGCTATTCGAGCAACATCCAAGTAAGTGACTGGATGAGCTTGTTCTTCTACTGATTTATTCGTCGCGACTTCAATAAAGTCTCGATCAAACCCCCAGCTTTTTAGTACAAGTTGGCTGGTGACGGCGCAGCGCGATTGGAATATTTGAAGCGCTATGTCGTAATCAAGGTAATTGCCGCGATCGAGATACAGGTGGTATTCATTAACAAGGCAGAAAACACCAATATCGGCAAGAAGACCACTGAGAAGCGCTTTCTCTACTTCCAAGTATTCGTATTTATCACCTTCTTCTGTTGCTTGGAATGAACGAGCAACAAGAACCATCGTTGCCGCCAACCTCCGAGATACGGACGCGCTATTCGTTAAAACATGGTTGCATTCTTTATTGAGGTTGACCGAATTCTTTAGCTGTTCGATGGCTTGCGCTGTGACTATATCTCGAACGCGAAGGATACCTAATCGTGATACCGCTGTTTGCAAATCGGTACAGGTAATATTTCTGCGATTAAAAACGACAGAATTAGCAACACGGATAACTACGGCGGTGAGGCTCGGATCTTCCATAAGGCACTCTGCAATATCTGGGATGCCAGTAGTATCCATTGTACAAAGTTGCTGGATCTTCAAGACAGCATCTGGAATTGGCGGAAGACTGATCTTGCCTGTATTTATGGATTGCTCCACTAATTGAGCAAATTCGGACTCAAGCCCTTGGAGCAGTAACTGGTTGTTATGGGGTAACCAGTAAAATGATAAATGATTCATTTGGGTACTTAGAACAGTCTAATATGGGCTTCATTTTAGCGCGCTATCTATAGGTCGCGCAACAAAACGCACAAGAAAAAAAGTCCAGTATTTCAGTACATAAAGGCTCAATAAACCGAGCGTTTCCGACATTTTAACTGTGGTTGATTACCTCTGTTACATAAAGATGTGATGTATATTCACTTTTTTGCTTATTGATACAGAGTTACTGTGAGCAATATCTTAACTTATTTCATTCAGTTAAGTATGCGGTTTCATAAAGGTAAATTTCATCATAAACTTCGAGTCACATTTCTAATTTTGAAGTGTTTTTTGTAACCGTATATTTGGTTGCATCTCTAAAGTCGATATTTATTTAATATTCGGCGCTTGTGTATTGATCGGGGGGTTAACACATAAGTTTGGAGGTTACAGAACATGAAGGAATCAATGTTCTATGATTTTGTTGATCAATTTGGTAGTTATCAGAAACGATCAATGTTCGGTGGAATTGGCTTATTCAACGAAGGAGCGATGTACGCACTAATTACTAATGAAACAATTTTTATTCGAGGCGGTGGAAACCTAGATAAGAAATTGACAGAGCTTGGATGTGAAAAATATAAGCATGTTAAAAAGCAAACGACAGCAATTGTTAACTATTATGACATTACTGACTTGTTTGACGCCATGCACGAGGAGCTAGAAAGCATCGTTCGAGCATCTATAAATTTCTCTAAACAGCAAAGAGCTTTTCAAAAGTCTAAAGACAGTAGAAGATTGCGTGATCTCCCAAACATGCAATTAACCCTAGAAAGAATGGTGAAAAAATCCGGTGTAGAAGATGTCAGTACTTTTATGCGGTTAGGACCTGTTGATGTATTTAGACGTGTTAAGCAAACGTATGGCGGCGAAGTGGATATTCGCTTGTTATGGAAATTTGCTGGTGCAGTGAAAGGTTGTCACTGGAAACTGATTCAAGAGCAGCAAAGGGATGAATTGCTTGCATTGTGTCAGGAAATATAAAATTTGAATTAGCAAAAAGGCTCGCATTCGCGAGCCTTTTTTAATATCTACATAACTGTCATTAGTGTAATTGGCAGTTATGTATATAAAAAATGTGAGGGTATTAGAAATAGTAAGCTAAGAAATAGTAGTAATCGGACAAACTGTTAATAGTGTTATCGAATCAATTAACCATATATGCCCATCTGCCTCATTATATTGTTGAATATTATTCAAGCAACAATACCTATACTTATTTATGTTTGTTTTGTCAATAGGGTCTTAATAAGTGAGCCGGATTTTAAGGATTAATGCCAGCTTCTCGATACTAAATATTTTTTAGATGAAAGTGTCATTTTTGAGACTCTTGTTGGATTTTAATTCTTCATATTTACAAATGGACATACTTACAAATAAAAAGACATGATTAGGAAATAATACGGCTCTTGAAGTTGTTAACTGTTTTTTTGTGTTAATGCGGTGTTAAAATTTGAGGCTAACAATATGTACAATATTTAAATCTTAATTAATTCGTATTTTTAGGTTGTTTATCTATAGTTTGTATTTGGTTTAGGGAAACGTTTGCTGTAACCAGAAATTTGATACCGCGTATCATATAAGAAACACATAAATATAATGGAATAAGGTAGTTTCAGATCCAGTCTGACAAGAACCGTTTAAGATAGTTCAGTCTAGCTAAAATTGAAGCTGTACTGGGACATTGATGTTCAATCCAGCTCCGTCGAATTTCACGGTATTATGAATACTATAGTGAGTGAATGACATTTTTGTGACGGAGAAGTAAAAGACTCGGAGAAGGTCGGTACGTGTTATCTTATTTTTTACGCCGCTTAGGGCTTGTTATTCCAACATTTTTGGGAATAACCATTCTAATTTTCGCCATTACACGGTTTGTTCCTGGTGGTCCTGTTGAGCGAATGCTCGCGAACATGCAACCACAAGGAGACAGCGCGTCAACATCGGTAGCTGGTGATAGTTCTGCATTGTCAGAAGACCAGATGGCAGAATTGAACGCATTCTATGGATTAGACAAACCTGTACTAGAGGCCTACGTTGACTGGCTCAGTAAACTTGTTGTTCTAGATTTTGGAGAGTCAACTCGTTACTACGAACCGGTAACCGATATGATCGCCGAGAGATTACCCGTCTCTCTGTTTTACGGCGGTATGACCTTCTTTATCAGTTATTTTATATCGATTCCTTTAGGCTATTACAAAGCCCTCAAGCACGGCAGCGTGTTTGACTCATCTTCTTCAATTCTTATTTTTCTTGGGTATGCCTTACCAGGATACGTAGTGGGTGTACTGCTGATTACGTGGTTTAGCTATAACTTAGAGTGGTTCCCGATGGGAGGCTTTGTCGGAGATGATTTTGACGACTATGAAACGGTTTACGAGCGCGTCAAAGACATTATGTGGCACGCCATTTTACCTTTGATTTGTTATCTAATTGGTGATTTTGCAACGCTCACTATGACCATGAAGAATAACCTCATGGAAAACCTTTCCTCGGATTACATTCGAACAGCTATCGCTAAAGGATTACCGTTTCAAAAAGCAGTAAGGAAGCACGCGTTACGCAATAGCTTGATTCCAATTGCCAGTCACTTTGGTAACTCTTTATTGTTCTTTATGTCTGGGTCTTTCTTAATAGAAGTAATTTTCAATATTGATGGCATTGGTTTGCTTGGGTATGAGTCCATTATGGAACGTGATTACCCAGTAGTCATGGGGATAGTCGCCATTAACGCCATAATGCTTTTGGTCGGTAATATTGTATCTGATATCTGTGTTGCGTTGGTCGATCCACGTGTGAAGTTTGGAGCGTGATGATGTTGAATTTAACGCCTTTAACAAGAAAGAAAATCAAACGTTTTAAAGAGATTAAACGTGGCTATTGGTCTTTCCTAATCTTATCTGTGCTGCTTGTTGCGTCTCTATTTGCAGAAGTTTTTGTAAACAGCAAAGCGTTAGTCGTTAAGTATCAGGGTGAATGGTTTTTCCCTGTAGTGAGTGATGTTCACCTTGCAGAAACGTTCGGGCAGACACATTCAGGTGAAGCTAATTACCGTGAGTTGGCTAAGTCTTTTGCAACGTCCGATAGTGATGATTTCGTTTTGATGCCAATTGTTCCTTGGAACCCGTATGAACAAGACTTTAGTGGCGATTTCCCTCCAACGTCTCCTAATGCCGAAACTCAGCATTACTTAGGAACAGATGTTATCGGACGCGATATTCTCGCTCGACTTGTTTATGGTTTTAGAATTGCCATGGGCTTTGCGTTACTCACCATGGCAATTTCGTATGCGATTGGTACCGCTGTTGGCTGTGCGATGGGCTTCTTTGGAGGAAAGTTTGATCTTTTTGTTCAGCGCCTTATCGAAGTTTGGTCAATGGTTCCGTTCCTTTATGTCATTATGATTTTGGTATCGATCACTCAGCCCACTTTCACACTGTTTGTCGCCATAAATGTTCTCTTTAGTTGGATGGGTTTGACTTGGTATATGCGAACCATGACTTACAAAGAGTCGGCGCGCGAATACGTTATGGCTGCAAGAGCACTAGGTGCGAGCACTTCAAGAATTCTATTTAAGCATATCTTACCTAATACTATGGTAATGATCGTCACTCTTGCTCCGTTTACCATTGCAGCCAACATTACCGCACTTACGGCGTTGGATTATTTAGGTTTGGGTCTACGTCCTCCAACACCAAGCTGGGGCGAGTTGTTACAACAAGGCAAATCTAATTTGGACTCACCATGGATTGTGTCTTCGGTAGTTGCTGCAATTGTATCTGTACTTATTATGGTTACGTTCATTGGCGAAGCGATACGTGCAGCCTTTGATCCAAAGAAATTTACTCGTTACGTATAACTAGAATAATTAAATAGGGAATGTTTATGAAAAAGATAGTCATAGCTGCGTTGCTTTCTGCAACAGGATTTGCAGCTCAAGCAGCTTCCTTACCGGAAGGGTTGAACTGGGAGACAAACTGGGATGAACCTTTGATTGGTTCAGAAGAAGCAAAGCGCGGTGGAACCTACAGAACGCACCTCCTCAGCTTCCCACAAACCTTGCGTAGTGTAGGCCCCGACTCGAATTCAGGACTACGTTCATACTTTCTAGACAGCGTTCCATCACTAGTTGGGCAGCATCCCGACACGTTAGAGTGGATTCCGGACTTAGCAAATGAGTGGGCATTTGCTGGTGATAATAAAACGGTTTATTTCAAATTGAATCCAGAAGCTGAGTGGTCTGATGGTGAAAAGGTAACAGCAGACGATTTTGTTTTTATCTTAAAGTTCTTCCGTTCAAAAGATATTGTTGCTCCTTGGTACAACACTTACTACACAGAGCAAATTGCTGATGTCGTTAAGATTGACGAACACACAATCGCTGCGGTATCTGCCATAGAAAAAAATCCAGACGAACTACTGCGTATGCTTGGTAGCCTTCGACCTAGACCTGAGCACTTTTATAAGCCTTCCAAAGATGAAAACGGCGATGGTATTGATGATAACTTTGTACGTAAATACAACTTTAAAAGTGAACCAACGACTTACGCTTATTATCTAGACAAAGTGAAAAAAGGTAAAAGCCTAACCTTTAAACATGTCGGCGACGATTGGTGGGGATACAGCAATCAGTATTACAAAAATCGTTTTAATGTAGAAAAAATCCGCTTCAAAGTGATTCGCGATAACGATATTGCCCGCAAACATTTTGAAAAAGGCAATTTGGACGCATTTAGTGTCATTCTTCCAGGAATTTGGCACGAAAAAACCAATACAGAACCTTACCAAAAAGGTTATATACACCGCTTCTGGGGCTTTAATGAACGACCTCAAGGTGCAGGGGGGGTATGGATTAACTCCTCTAAGGCTCATTTGAACGATATCAATCTTCGTCAGGGCATCATGTATGCGACTGATTACGATGGAATGATCGAAAAAATTACTCGTGGTGATTATTCTCGTAAGCCACACGCCATGGGCTTTGGTCATGGCAAATACGATATGCCAACCCCTGTTCCACCTAAGTTTGATCCTGAGTTAGCAGGAGAGTTTTTTGCTAAAGCCGGATTCGACAAAGTGGGGGCTGATGGTATTCGAGTTAACGCAAAAGGAGAGCGGCTGAGTTTTGCTATTACTTATGGCTACAACTCTTGGACCCCTCGAATTGCATTTCTCAGAGAACAAGGAAAGAAAGCTGGAATTGATTTTTCATTGAATCTGGTTGATGGTTCTTCCGCGTTCAAGTTCATTTTAGAGAAAAAGCATGAACTCGCTTTCCTTAATATGGGCGGACGTGAAGTACCAGCGTATTGGGAATACTTCCATTCTGCTAATGCTAACAAAGCTCAAACCAATAACCATACAAACTTTAGCTCACCAGAGCTAGATGCACTGATCATGCAGTACAGACAAGAATTTAATGTAGAGAAAAAGCATAAGCTCTCTCATCAAATTCAACAGAAAATTACGGAAGCCCATGTAATCGTCCCTGGGTACATGGTGCCTTATACTCGTGAAGCCCACTGGCGTTACCTGAAATACCCACAGCAAGCAATGAATCGTTTTACGGATAGCATATTCCCAATAGATCGTGTTGTAGGTTTCCACACTTTCTGGATCGATGAAGAAGAAAAGAAAGCAACGAAGAAAGCGGTAAAAAGCGGAAAAACATTCGAACCAGTAACGGTTATGGATACGCGTTACAAGCTTTAGTCAGTCAGGAGTAGTGGTATGTCTGCGGAAACAATATTAAGTGTCAGAGACCTAGAAACAGAATTTACAACCGACGATGGCGTTGTGAAAATTCTTCATGGGGTCAACTTTGATGTAAAAGCTGGTAGAACCTTAGGTATCGTTGGCGAATCAGGGTGTGGAAAGAGCGTCACGTCCATGTCCATCATGGGGCTTCTTCCAAAGCCTTATGGTCGGGTTACTAAAGGTGAAATATTGTACCGCGGAACCGATCTTGTCACTCTTCCACCTGAAGAAATGTACAAAATGCGCGGTGATAATATTTCGATCATTTTTCAAGATCCAATGACCGCGCTAAACCCTGTACATACGATAGGTAGGCAGTTGAACGAAGTTCTGGAGTTGCATCGTCCAGAACTCTCTAGAGCGGAAAGGAATGCATACTCGCTTGAAATGCTTGAAAAAGTACGTATTCCAATGCCTGAAAAAAGGTTAAACGAATACCCGCATAATCTATCTGGTGGAATGAGGCAACGTGTCATGATTGCAATGGCACTGGCGTGTAAGCCTGATATTTTGATCTGCGATGAGCCAACCACTGCACTTGATGTGACGGTTCAAGCTTCAATTCTTGAGCTTATGCGTGAGCTTCAAGAAGAGACGGGAATGGCGATGATATTCATTACTCATGATCTTGGTGTCGTTGCGGAAATATGCGATGACGTAGCAGTAATGTATGGTGGTAAAGTTGTCGAATATGCTGATGTATTCGATTTATTCGACAACCCTCAACATCCTTACACAGAAAGGTTGATGGGTCTTATGCCAAGCTTGGATGATGAACCAAAGCAACCCATTGAAATTAAACCAATAGATGTTAATGCATTTCCCGAGTTTAGAGGTTAATGGCTGTTATGGATGAAGTACTAAGAATTGTTGACCTTAAACAGCATTTTGTGTCTGGCAAAGGGATTTTAAAGAAGGGCTACACCGTAAAAGCAGTAGACGGTGTTTCGTTTTCTGTTGCTCGTGGTGAAACACTGGGGTTGGTTGGCGAATCGGGGTGTGGGAAAAGCACGCTTGGGCGCACAATATTAAAGCTATTTGAACCAACAGAAGGCAGAATATTTTTCGAAGGTGAAGATATAACCAAACTAAGCCCACGACAAATGCGCCCCCTACGTAAAGACATGCAGATTGTCTTTCAAGACCCAATGGAATCTCTCAACCAGCGCCATACGATCGGAATGATATTAGAGGAACCCTACGTAATTCATGGTGTGGGAACTAATGAAGAACGTAAGAAATGGGTATTGGAATTACTAGAAAAAGTGGGATTGCCTGCTAATTCAGTTGAACGTTATCCGCATGAATTCTCTGGTGGGCAACGTCAGCGTATAGGCATCGCTAGAGCGATAGCGCTAAAGCCTAAGCTTCTTATATGTGATGAATCTGTATCTGCATTGGATGTTTCGGTACAAGCTCAGATTCTTAACTTGTTACTTAGATTACAGAAAGAAATGAACCTTGCGATGATTTTTATCTCACACGATTTATCTGTAGTTCGTCATGTATCAGACAGAGTTGCGGTAATGTACTTTGGTAAGATTGTTGAGCTAGGTAACGTCAAAGAGATATATGACCATCCCCAAGCAGATTACACCAAAACACTTTTATCAGCGATACCGATTACACACCCTAAATATCGTGAGCATAAAAATACAAAACCACTCCCTAAAGACGAAAATGAAAGATTATTAATAGATGGTTAAATGTATTTACATTTAAAAGATGAAGTAAGTCGAATATTAATAATTAGATACACTATACAAGATGAACTTTATCTAAAATTAAGAGATAGTTAATATTAGGTTTAAAACCTATCAAACTAAATATAGTTTGCTCATACGGATAATAATCAAACTATATAGCACACCTATTATAACAAAGTCTTGGCTGGGCTTGATTGAGTATTTAATGCTCATTTTATATCGTAAAAGGAATTACAGGACAGACAGTATATGAATAAACATCAAATCTAATTATAGAATTATTTAGTTATACTTAATAAATAATAGCTATGGAACATTTCATAGTTACTCTTACTATTTGTTTTATATATCTGAATAAAACCTCAGTAATTAATATTGTTATAATATAACACGTTCCGTTTTGGCGAGCGCAATATTCTTATGTCTTTTAATTACTGTTAATATTTTGAAGAGTAGCGACTGAATTAATTTCAGTAAACCTTTTTATCCCTTTCTTTTTTTAGGGAAGGTCGCGTGCACTTCAAATTTAGGAAAACTAAACAGGAAAAACGGAAACGTTTATGCAGCACACAAATAAAATTGCGTTGCCAAAACTTGTTTTAATGACTGGTGTTTTAGCCTCGTGTAATGCGTTGGCAGATGAGCAAAAGGAAGTTAAACAGGAAGAAGTAACGAACAGTGCCGTTCAGGAAGAAGTAGTTGAAGCGAAATACGGTGGTAGCTTATCGCTCGGCTATCAAACCAATATTTATCATCCAGATGACTATCGTTCTTCGCGTACCCTAACATGGAGCGCTAGTTTTTCGGCTACTGAAGGTGACTATAGCGCATTTGTATCCACAGGGGCGAGGAGGGCATTGGAAGATAAAACAGGTGATTTCTTTACTGATTCAGTAATTGGGTTATCACACTCTAGCCTTACCAAGTTTGGTGATAGTGGGAATGTTTCTATCAGCGGACAATTTACTATTCCTACGTCTGAAGCCTCACGAAAAGACCAATTGAATACAGCATTCCGCCTTGCATTACCGGTGAGTTATAAGATCTCGGATGTTAGCTTTTCATTATCACCTCGAGTAAGAAAGAGCTTCCATAAATATAAAACCATTGCAGGTAAATCTTTAGCCGAATGGACATATTCGATATCAGCTGGAAGTAGCTATTCAATTGGTAAGTTTTCACTATCTGCTTCCGTTCTCGGCGGTAATACGATCAGCTATCAAGGTACCAGAAGATCCAGTTTTAGCTATCAAGGAAGCTTATCCGGCAGCTATAAAGCGACAGATAACATAAGTCTTTCTTTAAGCGCTTCATCCAGTGGCGTATACGCAGATGCCGAGCGAGGCACTCTAGGAAATATCGAACTCTTTGACAGTGAAAAAGCGGTTTATGCCGCGACAGCAAAGATTTCTTTTTAGGAAATAAAAACAACAACAGGTAGTTACTTATGAATTTTAAGAAACTGAGTTTGGTCACAGCAGTAGGTGCGGCACTAGTAGGCTGTGGTGCTGATGATCAGGCATACGAATATGTAGATAGAGATGTATATGAATATGCTCTATCTAGTCTTACTGCAGGAACTCCTCGTAAAGTAAGCGATGAGAATTGTGTAGACTGCTACGAAATTCCAGTAGATGGTTTGTGGTTATTCCAACAGTCTATGGGCGATCTCTCTAGAACATCTCAAAATACCCCATATGCATACGACTATATTAACGGCGAAAGACTTGTAAAGCTTAAGTTCACTCAAGATGGTCTTGTTGCCGAGTTAGTTGAAGGTGACATTACTTTTGATGGGGAAACAACCCGATTCCCACAAGAACATAATGAACCACGCTTGTTCACCATCACTGGTACTTATGAAGGTTATCAATGTAAAGAAGATTCATATGGTGACTGTACCAATGCAGAAGAGAAAATATCTGACCCTAATGTAAGGTGGTGGCAAAAAACTCACTTCACACCTGATTTTGTTAGTCTGGACATGCACGATGAGCAATATTTCTTCGAGAAGTGGCTAGGTGATAAACAAAGTAAATCTTTGACTCACCTTGAGTTCGATCCCAAGAACGCAGGTGTAATCAACATTGAGCATGAACACAATATCGTCTCTAAAGCTGGCAACCCAGAAAAAGCAGATGTTTTTTATTCATTAGTTCGCCTGGATAAGTTAGCCACTCCGGGATATCAAGCTGTTCATTATGACTTGGAAGAGCACAGTAAGTTTGGTCTATTCAAAACTTCATATGAAAAGCTAGATGGTAATTACATTCCAAACCAAAATGGTCATGAGGGGTACTTTATAAATCGCTTTGATCCTCGAAAAGATCGTATCGAGTATCAATTAAGTGATGAATTCTTCCGCAAAGATGCCAATGGAAACCTTGTAAATAAAGCATGGCTAGACGCTACGATCAAAGGTTTTGATTATATAAATAACAGTCTAAAAGATAATTTTTCTGCTAACGGTAGATTAGTTCCTGAACTTGTTATTACAAACCAAAATGAAGCTGTTGGAGCTAAAGTAGGCGATATCCGAACCAACGTAATTCATATTGTACCCGAAGCAAGTCAAGCTGGGCTGCTTGGGTTTGGACCAAGTACAGCTAACCCACTAACTGGAGAGATTGTAAGTGCTTATACGATCATGTATCCGGGCGTATCTAAGATGGGAGTTAGCAGTGGTTGGGATGAATTAGCAAGACTATATAACAAAAATCAGCTAGCACAACCTTACGAAAGTGAAGGTATGAGTGCTGGTGCTGTTGCATCCAATGCAAGCTATATTGGTTCTCATTTGGCTACTGTAGAGAGTGAAGATGTTACAGCGGTAAGATCTTTGGCTAGACAATCTCCTGCTCCAGTTGATGTTCTGCCTAGTGAAGATCTTCCTGAGTATGAGCAAGTAGATCTAGATGCTGAGCTGGAAAAAGAAAACAAGCGCCTCCAATATATGATGGAAAACAACATGTATCCGGCTGAGCTTTCATCCATTTCTTCTAAGATCGTGGCAAATAAGACTGATATAACTGAACTTGATTTCTTTGAAGATGGATTTTTTACGAATCCTCAAGCGGATGCACAGTTTAGAACTTTGAAGTCGTGGTCTGATTTATCCCCAGTTCAACGCGATGCTGTTACTCACTCCTTCACGGTTCATCAATACTTGACTACTCTTGTACACGAGATTGGTCACAATATTGGTTTAAGGCATAACTTCTCTGGTTCGTTTGACCACCATAATTTCTACACGAAGAATCAAGCTAGTGCTCTTAATTTGAAAGGAATCTCAGCTACGTCTTCAATCATGGACTACACCCCTTCTGAGATTAACGTACACCCTGCATTTGGTCTTTATGACCGAGCAGCTCTTCGATTCGCATACCAACGGAAAGTAGAGGTGCACCCGGAAATAGATGAGAATATTCTAACCCGCTCTGAAGTTAACTATGCAAAAAGTACAGCGAAGTACGAACTGCTAGATTTAGCATCATACGATGACCAAAAACGTAAAGACCTGAGTGAACGTTCTGCATTATCCGAGCTTATCTATAACTCAGATCTAACCCAAAGCGGCAAGGAATTAAAAGAGTATAAATTTTGTACAGATGGTAGAGGTCGAGCAACGAGTGAGTCTGGTTGTTTGGTCTTTGATGAAGGGTCGAGTTTTGAAGAAATCACCGACAGTTTAATCGCCCGATACCATAGAACGTTTGAATCACGTAATTCAAGAAAAGATCGTGTCGAATTCAATGAAAATGATCGCGCAAGAAGTAAATACTTCTCACTACATCGTGATTTTCAACGCTCAAATATGATTGTTGACGACTATTACAGAACGTATTGGAGAGGTGACTATAAAACACCAGAACAAGCGTGTAGTGACGTTTCCACAGGTAGCCTTGAAGAGCGTTGTGACATCACAAAAGCAGCTTATAAACAAGCATATTTCTATTTGGATCTTTTAAAAACGCCTGAAAAGCAATGCTTGCTAGAAGTTGATTTCGATCCAGCACTTCCAGATGGCACATTAAAGCAACGTCATGTTTGGTCTTTAGCTAATGCAAATTATCTAGCAGGTCTTGTATCTGACTCATACGACTGGCGTAATAAAATGCCAGTGTCTTGCTTTGATAGTGATATGAAAACGCGGATAGATTCTAACCCTAGGGAAATTGTGTCCAACGGAGTTAGCTATGCTCTTCAATATACTGTTATTGGCGAGACAAAGCATGGAAGTTACTTAAACAAAGTTACCTTCAATAATCGTGCAAGTTCTGAGTGGGCTTCATATATTGGTTATGAAGTTGAGCATCTAGGTACTTGGATGGATAAACTACTAGCAATGGGGTACTTATTAGAGCCATCAGGTCTAAAAGGTGTTGATTTTGCTTTAGTGGATTTACCAGGGGTAAGAGAAGAACTCAACAATTTGGTAGAGCACTGGACTAAAAATGCTAAGCTGCCAGAAGCTTCACCTATTGCAAAAAGTTTCTCGAGCCTACACGATCCGTATGCGTTTGTTGATTCGCAAGGGCGAGAAATAGATACTGTCGCGTACGTTCCGAATTGGGTTGGAACATCTATCCGCTCAACTCCAAATAGCTTATCTTGGAGATTAAACTACTGGTATGGTACGAATAGAAGTGGGTCTACACCTATTGCTAAAGCGATGCTATACACGATATCCAAAAACGATAGCTCTAGAACGGATCTCTTCAAACCGGAAGCGTTCGATCTACTAGAAAAAACAAGTATTCGTGAAGTTGGCGGTTATGTTTCTCATGAGCCAAAATACATCGATATTTTGGGTAGTGAATATGTTGCAGGTAAAGATAACTCGATAGCTTCAGAGCTTATTACTCAAGTGCAAAACTCGAAAGAGTTTATTTCTACTCAATACGGCCGGAGTGAGATCGCTTCTCATTTACTGACTCGCGACAACATATTGGGTCAGCTAAAAGAATCTTCGGCAAATGCTGTAACCAGTGATGTAAGCGTTAAAGATTACCTTATTGGTTCAGCGGATGTCAGCGCATTGGCTACATATGGTCAAGAAATATTACCTTGGGTTGCTAGTGTAAATGCAGAGTTTGATAAGCGAGGCTCTACTTTCTTAAGTTACGAAGTTATTTGGGATGCGCGTGAGACTTTAATCAATTCTAAGGAGCTGGTTTGGAACGAAGACCGTGGTTGTTGGGTATTAGGTCGAGTTGGTTGTATGTTCGGAACTGATCAACGAATTGAAGGTGGTCTATTCAATACTTCAGTTAATAGTGCTTCTCAAATAGCTAAAGTAATAAATGAACAAAGCTACACATCAGCCCTTGCGTACTTAAGAGTTTATTACACTGGTTTGGAAACATTGAGCCCTCTTTATTCAGCTACTACAGCAGCTATTGAGTCTGCAATCAATGAGCCTGCATCTACATCAGAGTTCATTGATCTAATTGATTCAGTTGGTTTGAGAAGCTTAAATATTATTGAAGAGAACGAAGACGTTACTCAGTTCTAATTAAAATGGGCTGGGTAGTAATACCCAGCCTTATTCATGGAGTGAAATATGAAACGTACAATACTAGCTAGTATTCTACCTGCCTTACTTTTGACTGCTTGTAATAAATCTAGCGAGTCAGATAACACAGAAACTTCTGAAAATAATAAACCTAACAGTGCTGCTTCTAGCTTTACGAATATTAAAGTCGTTGATGGCTACTTAGCTAACGCAAATATATATCTTGATAAGAATAATGATGGTGCGATTAATTCAGATGAGTTCGTTGGTAATACCAATGAAAAAGGTGAGTTTAAGCTAAAAAGCTCTGATATTACAGGTCCTATTGTAGCAACATCAGTCCCTGGCCAAACAAAAGATCTTGATAATCCAGCGCATATCGATATGACTGGCTTTAAATTGTTTGCTTTAAAAGGAACAACTATAGTATCTCCACTTTCTGAATTAATTTATGAAGAGGCTCTAAAGCTAAAGGCTGGCAGTACTGAAAGCATAGAAGCATATGTCGAGCAAGCTACACAAAGTGTACTAAACGAGCTGTCTCCCATACTAAATGGAAAGGACATAGATCTAAGACATTTTGATTTTATAGCGGAAAAGAATGGTAAAAATTCTGATGTCGCTCAAAAGCTGCATAAAGTAGCTCAGTCTCTTGTTGAGGCGGAAAAGAATGGTAACAATCAGTTTCTTATAGAACTACTACCATATTTCGTTGATGAAGCTAGTGCTTTAACACCGTCGCAGTTGGGTAATGAAAAGCTGTTCTTCACCGCTGATTATATTGATTTAGGTGACGGGCTTGGTTATGTAGAAAATGTTGATACAGTTGTAAGACTTACTCCAATTAAAGAGGAATTTAGTCGCTTATACGAAAATATCTCAAAGGCAGGAGTTACAGTTGGTGATGTAATTCCTGAGCAAACTTTTGAGTTGGATAATTTGTTTTCGGATGAAGTAACTTTTGAAATCGTTAACACTTCGGGAAATACTGTAGATGTAATTAATGGAATAAGCATTACAACTATTGCTGCAGTTGATGAAGTTTTAGGGGAAGGTGACGCTGTACAACAAGCGTACGAACCTGCTAAATTGACTATCCATGGGTTCCCTAATGAACCACTAGAAACAAAGTTTGTTTTAAAAGTTACTGAGAGCGTTTCTTCTGGAAAAGGTAGAGTCGCATATCTAGATTTTGAAGTCCCGGTAAAGCCAAAGTACGCTCTACCAGTCCTAACCGAATTTGGGGCTAATGCAATTGATAGTTTGTCGGAAAGGCTTGACGCTCAGTTTATTCCTGGATCATTAATTTTGGTTGGAATAGAACCAGAAAGAATGTTCCAAGTGATGGAGCAAGAACGAGCTATAGGCGAAAAGGGATATCAAATAGAGGCTTCTAGCGACTTGGGTAGCTTCCTATTAATAGAAGTAAAAGACATTCCTAGCGAATTTCTGACTCAACTACACACTAGTTTTGAGTTGAGTCAGGAACAGTTAGAGTTACTTGATAACCCATCAGCATGGGTTCTGTTAGGTAACATATCTGATAATGCAAATGGTCAATATCCTATAAGCATCAGATTCCAACACGAAGTAATAGGTGATGATGGCAGTGCTATAGCTGTTGTTTCTACAAGCCTTGAGAAAATTACCGATATCAATGTGATTCAGCAAACTTATGTAGATCAGTTAAGTTTATTGGAGAGTCAAGAATACTATTTTAAATCCAATCCTATAGATGTCAGTGATTCAAATTTGACGTACTGTCGCAAGCTAAAGTTTGAAAACGGTGAATTACTGATTACTGCTCTTCCTAATAATGTATTGCCGAGATGCAATAGCGCTGAGGCATACATAAAGGTTGGGAATTACGCAGTAGGTGAATATGGAATTGAAGTAACCCGTGATCAAGCTGCTTCACTGTTGAACTTTTCAGTCGTGAATACAGAAGTAGAAGCTTTGGGGCAAATTCAGATTGAACTTACTGATATCCATGGTGTACGTTCTAAATCGGTTGGCTATTTTAATACCCCGGTCTCGGATGATCCTCTGACTGAAGACGTAAATGAGTCAACTCAAGATTATTCACATGTTATTGAAGAAAAGATCTTTCAAGACTTAGTATTTCTGGATATCACAGAGCATCAGAAAAATGCAGAATCCAATCCTTTATATTTGACATATAATGAAGGAAGGAAATTATTTACTGTGAAAAAAAATCTCAGTCCGCTCCAAATCCCTTCCAGTGTATCTATAAGAGCAGTGTATGAAGAAGGAACTAGTTCTTCAGAACCTGCTTTATATCTTGAGTATGGAAAAAACTGTGAGCTTCTTGATATCACAAACAACTATATTGGTGGTAATTCTCCAAAACTTAGTATGTCATATGCATATTCATCTACAGGTGACGTGATTCCACCAGTAAATGCCTTCGATTCTAATGGGAAATGCAGAATTAGTTATGACTTAACCAAACTAAATTCTGACTATATTCTAGGAGATTTTTTCGATATTCATGTTAAGCATAAGCCCGATTATATTGATTTTGTAGACTTTAATAGAATGCAATGGATGACCTCTGATGGCCATAACTACCATAGGCTTGAAAAGTTAAGAGCGGAATTTAAACCGAGGAATAATAGCTTATAGTTTATAACTTCAAAGCCCCAACACTAAGTTGGGGTTTTTTTACATCAACATTAAATTGAGCTGACAACTAGCGAATACCAAACATAAAAAAGCCAGAGACTAAAATCTCTGGCTTTCCAAATTTAACTAGGAAATAAGATTAAAACTTAAATCTTGCTGTCATCATAAATTGGTCGCCGTAGAAGTCATTTAGTAGACCTTCTAGACCAATTGAGAATAGTTCGGTTGAATGGAAGCGGCCGTATACAGAACCTGTCCATTCGTCTTTTTGTTTAATGGATACATAACCCACTTTACCGCCCACCTCAAATTGTGGACCAAGCCACTGGCGTACGCCAAGGTTGATTTGCATCCCGGTATCGATATCTTGGTTATCGTTATCAACCGCGCGGAATAGCATTTCACCTGTAAGGTCAGCCCAGTTGTTTACTGGAGCATGAAAACCAAAACCTGCAGCTAGGTTAAAGTCACCTTTAAATTTAGAATCAATGGTGGCAACCATATGTGCATTTGGGTGAACTGATTTGCTAAAACCACCACCAAACGTCATTGGGCTTGCGCCAATTCGAGCTTCAGCATAGTCGTAGTTAAAGTTGCTCATAGACGTAACTTCGTCTTTGTCAGCAGCAAATGAAGAAGCAGATACTGCCATCAAACCAATGGCTAACAGTGTCTTACGCATAATTTAGACAAACCTTATGTAGTTGGTACGGGCAATGCTTGAAAAGCAAAGCCTTTAAGTTCTTTGAATTACTAGGGAATATGATAATGCATCCAACCGAGGATTCATCAAAAATTTAAAAGAAATTCCATTTTTGTGGAGGTTTTCTAACCATATTGGTTGAAATCGCTCCTTCATCATCATCTTCGATGTGTTTATGCACTGTTAGCTAGAGTAGCGCACTCTTTAAATTGCGCGTATTTAGATATGTATTGCGCTTTCCACTTCTTGCGTAAATTGATGTAGACTGCGTTTTTTAACTTTATATTAAAGACAGCATGCATTCTCTTAAAAAAATGGGCGCTATCGGCGGTGCTATTCTTCTGGTGGCATGTTGGCCACTTGCAGTCGGTCAGATAGCGCAAAAAGTTATCGAAGATGGTGTACAAAATTTAAATAGCAGTTCTGTTAAGGCAGAGATAGCCGAATACGACAGAGGTTACTTTTCTGCAACTGCAATTACCCGCTACACAATCACCGACCCACAGCTAGTCAAAAGCCTTGAAGCTGACGGTCTACCTGCTTCAATCGAAGTCGTTCACGACATTAGTCACGGCTTGGTTGGGATCGATGCGCATTCTTATGTAAAAGACTCATTGCTTATTCAATTTGAGTTGGCGACTCAGACAAAATTGAACGGAGACACACACTTTGAATTGGTGGGACGAAAATTCAATTTTACCGATTCCAAAGGTGCCGAACTCATTATCGGTCAATATACAGCACAAGGCGTTGCCTCTGTCGCTGGTGCGCTAGAAGCGACGGTTGCGGTACCACAAGCGTCGGTTAACTTTGCTAATGGCGACAATTTGGTTTTGGACAACTTTACTGGTGAAGGGGCAGGGCAACGTGAAGGTGGTCTGTGGGTTGGCGAGCAAAACATTGGCGTCAAAGGTTTTCAACTTTCATCTGCTTCTGGGGAAAGCGATTTTCAACTTGAAGATTTGCTGTATGTGCTGAAAACCAACAAAGACGAATCAGGTGAAAAATTTGATAGCGTGCAAACACTCTCCATTAAAAGTGCATCGACTGGCGAGAATCATGCCAGAGATTTGGAGCTAGATTTTGCCTTTAACGGCATTAACAGCCAAGCATTGGAGCAACTTATTTCAATTTATCGTGCGGGTGGAAACCTGACGGAAGAGGGAATGAACGAAAGTATGCCGTTGCTGGATCAATTGATCGAAACAGGCTTTGGCGTTCAGCTTAACAAGTTTGCCCTCAATTTAGATGGAGGGGATTTCCAGTCAGCGTGGCAGCTAACTGTTCCTTCTGGGCAAAAAAATGTTTCTCAAAATGCATCAGTATTGTTGAATGTTGTTGAAGGAAATCTGGATGCTTTCATTTCCAACGAGCTACTTCAATCCTATCCATTTGTGCGAGAAAATATAGATGAGCTATTGATTATGGAGTTTGCTAACGAAGATAACAATGGTGTTGGTTTGAATGCAAAGCTGATTAACGGTCAGGTAACCTTCTCTAGCGGGAAGCAAATACCACTTCTTGCACTATTCATGCCTTTGATGGCTGGTGGTAAGTAGAGTTCTTTACCGAAAATAGCGAATTGAATATAAAAAGAAGTCATAAGACTTCTTTTTTTGTGTTTTCTCCGTTTTTTTCTTTTTCCCGATCTCAAAAAGTGGTAT
Source organism: Vibrio penaeicida (assembly GCF_002933855.1). Taxonomy (GTDB): domain Bacteria; phylum Pseudomonadota; class Gammaproteobacteria; order Enterobacterales; family Vibrionaceae; genus Vibrio; species Vibrio penaeicida_A. The sequence continues at coordinate 166,574 of NZ_BFAQ01000022.1, forward strand.
TACTGATGTAAATCTCGATTTGTATTTTAACGCAGGAGCATTCTTCATCATGGAACCGATTTATAATTTCAGTGCTGGTCCAGCAGGTTTACCTAAAGCGGTAATGGAAAAAGCGCAAGCTGAATTCATCAACTGGAATGGTATTGGCACATCGGTAATGGAAATCAGCCATCGCAGTAAAGAATTCATTGCTGTTGCTGAAAAAGCAGAACAAGATCTAAGAGATCTCCTGTCCATCCCTAACAACTATAAAGTGTTGTTTTGCCATGGTGGTGCTCGCGCTCAGTTCGCGGCAGTACCAATGAATCTGCTTGGCGACAAAACAAAAGCAGACTATGTTGATGCAGGTTACTGGGCGCAAAGTGCAGTAACGGAAGCAAAGAAATATTGCCAACCTCGTGTTATCGACGCGAAAACAGAAGTTGATGGCAAAGTTGCGGTTATTCCACCTTTTGAGTGGGAAATTGATGAAAACGCTGCTTATGTACACTTTTGCCCGAATGAAACTATCGATGGCGTAGAGATTACAGAACTGCCTGTTACAGATAAGCCCATTGTTGCGGATCTTTCATCCACTATCCTATCTCGTAAAATCGATGTCTCTCAATATGGTGTAATTTACGCAGGTGCTCAGAAAAACATCGGTGCAGCGGGTATTTGTATCGTAATCGTTCGTGAAGATTTACTTGAATTGGCATCAGACGCGCTTCCAAGCATTCTTAACTATAAGGTATTGGCTGAAAAAGATTCCATGTTCAACACACCACCTACTTATGCATGGTATTTATCTGGGTTAGTGTTTGAATGGTTGAAAGAGCAAGGTGGTGTAGAAGCAATCGAGCAAGTCAACAAAGAAAAAGCGGATCTACTGTACAATTACATTGATGCTTCTGATTTTTATCGTAATCAGGTCCACCCAAACAACCGCTCGCGCATGAACGTACCTTTCCAGTTAGCGAAACCTGAATTAGATGGGAAGTTTCTGGAGTTAGCTCAAGAAGCTGGTTTGCAGGCGCTAAAAGGACACCGAGCTGTAGGTGGTATGCGTGCTTCTATTTACAACGCAATGCCGCTTGAAGGCGTACAAGCTTTAGTTGAGTTTATGAAGCAGTTCGAAATCGAATACGCATAAATATTCATAGCAATTTAAATTCAAGAACCCAGCCAAGCGCTGGGTTTTTTGTTTCTATTTTCTTGGGTTCTATTGGTCGTATCACATGCTCGGAGCAAAAGGCGTTTATAAGGTATAGACTTTACTCAAGTCACAATTTTCGAGCATTTGTTCGCCAAACTGACTAAATGAGTGTTATCACAATAAAATTTCCCGCAATTTGGAGCTGAAGTTTGCAACTCAAGGAAAAGAGCATTCGCACAGTTGTTGTCGTGGATGACGATCAAGACATTCGAGATGTACTTGGAGACGCTTTATCACAGCAAGGGCATAACGTCATTTTGGCTGAGAATGGCGATCAGCTTATGTCTGCGTTCAAACAGGACAATCCGGATGTCATATTGTTGGATTTGCGATTGAAACAAGAAGATGGCTTGCAGCTAGCAAAGGCAATTCGAGAACAAAGCACCGTTCCAATCATGATGCTTACAGGTAAAGGTGATGAAACCGACCGCATCATCGGGTTAGAAATCGCCGCCGATGATTACATGATGAAGCCGTTTAACCTTCGGGAACTGATTGCTCGTGTCAATGCATTGCTTCGCCGCTCAGACATAACGCAAACAAAGCCAATTCAACTAGAACACGTACAATATTGCTTTGGACCTTGGAGCCTGAATATGTCGACAAGACAGCTTCTTCACGAATCGGGTAGAGAGGTCAGTTTAACGTATGGAGAATTTGCATTGCTTCAAGCGTTAATCACCTCACCAAACTGCGTTTTATCACGGGATCAGTTGATGGATAAAACCCATGGTCTCGCCTCAGATTCGAGTGACAGAACAGTCGATGTTCTCATTCTCCGATTACGAAGGAAGATTGAAAACAACCCACGATTACCCGAGTTCATTCAAACGGAACGAGGTGTAGGTTACGTGTTTATCAGCAACGTAAATCGGGTTGGTTAACCTATGATCCGGTTGCAAAGTATCCGCACTAAGCTCCTATTTTCAGTTGTGGGTACTTTGCTGCTTACCCTTTCTCTTGCCAGTGTTTTTGTCTATACCACTCAGCAGAACCAAGCTCTTATTGAGGATATTGCCTCCGAAACCCTCGAAGATATCAATACCGCGCTAAGCCTTTCAGAAAGCGTTGCTCAAGTCGCGGCAATGGCGCCTTATGCTGCGGATTTTGCTCGACCATTTCATGTTCAAAATGAGAGCCAAAGGCTGCAAGAAAAAATCAAGGATCTTAAGTCCGTAGCGGACCACCTAAACAATCCAGAAGCAAAAGATACCTTATTGAAAAAAGTAGAAACGCTGGATACATCCATTCAAGCCTTGCTAGCCAACGTAACGAAAGAACTTTTCACTCGTGAAGATCTTCTTTCACTTCAATTCGACTTGCATCCTCTAATGGCTCACAGTCAAGGAGAGGTATTCATTAACGCCTTTACTCGAAATCCAATGGCCGTGCCTCATGTTCTTATTGAACAAATGGAGATATATGCGAATCAACAAGCACTTTCTGGAATCTCAAATATTTTATCGGAGCTCAAAGCCCAGCAGAAAAATGTGTCTGAGGTTCGCCGTAACAATGCGTATGTTCTTTCTTCCATTCGGGCGCAATCGGATCAAATGACCGCATCTGTACATGAGTTTGTGATTGCCTTGCAGCAACATTTGAGGTTTCAACAAAAGCAATCGGAAAGGGCGATAGATCGGGCAACTGTATTCATTTCTATCATCATATTACTGTTGCTGCTGAGTGGTATTTATCTCCACCGGTTCAACTCAGTGTTGACAAGAGATCTCAAAACGGTGACCGAAGAAATGTCGAGCTTAGCGCAAGGTAAGACCAATATCGCCGTGGCGAATATTCAGCGTAATGATGAAATAGGGGAACTGGCTCGAACCTTCGAAGCATTCCAAACAGAAGCCATCGAAAAAGTCCGAGTGACAGAAGATTTGCGAGTTCAAAAGAATTTGCTCGAAGCCATCTTCAACAATATTCAAGATGGGCTCAGTGTGTTTGATGATCAAGATAACTTAGTTGCGTGGAATAGACGTTACCTGACGTTATTCAAGCTCCAACCAAATGAAGTGACGGTTGGCATGCCGTTAAATGATTTACAAACACTCATGGCAAGAACGCCTTTTCGCACGCGAAACTTAATGCAAGAAACGTTAGAGCTACAAGAGTTAAATGAAGAAAGGAAAGGGCGTTCGGCAGTATTTGAGCGCTATTTCGATGATGGCAGGATCATTGAATTTCGGAGTCAGCCTATGCCAGAGGGTGGCTTTGTAACACTTTACAGTGATCTCTCAGAAAGAAAGGCGATAGAGCAGCAACTGCAACAAGCCCAAAAAATGGAAATGTTGGGGCAACTTACGGGCGGAGTCGCGCACGACTTTAACAACTTACTGGCCTCACTCATGGGGAATCTACAGCTGCTCGAAATGTTGCCAAACCTCAGTGAAAGCCAAGAAAAATATCTTTCCAGAGCGCTATTAGTGACCGAAAAAGGCAGCCAGTTGGTGGAGCGGCTATTGGCATTTAGCCGCAAGCAGCAACTGTATCCAGAATGGGTGTTAGTGGATGATTTGATTGCGAGTGTTCTTGATATATCGGCCTATTGCGTAACACCGAATATCACAGTCAATACGGATTTGGCGCTGGGGGAACAGTGTATCTATGTTGACCCTTCTCAGTTGGAGAATGCGCTCTTAAACTTAATTTTAAACAGTTCTTCGGCTATGCCCAAAGGTGGAGAGCTCACTTTATCGACGTACAAATCACCTCAAAGTGAACACATTATTCTAGAAGTCATCGATACCGGTGATGGAATGAGTGAAGAAACCATGCAGCGCGCTTTAGAGCCGTTTTTTACGACCAAGCCAACTGGCGAGGGGAGCGGTTTAGGGCTCAGTATGGTTTATGGGTTTGTGACACAAAGTGGAGGAGAACTCGACATGCAATCGACTTTATCACAAGGTACAAGCGTTAAGCTCATTCTTCCAATTGGTCAGCAGCCTAAATTAGAACATGGACAACAAAAATTCAGTAACCACGCTATCACTGTTAAGCCTAATGCATCAGTTTTATTGGTCGAAGATGACGCCGAAGTTTCCGGTGTTATTCGAGAGCAGCTTGCACTAATGGATTTTGAAGTGAGTGTGGTTCATTCAGTGCAACATGCACTGGAGCATTTGGCGGTAAATACGTGCGACCTTGTTATCTCCGATGTGAATTTGGGCTCAACTGAAGACGGTGTGCAGCTACGCCAGATTTTGGCTTCTGAAAGTCCTAACTTGCCCGTTATACTCACTTCGGGGCTACCGATCGAATCTCTAATCGAACACCATCATTTGAATCCTGAATGGCGCTTTATTGCCAAACCTTTTCAGTATGAACAATTAAAAGCAATGATAAATATAGCGTAATTGTTGTACGTAAATAATTCTATTAAATCAAAATACTAGAAGCTTTATTTCAATTGTTAACGAGTTTTTCTCGCTTTGAAATCATTCATTAGTTTTTCCCTGTCACTTTTGTAAAACCAAGGAAGGAACTGACCTTGGATCTATAACTTGTAAGGGAGTAAACCATGAAAAAGCTAGTCACTATTGCCGCATTAACGGCTGCCATGTTCAGCGCACCTCATGCATTTTCTGCGGACAAAACCATTGTGGGTTTAATCACCAAAACCAACACCAATCCTTTTTTCGTCAAGATGAAAGAGGGGGCGGAAGCCAAAGCGAATGAATTGGGAATGGAATTGCGTTCTTTCGCTGGGCGATACGATGGAGATAACGATTCACAGATTCAAGCGGTAGAAAATCTTATTTCATCGGGCGCGAAGGGCATTTTGATTGTCGCAAGTGACCCTGTCGCATTAACACCTTCTATCGAGCGTGCTCGTAAAGCCGGCATAGTTGTGATTGCTCTGGACACGCCATTTTCTCCAGCCAATGTTGCCGATGCAACGTTTGCGACCGACAACTTCCTTGCAGGTGAACTGATTGGTCAATGGGCGAAAGCTAAACTGGGTGCAAAAGCGAAAGACGCCAAAATTGCGCTATTAGACTTAAGCACTGCTGGTATTACTGTCGATGTCGCTCGTAACCAAGGCTTTTTGAAAGGTTTTGGTGTTGACGTAAAAGACGCGAATAAAATGCGTGATGAAGATGATTCTCGAATTGTCGGCAATGACGTGACCCAAGGTTCTGAAGAGGGTGGTCGCCGTGCGATGGAAAACCTTCTTCAAAAAGATCCGAGCATCAATGTGGTGTACACCATCAATGAGCCAGCAGCAGCGGGCGCATATGAGGCACTAAAAGCGGTTGGAAAAGAGAAAGACGTGCTCCTTGTATCGGTTGATGGTGGTTGTCCGGGTGTAGAAAACATTAAAGACAAAGTGATCGGCGCAACCTCGATGCAGTTCCCATTGAAAATGGCTTCTTTGGGCGTAGAGGCGATTGCGGAATACGCGAAGTCAGGTGTTAAACCCGGAGCGACGCCTGGTAAGGGCTTCTTTGATACAGGTGTGGAGCTGATTACAGATGAACCCGTTGATGGCGTTGCATCTTCAACATCAGCACAAGGGTTAGGCAAGTGTTGGGGGTAATGTTCAGAGTGCACTAATGAAAGCGTAATCCTCATTCACCTGAATTCAATTAAGGTGAATGAGGAACAAACCTGAGCACAGCGTCGAGTGCTATCAGGTCAGATGTATAAAGTTAAGGAAAACGCTATGACACACCCTTCGTCATCAGAGCCCAATTTTGAAAAAGCAGCGGAGCAAAACACGGACAAAAGCTTTGCTGAATTTAAAGAGCCGAGTTCGATTGGCCTAAACGTGCAGCGGTTTTTGCACAATCAGCCAACCGCAGCACCATTTTTAGTCCTTGTCTTGGCGGTAGCCATTTTTAGTTTTTTGATTGGTGACCGGTTTTTACACCCGTTCAACATGTCACTGATCCTGCAGCAAGTGACGATTATTGGCGTACTTGGTATTGCACAAACGCTCATCATTTTAACCGCCGGAATCGATTTGTCGGTGGGCGCTATTATGGTCTTGTGTTCCGTAGTTATGGGGCGCATGGCGATGGATTTTGGTTTACCCCCCGTTTTCGCGTTTGGTATTGGCATGCTGGTGGGTACGTTGGCGGGCATGATTAATGGTTTACTGGTCTCGCGCTTTAAGCTGCCTCCATTCATCGCAACACTGGGTACTTGGAATATCTTCTTCGCACTGAACCTTTGGTATTCCAACAGCCAAACCATTCGTTCTCAAGCCATTGCCAAGAATGCGCCATTGCTGCAATGGATGGGAGAAACCGTCGAATTGTTTGGTGCACGGATAACCTATGGGTCCATGCTCATGATCGTGTTGTTTGTCGTTATTTGGTATGCATTGAATTGGACGGCTTGGGGGCGGCATGTCTACGCCACTGGCGACGATCCAGATGCCGCCAGACTAGCCGGTATTCGTACTCAGAAGATATTGATGTCGGTTTATGTGGTTGCTGGATTCGTTTGTGCCATTGGAGCGTGGGTGTTAATTGGTCGTATTGGGTCGATAAGCCCTCAAGCGGGTTACACCGCTAATCTCGATTCCATAACCGCGGTGGTGATTGGTGGAACCAGTTTATTTGGTGGGCGAGGTTCTATATTCGGTACTTTGATAGGTGCGCTCATCGTAGGCGTGTTTCGAAACGGATTGGCACTGCTTGGTGTTGATGTGCTTTGGCAAGAGTTTACGGTTGGGGCGTTGATTATTGTCGCGGTTGGTGTGGACCATTGGATCAGAAAGGTATCGGTATGAGTGATGTCGTATTGCAAGCAAGAGGGTTAGTGAAGCGTTACGGTCGAGTCACGGCGTTGGATGGAGCGGATTTTGATCTCTATAAGGGCGAAATTCTGGCAGTGATTGGTGATAACGGTGCGGGGAAATCCAGCTTGATTAAAGCGTTATCGGGAGCACTTGTTCCTGATGCAGGTGAAGTGAAGTTAGATGGGCAGGCGGTTTCATTTAAAAGCCCGATGAACGCAAGAGAAATGGGCATAGAAACGGTGTACCAAAATTTAGCGGTCGCACCTGCTCTGAACATTTCCGATAACTTATTTTTAGGGCGTGAAATTCGCCGCCCTGGAATACTGGGTTCAGTTTTTCGCATGCTGGATAAGAAAACCATGAATGAAAGGGCAAAACAGCAGTTAGCGGATCTTGGTTTGATGACCATTCAGAATATTACCCAAACGGTAGAAACACTGTCTGGAGGTCAGCGACAAGGTGTTGCAGTAGCAAGGTCAGCTTTGTTTGGCAGTAAAGTAGTCATCATGGATGAACCTACAGCCGCTTTGGGTGTGAAAGAATCCAGAAAAGTACTCAACTTGATTCGTCAGGTAAGGGACAGAGGGCTTCCAGTGGTGTTGATAAGCCACAATATGCCCCACGTTTTTGAAGTCGCTGATCGTATTCATGTTCACAGGCTGGGTAAACGTGCAGATATAATCACACCGAAAACACACTCTATGTCGGACGCAGTTGCTATTATGACAGGAGCGGTAGAGCCGGGCACTGCTGCCTGAATCACACGAAACAACTTCCCCCTTTGATGGTGTTATTCTAACGTCAGTCGCAAAGGTCCCTTGCCCAAAGGGGGGAGTTGGAAAATAAAGGTGTCATGTATGCGTGAATTTTTGCTTTTGTTGATGGTGAGTGTTGCTCTGGCTCCCAGAGCTTACGCAAGTTCTGACTATTCTATTGGTGTGTCAGTTGCTGATCTTACCAACCCATATTTTGTCAAAATGATTAAAAGTATTAAGTCGGAAGTGGCGGAATTACCGAACAAAAGTATCGATGTTATCGTTCGTTCCAGCGCTTACGATTTAGATCGGCAAATCCAACAGATTGAGTCTTTTATTGATAAGAAAGTGGACTTAATCATGCTTGTCGCTTCCGATGAATTGGCGATCGCACCAGCGGTGATCCGAGCACAACGTGCCGGAATCCGTGTAATAGCGGTAGACGTAAGAGCGTCTGGTGCGGATGTCACTATTACAACGGATAATATTCAAGCGGGCGAAATATCGTGTTTGAACCTAGTGAATAAACTCAATGAAAAAGGCAAAGTTCTTATCATCAATGGTCCTCCTGTTTCTGCCAGTTTAGATCGTGTGGCGGGTTGTAAATCCGTTCTTAATGACTACCCCGACATTGAATTACTGGATGCGAACCTCAACGGAACGGGCAGCTATGATGGTGGCTTAGAAGCCATGGCCTATGCACTTCATGCTTATGAAAAGATAGATGGAGTGTTTGCGATTAACGATCCAACGGCTTTAGGTGCAGAGCAAGCATTACTTCAATCTGGCGCCCATGTTTGGATTACTTCGGTCGATGGTGCACCTTTAGTGATTGAAGCATTAAAGGAGAATCGCCAAAACTGGCTGGGGACCGCAGCACAGTTTCCTGCGCAAATGAGCAGCAAAGCTGTGCAAATAGGGCTGGAACTGATTGGCGGTGGAAAGGTAGAGAAAGAGCTAGTCTTGATTCAGCCTGAATTTATTAACGTATCAAATTACAGGGCATTTTCCGGTTGGTAAGTAACGTTTTCTAACTTGGTTAAAGTGCATATGTATTTTGAGACCACTTAAGTAAAAGCCAGAGTCTTGGACTCTGGCTTCAATTTATCTCACATTTTCACATACACCAATTAAGGTATGGTGCGGAGGCGAGTTATAGCGTTTGGCAAAGCTGATAATAGCGCTCTTTCTTCTCTATGAGTTCAGCGTGGCTGCCTGTTTCAATAAACTCCCCTTGCTCCATGAGGCAAATTTTATCCATCGTGTCCAAACCGACTAAGCGGTGGGTAATGAATATCATGGTCTTGTCGCTAAAGTGTTTCTCAAATAAGGCAACCATTTGCTGTTCAGTTTGCTTATCTAGACCTTCGGTTGGTTCATCCATTAGGACAATAGGGGAACGGCGTAAAATGGCGCGAGCGATGCCGATTCGTCTTTTTTCACCGCCAGAAAGCTGCCTGCCGCCTTCGCCAAGCCAAGTATCCAAACCTTTGTCTTCATTCAGTTTAGACAGCCCAACTTGTACTAGTGCATCAATAAGCTGTGTATCTTCAGCATCCGGTAGGGCGATAGTAAGGTTATCTCGTAAAGTGCCATTTAAGATATCGACACGTTGGCTAATCACCGAAGTGGATTGTCTTAGGGCACTTTCATTCCATTGAGTAAGATCTTTCCCTCCAATGGAGACCGAACCATATTGTGGATCCCAAATTCGCGTTGCCAATTGCAGCAAGGTGGATTTCCCCGAGCCTGTTTGGCCAACAATCGCTATTTTTTGCCCTTGCTCAACCGACAAATTAATGTTCTTAACAACGGGAACCGAAGGGTCATAGCCAAAGGTAACGTCAGACAATTCCATTGAGAAATGATCCGGTTGATCGGTACTTTTCTCCACAAATGTGACTTCTGGGTCGGCGTGAATAATTTCATTAAGGCGTCTAGCCGATGTCACGGTTTGCCCTAAATATTGGAACGCGCCAGCGATGGGCATCAGTACTTCGAAGCTCGCCATTGTCGCGAATGCAATCATTGCAATATAAGGATCAGGTGCTCGTCCTCCAACCCCATCTGCCGCTAGCCAAATCATTAGCACTAATGTCAAACCACTGGCAAGCATAAGAAGGCTAGTAGCAAGCCCTGTAATTCGGGCATGTTTTGCTTGGTTTACCATTAAATCGGTTTGCTTATCCGCAATGTTACGGCGGTAGCGCTCTTCAACCCCAAACAGCACCAGTTCGGCATGACCCTGAATCCAATCGAGCGTTGCAACCCGAAGGTCTGATTTATTGAGCGTCAGTTGCTGACCATTGAGCTTACCTAACTTATAAAAAATGATGGGCCAGATAAAGACGAGGGAGAGTAAAATGCCACCCAAGGTCAACCCTAATACTGGATCAAACCAGCAAAGAAAAACCGTCAGTGAAATGATACCAAGCGTGCTGACTACAAGTGGGCTAATAAGCCTCAGGTACACGTGGTCCATCGCATCAATGTCTGCAACCAATCTGTTGAGTAGATCAGCATCGCGAATGTTGGCAACTTTACCTGGGATCAGCGGCGTTAATTTTTCGAAAAAGAAAATACGCAAATCGGTAAGAAGCTTGAACGTTGCATTGTGGCTCACAACGCGTTCACCCCAGCGACCAGCCGTTCGGCTCATTGCGAAACCACGAACAAACGCTCCTGGCAGCATGTAATTGAAGGTTTCACGAGCAATAGACAAACCAGCCACAGCAGAAGCTGCGATAAACCAGCCAGACAACGTCAGCAACCCAATAGAAGCGAATAGCGTTGCGAACGCGAGTAGCATCCCTAGCGATAAACCAAACCAATGCTTCTTATAGAGTTTCAGATAGGGCAATAAATCACGCATCTAGATTCCCCTTATCGTTGTGTGAATCCATACTCGACTTCAGCATGTCTGCAAACAAGCCATTTTGTTGATTGAGAGCGTCAAAATGCCCCTGTTCCACGATTTGTCCATCTGCCATAACCAAAATATTGTCGACGTCTTTCAATGGTGAGAGTTGGTGGGTAATCATCAGCGTCGTTTTGGATTTAATCTGGCTTGCTAAGCCTTCCAGTACCAATTTTTCACTTCTTGCATCCAGGCTGGCTGTGGGTTCATCAAGAATCCAAAATTCGCCATTTTGTAACATAGCTCTTGCGAGTGCGAGTCGTTGTGCCTGACCGACAGAAAGACCACCCGATCGATCACTGACCATGTAATCCAAACCATGTTGAGATACAAATTCATTGGCATAACTGTCTTTCAAAACTTGATGTAGAGTGTCTGTAGATGTTTCACGACCAAACGTAACGTTTTCTAAAATAGAACCGTTCAGGAGTAGGGGGTTCTGACCCACCCAGCTTATGTTTTTACGCCAACTGATTAAATCGACCTCTTTCAAATCAATGCCGTTGATTTCTATGCGTCCTTCATACGGCAAGAAGCCTAGTATGGCGTTAATAAGGCTAGTTTTCCCAGCACCACTTGGACCAACAATTGCAGTCGTTTGGCTGGTATCTAAGTCAAACGAGACAGGGCCAAGTAATTGACTGCCCTCTGGGCTGAATACTATTAAATCTTTCACTTTTAAAGATATCTGTGCGGATTTGGCTATTTCCGATGTGCCTGAGGTAACGCTGTCGACGTCGGTTTCCAGAAACTCAACTAAGCTTTCCGCTGCACCGATGGCCTGGGCTTTGGCGTGATAGAAGGTACCGAGATCACGTAAAGGCTGATAAAACTCAGGAGCCAGAATCAAGATAAACAAGCCTGAAAACAACGTAATGGCAGCGCCATAGTAACCAAAGTTCAATTCACCGATAAAGGCAAAGCCAAAGTAAACCGCGGTAATGGCGATAGAGATAGACGTGAAGAATTCTAGAACGGCTGAAGAAAGAAACGCGACGCGTAAGACATCCATAGTGCGTGAGCGCAAGACTTCAGAAGCGCCTCGCATCACCTCGGTTTCTGATTGCGCTCGGTCAAACAAACGAATCGTGGTCATTGCTTGTAATCGGTCGTAGAAGTGCCCTGATAAGCGTTGCAGTGCTTTAAAGTTTTTACGGTTAGCATCGGCAGCTTTCATGCCGACCAGTGCCATAAATAAGGGGACTAAGGGAGCCGTTACTAAAAAGATAAGCCCCGCGGCCCAGTTTGTTGGGAAAACCACCACTAAAATAACAAACGGAACCAGTACAGACAGTGATACCTGAGGTAAATAACGGGCAAAAAAGTCTTGCAGGTTTTCTACCTGCTCAAGCAGTAAGGTTGCCCAGCTGCCGGCAGGTTTGCCTTTTATATACGCTGGGCCTAATTCGCGAAGCCGATCGAGGATAAGTTGTCTTACGTAAATACGGATCTGTTCGCCACAGCGATATCCAGCTAATTCACGACCCCAGCTGCAAATTGCTCTTCCGATAACGGCACCAATCAAACCTGCAAAATGAGGAAGTAAGTCGTATTTGTCGGCGTTTTCAATAATGAGCTGATGAAGAATGTTGGCCAGCAGGGCTGCTTGGGCAAGAAGGAAAAGGCTAGATATGACGCCTAGACCGACGGTAATCATTAACCAGCGTTTGGCGAGTTTGCTTTGTTGCTTGAGCCATTTATTTAAGGCGCGCTGCTTATGTTTGTCCATGTAAGAGACTTTAAATTCAGAATTTATTTTGGAAAGGGCGATTATATACCTAAGTGTGCCAAAGATGCAGCGGTAAGCTTCGTAAGAGTCGAAAATAAAAACGAAAAATCCGGCTATGAAGCCGGATTTTTAATCAAACTAAGTGGTCAGCAGCTCGATTAGATAGCTGGTCACTCAGAGAATTGGTCGGTTGTAGAATTAGTCAGTTAGACCATCTAAGAATTTTTCGGCATCCAACGCAGCCATACAACCTGTTCCAGCTGAAGTGATTGCCTGGCGATAGTTGTGATCCATAACATCACCCGCAGCAAAAATACCTGGAATACTGGTTTGCGTTGCGTTTCCTTCAAGACCAGATTTAACCACAATGTAGCCGTCTTTCATGTCGAGTTGACCTTCAAACATCGCCGTATTTGGTTGGTGACCAATTGCGACGAAAACGCCCATTACATCCAAATCTTCTGTAGCGTCTGATTGCGTATCTTTGATACGGACACCCGTTACACCCATATCATCACCAAGTACTTCGTCTAGTGTGCGATCTGTGTGAAGAACGATGTTTCCGCTTTCTACTTTTTCCATCAGGCGCTTAACGAGAATTTTCTCTGCACGGAACGTGTCACGGCGGTGAACAAGGTGAACTTCAGAAGCAATGTTCGATAGGTAAAGCGCTTCCTCGACAGCAGTATTACCACCACCAATAACCGCCACTTTTTGATTGCGATAGAAGAAACCATCACAAGTCGCACAAGCCGATACACCACGTCCTTTAAACGCTTCTTCTGAGTCTAAGCCCAAGTATTTTGCAGAAGCGCCAGTAGAAATAATAAGGGAATCACACGTGTATTCAGCTGAATCGCCTTTCAAGCGGAAAGGGCGCTCGCTGAAATCAACTTCATTGACATGGTCGAACAAAATTTCTGTTTCAAAACGCTCAGCATGTTCTTTCATTCGTTCCATCAAATCTGGACCAGTAAGACCTTCTGCATCGCCAGGCCAGTTTTCTACTTCTGTAGTGGTGGTTAACTGTCCGCCTTGTTGCATACCAGTGACAAGAACTGGGTTAAGATTTGCTCGCGCAGCATATACGGCTGCGGTATAACCCGCAGGACCAGAACCAAGAATTAAAAGACTACAGTGCTTTACGTCGCTCATTAGGACTCCGAAATTTGAATAATTATTTTGGGTAGATTGTAAAAAATAGTGGGGACGAAAGAAAGCAATTGCAACGCAGTTAGGGCAATTAAATGGTTATAGATTAGAACGCAGCTCATATTCTTGACTGGTCGGGTATGTTGTTTTTATCGAGCTAAAAAAAAACCACCAAAACTTGGTGGTTTCTTGTTGTATAGAGAAAACCCCCAGCTAGGCTGGGGGTTCCGTAAAGCTTACAGCTATAAGTCAGTTATATAACCCCTTTCAATTTGATAAAAACGTCTTGTGGTCTGGCAACTGTAAGAGTTAATTAAGAATTG
>NZ_BFAQ01000023.1:0-77287 GCF_002933855.1 Vibrio penaeicida
TATAATAATCGCATGATCTTATTTGAAGTGTGATCACATTGAAAAATGCAAGTTTTCGATAAACCAAGATCCCTGCCATGTTTCTATTTATTAGTAGATAATTGGTAAAATTAAAGTATTTACTCTAAATTAAATTTAATCACCAGTATCTAGATTTCGATTAAAAATCCTTTACTTTCATTAAATTAAATAACAGACACGAATCAAATACATTTGGTAGAAAGCTACAATCACACCTTACATCACTCTGTGAAAACTAGGTTTAATAAATAATAAATTACATAATTATCAATATAATCCAAAACCTATAGTCATCAATGCCTATAGAGTAGGTAAGAAAAAAATTATGATGGTAAAACATAAACACTATAAAATTTCAACCCACTAAAATTATTAAATGAGTTAACTATTGTTAGCATAAAATAACTCTAATAGAATCCTCTCTTCCCAATCGGGGAGGCTCTCTGTTTTATTTTAATCCTGACAAAATAAAACAAGGAATTAACAAAGAATTTTAATTTATAGATTTATCATTCAAAAATTATACGTACAGATCGTTTTTGTACGCGACATAACGGGTCGGTATCTGCTTCGGTAGTAAACACTAAACCAACTGTATTCTTAATATTTTTGCCATAAACATAATTATTGGTAGGGAGATTTTTTGTGAAAATAAAACCTATATTGATCGCTATAGGGTTAACTGTTCCTTTATCTTTATTTATTTTTAACGATATATCTAACGAACCTAATATATCGCTAGATACCAATTCTGATGAAAAGCGAAAAGCGAACAGAAGCTCTAAAGAAAACAACGCACTGAATAAGAAAGCAAGCCTAAAAAAGCAAGATGATGTCAATCATTACGCTTCGAAAATAGATGAAAACAATCATTTAGAAGCACAAAGCGAGGAAAGTACTCAAATCAATACGAGTGAAGAAACAAGTACGCGAAAGGAAAAATATCGAGAGCCGATAAGCTTGGAACAGGCTTGGATAGATGTAAATCCTAGCGAAACACTCGCAAGCATAAAGCCTAAAAGTGAAGCAATCGAAAGCATTAAAGCGATTGAATTTTCTAATGTATCTGAATTTCAATCTCTGAATGAAAATGACAACGTGACACTCAATTTACCGGATAACACTGACATTGATATCGAAGTGGAATCTAACGAATTTCAAAATGAAGGGGTTAGAACATGGTCGGGGAATTTCAAGATTGATAATCAGAACTACCCTGCCACCTTCACTTTTGGAAGTTCTTCAATTTTTGGTTTTATTGGTCACCCTAATGGTCCAATTAAAATTGAAGGATCTGGAAAAACTGCATGGATTTATGAAGTCCCGGATAGTCATGGATACGACTGATTAATAAATGCAGTTCAAATAAAAATAAACTAATTAATTTAAAGATACTATTTTAGGATTAAAAAATGAAAAAAACGTTATTAGCGGCGATTGTTGCGTCGAGCATTGTTGCGCCACTTGCACACGCAACAACAAATATTGATGTACTGGGTGTTTACACAACAGAAACCGCGCAAAAAACTGATCACATTACAGCTATCCAGCATCGTTTCAATGTTGGTAATAAGATTCTTAAGGACAGTAAGCTAGACATAAGAGTGAACCTCGCTGGATTGAAAGAGTATAACTTCGACTCCGAGCCCGGCAGAAAAAAAGATCAAGGTGTTGCTTTAGATGCAATGACTCCAGGGTATAAACAGTCCGAATTGTTCCAAGATATCGAACAAGTAAGAAAGGATGAAGGCGCGGATATGGTCGCCATGTTCCGTTATCTAGACATCGACAACTCTCCGGATTATGAACGCACTGCTAACGGCTATAGCATCAGTTGCGGTTTGGCTTGGATTGTACCCGCATTCCAATGGAATGGCAGCCAATCTTGGGCAAAAAGCAAAATGTACAGCCATACCTACATTAACGAATGTGGTGGTGATACGTTTATTCATGAATTAGGCCACAATTTCGGTATCAACCACGCACGTGAACAATACAATGGTTTGCCTCACCTCCAAAATGGGACAGAAAAAGATGCTTATGGTTATGGCGTAAACGGGCAATTTGCAACCACAATGGCTTATGGATACCTTTTCGGTATAAGAGGGCGTTCTTACAATTTCTCTAACCCAGATGTAGAGTGTAAAGGGCAACCATGTGGCCGCAAAGGGGTTGCAAATGCCGCTCGTGCTATTGGTCTTACTGCACCTAAAATTGCCAATATTTATCAAAGTAAAACCGATGGCACAGATACAGGTAAACCGACCCAGCCAACCGATCCCAAAGAACCCAACAACGTCTTTAAGATTGACTCTCCTGTAACAATTCCAGACCAAGCTCAGGTAGACATTCCGATTAAGGTGTCCTTCGAAGGGGATATCACCAAACCGACAATCGCACTAAACGTGGAACATGGGTTCATTGGTGATTTGTCTATTCGACTTATCGCACCAGACAACAACTACTGGATTTTGAAGGAAGCGAACAGTAGAGATCGTGGGGAGAAATACAATGTCACCTTCACCTTGCAAGAGATTGAAGATATCGACTTCAACGGTCAATGGACACTGCGTGTCACGGATAATTTCGAACAAGATACTGGCGTAGTAAAAGGCGCTATTCTAACCCTTAAGTAATCCTTATACCCAAGAACCCAAAGGTTCTTGGGTATTTTTATTAGAAAAAGTTAGGTACATGCCATACGAATATAAGGAGGAGGAAATGAATTAATATTTGAACATCCATTTTCGTTACTGTATAACATAACAATATTAATTCTGTTGTTTACAGGAAAGCAAACGCTAAACTATGAAACATGTATTTTCATTCTCATTATTGGAATGACATAATTCTGACATTAATTATAGTATTTCCTGAATAGCTATCACATGAAATTAATGAAACGAATGAAATATACAATTTAAAAAATAGCTCAATCTGTTACTTCAGAATTAAAATAAAGTATAGTTATTTCAATTGCTTATACTTTTGATATGCAAACCCGTATAGCACTCAGTTTAATTCATATATAATTAATTCACGTATAAGTTTATATATATCAATGAGTTAAAAATAAAACACTTATTCAACACAACATTGATCTCATTTATTCTTATTTTTTTATCCATATTCATCTTCTGTTCACTTCATTTTTACTGGAAGTGATTAGTACAGAAATGGAAAATATTTTTTACACTCTTTGCTGTATCGCCTATATATAAAGCATATCCTCTTATACACGTACCGTAAAAAAACACCAGCAAACATATTAGATAAAACCTGTCAACATAATAAGGTTTTCTAAATTATTCTGATATTTGTTTTTTCTCACGTCATTGATAACAATCTCTGTACTCAGCCACTGATACGGCTGTGTATCTGATTAATTAAAATTTTCTAAAGTGGAATAGAGTTTGGCTCTATTTCTGTTTTCTTTTGATGCTTGAGGAAAAATCATATTTTCAGCAAACATTAGTGAACTAAATAGTAGCCATAGTCACATAAATCATAAAATATAATATTGAGTTATATAAGAAATAACTTATTTTTGTGGGTATAGGCTTTTTATTTTCTTTAACTTTAATAATTTCGGGAATAAGAAATGAAAGTTAAGTATTTGTTACTCGTCACAGTAATTAGCGCTACAAATTCAATCGCTAGCCAAAACAATATAAATCCGAATGAACCAACAAAAGCTTGGATAACAATCGGTAGCGATGCAATTCAGCACTTTACAACCGCGCAAGAGCACAAAGGGTTGGCTTTTTCACCTCAAATTGTACAAGGCGTTGATGGCATTACGGTATCGGAGATTAATACCAGCGATATAAACAATTTGAGTGAGCTAATGCACCATGAATTCAAACGATGTGGTGGATTCTTTTATCATGATTCGTTTGAAGAGGCACAGGCATACGCAAAACAAGCCGCAAATGCGAATCAGAGCTTTGCCAATTTTGCGGCTGTTAACTACACCATCGATAACGAATATGTTACCAATGCGATGATGTCGGAAACGTCACAACAAAATCTAACCAACACCGTCAATACATTATCCAATTACTACGATCGGTATTATACCTCTCAGTCAGGGTACGACGCGGCAAAATGGATAAAGGATCGTTGGGTTCAACTTTCTCAGGCACGCAGTGATATCAGTGTAGAATTTTTTAATCACAGCTGGAAACAACCTTCTGTTATCGCAACGATCAATGGTACGACTCTTGCCGACGAAATCGTCGTTATCGGCGGGCACCTAGACTCCATTAATACACGCAGCCCAGGTAACGAATCCGCCCCAGGTGCCGACGATAATGCTTCTGGTATTTCTGTTCTCACTGAGACGCTAAACGCGATTGTTAAAAGTGGATTTAAGCCCAAGCGCACAGTGAAAATCATCGGTTATGCGGCAGAAGAAGTCGGGCTACGAGGTTCAAAAGCCATCGCCCAGTCTTATAAAAGCTCCGGCAAGAACGTAGTGGGTGTCGCTCAGTTTGATATGACGGGCTATAAGGGGACATTTAATCGCGACATCGTACTCATCACTGACTACACCAATTCAGGGCAAAACCAGTTTATTCGCAACTTGATCAACAAGTATTTACCGAATATGACGCATGGTAACTCGAAGTGTGGTTACGCGTGTTCCGACCACGCGTCTTGGTACAATGAAGGTTTCCCTGCTTCCATGCCAGCTGAAGCGAATTTCCACGATTCGAACCCGCTCATCCATACGGCGAATGATACCCAATTCGACTCAAGCCACGCGATTAAGTTTGCTAAGCTTTCCGTTGCATTCATTTCTGAGCTCGCCAAAGGTACGATTGCAGGAACCCCTCCACCACCGCCACCCACGGGTGAAAACGAACTGCAAAATGGTGTTCCAAAAACCAACATATCTGGGGTAGCTAAAGCACAAAACTTTTATACGTTTAATGTTCCAGCGGGGGCTTCCAATCTGAAGTTCACAACATCAGGTGGAACTGGCGATGCAGATTTATACGTTAAATTTGGATCTAAGCCAGCGCTCAACAGTTATGACTGCAAAAGCACCAACAGTTCTAACAACGAACAATGCCAAATTCCAAATGCACAAGCGGGAACTTACCACGTGATGGTCGAGGCTTGGTCTGCGATATCTGGTGTATCTCTAACCGCAAGCTATGCAGACAGCGGTAATCCACCCCCACCACCTACAGGTACTGAACCCATTGACGAAACGGTCACGAATATCTCTGTTTCGCGTGGGCAGTGGCAACGCTACACCCAAGAACTGGGCGAAGGCTATTCAAACCTAACCGTCACGATATCGGGCGGAACAGGTGATGCGGATCTGTACGTTCGTCATGGCGCTCAATCTACGTTTGGGCAACACGACTGCCGGCCTTATCTCAATGGGAACAATGAAAACTGCCCAATTACGTCACCGCAATCTGGCGTTTGGTATATCGACATCTACGGATATTCAACAACGACAGGGCTAACGCTCAATATCAAAGCCACACCATAAAATAGTGGCGCTTCGCTGCCCTTTTCTAATCAGAAAAGGGCAGATTAAACGCATCCAAATTTGATGAGCTTGTCATTGCATTAACTATTTTTTATGCCGTTTTAGTTAATAGAACAGCATGAATAAGCACATCAAATTAATACTGAAAGAGATATTAAAATCTTTGGTATTAATGGAATAACGTCTCTTTTTAAATAAAAGAATACGTATAAGGAAACCATGAATATTCATGGTGGATGGAATGTTGGAATATCCAGCGATCCTTTAAATACAGGAAAATAAATCATGAAGTTTAAAATTGGAATTATCCCCTTATTGGTCGGTATAACATTATCGACCTCTGCTTTCGCACAGATGGAAATAAAAACAGCGACAGATACTGGGCGACCTTCATTTGTCACGGGGAACTTAGGTAATGCAACAGCAGGTGCTGAAGTTCAGGCGTTAAAGCAAATCTTAGCCAGCAACCCATCGTATAAATCGACGGGAAGTGAGGAATTTGAAGTTTCTCGCCAATGGGTTGATGAGTTAGGGAAAAAGCACACGTTTTTTGATCAGAAAATCAATGGCATTAAAGTTTATGGCAACAGTATTGCTTTGCACACAGAAGCAAGCAATAACGCTAACGGCTTACTGAATAATGCACCTGTTTATGCGGTAACAGGTACACTCGCTGTTTCTTCTGCTCCTGCTTCGGCTGCGTTTGCTGCCAAGCAAAGTAATGACAATGGTAAACAGGCGCGCTCTGTTGGCGAAAGCATTGGCTCAGTTCAAACACAACCCGAACTGGCTTACATCTACTTGCCTGATCAAGACGAAACGAAACTCGCTTGGCGTATGGAAGTCGTCTACTTTGCAGGTGCCGGACCTTTTGGTCGTGACATTGTTTACATTGATGCAGCCACCAATGAAGTACTCGCACGCCATGCACAGGTACACTCGGCAAAGAGCTGGAAAACGTACACCCTAAACGGCGGTAATCAAAACTCTGCACCAGGGCAACTGCTTTGTACGAACAACCAAAATTGTGGTGGTAACGCTGCTGCGCAACGCGCTCATGATGGTGCAGCAACGGTTTATGACTACTACCAACAGCGACATGGTCGTGACAGCCTCAACAACAACGGGATGACGTTGGTATCTAGTGTCGACCTTGGTGAGCAAAATGCGTATTGGACTGGTTCGCAAATGCTTTATGGTCAAGCCGGTGGCGGGGTTGATTACGATTTCACCTCTGATTTCGACATCATTGGTCACGAATTTACGCACGGTGTCACCAACTTCTCTGCCCGTCTTGTTTACCAAAATGCGTCTGGTGCATTGAATGAAGCATGGTCTGATATTCTTGGGTTATCAGCAGAAGCGTTCAAGAATGGTACAACGACATCCAGCTGGTTACTGGGTGACGGTTTGTACAATCAACCTGGAAAAGCTTTCCGCTACATGAATAATCCAACCAAAGATAATTATTCAAAAGATTGGTATCCAGAGCGTATACCGTTCACCAATAATCCTCATAGAGATAATGATTATGGTGGCGTGCACGGTAACTCTGGTATTGCAAACTTAGCGTACGTATTGCTAGTAGATGGCGGAACACACCCACGTGGTAAGTCCAATGCACAAGTACCAAGCATTGGCATGCTAAAAGCCGAGAAAATATTCTATCGTGCGTTAGTTACCTACATGAACCAAAATACCAATTTCTCTGGTGCTCGAACCGCAACAGCTCAAGCGGCACAAGACTTGTATGGTGCGACAGAGAAAAACGCCGTTGAAACAGCTTGGTGTGCTGTTGGTGTGGGCGACTGCCCAACAACAACACCGCCTCCACCACCCACTGGCGATAACGAACTGCAAAATGGCGTACCCGTCACCGGTATTTCAGGTGCAGCGAAAGATCAGAAATTCTACACATTCCAAGTCCCAGCAGGTGCAACAAACTTGCGCTTCGTTACAACGGGCGGTTCAGGCGATGCTGATCTTTACGTAAAATTTGGTTCCAAGCCATCTTTAAGCAATTACGATTGTAAGAGCACCACCAGCTCCAGTAACGAAACTTGTGCTATCAGCAGCATCCAAACAGGCACTTACCATGTCATGGTTGAAGCATGGAACCAGATAAGTGGTGTGTCTCTAACGGCCAGCTACGATGGCGGAACAACACCTCCACCACCTCCTAGTGGTCCTACGCCAATCAACGATACATTGAACAACATCTCTGTTGGCGGTGGTCAGTGGCAACAGTACACTCAAGAATTGGGTACGGGCTATTCAACCATGACGATTACTACGTCTGGTGGGTATGGTGACGTCGATTTGTATGTTAGAAAAGGCTCCAATCCTACGCTCTACCAATACGACTGCCGCCCATGGAAAAATGGCAACAACGAATCTTGCACGATTGCGAACCCTGGCGCTGGCACGTGGCACATCGGTATTTACGGTTACTACAATAGCTCTGGTGTGACGTTAACGCTTACAGCAGAGTAAACGGTATATGACTAGTAGGATAAATCATCCTTAAAAGTCATCGGAGAGGGGCATTAGGCCTCTCTCTTTTTTTAAAATCGCTCCCTCTGCCACTTCGTATATTCACCCCATCAATAAACCGACAAATAATCATTTCTCAATTAAAGTGCCGCTTTGCAGAAACCATCCTTTTATGTTGGGTTTTTCCCTACATAATGGAGATGTTCTGCCGCTAAAAACTTGTCAATATACAGGCAAATCGAAGCGGGAGAAAAACCATGAAACGTAATTTTATTGCAGCCTCTGTTATCAGCGCCCTAATGATGTCGTCTATTTCAGTCACGGCCAATGCGTGTACTCGTATTCTTTGGCAAACACAAGATCATGGCACATTCGTTACCCGCACATTAGATTGGTCTGAACAAACTCGTCCCAATGTCGTTAATTTTCCTGCAGGGATTGAATATTCCACTCACATGGAGCAACAAAATATTGTGACCTCTAAATACGATGTCACAGGCCTTACAACCTATGGTGCCGTAACCGATGGTGTTAATTCAAAAGGGTTGAGCGGCAATGTCCTATACGATGGGTTAATGGACTTAGGTGAGGCTACAGCCAATCAAAAAGAAGGCGCGATAACTTACCTTCGCCATCTACTATCTCAGTATGCCTCGGTCGATGAAGTGGTTTCTGCTATTGAGAAGAGAACACCAGCCGAGGAGTTTGTGCCAGGAGTGCCCGTGCGCATAGCTCTGCATATTTCGTTTCAAGATACCAGTGGAGACAGTGCAATCTTGGAATGGCGTGACGGCAAACCACAGGTATGGCATGGAGAACAATACACGGTAATGACCAACCAGCCGGGTTATGCCCAACATCTCGCTAATGTTGAACGTTCGCAACGAGGATGGGGCGATCTAGATAAGCAGTGGAGCCAAACAAACTTAGGCACAGGCGGTAATACGAACCCTGAGGATCGTTTTATTCACGCCACTTACTTCTCAGGTCACCTAACAGAGCCAAGCAGTATCATTAATGGCATGCTGAAGCTGGACTCAACATCATTCAAAATTCCACATGATGCCCCCAATAGGGAGATCGACGGCGTTATGGCTGGCTACGCAACGGAATACTCTGTTAACCGTCACCTTCAATCTGGTGAAACTCTTGTGCGTTACCAGTGGGGAGAATCGTTCAATCAAGTCCAATACAATGTGAAAGAGATCCAAGCTGCGGGAAAACAGGTTTCTTTCAATATTTCGACCCCAGGTTTGGCAGGAGATATTACTCACAAAATAATCAATAGTAAGTAAGCCATTTCATTATGCATAGCTACACTCAAAAGGCAGTCAGTACGGCTGTCTTTTTGATTAGTTTTAACTATTAATAATATAAATACAATCGAATTCACCTAACACAAGTATCTCAGTATTCTTTACTTATACCTAAACAGCGAAAGCTTATTAGGTCATATAAACGCTAAAAAGCGAGAACATAACAATACACATTTTGCTTTGTTGCCGGATTGCCCCGTTGTAGACGAGTTGATCCCCCAAATACACTGGAAGGAATTTATTATGAGTAAGAAGCTAACGACTGCAGCAGGTTGCCCTGTTGCGCATAACCAGAATGTTATGACCGCTGGCCCGCGAGGACCGCAACTTCTTCAAGATGTTTGGTTTTTGGAGAAACTGGCACATTTTGACCGTGAAGTGATCCCTGAAAGGCGCATGCACGCTAAAGGATCTGGCGCATACGGCACGTTCACAGTGACTCATGATATTACTCAATACACTAGGGCAAAAATCTTCTCCGACGTAGGGAAAAAGACCGACTTGTTCGCGCGTTTTACTACCGTCGCTGGCGAACGAGGTGCAGCAGATGCAGAACGAGATATCCGTGGCTTCGCGCTTAAATTTTACACCGAAGAAGGCAACTGGGATTTGGTTGGGAATAACACGCCAGTTTTCTTCCTAAGGGACCCTTTAAAATTTCCAGACTTGAATCACGCAGTAAAACGCGATCCTAGAACCAATATGAGAAGCGCGGTGAATAACTGGGATTTCTGGACTTCCCTACCTGAAGCGTTTCACCAAGTAACCATTGTAATGAGCGATCGAGGCATTCCTGCCAGTTATCGTCACATGCATGGTTTTGGCAGCCATACCTTCAGTTTTATTAACGCAGATAGTGAACGTTACTGGGTGAAATTCCACTTTAAAACACATCAAGGCATTAAAAACCTAACCGACGAAGAAGCCACTATTTTGTGTGGGCGAGACAGAGAAAGCCATCACCGCGATCTTTATGACAACATCGAAAGTGGAAACGCGCCTAAATGGACTATGTACATTCAAATCATGCCGGAGCTAGAAGCTGATGAGGTGAATTTCAACCCATTCGATCTGACTCGTGTGTGGTCTCAGAAAGATTATCCGTTGATCGAAGTCGGCGAGCTGGAGCTCAATCGCAACCCAGAAAACTTCCACGCAGAAGTTGAACAGTCGGCATTTAACCCTGCCTCCATTGTTCCGGGTATTGGTTTCTCCCCAGATAAAATGCTTCAAGGTCGTTTATTCTCTTACGGTGATGCGCAGCGTTATCGCTTAGGGGTAAACCACCATCAGATCCCTGTGAATGCGCCAAGATGCCCAGTGCACAGCTACCACCGTGATGGTGCGATGAGAGTGGATGGCAACTACGGTTCAACCATTGGTTATCAACCGAATTCACAACAGGAGTGGGAAGAACAACCTGATTACTCCGAGCCACCATTGCGTATTTCTGGTCATGCGGATCATTACGACCACCGTGTAGACGAAGATTACTTCACTCAAGCGGGTGATCTTTTCCGACTAATGGATGATCAGGAGCGACAACGTTTGTTTGAAAACACCGCCCGTTCTATCAAAGGCGTGCCGGACTTCATACAGCAACGTCATATTGACCACGCGTATCAAGCAGACAAGGCATATGGTGAAGGGTTAGAGAAAGCCATTAAGAAAGCAAACGAATCTTAATAAACGCCGTGTTCCTAAATCAGAAAAGAGAAATCAGAAAGGAGAAAGCCATGAGCGAACAAGATTTTATGACTCTATTTAACACCACGGACTTATTTATTTTTTACTAAGCCGCATCGGTGAATAACGGTCCTAAATAAATCACTAAAAACGTAAACAGCCTGACGATATCAGGCTGTTTTTTTAGGTGAGGAATCGGGTGAGTCTGAACAGTATTAAAACTTCATACCGACTGTGGCACTCAGCTGAGTCACATTGACGCCGTCCATTTTGCTTCGGTCTGCACCAAAATCGACATAGAAGCCATAATTAGTCGAAAATCGGATGCCGGCTCCACCATACGCTGCAGACTCATTCACTTTTTGCGTGGTAGTAGTGCCTGCAATTCGATGATTGGCATAGCCCGCTTCAATGTAAGGCTTGATAAATGAGCCATCGGAAAACACATACGAATAACCAAGTTCGCCTCCAGCTTTTAAGGTATGCCCTTTCAGTTCATCTTTAGAGTTACTTTCATACGATGCTTTTAACGCTGTAAACCCATTGAAGTTATAGGTGGTCTCCAACTTAAAGCCAGATCCTGCATCTTCTGTAATTGAGAACCCTCCCAGGCTCGCTGAGTAATCAGTATCGGAATACCCAGCACCGAGGCTCCAGCCTTCTAATCGATTAAAATCTTGAGCACTCGCAAAGCCAGACATCAAGCCCGCAATTAATACCAAACCACAACGCAATTTCTTCATCATTCCACTACCAATTTTTCTTTTAGATTACGGTTTTATGGGGTCACAATACTAAACTCCTGACTCCACCTCACAATTTTTAATATACAACTGATGGTATTGCGACACACCTCAACCACCGTAAATGCAAGTACATCTGGTTAGAATAAGTAAAGCGGTAACGATCAGACATTTATATAATTCAAAATCTGAACATCAGCAATGCAAAAACAATTAGACCTCAGCAATTCTGACCTCCCTCTTCAATTTAATTGATTGGTAATGAATCAATGAGTATTGCTAGCATGCACACAGCTGCCAGTATTCTCATGGCTATCAGTATTCTTACAACTAATAGAAAAGAGGTGAGGCTCACATGTCAGACCCGATCTCCACCACGAAAGCACCGCTTTCTCCTAATTCATCTTCATTAAAAGGCAAAACAAAAAATTTAAGGGTCGCCGCTGGCATTACTCTGTTTAGCATCTTAACTGGCATTATCGTCGCGCAATTTCAGTCCGTTCAACTGGCTTCGGTCGCGGCACTAACAGTATTTTGCATAGGCTTGTGGGCGACGGTCGTCGTACCGGAATATTGGACGGCATTGAGCTTCTTCCTTATCGCCATCGTTTTCAATATTGCGCCCGCTTCCGTTGCACTTTCTGGCTTTCAATCCTCTACGTTCTGGTTATTGTTTGCAGGGTTGGTTCTTGGAGCCGCATTCAAACACACTGGGCTAGGAAAGCGCATCGCCCATTTGCTCGCTTCTGCGCTAGGTACTCGCTACAACACCATAATCTGGCGAATCGTTATTTTCGGTATTGCACTCGCCTTTATCATGCCCTCTTCCATGGGCAGAATTGCACTCTTACTCCCTATAATCATGGCGTTATCGGAACAAATGGGATACCAAAGTGATTCCAAGGGACGCATTGGAATGATAACCGCCACGGCTTTTGGAACTTGGCTACCTGCTTTCACCATTTTACCCGCCAACGCGCCGAATATGATCCTTGTGGGTATGGCAGAAAACCTTCATGGCTTACAGCTTTCCTACTGGGATTACTTACTGATTCACTTTCCTGTACTGGGTGCACTGAAAGGGGTGGTGTTGGTTCTTTTGATTTTAAAAATGTTTCCCTCCGATGATCCACTGCACACTACAAAAGAAACAGCATTTTTGCCTCCTGTAACAAAGGACGAGAAAACGCTGGCTTACATTATTTTGGGTTGCTTGGTCATGTGGCTAACAGACGGTATTCACCATATTTCTCCGGGATGGATTGGGCTCGCGGGTGCAGTGATTTGCTTATGCCCATTTTTGAATTTAACCACCAAAAGCAGCTTTCAAGCCGATTTGAATTACAACTCTCTTTTCTTTGTTGCGGGCATTATTGGTTTAGGCGCAGTCATTGCACAATCTGGCTTGGGGGAAACGCTTATCGCTGCTCTGGGTGATAGCGTACAGTTTTCACCGCAAGAACAACTGCAAAGCATTGTTTCGCTCACCTTTATTTCCACCATTGTTGCCATTACCACCAGCTTACCGGGTGTTCCAGCAGTAATGACCCCTATCGCGAGCGACCTTGCACTATCCACTGGTTTGCCTATCGCCACCGTTTTGATGACACAGGTTTTTGCCTTCTCCAACATTTTGTTGCCGTACCAAGCTCCTCCGTTAGTCACAGCAATACAAATGGGTAAGTTGCCCATCGCAGCCATCAGTAAATTATGTTTGGCTCTATTTTTTATCACCGTCGTAGTTCTTTTACCGCTGGATCTATTATGGTGGCACCTTCTAGGTCTATTCTGAAATGGGCTACTTTGACAAAAAAGAAGAGGGATAATGGATAACCACCAATTGCGAACGTTTGTCGTCGTCGCTCAAGAAGGCAGTATTACACGTGCGGCAGACCGGCTTTATTTGAGTCAGCCAGCCATAAGTGCGCACATTAAAGCGTTAGAGTCGTCTTTGGATCTCACTTTATTTGAGCGCACACCTCAAGGCATGCGACTCACCTTAGATGGTCAACGAATTTTACTTAAAGCCGAAGAAACACTTCAAGCACATCAAGATTTGGTCGAAGAAGCACGCAAAATCAAAGGGCAAATAACGGGTGTACTTCAAGTTGGTGCAACCAGTCATACTGATCCCAAAACGCTTGGGAAAATCATGATATATGTCGCGGAGCATTTCCCAGAAGTTGATGTAAAACTGCAACATCTTTCGACGCAAGCCATTATTGCTGGTATTAGGAGCGGCGACTTGGATGCCGGGATTTATAACGAATTCGGTGAAGCACCCGATGATTTTTTCTCTGCGGAGCTGTCTAAAATAAGATTGCTGCTCGCTTCATCCCCACATTTTCCTCAGCTCCACTCCCCCATTGACTGGCAAGCGTTGCAGCATATCCCTTGGATTTACCCCGGTGAAGATACGTGCTGTGGGAAAGCGGCAGAACAATTATTTGAACGTCATGGCTTTCGCCCTAAGAAGCTGATTCATGCCGACAGGGAAAAGGTCACTCGTACCCTAATAGCAGGTGGTCTTGGTGTAGGATTAGTTCACGACAAACCTCAATCTCAATCGAGCGAACAAACCAACGATATTGTTATTCTGGATGACATATCGCTAAGAATCAGAACATTACTTGTATGTAAAAAATCTCGCCAAACGGACCCTGTACTCCACTCCCTGATAGACTCGATGGTAGATAACCTCAGTTCTGGATAACAGAATGCCTATGATCCCGTTATTTTCTCAACAATGGGAAGTACTTACGTAGATGGTCTAACCTATAATTCAGGTGATTTTAAAAAGGAGTCATATTTATGATGGACAATATTTCGTTAGAACACATCTACGAAAAAGCGTTGGAACTCGTTCTGACATTCGGACCTAAGCTCATTCTGGCATTTTTGGTCTTGGTTATTGGTTGGTGGTTAATTGGGAAAGTAACCAAAGGTGTTGACGTTGCACTAGAACGTGTTCGCTTAGAACAAGGGCTAAGAAGTTTCCTCTGCTCACTTGCGTCGGTCATTCTTAAAATACTACTGATTATCTCTGTCGCTTCCATGATAGGGGTCGAAACCACGTCCTTCATCGCTATGCTGGGTGCCGCAGGTTTAGCCGTCGGTATGGCGCTGCAAGGTAGCTTGTCTAACTTTGCTGGTGGCGTACTCATTCTGTTCTTCAAGCCTTTCAAAATTGGCGATGTGATCGAAGCACAAGGTCATATGGGCAAAGTGGTTGATATTCAGATTTTTGTCACTGTATTAATTACTTACGATAATCAAAGAATCATTATTCCTAATGGTATGTTGTCTAACGGAACGGTTAAAAACCTATTCTGTGAAGAGAATCGCCGCGTCGATATTGAATTTGGCATCAGCTATGGCGACGACGTACGTAAAGCTCGCGAAGTTCTCATGAAAGTATTGGCCGATTACGATCTTGTTTTGGATGATCCTGAGCCGCTTGTTCACGTTAGCCAACACGGCGACAGCCATGTCGGTATGCTGGTTTGGGCTTGGGTTAAATCAGACGATTATTGGCCTGTGTATTTCAGCTTGTACGAGCGCGTGAAAATCGCCTTCGACGAGCAAGGCATCACTATCCCATTCCCACAGCGCGATGTGCATGTTCATCAGTTCCCAGGAAAACAAGCTTCTTAATTTCTGAGGTCTATTGATCGAGACACCTTCCAAAAACACGCCAGCATTTTGCTGGCGTGTCTGTATAAAGACTTGGATTGAACCAGAATATGTGGCTCTAAATCCAGTATCTTGAGGTCATTTGGGTATAATACAGCATCATTTTCAGATAGATGAGTATCCATGAGCCTCGCGTTAAAATACGAAAAAGACTGCATTGAATTCATAACGAAAGAAATGATCACCGACGCCGCCCACGACCTTCAGCATATTTTTCGGGTCGTCAAAACAGCGAAGTCGTTAGCAGACAAAGAACAAGCCGACATCAATATTGTTTTACCTGCCGCTTATCTACACGACTGCTTTACCTACCCTAAAGACCATCCAGAGCGTCATTTAAGTGCTCAGATAGCCGCAGACAAAGCATGCGAGTTTTTGCGTTCTATTGGATACCCTACGCATTACTTAGATGACATTCACCACGCTATTATGGCGCACAGTTTCAGTGCAGGAATTACACCAAAAACCAAAGAAGCCAAGGTGGTACAAGATGCCGACAGGTTAGATGCATTGGGTGCCATTGGAGTAACCCGGTGCATTCAAGTCAGCGGCACATTCGGTGCCGATTTGTATCACCCAGATGACATGTTTGCCCAACATCGACCACTCAATGATAAACGCTATACTGTCGATCATTTTGAGGTAAAGCTGTTCAAAATCGCGGAAACAATGAATACCTCTTCTGCTAAGAAAGAAGCTCAAAAACGCGTAGTGTTTATGAAAAGTTACCTCTTGCAACTGCAAAACGAAGCGGAATAAACATGTCTGAAACCAATAAAGTCATCACAGAGCTCAAGCGGCAACTCAAAATCAGTGGAGTTAAATACACAGATGTAGCACAAGCCCTGTCCCTCACTGAAGGCTCCGTCAAGCGCTTACTTGCCACAGGTAATCAAATCAGTTTGGAGCGCTTGAGCGCCATTTGTGAGCTGATTGGTATGGATATGGCCGAACTTTTTAAACTTGCCTCTCCTACACAAGCGCTTACTTCCTTAACTTATGAACAAGAAAAAAAGCTCGTCGATGACAAAGCGTTACTCTTGGTCGCTGTGTGTGTTGTGAACGGCTATCGATTTGATGAAATTCTGAATCAATACGACTTTGCCGAGCCTGAGCTCATTAAAAACCTTGTTCAATT
This sequence comes from Vibrio penaeicida, assembly GCF_002933855.1. Taxonomy (GTDB): domain Bacteria; phylum Pseudomonadota; class Gammaproteobacteria; order Enterobacterales; family Vibrionaceae; genus Vibrio; species Vibrio penaeicida_A. The sequence continues at coordinate 16,600 of NZ_BFAQ01000023.1, forward strand.
GGATAAATTGGATATCATCGAGCTGCTTCCAAACAATAGGCTAAAACTTAAGCTCTCTCCCACGTTCTCATGGATTGCTGGCGGACCTATTCAGCGCTTTTTCCAGCAACAAGTTCAAGATGAATTCTTTCGAAGTCATTTTTCAGGTGAAGATGAAAAACTGATGATGGCAACAGGTTTAATGTCTGTCCCTAGTAATAAAAAGATTCAAAAACGCATTGATAAACTCGTTTCCGATTTTTACACCGCCTGCCGTGATGATGGTGAACTGAACCTGGATGATCGCCATGGAACATCAATGATAGTCGGGATTCGCCATTGGAGCCTCCCACAGTTTAAACGACATGAGAGACCAAAAAAGTAACCATAACCGACAAAAAAGTTACTTATTATGTGACTTTTATTATTTTTATTTTAAACATAGTATTAATAAAGCACATTAACCTCATGCACTAAGGCACTGCTCATTTCTTAAGATAGTGTCCGTTTCTAAAAATACTGTCTATTTCTAAAAGCAGTCTATGAGGTTTACATGCACGCTTATCTAAGACTCATCAGCTCTCTATTCAGCCGCTTGCTTTATCGTATTCGCGTGAACGGCAAAAAACACATTCCGCAAAATGGGGCAGCGTTAATTGTCGCCAATCACGTCAGCTATATCGATGCACTGATTCTAATGGGTTTAGCTGACCGCCCAGTTCGCTTCGTGATGGACAAAAGCTTGAGCGAGCTGCCGATTCTTAAATACTTTTTCCGTCATGCGGGTGTCATCCCAATCTGCTCTCCTAAGCAGTGTTCAGAAACCTACAATCAGGCGTTTAACCAAATTGAAGAAGCGCTAAATCAAGATCAGTTGGTGTGTATTTTTCCAGAAGGACGTATTACCAAAAACGGTCAGATAAACGAATTCAGACCGGGTGTGGAACGCATTTTGGCAAGTAATCCTGTACCTGTTGTTCCTATTGCACTGAAAGGACTTTGGGGGTCGTTTTTCTCACACAAAGATGGGCATGCGTTCACTCACCTACCAAAACGATTTTGGTCAAAACTGGAAATCAACATAGGTAAGAGCGTGAATGGAGAGTCGGCAAACCGTTCTCTGCTCCAGCACCATGTTGAAACATTGATAACACAATAGGTCGAGGCTCTATATATGCTCAAAAATAAGCAGCTTTCGATTGCCCTGTTTGTTTTATCGCTTTGTCTACCAACATTTTCAAGTCAGGCACATGACGCAACCACCGTTTATGGTTTCGAAGCATTACTTCTTGGTAGCATACAAGTATTGCTAGCTTTGGTGATTTCCCTATCTGATTATTCTGTTGGTCTTCTGCTCGTTATACCTTGGTTGGCTAATATCACTTGGTTCATGAGCTTAGTGATGTCTAAGTCTAAAAATCGATTAATATTAAGCGTAATCAGTACATTATTTGTGGCGTTATTTTTTATTCAGCCAATAACCATGATAGGAGAAGCAGGCTCTTCCATCGATTTGCAACTTCTGATAGGTGCTTACATTTGGGGGCTATCATTGATAGTCCCAATACTTGGAGAGTTGATGAAGGTACGTTCTAACTGATGACTTACCTGCAACATCACAGATTTGATACCCAATTTGAAACATAATAATAACGTCACATGTATTAACTCATTCGTCGTTGTTTTTCCATCTATATCCAACGAAGTTGAGCAAGCAGGAGTACAGGAGACCGCAATGAAAATCATCATTCTACATGGCTTATATATGCACGGTTTGGTCATGCAGCCGCTGAGCCAACGCCTTCGCAAACTCGGGTATGAAACCCAAGTTATCAGCTATAACTCCGTTTCTATCGATGAAGATAAGTTGTTCCACTCCATTGATTCAGCATTAGACCGAACACAAAAAAATGTACTGGTCGGGCACAGCCTTGGTGGTGTGGTGATTAAAAACTACTTAGCCTCTCGCTCCCCTTCGCCTTCGCTTGTTTCCCATGTCATTGCCGTTGGATCACCACTTAAAGGGGCGTCTATTATTTGCAAAATTCAAGAGTTAGGTCTGGGCGCTATGTTAGGTAACGCTCCCGAATTTGGATTGAAAAAGCACGACGATATATGGGGTTATCCACAAAAACTGGGCAGCATTGCTGGAACCATCCCACTTGGTATGCGCCCTTTATTGTTGATGGATAACGATACTTTATCTGATGGAACAGTGACGGTAGAAGAAACACAAATTGAAGGCATGACCGATCACTTACAAACCAAATCTAGCCACACCAGCATGATTTACAACCACTACCTTCCAAATCAGATCGATCACTTTATCCGGCAAGACCAATTCCGTCATACTCATTAGGGAATGACCCCTTTGATACGAGATAGCTCTTGCAATAATAACCCAAGAACATACTGATTAAGATGAACACAGTTCTACACTTCGTTTTCGACCTTGTACGAACAAAACGCGATAGACAAGAGTCACCAAGAAGCTATGTCAGAGGTTGTGTCGGAATTTAACTCTAAAGCACCCAATCTGTAATTCGATTCTATGGTGAACCTAGTTATGCAGAACAATAAATGCATGAATACGATTTCAACATAACATACTGATTAAAAAGAAATTTACCATTCGTCGTGTAGATCGCAAATTTATAAATCGGACCTAAAGATAGGAAATGATATGCATTAACATTAGGAGTTCACTTCAAAAAGGACTTCAAAATGAAAAAACTGGCTTTCCTCATTTCTTCTGCCCTTCTCGTAACAGCATGTGGAGGTGGTGGCAATGGTGACGGTGCTTCTTCCACTGGTGGTAGTGGTACTGGTGGTAGTGGCAGTGGTGGTAGCACCGCAGCTAAAACTAAAATCACCAATAACAGCGCAGACGGCATGATAAATGGTGCGAACACGGTAGATCCAAACGCCGCACGCAATGTAGCTGGAAATGTTGGTAATCAAGGAGCATCTGGGGCTGCTCGGAATGCAATGGCATTGAGTGCCAGAGCGGCGTCAAACATTGACGATACAATCGCATGTTATAACGGAAATGGTAATGTAGTGACAAAGGCTAGCGGTGGTGAGCATAACTCTACTGGCACGTTCACAATTGATCGCTGTAGTTTATCAGATGACTTAAATATTCGAGCGAATGGTAAGCTGAATTTTTCGGTTGCTGGCAGTAAGTTAAACATTAGTGGATTTTTCAACCTAGAAGATGAAAATAAAGCCGAGAAGATTATAGCGCTAAATAATCTGGCATTCAGTCTTGATGGTTCAAATACCTCTTTTTCTTCATTGGTCACAGCGGGTAGCGAGACACACGGCATTGCGATAGACCATAAAATTAGCGATAACTCTGGTTCAACGACCACTCTAAAGCTTGATGGTGCGGAAGGAACATGGGTTCAGGTAAATCGTATCACTGATGTATGGGGTCACGAATTAAGCTGTGAAGTGACACAAAGTTCTGACCTTAGTTTTTCACAAGATGAAGGCTGTGACCTGTTGCGTAAGTAACATCTCTTAAGAATGCCTTTCTAGACAGACTTAGCAAACTTAACTTGATAGTTTTACTTTTGAAGGGGGTTTACATTGTAAATCCCCTTTTTCTAATCACATTACCAATCATTCCACTTTGAAATATTTCGTACTCTTTTGCTTCATCGCGAACAGCGGTGCGACCAAGCACACCGCACCACACCCTAGAAGAACTACCGTATTTCCAAACCACCCTGTAAGCGGAGCAATGGCTAGCAGCCCTAATGGTGCGAAACCATAAGAACACAGGAAATCAATGGAAGAGATACGGGCTAACTTGTCTTTGGGGACTTCTTTTTGCAAAGAAGAAAACCAAATAACATTAAAGACTTCAATACCGACACCGGCAACAAAATAGACCACAACGGGCAAAAGTAAATGGTGACCAAATACAAGGCTCAACGGCACGACACCATACACAGCGAGACCTATTAAGGCCCACCAGCCTTGAGGGTGAAAAGTAAATCGCCCAAGAAGAACAGCCCCTGTTAATCCCCCCAATGCGTAAGCCGTCATGGAGTATGTAAGAAGGCTAGAATCACCAAAATTCGCTTTTGAAATCGTAGGAAGGAGAACGCTGGTGGCGGAATACCCTGCCGCAATCACGATGGTCAATGCCGCTAGGCTCACTATAAACCATGGGTGGCGCTTGGCTTCTTCAAGTGCTTCTCGAATATCAAACCACATTGAAGAAACATGCAGCGAATCGGACTCTCTGTGCCTTTTTTGTTCCGCAACCCAAGGGGGAACAAAGGCACTGACTAGCCAGCCAGCGATAAGCAGGGCAAATCCACTGTGAAGACCTTGCCAGATAGCAAGCGCGGTTACTACAGCCGGCCCTGCTAATGTAACCACGCGAATGGATAAACTCATTGCTGCATTGGCAGGTTGCAATTGGTCGGGCTCAATAACTTTGGGAACCAATGCTTGAAAAGCGGGTCGGCATGCACCTTGCCCAAAGCCCGAAAGCATCGCTCCTATAATCAAAAGGCTGATACCTGAACCCTGCTCTGTATTGATAGGTAAAGATAGTAGAGTAAGCACGATCCCAACAGCAGCAATGAAACTGGCGATGAACACAACACCTCGGCACGAATACCTGTCGGCAAAAATGCCTCCAAGCAAAACACCCACCAAAAAACCACCCGTTCGAAATGCCAACGCGATTCCCAACTGTGCGGTTGTCAGCATATCTTGTGTCATGGCGTAGCCAAGCAAAAATGGTAGCCCCCATGTTGCAAAACCCGATGTTGTACTGCCAAGCCAAAGCCTGACAAATGCTCCATTTCTCACAATTGTTAACACACAATCTCCAAACTTTTTCTTTTACCCAGCAAAATCAATATGCTCCTTGATAGAAGCGTTAACTGAGAGAATTAGCAATCATTGTTACGCTATTACATGAAGGTCATATGGAATTGGAAGTTAGCCCACTCCTTGTGACTTAAACACAAGTAACCTCCAGTTTTAGATTCGGAAACCTCTTTGGTCAGCAGCTGCTATTCCTATGAGCTTATTTTTATAAGAGAAACAAATAGAAAAGCCGCACGTCGGCGGCTCATGTAATATCGATATTTAATTTAACTCGCTAAAAGGTCACTTAGTCGCCAGACCTTTCCCGTTCAAGTAGCCCTTAATGTGAGGTCGAGATTCTCCTGAAAGTTTACCCGTGATTTGCTCTGACCAAGTCACACTTTTGTTGTTGCCGCTTCGGCTTGAGTAATAATCCAACATGGTTTGGTCATACTCACTAATTTTGTTTTTATCTAAAGGCTGGTAAGTGTTTTCATGCAAAATTACATCAGGGCTTAATCGAGGTTTTACTTCTGGGTTTTGGTCTGGATGACCTAAACACATTCCAAATAGCACCGCGGTATGAGGCGGTAACTCCAGTAGTTCATCCACTTCTTGAGCACAGTTTCTTAATCCGCCAATGTATACACCACCCAATCCCATAGATTCCGCAGCCAACATGCAATTTTGAGCCATAATTCCGGCGTCTACTGCACCTATTAGAGTCAGCTCGGTAAATTCTGATTTAACGTTCTCGTTCAATTCAACATGGCGTTGGAAATCGATGCAAAACACCAGAAATTCCGGTGCGGATCCTACGTATTTTTGACCACCAGAAAATGTCACCAAGGCTTCACGCTTTACAGGGTCAGTCACGCGAATAATAGAGTTCACCTGTAATAAACTGGATGAAGAGGCCGCAATGCCAGCTCGAATGATGGTATCAAGCTGTTCCTTACTTACTGCCTCCTGAGTAAATGCACGAATCGAACGGTGAGAAAGAATGGTGTCGATAGTTGAGTTCATAAGCATTCCATATTGAGAGATCTAAGCGTGAATAACATTCGCAAAAAATCTTTTATAAATAAATCCCAAAACGTTGTCGAATACCGCGATCGCAAACCAAGAATTTATGCCAAAGAAAAACAATGCGCACCTACACGCATAAATACAAAAAAATGAAAATGAAACAATATACATAAGCCTCCTTAAGTTGCAGGATTCAACCCATACCTTCAAATTAAGAGGATGACATGAAATTTTTTGTATCCACCCTTGCTCTCGTCACAATGGCAGCGAGCACACCTACTTTTGCTAAAGAAACTCAAACCAGCGTTAATTTTGTAGGGAACTACGCCTGTGCTTTCACCCAATACTCCGATGGCGAAACCTACGCTTACCCCGATTTCAAATGTAAAATTACTGAAAAAGAAGGCGTATTCACCTTAGAAAAACTCACAGGCTCCCAGCGTATTAAGGGTGAGGTTACTCTCACACCTGCAGGGTTCGAATTTGAGGGGGTATATTTTTGCCCTTGGGGCGATTGCACGCACGATGTGCACGGTCAATTTGAAACGCAAAAAGCAGGCGAGTTTGCTGGTACGGTATATCGCACTAGCGATCCAGATGACTTTACCGACGTGGATCTAAGACGCGTCAAATAATACAAACAGGTGTGATCTTACCCTATGAGATCACACCAAATGACCATTTCTCAAGCTAACTGGCTTCTGGAATACTGCTTGCGATGGATCTAATTTCAACCGTTTCCTCTTCATCTGCACCATCCAATAATGCCTCATAAATCAACGCATTAATTCTGTCTTTTCTAAGCAAGAAAAAGTCGTGTAATGAGTGCGCTATTTCTAGCCTTCTCTGTGGATATTGGTTGATCAACTCGCTTAAAAGCTCCCCCGATTGCTTAGGGTAGGCAAGCGTAATATTGATGGCAACATCGTTGGCTTTTAGCGATGACCCTTCTAACGCCGTTCGGAATAACACGCCAGGATCTGTCGGGTTTTGGCCCAGTGCTGCGATCAACAATTTGAGTTCTGGGTCGGCAATGTCGGTGTATTTGAAATCCAGCATAGAGTCTAGCTCTGCGGTTCCCGTAGGAATCGGCTGCACATTCACTTGATACTGGCTGACGGCTTCCAACGTGTCGGTGCGCACAAAGACTTTGCGGTACAGTAAGAAACCAAACACAAATAAGTGAACCACGATGAGATAGTAATAAAGCCAAACAATGGAGAACTCATTCATAAGATAACCTGCAACGATGGGGCCCGTTACCCCGCCAATCCCCACCAATATTTGCATGGTGCTTGTTGCCGGCATCGCTTCTTTAGGTTGAATGTGATCAAACACTTGAGTCACGGCGAGTGGGAACAACGCCACACCAGAACCACCCGAAATCCAAAACAGAACAGCGAGCATTTCGATCGGCATCGGGATGTAGTTCTCTAAAATGATCAAAGAATTACTGATCACCCCCATAAACATAAGCCCCGAAGCAACGACGCGTTTATCGTATCGGTCTGCGAGCCAACCTGTCGGGAATTGAGTCAACAACCCACCCATTTGATAGGAGCCCAAAATCAGAGATAGCCAGATCCCAGATATGCCCTTGCCGTATGCGTACAAAGAAATCAAAGACACGCTCGCGGCATTTATCAGCCCAGCACAGAAACAGGAAAGCGTCCCTGAGGGTGAATAGCTCCACATTTTCTTTATAGTAAGCGGCGCGCTTTTTTCCGGTAATTCAGGCATGGGCAGCTTGCTCATCGACATAATGATGAGGGCAATGCACAAAAACACTGAAATAATCCCAAACACTCGGGGGTCCTGAGCGCCTGAAAACGCGATCAAAAATGGGGCGGTACCGAAACCAATAGCAAAACAGATTTGATAAGTACCGTACACCTTCCCACGGTTACTTCGATCACTCAGCACATTAAGCCAGCTTTCTAATGTGATAAAACTGGTGACATAGCAAACACCGGACACCATTCTTAGTGCCGACGTCACATAAATATCATTTGAATAGCTGTGTACGACCGACACAATCGCCAGCATTGCGGCCATAGAGGCAAAGGCTCTGATATGCCCGACACGCAGAACGACCTTTGAGCCAAATAAGCCCGCACAAATCGCCCCCGCTGCGAACATACTCATCGCTAAACCGATTTCAGAGGAATCAAATCCACCATCTTTTAGGCGAATCGGTAACATGACATAAAATAAGTTATGGCTGATGGCAAACGCAAAAATAGCGAACAGAATCGGTCTTATACGAATGAATATATTGTTTCTCATAGGCACTATGGACTTTTTAGGCAATCAATCGATGGCAAAATTTGTTGATTGAAGTATCAACTAAAACATAGCATAGGTTAAAATTTATCCAGATCATTAAAAAGGAAAAGTTTCGTACAATCAGAGGAAGTTGTGCGTGTTCTCAAGTTCGAGAGCTCAATTTGCATGGGGAAAATCGAAGATCGCAATTACATAGGAATAGCGTTAAGGTGAGCCAAACTTAAAACCAATTTGGAATATCAAAATGCTTAGCTACGTTGAAGTTGAACCGACAACAAATGCCACTGCCAGCGTGATTTGGCTACACGGTCTTGGCTCAAATGGACACGATTTTGAAGCCATTCTCCCTGAATTAAAACTGCCAGCAGATGCCCCTGTCCGATTTATTTTCCCACACTCTCCTTCCATCCCTGTAACGGTTAATGGCGGAATGGTAATGCCCGCATGGTACGACATTATTGAAATGGGTGCAGGTAGAAAGCTAAATTCACAGCAGCTCATCGATTCTGCCCATCAAGTTGTTGAATTGATTAAGCAAGAGCAAGATCGCGGCATCGCTTCAAACCGCATTATACTTGCCGGATTTTCTCAAGGTGGTGCGGTGGCATACCATACGGCGCTAAGCTTTGACCAGCCACTGGCTGGCTTGTTAGCACTATCCACTTATTTCCCGACGTCCGACTCCATCGAATACTCAGAAGCAAGCAAATCTTTACCTATAGAGATCATGCATGGCACCTATGACCCAGTTGTATTCCCAGTTATGGGTGAAGAGGCTAAAGCCGATTTAGAAACCGCAGGGTACAAACCCAATTGGCGTACTTACCCAATGGAACATCAAGTTTGCATGCCCCAAATTAAAGACATTTCAGAGTGGTTACACCGCATACTCGGACTTTAAATCGCTTCTTTAGCGCCATTTATTCCACGTGCGGGGAACTCGCTCTCCGCACGACTTACCTAACGGAATGTTGCCACTTCACTACACCGTTATCACGAAAGAATGCCAACCCCACCAAAGATTTAATAAATTACTTAGCCTTGAATAATTTCTTCATTGAACCTCAATATTTCGCTCCTTAAGTTAGATCTAGTTATCCATCGATAACATATTGATAAATAAATAACTAAAAGGAATCGGCTATGTATAAAAAAATTGGCTTTTTGGCTTGTATGGTATGTTCTGGCTACACGTTTGCTCAAACCGATTCAGCGACACATTATGCAGTGCAGTATGAAGGGAGAAGCGTGAAGGACTACGCAACGGGTACGGTTCAAATTAACTTCCCAGGCAGTGCGCTGAAAACGAAATTCACGGGCACTCAACTTGCCATCAATTTAAAGGGCAAAGGCGATCATTTTGATGTACTGGTCGATGGTGTGTTATCGCACAAAATTGTCACCAATATAGGCAACGAAACCCAAAAATTTGAGCTGTTCAAAAGTGTAGAGAAAAGCACGGTTGTCATCGAAGTGGTTAAGCGAACAGAAAACTACGATGCCATGATTGAAATCGTATCGCTCGATCACGATGGCTTCCTAGAAGGGGTATGGGAAAGCCAACCTCATGTCCTGTTTATTGGAGATTCCATCAGTGCAGGGTTTGCCAGCGAATCCAACAAACGTGACTGTACATGGGACGAAGTGTATAACACATCCAACGCACGTCTGGCCTTCCCACATCAAACAGGCGATCAACTGGATGCCAGTATCACTCAAGTTTCGCTTTCTGGTTTAGGGTTAATCCGAAACTGGGACGGTAACCAATCTTTTCATGATGTAACCTATTACGCTGATAAATCCGGCGCTGTGTTTGGTAACGTGCAGCAATTTGAAGACAAACACCCAGATTTGATTGTTATCGAAGTCGGCACCAATGATTTCAGCACCGATCCACAACCTCATGAACCATGGGCAAATATTGATGAAGTGAAAACAGCTTGGGTCGCACGCATGGTGGAGTTTACTGAAGAACTGAAATATCGCTATGACGATGCCAATATTGTTTACATGCCCCGTCCAGCCTACCCGTACGACTACATCATTCCAGCGACAAATGAAGCGATTAGCGTATTAAACAGCAAAGGGGTAACAGGTCTGTATAGCCATACCTTTATATCGCCATTAGAAGGCTGCATTTGGCACCCAACAGAAGCAGAGCATAAAGACATCGCGACGAAGCTCACCACCTTCATCAAGCAAAATGGGTTGCTTTAGATAATAGAATGTTGAAAAGCATCAAATGGGGCAGCATGCCCCCATTTGATGTTCCTACCCTAGTTCTCTTTACGTTGAATAGAAACATTAATGTGCTCTGAAAATACCAATTCCTTATCTTTTAAATAATGCGAGAAGAAGCCTGTCATGCTTGTTTGAACGATGTCGTGTATATCGTTTGCACCGATTCCAGAAGGAAACCCGACTGCCCATCGGCTTTGATCGGTAAAGTCATTGTGGTTAGTGTCTGCGACGGACACCAGATAGGTATCAGATTGGTTTGCTTTATACCCTTCGCTTAAATTGTGATTGGCTGCTTGCATGAGCATCAACGGTTTATTCATTGGAGATTCGGCGACATCACCCAAAATTATGCCATCCATATTGGCCGCCGCGACACATTCGGTAATCGCTTTACAGCTGTTCATCGCCGCGCTGCCACCTAAGCTATAGCCCAACGCCCCCACTTTTGAGGTATCCAATTGATACTGAAAGCGCCATTGATTCCATAAAAGCCATTGGTACGTAGTCAATACATCCTGAGTAATTTGTGGCACAGCAACCCCATTGAAATACGCGAAGCCCTTATCGGTATTTATGTCGTTAGCCCCTTCAGGTATATACCCTTTGACCGTTGTTCCGTTGTTAAATACAGCCAGCCCAGAGGCAAACGTATGATTGATTGCCACAACTGCAAACCCTTGGCTCGCCAGCTCTTCGAGTAACTCAACATTGTCCTTTTCAAATAGCATTGAACCATGAGAATAAAAGAGAACTGGCCAACCTTGGTCTATCTCGGCAACCTCTGCATTATTGACCGACCACGACAGCATCTCGTTCAGATCATGTTGCTTTGGATGAATGGGGGCATTAGGTGGGCGAACACTGGATAAATACTCAACTTGATGACCGCCTTCGTCAAAGTATTTTTCATATTCTGCTGATTCTGTATTGCTTGGGTAATACACTTTAATGTGGAGCTTACGCATCTCACCTGAAACTGGATTCAATGTATCTTCACGGTAATCCGTCAGGTCGAAGTCGAGTGTGCCAACCCGATAAGGACCGCTCGGTGAAGGGTACACATGATCGACTACTCTTTTGGTATCATCGACAGGTGGTACTGTCTCATCATTACATCCTGTAAGCAGTGGCAGTGTGATAAAAACAGGTAAGAAAATAGCGGTTTTAACGTTCATAAAGGCTCTCCTTGATTGAGAGCCTAATGGTGGGGGATTGGCAGTATTCCGTCGTCCGAATACCTTATTTGGACGTCCGGATTATTTAGTTCGGACGTTCAAGTGCTGATTTATACTGGGTTGGTGTGCATTCTTTGTATTTTTTAAATGCTGAGTTGAATGTTGACTTAGAACTGAATCCAGATTCAAATGCCAAATCTAAAATTGATTTATGAGGCCTTTGCTTAATCAATTCACACACATGAACCACTCTTTTTTGATTCACTAGGTCATAAAACTTGATCCCTAATTGTTGGTTCAGGACTTGAGTCAACAAATAGGGTTTTACGCCAAGTTCTTCCGCTAACGACTGCAAATTCAAATCTGATTTTAAGTAAAGCTGCTTACTATCCATCAACAGAGAAACCTGCTTACCCAGCTCAAAGTCCAATTCATTAGCGCTATATTCCTCCGTTGGAGTTTGCACTAGTGGCTCGAAATTCAACAGCTCCGGTTTAACCAAAAACAGATACGTCACCAAAAAGACAAATAGGCTAACAAACAACTGGGGAAGAGGCAGCTCGGTGTTAAATGCAACTTGTAATGGAATGGTTGAAATCGCGACAATCAGCCCTGCACATACGCCCCACATCAACCAAAGGTTTTCTCGGCTGAGATTTGCTTGAACGGTCTTTTGCTCTACTTGATAACGCCAAACCATTCGTATAGCAGCGATATTGTAAATTAGATAAACAAACAATATTAAATACGTGGCAATCCAATGCCTTGTAGTAATCACCACAGTGTCTGGAGATAAAGAAAAGTCGTAGATAAGTGCACTGATCGCTAACCAAGGAATAAAGTGCACCGCTGCACGTCGTGTAATCTTTTCTTGGGTTAAGCAGGCTCGAATAAATAAGAAGAACAACACCGGATACAATAAAGCCCAGCTAGCGTTAAATCGACTGCTCAACCATTGTTCATGTTCTGCAATTAGCAAGATAAGATCTGCCGAAAATACGGCATGAACCAATGTTAATGGCCAGAAGAGTGGCTGGGTTCGAGACCTTGAAAACAAAAACACCAGTAAGATTAAGCTCTGAATAAACCCCGCGAGCAACACGGCTGTGACCATATACAACTCCATTTGTAAAAGGCAGCGAAGAACTGATTTTAGGCTAAGCTATTAACCCGAGTGACCAAGCCAGTTTTCCCCTTTGTGTTCTTCGCCATACTGGTCTTGGGGATTGCGAAGAGCGCAATTTTCCAAAGATAAACAACCGCAGCCAATGCACCCACCCAAGTCATTCTGAAGCGCCTGCAAGCGGCGGATTCTGTCTTCTAAAGACAACTTGACCTACCGATTGTCTTGATAATCGGTAGGTTGGGCAAAGCGTACGTCGATCAGTATTTGGGCGGTTTTCAGTTATCTAGCCAAAATTAGCCGATATAGAATTTTGAACACTCCTGCTTGCCTTACCATTAAAAAATACTTCGTGTAGGGCACATATGGACGTGTGGTACTCCGTATCATCTACCACGAACTGAACATTAACGTTTCTCATCGAAGAGTGGACCGCAATTGGTGTAACACCTTGCTCCATCAATGCCAGTACTCCCTTGGTTAGGGCCTCATTGGTATCAAACTTAGACCCAATAGCCGAGATCAGAGCAACCATTCGACCTTTGATATTAGCTTCTGGGAATCGCTTTTCTGTTTTGTACAGAACTTTGTTCAATGCATCTGTACTGCCTGTCAGGTAATAGGTCATAGAGTTGGCGTTCATCTCTTTACCTACCAGCCTTACTCGAGTATCCGTAATTATCTGCATAAGATCATAGCTTACGTTGTCGACGCAGCCGACCATGTCCTGATCAAAGAGGTGTAAGGCGAAGACTTTCTCTTTGCCCGCAATGATTTCTACCTTATCCAATGTAGGGCGATATGAACCGGAGATGAGCGTTCCAGGGTGGTGAGGTTCGAAAGTATTCTTGATTTGAAGCTCTATCCCACTTTCACGTAGCCCTGCCGCTGCATTTGGGTGAATCGCCTCCATCCCCAGATTGGCAAGTTGATCAGCAACATCATAGTTAGTCTCTCCCAAAGGCAGTACTTTATCTGAACCAACAACGCGGGGATCCGCTGAACTCAGATGGTATTCTTTATGGATGATCGCTAGGTCCGCATGGGTTAGTGATGCAATTCGACTGAAAGTCATTTCGCTATAACCGCGGTCATAAGTAGACATTAACCCTTCTTTACAAGAGGCATATCCTGTGACAATCGGCAACTCTTTCGCCGTGTCGATGTCAGAAAAGGCTTCAAGAATGCATTCATCTATACTACTAGGCACTTTTGTATCCCAACCAGACAGATCGACAAACCTTGAATTGATTCCCATGTTCTTGAGTTTCAGAGCTGTGTTATATGCACTGTGTGCTTCGCCGATTGATGAGAGAAACTCTCTAACTTGAGGAAGATAGTGACGAAGTGAGAACTGCCCATACTGACATGTTTCCAGTATGTTCGAAATACATACCTTCGCTTCAGAAATTCGAGAGCGAATAAACTTATCCGCACGCAGTCGATTCATAGGATCCGCAAAGATATTTTCGTTGGCAAGCAGCATTCGTTGTTCTACGTAATCAAGTGCACTTAACCATTTGTCGTCGCGTTTAGCAACCAATTGGTACACACCGGATTTACTGGTTTTTTTGCATTCTAGCAAGGCATCAGTAATCCCAGCGTAAGCAGATACGACAAACACTCGGTTATACATTTCCTCTTCACTGTCTTTGAGCAAGATATTATCTAAAACAGCGTCAAACGCAGACATCGAGGTACCGCCGATTTTCTCTACGGTGTAAGTCATGTTAGGGCCTTTATTATGAAGTTAGGTAATGAGCTAGACTCTTTCGACTAGCTCAAGTACAGATCGTTAATCAATGAGAGGGTAAACACCATTCTCATCATGGGTCTCTTTACCCGTAATAGGTGGGTTAAACACACATGCCATCACCATTTCTTTACCCTCATATGCACGAAGGTAATGCTCGTCGTGTTGATCCAAAATATAAAGAGTTCCAGGCTTTATCGGGTAGGTTTTACCACCCACCACTTCAATCTCTCCCTCACCACTCATGCAGTAGACTGACTCAAGGTGGTTTTGATAATGGATGTGCGTTTCGGTGTTTTCAAAAATGGTTGTGATGTGAAATGAAAAGCCCATATTGTCATTTTTTAATAACATGCGGACACTTTCCCATGTTTCTGAGGCAACTCTACGCTCGCTATCACGGCACTCTTCAAGTGTACGAACAATCATTTTTTCTTCCTTTTTACGACGCGTTCTTAAATTGTTGCTGGATAGCATGTTCAACAGCATTCTTAAAGATGTCTAAACCTTGTTTTAACTCAGACTCAGTAATCGTGAGTGGAGCAAAAAACTTCACCACTTCGTCTTCTGGTCCAGCAGTTTCAATCACTAGCCCATTATTGAAACAGGCTTTAACGATGTGACTGGCCAGTTGCCCATTGCAACATTCAATACCAATCATCATTCCTCGCCCTTTTTGTTTAACAAACATATTTGGATAACGAGTTAGGGTTGCATCAATCGCCTCGGACACCAGATCGGAGCAATTCTTAATATGCTGTTCGAATAGTTCACTGTCAGCCCAATACGCCTCAAGCGCTTTCGTCGCCGTTACAAACGCGTGATTGTTACCACGAAACGTTCCGTTGTGTTCGCCGGGCTTCCAAATGTCGAGCTCAGGTTTCATCAAGACGATCGCCATAGGCAAACCATAGCCGCCTATTGATTTTGATAGCGTTACCATGTCTGGTTTGATACCAGCAGATTCGAAACTAAAAAAGGTTCCTGTGCGTCCGCATCCAGCTTGAATATCGTCAACGATCAGTAGAATATCGTTTTGCAGGCAGATCGTGCTCAGACGCTGCAACCATTCATCAGACGCCACATTTAGCCCGCCTTCGCCTTGTACCGTTTCAACAAGTACTGCAGCTGGTTTGTCGATACCTGCCGAATTATCACTTAACATGGTTTCAAATAGTTTTAGCCCATCAATACTCGCATAGCCCTCAAAAGGGATACGAGTGACATCGTTTAAGCTAACACCAGCCCCCTGACGGTGATGTTGGTTACCCGTCGCCGCCAAGGCACCGGATGTACATCCGTGAAAACCATTGGTAAATGCCACAATTGAGCTACGTCCTTTTGATTTTCTGGCCAACTTTAGGGCTGCTTCAACAGCATTGGTTCCCGTAGGTCCGGTAAACTGGACTTTATAGTTAAGATCTCGTGGTTTAAGTACATGATTTTCCAGCGCTGTAAGGAAGTCAGCTTTAGCAGAAGAATGCATGTCGAGACCGTGTGTAACCCCATCAGCTTCAATGTAGTCAAGCAAAGCTTGCTTAAAAATTGGGTTGTTGTGACCGTAATTGAGAGACCCGGCACCAGCAAGAAAGTCTAGGTATTTATCACCAGATTCCGTCTCTAGCCAGCACCCTTTCGCTTTGGTAAAAACGACTGGGAAGCTGTTGCAGTAGGAACGTACTTGTGACTCTTTTTTATCAAAAATATCCATTATTAGACCGTTTATCTATCCTGTGGTTTGAGGGGTTTTCAGCAAGATACGATACAGGTACTCCGTATCGTGTTTCCCTTTAAAATGTGTTCTTTTGTCAAGAAATGTCGACACATTTCCTTGTAAACCATTTTCCGAATCAATCTTTTTGAACAGTGCCCATGAGGCATCATTTTCACGGGTTATGGTTGTCTCTATCGCACAAGCACCCTGCAAAGACTTCCTGGCTAGAAGTAATTTAATCATTTGATATGCTAGCCCTTTTCCTCTGTGCTTGGGTGAAACGGCAACCTGCCACACAAACAATGTGTTTGGATCATCGGGCTTAAGGTATCCGGATACAAAACCAGAAACCTTGCCGTCACAACGAGCCAATATACACGTTTGGCGAAAATGAGTGGATTGCAAAAAATTGCAATAGGGAGAGTTGGTATCCAATGGTGGGCATTGGGCAATAAGGTTAAAAATATCATCGCCATCTTCGGCACAAGGTTCACTAAATGAACCATATCGATTGAATTCTTCTCCCTTTCTTGGGTGAGCAACCCAGGGTGCTGATGTGATCATAGGAACACGCTTTTATTTCGTACTCTAAACAAATGTGCTTTTATTATCAGACAAAAAGTGCACTAAAAAGCAACCAAACTCCTAATATTGGACAATAAGTGTGATGAGCATAGCAAAAAAATAAGAAAACCTCTTAGTGGACATTAATTCCACCTCTAAAGTTTTGAGTAGTAATGTTTTCAATTTTCAAAACTGAATACGAAGATATATAAAATAAATTTTCACTAAACCGAACAAGGTATAGAACATGCTTTTCAAAATATTAAATATTGCTTTTATTTCAATAAATTAACACCAAAATACAACACATAAAAAAGCTGCTTCGTCATGAAAAAACTAAACAAATGAAAGACACGCCTATTTGAAATACAGTCGATTTTTATTTAGAGTACGAATCAATTTTGCAAACATACATTTAGCACAGGACAAATTACATGGCTCCCATACTTGAAGTTAAGGGACTCTATAAGGTGTTTGGCGAAGACACCGAGCGTGCTTTTAGCATGTTATCTGGAGGCGCTGACAAAGATAGAGTATTTGCTGAAACTGGCTTAACTATTGGTGTTAACGATGTCTCCCTTTCTATCAATGAAGGCGAGATATTCGTAATAATGGGGCTTTCTGGTTCAGGAAAATCCACTCTTGTTCGTTTACTTAATCGACTTATAGAGCCAACAAGAGGGAGCGTCTTACTTAGAGGTAAAGACATTGCCAATATCTCTGTAGAAGAGCTGAGGGCGGTTCGACGCAAAAACATTTCCATGGTTTTCCAAAACTTTGCTCTTATGCCTCACATGACCGTGATTGAAAACGCCGCCTTTGGTTTAGAGCTTGCTGGAATAAGTTTGGAAGCCCGTCAAAAGTCTGCTTCTGAAGCTTTAGACAGAGTAGGACTAGGTGCATACAACGATTCGTTTCCAGATGAATTATCGGGTGGGATGAAACAGCGGGTTGGTTTAGCGCGCGCGTTGGCCTGTGACCCTGACATCCTATTAATGGATGAAGCTTTTTCTGCACTAGATCCGCTGATTCGCACAGAAATGCAAGATGAGCTGATTCGCCTGCAAAACGATGATAAGCGAACCATCGTCTTTATCTCACATGATCTTGATGAGGCTATGCGCATTGGTGACCGTATCGCAATTATGCAAGATGGCGAAGTGGTTCAGGTTGGAACACCTGACGAAATTCTGCACCAACCTGCCAACGACTATGTTGCCGCCTTTTTCAGAGGTGTGAATATTGCCAATGCGTTAACCGCAAAAGACATCGTAAAGAAAATACCCGCAGCCGTTTTCAAAAAGTCGGAACATGACGGTCCGGCCTCGGCGCTGCAACTACTCACAGATAATGATCGAGAGTATGGAATAATTGTTGATAAAGAAAACCTGTATTCAGGCATAGTGTCATTGGATTCACTTCAGTCAGCCTATCAAGACAATCGTTCACTCACCAGCGCAGAGCTGGAATCAACCATAACTGTAACCCCTGAACAACCGATTAACGAGCTCCTTGGACCCGTCGCCAGTGCTCCTTACCCAGTACCCGTAGTCGATGATTCGGGCAAATATTACGGGGTAATCAGTAAATCAAGATTGCTTCAAACTTTGGATAAGGAGTAGCACCATGTCATCAGAGCAAACCCAGAATGACCCATGGTCACAAGCCAGTGAACAAACCAACAGTGACCCTTGGGGAACGGAGCAGACAACTACATCAACCGACTGGCTAAACTCTGAAGTTGTTGAACAGAAACCATTCGACATACTCAATCCATTTGAAGAGGCGCTGCTACCATTAGACACATGGGTAGAAACGGGGTTGAATTGGCTAGTTGAACACGGGCGTCCTATTTTCCAAGTGATTCGGGTTCCCATAGACTTCATTCTCACTTCGTTTGAAGCTGCACTTGTCTCGACACCCGCACCATTTATGCTAGTTATCTTGTCTTTACTTGCATGGCAATTCTCAAACTTACGCCTTGGTCTTACGACCGTTGTGTCCTTAATATTTATTGGTCTCATCGGGGCTTGGTCAGAAGCCATGACTACATTGGCCCTTGTAATGACCTCAGTGTTTTTCTGCCTACTGATTGGTTTACCCCTAGGAATCTGGCTGGCCAGAAGTAACACCGCCGCCAAGTTTGTTCGACCTATCCTCGATGCCATGCAAACAACCCCTGCGTTTGTTTACCTGGTTCCTATCGTAATGTTATTTGGTATTGGTAATGTCCCAGGAGTTGTAGTCACAATAATTTTCGCTTTACCCCCGGTAGTGAGGCTGACCATCTTAGGTATACAGCAAGTTCCTGAAGAGTTGATTGAAGCTGGGCACTCTTTTGGCGCAAGTAATAAGCAGATGCTCTATCGAATTCAATTACCACTTGCTCTACCAACAATAATGGCAGGGATAAACCAAACGTTAATGTTATCGCTCTCTATGGTTGTCATAGCATCAATGATCGCAGTCGGTGGTCTAGGGCAGATGGTATTAAGAGGCATTGGTCGATTAGATATGGGGCTTGCTGCGGTAGGCGGTGTCGGCATCGTGATTCTCGCAATTTTACTCGACCGCATTACTCAAGCGCTAGGACACAACGCTGGAAATACTAAAACACGCTGGTACCACTCTGGACCAATCTCTATTGTTCTGCGCACATTGAAACAACCTAACAAACCAAAAGCATCATTAAAGGAGAACTACAAATGAGTTACTCATGGAAGAAAGCAATCACTGTAAGTGCATTATCCGCACTGACTCTTTCGCCTCAGGCGTGGTCAGCATCACTCCCAGGTGAAGGCGTCACTGTCCAGCCGTTGCAATCTACGGTTGCAGAAGAAACGTTCCAGACTTTAATTGTTAATCGAGCACTAGAAGCGTTGGGTTACGATGTAAAAGAAACTAAAGAAGTTGACTACAATGTGGCTTACACCTCCATTGCTGAGGGTGATGCAACATTCCTCGCTGTCGGTTGGTTCCCACTTCATGCAGATAAATACACCATGTCTGGTGGCGACGAGAAATTCTACCGCCAAGGGCATTATGTTACTGGTGCAGCTCAGGGTTATTTGATCGACAAAAAAACTGCTGAGAAATACGGCATTACTAATATCGGCCAGCTAAAAGATCCAAAGCTGGCAAAGCTATTTGACGCCAATAACGACGGCAAAGCAGATTTGACGGGTTGTAATCCGGGTTGGGGATGTGAGTTAGTTATCGAGGAACAACTCAACGCCTTTAAGCTTCGTGATACCGTGACTCATAACCAAGGCAATTACGCTGCAATTATTGCCGATACCATCTCTCGTTACAAAAAAGGCGACCCAATCTTGTATTACACCTGGACGCCATACTGGGTTAGTGGCGTTCTCGTTCCGGGTAAAGATGTGGTGTGGTTAGAAGTCCCATTCTCTGCCTTACCTGGCGAGCGTAAAAATGTCGATACCACACTACCAAATGGTAAAAACTATGGCTTTGAAATGAATGCAATGCGTATTGTTGCGAACAAATCCTTCGCCGAGCAAAACCCAGCTGCAGCGAAGCTTTTTGAAATCATCAAGCTAAATATCAACGATGTTAGTGCACAAAACATGATGATGAGCCAAGGGAAGAACAGTTCAGCAGATATCGAGTCACATGTGAATGGTTGGATAAAGGCTAACCAATCACAGTTTGACGCCTGGGTAGCTGAAGCGAAAAAAGCGGCTTTATAATTTTATTGTCCGTAAGGTATAAGTCCCAGAGTCAGGGACTTATACCTATGGGATATACCACCTAGGTTAATTGGATGAACCTATGAAGATACAGTGGAGGTATGTATGGATAGGCACGAAGAAGTTCTTGTTTCGATTCGCCAAATCATCCGAGCGATTGTTTTGCATTCTAAAAAACTCAACAAAGAATCCGGCTTGACTACCCCACAACTGATCATCATGCTTGCAATACGTGAACTCGGCGAAGTCACCATACGTCAGCTTTCAGAGAACACAAATATGAGTCAAGCGACTGCCAGCACCATTTTGGATCGTCTAGAAAAGCATCATTTGATAAAAAGAGTGAGAAATGAATACGATAAGCGGAAAGTCCATGCTCTTCTTACGCCAAAGGGCAACCAAGTGCTATTGCAGACGCCTCCCCCATTGCAACAAAGTTTCGTTGATAAATTTCAACAACTAGAAGAATGGGAACAGTCATTACTTCTTTCCTCGCTTCAACGTTTGTCTTCAATGATGAAAGCGGGAGACATCAAGGTAGCTCCTGTTTTAGAGCTTGATAATATAATAAAACCCTGAAATATTTACACTTTTATATAAAGATCAAAGTTCTAAGTACATTTTCTCAAACCGAGTCAATTAAATGTTCAACTTTTTGGGCTGAAAAAGGTTTAATTCGTTAGCCAGTTTTCTCCTTTGTGTTCTTCGCCATACTGGTCTTGGGGATTGCGAAGAGCGCAATTTTCCAAAGATAAACAACCGCAGCCAATGCACCCACCCAAGTCATTCTGAAGCGCCTGCAAGCGGCGGATTCTGTCTTCTAACATCGTGTGCCAGTGGCTCGCCAATGTATCCCATTCTTTTTTGTTTGGTGCTTGGTGTTTGGGTAAGTGCGACAAAGCTTGGGCGATTTCTTCTAGCGACAACCCCACTTGCTGGGCGGCTTTGATAACAGCAATTCTGCGTAACACACTGCGATGAAAACGCCTCTGATTTCCAGCGTTCCTCCAACTGGATATCAACCCTTTTTGCTCATAGAAGTGAATAGCCGAGACTTTCACCCCAGCCCGCTTCGCTACTTCGCCAACGCCTATGTCCATATACCACCTACCAAAAAGATCAAAAAAGACCTTTACCTCAACTTAACTTGAGGTTTTAGAGTAGCACGCAGACCTAAAGAATTCACGGAGGAAAAAGAATGAAAAACAAAACCTTTCCCTACTTAGTTGGCCGCTTTTTTGATGGCATTTCATCTGGGCTTTTTATGATGGCGCTGCCATGGGTCATTTTATCTCAACCCAATATGGGTACGTTCGTTGCCATGGTCGCACTCTTATGTACTGCCGTCTCTTTTGTTGCGACACCTTTCTTTTCTACTTTGATTGATCGCCATTCCCGAAAAAAATTATTGGTGATCAATCAAGTTATACAAGCCCTTACCGCCGCAATTGTGGTTGTCGCGTATTCACTCGATGCAGGATCGCATTGGTTGCTCGCCGGGGCTCAGTTGGTTATATGGGTTTCTAGTAACTTAGCGTGGTCAACCAACAATGCCTTCACTCAAGAAAACTACGATTCGCATGAATATGCGTCTATTTCTGGCTACCAAGAAGTGGTCATGCAGGGCACAACTTTGGGTGCAGGTGCGCTGGGTGTGGTTCTGTTAGAAATGTGGAGTATGTGGGAATTCGCTTTGTTTGCTGCAATCTCGTCTGGTATTGCCTCTATCGCTTACCTGCTTACCCCATATCGAAGAAAGCTAAGAAAAACTCAAGTAGTGCCTTTCTTTGCCCAGTTAAAAGAGAGCAAAAGCATATTCGCCAAAGCACCGCGTTTCTATGCCTTCATTCTGTTGTCTTGCTTGTCTTACCCAATACTGACGTTTTTGGGAAAACTTGTCCCTATTTGGTTTTCTGAGGCGGGTATTTCTGGAGAGTGGCTTGCCGGGTACAACATCAGCTTCGGTTTAGGCTCGTTAATTACAGGTTTGTTGGTCAGTAAAATTTTGGCGGAATCATCACACCAAAATATTATGAAGTACTCCATGTTTGTGGTTGCTTTTATGTTAGTCGGAATGTCTATCTATCAACACCCAGCCTATTTGATGGCATTTACATTAGGTTTTGGATTCTTTAATGCGCTTAACCGAATTGCGAGAACCAACTGGATGCACCACAGCGTAAAGGTGTCTGAGCGTGGCCGAGTAGACGGTGGCTTAGCGCTGTTTTCAACACTGGCTCAATCACTGAGTTACGTATTAATCGCGTACCTTAGTCACCATGAGATAACTCGTTATGGATTCGTGATTGCTGCAGTCATTGTTATCGCTGCCGCCATACTCATGACACTGTTAAACAAAAGCAGCAACATTAACTTAGAACCGGCAAGTCAGGTGAATTGATATTACAGTGTACCCATCACTCAAGCTCCCTTAGATCAGAATCCGGCTTAGCGTAGCTCAATCGCGCAAGTCGGGTTCCAATGTGATAGCTGTCTAGCCCCGACACTGCAACCAGCTCTAGCGAATCTACATCAATTGAGCCGTCTGTGTTTAACGCATCATCTTGCAAACGTACCTCTTGGATCTCACCAATGATCAGCTCAGTATTGTTCACGCGTAACGTCGTGTGCTCTCTTAACGATAAACCAATTTGTATAGGGCTTTCTTTTACATAGGGGGCACATATTTCGCTTCCTAGAACAGGAGTAAGCCCAACCTTCTCGAACTCGGATTCTTCTTTTTTGTAACGAGCAGACGTTTGATGAGCTGATTTGAAAATCGATTGGCATACGGGATTGATCGTGTATTGCTGGCTAACCAGAATATTTTCGAGCGTGTGCCTTTCGACACTATGAGGGCGGATAATAAAGCCCATTAAAGGTGGATTGGCTCCAAGGTGAAAAACGGAACTCACGATAGACAGATTGTGCTGACCTTTGTCGTCTATCGTACCTATCAAGTTAGCACTCTTATACCCCGATAAAGAGTTAACAAACCGAGCTCGATACCTGTCTTCCATCTCTCCGATGATTCTTCGTGTGTAACAACTTTTGTTCATCTCATGTCCTGTAAAAAGCAGCGCCAGCGGGTCTAGTATCTTGGGTTACTTTAGCTCGGCAAGCACTGCATAACACTTTGTCGCTTGGTTATTAATTTTGGCTATCTATGGTCTTCTTTACTTAGGCAAAATCACCGAATCAATCACATGAATAACGCCGTTGCTAGCTTTGACGTCCGCTAGAACAACGTTCGCATTGTCAATCATGACTTTATCTCCCATTGTCTTGATCGATACATCTTGTCCTTGCACGGTTGACGCGCCTGATAGCTTAACCACATCTGATGCCATTACTTTTCCTGGAACAACGTGGTAGGTAAGAACAGCAATTAGTTTGTCTTTGTTTTCTGGTTTCAAAAGCATATCTACGGTGCCTTCAGGCAATTTTGCAAACGCCGCATCGGTAGGAGCAAATACAGTGAACGGGCCGTTTCCCTTCAATGTATCCACCAGTCCGCCCGCTTTTACAGCGGCTACGAGTGTGTTGAATGACCCGTTACTTACAGCAACATCAACGATATCTTTCTTCTCACCATGATGACCGGCATGGTTCATAAATGAAAAAGAAGTGAGAGCGACAGTGGCAACAAGCAGAATTTTTTTGAACATAGTTTTGTCCTTAGTTTTTGATCAACGGTTCCAGTAAATAACTGGTTGCTGTAACTACGGTCGGATTTTCAAATGGGATCACAAGAAATTTTGCGAATATTTGAGAGTGAACTGAAGGTAAATTTGTTGCGTACTAAAGCTGTATTGGAGAATTTTATGGAAGGTGAGTTTCTATGAAAATGACGTTAAACAAAGCCAAAAAATATTTTCATATCGACAAGTTGGTGATCCACTCTTTGGATATGTCGCTCTATCAAGCCTCTGTCGTGATCGACGACGAAGAGTGGTTTCTCACAGAGCAAGATGGGCAGTTAGTCCGGGCCTGGTCGTTCATAGAGATTCAAAAGCGTTGCCGAAACATTGACGCCATTGAACGAGTAATGCGCCAAGAAAGCGCTTACGACGAAATGGTTGGAGGACCAGATAAACCCATCAGCAACGCAATGGAAATACCGTTAGGCGACAACAAGCTTTACTAAGCCAGAGAGCCATAAGGGAGCGAGTCTAATACACCGTCTTGTGGCACCCTGTTTTTACCTTGGTAAAAGGTCACGATATAGCAACCTAGAAAATTGAACTGACAATTTCTAACCCTGTTTTGACAAATACGCCCATCAGCACGGCAAACTTCTTCGCACTTCTGTTCATCGTACTTTAAAACCAATAAATTAATCAGGAATGGCTATGGAGTTTACTCAACAAGATCGCGAAGCGCTTTATCAAATCTGGATGTCACAAAAAGCCAAAATGCGCATGACTCAAATGGAAATCACGAAACGACTTGGGATCAGCCAAATCGATTTTTCCGAGCTTTTAAGAGGAAATGCGCGGTTAGAGCCTGCTTTTGTTGAGCAATTTTGTAGTCAATTGCATGTCGATCCTAAATCGGTTATCCCTTCACTGAAAAACAACGATAACCCCAGCCAAATTATTTATTTGAAAAGTCGAATCACCGTCGATGGAGAGATCCAAAAAACCTACATTGAAGGTAACCAAGTCATTGTAGAATATGCACATTCTATTGAATAAATAAAACCAGAAACCCGGCGGCATCGCATAGGTAAAGCATCAACATCTATGTTAAAGATTAAAATTGAAAATGCGTCTTTTAGCCCAAATTTCACCGGCATTTGTATTCAACTTTTTAACGTATAGAGATTCGTTCCAAACCCTTAGCATAATTTAGAGTAAAAACACTAACTCAATTTAATAAGAGAGTTAATGCTTATGCTCAGTTACCTTTTACCCGTTATAACCAGCTTTGGTGCTATGCAACCATTCACATCACTGCTGGATTTAGACATGGCTGAAATACCAGATTCCGTACTTTCTTCTGCTCCTGTTTCGTTCATTTTTGATAGAGAAAGACCAACTTACGTACGCTGCTGGTATCGAACCAGCCACGCGGAGGAAGACGTTGGCACCGATTGGAAATGGGCAAAAAATGAAAATGGTACTTACCTTGAATTGGATGGGTATTGGTGGTCTGCCTTTGGTAGACGAAATATGTTCTATACCGATATGCCACAAGAAACCATTCATCAGTATTGTGAACAAACACTCGGAGTGAATTATAACAATGCCGACATCATGTTTTATGCCTCCGATAACGATCTTTCCTACAACTACACTATCTGGACCAATGATCATGTGATGCAGCCGAATACCATCAATAAAGTGGTGGTACTCGGTGATAGCCTGTCGGATACGGGAAATATATTTAACGAATCTGAATGGAAATTTCCGAGCCGAGATTCTTGGTATTTAGGGCATTTTTCAAACGGATTTATTTGGGCTGAATATCTTGCCAAGTCTCAGAAATTACCAATGTACAACTGGTCGGTTGGTGGGGCTGCGGGATCGGATCAGTACTTACTGATTAAAGGAGTTAAGGCGCAAGTCGACTCTTTTCTGACCTACATGGAAGAAGCTAAAAACTACAAAATCCAGAACACGTTATTCACTCTGGAATTCGGCTTGAACGACTTTATGAATTACGGGCGTGATGTCTCTGAAGTAAAAGCAGATTTTGATTCAGCTATGAATAGGCTCACCACAGCAGGGGCAAAAAACATCTTACTGCTGACTTTACCTGATGCGACAAAAGCACCGCAATTTCAATACAGCACTCAAGAAAACATCGATACAATCCGTAGGAAAATTCTTGAATTCAACGGTTTTATTGAAGAACGAGCAACCCACTATCAAACTCAAGGAGTCGATATTACATTGTTTGATGGATACCAATTGTTTGAAGATGTACTCGCCAACCCTAAGCAACATGGGTTCGTGAACACAAATGAACCTTGCTTAAACTTAACGCGCAGCTCTGCCGCCGACTATTTGTATGGACATGATATTACGAACGACTGCGCCGCCATTGGATCGGATAAATACGTTTTTTGGGATGTAACCCACCCAACAACTGCCATTCACAAATACTTAGCTAAAAGAATACGTGAAGAAACAAGCATGAATTTTTGACGCTATTGGAGCGAGGCTATCCTCGCTCCTTAAATTGCTTTTGCAACCAATCCACACAATATCTCACCACGTGTTTGTCTTTGCTGAATGGTGAAACCCTGAGGTAGTAGCTATACCCTTCAAAAGAAGGTAAATCGGATCTTTGTTTTAGCCATTTTTGCTTTCTCGCGACTTCACTCAACACATCACTGACCAATGCCACTCCCTGACCTGCAAGTGCCGCCTGTAACACATACTGTTCCTGATTGAATTTTTGAGTCGCCAAGCCTGAATTCGCAAAATGTTTCTGCCACGGCACATTAGGAATATAAGACTCATCCTCCCACTCGGTTACAAATAGGGTTTTGGGTATATTTTTACGTTGGTCATCAGGGTTCGCTGGCACATAGCACCCTAATCGCTCAGCACCAAGAAGCACTTCCCCTTCTTCCATCGTTTCTGGCAAACCATAACGAACCGCAATATCAATGCGGCGCTCATTACTAAAATCCACCAGCCTGTCACTGGCGCATATTTCCACTTCCAAATCCGAACGTTTGGCATGCAGTTCCGGTAGTTTTGGGGCTAACCACAGTGCCGCAAACGACGTACAGCACGAGATAGTGACTCGATTTATTGGTGCCTGAATATCTGAGATGGTGTCTTCTAATTGGGTAAACACATTCTGTGTTGTTTGCGCCAGTTTCTTCCCTTCTTCCGTTAACGTCACCGCCCGAACTTTGCGTTCGAAAAGCGTCACGTTCAATTGAGCTTCTAGGCTTCTTATCTGGTGAGAAATGGCTGTTGGCGTTACGTTCAGTACAGACGCAGCATGCTTAAAACTACCGTACTGGGCAGCTAAGGAAAACGCTCTTAAATGATTCAAAGACGGGATATTCGCCATATTACTGAAACTCTATAAGTAATTATTTCTCATCTATAAGTGGTTTTTTCTCGTTTGTCAAAACCTCTATCCCAATTAAGAATAAACCTTCTTCCTAATCACGCAGGACATCATCATGGCAACACTTCTTCACATTGACTCAAGCCCGAGACCTTACTCTCCAGACATGAAAGCACACCAGTCGCTTTCTCGCCAAATCGCACATCACTTTGTTTCTGAATTCAATGAGCGATGCCATAAGAATAATCTGATATATCGAGATTTATCAACGACTCCTCCACCATTTATAGATGTAGAATGGATCGCACAAAGCTTTGCAAAACAAACAGGAAAGACCAATCATCCCGCTTTAGAAACATCAAACAAGTTAATAGAAGAAGTCGAGCAAGCCGATGTCATTGTTATCTCGTCCCCTATGTACAACTACGGCATGCCCGCGGTTCTGAAAGCGTGGTTTGATCAAGTCATACGGGTGAATAAAACTTTCTCATTTGATTTAGCACGAGGAGAGAATCCTATCGAGCCTATATTGTCTGGAAAAACCGTTGTGCTGTGTACCTCCAGCGGTGAATCGGGTTTTTCTGAAGGAGGAGAAAAGCATCATATGAATCACTTAGGAAAACACATCAAATTGTTAAGCCCTTATTTAGGAGCCAGCCAATTCCATGAAATCACCAGTGAGTATCAAGAATTTGGAGATGAGCGCCACAGCCTTTCGTTTGAAGGGGCGAAGAAAGAAGCTAAACAGCTTGCGGCTAGAGTTGCCGCTCAAAAATAAAGCGTAAAAGACGGCTAAATATAAAAAACCCTTCCAACATTGAAAGGGTTTTGCCTATCCAAATAACCTTAAGGTAAAGGCGCTTGGGTATATAGCTCAACGGGTTAAGACGGCTTTTTTGCCAACACTTCATCGATATCAGCAGCTGAGTGACGCTCTGGCACTTGCTCCCATTCTTCACCCCACGCGCGGTTAACCATTCGGCCACGTTGCACAGCAGGACGTTGAGAAATGTCTTTAGCCCAGCGCACAAGGTTGGGGTAACTCTCTACATCTAAAAACTCGGCTGCATCATAGAGCACACCAAGCACAAGATTGCCATACCATGGCCATGTCGCAATATCCGCGATACTGTATTCATCGCCACCTAAGTATTTATTACTCGCAAGGCGCTTATCCAATACATCGAGCTGACGTTTAGCTTCCATAGAAAAGCGATTGATCGGGTACTCAAACTTCTCTGGCGCGTAAGCATAGAAATGCCCAAAGCCACCGCCTAAGTATGGTGCCGACCCTTGAAGCCAGAAAAGCCAATTCAACGTTTCTGTACGAGCTTTCGCATCTTTAGGTAATAGCTGCCCAAACTTCTCTGCCAAGTAAAGCAAAATACCGCCCGATTCAAAAACATTTACTGGCTCACTGCCTGAGCGATCCACCAACGCTGGGATTTTCGAGTTAGGGTTAACACCAACAAAACCCGAGCCAAACTGGTCGCCATCGCCTATTTTGATTAAATACGCATCGTATTCGGCTTCGGTTACGCCAAGTGCCAAAAGTTCTTCCAACATTATGGTGACTTTCTGCCCATTTGGAGTGCCCATGGAGTAAAGCTGCAGCGGGTGCTTACCTACCGGCAGTCCTTGTTCATGTCGTGCACCAGAATCTGGTCTATTGATGCTTGCCCACTGACCGCCATTTTCATCTTCCATCGTCCAAACTTTTGGTGGTGTATATTCGTTTGCCATCTCAATTCCTTATCTGTGTGAGGAGGGGGATATATCTGAGCCTGAGATCAGCAGACCCTACAACATACATTAGGTCTTTTTTCTCAGTTAAAACCCCTATATGATATTTTTATTAGAACGATCGGTTATTTATAACTCATTGTTTAGAATAAAGCTAACCTGTTAATACAACCTTTAATTTTTGTGGTTAACCATTAGAGTCTGCGGCTTTTTTGTATCCAAAAATCAAATAATCCCAATTAAACAAACACATCCATAGGGTTGAAGAAATTCCGCGTCGATCCGCTTAACTACGCTGAAAAACATCGATTACTCCTCAAGACTAGACGCTCCCCTGCAATCACGCTTGGTAAACTTTTATTATTGGCAATGAACCTTGTACCTGTAAAAACGTACCTTCATACATTTAACTTGATACGGTAGGCAGATATCTAAAAAACAGAAAAGAATTGAGTAAGAAGCCACACCGGTTAATTAATTCGCTGGCTTGACGAGGATTTTGTTGTGAGTCAAGTCCAGTTGGACATCAAATTGATGAAGAAAGTCCACACCAAGTAAGCCATCCAGTTGAAACCGATGATCAATGGGAAACAGTAATGCCTTACTAACAAAAGGATACCCGTGCGTGGTCATCGGCTCGTTGAAAAGCTGACAAGAGATGCCACCTAAGTTGTAATGACACGGCTCAAGTGATTCATTAGGGTTCACTTTGTTGCCAACAAAAAGAGTTTGTGACGCTCCGGTATCCAACGCCAACAGATATTTTTGATTTTTAGTTTTAAGTTCAACTCCGACTCCCTCTTTGTATACGGTAAGAGCTTGCCAAAATTTAGATTCAGATTGATCTGAGTTCTCAATAATCAGCACTTTATCGTGGAAGCTGATTCTAACCGTCTTCCCTAAGAATACGCCTAAGCCCAAAACGGGTATTTCTTCTATATCTGGCTTTCCTTCTCCGACCGATACCCCCCACGGCTGCAGCGAAACTACTTCAAGATCTTCAAATTCCATGCACCCCAATTTCAGCGTCTTCAAGCGATATACAGAATTGCTGAACTCTTGACCTACCGAATTCATGCTTTTGCGTTTTTCAGGCAGTTCAGATATTCCAGGTAATGCCTGAATCATAGGTTTAGGTAGATGAAAACCTGCGCTTGATCCGGTATCCAAAAGGAAGTCTATCTCTTGCTCACCTACTTCCAACGTCACTATCGGCATACCTTTAGGACTGAAGGAAATAGGAGTCCTGAACGAATCGCAACTCTTGGAAAATGAAGTTGCACTGAAAGTAAGTAAGAAAAGAAGAAGCGGGAGACGATCGAAAAAGCGACAAATAACATGCATCGGTAATTAACCTTGAAACAGAGCGTATCTGGTTCATATTTCAGCACGAACCGTAGAGAAGCTCATACTAAGCTTTACGCAACTCATCTCGAACTTGCCCATCTAAATTCTTTGTATAATGAGACAAGCTTCATACTCAATCGGATCAAACGAGACCAGTAGTAGGAACTGCTGGTCTCCAATTCGCTAACCGTAAAACCACTTAATCAGTAAAATGCGTGGCAATCTTATCGATAGCTTGGTCAACATATTCTGCGACATCGTAAAGCCCAATATGATTGGAACCCTGAATCACTTCAAGCTTTCCGGCGCCGGCGGTGGCACGTAACATTTGCTCACTTTCGTATGCCGAGTCAGCTTCAGAGCCAACAATCATCAACAGAGGTGTCGGCGACAAATTTTCAGCAACATCTAATGCCGAGAAGTTGGCTAAGCTGGCAAACGACCAAGGCAAGAACTTACTCTCATAACGTCCTTTTTGCCCTCGGGACGTCATGTAATAATCGTAAAACTCTCTGAATAATCTTGGCATGTCTTCGCTGTCTGATTCAGGAGCATGAGGCAAATAACTGATTTCACCTGTCTGCTGATAGGTTTCTCTTGCTTTGTTACCCAGTTCCAATACTTCCAAAACCCCCTCTCTTCCCATAATAGTTTGATAGAAGCCTCGGTGATCAAAGTAAGCACTTACTGTGACTACGGATTTAATTCGCCTATCCGTTGCAGCAGCAAAGCTTAAGTACCCTCCACCTGAACACACGCCCAAGCCATAAACACGATCTGGCTGAACATGGTGATGTAACCGAAGAAACGTCACCGCATTAGAAATGTCTTCTGCTTTAAGATAAGGGTTTTCATGAAATCTCGGCTGCCCTTCACTGGCACCAAACGTAGCGTGATCAAAGGTCAGGGTCACAAAACCTTTAGCTGCCAATCGAGTGGCATAGTGATCGACCGTTTGCTCTTTAACACCCGCTTGAGGCGCAGCAATCACTATTGCTGGAAAAGGGTGACAGCCTTTAGTTGGGATAAAAAGGTTCGCGGCAATTCGGCTACCGTTGCTATAAAAAAAGGTTTCTTGTTGAGTGTAAGTCATGGAGATTCTGCCTCTAGTAATAAGTTGTTCACTCTTTTTGAGCGATGGCTACATCATAAGAACAGTTTGATTTATGATATATACATCAACACCACACTAACTGTTACATAATGAACAACAATATTTCATTGCTAGACGTAAAAGCATTCGTCGCCATCGTATCTAATGGCAGCTTTACCAATGCTGCCGAGGCATTAGGTTCATCCAAAGCACATCTATCTCGTCAATTGAGTCAGCTAGAAAGAACATTAGGCGTACAATTACTGATTCGCACAACTCGTTCCCTCAAGCTTACCGAGCAAGGGGAGCGTTTTTACTCAAGATCCCAAGCCGCCTTGATAGAAATCGATCAAGCCGCTGCTGACGCGCTAGAACAAAACGCATCTATGTCTGGGCTGATTCGCATCAACAGTTTAGGAGGCGCATTTGGTGAAGAATATTTATCACAAGCTATCGCCGAATTTTCACTATTTTACCCAGATATACGCATTGATATTTCCTTCGACAGCAAACAAGTCAGCTTAATTGAGGATGAATTTGATCTTGTGATCCGTTCAGGAAACTTGCCTGATTCTCGTATGATTGCGCGACACTTGATGGATATGGATATAGGTGTATTTTGCTCTCCAAACTACCTGCAAGGTACATCGAGCCCAACCCACCCAAGTCAATTCAAGGAGCACCATTGTTTAACTGGCACAATAGACAAATGGGTATTCACTCATTCAAATGGCGAATCACAGACTGTCCAAATCGTTCCATCTGCTAGTTGTTCAAACAGCCGAGTATTGTTGACTTACGCGATCAACGGGATGGGTATTTGCCGCCTACCTAGCCGATACGCAGAAACACATTTGAGAAGCGGTAAATTGGTACATGCAATTGAAGGTTGGTCAGTTGTGCCTATTCCTATTCACCTGATTTACCACAAGAATCGCTACCAACCAGAAAAGCTTAAAACATTGATTCAGTTTCTTTGTGATTGGTTTAAAAAGGAAAAATACAGCTCTGGTAATAGATAAGATATCGAGGTGCTCGCCAGCCCAAAAGGGAGCGCTGGCGAGTTGGATCCATCAGTTTTGGTGGGCAGGTAAGTCTTGTTTTTCATAAGCATCAGCGAATGAATGGTTGCGATCGCGGTGTTTGGCTTCGTCATTACGTATTTGCAAAATTACGTCTCTTAGCATCGCATTACTCGGCAATTTATAGTACCCAATGGCCAGTTTCGGCGCAGGTACATTCTCTACTTCACCATCGTCAATTTTACCCAGATACTCGGTATAACTTTTACACGCTTCTTCCTCAAAATACCCGACCACTCGATGCGCAATCTTAGAAGAAAGCAGATAAATCAGGCTGTAAACAACAATAAATACACCCTGTCCTAGCAACACCAGAGCACGTTCAACCCAACTGGGTTTTGCGATATCCAAGAAAATCATAAGGTGCATACGCTCATTTTCGGCTTCGTCCAGTAACTCTCGGATCCAACCTTCGTCGTCTTTCATGCGCCTAAGGGCTTTCATGTGGTTAAACATACCAGCAACCATGCCAGGTACTGCGGCAATGGTTTCTAAGATCACCGCTCGCTTCGCGTATTTCTTTCCATAGAAAATATTGAGGGTAAATTTTAAGAATTGCGTAATCCGATACGCGACACGTTCAGAAAGTTTGCTCGCAGAGCGATGCGTTAATTTGAAGTCTGACATGAGCTTTACCTCTTTATCTTAAAGATGCATTTAAAATACATCTTTAAGATAAAAGCTTCAATATTCTTTAGAACTTTAAACTATTTTAATAATCTCTTTTAGGAATAAAGGGACACAAAGAAAAACCTGAGGTAATAAAAAGCCATGGCGAACCATGGCTTTGAATGATGCTAAACCCGAATAGAGCTTAATATACGTCTCGCACGTAGCGTTTCTGCTTTTTAAGCTGGTTAACGTAAGCTTCTGCTTCTTCTTTCGATTTGTTGCCGTGAACTTCGATGACTTCGTGCAGTGCTTTATCTACATCTTTTGCCATGTAGTAAGCGTCGCCACACACGAAGAAGTAACCACCGCGTTCTAGCCACTCATACAAGTCAGCGCCACTTTCACGCATTTTATCTTGCACATAGATTTTTTCAGCTTGGTCACGCGAGAATGCCAGATCTAGCTTAGTCAGCACACCTTTGGTTTGAAGTGCTTCTAGCTCTTCTTGATAGATAAAGTCTGTTGAACCGTTTCTATCACCAAAAATCAGCCAGTTGTCGCCTGGAGAAGCTTGAACCTCACGCTCTTCAAGGAAAGCTCGGAAAGGCGCGATACCCGTTCCCGGCCCCACCATGATCATTGGTGCTTTGTCGTCTTCAGGCACAGCGAAGTTCTTGTTAGGAGCAAAGTAGCAAGGCACTACATCACCCTCTTCCACCAAGTCTGCTAACCACGTTGAACATGTGCCGTTGTAGTCACGCTCGCCATTTTGGTATCGCACACTGCCAATGGTTAGGTGCACTTCATCTGCGTGCTTGTTCAAGCTCGATGAAATGGAGTAAGCGCGCGGTGCAATAGGCTTAAGCAGCGATAAAATTTCTGCCAGCGATAACGTCACGCTTGGGTACTGGCGCAACAAGTCGAGAATGTCTTTCCCCCAAAGGAAGTCGTTCAAGCCTTTGCTGTCTTCGTTTCCGATTAAAGCGATCAATTTATGGTCGCTGGCACTTTCAGCCAACGCTTTAACAAACTCTTTCGACGGAGTTCGAATATCCAAATGCGAGGTAAAGATTTCACGTAAACTGAAGTTGTCGCCATTCCACGACGGCTTTTCATCTCCACTAAACTGGAAATGCTCTAGGAATGCTTGAACCAGTTCAGGCTGGTTTTGAGAGATTACATTTAGGGCGTCACCAGCCTTATAGAACTCACCGCTCCCTTCCAAAGAGATTTCGTAATGTACGATTTCTTTGCTAGAACCTTCTTTATTCAGCACACGCTTATGTTTCAGCGTTGCTTGCAGTGGTTGTTTACGGCTGTACTTCGACTTAGCCTTTGGGGCGCTGCCCCCTTGAGCAACGGTGGCTTCACCGTCATCACCTTTGTCTGCAATACCTGGCAGAGTGGCAATCATCCACTCTTCAGCAGGTTGTTCAAAATCGATGTCACAATCAACACGAGTCGTAACACGCGTTGCACCAAGTTCTTCAAGGCGCTCATCCCAAAGTTTACCTGCAAGGCAGAACTCATCGTAACTGGTGTCACCTAGTGCCAATATTGAGAAGAAGGTGCCGTCCAATTTAGGCGCATGTTCATCAGACATGGTCTGCCAAAGTGACTCGGCATTATCGGGCATTTCACCCTCACCATAGGTACTGGTTACAATCAGGATACGAGAAGATTTAACGAAGATTTGTGCATCGACGTCATCCATATCGTATACCGTGGCTGTCATGCCATATTCTTTGGCTTTTTCTGCCGTATCGTAAGCAACGGCTTCTGCGTTACCAGTTTGAGAACCATAAAGAATCGTCAGTGCTTTAACCTGAGGCTTAGATTCCGCGTGTACTACGGACTCTTCTTTAACCAACAGGCGTGAGTGTAATCCAGAAAAGAAGCCCGCCAACCAGGTCTTCTGATCGTCGTTAAACGGAATGTCTTGAGGCAAATAAGGTACTTTCATTTTTCTTCCTACTTTGAAATCGGTGCCTTCCCTAGGCAGTTTGGGCTTCTAAAACTTGCTGAGCTTTTTGTTCTTCAATATCGTCTCGAATGACATCGGCAAAAACATGGCAGTAAAGCGTCGCTGTACGTAATGACACCGCTTCGATCTCTACCATTTGCTTACTAATGTCTTTCTCTCGCGCCAATATCCAGACTGAAGTACCACGCGAATGGGTATCCCAGACATCACGGCGTGCCAAAGACGTTTTGTAGTCCTGCACGCGTTTAGCCGCCAGTAATACAGCCAATTCGTCATCGCGATAGTTCGATATGGCTTCCTTGATATCTTTCAGCAACACATCCAACAGTTTTTTGTCACGAAGCTCGAACAAGCGTTTCACTGCGCGAGACTGCTCAACTTCACCTTCAAACTGACCTTTTACCAATTGATGCGCTCGGTGAAGCACACCGCTTTGCGTCAATAAATCACAAATCAGTGGCGTATCCATATCGCCATACTGTGGACTGAAACCACGTGACAAGGCTTCATTTCCTTCATAAGCAAAGTGCACTTGTTCAATTAAGCGATTCGCCTCTCCTTGGATCAATTCTTCCAGCATTTTCTTGCGGGAGTTGGTCTCAAGAATACTCTCAGGGTGCTGACTCTGCGTTAATGCAAGTGGAAGCACCAACGTGAACAACGTTCGGCTTGTCGCCCAGTCGTCCAAAATGGCTTGCGCTTTTTCAGATTGAGTAAATCGAACGTGCTGTTCTAAGTGCCATTTCAGTGCTTCTTCGTAGCCCTCATCGTGCTCGATGAGCGGCAAAGCTAAGACGGAATCTTTGCTGCAACGCTGCGCAAACGCACCATCAACATCGTATTGATAAGCAAGACCACCAGACATGCCGTTACCAAAACCTTTACCGTATTCGCCAAGGTTAATAACGGAACCATTTGTCATGTATTCACAACAAAAATCACCGACGCCTTCTACAACAGCAATCGCGCCAGAGTTACGCACGGCAAATCGGTCACCCGCTTCGCCTTGAATAAACGCTTGACCGCCAGTTGCGCCAAATAACGCAAAGTTACCGATAAGAACATTATTGCCCGCCGACATATCGTTTCCGCCCGGAGAGCGAACCACGATATGACCACCGCTGGAACCCTTGCCGACACCATCGTTACATGTACCGACATGTTCCATCACCAAACCGGAGTTGTTGAATGCACCGTAGCTCTGACCCGCGCTGCCGTGGGTGCGAACCACAATGGATTCAGCATCAAGGTAACGACGACCATTGCCAGCGGTAAACACGGCTGGGTGTTTTTCTCCAACATTTTCATAGTTCAACGCGCGTTCAATATCGATTGAAAGCTGACCGCCCGTCGATTTGTTGCGGTTGTTGAGTTTTGTTCCTGCTAATTCAATGTTCAGAAGCTCTGAATTGAAGTACTCACTGAGCAGTTTTTCGATGTATGCGTCATCTGGCGTGAAGTCTGCTTCCAAGTAAACAGGGCGTGGTACTTTGACATGCTCCACTTCGCGAAGAAGCCCTGTAACATCCAATCGACCCACAATGCTGTGGTGATTCGCAAGATGCAGAAGTTCTGTCTTACCGCGGATATCACGCAGGCTGCTATAGCCCAAGCTTGCCAGAATCTCGCGAACTTCATGCGCAACGTTTAAGAAATACTGCGCTAGTGCTCGTGGATCGCCCTGATAGAGCTCAGGGTTCGTTGTCAGACCCGCTGGGCACTTGATGTTACAGTTCTTCGCCATAACGCATTTAAGCATCATCAGTGCGGTTGTACCGAATTCGAACGAGTCACCGCCCATGATCGCGGACTTGATGACATCCGTCCCCGTTTGGTGTGCGTTGGAACAACGAAGCGTCACTTTGTCTCGCAAGCCATTCTCGCTGAGCGACTGATGCACTTCTGCAATACCGATTTCTGCCGCGCGACCTGTATTTTTCAAACTGGTTACTGCGGCTGCACCCGTACCACCTGTATTACCTGCGACGTTGATGACATCCGCACCCGCTTTCGCAACACCAACCGCGATCGTACCGATACCTTCGGATGACACCAACTTAACGATAACGCGAACACGTGCTGCTTTGGCATCGTGAATAAGCTGACCAAGGTCCTCGATAGAATAAGTATCATGGTGTGGCGGTGGGCTCACCAATTCCACACCCGGTGTACCACCACGCGCCGCCGCAATTTCTACGGTGACCTTTGGTGATGGTAGCTGACCACCTTCGCCGGGTTTCGCACCTTGCGCGATTTTGATTTCAATCTCTTCAAGCTGTGGATCGGCAAGGTAACCTACCCAAACACCAAATCGACCGGATGCAAACTGCTTGATCTTGCTCGACTTGATGCTGTTAAAACGGCTTGAGTGTTCACCACCTTCACCGGAGTTACTCATAGCACCCGCAATATTGGTGCCTTGCGCAACAGCCATGTGAGCATTGGAGTTAAGCGCACCATGACTCATCGCGCCCGACGCAAAGGTAGGAGTAATGAGATGTGCAGGCTCGACGTCGTCCAATGCTATCGGTGATTTCGCTTTTTGAATCTTCCCGATGAACTCTGCGTATTTAGGTGCGAGAACCACATCCAATTTGTCTTGGTGAAGGGACAATTGTTCAACATGATCTGCCCAACAGGTTTGCATCGCTTCTGCAAACGTCGAGAGGTTATCCGTGTTGTCCAAACGGAAACTAAACGCACGGTCTTGGCGCGATACGTTCTCGATAGAAATACCGCCCCACAAATAATTGACGTTGCCGTCCAAATGAAAACGGTCGAGAAGATGCGAGAATGCTTCTACGGTATTGGCCTTGGAGAAATCCAGTGGCAGCAGCAAGATATCGCGAAGAGCCGCAGGTCGAGCGCTACGTTCCTGATACAGGTTGTCGATGAACGCTTGATAAGACGGCGTAATGTCAAACTCGTCAATCTGTTCTGGGCTGCGTTTCTCGTAACCCTTGTCTTTGTATGCGATGTCTTCACTGGCAAATTGATTGGTCTTGTCCATTGCCAGTTCGGCTTGGTCGGCGTAACTGACAGGCTCTTGAGTCATGTTGATGTATTCGCGAACCGCTGTGTTACCAAAGCTGTGACCCGCGCCATCTTGTCGCTCTTTAAACAAGCCAAGAAGTGGAATCTGATTCTCTTCATTGATAGCAAGTGCTTTAAAGTGCCATTTAGCGGAGCTCCAAGCCAAGTCCTCAAATCTTGCACCACCAACCGGCGAGCTGATGTTCGGGAAATAACGCTTCAAACAATCGGAATCGGAATCTAAGAAGTTTGATTCGAAAAATTCACCGCCGATGTAACTTTCAGCCGTACACAAACCAAACTTACCCATGGTCTTCATGAGTGATTTTTCAACCGCTTTTTGGAAATGCTTAAGGCCCGCTTCAACCGTTTGATTAGTCGATAACGTTTGAGCGCGATAGAACACAGAAATAGGGCAAACCGCAGATGAACCAAACCCAAGAAGGCAGGCTATATCGTGGCTACTTGCCGCCTGTCCTGTGAGATAAACAATACTGGTGTTGAATCTCAGACCTTGTTTGATCAACCTTTGGTTGGCCGCGGCTACCATTAAAATAGCAGGCAGAGCGGCTTTGTCTTTGCCGATGTTCTTATCACTTAGCAGAACAATACCGCAGCGACGACGAGCCGCTTCTTCAATTTGGTCACAAAGCGCGTTAATCGCCTCTTCTACTCGCTTAGCGTTGTCTTCGCGGCTATTAAGCGTCGGAGTGTACAGCGTATCGAACGTGGCGACTTCTATGCGATCTTGTTCAAGAATTTGCTCTAGTTGTTGTGGCTGCAACACAGGTGATTGTAAAACAAGCTGAACGGTATCTTGAGGGCTAAAACCTGGCTTAGCGCCTAAGGCAACGCGCAAGGTCATACCATCCGATTCACGCAGCGAATCCAAAGGTGGGTTGGTTACCTGTGCAAAACGCTGACTGAAGTATTTGGACATGCCGCCTTCTTCGTCGGTCAAAACGTTCGGCGCTAAGCCAAAGCCCATTGCTGAGATCTTTTCCGCACCACTTTCGATCATAGGATCGAGGAAGAATTTGAAGCTCTCTTGGTTTAATGAGTATGCAACGTGGCGGCTGTAGGTACTGAAATTATTGTTTTCCTTAACTGCATCAAGGGAAACAGATTCAATATCGTTCAGCGTGATTCTTGCCGACTCTAGCAATGCTGAGTAATTACGCTCTTTCGCGAGCGTTTCTAAAATTTCTTTGGTTTCGTAGCTATTGCCAGTGGAGTGATCAAAGTAAATCATGCCACCAGCCTGAATGCGTCCATAACGAATCACATCTTCTGGCGGGAAATCAATTTGACCCGATTCACTCATCACCGCGAGGTAACGATTGGTTTCAACACTACGAAGCGGACGCAAACCCAATCGGTCTAGGCGTGCACCCACTTTCTCGCCATCAGAGAATATCAGTGCCGCAGGTCCATCATTTTTTTCTTCAGACAAACTGAAATATTCCAGCATGTCTCTTACTTCTTGCGAAATTGATTCGTCGTTTTCCCAAGCAGGCGGCATCATCGCCAGCACCGCTGTTACGATGTCCATACGGTCTTCAACAACGCGTCTAGCCAATGTTTGGTCAAGGCGGGCAGAATCCGATTGCCCTTTCGGGAAGATCACTTTTTTGTGTTGCTGACGCGCTATCGCATCTTCGCTTAGGCGGTTTTTCTTATCGGTATTAAGTTCACCATTGTGCGCCATACGGCGAAACGGCTGAGCCATCATGGTGGCGGGTGCGGTATTCGTCGAAAAACGCGTATGGAAAAACAAAGTGGTAACGTGGTGCTCTGGATGCGTAAGATCCGAAAAATAAGGTACGACTTCACCTGAGTTCAAGCGCCCTTTGTACACCTGAGTGCGTGAACTCATTGAAAGCGGGTAAAACCCTTCAAATTCAGAATCGGTAAATCCGATCGATTCAAGTTCGGAAAGCGCTGCGTTAATCTGGTCTTCAAACGATTGCGCGTCTGGCTGATTATCGCCTCTTAAAAAAACCACCTGTTGAATGGCTTGCTGAACTTTTTGTGACGCTTCGTTGACGGCCTCTGGGTTAACGGGCACTTCGCGCCACAATTCAACCTTCAATGAATACTTATAAAGCGTCTCTAGAATAAGAGATTTAGCCGACTCAAATTGTGCAGAGTCGAATGGGAAAAAAAAGTTTGCGACACCAAATTCGCCTTTTTCAAGCGTTGGCTCGTTTAACAGAAAGCGGTAAAAGTTCACGGATAAGTCGATGTTAACACCGGCACCATCACCAATACCTTCGGCATTCATACCGCCACGATGTGGAATAGTGCATAAAGCTTCATGGGCAAGGGTAAGAAGCTGATGAGTCTGCTCCCCCGTTTTATCCGTGATGAAACCCACCCCACAGCTTGAGTGTTCATGCTCGCGATCATACAGCGAGCGAGATTCCTGATTCATTCGATCATTTCCTTGATTGCTTGCAGCTATTAGCTCTGCAGGTCCTTTGGCATGTATCGCTACAGTACCGAAGCCTTTATCCAGTGTATTGTGAGCAAACCAATCCTGTTTAACTCACACAAATAGAAATGATAATAATTATCATGCGTAGTGCTGTAAGGCAAGTTTTCTGTGATTGAGATCGCTAAAAATTATTCGTCAAATTCCTAGTGATAGCTGAATGAGTATGCGTTCTGATTGAATTTAAGGCGGTTTTTCTATTTGAGCTGACCACAAAACTTGTTTAGGGTGTACTGGTGAGTTTGAAAAAGATGAATAGAAAGACGTTATTTAAGTATTCAAGTCACATTATGATATTGCTAGAATCGCGAAAATTTTCCATAAGACAAGAGAATGATGAATAAAAGCTTTGTCACTAATTTGCTAGCACTTGGATTGCTGGCTGCCGGATACAAATTAGACAACCAAATTGCACTATACGCAGGCGTATTTGCTTTTTCAGGCGCTATAACCAATTGGCTAGCCGTACATATGTTGTTTGAAAAAGTCCCTGGGCTGTATGGGTCTGGTGTCATTCCGGCAAGATTCGAGGAGTTTAAATCCGCCATTAAGAACTTGATGATGGCGGAATTCTTTACCAATGAGAACATTGATCGCTTCTTGAGCAGTGAAATGTCTGGAAGTCAGTCATTGGATCTACAGCCAGTAATAGAGTCCATTGACTTCGAGCCCACTTTTGAGTCTTTGGTAGAGGTTATCGCTAATTCTCAGTTTGGTGGCATGCTTGCGATGTTCGGTGGAACCGATGCATTGCAACCGCTCAAACAACCTTTTGTCGAGAAGATGCAACAATCTGTTGTTCAAATTAGCCAGAGTGATGCCGTTAAGGCGGCATTAAAAACGCAGTTAGAACAGCCAGGTATGATGGATGAAATCCAGAAAAATATCGAAAACATCATTGACCAACGTTTGAATGAACTAACACCTCAGTTAGTAAAAAGCATGGTTCAAGATATGATCAAAAATCATCTGGGCTGGCTAGTCGTCTGGGGTGGGGTTTTTGGTGGTCTAATTGGTGTGATTTCGGCTTTTCTTAGTGCTTAAACCACGTCCTTGGTTATAACTGTTTTTGGCATGGCAGAATTTAGAAACCATTAGGGTCAATGACCCTAATTTATCGTTCTTACCGAGCAAATGCCCTAAAGCATGGTTATCAAATCCGGGTTCACTCCGAATCCGGTTTTATGCTCTTCAATCACCACTTCACT
Source organism: Vibrio penaeicida (assembly GCF_002933855.1). Classification (GTDB taxonomy): domain Bacteria; phylum Pseudomonadota; class Gammaproteobacteria; order Enterobacterales; family Vibrionaceae; genus Vibrio; species Vibrio penaeicida_A. Next base: position 58,641 of record NZ_BFAQ01000023.1, read on the forward strand.
TCGCGTTTGGATGACACCTGGTAGTGTACCTAACTTGGTAGACATGAAATCTTGATACGCTTTCATATCTTTAACACGTACCTTGATCATGGTGTCGAAATCACCGGAAAGGGAGTAACACTCCTCTATTTCTGGCATTAATTCCACTGCTTTCGCAAATTTTTCGAAGATAGAAAAGCTCGTTTGGTCCAAACGAATATGAATGAAAACTTGGACGTCTAACCCTAATCGTTCAGGACATAGCTCCGCGTGATACCCCTTGATATACCCTTCTTTTTCCAGTCTTTTTACTCGGTCTGAACATGGGGAGGTTGTAAGGTGCACTTGTTTAGCAAGCTCCACCATGGAGATACGCCCCTTAAGATGAAGAATACGCAGTATTTCGAGATCAATTTTATCCAATGACGAGTGAGGCATAACAACTTCCTAGCAATAATTACAATCCATTAACAGTAAGTATCACTGAGTTTTTAACCATATCCAAGTGGAATTCACTTTGTGGCACCAAAATCACCATACGGTATCACTTTTTGACGTTTTTATTACTAAGGTTGGATTTAAAGAGAAAAGGATAAAAAAAAGCCAACCGCAAAACTGTGCGATTGGCTGATAGATAGTGTGAACAAATAATATTCACTAACAACGTCAGTTGGCTAGGTGACCCTCGGCTTTAAAAGGGTCACAGTTAATAAAGCAAAACTGATGCCAACTTTTTCCAGTCTAAAATCGAGTGATTTTGGATAAAAAACTATCGTTTTTGATTTTTTCAATGAAATTGATTTGCAAATTGCGAAATCTCGATTGCATAGTGAGAATGAAACGTCACTTATAACGATAAGTGAACGGCGTGAAACAAGACTTTAATCGCATTTTTCCAGAAAACATTTAACGTATTGAATCCTCTAAAGAATTTAAATTTACTTAAACGTTTTATAAATCTTACATATTCTACTTGCAAGTGTGATTCCCTTCTCAAAGTTTGATCTGTATTTAAGGAATCGCTGATTTTAATAGTCAGAGTTGCATAGTCACTATGGTTCGTATTGTCACAAGCGATTACAATCAACTAACTTTTGAATTAAGATCACAATACCTTCCTTAATGAGCCGTACTACGTATCATTTTTTCGCTTACCTTACCGCTGCGTTGTGTTCACTCAGCTCAAAGGAAATAGCCGCCTCACCACAAACCGTTAACGTGGGTTTACGTTGGGTTCACCAATTTCAGTTTGCTGGTTATTACGCAGCAATTGATCAAGGCTACTACGCAGAAAAAGGGCTTCACATTAACTTGGTGGAAGGCTCACCCACATTGGATGTTACTGAAGAAGTGCTTTCCGGTACGTTGGATTTTGGTGTAGGGAATGGTGAACTTGTTCTTCAGCGTTTAAAAGGAAAGCCACTGGTTGCTATTGCGGCGACTTTTCAATATTCGCCATCTGTATTACTGACTCTTGAAGCTTCGGGTATAAGAACACCCAAAGATTTAGAAGGTAAACGAATCATGACCTTAAATGGTCAGATGTACCCTTCCTATCTATCAATGTTAACGTCCGTAGGTACGGATGTTTCTACCATAAGAATTCAAAAATCTTCGTTTGATGTGCAAGACCTCATTGACGGTAAAGTCGATGCCTTTAATGCCTATTTACCCAATGAACCCTATCTGCTTAAAAAACAAAACATCCGCTTCAATATCCTCGATCCTAGAGCGTATGGCGTCGATTTTTATAGTGATTTTATTTTTACACGCGATTCATTAATCAAACAAAATCCACAATTAGTAGACCAATTCCGGGAAGCAACACTTCGAGGATGGCGATACGCTCTCGACAACCCTGAAGAAATCATTCAAATAATCCAAAGTAAATACAACAACGAAAAGACACTCGACGAATTACGCTACGAAGCGCTCGCTATTTCCAATCTCGTCCGTTCAGATCTGGTTGATATTGGCTACATCAATGAAAGCCGAATTGAAAAAATGGCCGCTATATTGATCCAAGAGAATTTAGTTGATGATCTTTACCATCTTGACGGACTGGTGTATCACGCTGAGAAGGAACAAATTGCTGACGCTCGGAAAAAGGTGTTCTGGTTATCGTTGGTACTTATTTCTCTTACTGGCGTATGCACCATTCTGATGCTTCTAATGCGCCGCTTAAAGCAAGAAATGGCCAGCAGGAAAAAAGTCGAAGAACAGCTTCGCCACCTCGCTTCGGTTGATCCTCTCACGAGCCTCTACAATCGACGAATGTTTGCTAGCTTGATGGAAAAAGCCACGAACATCGCTCGCAGAACACAAATACCCTATAGCTTGGTTATTCTCGATATTGACCTATTCAAAGCGATCAATGACCAACACGGTCATAACACTGGCGATAAAGTGATCGTGGGCGTTGCTGATACGATAAAAAATGTTGCGAGGAGCTGTGATGTCTGTGCCCGCTTCGGGGGCGAAGAGTTTATTATCCTGTTGCCTGACACCGATTTACTAGGTGCGACTTCTTTTGCTTCAAGGCTACAGGAAAGAGTCAATCATCAACCTTTTTATTCTGAAGATGATCAAACTTTTTGGGTAACATGCTCGTTTGGTGTCGTGGAGTGGAATCTTACAATGAGTCTTGATGAACTCATATCAAGAGCTGACGACGCCCTCTACGATGCAAAAAGAAGTGGAAGAGATAAGATTTGTACCTTTCGCAATAATGCCGAGAAAACGCTAGAGCCCATTGAAGCCTAGCTTGTTCACTTATTAGCTAAACAAGCAGACGACAGTGAAAACCCAGCAAATCTAAGCAATGCTGGTTTCTTTTATTTCCGTATTTACCGGACTGCAGTATTCTTGATTGCATACTCGACAGTAAAGCCTTTGTTCCATTTTATGGTAGTTATCACCATTAAAAATTTGGAACATCACTTGATTAGCCTTTTCCAACAGCGTTGTACATTGCGGTGTGGTTTTGCACATAATGGCTTTATGGTGGGTCTTCTTCTCACACGCTTCACAATATACCTTAGGCATTACTGGTTTCCTTTTAGCACTTTTGAACTAATTAGACCTAATTAGAACAAACCTGTTCGCTATTATTAATTCTGAAACTAATATTTGTGGTGGACGTAACATATTTGCCGAACTTAACACTCACCGAACACTATTATTGTGCTTAGTGTCATAATAAAAATGTTTTGTTTCAGGAAAATACGATATCTAGTACTTTATACCCAATAAAAAACGCCCTCGGATGAACGAGGGCGTTTGCGCTTTACAAGAAAGAATCTGTTCCTAAGAACTGCCGCTCTTAGTCAAGTTCCTTCAGTTGCTTTTCAAACTTGGCATGCTGCGCTTTCACTTCATCAGAAGGTTCGCCTGTTGCAATGCTAACCGCAACGATAGAGATCGTTGACAATATGATCCCAGGTACAATTTCGTACACGTCAAACCAACCGCCTGAAAGCTGTTTCCATACCACAATCGTGATACCACCGACCAAAATACCCGCAAGAGCACCGTTGCGATTCATACCTACCCAGAAAAGGCTCAATACGATTGCAGGTCCAAACGCGGCACCAAAGCCAGCCCACGCGTAAGAAACTAACCCAAGAACAGAACTGTCTGGGTTCATCGCGAGGAACAACGCAACAAGTGACAGCAAGATAACCGCAATTCGACCAACGGTGACAACTTGCTCAGGTGAGGCTTCGTTATTAAACACTTGTTTGTAGAAGTCTTCAGCTAAAGCTGATGAAGATACAAGCAACTGAGAATCCGCTGTACTCATGATCGCCGCTAGAATCGCAGCCAACAGAATGCCCGCGATCACTGGGTGGAAAATAGCATTAACAAGCAGCATGAAGATTTTCTCTCCATCAGCTAAATCATTACCTTGTCCATTCAGATAAACCAATCCAACCAAGCCCACTAACATAGCGCCGACCATTGATAGTGCCGACCAAATAACCGCGATGCGACGAGCCGTGTCGAGATCTTTGTTGCTTCTTGATGCTTTGAAACGAGCCAAAATATGCGGCTGACCAAAGTAACCCAAACCCCATGCCGCCAACGAAATGATCGCTATGGCAGTCAGTGGCTCACCTTTAGAGTCATTCCACAAGGTCAGAAGCTCAGGGTTAATGCTTTTCAGGTCTTCAGTCAGTTGACCAAGTCCTCCATCCATTGCGGCAATAGGTACAATAAGAAGCGCAGCTGCCATCAGCAAGCCTTGAACTAAATCCGTCCAAGAAACCGCTAAGAATCCACCAAACAAGGTGTAAGACACCACACAAACTGTCCCGATGATCACCGCTGTCGTGTAATCCAACCCGAATACCGTTTCAAACAACTTGCCGCCTGCAACCAAGCCAGAGCTGGTATAAAAGAGGAAGAACAAAAGGATAAAGAAAGCAGAGATCGTCTGAATCAATTTCGAATTATCTTGGAATCGACGCGATAAGAATTCAGGTAGCGTTAACGCATCAGTTGTAATGCTATAAGTACGCAGGCGCTTAGCGTTGATAAGCCAGTTTGCCCATGTTCCTAATAGCAGGCCACCGGCAAGCCAAAATGCTTCAATACCTGCAGCATAGGCATAACCTGGTAGGCCAAGAAGCAACCATCCACTCATATCTGACGCACCTGCGGAAAGCGCAGCTGGCCAAGGTCCTAGTGAACGACCACCCAAAAAGTAATCACTTGAATTTGAAGTACGCTTGTAAGCAATAACGCCAATTGCAAGCATCAAAATAAGATACGCAATAAAGGTACCGGTAATAGCAAAGCTATTCTCGATCATATAAAACTCCTCGTTTTATTATTTTTATTCCATGTTGCTTCACCCTAATTTGAATACACAATTGAGGGAGAAGCGGGCATGAACTGGCTAGTGGCCGTCGCTCCCGAGCTCAAGCAAGGTCGCGTTTCCACCGACTGCCGTTATATTGATGGTGCGCGTTCGCTCAGTCACGAAGCGCAAAGCAAGGTATGGATCTAATGCTGTCGGCAGACCGACAAGATCCGTTTCACTAATAAACGAAACGATGGCACCGTTTCGATTGGATAAACTTCGGTTAAGAAGAATTTCTTGTTCTGGAGAACCAACAAAACCTAAAGCACGAACATCGCACTCTAAAATTTCCTGAGCGGATTCTCGCGGAATAACCTGTAAAACATGAGCAGGTAATGAAGTACTCGATATCGCTTGCGCAATAGCCTGCATGTAGACTTCATCATCCGAGCTCAAAATAACAGCGTTGCCAGCTAATAAAGCACAGATTAACTGCGCCGTAATAGCCTGTCGCCCGGTGTCGGACGATTCATCTTGAAGTAACAAACAAACGCCTCTGCCTGCAGTGTAAAGTTCATTTGTTTCACCTGTAGACCCTGGCATCAAATGGGTTTTAGCCAGTAATGCTTCGCTTTTCTCTAGGTGATACGAACATACCGCACTGATCGTAGATTCCTTTTGACTAAGTGCCTTAGTGAAAGAGGTAATCGCGGCGCTACGCTGTTCGTAGCCAGTTAGGTTCCAATTTTCCCATGCTGAGTATGCATCTGAAAAACAAGTGACTTGATGTGCCATAACGGTTCTCCTTATGCGTAAACGGCTTGAGTGAATCGGATAAGATAATGTGGACCACCTGCTTTAGGGCCTGTGCCCGATAGCCCTTGACCACCAAATGGCTGAACGCCAACGACCGCGCCAACTTGATCGCGATTGATGTAGCAGTTACCGACTCGAATGTGTTTCTCGATCCAGCGGTAGGTGGTTTCATTCCTACTGTGGACACCCATGGTCAAGCCAAAACCTGTGTTGTTAATTTGTTTAACCACATCAGCAATTTGGTTCGCTTTAAAGCGCACAATATGAAGAATCGGTCCGAAATGCTCTTTTTCTAATACCGAAATATTGTCAATTTCGAATGCAGAAGGGGCGACATAATCACCATTTGCACAGGCGTGAGAAATCTCGGCTTGCGCGACCAATTTTTGTGTACTCGACATTTTTTCAATGTGAGCAAGCAAATTGGTTTTAGCAGTTTGGTCAATAACAGGACCTACATCGGTTTTATGTAAGTAAGGTAAACCCACATCCAATTGAGCCATTGCACCTTGAATGAGTGACGTAATTCGATCGGCAATATCTTCTTGAACAAACAAGACGCGAAGAGCGGAGCAGCGTTGCCCAGCAGAGGCAAAAGCCGAACGCATAACATCACGAACAACTTGCTCTGGTAAGGCAGTACTATCGACAATCATTGCATTCTGACCACCGGTTTCCGCAATAAACGGAACGGGGGCTGCTTCGCGGCTTGCTAACGTTGCGTTGATTCGCTGAGCTGTTTCCGTCGATCCCGTAAACGCAACACCCGCGATGGCTGGATGAGAGGTTAACGCGCTACCGATTTCACGACCAATACCCGGAAGCAACTGAATAACACCCGCTGGCACGCCAGCTTCTAGCATCAACTCAATCGCTTTAACGGCAATAAGGCTGGTTTGCTCTGCGGGTTTTGCCACAACGGTGTTACCTGCGACTAATGCCGCTGTAACTTGACCAAGGAAAATAGCTAATGGGAAGTTCCACGGGCTAATACAAACAAACACGCCACGACCTTCACGCGTCACCTGCTTAGTTGAGCCATCAAATGCGGTGATGTGCTGCGCTTTCAAGAGATTGGCTTGATTTGCGTAGAAGCGACAGAAATCGACAGCTTCACGCACCTCGTCGATACAGTCGTGAATGGTTTTTCCTGCCTCGTGATGACACAACGCCACTAACTCGGCTAGATCGCGCTCCATAAGATCGGCAAGCGTATTTAAATATGCGCCCCGAGACTCGGTGGTCTGACTGCGCCATTCATCAACGTTAGCAGCAGCGCTGTTCAATGCTTCGGAAACATGATCAAGGTTTGCAAAGACCAAGTTTCCTACGTGTTTATTGCGATCGTAAGGAGCGGTAACCATAGTTGGTTGTACTTCTTCCTTGATCATGCTTTCGAAAAGGTTCACACCATTAATGATTGGCGCACCTTTCCATTGACGTTCGCTAAAGGCATGAACAGCCTTCTCAAATACTTCGGCTTCGCTGTCAATATCCACATTGACACCGATCGAGTTTTTGCGATCATCAAAAATATCACCTGGCAGAGGTATCTTGGTGTTATTCAACGTTTCAAATGCCAATAGCGAATCGACAGGGTGATGAGTCAGCGTGTCGACAGGGCAACGAGCATCAACCAAACGATGAACGAACGAACTGTTTGCACCATTCTCAAGTAGGCGACGAACAAGGTATGGAAGTAAGTCTTTATGGCTTCCAACTGGCGCGTAGATACGAACAGATTGCCCAAAAGCGGACATTGCATGTTCGTACAACGCATCACCCATGCCATGCAATCGCTGAAACTCATAGTCACCGTGATCCGCCATCACCGCAATTGCGGTAACGGTATGCGCGTTGTGGCTTGCAAATTGAGGGAAAATATTACCGCGCACCTCTGCACTCAATAAAAAGCGTGCACATGCAAGGTAAGCAACATCCGTCGCTTCTTTACGGGTATAAACCGGATAATTATCGTACCCACCCTGCTGGGACCATTTTATTTCGCTGTCCCAGTACGCACCCTTCACTAGACGTAGTGGGATTAAATCACCCTGATCTTTTGCTAGGCCATTTAGCCAAACCAGCACAGGCAAAGCGCGTTTCGAATAGGCTTGAACAACCAGTCCAAATTTACCCCACCCTTTAACACTTTCGCTTCGGTAAAGCTTTTCAAAGAGCTTAAGTGAAAGCTCTAAGCGATCCGCTTCTTCTGCATCAATCGTTATCGCAACATCAAGCTCACGGGCTTTTTCAAGCAATTTAAGAACAGTGGAATACATCTCATCCATCACGCGTTCGTAATTCGCAACTTCATAGCGTGGATGCAATGCAGATAGCTTAATAGAGACAGACGGAGCTGGACTTGTATCTAACCCATACCCATCGCGTCCCACGGCTTCAATAGCCACGATGTAGTCTTTAAAGTATTTTTCCGCGTCTGTGTCTGTCAGCGCCGCTTCACCCAACATATCAAAAGAGTAGGTATAGCCTTTATCGCGCATCTTTTTGCCGTTCTTTTGCGCCTCAGAAATCGAGCGTCCAAGAACAAATTGATGGCCCATGATCTTCATTGCCTGATGCATTGCCTTGCGAATAACAGGCTCAGAGAGCTTATTCACTAAGCTATTAACGGCTTGAGATGGGGATTTGGATTCCGTTTCTTTCAGTCCAACCACTTTACCAGTCAGCATTAAGCCCCAAGTGGATGCATTAACAAAAACCGAATCTGAATTTTTAAGGTGAGACTTCCAATCAGCAACACTTAACTTGTCGCGAATCAGCGCGTCTGCCGTTGCGGAATCTGGAATACGCATTAATGCTTCAGCCAAACACATCAAAAGGATGCCTTCTTGAGTATCTAAACTGTATTCCAATAGAAGTGCATCAATCATCTGCACAGCATTTTTGTCGGCACGGATAGCATTAATCAGTGCTGTGGTTTTTTCATTTGTAGCACGCTTTTCATTATCAGAAGGCTTAGCTAATGGAATTAGTTGTTCTAACCATTGGGTCTCTTCAACCATATACAATGGCGAGATCAGCGACCAAAGTTGATCAAGCGGTTGCTCAACAAACTGTTTCGTCAACACATCTGTTGCTGTAAACATGCGTTTTCCTCAATCTCAGTACCGAATAAAATATCGGGTTCATCCACAATGGGTAGCAGTGTATTTTGAGCTTGAGTGAGATACTTGTCAAAAACTCCGGCTTTTTTGGCAAAAAGTCGGATTTTTAACAAAGTAAAAACATGATCACAGGAATTTCGCGACAGTTTATGCAATATAGTGCAAACAATTTCGCGCAGATTTAACGTATTTCCACCCTATTAATTCCAATGTTTAAATTGGATATAATACCAATCGTAGTAACTAGGACAAAAGGTTAGTGTTTGTTCAAAAGACGTTTCTTATAAACAGACGGGGAAATCCCCTGAAGGCGTGAAAATGTGTGGGTAAATGTACTTTGCCCGGAAAACCCAGTCAGCTCGGCAATATGCCCTAAACTCAGATTTCCTTGCTCAATAAGTTTTTTTGCCATATCGACACGTCTTCCAAGTACATATTGATGTGGCGTAACACCGGTTTGCTCTTTGAAAAGCATGTGAAACTGGCTTTCTCCCAAGAAAACACTACCAGCAAGCTGAGCAACGGTAATTCTATGGCTCAGGTGCTGCTCGATATAGCGATCTACAGCATCCATATCTAATCGACCATCTTTCTGTAAAGCTTGGAATGACTTCAGGTGGCGCTGTAAGAGTGCAACTACGGTATCATTACATGCTCGGCTCAATAGTTCATCAGCGGGGCTATTACGCATTTCACCTACAAGCATTGCAATCAATTGCTGTATCTGGTTATCGAGCTGAAAATAGATATCTTTCTTTCCTAGCTCATTCAATTTTTGCAATACCAGAGGATCGTATTCGCTCATCATAGGCATATTGAGCACGAGAATGTCCGACTTGCCGATTCCTCCAAAAGCATGTTGTGAAGAAGCTGTTACCACACAACCTTGACCAGGACCAATAAAATTCCCGACCCCAGCAACGTCAAATTCTGCCTGCCCATTCAACCCAATCACGATCTGAGTATATTCATGATCATGGTTGTTCATTTCACTGGGAAGCGTCATCACTTGAGCAGGCTTAGGCCCATTAAGACCGTTATTATTTTTCATGGCAACACCGGAAATTCATAGGCTTACGTGCACTATGACGACTAAAAATATGAAGCAAGATCACAAACGCTGAAATAGTATCATCGAGCAGTGTACCTGCGGGCTTCAACTTGAGTCAAAAAAGGTTACATTTCACGGAACAATGATCAAGTGCACATAAATTACGGTCAATGCTTACTCAATCCACTTTAATCGCATTTTTTTATATCAAAACTAAGAAAATTGTGAAATTCTCAAAGACAGAGTAGACTTTTTAGAGTTCAATAAGTTGGGCGACCTGATTCTTTACTCATTAGCTCAAAAAACTAAGAGACTGAATGTGCTTAATTTAAGTTCAATTCAGTCAAAATTATGACCTTATCAGAGCAGTAAGGTTACTTACGAAATGAATATCATGCAGGGAATTATGATCAAACATCGAATCCCAGCGCTTTTGCTTGCGCTTACCCCAGTTTGGCTACCTTCCTCTTTACAGGCTGAAGAGATACAAAGCGTTGATTTAGTGGCAGCTATCGATGAAAAAATCACTCAAAATCAAGAGAAAATTGATTCTGTCGATGATGAACACTTCGAAGAAGCCAAAACGCACTCTCAACTTAAGCAACAATCAGAGCAACTGCAACGCGAGTATGCTGAATTAGTTGCTAAACGGAACCGAGCAAAAAGTGCTCTGGATAAGCAATTCACCCGTTTGGTTGAAGAGCCTGATATCGACCTCTCCAGTTTTCAAAAGCAGTACCAAGAGTCTTGGGTCGCGGTTAAAGGAAATCAAAAAGAGCAACTCAGCCAACAACACCTTGTCAGTGAAAGCGAAATGCGCCTTTCTCAGCTTAAGCAGCAGCAAGCTCACTTGAACGCAGCGCAGCAAAATCTGCAAGAATCCCGTGTTGAAGCGCGAGTAAAGAGGCTCGCAGCCGAACTACGTGAGAGTGCCGTTCTTGAAACCAGTTACAAGACAACGTGTTCAGCAAGCATGACCCTGCGTGACTGTGCGAACCGTGGTAAGCACTTAACCAAGCAGAAAGCCGTCAATACATTTAAGTCTCGATTGATAGGCCAACTAACTGAAGCGAACGTGGCAAAACAACACTTGCAAGGTGTGCAACTTAATATTCACGTTCAAGATAGCCAAATCATTAAAAGTGGCTTTTCTGGCGACAACAGTTACGCGACCAAAATGCAAGCTCAGCTGCAAGCCAAACCTGAATCGCTTGCCGCATGTAAACTTCTAGGTGTTGCAAATCGCTACTGTTACACCGAATCGAATGTTGTTACCACATCCAAAGTAGATAAGGCATGGGCAAACATTACGGTACGCTCTGATCAATACGAAGATGACGTTACCGTCAATGGAGTGAGATACGGAAGTACTCCTGTAGAGTTAGTACTTCCTGCGGGTCGCCACCAGATTACTGTTTCTAAAGAAGGTTTTGAAACGTACAGCCGCCAGATTACTATTAACGGTAATGACACTATTTGGGTTAAACTGAGACCTGAAAAGCATGGGTAGAGCCCAAGTTCGGCACGAAATATCGCCGATTTACACGTAATTTCTTATCGCCATTTTGTTTATATCAATCCTCATTGATCGTGACAAAATGGCGCTTTAGTTAAGCAAACAACACGAATTAGAACTGAACATGAGACAAGGATTACCAGCGCTTTTGTTGGCTCTTTCACCGAGCCTGATATCAGTAACAGCCTATGCTGAGGCTTTGGATATCACGAATGTTTCAAAAGCTATGAGTTCGAAAGAGGCTGAAATCCAGTCTGTCGGTACTCAGGAAACAGACATTCAGGCAGCCATTCGAAAGCTCCAAGCAGAGTTGCTGCAGGTGGAACAAGATGAAAAACGCCTTGAAAACAAAAGGCTGAAAGCCAAACAAGCACTGGAAAGACAGTATGCTCGAATGCTGGATGACCCTGAGCTAGACCTTGCCTCAAGCCAAAAAGCTTATCAGGATGCGTGGGCAAAATTGAAGCAAAATCAACAGCAGCAACTTGATGTCGAGCACCAAATTCAAGAGCAGCAAATCTCCTTATCAAGTTCAAAAGCCAAAAGTGCACAACTCAGCGCTGAACTCCAAGAATTAGAAGAGAGCCACTTTCGTTTGCGTGCAGATCAGCTGCAAAACGAGTTAACGGTTCAAACCTCCCAAACGGTCTCTTACCTTCATAATTGTGCTCAGGATGCCACTCTGGCGCAATGTAAGGCACAAACCACAGGGCTAGCGCTTCAAAAAGCCGTAAATCAGTTCCAGTCTGCATTAATTAAAAACACAACGGAAAGTGAGATAGTTAAACAACACCTTCAACAAACCGCGTTAAACATTCATGTTGTAAGTCATCAACCAGTCAAAACGGGTTTTGTTAACGGTGGTCAGTACCAAGCAAAAATTGATGTTGCTATCGAATCGCGTCCTTCCTTAAACGCAGCCTGTCGCTTACTTAATATTGATTCAGCTTACTGCTTTGACCCGAGCGAGAAACTCGAAAAATCAAGTACGCAGAAAGAAGTGAGATGGGTGACGTTAACGGTCCGCTCGAACCAATACGACGACAGTGTACTGATCAATGGGGTGAGCTACGGCGCCACGCCTGTCGATATTATGCTGCCAACAGGTGCTCACACCGTGAGCGTCAAAAAAGAAGGCTTCCGTTCATTTAGCCGTGAAATGACACTCAAACAAGATGGAAACCTACGAGCAGTATTAGTTGAGAATGCTAACTTGCCCCATTCAGGGAAAGCCTTTGCTGACCAAATTGGTGAGCCAACGGCTGCGCCACAAATGATTGTTGTTGGGGCAGGTAATTACTATGTCGGCAAAAATGGCTCTCAGCAAATCGAGTTAAAGCGCGCATATTCAATTTCATCAACTCCTGTCACTGTTAAGCAATTTGCCGCATTTGTAAATGACACGGGTTACAAAACAGTCGCAGAGAAAAACAAAACCTGTTCCACAATGGAGAACAGTGTGGATGTAGCGGTTGACGGTAATTATTGGCGCCAGCCAGGCTTCAAGCAAAGTGATCAGTCCCCTGTTGTGTGTCTTAGTAGAGACGATGCCCATGCGTATACCAAGTGGCTAAGTAATAAAACAGGCTACCAATACCGCCTCCCTACAGAGCAAGAATGGGAAATTGCTGCTCGTGCTGGCACGTCCAGTGCTTATTGGTGGGGCGATGAATTTGGCACAGGTAAGGCAAACACAGGTTGGGCTGGTACCAAGTGGTCAAATGTGAGCAGTTCTCCTGTCAATGCATTCCGTCCTAATGCACTTGGTTTATACGACATGGTTGGCAATGTGTGGGAATGGACAAATAATCGATACGGTAGCGCGAAAGGCGGTGCTTGGAGCTTCGCCCCAGCAAAAGCTTCAGCACATGAATCCTTAGAAGTCGCCCCAGAGTCTACAACGAACTACATCGGGTTCCGAGTCGTTCGAATGCTCACAAAGAGTTAAGAGTTTTCTTTACCTAGTAATCAGTAAAAAGGGCTTCCAAACGGAAGCCCTTTTTATATCGCTATTTGAGCTAAAAGAATTAATCTCAGCTTTGAATATACATATTCAATTGAGTGGCAATTGTATTCCAATTCCTTACTATTCTATTCGTTGCATTCCTTGTGTACTGCCATCGGTTTAGCTTTACCAAGGTAAGTTCGAAACTTGGCAAACGACAATGCAACAATAAAGCAGAACGCTTGAACGAGAACAATACACGCACTGGTCGCGCCATCAATATGGAAACTGATCAATGTACCCGCTAATGTCGACCCGATTGACACTGACAGCGCGATTATCAGCATGTTGGTAAACTTTTTGGTCAATACAAAGGCCGTGATACCTGGAGAAACTAGCATTGCAACGACCATAATGACGCCTACAGCCTGAATGGTCGCGACTATGGTTAATGCCAGCATAATAAGCAAACCATAGTGTAAGAGCGTTACAGGCAAGCCAGCAACACGTGCGTGGCTTTTGTCGAAGCAGTAAAGCAAGAAATCATGTCGAAATACAACCATCACACAAAACACGATGACGGAAATAATAACCGTTTGCCAAAACTCAAAATCGCTAATACCTAGCATGTTACCAAACAAGATGTGCAATAAGTGCTGATCGGTTTCTATCTTAGCGAACATCACCAAACCCAGAGCAAACATACCCGAGAAGACAATGCCCATTACGGTATCTTCTTTCACCCGGCTATTTTCTTTTATATAACCGGTCAGAAGAGCACAAGCGAGACCAGAAACAAACGCACCAATCGGTAATGCAATACCCACAACATAAGCCACCACAATACCGGGCAAGACTGCATGAGAAATGGCATCGCCCATCAAAGACCAACCTTTAAGAACCAAATAACACGATAAGATGGCACAAACGCTGCCCACTGCTAAACCAGCCCAAAGTGCACGCATCATAAATGGGTATTGGAACGGCTCAATGATCCAGCTAATCAACGCTTCCATTACGCTCTCCTAGCCAATTTGCTGGCGCTGCTCAGCCGACCCAAAGCCGCAATGCGATCGGAAAATAGGCCGTACTTAGGCGCAAACAAAAACGCAAGCATGAACAATATGGTTTGAATCAATACAATAATGCCGCCTGTTGTGCCATCTAAGAAATAGCTGATATACGCCCCCAGCCCACTACTCAATAGCCCAATAGTGGTGGCAATTACAAGCAGCCAACCAAATCGGTCGGTCAACAGATACGCCGTAGCACCAGGAGTGATAACCATTGCAATAACAAGTACCGCCCCTACCGTTTGCAAAGATGCAACTGTACAAGCGCTTAAAAGAGTGAAGAACAGTATCTTCAATTTAACAGGAGAAAGACCAACAGATGAAGCTTGGGTTTCATCAAAAAACACAAGCATGAGGTCTTTCCATAGCACCCCTAGAATCACCAAAGACACGACTGAAATAATGACAATTTGATAGAGGTCTTCGGGTCCAATGCTAAGGATATTACCGAAAATAATTGCTTGGACGTTTATAGAGGTTGGGTTAAGCGAAATCAGCAACAATCCGGCGGCAAAAAAGGTCGTAAAAATAAACCCTATGATGGCGTCTTCTTTCAAATGTGAGAGTGATTTCAGAGCAGCAATGCTCAAAGATGCGAGAAACCCAGAAAAGAATGCACCAACTGCGTAAGGCAGCCCCAATGCATAAGCACCTGCGACACCAGGGACAACAGAGTGAGAAAGAGCATCACCAATAAGCGACCAACCTTTCAACATAAGAAAGGCTGAAAGAAACGCGCACACGGCACCCACAATCGCACTCGCAAATATGGCGTTAAGCATGTACTCGTAATTTAGGGGTTCCAATAAATATTCCAACATTACTGATCCACCCGACTTTTTTGGTCGCGATTGGGTTCGCTACGATTGGATTCATCGTGATGTTGGGCTTCACTGATTAGAGTCGAGTCATTTCTGTTGGTTCCATAGAACACCGCGGGTTTCTCGTGATCAGAAATGATAGTAACAGCACGGCGATCGGCATCATTGTGTAGTTCTTCACCTGGAATACCAACGTGTTTAAGAACCCCGCCAAATGTGGCTTCTAGATTTTGCTGAGTGAATGTCACATCTAGAGAGCCCGCAGCAATCACTGTTCTGTTTATAAAGACCACTTCATTGCAGTAATCTGGAATACTGCCCAAATTATGAGTGGACACTAAAATCAGATGCCCTTCAGCCCTAAGTTCTCGGAACAACTGCATAATGGCGCTTTCTGTAGTGAAATCGACACCCGTAAAAGGTTCATCAAGTAATATCGTTTTACTCTCTTGAGCCAGTGCTCTTGCCAAAAAAACACGTTTTTTCTGTCCACCGGAAAGTTCGCCAATTTGTCGTTCAGCTAATTGGCTAATTCCCATTCGGTCCATCGCTGAAGCGACTTTCGCCTTATCCATTTTACTCGGTCGACGAAGGAAATTCATAAATCCAAAACGACCTTGCATCACCACATCTTTAACTAGAATAGGAAAATCCCAGTCGATATCCTCACTTTGAGGTACGTACGCGACTAAGTTACTTTTTAGTGCTTTACGTATGGTCATCCCGGAGACACAAATGTCGCCCGAGGAAAGCTTCACCAGCCCCATGATGCTTTTAAAAAGCGTCGATTTACCACCGCCATTAATCCCAACGAGGGCACATATAGTGCCCCCGCTAAGAGAGAAGTTAACGTGGTTAATCGCTGTGAAGCCGTTGTTGTATGTCACACCAACGTTGGATACTTCTAAGCTGGCCGACAACGAACTCATAATTCAAATCCATCCGCTACAGTTTGTGTAGTTACTTTCAATAAATCTAGATAGGTAGGAACAGGACCATTTTGAGTAGACAGAGAATCAACGTATAGCACGCCGCCATATTTTGCATTAGTTTCTCTTACAACCTGTTTTGCAGGCTTGTCCGAAATGGTACTTTCACTAAACACTACCGGAATTTGGTTTTCACGAATCTTATCAATAAGTGATTTAACCTGTTTCGGCGTGCCTTGCTGGTCGGCATTGATCGGCCACAAGTACGCTTCTTTTAAATCATAATCTTTCGCTAAGTAACTGAAAGCACCCTCGCTGGTTACTAACCAACGCTTATCTTTTGGAATTGTACTCAATTGCTTACGAATTGGCGCATCGAGATTCTTAACCTTTTCAGAATACGCCGCTGCATTACTATTATAGGTCGAAGCATTAGCTGGGTCATGTTTTACGAGCGCTTTGCGGATGTTTTCAATATAAACAAGGGCATTGCTTGTAGACATCCACGCGTGAGGATTGGGTTTGCCTTGATATGGACCATCGTAAATGGAGAGCGGCGCAATTCCTTCTGTTAGCGTTACAGATGGAACACCTTCAATATTGCTAAAAAAACGCTCAAACCAGCGCTCAAGATTCATTCCATTCCACATAACCAAATCAGCTGATTGCGCTTTTACAATATCTTTTGGAGTTGGCTGATAATCATGAATTTCCGCACCAGGCTTAGTGATAGAAACGACTTCAGCCGCATCACCAGCAACATTTTGTGCTATATCTTGAATGATAGTAAACGTTGTAACAACTTTGAAATTAGCAGTAGCCATACCCGGTACCAATACAAGGCTACACAACCCCAACTGGGCTAAAATCTTCTTCATTTTTTCATCCTGAATCCATTAGATGCCGCAATCGTAAATGATAACTATTATCATTTCAACAAAAACACAAGTATTTAAAGACTAAGTATCCCCTAATTACGTGCTTCAGGTGAACAATAATACGATATTTATCGTATTTAGACCGTTTTTTCCTTAAAAGGGGGGAATTCCCCCCTTTTAAGGAAAAAAATACTGTTTTATCTTAAGTGTCATAGAGTTAGATACAGTCCAGTGTATTTGACTCTCGGTATCATATTGATACCAGTTATGATCGCTTAGACCCTGAAGCCGATCATAACCTCTTCTACACGTCGACAAGATGTATCTTGTATTTTGCCAGCTCCCTCAAGCTGGCTTTTTTTTAAACAAGCCCGCTTAAACGTATAACATACGCTGTAATCTCTAAATTGAGACTGATATGATTATTAACAAGTGGCGCACTACAACAGAGCGAATATTCGTGCCTAATTCAACTCTTTTGTCTGTTCTCAATCAATTTCCGGGTTGCTGGGGCTGCAAAGATACAAATTCTAACTACGTTTACGCTAGTGAATCATTCAGTCAGCTCGTAGGGTTAAACAACCACTCTGAATGTATAGGACTTTCGGACTTTGATATCCCTTGCCCATCAACTATCTGTGCTCTCGATTTTCAGCGGCAAGACAAACACGTCATGGAAACTCGACAAACCTTAAAAATCTTAGACATCCACCCTTATCCAGACGGAAAATGGCGTGCCCATATTTTTACTAAATCTCCATGGATAAACGACAATGGAGAAGTCCAAGGCGTAATTTTCCACGGTCAAGAACTGGAAGATACCGCCATTCTAGAAATTGGACATTGGATTTGCCGCGCCACAGGGCAAAGCCTTAAAAGAGATGTCTACGTCAGTACCATTTGCAGCACACCAAAAAAGATTAATCAGCGAGAGTCTCAGGTTCTTTTCTTCTTGTTATACGGAAAGAAACCTCAATTCATTGCAAACGCCATGAACATTTCGGTAAAAACAGTAGAAGGACACGTTGCTCGGTTAAGGAACAAATTTGGAGCAAGAACAAAAAGTGAACTGATAGACCTAGCTTTAGATGAGGGGTTTGGCTCCATTATTCCAGAAAGCCTATTGAATACGCAGATATCCGTTGTACTTAGCCAAATTAAATAGGTAACGTTCCGCTTCAAACCAGTAGATCCATATTGGTCAATTGCATTTTTAGCCAAATAGAAAAGATATCAAAACTCATTCAAATCGATAATAATTATTAAATAACAATAATTTAATAAAATAATTCCAACTAAAAAGTATCATCCGATAAAGAACTAGAACTTTTGAGGAAATCTGTAGCGTACGATGTATTAAAAATGTAAACAGTTCTACACATTTAAAAATAACACCTCTAAAAGCTCGCCGCCCTATATATTTAGCTCAAACCACATTAAACCACCACGCTTTTCCTACACAAACATTTACAAACGCAAAACATAATCCAAGAACAATTCGATAGCTTAATTGAATAATAATGGTCAATTAGCGGCTTTTTCTACTCGAAACCCTCAAATGTAATATTTATTTACACTTAGAAGTTAAAGTTCCAAAAACCTCACTTAACTCTTTATTAAACATAATAATACTCTCACCACATGAGCTAATTAAAAAATAATAAAATGCACTATTCATACACATAAAACCCCCATCTTGAGCTATAC
>NZ_BFAQ01000023.1:77379-178322 GCF_002933855.1 Vibrio penaeicida
CTTTATTTTACTCTAGTAAATTATTTTATGGAATGAAGATCAAATCTTTGTTTTTGATTTTGTACAAATATCATTGTGAGCCTTTTAGAAATTTTTCTATTCAAAAATAAACTTTAATATTCTCGTTGTAGACAAGAGAGGAACGAGACAGTAGTTCCGAACTTAATGTAATAACTTTTTTGATGTACTTAAAAATTGGATTGTTATCGCTACATATAAAAGCCAAAAAATAGTTAGTTTTTAAAATCAACAAACATTAACCAATTAATTTTATTGATCTTAATTTACAAAAACACAGAATTTTAATGTTAGAAATCTGTTTTATCTATTAAACATTTATTTCTCTTTGAGAAATAAGCGGGCTCCCTATGTCGCAATTACTTGAAAATTAAATTTATTTCTTTTTACGAGTGGGTGAATAATGATGAAAATTTTAACTTTTTTATTAGTTGGAAGTGTATTTTCGGTAAGTGCGCAAGCGGCAAACATGTGGAAAACAGTATACGAGCAGCTTGATCTAGGTGGACTAAAGACACCAAATGAAAAAGTTCATATAGAGTGTCATTTCGACCTGCTCTCGGTGAACTTAACCAAAGATCATGATGTCACTAAACTAAAAATGAACAAGGCTCCAAATCGCAAACGTTGTGAGTTTGCAATACAGGATGTCGTTAAGCGTGATACCCCGTTTAAATTTTCTTTTGATTTCAAGACTAACGACAACTTTGCACACTACAGTCAATGGCACAGCTACTTCCAGCTACATTCAGTACCAGATCAAGGTGAAGCGTGGCGCTGTCCAATCATGGCTCTTGAGTCTGTAAACGGTACGCTAAGAATGTTCAACCGCTGGGATGAAAACCAAATTTCAGTAACAAAGAATGGGTCATGTGGCGGGGCTGGTAACTCTATCGAATACAGAAAGCTATTCAGCGATTACTACTACGAAGCAGACAGTTGGTACAATGTAGAAATCAGTGGTGAGCTTTCTCATAACAAAGATGCATGCTTAACAGTAAAAATTAACGATGAAGTGCTATCTGATGTATGCGGTCCAAACACATTCAACGATATTCAAAAGCCTTACATCAAGTTCGGTATCTATAAACCAACTTCATGGGAAGTGGATAACGAAGAAATTGAATTAAGTGTTAAAAACATTCGCTACCACGAGCTAGCCAACTAAAAAAGTAAATAAAAACAAAACGCCGCACTGATTTACAGTGCGGCGTGTTTTTTTTACACTCAAACGGAATTTTGAAGCAGCATGAGTATGTTGAATCTCATTATGGCGCGAGTCGGTCTATCGCCCACTCATCATCATCGCGTGAAAATAAGAAGCGATCATGAAGACGATGTTCGCCGCCTTGCCAAAACTCCATACTTTCAGGCTTCACTCGAAAACCACCCCAAAACGTCGGAACCGGAATTTCCCCATTCTCAAACTGCTTTTTTACTTCCATATACTTGCTGATCAGCATGCTACGGGCAGATAGGCGGCTACTTTGTTTACTTGCAATAGCGGCAATTTGGCTCTCTTTAGGCCTGGAGCTAAAATATTTCATGTTCTCCATTGCCGTAAGTTTTTGAGCCACACCAGTCACATGTACTTGTCGTTCCAATGGGTGCCAAGGGAAATGAAGACTGATCTTACTGTGGTTATCGAGGTGTTGCGCCTTACGGCTACCTAAGTTGGTATAAAATACAAATCCCTCTTTATCGACACTTTTCAACAACACAATTCTTTGGAAAGGCATGCCGTTTTCATCAACGGTCGCCACTGTCATCGCCGTCGGATCGGTCAATTTGGCGTCTACAGCTTGCTGAAGCCACAAATTAAATTGATCAATCGGATCAGATTTCAAATCTCGACGCCTTAAGCCGTCTTTTGTGTATTCACGGCGAATATCTGAAAGTTCCATTTCGACTCCTTCTGGTTTCCGATGATTTTGCGCCTAAGGATATGGGAACTCAAGTCATTTTTCTTTCTGTTTTTCTATCCGCTATACGAACCCATCGAATTTAAAAATAAGCATTTTGAGGTAACTATCTGCCACCTTGATATGTGAATGTATTTAGCTGAGGTATAATTAAATGAACAACTTAACAATTTATTCATCAAATCCGAAGATTCACAAGCGTTAGCATGAAAATTGCTTCAAGATAAAACACACAAATTTTTGTCGACCGTCTGATTTGTTGCAAGGGAAATACATGGACACCAAGAGCCTGAAAAAGCTGGACTCGAAAGAACTAGACTACGTGGATGATAAAACAGCCGCTTTACTTCTGAACACACCAAGTAGTGCTAGAATTCTTCTTTGGGTAGTAGTGCTGTTTTTTGCTATTGCCATTGGGTGGGCTGCTTGGGCACAAATTGATAAGGTAACCGTAGGTCAAGGCAAGGTTATCCCGTCTTCACAATTACAGGTGGTTCAAAACCTTGAAGGGGGATTGGTTAAGAAAATCCTTGTTCACGAAGGTGAGATGGTTGAAAAAGGGCAACAGCTTCTTCTGATTGATGATACCAGATTTCGTTCTGATTTTCGCGAAAGAGAACAGCAAGTCACCAACCTGACTGCCAATGTACTGCAATTATCCGCATCCATCGCGAGTATTAAGATCCGTGAAGATTTAGACCCAGATAACTGGCAAGACAGCGTTGTAATCGAAAACGACAAATTGATCTTCCCAGAGCAATTGGCTGAAAATGATCCTCAATTAGTCGCTCGCCAATTTGCAGAATATCGCCAAGATCTCAATAATCTTAAGAATCAGGTATCCGTTCTTGATCAGCAAGTAGAACAGAAACTTCAAGACCTCGTCGAAATCAAAGCTCGAGTGACCAACCTTCAGCGCAGCTACGATTTTGCTAAAAAAGAACTGGATATTACGAAGCCATTGGCGACAGAAGGCATCGTCCCTCGAATCGAGTTGCTAAAATTGGAACGACAACTCAACGATACGGGACGAGAGCTCACATCTACTGAACTGAAAGTACCCGTATTAACCTCCGCCATCCGCGAAGCGATTTTAAGCCGAATAGATGCCGCACTAAAATTCCGTTCTGAGCAGCAAGAAAAGCTCAACCAAGCACAGGATAAATTGTCGTCGTTAACAGAATCAACAGTTGGGCTTGAAGACCGCGTAAACCGAACCATTGTCGTATCCCCCGTTACTGGCACAATTAAAAAAATGCACACAAATACCGTAGGTGGTGTAATTCAACCCGGCATGGATTTAGTGGAAATCGTCCCAACTGAGGACACTCTGCTGGTCGAAGCAAAAATTGCCCCTCAAGATATTGCCTTTTTAAGACCCGGTCTGCCTGCTATCGTTAAATTCAGTGCTTATGACTTTACTCGATACGGAGGTCTTGAAGGCATTTTGGAACACATCAGTGCGGATACCATCCAAGATGAAGAAGGCAATAGCTTTTACCTTGTTCGTGTACGGACTTTGCAAGACAGTTTTGGTCATTCAGAGCAGCTCCCAATCATTCCGGGGATGACAACGTCAGTCGACATCATTACAGGAAAACGGTCTGTTCTGGATTACCTATTGAAACCTATTTCACGTGCCCAACAAACGGCATTGCGTGAATAAATTGGGGAAATACATTGAATGCAATTCGGAGGAAAATTTGTCATTTACCAACGACTTGGCACGTAACATTGCCTCAAACACTCTGTGAACCGACCTGATTGTTGATGGTGATTAACCGAATAAAAACAGGTGCATTATTAATGTGCCTGTTGTCACTTCCATTCACCTCAGTGGCTCTAAATACAAAAGAGCAACGCTGGGTAGAGGCTGTTCGAGGCACGTATGGCGATCGCGCAGCGAAACGTGTTACCGCTTGGCGAAATGGTATTGCTGACTACCACAGTTTGAAAGAAAAAGATCAACTTGAAGCCGTCAATAATTTCTTTAATCAGATGAATTTTGTCGACGATATTAACCTGTGGGGCCGAAAAGACTACTGGGCAACCCCCTTAGAGTTTCTAGGAAGCGCAGGTGGAGACTGTGAAGATTTCACAATTGCGAAGTATTTCTCATTGCTTGAGCTTGGCGTCCCAGATAAGAAGCTGCGCTTAGTGTACGTTAAAGCGATTGAATTAAATCAATTTCACATGGTTTTGGCGTACTACCGAACGCCAAGTTCGCAGCCTTTGATTTTGGATAATTTAATCGCAGACATTAAGCCAGCATCGAAACGCAGAGACTTACTGCCTATCTACAGTTTTAACGGTAAAAACCTATGGCTAATGAAAGAAAAAGCCAGTGGTAAGCTAGCAGGAAAATCCTCTCGCCTGAGCTTATGGAACGATTTACGCTCACGCGAACAAAGATTGAAATTAAATAAACCCATTATTAATTATGATGAGTAAGCACCATGACACTATATAGACAGCTAGTCGCTTGGATGTTGGCAGTATTTCTACTGCTAATAACCTCCGTCTTTGCGATTGAGTTTAACACCACACGGAATTTCTTAGAGCAAGCACAACGCTCTGAGGTGAATAACACCATCAACACCGTTGGGCTCGCGTTAGCACCTTATCTTGAAAATCAGGATGAAGTTGCCGTGGAGTCTGTTATAAACGCCTTGTTTGATGGCAGCTCATATTCAGCAGTCAGGCTCATCTTCCTTAGTAACGACAAGGAAATAGTTCGAACCTACCCCATAAAAAATCACGACATTCCAGACTGGTTCACGAATTTGGATTTGTTTAGAACGATTCATGATCGCCGAGTCGTGACCAGTGGGTGGCTCCAACTGGCAGAAGTGGAAATTATCAGCCATCCAGGGGATGCCTACTTCCAACTTTGGCAAGCTCTCACAAGCTTAGTCACACTATTCACAGGAATCTTCATCATTGGTGCGGTGGTGATTTCTGCGGTGGTAAGACGTGCATTGACCCCGCTAACACTCATCATTCAGAAAATGAAAGAAGTGGCTAATAATCACTTTGGTGAACCACTTGAACGCCCCCGGACTCGAGACTTGATTGCCGTCGTCGATGGCATTAATGCCATGTCTGCCCAAGTTGAAAAAAGCTTTAAAGCGCAAGCGAGAGAAGCCCAGCAGTTACGTGAAAGAGCGTATATGGATCCCGTATCACAACTGGGTAACCGTTCATTCTTTATTGGCCAGCTAAACACGTGGTTAAGCGAATCCGCAATAGGTGGCGTGGCCATTTTGCAAGCAACCTTCATAAAAGAAGCGTACGACGATGAAGGCTACGAAATTGGCGACAACCTCGTAAAAGAGTTGGCTGACTTACTTAGAGCGACAACCTCATCTCCAGACGTCACCATTGCACGTATCAATACCGCAGAGTTTGGTTTCATTCTTCCTAACTTAGAAGAAAGTGAATTGCGCATGGTGTCGGAAAGCATCATGAACTACACCCAAGATATTCGACCAGATCCGACAGGCACTGCGCCATCCGCCGCTTTCTTAGGTGTGGTGTACAACGAAAACCGCAAGAATACGACAGAGATTCTGTCACTCGTCGATAACGCACTCTCGAAAGCACACGCTCATCCAGAGAAAACATATGGTCTCGTTACTGATGAACAAAACCATGTCCTTCTCGGAAAGCAGCAGTGGCGTACTTTGGTTGAAGAAGCCATCAGTAATCAATGGGTTGAATTTAAATTACAGACGGCAAATACGACAACAGGAGCAACGTATCATCGAGAGGTTTTCTCTGCGATTGAGAAAAATGGTGAGCGCTTCACCGCAAACCAATATCTTTTTGCTTTAGAGCAGTTAAATGCCGGTCACATCTTTGACCAATACGTTATCGTGGCCATGCTAGATAAGCTTCGTAGCCGAGAAATCACGGATACATTAGCAATTAACTTAACCATCAGCAGTGTCACCGAGCCAAGCTTTATTCGTTGGTTAACCCAAACGCTGACTAAGAGCGGCGCGCTCGCGAGCAAACTGCATTTTGAAATTCCGGAATCTTGCTTTATCAACCACCAGCACCACACCGCTTTAATCTGTCACGCTATTCGTAGCGCTGGAGCGGATTTTGGTGTGGATAATTACGGTCGTCATTTCCACTCTTTGGAATACATCAACGAATTTAGGCCGGCTTACGTTAAGCTGGATTATCTGTACACTCACCAAATTGATGATGAGAAGCAGAAGTATACACTTACTTCAATCTCTCGAACTGCGCATAACCTTGGCATTAAAACCATCGCTTCGCGTGTAGAAACACAAGCACAGCTGGATTTTCTT
The DNA here is from genome assembly GCF_002933855.1 of Vibrio penaeicida. Lineage (GTDB taxonomy): Bacteria > Pseudomonadota > Gammaproteobacteria > Enterobacterales > Vibrionaceae > Vibrio > Vibrio penaeicida_A. The sequence continues at coordinate 83,639 of NZ_BFAQ01000023.1, forward strand.
TCTGAGCACTTTATTGAAGCATTCCAAGGCTTCATTGTTGATAAATAAGTTTTAAGGTCTATCAAGGATGCAAGATCCGTTGTTGAACTCACTGGTGTACATTAGCCGCTACTACGGCATGTCGAATTCACCAGAAGCACTCGTAAGTGGCTTACCGTTAGCAGACGGTAAGCTGACACCATTCCTGTTTCCACGCTCAGCAGAAAGAGCGGGCTTAGTCGCCCGTGAAAATCGCACTGAATTTGAAGGAATACCGGAACTGATTCTACCAGCAGTGTTGCTTCTCAAAGGGGGAGACGCTTGTGTACTTGTGAGCATAAACCGTGAAACGCAAGAAGCGGAAGTGGTAACATCAGACTCCCACCTTATGCCAATTTCGTTGCCTCTTGAAGAATTGAAGCAACTGTACACAGGGCGCTACTTTTTAGTTAAAAAGCAATTTCGCTACGATGAACGCTCTCCAGAAGTATTGAAACCGCGTGATGGTCATTGGTTTTGGAGTACACTACTCGAATCCAAACACATCTACCGTGACGTACTGATTGCTTCCATTCTGATCAATCTGTTTGCCATTGCCGCCCCCATGTTTACTCGATTGGTGTACGACAAAGTGGTGCCGAACCTTGCGTTTGAATCCCTGTGGGTATTGGCATCTGGTATTTTTGTTGTCTTCCTTTTCGACTTTCTTCTTAAGTTGCTGCGAAGTTACTTCATTGATGTTGCGGGTAAGAAATCCGATATTTTGATTTCATCGAAATTGTTCAGCAAAGTCATGGGCATTCGAATGGAGTCACGCCCTGCCTCTGTGGGCGCTTTTGCAAGACACCTGCAAGAATTTGAATCGATCCGAGAGTTCTTTACCTCTGCGACTGTCTCTTCATTGATTGACCTCCCTTTTGCTTTGCTGTTTTTGGTGGTCATTTGGTTAGTGGCTGGGAATCTGGTGATCGTGCCTATTGTCGGAATCCTTATTCTGATCATTCATTCAATGCTTATCCAAGGTCCTTTGAGAAAAAGCATCGAAGAAGGATCCCGTTTGGCTTCACAAAAATACGCCAACCTGATCGAAAGCCTTGCGGGGCTAGAAACCGTAAAAGTATTTGGTGCACAAAGCCAATTCCAATACCGCTGGGAAGAAGCGGTAGCGCATATGGCAAACTGGAACATCAAAAGCCGTCGCATTACCGATTCGATTCAAAACGCGGCGGGCTTTATTCAGCAAACCGCAAACGTCGGTATGATCATTGTGGGTGTGTACCTGATTGCAGAGGGTGAACTGAGCATGGGTGGGTTAATCGCCGCCACTATGTTGAGCGGTCGCGCAGTCGGTCCTCTTGTGCAACTGTCACTGCTTTCTACCCGATACAATCAAGCTAAATCTTCTATGACCATCATCGAACAAGTGATGTCGATGCCCGAAGAGCAAGAGGAAGGTAAACGTTATATCCATCGCCCAATCATTCAAGGAAAGATTGAGCTCGACCGGGTGACATTTCACTACCCAGACTCCGATCTCGCTTCTGTTCGAGACGTGAGCATTTGCATTAATCCGGGTGAAAAAGTGGCGATCATTGGCCGTATTGGTTCAGGTAAAACGACGATAGAGCGCCTCATTATGGGGCTTTATCAACCCACAGAAGGCAATGTCCGAATAGACGATACGGACATTGCTCAGCTGCACCACGCTGATGTACGCCGAAACATTGGTTGTGTACCGCAAGATATCACTCTGTTCTTTGGTTCAATTCGAGACAACATTACACTTGGTCAACCTTTAGTGGATGACAGGGAAGTACTGGATGCGGCAAACCGAGGTGGTGTGACAGTATTTACTCAACAAGACCCCGCAGGGCTCGAAAGGCAGGTGGGTGAAGGGGGGCTTCTACTGTCTGGCGGTCAGCGCCAATCCGTTGCCATATCGCGAGCATTCCTTGGTAGGCCTCCGGTTCTACTGATGGACGAACCAACCAGTTCTATGGATAACCGTTCCGAAATGCACATCAAACATCAGCTCGTTAACCTGAAAAAGAGCGAGACACTGATTTTGATTACGCACAAAACCTCAATGCTCGATGTCGTAGATCGTGTAATTGTCATGGAAAAAGGCGCAGTGATCGCCGACGGACCAAAAGAACAAGTTCTCAACAGCTTGAAACAAGGTCGTGTGAAAGCATCATAGTACTGCGTCCACAACCAATAATAATGCCAACATCAATTTGTGAATTTGGCCCTTTCTAACCGAGAGGGCTTTTTTAATGCTGAAAGCTTCTTAATATTTAAATAACATCCAGCCTCTAACTAGTTTTGAATCTGAATATTTTACGCTCTATCAAATGAAATCCAAATACGTCATTTCTGCTAATCCCTAAGCAAAGCTACCCAGCAATGAAAAGATAAGGCTCAACACTCTTACCCTAAAAAAGAAAAACCCCGCCACAAGGGCGGGGTCAAAACTCTAAAAGTAGAAAAGGCAGTGGTAACTTTTAGAATTTAACTTCTAGACCTGCTGCATAACCCAGCTCAGTCTTAACCTTGTCACCGTTTGCTTCTTTAACATCAGCGTGACCTAGTTCTGCGTAAACTTTCACATTGCTATGGAACTTGTGAGTTACGTTTGCGTAGAAGTTGTGTACTTTTGCAGCATCTTTTGCATCACCGTAATCGTAACCACCAGCAATCGACGTTTTCTCATCAAGAGCGTACGCTGCAGAAAGCTTAGCAATGTTGATCTTTCCATCAACCGTTACTTTATCGCCGCCGCTTAGCTTAGTTGTTGCGTAAGAAGCACCAACAGTAATTGCATCAAACGTACCTTTAACCTGCGCTAGCGCAGAGTTAGATTTTACGTTTTTCGCTGTTACTTTACCGAAAGTAGCCGTATCCAGCTTAACTTGCTGAAGGTAAACTGCTGCTTCTATGTTGCCAAACTTGTAACCACCAGCAACATCGTAAGCAAACTTGTGCTCACCTTTAGTTTCTTTAACTTCAGCGTAAGAACCACCAACCCAAGCATTACCAAAAGTACCCGCATACTTAGCAACTGAATCGCCAGAACCTACTGCTAACGTTTCAACTTCATCATCAAAGAACTTAATGCCGAACTCGATGTCGTTAGAGATACCAGCACCGTCGAAAGTCGTTGATTGACGACCTGCAGTGAACGTACCGAACTTGCTGTGTTGAAGACCAACATACAGCTCGTCGTTTTCAACGTCTGTTTTTTCGAATTTAAACGCCGCTTTACCAATAGCCGTTAGCTCGTCGTCTAGTTTAACCGTTGTTGTTGCGAACAAATCACCGTCATCTAGGCGGAATTTGTTTTCTGCGTTCTCGCCACGTTCTTTTTTGTACTGAACTTCAGCGGCACCACCAAGATCTAGCTTAACGCCATCCTTGTTGTAAATTTCTGCTGCGTTTACTGATGTTGCTGCAAGAGTTACAGCAACAGCTAGAATTGTCTTTTTCATTATCATTCATCCACTGCTAATTATATTTAATTGCAAAAGAATTCATTTGCGCAATGGATATTAGACATAAGACGTTAGTTATCAATAGCCTCTTACTCACGCTTACACCTTACAAACCAATCACTTACAACACCTTACGTTTCTCATCTTTCATTACACAGAAAGGCAAATGTTTACAATTGACGAAGTGAAAAAGGTTGCGATGATAAGAGATAAGCTTTAGGAGTTTGGCGCACTGATTCTTTAGCTTATCGTAATTACGTCCCCCAATATTTACGCTAACGCAACGTAAACAAAGAGAACGGTAAACGCACAGTGCAATGCCGAAATAGAATAAAGGATGAGATAAAATGGACGCTTTTGCGTTTTATGGCGAAACACTTCTCTACCAATAAGCGCACCAGGCCAGCCTCCCAACATAGCCAAACTGTGCAATGTGGCTTCTTTCACTCGTCTACTCCCTTTGATTGCTTGGCGTTTATCCCACCAGTAGAAGAACAATGTCAATAAACTCAAAAGCTGTGACACAAGTAACCAATAAATTGGGAAGTGGCTATAAAATAGAGAGATAAACAAGAATAACCAGTAGAAGACAGACAACTTCACGGCACCTCCTCGGTTTTAAAGGGAACGTAATATGACAAATGGAACCTGCCATTGTGGCAATATCACACTGCAAGTAAAGACACTTCCAGATACTTTAACCCAATGCAATTGCTCGCACTGCTTTAGAACCGCACCTTTATACGGCTACTACACGTCGTCTGAAGTGGACGTTGTTGTGAGTTCCGGTGTAACCGATGGCTACGAATGGGGCGATCGAATGATCCATTTCCATCACTGCCCAATTTGTAAAGTACATACCCATTACACGGCAACAGATAAAGCAGGAATGGACCGAGTGGGCGTGAATTTCCGATTGTTTGACAGAGAAATGGTTGAATCTATTCGTGTGCGGCGTTTTGATGGGGCAGATACGTGGAAGTTTCTAGACTGAAAGTTTCTGGCTTACGAAATTTAGCTCTTCATCATGGCTTCAAAGCTAATTTCGTAGTGATTGTAAGACAGTATTGAAGGGCCATGTTCACGGCGCGTGACTACTGTGTCCTCCCCAAACCTTACTGTTACGCGGGAATACACTTTGTTTTTTACGGTTATGGTGTTCGCCGAAAGCATTTGTTCAAATTCAAGTTCAACCGCATCGAGCTTTTTCTTAGTTCGAGTCAGTAGGTCGTTGTTCTTCTCTTTTAAAGACGCGACATTATCGACCATGTCTTGGGTTCGCTCTGATTTTGGTGTTTTGGAAAGCTCCAATTCTGCCCGAACTACTTTCATGGTTTCTTCTTGAACTTTTTTATAATTCTCTTTCAATTTTTCAATACCTGCTTTGTACTTTTTATAGCGAGCACAAGCTTCCACATTCGTGACCGAATCGCCTTCAACACCTAAATTCACACAGGTAATTTTCCCACCGACTTGGGTATTGCCTCCACTCAGCGTTCCCTGTTTGCCATTCGCATCACAGACGCTTAAATCGCCCCCACAACGAACTTCGTTTTGCAGGCTATGAATGGCAAGAGTAATGTCATCGTGAGCTTGTACTGTTGCATACTGAGCATATTTACTCGTAATGGAGCCACCTGAACGGACAACACAGGCATTCTCTTCACCTTCTGCAACTGGACGACCGATAATACCTTTGGCTGCGGTAATATCTCCGTGAGCTTGAACGTCTGCTGATTCAATAAATCCACCCACAGTGATAGAACCAGTGGCAAGCACCTTCATACCGGGTTCAATATCCCCCGTAATCACGACACAACCTTTGAATTTAATATGACCTGTCGATACATCTACCTTGCTTAAGCACAACGCGTTATCAACTTCGACGCTTGAGCCTTTTTTCATTACTGGCATTCCAGACACAGATGCCCTCAGCAAGTTAGGGTTTTTCTTGCATATGTAGGTGCCCTTCCCTTCTCGTAATAATTTGTCAGTTCCAGGTTTCGGAGGGATGGTTTTTCCGCACACTGTAAATCCAGGGGTGCCTTTGGTGGCGGGTTGACGTCGCAAAAGCTCTTCGTTTTCGGCAACCGTAATGGTTTCGCCAAGGTTACGCATATCCACACGGTGAGTAACGGTATTGACCTCTTGCGGCCTGAGTACACGGCTATTTATATCGGGGAACAGTGAAATGAATTCAGCATCTTTTCCATCGACAGGACGCTTTCCAATGGCGACAGCCTGAGAGAATTCTTGCCCTGGTGGTACTTTATGGCTCATCGCCAACACCTTTTTTAGAGCAAGTTTATTGATGCCTTTAGTTACATGCGCTGCAGACAGGGCTTCCACAATTTCGCTACCTCGTAGTGCTCTACCTCCTTGGGCACCTTGAACAACCATACGAGCGATCATATCGTCATCCTCGAGCTCAACCGTAACCCGCGCATTTTTTCGGTAGGCAATTTTGATACCTTGAAACGCTTCTTTTTTCGCCTTACGGGCGGCACTCACAAAAGTTTTTACGGCACCGTCATCTAAAAAGAAAGAAGCTGCACCCAAGTTTTCGATGGCGTGATCAAGACCTAGCTCACCGAAATCAGACTCAACAGCCATATCGGAGGGCATCTGTGCTATGACACTTTGATCATCATCTGAAAGTCGGATGAACTCTTTCCACATAGTCCGTTACTCAAAAATAAGACTCCATTTCTGGAATGAGTGTAACGAATTTGCCCAGAGAGTTAACAAAAAGATGCGCGTTTTCCGGCTGTGGTCACTAATACAAGCACATCAACCTCACCACAATGTCGGAATTTAACAATAAGCTCACAACATTATTAATCTCTAAATGTTAATTGTTCAAATTACAGTTACATGTTCAGTAAAGAAGGTGAATAGAGCGGACATTCGCCTATTACATCAATCAAAACAATTACATCATAAGCTCATATGAAATACTGGTCATGATTAAATTGATACACCGCTTTCACTTTTTTACCACAGTTGGAGTATTCGAGTGATTCACATAACTCTGAAACCAAAACAATTCCTCTACCGTAGCTGTCTTCATCAGAAACCATATTTAGATTTTGATAATTAAAACCTTCACCAGTATGCTCAATTGTCATACTCAACTGATTGATCTCAGGCAAGTATTCAAGATCCAGCGTTAACATGGCATCCTCATTAAGATCTTGCAGTCTTTCTTCTCGCAATTGGTAATACGTGAAAAAACCTTCCTCATCTCTTTTTAGTTTTGAGTCCAATCCAAGTAGCCCATGCTCAATAGCATTCGCGAACAGCTCAGATAATACCGAACACACTAAATCAAGATTAGGGCCGCCACTCACTATGCCAGAGATATAATGACGAACTTCTGCCATTACGGTCACACCACTGAGCACGTCTTTCGGGAAGTTTAACCGAGTATTCAATGGCACCTTTCCAACAAATGGCAACTCCGCATCAGGAGCTTGTCCAGCTTCATTATGAATGGGGAACGTCATAGTGAGGATGGACAGATCATCATCCTTACTTTTGTTAGAAAAGACGTTTACTGCTTCATATAAAGAAGGGATTATTGCGACGGGTTCACATTCATTCAGTACATGTTTGAGCCTATCTTCACCAAATTGCTCACCTGACGGATTAGCCGCTTCGGTCACACCATCGGTATAACATACTATTTGCTGCCCTGGCTCTAGGCGAAGGTGCACGAGATTGGTTTCAAATTCTTCACCGCTCAATACGCCAAGCGGCATATGAGTGGATGTGAGGTTATTGATGATTTTGCCAGAAGAGTCGAGAATATAGCTGTCTGGCAAACCGCCTCCCCACCAAGTGACGTCAAGCCCATTTGCACTGATTTCGAATACATTTGCTGCAACCATCATTCCTAAGGGAAGAAAGCGCACTAAAGACGTGTTGATTTCTTCTAAAATCTCACCAAGGGACATGCCTTTGGACGCCATTGAGAAAAAAGCTCTAGTGGCAGGAATTGTCGAAATAGCCGCAGGTAAACCATGACCTGTTGCATCAGCAATCATCACGTAAACGCCACCTTGAGGGCGATTAGCAACAACAATCAAATCACCATTAAACACAGTAGAGGGGTTAGATATGTACTCGATACCGTCGATGTTTTTGTACATATCTTCAGCAAGATTGGTGAAAATGGATTCAGAAATGGCGTAATCGTACTTCACCTGTTCTCTGAATTTGCTCAATTCATCTCGTTGCTTACTCACTTCGCTATGCATTTTTGCAACACGATAGTGCGCCTGCACTTTTGCAAGGAGTGTACTTCTTCCGACAGGTTTAAGGATGAAGTCATCCCCATAGAAAAGGCAACGCCCAAATGAATCACGATCATCCAGAACGGTCAAAAAGATGATTGGCATGTGTACATCTGGGAATTCTTCACGAATCTCTTTGGCCGTCGTAAACCCATCCTTTACTGGCATCATAACGTCCATAAGGATGACATCGGGAAGGCTTTCGGCTTCTTTTAATGCCTCAACCACACCTTCACCATTCTCAAATAAAGTGATGTCTTCGGCGATACTGGTCAGCATGTAGCGAAACATTTCCCTATTGGTTTTTTGATCATCTACAATCAGCACTCTCATAACCTAGCCCTCCTGAATTCGTTATTCGATTGAAAATTTCTTATCAAATCTCGATATCAACAGAATTTTTTTCACTTGAGGCATGCTGTTAGTGATGACGATATCACCATCTTGCTGTTGTAAGAATTTATGCATATTGAGTAGCATTCCTAAACCGGCGCTGTCGATATAATCTACTTTTCGAAAGTCGACCACGAAGCGATACCCTTTTTGTTCGCTGTAACTTTGGCGAAATTCGTGAACCAAATTAAACCCAAATGCCCCTTCAACCGAAATGACGACGCGTCTTTGGTTGTTATCTATTTCAGCGGATACTGACATAGTTCTTCTCCCTAGAATAATTCAACTTCACCTTCATCAATACCGGATTGCTGTGCTGCTGCTTCTCCGCGGTTCTGAGCATGACCCATTAGCTCCTCAATACCTTGTATCAAATCTGAAAGCTCTATTTCTCGCCTATTAAACTTGCCCATTAGAACCGTCATATCTTCCAGAGCATGAGCACTGCGCTCTGCATGTTGACCTTGCTGGGCAACGATATCGGCAAATTGCAGAGCTCGAATACCATTACTCACCTGCTCTGAGAGCTCAGTTCCCATTGCTCGCAATTTGTCGATTTCTTCCTTAATTTCAACGTTAACCTGCTGCACCCCTTGCAACATATCTTCTACTTGATCTTTAGAGTCGATCGCAACAGTCATATCAATTGAGGCGATCTCTCCAACGGTTTCATTTGCTTCATTTATCGTACCTTGGGCGATCGTGATTTCTTTCTGTATCTGTCCATTCAAATCTTCTGCTTTAAGAGACAAATTCCTTACCTCTTGCGCAACTACGGCAAATCCTCGCCCAGCATCACCTGCTCGTGCGGCTTCAATGGCTGCATTCAATGCCAACAAATTGGTTTGCTCTGATAACCCTTGAACCTGATCCAATAGGCGAAATACGTTATCCAGTTTTGATGACATGTCGTGAATGCTGTGTACAGCGGTGATGCTTTTTTCAGAAACACTGACAAGAATTTCGATATATTGAGCAAATATTTTTTCTGTTTTAGGGAGTACCTGAGTCAGGCTGTATTTGCTGTCTTGATTGGCTAGAAGGTTATTCACTAAGGTCTCTGACACGAGGCTCTGACGCTGCGAGACTTCTTGTAAACCGAAGAAACTATCATTGAGTGTTACGACAGATTCATCTATCACTCCACGCTGCTTATCTAAGCTTTCTTTTATGTGTGGGAGCTCTTCTTCCATCAAATGCTTAATTTCATCAAGCTGAACTCGTCGGTCCGAAATTGGTTCAACGCTGATTTCTGACTCCGCATCCAATGACTTGGGTTCTTTTTGTGGCGACTTAATCAGCACCCAAGGTGTGGCTGCGATCAATACAGACAATGCGACCACCCACATTGAAGATACTTCCATTGCAACGAAACTGAGCCCCAACACCTGCAAGCCTAATATTAGCCACCACTTCGTCACGAAATTTGTTATTTTTTGCATTGTTATAGACCCCTTAAATTCAGAAGTATTTAGGTAGAAAACAACGTGTCACATATCAGTTTTGGGATTTTATTCAGTGACACTACTTTTTCTACCGCGCCTACTTCTACCGCGACACGCGGCATTCCCCATACCACAGAGGACTGCTCATCCTGTGCTATCGTAAATGCACCTGCATTGTTCATATTCAGCATTCCTGCTGCTCCATCTTGTCCCATTCCCGTAAGAATCACGCCGATGGCTCTGTCTTTTAGTGTTTCCGCTATAGCATCAAACATGACGTCAACTGACGGTTTGTGACGATTAACGGGTGGTCGGTCATCCAGTTCGCAATACAAGCATCCGCCTCTCTTCACGATCACCATGTGCTGATCACCTGGCGCAACATACGCACAACCGTTAACAAGCGGGGCTGAGTCCACAGCAAGATCGCGCACCGTCATTTCACTCGCGGCATCAAGCCGCTTGGCAAACGAGGGAGTAAATAACGCACTGATATGCTGGGTGATCACAATAGGAGGCAAGTTTGATGGCAAGGACGAAAGCACCGAGCGTAAGGCTTCAGTCCCTCCTGTCGAGGCACCAATGGCAATCAAGTCGAACTGTTTACTTTTGCGTTTAACTTTTTGTTGTTTTTCAGCCTGGTGACCATTGTGCTGCTGCTTTACATTCGCCCCAGCAGCCATTTTGACTTTGGCATTAACCATTTGTTTGTAATGGATCATCTCTGCCGTGTTTTCTACAGCAGGTTTCGGGAAGTAATCGACAGCCCCTATTTCCAGCGCTTCGAGAGTGATGTCTGCGCCATGCTGAGTCAGAGTAGAAATCATCACTACGGGCATGGGCCTTAAGCGCATCAGATTTTTAAGAAATTGCACGCCGTTCATCTTCGGCATTTCGATATCTAGGGTTAACACGTCAGGGTTGTGCTGCTTGATAAGATCTCGAGCTTCATAAGGATTTTCTGCTGTAGCCACGACAGTCAACTGAGGATCGGATTCAATGATCTCCGTTAGCATCGCTCTGAATACTGGGGAGTCATCAACGATCATTACTTTTAGTTTTTTATTCATCAAAATAGCTCCGCATCATTATCGTGAGAACGATGACTCTCTATATCCAGCTCTTTGGCGTATTTCGCTTCATTTCGTTTCACCTTATCAACTTCAGAAAGTCGGATGCGTTTCACCCAAGCCTGACCACTCAGCGGATCAAACATCACTTTTCTAGGGATCATCCCCCCTAAATCTTGCGCCTCAATCTCGAACTTTTCTTCGTGAGCGTAATTCAGAGCAAATTCAATGTTCTTATCACCAATGAGTACGTTCTTTCCCATCAATTGCGCACCACCAAACAATTTCAGTCGAATCCTTTCTCGCACGGCCCCACCGGCAAGCAATTGGTTTATCAACATTTCCATAGCGTTGTTGCCATACCTAGAAGCCGTCGAAACAATTTCGGTTGGGTGCCAGTTCTCTATTTCAGCGTTACTGTCGAAAGGCAATAAGAAATGGTTCATTCCCCCAATATAGGCTTGGGGATCCCACATACACGCGGCAATGCAAGAACCTAACCCTGTGCAAATCACTTCAGGCTCGCGGCTGGTATATACTCCTCCGGGCATCACTTTCACCATCTGCACTTTCTTTTGTTGGTGATAAAAGCGGCTGAATTGTGACGTTTGGATAGGTAAATTCGCCTGCAGTCCTTTCATTCTTGCCTCACTGTTTAACGTAAATGGTGTGTCCGAGGTGACGGAATATGTCAGTACAATTTCCAACACTCTCTGAGTGACCGATAAACAACACACCATCGTCGGCAAGAAGTTCGTAAAATCTTCGAATGAGTGTCTCTTGCGTTGGCTTATCAAAATAAATCATGACGTTGCGACAAGAGATAACATCAAATTGCTGATCCATGGGCCAATCAGCTAATAAGTTGAGCTGGTTAAAAGTAAGATGTTGCTGTAACTGACGTTTTATTTTTATTTTTCCGGCCATTTGGCCTTTTCCCTTTACGAACGCCCCTTTCAAGTATTCGCTGGGTATACTTTCTATTGCTTCTTCGCTGTAAACACCTTGCTTTGCTCGGGCTAATACATTGGTGTCTAAGTCGGTTGCAAGCATTCGCACATCTCTTATCCGGTCGAATACTTGCGCTTTTTTTAACATTGCAAGATAACTGTAGGGTTCTTCTCCAGTTGAACACCCTGCCGACCAAAACCTAAGCTGGTTTCTTCCTTCATTGAACCACTTTGGAATCATGACGCCTTCTAGATATTCAAAATGATGAAACTCGCGGAAAAAGTGGGTTTTATTGGTGGTCAGGTTATTAATAAAATTTACTTTTTCGGCATCACTTGTTTCTAACAATTCCCGATATTCAGAAAAGCGCTTAAGACCATGTTCTCGTAAGATACGGCTGATACGACCGTAAACCATGGCCTTCTTTTTATCCGACAAAAATATTCCGACACTTTTGTGGACAAAATATTGTATGTATTTGAAGTCCTGTTCTGTTAGTTCAAACTCTCTACCAGCCAGTGGACTCTCAGCCTCTGCTCGGCTTAGAACTCTTCCCATTCGTCTCCTTCCTCACTCAACTGCATCCCCGAGTTAACCGCTCGGTTTGCTGGTTTAGATGCGGGGACATTTCGAATCTCTGCAACATTGCTGACCGGTGGTCTAACCGATCCAGTCGCTCCCCTTGAGGATATGGTTTTCACATCATTGTCGGTGGAGAAGAAGTTCATTAGGTTAAGTAATTCTTTGCCTTCATCTTTCAAGGATTGGCTAGCTGCAGACGTTTCTTCCACCAAGGAAGCGTTCTGTTGCGTCATTTCATCCATAGTGGCAACCGCTCGGCTAATCTCATCTATGCCCGTGGCTTGTTCTTGGCTAGACTGCGCAATTTGAGTAATAAGCTCTGACACTTTTGCAACAGCATCGACAATCTCATTGAGCGTTTCACCGGATTCGTCGACCAGCCTCGAACCTTCATCAACCTTATCGACACTGTCGTTGATTAGACCTTTGATTTCTTTCGCTGCGGCAGCACTGCGTTGAGCCAAATTACGAACTTCGCCAGCAACAACCGCAAAGCCTCGGCCTTGCTCTCCAGCTCTCGCCGCCTCCACTGCCGCATTCAATGCAAGCAAGTTGGTTTGGAAGGCAATTTCATCAATCACGCCAATAATGTCGGAGATTTTTTTGCTGGCACTGTTGATTTCTGCCATCGCTGCAATGGCTTGCCCAACAACTTCACCACCTTTACCCGCTTTTTTGGCAGCATCATCAGAAAGATCATTTGCGCCTCTGGCATTTTCGGCGTTCTGCCTGACAGTAGATGTCATCTCTTCCATACTGGCAGCCGTTTCTTCTAGATTAGAGGCCTGCGCTTCAACACGCTGACTTAAATCGTTATTGCCTTCTGCTATTTCTGTGGATGCAGTTGCGACTCTTGCTGACGATGTGGTGATTTGGTCAACCATATTGCGGAGGTTGACGATTGAAGTATTCACGGCGTCAGATAATCGGCCGAACTCCCCTTCATTGTCGTCAGACATATTATTGTTAAGGTTCCCGTCAGCGACCTCACTCATTACATCGATACATTGCCCAAGCGGTGCGACAATGGCATCCAATAAGTTGTTCACGCCATTGCCCAGTTCAGACATAAAACCGCTGTAAGCACTGGTATCAATCCGGTTTGTCAGCTCACCCTTTATTGCGTTTTGGATCAAGCTTTCAACCTGACGTTGACCATCTTGCTGCTCGGTGATGTCTTCCCATTGGAGAGCCGGTCCCATGTAGTTACCTTCCGCGTCACGCATGGCGATACACGTTAAGTTAAATTCAAGCCCTCCGACGGCAATGTTCGACGAAAACGGTAAGTTATCTGGGTTGGAAATAATGCCTCTTTGATGCGCTGGATTTTTATGGAAAATATCAATGTTCTGCCCAACAAGCTTACTTGCATCAAAGCTTGGCAACGCTTTTTTAAGTTCGCTTTCACGACTGGTCAGTAGTTTAGTCAGAGACGGATTTAGGTATTGGATAATACCGTTGTCATCCGCCATCATTAGGTTCGTTGTCATGCCTGCAACAGCGGAGGCTAAGCGACCTATTTCAGCCTCTTTTGCTCTTTCTTCCGTAACGTCTTTCCACTCCAATGTATTGCCAACGTAGTTCCCTTCTGCATCGGTAATTGCAGCAACGTTTAGCTCAATTTTTAGGTCCGCAATGACAATGTCCGTTTTAATTGGCAAATTGTTCGGGTTATCCAGCATCTTGCGCTGGTGGTTGGGGTTTTGGTGGAATTCATCAATGCAGCGACCTATCAACCAATCTTCACTAGCGGTGAAATCACGCCAAACAGTTCTCAGTGTGTTTTCGTGCTTTTTGAATAAGTTAATGGTTTCTAGGTTGGTGTAGGTAATTAAAAAGTCACGGTCGATCATAACCATCGCAGTCTGTGCTTGGTGCACAGCGGCGCTCAAACGCGCAATCTCTGTTGCTTGTTTACGTTGTTCAGTAACGTCACTCCATTCAAGCGTGTTACCTATATAATTACCATGCGCATCCATGATCGCTGCCACATTGAGTTCTATTTTAAGGTCTGCAATTTCAATGTCGGTGCTGTATGGCATGTTCGAAGGGTTATCGAGCAGCTTTCTTTGATGAGATGGATCTTTATGGAAGCCATCAATACACCGCCCCATTAGCCAATCTTCTGTTGCGCTAAAATCGGGCCACACACTGCGAAATTTCGCTTCGTGTTTTTTAAATAAAGAAACTGTTTCGTGGTTGATGTACGTAATCTCAAAATCACGGTCAATCATTACCATGGCTGTTTGCGCCTGGTCCACAGCCGACTGTAACCGCAGAATATTGGATTCTTGTTGCCTAAGCTCTGTAACATCTTCCCATTCGAGAGTGTTACCACTGTAGTTACCTTGAGCATCGATGATGGCTCCTACATTAAGCTCCAACAGCACATCTTTGACTTGGATTGTCGCGGTATGAGGCATATTTTTGGGGTTGGAGAGCAGCTGACGCTGGTGTGCAGGGTTGGTATGGAAACCATCAATGCAATTCCCTATCAGAAATTCTTCATCTGCACTGAATCCTGGCCACACCGATTGAAAAAGCGGTTCGTGTTGTTTTAACAAGTCCAAAGAGCGCCTGTTAACGTAAGTTATGTTGAAATCCCGATCAATCATCATCAACGCGGTTTGTGCCGTGTTTAATGCAGAAAGTAATTGCTCATTACTGACTGCTCCTGAGGCACTATTAGCCTCTCCCATTAGGTTGTCTTGGGATGGAGCAACAAACTGTCTTTCTGCTCTTTCTTTTTTTCGGTTCCAAAATGACATAACTTTACCTCTCACATGAGCGCTTTTTCTTCTGATAAGTTGTTGAGCTCTGCGACATTAAATAGAGCTTCCAAGTTAATTAAGATCACATGTCCTTCTTTTGCCGGAACAATGCCGACTATGAAGTTTTTATCTACCGTTAACGACATATTGGGAGCAGGTTTAATATCATCGGTGTCCAATGCGTACACTTCTGATACCGCATCCACAATGATGCCTAATGGCTGTCCATGCGTATCGTTTAAAACAATCACTACCGTTGTTGCGTTTATGACGGCAGGTTCGAGGTTAAAGCGTTTTCTCAAGTCGACAATGGGGACATATTCCCCTCGAATTTCTAAGACACCATTTAAATAGCTAGGTGAATTCGGAACCGAACGTACGTTGCTCCAACCTCTGACTTCTCTTACATCCAAAATGGGTACTGCATATTCTTCTTCATCTAAGATGAAACTCAGGAATTCTTGTATTGCCATCATTCACCCTGCCTTGAGTATGGTTTCCATGTTGAGCAATTCATCGGTGTCTAACAGAGACATCACTTGCTCGTCCACGTTGAGTAGCCCAACCGTAAATGGGGTAACAGCGGAATCCCCCAGAGCAGGAGTCAACTCTTTATCACCTTGGCTCACAACATCGGACACCGCATCGACTACCAGCCCCATCAGTCGCTCCGTATCCGCACTTGCACAACGAAGAACAAGTACCACTGTCGTCGGAAGATAAGCGCAATCACCAATGCCAAAACGAACGCGAAGATCAACCACTGGCACAATCATGCCTCTTAGATTGATGACCCCTTTCACAAAATCAGGAGAGCGAGGAATGGGTGTTGGTCGCTCCCAAACTCGGATTTCTTCCACATCTCGAATGTCGATTCCATACAGTTCACCAGCCAAGCAAAAACTCAAGAAGTCAGCATTTTCACTGATCTCGCTATCGGAAATGGTGTCACCTTCGACAACCTGAAGTGCTTCGTTCACTGTGGCTCCCTAGGCTGCAATGCCGCCTTTGCTGTCTGACTGACGGTTCAAAAATGAGGTGATTAACCCTTGGATATCCAAGATTAAAGAAACTGAACCGTCGCCAAGAATGGTTGCGCCTGAAATACCCGCTACTTTGCTGTAGTTAGACTCAAGGCTTTTAATCACAACTTGTTGTTGATCCAGCAACTCATCTATCAACAACCCGACTCGATTACCTGCCGCTTCGACCAAACAAAGAATCCGCCCTTCAAGCTCTCCGCTCTCTCCCATTTCAAACTCTTCATGCAAACGCAGCACAGGGATGTTTTCCTCTCGGAGACGATATAACTCGACACCACCTGCCGCGTGTTTCACACACTGTGTATCAATTTGAATGGACTCAATAATGGTCAGTAACGGAATAACGTAGACTTCACCGGCAACCTTAACCAGTTGCCCATCTAATATGGCTAAAGTGAGTGGCAAGCTAATGGTGAATGTACTACCAGTGCCAAGGCGGGATTCAACTTCAATATGACCACCGAGCTCTTCGATGTTTCTTTTCACCACGTCCATACCCACGCCGCGTCCAGAAATATCCGACACTTCGTCTGCGGTAGAGAAGCCAGGGGCAAATATCAGATTCACCACTTGTTTGTCGGTCATTTCTTCACGTCGGGATTCTGGAGGTAGCACGCCCTTATCAAGTGCTTTCTGCCAAAGCTTGTCGCAATTAATACCAGCGCCATCATCTTTCACTTCAATGATGATGGAGCCACCTTGGTGGAAGGCGTTCAACTCTATAACGCCCATGTCTGGTTTTCCTTGCTCTTGCCTTTGCTCTGGAAGTTCTAAGCCGTGGTCGATTCCATTTCTCACTAAGTGAACCAACGGATCCACAATGCGTTCCAACACGGTTTTGTCTAACTCGGTATTCTCGCCTTTGATCTGCAAATCAACTTGCTTACCTAAACGACCGGATAAGTCTCGTACCAATCTTGGGAAGCGACTAAAGGCAAAACTCATTGGCAGCATTCGTATATTAAGAACGTTCTCTTGAAGGTCTTTGCTGTTTTGCAGAAGCTGGTCTAGCCCTGATTTCAACTTTTCCAATTTATCGACGGTGAAATCATTGCCAATTTCGGTGAGCATTGATTGGGTGATCACTAACTCACCAACGAGGTTGATTAAGCTATCCACCTTGTCGATGTCAACGCGAATGGAGCTCACGCTCGACTCGGATTTGGCGGGCTTGCTCGCAGGCTTTTGAGTATCTTTAGGTTTTGCTACTGGAGTGTTATCGGCTATTTGTGGCTCTTCCGGTACAATTTCTGTTTGAGCTACTTCAGCCGCTGGTGGAGCAACGTCTTCTTTTTTCGGACTTTCACGTTGCACATCCAAATCGCATTGATCTTCTACCCACTCGAAAATTTCGTGAATGTCGTCTTCTGCGATGCTACCTGCAAGCGTTATTCGCCAACTCAAATAGCAGAGCTCGGCTTCGAGCTCACTTAACTCAGGTAACTCAGATGTGTTACACACAATGTCGCAATCTGGGTCCAATTCAATAATTTCGCCCAGAATTCTAAGCGGGTCATTGCCACTAAAGAACAAATCGGAATGCGGAGTAAAAGAGACATGCCAAGGGGCACATTCAGATACGCTTTCAGGATGATTAGAAGAACTTTCAGCATGACCAGATGACGCTGCCCCGCCCTCTTCGTTGGAAGAAGGCGTTTGAGAAGCATCATTGGGTTTATTTTCCGTTGGAGATTCCAGTAATGTCGATAAGGCTTGATTCACTTCTTCTTTTAATGCCGACTCAACTGGGGTATCGGTCTCGTACCCTTCCAGCATTTCAGTGATGCAATCGCCACTTTTCAGCAGTATGTCGACACTATGTCGAGTAAGGCTCATTTGCCCGTTTCGGACTTCATCTAGGTAAGCTTCGACGTTGTGGGTGAACTCACTGATGTCGAGTAAATTAAAAGTAGCTGCGCCCCCCTTAATAGAGTGGGCGGCACGAAATATAGTATTGATGGTCTCAAGGTCGACGCTCTCTGGGTCGAGATCCAACAATACAGTTTCAAGCACTTCTAAGTTTTCACGACATTCCTCGTAAAACATCTTACGAAGTTGGTTCATGTCTAAAGCCATGGGTCACCTACCTAAGTCTTGCATCACGCTCTCGAAGGGAACGTTGTTTTTATATAACGCGCTTTAAGGTTTTTAGGAGAGTTTCCGGATTGAATGGCTTGACCAACCACCCCGTTGCTCCTGCCGATTTACCTTGTTGTTTTTTCTCCATGCTGGTTTCTGTCGTCAGCATCAAGATAGGAATGAATTTGTATTGAGGATTTCCACGAATGGCTTTTACCAGCTCAAACCCTCCCATAATTGGCATATTGACGTCTGATATCACTACATCAAACTTGGTCATTTTTGCTTTTTTGAGTGCATCACTACCATCGTTCGCTGTTTCTACATCGTAACCAGCGTCCTTTAAAGTGTGACTAACCATTTGACGGATCGATACAGAGTCATCGACAGCGAGAATCTTAGTCATAAAAATCCCTCTCAATTCCTTAATTTTCAAACACACTTTGTAAGTCGAGTAACTTGATACTTTCTTGTAAGTCATCAGGAACATTGACAAGTTGTATGTCGGTATTTGCCTGCTTGGCACTAAAGAAAAGAGATGCCAATGCTTGCAATCCTGCAGCATCAACTCTAACAACGGAGGAAGCATCAATAATTAGCTCTTCGTTGCTATCGAGCCACTGTTGATACTCATTTTTGATGTTTAGGACGTTACCAATCTCTAAGGATTCTTCTAGCTGACGTTCCATGTGTCCATCCCTTCGACCTAGCCATTATCGGAGTTGACGTTTATTTTGAGTGTAGGAGGGATTCTTTGTTTATCAACAATAAAAGTGCGTAATCGGCTCAATTAGCACTTATGTACGAACAAATTTGCACATAAGATTCATCATCACTTATTTGCATTTCGATTTTAAAATATTACTGATAAACAAATATATAGGCTGGGTTTCACCCATAAAGACGTTATGCCTAAAAAGCACTTTTAAGGCTCAATTTCATTTTGAAAAATAATTTATTTTTTACACTTTAAGAGGTGAGGTTTTGAAAGTGGAACTGGAACAGATATTAAATTTACACTGTAAATTTCAAAATGTTAGCGTTTTGAATTGTCGTTTAAACTTGGTTCTAAAATCGCATATTTATCAGTCTACATACATTAATATCCGCCAGACCATGAAAATAGAAATATCATCATCACGATTTACACTGTAAATCATTGAGCGCTATCAACACCTGCTCACGCAAGTAAGCGCCTAGAGCTTTTCTCCCACTAAAACCGTACTGGCTCGAAACCTTAGAACAAGGTTGATTTTGCAAAAATAGAGCGACCAGTGGGTAAAGCGATACTTTGTGCGATTGAGGTAATATGGAAACCAGCCATTCACTTAAGATGTGACTGATAGATTCTTCGCCATTTCCACCGTGAGCGTAGCGAGACAGCATTCGAAATTGATGTTCAGATAATACCTGTGTTTCTGGCTGCCATTGCAAAAAGAGCTGGGAAACCAATTCTGGTTCAAGTGCCTTTAGCTCCTTAGGCAACTGTGAAACAAAATTGCTTTGCCAATATTGAATTGCACTTTGAAACCAAGATAGCTGTGTAATCGGGCGCACCATAATGACAGAATGACAACCACTGGCTTGATCTCTCGAATTTCCAATCCGAACCACTTGATAATGATTTTCTTGCCAGAAACGGAGTAATTCATCAGTTGCGCCAAAACTGGTAGACAAATACTGAATGTCATCTAAACGAGCATGTAGCTCAGACAGCATTTTTGCACCTACCCCTTGTCTTTGAAATTCCGGATGAACCGCAATTCTCATCACTCTAGCACTCTTCTGTTGTGCCGATTCATCGATTCCTAAATGGTTAGCAATACTTGCTGGAACTAAGTGCCCTTTTGGTCGCCTCTTCCCATTTACGATACCTGAGATCACTTCTGAAGAAAGGTTGCCTTCTCTAATGATGGTGACAACGCCAATCAGATTATCCCCAGCCGCCGCGAGCCAAAGTTCAACATTGTTATCATTGAGTATCTGGAATAAATCATTAGGGGTAGTTTGATAATGGGCGTTAACGAGTAAGCCAAAACAACGTTTAAGAAGAGTTATATCTTCAAGAAGAGCGTTTTTATTCTGACGAGAAAGCGTTAGGTACTTAACATCCATCTCCGATGGAGTACTGTTTTTATCAAGATCGGCATCTAATAAAAAGGCATCAAACAGCCAAGATTCGAGAGGATCACCTTTCGCCCACCGAATCGGCTGATCCAAGGATATGGCTCGCCACCCAGCACGATGTTGCTGCAACCAGCGAGTAAACTTAAGCGTAAACCCTCGCCCGCATCCTTCATATCCATGCACTGTGGTCGAGAAAACCATTCGGTGATATTGCTCAGTCATACGAATAAGAAGCGGAATAGGAACCGCTGATGCTTCATCAACAATCAGTAAATCACAGTCTGGCAAAGTCGATAGCAATTCATCCGGAGCAATAAAACGCAAACAACTCCCATTTGCCTCTTCTACAATATGTTTTGTAGTGCGACTTTCGAGGTCAAGTTGTCGTTGAGCATGTTCAAACATAGGTGCGACAGCGCTCGTTGACGGAGCTGTAACAAGAATCTCGACTTTGCGGGTCAGCATTATTTTTGCCGCTGCAATACCGATCGCAGAAGACTTCCCTCTCCCTCTGTCCGCCGTCATAACAAGCGGCCGTTTTCGCTTTCCTGTTAGTACCTTTTGAACGGCATCAACTGCCTTTAGTTGGTCTGTATATTGGAAAGAACTCGCTTTAGGCAATTTTTCAGGAAGCGCTGGTATCTCGACTGATGGGCCAATTTTAATCGCACTAGCTAAGTGTGCTCTCAACCAGCGCGTACCTAGGTTACTCTCTAATTTATGAAGGTTGATCAAGAAGACAATTCCACCACCAACAACAGTACCGCAAGCAGCGGTAAAACTATTGGCATCAAACCCGTCTGAACAATCATAGATGAGTGCTCTCATTTCAGAGCCAAGTAGTTTTGTGCCAAACTTGAACGGTTTTGTGATGGCTCCAAGGAGTGGTTTCCCTCCCAGCTTGTAGACATTCTCGTGCCATGTGGAAGATGTGTATTGAATCGCTGGGTTTAGTGTGCTCTCGACCCACTCCTCATCCCCTGATACATCCACCAAATAGCGATGATTGTTATGATCGGCAATGTCAAAAAGTTGGGTAATGTAGTCCGTGTGGGTCACGTAAAACCTGCATCAAATAATTGAAGAATGAGTCGCATGTTATCAGTGATCCAGCAACGAGCTCAAGAAAGCAAAGGTGGAAAGAGCTCCCTATTGCGCGTTCCTAATTACAAAAGAAAAAAGCCACTTAACAAAGCGGCTTTTCGAAACAATAATAAACAACGGTTTTCTATGAGAGTTTTTCCTGCAAAAAGGCTAATATTTCGTCCATTGTTTGGCTATCGACCTTTTTCATATTCAAAGAAAGCGCATTGCCTTTTCTAGTGTAGCTTACACGCCCTTTCACCAAATCTACTTTTTCTGAACTTGCTGCTTTCTTACTTGGAGACAGTTCTTCGATCCAGGCTTCAAGCTGCTCTGTCACTTCTTTAGTAATACGGCTAACACCTTGGGTTTGCGAACTTTGCCATACGTACCCGTTCTTGCCGTGACACTTTTTCAATAACGATTTCTGCTGTTCAGCGGTTAATTGGAAAAATTGTTTGTGCAGTTTAACAATGGTTGGTCGACCTAAATCCCCAACATTTGGGTAAGCACGAAGTAATTCAAGCGGCAATGCAGCGGCTTTCAACGCACCACTCACTAAAGCTTCGCTGCATTGGAATATCGTTGCCAATGCTTTTTGATCGACCGCTTCATTACTGTCTAATTTTGCCTGCATTTCTCGACCACGCTCATACAGCGATAACGGCTTATGTGCATTCGCTACATCAGACAAAAACTTGGCGTGCTCTGTTTCGATGTTTTCAGCAACGTAGATTAAGAAGTCTCTCTTAGCCAAAATACACGACATGCGACGTCGGCTACCATCAAGAACTTCAATTTTTCCGTCACGAGTGCGACGACCCACAGCTGGATATTGTTGCCCTCTTTCTTCCAAGGTCGTCAATATATCGGAGAGTGCATGCTGATTGAGGAAAGACTGCTCACGCGCATTTTGCTCAAATACAAGCGTATCCGATTCCACTTTGTCTGCTGGAACTTTCACAAGTTCAAAAGAGACCAAATCCTGACCTGCGACAGCAAGTTCGATAAACTGCGCTTTTTCTTTGGCGGCAGTTTGAGCTTCTTGTGGGGATGTTGCTCGGCGCTTATTGGCTTTACCAAACAACTTTGCGTTCAATTCGGATGTTTTCAGTGCCATAAATTAAGACTCCTGATTGAGTGATGACCAGTGACTATGCATTACGCGCTCTAACTCCAGAGCACTTTTTTGAACGGCATCTTGCGCCGTAGAGAGGGTTTTCTTACCCCCTTCAAAGTCACCGACAGTTAAGTCGAATACAGTACTGTAGGTATCAGCACAGGTTTCAAAAGCACGGCTACGAGGGATCGTCGCCATCATCACTTGTTCACCTAAAAGGTAATTCATTTCTGTTAGTACAGAGACTTGTTTTTTGTTGTCATCTTCAAACATAGTAGGCATTAAACGAACAAACTCAAGCCCCTTCCAGTCGTCAGGGAACATTTCGTAAACCGTTGGAAGATGCTGGAAAAAGTTAACTGTAGATGCCCAATCCAATCTCTTAGCTGCGCAAGGGATCAAAAGTGCGTTAGAAGCGTACATCGCATTCCAAACTAATGGATCGACATGTGGACCGGTATCAATCATGACGATGTCAAACTCATCAGCAATTTTGTCTATCAGCTTCTCTTTTAATAAGCGAACGATATCCAGAGACGCGTCTTGAGACAGGCTCTGCCATGCTTCCGCATTAAACATTGCATCTTCTGGAAACGCTGAAATCGTCTTCAAGTTAGGATACTGAGTAGAGAGCAAAACATTCTTTTGTAGAAACTCCGTATCGACCTCTACACCTTCAGGAACGTTATCAAGCATAATATCGACAGCGGAATAAATGTTGTCGTGCTCTGTCACGCTAATTTGTGGGTTAAGAAATAGTCGTAACGAACCTTGAGGATCAAGGTCAATCAGGCAAATGCGGTAACGCTTATCCAAATTCAGGGCTAAACAAGCGGCAAGGTGAACGGCAGACATAGACTTACCTGTACCACCCTTCTGATTTTGTACATTCACGATCCAAGGTTTGTTGCCGCCATTTTTCTTGCGTTCATGGAATTTAGGAATGCCCGCTGCATCCATCAACATATGCGCTTCTTGAAGGGAGATCGAATAGTGATTAGCATTGTTCTTTGTAAACTGATGCCCATTCTCTTCCAGCTTCCCAATAGCATCATCTAGTTTGCGCCTTGTTAAACCCGAACGAGTCTCCATCAACGCTTTTGACATTGGAGGAAAATGATCATCACTGCGTTCTTCTAATACAATTTCAATTCGGTCGGCTTGAACTTGTTGAGTCTGTTCAGCCAACTCGATGAGATTTTCTATTGTTTTTTCTCGCTTCATCTTTAAGCATCCAAACGAATTAACTATTTTGCATTGTACAGCATTACCTAACTTAAACAATAAAAAGGTGAACACGTACTTTTGAGCGAAATCACATTAAATAAAGCTATTTAGACGAATTCCCTGCAAAAATGATAATTTCATGATTTAAAAACCACATAACTAAATTCACATACTGGAAAAGATTTAAAGTGTTACAGCATCACTTATTTACACTGTAAACGAAATCTATAACAGAAGTGCTGTAAAACAAGAATTAAATCCATAGGAATACCGATGGGTATTTTTTAAACGAAGAAAATGACCAGAGTAGAAAGTCGATATCCTAGATTTACTTCTGTTGTAAAGATTCTATTTTCACACGCTAACACTTTCGAGTTAATAGGCTATATAAGAAAACGAACTAAATCTGAGAAAGTATGATTTTCAATACAGTCATATCGCTCGGTTCTTCAAGTACACACAAAAATGATTGTATCTTTGAGGTTTTTGAAAATACTTTCTTTTAGGGAATGGTGAAAAAATAGGAAACACGCCGACACCTAACCCCAAGCTACCTCAATAAATGGGACAAAAAATAAACGCCCAAGATCGAATTTCCTCGGATATAAAGGAGCATCATGACCTTTTGACCCCAAGAAAATCAACGGAACGATTATTGAGCGCCCACAAATTACGGGGGGTGTAAATCGAATTTATAGCGAGAGATGCCATAATTTTTCCTACGCACGTATCAAGGAGAGCTGGTGATTGCGGATGCATGATCAAGGGAGTACCTCTTGATCATGCTTGCAGGTAAAAATAGTCTCTTAGGAAGAATGATCATGGGAAATATCGATGTAAATACCACTTCATTGTTAACCACTTCACACAGATCCATTTCGGATCAATGATCAAGTTGTATTCTTCCGTCGGAAGCATGAAAATTATCGTCCAACTTACAGAGAGTGTAGATTCAATAAGGCATTGCTTATTTTGAATATCTGTAGAGTCGTAAAAATAGTGTAATCCAATGGACATAAACGTTTAGTGATAAAACCTTGATCATGCTTCGGAGAGAGTGGGCTGTGGAAAAGTTGGAGTGTCTTCTGGATTACAGTGCCAATTCAATCGAATTACAAAACAAATACGGCAGTTATTGAAATTCGGACTTGATCATTGATCCGTATCATCCACTATTTTGATGGTCAATCAAGGTGGCAAGTGTGGATAACTTGTTAAAGCTCTTTGATCATGGTTTCGTGCGTTACTTGATCATGGGTTCGATCTGTTGATGATCATCGTTTCTGATTTTTTTGATCATGCTTTCAATAACTTAATGATCATCGTTTCGAGATTCACATGATCATGCTTCTGAAAGCCAAAAAATAAACTCTTTCTTTTTCATTGACTTACAAGGCTCTTAGCACCCAGATCATATGATCACTTAATCAATTTAGATCAATTAAATCATAAAGATCAGTTTTTTTAAGAGCAGTAATTTTTTCTTTATTTATGAATAATTTTTCTTTACTCTTTCGGAAAGATAGCAGAATTACGGTCAAGCGGCCATGGATAAAAAATGACGTCTGAAGAGAAGATCTTAATCAAGCATCCTAGGAACCATAAAGATGGACATCTGTTTTTAGTTAGCGAGCAAGTCGTTGATTGGATTGAACAGTATCAACACTTCAAAGGCGTCACGAAAAGCATTGTCGAACTATTGAACTTAATTTCGCTTCGCGGGTTTTCCAGTAAAGATGGGTATGTCTCCACGACGGAGTTAGTGGAAGCCACGGATGGAAAACTCACGCGAGCCGCCATCCAGCAACGCTTAAGAGCTGCTGTGAGTATCGGTTTGTTTACCCAAACCCCTGTTCGTTTTGAGGAAGGGTTGGCTGGAAAAACCATGCTCCATGGCTTTGTAAATCCAAGCCAATTGATTTCCGTTCTAGGCGCTACCAGTTTAATGACTGAGTCAAGCAAGCAGAATGAAAAACAGAAACGTTCGAAAGCATTGGCTCAGACCCAAGTAAATCGTCGTTTGCTCAATGAACACGGTTTGAATATTCCCCCTGCGATGAAAGACGAATCAGAGCAGTTTGTTGTATCCCCAACAAACTGGGCAGGAATCATCGATCAAGCACTTGCGCCACCGCGCACTCGTAAGAGTTACCAAAAATCTATGGTCTCGATCTCGGGGAGTCGAGCGGTGATCGAGACGCGATCATCAAAAAACATCATGACCGTAGACGATCTGATGACGTTGTTCGCGTTGTTTACCCTTACCGTCCAATACCACGAGCATCATCAGGAAGATTATCAGATGAATGCCCGTCAGGTGCCGAATAAAACGCCTTTGTACATCACGGATATTTTGGCACTACGAGGCAAGAAAGACAGCGGACCTGCGCGGGATTCGATCCGCGAAAGTATTGATAGGATCGAATACACCGATTTTCAGCTTCATGAACTAACCGGTCGCTGGATGAGCGAGAACATGCCAGAAGGCTTTAAGAGCGATCGTTTTCGTTTTTTGGCCAGAACTATCACTGCATCGGAAGAAGCACCTTCAGAGGACGCTGCGGGCGAAATACGCATTAAACCGAACCTATACATCTTGGTTTGGGAGCCGTCGTTCTATGAAGAGCTCCTCACTCGAGATTATTTCTTCCTGTTCCCGCCGGAAATTCTTCGCCAACATACGCTTGTTTTCCAGCTGTATTCCTTCTTCCGTAGCCGCATGTCGCGCCGGTTTACCGATACTATGCTGTTGAGCGAATTGAACCTGAAACTGGCCAGAAATATCGAATGGCGTCGATTCTCTATGGATCTCATGCGTGAACTTAAGCGCTTGTCAGAAGGGAAGGGTACCGAAGATATGTTTGTGGTGAACCTTTGGGGTTATCACATCACCGTGACCAACATCGAAGAGAAGTCCAAGGTGGTGGATTACCAACTTGATATTAAATGCGATGTTGAAGAAGTGCTTCGTTACTCCAGAGCGCGTACCACGAATGCCGGTAAGCGAAATATGGCACCGACATTGCCTAACCCGCTACGCCACGAAATGGTGTCCAAGCAAAAATTAGAAGAACTTGCCGAGATCATTGATGGCGAGTTTGAACCGATCCAGCGTAAACCCTCATCGCCTAAGGGAAGGCTCGGGCGAAGAGTGAAGCTAAGAAAACATCTCGTAGAGATCAATGCGGATGAATTGACGATCACTCTGTCTAAATATACGTCCCCAGAGGCTCTAGAACGCAGTATAACGGCTCTTTCTGCTATGACCGGACATTCTCCCGGATCTATTCGTGAAGAGTGTCAGGAGCTTATAGAGAAGCTTGATTGGCTTAGAGTGGGTGAAGACGTCATTCCGTATGAGGTTTTGAGTAAAACAATTGAGTTGTTTAATGGTCAGCGTGAAGTTAACCATCTGTCGATTGAAAAGCTCATCAGAGGATTGGCTGTACGCAAGAAAGTATGCAAACAAGTTTTCGAAGGGCATATTGATGAGTTGGTCATGCGCACCTTGGATGAAGTCGCTACGGGTGGCTAGCCCTTTCGCGTCATATAACTTCTTTAAGGTTATGATAAGTTTGACAATACTCTGACAAGACAACGTACTGAGCGGTTTATTCTTCTTTCCGAAATGACGACACTTGTTGTTCTTTCCAATGGATTAATAAATGGCTCAATTGTTCATTCAAACAATGAATTACTTTAGCAGGTTGAAAAACCTGCTATTTTTTTGCCTGAAATTTGAGAGTAACAGAGTGTAGAGCAATGATGAAACGTGGGTTTCTAGGAAAGGCTGTGAGTTTAATGATTTGAAATTGTTGAACTTATCTCTGTTCAGTATTGAAATTTGGGAAGAATGATCAAGGAAATGATTTGATCATGTTTCCATGCTTGATCATCGTTCCGGCGATCAGCTGATAAACTCTATTTATCCTTGATCATGCTTTCGAATTTATGATCCATTTCCAACGGCTAAGTTCATGTTTTGCTGCTGTTGAGACATAAACTCCACATGACATTGGATCTGCTTTTTAGATTCCTCTGTCCACCCCAATTGATTGCACTGTTCCAACATGACGACGATTAAGTGGTCGAGTCTTTTTAAACACCAGTGCTTTAAATCTATCTCTGCTTCTGGGTTGCAAGAGACAGCTTGAAGCTTGGCATAAGCAAAGTTTAGGTATTCGTAGCTTTTTGTCGGTGACTCTTCTCTCTTGTAATGCTGAAATATTCTCAAGCATCCATCCAGCCAGCACGCAATTGCCTTGCTCTGCTCGTCTGTGATCAAAGGACCCCAAATAGCTTCTGGTGGCTGGAGGATCAGCGGAACCAGCGGCTCCACTTGATCATGTTTCCCAGATTGATACCAATCAGAGACTTCGGCTTGCCAAGCCTCTAGGGATATCATGCAGCGCTGGTCCACTGTCTTACAAAGTGATTATCACCAACTTGATCATATAACGGTTGTAAAATACCGCTGGTTGCACGGATCTTGTCTGCATCTTGAGAGTAATTCGGCTCTGATTCAACCAAGTTGCCAAACGGAAGATCAGGATCGGGCACCGCTGAGATAAGCAGCTTCGTGTATGGGTGCTGAGGGTTAGTAAGGATTGAGTTGGTGTCGCCCCACTCAACAATCTGACCTTTGTACATTACCGCGGTCTCTTCCGCGATATAGTGCGCAGTCGCCAAATCGTGCGTGATGTACAAGAAACCAATGCCAAGCTCTTCTTTCATTCGCTTCATCAAATTCAACACACCAAGACGAATGGATACGTCGAGCATTGAAGTAGGCTCATCAGCCAAAATCATTTCTGCGCCAACAGCGAGTGCTCGCGCCAAGTTAACACGCTGTCTTTGACCGCCGCTCAGTTCGTGTGGGAACTTTTTAAGCGTTTCAGTAGGCAACTCGACCAGATCTAGTAGCTCTTGCAGTCTAGCTGGAATCTTAGATTTGTCGGCAATTTGCTTGTGAATCTTAATAGGGCGAGTGAGGTGGTGCTCAATGGTATGCGTTGGGTTTAACGAACCAAACGGGTCTTGGAAAACCATTTGTACTTTACTGCGGTAATCGAGCACGTCTTTTCGACTCTTAATATCATTGATATTTTTACCGCGATAAAGGATTTCACCTTCGGTAGCAGGGTACACTTTGGTCATCAGACGAGCACAAGTACTCTTACCACAGCCAGACTCGCCGACAAGCGCTAAGGTTTTGCCTTTATACAGGTTAAAACTCACACCTTGCAGCGCTTTAAAGGATTCGACTTTTGCAAAGCCGCCGCCAATATTGAACTCTTTAGTCACGTTGTTCAATTGGATGATTGGTTCGCTGCTCATACTGGCTCTCCTTGCTCATTCTTATGGCGTGCTTCGTGAATGTTCGGGAACGACGCCCAAAGTTTTTGAGTGTATGGGTGTTGTGGATTGTTGCGGATTTCCTTCGAAGTATTCACTTCCACCAGCTCACCGTGACGCATAACGGCTATGCGGTCGCACAGTTGGCTCATTAAGGCCAAATCGTGAGTGATGAAGAGCACGGAGAATCCAAACTCTTCACGAAGCTGATAAATCTGCTGTAGGATTTCGCGCTGTACAACAACATCCAATGCTGTGGTTGGCTCGTCCATAACAATCATCTCTGGATTGAGAGAGAGCGCAATAGCAATAACCAGGCGTTGACGCATGCCGCCACTGAACTGGTGAGGGTATTCCGTTAGACGCTCACGTGGAATGTTTACCAAATCAAGTAACTTTTCAGCGCGTTCTTTCGCTTCTGCGTCGCTAAAGCCTTTGTGATGACGCAAAACGTCTGCAAATTGCTCTTGAACAGTCAAAACTGGGTTAAGTGAGTTCATTGCACTTTGGAAAACCATCGCAATTTCGCTCCAGCGAAGCACTCTTAATTCCTCATCCGATAAACGAATGATATCTCTGCCCTTAAACCAAATTTGTCCACCAGATATATAAGCAGGCGCTTTGTGAAGGCGGTTAATAGCAAAAGCAATGGTACTCTTACCACAACCGGACTCACCAGCTAGACCAAAAATCTCGCCTTTACCGATATCAAAGCTGACAGACTTAACCGCATTAAAGTCGCCGTTGTCGGTAATGTAATCGACACACAAATCGCGTATCTGAAGAATGGGTTCAGGGTGAAACGCCTGAGGGTGTTTTGACTCACTCATAACAGCTTTTCCAGGATAGAAATGATATTGATTATCATCGCCCATAATTTCGCATTAAAAAATAAGTCGGATAAAAAAGGGTGATAAAGGTCATGTATCCATAGGGGGTAACTTTTACAAAATGCGAGCTACTTCAATTTATTGATTTTATAAAGATGTCAATGAGTTCATTATCATAAAGGTCAGTAAGAGGTCATTTACTTTAGGAGAATAAGAAAAGAATACGTGGGAAGGGCAGAACATAAATTGCAGCGAATAGTTCTTTAAATCTAATACTGGAAAGGCAATTTATCAAAATATTAATTGTAAATGCAGAGACATATTTCGGGAAATTTTGTATCTGTCACATTCTGTATTCAATTGTCTTAACAAGCTCAATTGCCTTTGTTAAAGATTAGGTGTCCCTGATATAGAAGGTGTTTTGGAGGCAATTATGTCTATAAATTCTATTGACCACTCTGAGATTTCAACAATAGCTGAAAAGTGGGACTTTAAGGATGAAGTCACTGAAGCGAAATCAGATCACAAACGCAAATCGGCAGAAGCGCGCCGTCGGATTGAAATGCTTCGCGAAATTAAGGAAAGCGGCTTAACGTTGGAAGAGGCTGAAGAGCTTGGATTGCTTCATTAGCATCTAAGGTATTCGTTAATCTTCATTCAAAACGAAGCAGTCACTCTTTCATCAGAAAGTGTTTTCCTGTGTTTGTACCCAAGTAGCCGCCCCTGCGTTACTTGGGTATTGTTCTATGGCTTGAGCGCTGTTCCATTTCCATTATTTACACTGTAAACCCTAATCACGTTAGTGCGAGAGTTTCAGGCTCACTAATCGTTTAAGCGTTAGTATTCTGCGCTTTGCGATGGTCTTTGATGATACACTTGGGATTGCCATCACTGCTGAATTTTTCACATCTATACCTAACACTACAAGACACATATCTCTAAGGGTTCTGAGAGCTTATTTATTATTCATACTCGTGTACCAGCCAATTTTGCATATTCGGCAAGATATGAGTGTTTCCGACAAACTGACCATGACCAAGCTTTTACCTAATGGATGGATAGATTTCACGCAAGTTGTGATCAAAAACAGCGGATAGAGTTTACATTGTAAATTAGCGTTAATGTCCTGTATTTAAAACAATAGTATGATGCGTTAGTGACGTATCCCGAGTTCAGGTTTATAGGGAAATACAATGGACAAAAAAGCAGTTTTAACTCAATACAATCAGTTTGAGCGAATCAACATTAATCTTACGGGGTATCAGAGGCACCAAACAATGGGAGTGGTTCGTTTGGTGTCAGATAGCCCTGATGGCAGTCTCATTTCGTATTTTGATTTAAATGATGCCAATGTGAATGCAGCCATTGATAATGAAGTGGATTATTTTAACGCGCTTCAACGCAACTTTGAATGGAAAGTCTACGATTTTGATTCCCCGAGCGACATGGGAAAAAGATTAGAGAAGAAAGGATTTGTGGCAGACGACCCTGAGTCTTTTATGGTATTGGATCTCGACACCATAGAGGCTCACCTTCCTATATCCGGTCGAGTTGTCGAAGTCAGTGATGATGAAGGCATTCGAGATGCAATTACTGTCCAGGAAGCCGTTTGGAAAACCGATCTCAGTGGGCATTTCGATTACCTCAGTAACTTCAAGCGTACGCAACCCGATCAAATCACTATTTATGTGGTGTACGACAACAATGAACCTGTAAGCTCCGGTTGGATAACCTATAACGGTGAAAGTCCATTCGCGGGGATATGGGGTGGCAGTACATTGAAAGCACACCGTGGAAAAGGCTGTTATACCGCACTTTTACACCAACGGATCAACGACGCTAAACTTCGTGGGGTACGTTACCTCACTATTGATGCTTCAGATATGAGCCAACCCATTGCCGAAAAGCACGGTTTTGAGCAACTTGCAGTGACCACCCCTTATAACTACGACGTTGCTCATCCCCATGAATAACGTCGATATCGTGAATATTTCCGTAAAAGATCAAGCGCATCAGGAATTACAGTATTCGTGCTTTCAAGCGCTTAGAAACGTATACAAACCACGTCAGATAACGTACCAATCTCAGAAAAATCGAATCGGGAATCGTCAGGCTTTTGGTGGATATGTTCAGGGAACGCTTGCGGGAAGCTTAGAAGCCCAATTCGATGGACACACCGTCAGTATTCAATCTGTCGCGGTTGATCATCAGTACCGAAAGCAAGGTCTTGCCGGAAAGATGATCAAGGGTGTCGTTGGGTCTTATGCTTCTGCCAAAAGAGCTTCGCTCTGGTGCGTCGAGCAAACGGGCAATGTATCCGTATTTGAGAAAATAGGCTTCAAAGTCGCGCAACGTATTGAATCTGATATCTTAATCCTTACCGATGGTAGCCCTGCCATTGAAGTGCAAATGACAATCGATGTAAAACGAAAGGAATAACTCAATGCTTATCGGACAAGTATCTCAATCCACAGGCTTAACCACCAAAGCGATTCGACTTTATGAAGAAAAGGGACTTATTCAGCCTCCCGCCCGTCGAGGTCGTTATCGAGTCTACTCTGAAGAAGACCTTGATGTGCTTCAATTGATTGTCGAAGCAAAGTCACTTGGCGTGACATTAGCGCAACTGAAAGGCGTGATTACTTATAGAGATGGTGAAGTGGATTGGCAAAAAGTGCATCAATTTTTGTTAGAAGTAAAAAAAAACCTACAAGTTGAACTTGATAGGGTGCTGAAAAATATAGAAAAAATAGATAATTGCATCGAATCTATGGATTCTTGTCCAAAAAGTCGTTGACTCTGACCCTAAGGGCAAAGATGTAATGCTTGTCTGCTTAGTCAAATGGAAATCAGACAATGAAAAAAATACTGTTACTTAATGCCAACCCGAAGTCATCCAGTTTTGCTAAACTGCTGGCCGATTCTTATGAAGTTGAAGCGAGAGAGAAAGCAGAAGTTCGTCGAATGAACCTGTCAGAGATGGAGTTTAATCTCAGCTTGGACACCGGTTACGATAGTGATCAGCCACTAGAACCAAGTTTGGACGCCTTCCAGCAAGCGATCACTTGGGCGGATCATATCGTGGTTATTTCCCCTATATGGTGGGGAGGCATTCCGGCCAAGTTTAAGGGGTTGTTAGATAGAGCCATCCTACCTGGTTTTGCGTTCAAGTATGAAAAGGGCAGTGCTGAACCGGTCCAACTTCTAACAGGAAAGACGGTTCGACTCATGCTCACAATGGATGCACCGGAGGAGTATTTGGAATATCAAGCGAAACCCGTTTTGGATCAACTCGATCTATTCACATTCCAATTCAGCGGAATGTCACCGGCAAAAGTCAACTTGTTTGGATCGATTATTGGTTCTGATGAAGCTCAAAGACAGCAATGGCTAACAGAAGTCGCTGAGTTAGGGGCTTCTGAATCAGTGAAATGATTAACCAACAAGAAAAACGAGTGGCAGTGAGACTGAGTCTGCTGCTCGTTTCTGCATTATTAAAGGTACCCAATGACACCTACTCAACACACTTTCTTAAATCAATATCTTGATACTTTGCCTAAAAGCGAAAGAGACGCTATTCCCCAAATTACTGCTGAGTATTTTTGTGCCGACGAATACAACGCCAATGAATGCGCTCGCTTAATCAATGAAGGTACTAAAACCGCTTCATGTAGCTTGAAACAAGGCTACGATATTGAAGGTGAATCTTTGCCCGTTGTTGGGCGATTGACCTTAGTCTTGAACTGGAAAGAAGAACCCGTTTGCATTGTGAAGCTAACAGACGTTTCTCTTTGTCCGTTTGAGGAGGTAACCGAAGAGTTTGCAAAAGCCGAAGGCGAAGGAGACGGCACCTATGAGTGGTGGCATACCGCGCATGTGAACTTTTTTACTCAATATGCCAAGGAAGTGGGTGCCGAGTTCAATGATTCGTCGGAATTAGTGTTGGAAAGGTTCGAAAAAGTGTTTCCTTTGTAACTTTCATTTCTAAAGCAACCTGTTAGCCAAGTTCGGGGTATTTAATTGGCCAAACCAATCAATAACCCGTTTTCTTCCCAAAGTTTTACGCTCACCCCGTCTACTTCAGCTTGGTATTGTTCAATATTTGAAGTTATGCCGTCGGGCTTTTGTGCTTGATATAGCGTATGAATCTGCTTGGTTTCTCTGTTTTTGACGCTTATCTGTGCGGCAATTTTTCCTTCAATACTGCAATATCGCGCCCCCAGTAATTGCCAATCCTTTGCTGGAAGTTGCTGTGAGGCAATAAGGGAAAAATCCAGCCGATTGAGATATTGGGCGATATCTTCCAGCGAGTGACTGGCTATTTCCATTTGCATTTGGCTGTTATGGTTATATGCAATCTCAGCCGAGATGTCGAAGTATCGGTTTTTCAAAGGAAACAGCAGTGCGGCAGATAAAACGAATACGAGTAGAGTTGCCACCACGGCGTACGGAAATACTGTACTATTGCGTTTGTTTACTCGTGATTGAAGCGTGAGGAGTTGCTCGCTAGACAGGCTTTTTTCACTGTAAAATTCAGAGAGACCTTCTTTTAAAGTACGTGCATTTTTCTGCTTATCCATTCTTACGCCTCCCATTCCACCAGATGTTCAAATTGCTTAACCAGCCTTTTTCTTAACCGACTCAATCTTGCGAGCAATGTGCTTTTAGGCGTCTCTGTCATGTCGGCGATCTCTTGAATACTCATGCCTTCTATTGTCCATAAATACAAAAGCTCTCGCTCTTGGGGGCTGACTTGGTCCAGAATCATGGCGACGTTTTGTTTATCAATATGCAGTTCTTCTAGCGTTTTAAGGCAATGACTCTCTTCTTCCAATGACGATTCTATCTCGACAATGTCTTTCACGAGCTCAAATCGCTTTCGCCGGTATTGATCAATAAAAGCGTGTCGAATCACCTTCATCATATACGGTTTGGAATGAGCGTGATCGCTATTATTTGATAAGGATTTTTCGCAGCTGTGCTGAACAAGATCGAAAGCTTGTGTTTCGTCGTGGCAAAGCGAAAAAGCATAGCAAAAAAGCTGATTCAACAACGCTTCATCGAAGTTGGGTTTTGCTGGACGTTTAAATAATCGAATCATTTCATTGAGTGGCTCACCAAATACTCTCACGGTTGATGAGCCTATTCCCTTATACAGATGATGATTTTAAACAGATGGTGACTTTAAAAGCTTGCCATACCCCAATGCGCGTTTTATTCGGCGAATAAGATCGGGTGCTGCAAATCGTTCTCCACCGCCAAGCTTCACAAGTACAAGACCCGCTGCCGCCAGCGCAAATTCCCGCTTGAAGCCATTTAAATTGGCAATGACACCCTTATCGACACTGACTTTTGTTGCCATAAACCAAAGCATGACCGCCACGACGGCGATGGCGGCAACTTTGAGTGCTCTCCCCTGACCGAGAACAAGCACCACGCCGAGGAGAGCCAAAATCAGTTGAGGCGTTGCGAAGGTTGGGATTTTTGCGTATGCACCAAAAAAGCCACCCACAATGAAGGTTAAGCCAAGGGAAAATCGCAGTAAAAGACCGATAGTATTCCAGTCCACGCTCTGAATAGACTCAGAACCGTACCCCCTACGTAGATCGATACTTTTAGCCCCTGCACCTAGGTTAAATAAAACAAACATCATTCCCGACAGGGTAATGTCGCGGATCTGAACGAACAAAGCGGGGGAGGTGTACGTTTTTACACCTACGGATGCACCCGGCACCGTATCGACAGGAAGAGAGAAAACAAACGTCCAAAGCAATAGCCCATAAAACAGAGCCAAAGGTCGAACCATAAAACCAACAATAAGTGCTACCCCTGAAAAGAGTTCAAAAGCAGAAAGGGAGGTGAGGAAAAACCACGGTGTCAAAATGCCGTTACTGAACAAATAATCTTGGAAGAGTTCGTTGATGTAGCCGGTAGTGCCCATGTAATTCGCCACCATGCCGGCTTGCTTGGTAGTTGAAAGCAATAAACTGAGCTTAGATAGTCCCCCAATGACAAAGACCAACCCCAGACCTATGCGAAGAAACAGCGCTGCCTGCGCAAAATGCGAGTGTTTTTGTTCCATTTTGATTCTCTTCTTAGTGAGTAAAAGTATGTACTTCACTCTATAAACGAATCAGATTGGATTTTGATTGCATAGAATGGAAAAAAAGAGAAGATATACCCAAGTGACCTCAAGATGCTTGGTTCAGCGAGAATTAATTGGCTTTAAGGCAAGGCACCGGCTTGAAGATCTAGCAAGTCTAAATCAAGAGTCGGCAACGAAGCATGAAAGCCAATTAAACTCGCCCTTGGGAGCATATATTCTGTACCACTTCATCGTCAAAGAACTTGGAAAGGACTAGTCATTACGCTGCGTTCCTGATTTTGAAGTAGAAAGGCTTGAATTGGACCAGAATATGCTGCTCTGAATCCTGCATCTTGAGGTCACTTGGGTATAGCTACCTCTCTCCCATTCTTCTCTTGATCACAGGGGCTTCTATGAAATCGGACATGTACACCAAACACGCAAAAGAGTACGCAAAAGCAGTTGAAGACAATATTTACAATGCGAATTTCGAACGTCCTTCTACATTGGCATTAGTTGGAGATGTGAGTGGGAAAGCGATATTGGATTTAGGTTGTGGATCGGGTGAATACGCAAGCCATTTTCTTGCAGAAGGTGCTGCTAGCGTCACCTGCGTGGATGTGTCTCAAGATATGATTGATATTGTTCTGTCAAAGTTTAAAAGCAAAGTATGCGCTTACTCACAAGATCTCTCTGTCGGTTTGCCTAACGAAGAAAACGATAGTGCAGACGTCGTTGTGTGCCCGCTGGTGGTTCATTACCTAAAAGATTTGGGCGCGTTTTTCAAAGAAGTTGCACGTGTTTTAAAGCCCGGTGGTGTTCTTGTTTTTTCTACCCATCACCCCATGGTGGATTTCAAATCATCGCCTTCTGGTGACTACTTTCGATGTGAACTGATTGAAGAGGAATGGAATACACTCAGCCAACCAGTGGAAGTCTCTTTCTATCGTCGCTCACTCACCGACACGTTTAACGCCATTACTCAAAGTGGCTTAGTCGTCACACAATTTTCAGAAGGGGAGGTGACTGAAAAAGTAAAAGCGCTATCAGAAGAGAGATACCAAAGGCTGAAAACTCGCCCACAATTTATGTTTATGAAGTGTCAACGTAGGTAGCTTGAAGGTTAGCTTTACTCGTCTTATACGACGGGTTGGACATTGTTAAAAATGTTTTTACATAAATCACATATTGATTTTTTCACCTATTTCTTATTAAAAGTTAATCGCAATCTATTTGTTTGTAGATTACATTTTGTATTGAAATACTTCCAAGAATAACGTTTTGGAATGTATAAGAAAATTGGCTCTGATTTATGATACTCATTTAAATTTCATGCCAAAGGAATATGAGGGAAAAGATGACTAGCTTCTCTACATATGCAAAAAATAAAATGCTAGACCTATACAACAATCATACTCATGAAGTTGGGTCTCAGTTGAAGAAAAACAATCCCCAAAAATACGAAAGTTTAGAAGCAACAGACTGTATTACCTATGTGCTTAAGGTTTTGTCCCACTCATATAAGAAAATTGGTAATGTGCAGCTTTCTAAAGAGATATGGCTTATGGGGCGAGAAAATATGCAAAGTAACTTCAGAGGAACGATCTTAGCTAAGAAGTTAGTAAGCAACTATGGTTGGTCAAGTATTTTTGCTACTCCAGACTCAATTCACCCTGAAGATGGTGATGAGGAGCATACTTACGCGACAGTTATGGCAAAGCGACGCTGTGTTTATAGCCCTGATCAGGTACCAGTCAAATATCTTGTGGCTGATTACTCTCCCACTACGGAATCTCATCCAGAATTTCAGAAATTGTATCCCAACCTTCCTGCTAGAAAGTTAAAAACCTTGGATTATAAAGAGCTAAAGAAAATACCTTTTGCGTTTGGTTTATCTAGAGGGGGAACCCATTGTTGGTTATTTTCAGAAGGTTATGTTTATGAAGTTCATTGGGATAAAGTGGGTAAAGGGCTTTATAGTAAGGTGCCTTTAAAACAATTTGATTGGTTATCTAGCCTGATTGTTGTTCCAGCCGATACTGAAAATAAATATAAGTTAAAAACTCTCAATTGTTGGGGGAGATAATGGCAATAAAAATAGGTAGAACTTTTTTTCTCATAATCATGTTCGCATTTTCTTTTAGCATAAATGCGAATTCTTCTATTACTGTCATGGATTATAACGACTTCGGTCCACCTTCACTAAGTGGAAAATTGTTGGGTGTTGAATGGTTTCAATGGCAATCTCATGGAGACTCTAAGCCGAGGAATTATCCTGTTAAAGTTGTTGTATATGAGGGGTACGAATTAGAAAAGGTCGAAAGTCTATATCCCGTTAATTCAGCAAAAGAACAGGACTTTAGATATGTAACTTTTGACTCAGCAGTCGACTTTATTGATTCCTCTCTAATCGACTTGAAAGCGC
This sequence comes from Vibrio penaeicida, assembly GCF_002933855.1. Lineage (GTDB taxonomy): Bacteria > Pseudomonadota > Gammaproteobacteria > Enterobacterales > Vibrionaceae > Vibrio > Vibrio penaeicida_A. The sequence continues at coordinate 121,990 of NZ_BFAQ01000023.1, forward strand.
TTCAAGATGAAGGCGCACCTGTAGCGAATATTGTTAGTAAACTTGAGAAAACCAAAGATACGCTCTCTCAGCGTAGATAGAATAGGAATGTATTTTCCTGAAAATTCGCTTCCTATTTTGTATTCATACCGGCTTCACTTTTAGCGGTGACAGCCGGTTTCACCTCTTCATACCATTTCTCATCTTTGATTCCATCAATGCCACACCTGTTGCATTTAACTCCTCCATGCAACGCTACATAGTTTTCTAGTTCTTCTAAAACTCTAATTATTAAATAGTTGTTCGATCTTTCTATCAGGAGCACTTTTTTACTCTTGAGGTATAAATAAACAGAAAGGAAACTTTATGTCTCTGAAAGGAAAAACAGTGCTCGTGACAGGTGCGGGTAGAGGGATTGGCAAAGGCATAGCAACGGAATTTGCCAAGCTCGGGTGCAATTTAGTGATCGCCGATATCAATGTTGATAACGCGCAAACCACAGCAAAAGAGCTGGCTGGTTATGACGTTGAGACACTGGCTCTGCAAAGTGATATTTCAAAATGGTAGGATGTGCAAAGCATGGTATCGAAAGCTGTTGAACGCTTTGGAACACTGGATATAGCGGTAAACAATGCTGGAGTTATCAGCATAAAGTCTGTTGAAGAATTAACCGAAGAAGACTGGGACTTTGTGAACAACGTGAATGCCAAAGGGGTGTTCTTGTGTTGCAAAGCTGAAATTACCGCTATGAAAAAAGCGGGAAGCGGACGGATCATTAATGTTGCTTCCATTGCAGGAAAAGAAGGCTTCCCAGATTTGGCTCACTACTGCGCATCGAAATTTGCGGTGGTCGGGTTTACCAATTCGCTGGCAAAAGAAGTACAACGCACAGGAATTACAGTTAATGCGATTTGTCCGGGCATTGTGCCCACGTCAATGTGGTACGGACCGGACGGGCTAGCTGAGCGCTGGAAGCTGGAAGGTGAAACCATGGAAGAGTCTTGGGCGCGGCATCAGGATATTTGGATCCCTCAAGGGGTTGGTCAAACACCGGAGGATATGGGGAAACTTGCTGTGTATTTTGCTCAGGCAGAGCAAGTGATGGGTCAGGCAGTGAATGTGGACGGTGGATTTACCTTTCATTGATCCCCCGATTTTGCTTATCAGGTTCGGTCTAGTAGAGATTGTAGAGAAGAGAACATTTAGGTGTGGCAACAACGAGTACATGCCCTGACAATCAGGTGCAGGTTTGAATACGTTCGCGAATGTCTTGCAGCGTATGACGTTTAAGTACCTGCCCGTCTTTGAATACCACTTGAAGCGCGTTTTCACGCCCGTTTAACTCGTCTTCACGGACCGTTTCCCAATCCGATGCTTCGAGAACAGCTAGGCGACCTTTTCGAGAGGCTTTGTTCGGATCGGTGGCGGGATCTTTGAATACATCGTGCCACTTCCCATCAATGCAAATGGCAGACGCTTTCATAGCAAACTTCATGGTATCTCGATTTACCTTCTGCAGTAACTCCGCCCCCATACCAAATGCTAGGTTATCGGCACTTATCTCTTTGGATTTTAGTTCAGACAGAATATGTTCGATGGTGGTTTGAGAGATCCCATCACCCTGAATAACTCGAACGCAATTTGGCAACATACGGAAGCCTTTTGTGTTTCTGTATTCACCAAATTTCACCATTAAGCGCTCGATGGTTTGCGCCACAATCTCGACTGGATTACCTGAATCAGGTCGGACAACCAAGGTTCCACCGCTATTTTCTACCTTGGCTTTTAGCTCGTCTCCCCAAAGATTATCGATCGCATGGAATAAATCATAGCTGTCACTTACTACCGCAACTAAGCTTCCGGGTTTCGCGAATTGATCCAGCATGTTTTGGTAGGCCAGTTTTTCATTTTTCTGCCCCCACGCCGTTATGGTGCTGTGTTCGGCTGCGGGGATGGAGTACCCGGCAATGTCTTCGTTGTAGTAGCGTTTGGCATACACCAATGCAGAAACAGTGTCTGTACCCATAAAGTTCAATAGATGGGCTAACCCACCAATAGACGCGGCTTCGTTACTTGCAGCGCCACGAGCACCAAAATCGTGAAGTTTGAAGGGTAAGCCTTCAAGGTTGTCGGCGGTTTCTTCTAGATAACGTTTAATACACGATTTAATAGCGAAAGATTTACTGGCAACAGTGGTTGGGTACCAAACCGCTCTCAATAACGATGTTTCAAGATAGCTGGTTAACCACGCGCATTTTGGGTCCGTATTTTGAATTTGCACCAAAGGCGTTCGGGCAGGGACGACGCTCCCCTCGGGTAGCGCTTGGATTTCAATCGGTAAGTAGCCCTTGTGTACCTCTAAAATGTATTGCCAGCCTTCTTCATTGAAGGGTTCACCGTGCGCCGTCAATACCGCTTTCGCTTCATCAATATCTTCTTGAGAAATGGGGTGTGACAGATATTGCTCCAGAAACATTTGTAAACCGAAATAAACACCTTGCGGGTATACGCCGCCTCGGGACTCAATGTAGCTTGAGACGAACTCTGTTTTTGGTGGATATTGGAGGTAATGGGAGGCTTTGTACGAGTCGGTATTCAAAATGATGTTCATGAAACGATAACCTGTCTTGCCTAGGTCAACAGACCCAAAGGGCTGAGAAACAAAAATGAAATAAATGAATGAGTTCGATTATGTGTATGTCAGTGATGAATCGCAAGTCATGGTGAAGCGACTTCTGATCAGTGCCCATATTATTACATTCTCACAATGCTCTCTGGCAACAGATGCGTTCTTTCCACTGAGTTGCATTCCATAGCCTCAGAGCTGTAAGAGCTATAAGAGTTGTAAGGGTTATATTCCATTGATAACCAACTCGGGTTTGACCTTCACCACATGATTACCTGTATCGCCACGCTCCCACATTTCGAAGGCTAAATGGATCATCTCTTTTACGTTCTGCCTTACCATAAATGCGTTATAGGGAACGTAGGCAAGAAAGGGATGGTAATCGAAACAGCCAATCACGGAGCGGCGGAGTGGGTGGCGTTGGTTTTCTTGCATGAATTGAATTATCCCTTCAAAAGCGGTGATTGAATTAACGAACACGCCTGCAGGGGCGGGGTGAGAAGGGGCAAATATGCGCTTCGCGGTTTCATGTACTTCCTTGGGTTGGTAGCCTTCAGCGTAGATACTGCAAAGATCATTAGGAAGATCCGAGGTTGCTTGTTTAAACCCTCTGATTCGCTCTTTAGTGGCGTAATCGTCCAAATTACCGCCAATGAAAACAAGGCTTTGTGCTGAATCAATTTTGATTCGATCTCGAATGGCGACCACTAAATCGGTCGCGCCAGAGAAGTTGTCGGTCACAATCGAAGGCGCTTTTGTTCCAGGTAAATCGAGGTTGATGTGCGGTACACCAGCTTGCGTGCACAAGTCGCTGATGGCATCTGGATCGGTAGCGCCCGCAATAAATAAGGCATCGACTGAAAAGGAAATCAACGTTTCTGCAGTTTGCAGTTCATCGGACGACTCACGTTCTGTCGCAATAACGATAGGGCATAAGCCTCGGCGTTTAGCGCTGTGATCGAACTCCTGTGCTAATGAGGCGAAAAATCGGCTATCGTGCTGAGGAATTAACAGGCCAATCATGCCAGACTTAGCCGCTCTTAACCCGCGAGCTTGCATGTTAATGTAATAGCCTTTTTCTCTGGCGAATTGTTGGATATGCATGGCTTTCTTTTCTGAGATCCGCCTTGCTTTCCATGTCCCATTGAGTGCAGAGCTAACGGTTGACGCTGAAATCTCCAGTTCTTTGGCAATGTCATAAATGGTGGTTTTCTTTTCCGACTTGCTCATCGCGCTTCCTTTCTTGTTTGTCAAAGTCCTATTTGAAAAACGTTTAAAAAATAACCATATATTTTTTAATAAGTTACCAAATCGATACTTTATTTTTTATTGTCGTATCAATAGTGAGGCAACCACTTTCTCAAAGTATACATTACTATTTGCACTATCGATTGTGCTAAATATGAGTCATTAGGCAAAAGATGTGCAACAAGCTCACTCGTTTGCCTTCAATATTCGTTTTTCTTTTTTGCACAATCGATGGTGCTTTTAAGGTTGAAAGCATCTTACTTTGCAGAGCCAATTGTCATTATTCGATTTGCTCTACGTTGTTCAGCCGCGCTCTGAATGGAGCGTGTGAAGAAGAAGGATTTTAACGCTATGAAACGTTTGCTGAAACTGATCTCAATAGGTTCTCTCGCATTATTGGCTTCGTTGCCTGTTTTTTCTGGCGACAAACCGACCATGGGAGTGGTAGTGAAAATTGGGGGAATCCCTTGGTTTAACGCCATGGAAGAAGGTATTAAGAAACAGGGAGAAGCGCTTGGAGTTGATGCGTTTATGATAGGGCCAACCAGTGCCGACCCTGCACTTCAGGTTCGTGCAATTGAAGATTTGATTGCCCAAGGGGTCGATGCGATTGGCGTGGTTCCTAATGATGCAGAAGTGCTAGAGCCCGTGTTAGCAAAAGCGCGTCAGCAAGGAATCAAAGTGATCACCCACGAATCACCTGCGCAAAAAAATGTGGATTGGAATTTTGAATTAGCTTCTGTAAAGGGCTTCGGTGATGCCTACGGGAAGTTGCTGGCTGAAAAACTGGGGGGCAAAGGGCAATACGCTGTTTTTGTCGGTTCTCTAACGGTTCCACTCCATAACGCTTGGGCTGACGCGGCGATTGAATACATCAAAGCAAATCACCCAGACATGACCTTAACAGGCGATCGATATGGTGTGGCTGAAAGTGTGGATGATAGCCGCACAACGGCTTTGGACTTGATGTCGGCAAACCCCGGTTTGAAAGGTTTCCTCGCGTTTGGAAGCCAAGGCCCTATTGGCGCAGCCCGCGCAGTACAAGAGCGCAGAAAAACGGGTGAAGTACTGGTACTTGGTCCCTTCTCACCGGGTCAAGGGCGCAAGCTTGTTCACAACGGTGTGCTAACCGGTGGCTTTATGTGGAACCCAATGGAAGCGGGCAAGGTGTTTGTCACTATGGCCGACAAACTCATAAAAGGAGAGGTCATTCAATCGGGCACGAATATTCCGGGTCTTGGTGTGGTTAACCCTGAGCCGGGCTCAACCAATCTAATTGTCGATCAACTGGTGGAGCTCAATAAAAACACGGTGGACGATCTTGCTGCTATGGGGCTGTAACTCAGTGTCAGTAAAACAATTGCGGGTCAGCCAATCTGACCCGCTTTAGTAAACCAGTGACAGGAGTTATTGGGTGGATAGTTCAAGTGCAAATCAGAGCCAAAAGTCGATTCTGAAGTTTCGGCATGTTTCGATTCGATTCGGTGGTGTTCAGGCTCTGGATGATGTCGAGTTTGAGGTAGGAGCCGGTGAGGTGCATTGCCTTGCGGGCGAAAATGGGTGCGGAAAAAGCACCATCATTAAAGTGATTACCGGTGTCTATCAGCCTGCGCAAGGTGCGGATATGGAACTGGCGGACCAAAAGGTTAATAAGGTGACACCGCATTTAGCACGCTCGTTAGGTGTGGCCGTTATTTGGCAAGATCTGGCGTTATTTCCTGAGCTGACCGTGGCGGAGAACATTGCGATGGAAAGCAGCCTAGGCATGACGCCGCGCTGGGTGAATCACACCAACATGTCCGATATGGCAACGCGGGCTCTGAAAAAACTTGGTGTGGATATGGATCTGAATCGAACGGTGAAATCCTTACCCATTGCCGAGAGGCAAATTGTGGCGATTGCTCGTGCTCTGGTCTCTGATGCGAAAGTAGTGTTTATGGACGAGCCTACCGCATCGCTTACTCAAGCAGAGACAGACTATTTGTTAGATGTCGTCCGTAAGCTCTCCGATAGCGGTGTCGCCGTAGTGTTTGTGAGCCACCGCTTGGTCGAAGTTCTGGAAATCTCAAGCCGAGTTACTGTGCTGCGTGATGGACGGCTTGTTGGGGTGTACAACACAGAAGACATGACACAGTCTCGTCTGACAGAGCTGATGACGGGGAAGCTCTTGAACTCCGAAGTGGCGGCAACCGATACTCAAGATTTCCCCACTGTGCTTCAAACCCACAATTTGACGCGTCACAATGAGTTTTACGATGTTTCTTTAACCGTCAAAGAAGGCGAGGTGGTTGGACTCATTGGTCTAATCGGTGCAGGAAGAACAGAGTTTGGGAAAACCCTTTTTGGTATGTCTTCTCCCCAGTCTGGATCCATTCATATGCATGGGAAAGTCGCGCGCTTTCAATCGAACCGAGATGCGATTGACTCCGGCATTGCGTATCTTTCTGAAGACCGTCTTTCACTTGGCTTGATTCAAGAGCAATCCATCGCAGACAACATCGCATTGCCTGTTTTAGACCGCTTACTCTCCGGTTCAAAACTCATTTCCTCCGACAAGAAAAACGCATTGGTCACGCATTGGATTGAAGAGCTAGCGGTAAAAATTGGCTTGCAAGACGATGCCATCGCCACTTTGTCTGGCGGAAATCAGCAGCGTATTGCCATTGCAAAATGGTTAGCAACCCAGCCCAAGTTACTCATTTTAGATTCTCCGACAGTTGGGGTGGATGTCGGCGCACGTGCGGGCATTTTTGAAATTGTGAGGAACCTAGCCAAACAAGGACTAGGAATATTACTCATCTCCGATGAAATTCAAGAAGTGTATTTCAATGCGGATCGCGTCCTTCATATGGCGGATGGTCACATTGTGGGCGAGTACGATCCGCGCCAGTTAGCGCTTAAATCGTTGGAAGAGGTCGTGTATGTCTGATTCAAATCAATCATTGCCACTGCCGTGGTGGAAAGCGTTGTATCGACACCAAGCGACAGAAGTTTGGCTTGGTGCCGTGTTGTTGCTGGCGTGCGTTGGCTTATCGCTGTCTACCGAGCAATTTTTTACCTTAACTAACCTTTTTGATTTGCTGAATGCCAGCTCCATCAACTTGATATTTGCTGTCGGGTTGCTGGTGGTTCTGATTGCAGGAGGCATTGATATTTCCTTTGCTGTGGGGGCGTCGGTTGTTCAATACATCGTGGCCACCACTATTATTGATTTAGGAGGCGGCAGTTGGGCGTTAGGCGTTGGTTTGTCGGCAGTTGTTGGCATTGTACTCGGCGCGATCAACGCCGCGCTTATCCATCATTTTAGGATCATTTCTATCGTGGTCACCATTGCTACATTTAATGCCTTTTTTGGCTTATTGATGTTCTTTACTCGTGGGGTTTCTATTTACAACCTGCCGGATTGGTGGACGGATAGGGTGATCATTTTTGAACACGAGATGGCAAACGGCTCTTGGGCAGAGTTGACGCTACCCGTCGTCGTGATGGCAGGGTGTGTGGTCGCGACATGGGTGCTCATTCGCCATACCAATATCGGAAGGCAGCTCTACGCGTTTGGTAATAACCCCGAAGGGGCTCGGCGAATTGGGATCAATATTGGTGCCATGCAGTACATTGCATTTGGTTGGATGGGAATGATGGCGGGCATCGCAGGGCTTATGCAGGTCAACTATGCGCAAGAGGTTGTTCCTAATGCGATGTATGGCCGTGAGCTGGATGTGCTGGCGGCAGTCGTACTCGGTGGTGCAAGACTTGGTGGCGGCCGGGGAACCGTTCTTGGTTGTATTTTGGGCGTGATGCTGGTGGCGGTAACGCAAAACGGTCTGAACCTGTTAGGGGTATCGCCCTATGCCTTCAAGATGGTCGTTGGCGTGGTGATATTGGTCGCCATATCCGTTTCAAATATGGATTGGTCTACCGTGTCTTTGCCTTCGAGATGGTTTAGTAGAGCGACAGCAAAAGGAGAGGCACATGAGTGACCAATCTGTTCGTCATTCGGATAGTCAATCTTCGCCCAAGCAATCTGCGTCCAAGCAATCTGCGTCCAAGCAATCTGCGCCTAAGCGATCTGCGTCCAAGCAATCTTACGCGAAACAAGGCAATTCCGTTTGGCGTCACATTGTTAAAACAGTGGGTATCGAGAACATTGGCTTAAGTCTGTTGTTGGCGGTGGTATTTATCGGTTTCAGTTTGGCGTCGCCGCGTTTTTTGTCGGTGGCTAATTTTGAATCCATGGCATTTCAGTTACCAGAGCTCGGTATTTTAACACTAGCCATGCTACTGCCCATTTTGACGGGCGGTTTGAACCTTGCCATTACCTTCAGTGCCAATTTTTGTGGGCTCACGCTTGCGTGGATTCTGACGCAGTTTGGTGGTACGGATGCGTCAGTTGCCGCGTTCATTGGAGGGTGTTTAGTTGCGCTATTGGTTGGGGCACTGTCTGGTTACATGATGGGCGCAGTGATCGCGTACACCAATGCACACCCCATTTTAGTTTCACTCGCCATGATGATTTTTTTGCGTGGATTAGGCGAGTTTCTTACCCGCGGGAAAGACATCTCGGGATTCCCAGATTTTATTCAACCTTTAGGGCATGGCAGCGTCTTGGGGATACCCATTCCTCTCTTGATCATGCTTTCGGTGTTTTTGATTTGTTACGTCTTTCTCGCCAAAAGTCGGCTTGGTCTCATCACCTATCTAATGGGCTCAAATATCGAAGCGGTGCGTTATTCCGGCATTCACACCAAACGAGCGCTTACTCTCGTTTATACCTTGTCTGGCGTGCTTTGCGCCGTGGCCGGCATTGTTATGATGCTGCGCTTTAACTCGGTGCGTGTTGGGCATGGCGAGTCTTACTTGTTGATCACCGTGTTGGCGTGTTTTCTCGGCGGCGTCGACCCGTTTGGTGGATTCGGCAGGGTGGTGTCTGTTCTTCTGGCGTTAGTGATATTGCAAGCGCTCTCCTCGGGTTTGAATTTAATTGGGATTAATCAACATTTTGCTACCGCGGCGTGGGGGCTCTTTTTGATTGCCGTCATGGTTATCCGATGGGGCTGGATACGGTTCTACAGAAAGAAAGTTTAATAGGAGAAACAAAATGAAAGGATTTGGTGTACATACAAGTATGTGGGCATTGGAGTGGACCCGTGAAGGAGCAGAACGAGCGATTTCCGAAGCCAGCCAATATCAAGGTATCGATTTTTTAGAAATCACCATGTTGGACCCCCCAGGTGTAGATGCCCCCCATACCCGCGCTCTATTGGAAAAAGCAGAGCTCAATGCCGTGTGTTCTTTGGGCGTACCTTTGCACTGTTTACCCTCTCAAGTGCCAGACAAGGCGTTCGATTTTCTTAAGCTTGCTATTGATAAAACGGTGACATTAGGTGGGCAATCGCTCACTGGGGTGACGTATGGTGGTATCGGTGAAAGAACGGGAAAGCCGCCCACCCAAAAAGAGTTGGATAACGTCGCCGTAACCATGAGAAAAACGGCGGACTATGCAAAGAAGCAAGGTATCGAGTTAGGTATTGAAGTGATTAACCGTTATGAAAATCATTTATTCAATACCGGATGGCAAGCTGTGGAGTTGCTAGAGAGAATTGGTTCAGACAACATCTTTATTCATTTGGATACTTATCACATGAACATTGAAGAGAAAGGGGCTGCAAATGGTATTCTGGATTGCCGAGAGCACTTAAAATACATCCACCTTTCCGAAAGCGATCGCGGCGTGCCGGGATCCGGTACATGCGATTGGGATGAAGTGTTTGCCGCTTTATCGGCGGTGAATTTTAAAGGCGGGATGACCATGGAAAGCTTCATCAATTTACCACCGCAAATTGCTTCTGCTCTGTCGGTTTGGCGACCAGTGGCAGAGAGCCCTGAAGAAGTCATGACACATGGGTTGAGTTTTTTAACAAACAAAGCCAAACAGTATCGATTATTGTAATTGCAACGAATGATCTGCCAGATATAAGTTTGGTTATCTGGCAGATTTACAATGTAAATTTAAATCCCGTCATCTTTTTAGCCTGTATTCCTCGCTCACTATCACTTTGTGCCTAGCGATTTTTCCTACGTGAATAGGGCTGCGAGACATTTCAGTTAGTACATCACCGTCTTCCATAAAAAAACATAAAACTCTTGTCATAACGGTGATTTACGCCATTTCACTGCTTCTTTATTCATAATTATGTTGTTTTGATGATTTTTTTAATAGTGTGATCTGGTTGTTATTTAATCGATTGGGTCTACCTTGAACTAAACATATTTTTACGTATAGTAAAATTTTTACACATTTAACATGATTGAAACATGCTGAGAGGGGAACGAGTATGGATGCATATTCTCTTGGAGCAAGGATTCGAAGAAAGCGTAAAGAGTTAGGAAAAACGCTGCAGCAAGTCGCCGATGAATCGAAGTTCTCTATAGGTTTTCTGTCTCGTGTTGAGCGCAACGATGTTTCACCATCTCTCTCGTCACTCGCGATCATCGCTAACGTGTTGCAGTCGGATATGGAAAGCTTCGTTTCAGTGCCAAGCAATGCGGGCTCAGTGATCTTGGCTGCAGACCGCGCAGGTTTTTCCTTACCCGATGGCAAGGCGCACTATCAACAACTTTCGAGTGATTTTCCAGGAAAGCGAATAAATGGTGCAGAAGTTGTGTTGGAGCCGGGCTTTCAAACCGAAGCAATGGTTCATGAGGGCGAAGAACTGTGTGTGGTACTGGATGGGTATTTGACGTTAACCCTCAATAATCAAACCCAAGTACTAACAAGTGGAGATAGTGCTCATTACAGCTCTGCCATCCCTCATCAATGGCGTAATACGCATACCACACCATGTCGAGTGATGTGGTTTGGCGACCTCGATATTTTTGCCCACCACAAGGAAGAATGACATGAGCGAGGGGTTTGAGAGTTTTGAAAGCACACAGCAAGAACTGAAGCGTGCGGTGGGATTTAAGTTACTGACCATTATGTGCCTAACCAGCAACCATGCGTGTCGATGCTACACCAGCGACATCAATAACTATCCAGTGAGTGGTGTGAAGCCTTTAGAGTTTGATGATTGGCACCAACAGGTTGTTGTTAAGGCGACGCCTTTTGTGTGTAACGAGCGAGCTTTGTTAGACAAATATCTAAAAGACAGCGCTTTGTTTGAAAAGCTCCAGTTAGGATCAGCCATTAATCTTCCTGTGATGTTTCAGGATGAAGTGATTGGCACCATCAACCTCCTCGATGAAGAGGGGGCATACGTAAGTATTGATTTACCCAATGCAATGGAAGTTGCGCAGAAAGTGGCACCCGATCTGTTGGCATTTCGACGTGCACTTGAAAAGTAACAGGAGACATTTCGTGAAGTACTTAAAACAACACCAAATCTGGTGCAAGCTAGCCGTTACCATCAGTGCGCTGTTTTGCGCATCAACGATTGCGGCAACGCCGCCTTCCACTCTGGTTGTAGCAAAAAATATTGATGACCTCGCCACCCTCGACCCTGCTCAAATTTACGAGTTCACAGGAGGAGAAATTAGCAATAATCTGTACGACCAACTCGTGGAGTACCATGCCGGTGCAACGGATACACTCGTCGGCGGATTAGCAAGCTCGTGGCATGCCGATAGTGCTGCTCGCACCATTACCTTTGAGCTGGATAAAAGCGCCAGATTTGCATCCGGCAATGACGTAACAGCGGATGATATTGTGTACTCGTTTGTGCGAGTCATGAAGTTGAACAAAACCCCCTCTGCTGTCGTGAAACAACTGGGTTGGAACGCCGACAATATCGAATCGCAAGTCGTTAAAGTCGATGATGACACAGTGAAAGTCCACTACAAAGAAGGCATTTCCCCTGACTTTGCGTTAAACACTTTAACAGCGACAGTGGCGTCTATTGTCGATAGTAAAACAGTGAAGAAACACGAAAAAGACGGCGATATGGGCAACGCTTGGCTCAACAAAAACAGTGCAGGCTCTGGTCCATTTTCATTGCGTATTTGGAAAGCGAACGACACGGTTGTACTTAGCGCTAATAAAAAATGGTGGGAGGGTGACTTAGCGATCAAACAAGTGATTTACCGCCACATTGTTGAGCCAACAACACAACGTATCATGTTAGAAAAAGGCGACATTGATATTGCGCGAGGTCTAGGACCGGATCAAATTCAAGCCATTGCCACCCACTCGGAGTTAAAAATAGAAGATTACCCTCAATCGGCGGTTTACTTTTTCTCGTTTAACGTGAAAAACAACAAACTGAATAACCCTGAGTTTTGGCGTGCTGCGAAATACCTGATTGACTACAAAGGAATGGCGAATTCATTCTTGAAGGGGCAATTCAAAGTGCACCAAGCGTTTTGGCCACAAGGCATGCCGGGTGCAGTGAGTGATACTCCGTATTCGTTAGATGTGGCAAAAGCCAAGCAGATTTTAACAGACGCCAAAATTGAGAATCTGAGCCTGAAAATGGACTACATCAATAGCGAGCCGTTTTCGAGCATGGCGCAGTCAATTCAAGCTACATTTGCAGAAGCAGGTATTAAGATCGATCTGGTTCCGGGAACAGGAAATCAAGTCATCACGAAATACCGTGCACGGGAACATGAAGGGATGCTGTTGTACTGGGGACCAGACTATGCCGACCCTCATTCCAATGCGGGGGCTTTTGCCTACAATGCCAATAACGATGACGACCACTATGTCTCTACTACAACTTGGCGTAACGGCTGGCAAGATCTGGAGCTAAACAAGAAGGTAGAAGCGGCACTTCAAGAAACCGATCGTGATAAGCGCTTACAGCAATACCGTGATTTACAACATGATGTGATGAAAACGTCGCCAATTGTCGTCATGTTCCAAAACCAAGCGCAAACAGCACTGCGAAGCAATATTAATGGCTATGAGCAAGGCTCATCCGCCCATCAAGTGTACTACTCAAAAGTGACTAAATAGATCAGTAATAGGGGCACAGTCATGGTGGGATCAAGCAATAAATTCTTTTCATTCGGTCTGATACTGGCAAAGCAAACGTCCATGGTTGTGGTGACTTTAGTGGCACTGTTGGTAGTGACGTTTTTTATCGGCCGTGTTATGCCCATTGATCCCGTCGTTGCTGTGGTGGGCGATCGCGCAAGCCCAGAAGTGTACGCTCAAGTTGAGGTTGAGCTTGGTCTCGATAAGCCCTTACCTATCCAGTTTTGGCGCTACCTAAAAGATGTCGCAAACGGCAACTTAGGCATGTCTCAGAGTACGGGTAATACCGTCTTGGAAGATATCAGCAACTTCTTTCCAGCGACTCTTGAGCTAGCGACTTTGGGTATTATTGTGGGCATTCTGCTTGGTGTTCCGCTTGGTATTTGGGCGGCTCTTCATCGGGGGACATGGCAAGATAACCTGATTCGGGTTTTTTCGCTGGTGGGCTACTCTACCCCTGTATTTTGGTTGGGTTTAATTGGGCTGTTGGTGTTTTACGCCAAGCTTGATTGGGTAGCCGGACCAGGGCGGTTGGATATCGGCTACGAGTATTTGGTCACACCTGTAACTGGGATGATTCTTGTCGACTCTGCCCTTGAGCAGCAATGGGATGTGTTTCGTAATGCAATCAGTCACTTAGTGCTGCCCGTTCTCATATTAGGGTATTTCTCCATGGCTTACATTGGTCGTATGACGCGCTCATTGATGTTGGATGAGTTAGAAAAAGAATACGTGGTGACCGCGCGTGTGAAAGGCGTGAGTGAATTTACCCTAATCACGCGGCATTGTTTGGTGAATATTCGAGTTCCACTGATTACGATTTTGGCGCTTACCTACGCCAGTTTGCTTGAGGGGGCTGTTCTTACCGAGAGCGTCTTTGCTTGGCCGGGTTTGGGGGCGTACATTACTAATGCTCTGTTTTCTGCCGATATGCCCGCGGTATTGGGTGGCACATTGATTGTTGGTATCTGTTTTGTGAGTTTGAACTTGTTGGCAGAACTCGCCTATCCCCTTCTAGACCCGAGGGTGAAACGATGAAATCTTCCATTAGACCTTCCATTAAGCAGTGGCTATTGGATGATACCCCAACCAGTCAGTGGCAAGCGAGATGTGCTAACTGGTATCGAGTTTGGCTGGCATTATGCGCCAATCCACTTACCCTCATGGGCATTGCATTACTCGTGTTATTGCTAGCAGTGTCAATATTGGCTCCATGGCTTGCACCGCATTCGCCCATTGAAACCAATTTAGAAGCACGTTTGTTAGCGCCGTCTTGGGATTTTTGGCTTGGTACAGATCACCTTGGGCGAGACATATTTAGTCGCTTATTATACGGCGCGCAGGTGACCGTCACTATTGTGCTGCTAGTGGTTGTTACTACGGCACCTTTGGGCCTCATGATCGGTGTGGTTGCCGGTTATTTCGGAGGTTGGGTCGAGCTGGTATTAATGCGCATTACCGATATCTTTCTCGCGTTTCCCAAATTGGTAATGGCGCTCGCCTTTGTCGCCATCTTGGAGCCGGGTTTAGGTAACGTCGTATTGGCCATTGCCATTACGGCATGGCCACCTTATGCACGTGTTGCTCGTGCAGAAGCGCTTACCTGTCGAAATGCTGATTACATTCAAGCAGCGAAGCTGTCTGGCGCTTCACCAATACGAATTTTGTATCATCATATTGTACCGATGTGCATGACCTCAGTGATCATCCGTGTCACCTTGGATATGGCAGGGATCATTCTCGTCGCTGCGGGGCTGGGTTTCTTGGGCTTGGGTGCGAAACCTCCTACGCCAGAGTGGGGCATGATGATCGCAGAAGGTCGCTCGTTTTTGTTGGATCAATGGTGGGTTGCGACCATTCCAGGCATAGCCATTCTGTTGGTTAGCCTTGCGTTTAACTTATTGGGTGACGGTTTGCGTGATGCCCTTGAAGGCAAACGGTAGGAGTGCCCATGTCATTATTGAAAGCTGAAAAGCCATTACTGAAAGCCGAGAAGCCATTGTTGAAAGTTGAAAATCTTACAGTCACCTTTCCTACGGCGAAAGGTCCTGTAGACGTGGTGAAAAACTTTAACCTTGAAATGGGTAAAGAAAAAATTGGCATTGTCGGCGAGTCTGGATCGGGCAAATCCATGACGGCACGAGCCATTTTAGGTTTGTTACCGCAAGCTGCCTCAATGACAGCCAAGAGCATGTCTTTGCAGGAGACAAATTTACTGGGTTTGTCGCCTCGTCAGTGGCGCAATGTTCGAGGGAAAGCGATCACTATGGTGATGCAAGATCCCAAATTTTCTCTTAATCCGGTACTCACCGTAGAGCGGCAGTTGCTTGAAACTTGGAAGCTACACCACGTAGGCAACAAGTTTGAAGCAAAGCAGGCGATTTACAATGCACTTGCGGAAGTGGCCATTCGAGATCCAGAGAGGGTATTGGCATGTTATCCCCACCAACTTTCGGGGGGAATGGGGCAACGAGTCATGATCGCCATGATGTTGCTGCCACAGCCAAATATTCTGATTGCCGATGAAGCCACATCTGCATTAGACGTCACCGTACAGAAACAAGTATTGGAATTACTGAATAATTCAGTGGAAGCGCATGGCAGTGGTCTGATTTTGATTAGCCACGATTTACACCTCGTCGCCGAGTTTTGCGACCGAATCATTGTTATGTATCGTGGCTGCATTGTGGAAACTTTATCGGCATCTGATCTTCACCAAGCGCAACATCCATACACGCAAGGTTTGTTGGCTTGTTTACCCAGTTATCAAAAACGCGATCAGCCACTTTCAACGTTAAACCGCGATCCAGCATGGGAGAAACTGGCATGATAAAAATCAGCAATACCGATATTTATTGGGGGGAATTTCTTGCGGTTAAGCAGTTTAACCTCAACGTTGCTGCCAATCAGTGTGTTGGTTTAGTGGGCGAGTCTGGTTCGGGCAAGTCCACCGTTTTGCAGCTGCTTACTGGTATCAATCAAGAGTGGCGAGGTGAAGTAGAAATCGTGGGGCAAAATCTTGAGACTGGCAAGTCTTACCCAAAATCGCTTCGTCAAGATGTGCAAATGGTGTTTCAAGATCCGTATGCATCATTGCACCCTAAGCGTACGATCGACCAAACATTGTCAGAGGTCGCATATATTCACGGTATGGATAACGTATCAAAAAGGGTGTCCAGCGTGTTGTCGGACGTAGGATTGGATGCGCGGTTTCGCTTTCGTTATCCCAGCCAGTTATCCGGTGGGCAAAGGCAGCGAGTCGCAGTGGCGCGTGCGCTCATCAGCAAACCGAAACTGGTGTTATTGGATGAACCGACATCCGCACTGGACGCTTCTGTGCAAGCGGAAGTGCTCAATCTATTACGCCAACTCCAACAACAGCATCAACTTACCTATCTGATGGTGAGCCACGATCTCGACGTGGTGAACTGGCTATGTGATGACGTATACGTTATGAGCCAAGGGCAGCTCGAAGAGCAGACGGATGTGCACCGATTAGCGCGCCATCAAGCGACAAGTGAATATACGCATAAACTTCTCGCTGCTACGCATGGCGAAAAAGTGTTGGACTAAATAATGTTTTCTCTTTGTTGGTAATTGCGCTCAGTTCGTAATGAGCCTTAGTTCGAAATAGCCCTTAGTTCGTAATAGACTGTACAGCCCTGTCGATATATCAATCAATACCAGTTTTGGACAATTTCTGCACAATTCGGATATAGAGCTGGATATGCGTAGACTATCTTGTGTTTAGTATGTAAATAGAATGTTAACAATGGAGTTTGATAAATGGGTGATTTTGCAGCCACACAGATACCCGTTGTAAAGACATCATTACGAAAAGCAGTTTGACGCAATATAGTGAGGAGTGACGGATGTATGACTCCAGAATAAATAACTCTTTGTTTCGTTTGGTCGATCAGGAATTCAGCCAATCGGAAAGGCTTCTTTTTTCATCTGGGAATGTAACTGAGGTGTGTGACGCCGTAGGGCAAGTCATGAAATCTCATTCACTTTCGGTGAAAGAAGATCGCACCAAGTTGGACGCAAAAATGCATTTTTTGCAGCTAGGTGAAATTTCGGTAAGCCGTCTTCATTACGGTGCTGGGGTAGACATTGAACCCGGTGCAATGAAAGAGTTTTTTCTTGTCCAAATGCCTCTGTCTGGCAGGGCTGTGATTGAGAGCCCACACAGCGTGGTGGATTCCACAACAAATCTTGCCTCTGTGCTAAGCCCTGATGATAGTGTAAGCATGCAATGGAAGCCAAATGTCGATCAGCTGATGATCAAAATTCCAAAGCCATTAATTGAGCGTACTGTGGTGGGCATAACGGGTCACGCCCTGCATGAAACGGTTCGGTTTGATTTGGGGTTTGAATGGCAAAGAAGCCGAGAGTGGACAAGCTTACTTTGGTATTTGTTGACTTATGCCGCTCAGATTTCACCGTTCGAAAACCAGAATAGCCTGATCCTTGGACAGCTAGAGCAGTTGGTCGCCACGTGTTTGCTAAGTTGCCATTCTCACAATTACTCTACCAATGCAGCGAAAAGCAAACCCTCTATCCGGCCTCGACATGTTCGGATTGCTCAATCGTATATTGATGCACACTTGAACGAAGACATCAGTGCTGAAAGGCTTGCTGGAATTGCTGGCGTGAGTGTACGCAGCTTATACGGTGGGTTTAAAGATTTTCTTGGTATCAGTCCTATGCAGTACTTGCGTAATCTTAGAATGGAAAAGGTGCATTCAGAGCTACAAGGTGGGCAGGCGCAAAGCGTAACAGGGGTTGCGATGAAGTGGGGGTTTTCTCATATGGGGCGGTTTAGCGTCGCGTATAAAAGCCGCTATGGCGAAAGCCCAAGTGAGAGCCTAAGGCGATTGTAGTTTTTTCTATTTTCATTTTTCTTTCGAATTTTTTATCTTTCTCATTCCTTTAAATAAAGCCTCTATCGAATGTCATAATCCATTCGAAAGAGGCTTTTAACCCAAGTCCACCTCATGATGAACCTAGTCTCAAGAGGCGATGGCTTCTATGCACTTGCTAGAGAGGTAAATTTCCCTTGGTGGAAAACCAGCGGAGGGCGCTCTGTCGAATCTGTTGAAAGAACGCTACCAATCAAGAGTAGGTGATCGCCTGCGGAATTTTGTTCCGCATTTTTGCAGATCAGTGTGGCGATAGCGCCTTCAATCACAGGCACACCTTGAGCGTTAATGTGGTAATCAATGCCATCGAACTTGTTCTCTATTTTTGAGCTGGCAAATCGCATAGCCAGATCTTCTTGTTCACCGGAAAGAACATTGATGGAGAAGTGATCACAGTCGTTAAAGTTCGCCAAGTTAGGGGATTGGGTTCCTAAACTCCAAAGCACTAAAGGAGGCGTGAGGGAGAGCGACGCAAAAGAGTTGATCGTGAGCCCTATTGGCACGCCTTCTGCTGTTCGAGTCGCTACAATGGCAACGCCTGTTGGGTATTTACCTAGCGCTTTTCGCAGAACTTGAGGAAGCAAAGATTCGCTGTCTTGTTTTGTCGGTTCTTGGCTCGTCGGTTTTTGGCTAGTTGGGGTTGAGTTATGGCTCATAAATCTTGCCTCCTACGCACTTTTAACCGAGTGGGAATCAACGAAATCTCGACACAAATTGGCGTCATCCCACCAAGGGTAAAAACTCGGTGGATGATTGAACCCGTTTGCGATGGTCGAAGCGAGTGATGGGTATTGCTGTGCCGACGCGAGCAGTTCCAGAATATGGGGCGGAGGCGGAAGCAATAAACTGTTGGTCCAACTCACCACACTGCTTGCGTATTCCCAGAAAGTTTCGAAGGTTTGGTTCATCCAGTCGGCATTAAATGGCTGCTCTCCTCGTGCCAAAATGGCGTCGCCGTACACTTTTGCGGCTTTGGTGGCATTGTTGGAGCCTTGACCTGTAATCGGATCGTTCGTTGCTACTGCATCGCCCATACCAAACACCAAGCGTCCCGAAGGTAACGTCATCACAGGTTTGCGAATGGTTGGTGGAAAACGGCCGGCTAGAATGCCATTTTCGTCGGTTAATTCTGTGTGTTGGCAACGCTCTGCTTCCCAAGGGAGAAAGGTCTCTAAGATCTTCTTACTGGTGGCAAGGTGTTCTTGTGGGGTACTCACATCGTTCCAGCAATCCATAGCGCCGCCGGGAATTCCCTCAAATACCATGATGTCGCAAGGACCAGAAGTGGTGAACGCTGGAAAGGTAAAATATTCACCCACGCCCGGAATCAAATTGAACGCGACTTGGCTGAAATCATCCTGTTTTTTCATGCCGTTGACGTAAGTAAGGGCAAGCGCGCGTTGTGGTTTACTGAATGTAGAGCGAGCTTCATCGCGCTCAAATAGCCTGACGACATCTCCTTTCCCTGCTGCAAGGAGCACCAAGTCGTGGGTGGATGTCAGTTTTTCTAGTTCAGAGACACCGACATCTTCAATGATCAACTTGCCTCCTTTGGACTCAAAGAGCTCCATCCAAATGGGCATTTTGACTCGTTGGTCAACGGCTTGGGCTGGTTTGTCTAAGGTGGCGCTCCAGCTAATAGCTCTTTCCCCTGCGATTTCTGGGTGAGGGACGGAAAAACCAATGCCATCGATATTCGGGCAATTTTTTTCCCATAAGTTTAAGCCTGAGTCCCGTTCGATTTGAAGCGCGTCGTCGAACATACACTGGCTGGACAACACTCTTCCATCGCGCACGCTTTCTGGTGTCCGGTTGGTCACCACGGTCACACGGTAATCATTGTCTAAAAGACGAATAGCTAAAGGAAGACCTGCCTGTCCTCCCCCAACAATGGCGATACTTCTCATGATTTCACTCCTTTGATAATAAGATGTCTCATTTTTCTGTTATTCCTCAATGACTCTTTATTCTGCCAAGCGAGGAATGGCGGGTTTTGCTTGTTCTGGTCCCATTGCGGAATAGCCGCCATCCACTGAATAATCCGAGCCTGTGACAAAGCTGGATAAGTCGGACAGCAAAAATGCCACAACTTGGGATACTTCTTCTGGTGTACCAACTCGACCTGCGAGATGAAAATCCGCGGCGACTGAATCGGTTTTTTCTCGATTACCATCGGTTAATTCATCCATGATCCTTGACCAAACCCAACCCGGTGAAACGGAATTAACTCGGATACCGTCGGGGGAAAAGTCCATTGCCATACTGCGAGTGGCTTGAAGTAGTGCTGCTTTGGAGGCGGGATAGAGCCAGCGACCGGTTTGCGCGATGGAAGAGGAAATACTGGTGAAATTCACAATTGAACCACCACCTAGCGCCATCATATGGGGTCGAACGGCATTGGATATCATTATGGCACTGACAAGGTTTGTATTGAGGGCACGAAGCCAATCTTCTCGGTTGGATTCTTTCCCTTCGTCTAAGTATGTTGCTGCTAGGTTGACAAGGAAATGGATACCACCGTGGGTTCGCATGGTGGCTTCGATGCCGCTGTTTAGCTTTTCATCGTTTGTGATATCGATTTCGAAATAGCTTAAGTTTTTGTTATCTGTGTAAGGGGCTGGCGCAATATCAAATACCACCACTTTCACACCATATTCGAGCAGAGTATTGACGACCCCTTGCCCAATTTTTGTGACGCCGCCAGTCACGATGGCGACTTTTCCTTTTAATCCTTTCATCGACCCTCTCCTTGGTTTCGGTACCTAGATTGGTATACCTGTTGGCATTACCATCCTCCTTCTAGTGAGGTTCAATCTCTATCCACAATTGAATTCAGGTATCCAAAGCCTGCAGGTAAGTCGGCTGATATTGAGTGGGGAGAGCAGCCTTTGGCGACAATTAAAAAGCCCGCGACTATTCTCGCGGGCTTAGCTTACGTGTACTTAGTGTTTGCGATTACTTAGTGCTAGCGATTACTGTCCGCAAACCAAGTCCCAACTGCCATCGCTGCCAGGGACGGAATCTGTCCAGTACTTGGCTTGGTAGATTTTCCCTTGGTAGACGATTTTATCGCCCGTTCCTGCATGGCTCGGGTTTCCTGCCCAATCAGTTTGAGGCCAGTTAGGGTAAACATTGATCCCCGCCGTATTGCAAGTTGTGCCGCCACCGCCACCACCCGTTCCTTTAGTGAAGCTAGCGTTTAGCGTCACGCCAGAAAACGCGCTGTAACCGGTTAAGTTGATGTAGTACGTGCCAGCTTTTGGTGTGGCAAATGGGCACGATTCGTTGTTACCATTTTTGTAGGGACGACAATCATTACTGCTTGATGTTGGTTTGGAGCCGTGTTTAACGTACAGGTCCACATCACCTGAACCACCGCTGGTGGCGATGGTTAGGTTGGTTGCACCAGAAGGGACAGCCAATGTATAAGTGATGGTTTGACCTTTAGACGCTGCGATCCCAGTCACTGGTTTGCCGTTTTCCAGCTCTTTGCCTGTTGGTGGCGGCGGTGGTGGTGGAGTTATTCCCTTATCAATAACCGATAAGTTGTTGGATGCACGGGTGAGCTTAAGGACATCCCCAATTTGAGATGCCGACCACCAGTTCACGCCACTTGGCAGTGCTAGAGGGTTTGCGTTGCGTTGCTCTCGGCTTAGGGTTTCGGCACCCGAACCAAATTGTGCGGTACGAACCTCTAATGTGTTAGGGCTAACACTTAATACTTTGAATTGCTGAATGCTGGCCAAATCAATGGTCCAACTTTTCGGATCGTTTGCGCTACGAGCGGGGGCACCCCAACTGCCTTCACCCACATAAACCGTACCGCCAGAAGTGGTTGCGGTGAAGTTGGAACCAGAAGGTTTCAATGCTTCGGTGACTTTATTTATGTGCGTATCCGATTCCACCACCAAATTCATTTTGTGTTGATAGAATAAATTTGCCCACCAAGAGACCAAAACAGTGTTGTCTCGCTTACCAGAATAATGCGGGTACATCGGCTTGTGGTACTGCGCCATGCGCCATTTTGCTGAGTTGGCACTGGCTGCTAAATCTTGGCTCAGCCAATTGTTCATGGCTGTTGCGTAGCTAGACCAACCGCTGTCTTTAAACTGGCTATTAAGGGTATAAACACGCAGCAGTGGTGATACGTTAAACGCACCATAGGTATCTTTAGGGTTACACGTTTTATTGCCATCGAAATCGGCACCAAAGACTTGGCACACAGTGCTGTAGTTGTCGTCTTCATGGTTACCGTGTGTGGGCACGAATGGGTAAATTCGTTTGTAGTTAACCCCGTCTATCAAATCGCTTGAAAACGTGAGTTGCCAATCTTTTAGGTATTCACGCATTTCCGAGGCGGAGTTTTGGTTGGTGTAGTCGCCACCATGCATAATGAACAAAGGGCGTACCTTCGCAACTAACTTGTTGCCTGCGCGGCGATTTGTCCAACCTGTACGGGTATCGCCTCCTGCAATCGCGACAAACGGAGAGTTGTCTGTTGGGGCGGTTTTGAACCAAAGGCGATCGCCACACCCAGCATCGTCACACACTCGGTAGTAAACCGGAGAGTTGGATGGCAAGCCACTTAACTGCACAAAGCTGCTTTTCAGTGAGTTGGCGAACGTATGGCTAAAAGACACATTGGCTTTTTTCCACTGCTGCTCGCTGGTGGTGAATCCATATTTTACGTGGTGATTAGTGCTTGTTGTTGGGGAAAACCCGATCGTGGCTTTTGAAGATGATGACCCATCCCAAACCAAACGGTGGTATTCACTTCCTGCGAAGCTTTGACAAGCCATAGCGGATAATCCGATCAGAATGCTTGTTCTGAGGTAATTCATTTTTTAGTCCTTTATTATTCATTACTTCTGTGATTAATTGACGTTAATGTCATCTGCGAGGTATGCCCCTCGCGGTGCGGCTCTGAAACCAGCACCACAAAGGCAGCATTGCGATAAGGCAAAGTATTTTCTTTGCCCTCAAAAAGGTTAAATGCCAGTGCTCCGTGCTTTAAATGGCGGTACTGTTGGTCTAGCGCTTTATTGGCGCTTATCGTCCAATAATCGCTGTTTTTAATTCGTGGGAAGAAGTCTGTGGCGATCTGAGCCTGATTTGGTCTGTCGTTGTTTTGTAACAGAGAAACCAATTCCTTTGGTGTGGGCAGTCGCCAATTATGATTGCCGCATAACCCTTGCGCATTGGTTCGTTTGATCAGCGCTTGGGTGTCGCATCGCCCGTCTTGATAGAAGCAGTCCCCTTTATCGGGTGCACCTAATTGTCCATTGAACCAAGAGTAGGTCCAATCGGCATCGTGAATGGACTCGTCATCGGTTTTGACTTCCCATAGCAATCCTGTTTTTTCATCGGCCACACACGCCCAAGGACCTTGCCAAGGCATCAAATGTTCACCAGTGCTGGTGACTTTCACGTAGCGAGGGTGATCCAATTGAACGGGCAGTATGCTCAAACTGAAATAGCTATAAAGAGAAGTGGCAGCAACCATTACGAGTGTGGCAAGTATTCTTAGTGTCATTGCACGTACTCCAGTTGTATAGGACGATGATGGCGTGTGTGAGCTATCTGTGAGTGATCAAAGGCGGATACCCATATGCAGGTGCCATCTTCCAAGGCAACGTCGTGCTTTGAACCTGTATCGTGTTTACGAGAGACTTCTAGTGTCCAATATCCGTTTTCCCACTTTCCTCGTGCGCGCACGTTGGCTCTATCCCCTTCAAACTGGTTAGAACGGTATAAAACCGAAGGCATTTCGCTGCCATCAGGTAAGGTGTCGTGCGTTTTTTGATAGGGTTGACTGCCAAACCAAGCAAGAGGGCGGGTGACTAATGAAGGTTCTGTTGGGAGCCTTTTGGGGATGACAGAGTGGGGGGAGTACCACTTCCAATTCATTTTGTATCCGCCACTGTCTTTGCCGTCGGTAAGGTAGCCCGCGGTGTATCGGCGTTCGCCAAATCGAGGTGTACTGGCAGGACCAAAGAAATTATCGTCTGCTTGAAACATATCGTTGGTGCGAACGGCTTTCCAATGCCACAAATCGCGGATCCGATTATCCATGCTGGCGTGGTAGCCCTTACCGTGCCAGTTTTCGGGCTTGCCTTTAATCGGCTTACGACCTAGATAAGCCGTGCCATCAGCACCGTAGCCGCAGGTACTGGAAATCATGACAGCGAATTTGTCTTCGTAGTAGGTTGTTTCATCAAAATGATGGAACCCATTTTGCCGAACCACCCATTTGCCGTTTTGCTTAAATAAAGGCAGATGAGCAAGGCTTTTGGTGGCGTCTTTCCAGCGGAATAAAAAGTAAGTTTCAAATTGGTTTGCGGCGGCTTTTATCGAAACTGTTGTTTGTCCATCAATGAAATTGGCTCCCCCCGTAGTGAGAACAGAGATTTCTTTTGCGTCCTGCCAAAAAGCCTCACTCGATTCTCCATCCACATTAACCAGTTCATCAATGCTTATTTTTTTAACCGTTAAAGGTAGCTGGCTGCCAGAATATATAAATGCCCAACCAGCCCCAGCGGTTCCCAGTGACAGGAGAAGTGTAAGCGAAAGCCGTGCTTGCTTTAGCGTTCGAAATGGCACCACCATCTTTAGCACGTTCGCCCCATATTGAATGATGTAAACCAAGCTGTGCAGTATCAAAAAAAACAACATGCCAATGGCAGACCAAAAGTGCCAAGCCTGAAAGTTCATAAAATCAAACTGCCACCAATAGAGTGCACCAGAAATCAGAGCCGATAGAGTGATGACATAGCCAAAGTATTGAACCCAGAGGTGGTATGGTGATGATGCTTTGGTCGCGCGTTTCTTGCGGCGTAAAACATAAAATACGTAGCCCAATGCGCTAGAAAAAAGAACGATACCACTTATGTAATGAAGATCATGCAGGTTACCCTGAGGCAATATGGGGGAAAGCCAATATAAGGTTCGATCCGAGACCAAGTGAACCCTCAAACCTGTGAGTAAATTAATGAGTGCTGAAATAGAGACAATCAAGTGGAGAAGAATGAAATTGTAACGCTTGGGGGTCATGTTCAGTTCAGTGCAAAAGCCAATCAAATGAGTAAGGTTTGATGGTAGAAGCTGGTGAACGAATTACTATTTAAACTCCGTTAAAATTCTGTTACTTACTAAATTGGTTCTATTTTTGTTATGCAACAAAGTGTATCTTTCAGTAATTATTTGTCACAGATAACGTAAGTCGAATTCTCATTTTTGATTAGGTGGGTGATTGTCATAAAGCGGGCAAGTTAATCGATTACTATTCAAGTGTATTTTTTGTCACACAATCACTTTCAAACTTCTCTAAACAACCAATTCACTGAATACAACGAGTTCTAAATTTTGCCTAGTAGGAAACGGAGGTCTCATGGAGTACATCGGGTATATTGCCGCGATATTGACAACTATCAGCTTTTTACCGCAAGTCATTCATACGATTCGAATCAAAGATACAACCAGTATTTCACTTTCGATGTATACAATGTTTATTGTGGGAACCGCTTGTTGGCTGGCGTATGGTGTCGTTTTAAATTCCACGCCAATCATAGTAGCCAATGGTATTACCGTGGCGCTATCAGGGATCGTATTTGCCATCAAACTGAAAAACGTGATTAAAGGAATCGACAGCCAGTAAAAATGCCAGCATCGGGTGCTGGCATTGATTTTTAATCACTGATTTTTATGGTTCTCACATTCTTTTCTATGGCGTTTTGTTTCCATTTTTCCCAATGTCGCCAATCTGCTTCAAATTTGATGAAAACACGGCCTTTTTCATCGAATTCCAAGCCGGATTCTTCAAGGGTTATATGTGGGATAACTCCGGTAAACATCCATTTATCTTTTAACAGTTTTACTCGACAAGCAGACACCCTCAACACTGGTAGTGTTGGATACTGGCGTACCCATTGCTGCCATGCATAAAGTGACTCATTGTAAAACCAGACAAATGTGCCTTCTTTTATTCCAACTATATACCCTGGGGTGCGAGCAAAACGAGCTTTATCAATCAGTTTCATCTCATCCTCTTACGGCGTTTATGCGCCGATTACAGCAAGTTAAATTTGTTACCAACTGGATGGAGGAGGTGTTATCCCGCTATTTTTATTTTGCGGTTTGTTTTTGCAGCTCAAAGCTAAGGTTTATCGTCGCCCTATGGCTGCTTAGTGCCCTTTATTAAACGGAATAAAAATGCGGTAACAATAGAGTTATCAAAAGTGAGACTGTTATGATGAATACTTTATAAAAGCAGATTTGAAGTGAATAACCCTGCTAAAAGTGGAATGAGTGAGGTTTATTTTGGTTAAATGTACAGTACTCCAGTTTAATTCCTAAGTTACATTTTTGTGACAATAATTCAAAAGAGCTTTGGATACACAAATATAAATGTTTGAAAATAGGAACGAGTTAGAGATTTTCACTAATTTTGACAGAAAATCCCCCTAGATATGAAACGGAACTCGAATTTATATTGATATGATTCGCATTATTGGTTGGGTATCAGATTCTGATATTCCATTTTTGATTATTTGATACGGTTTTTTTATTCGCTTCCTGATGTTTTCTTGATGTGAGCCTCAAACTTAATGATTTCTCATTACATGTAATTACTCAAATTTGTGCTCAATCCACTGTGGCTAAATGGCTTAAGGTCTTTGTTTAGTCTCTTTGGTTGTTCAATGTATTTGCTTGAGTTATAGCTAAATAGAAAAGAAACGTTTGCGTAACATAAACTCAAACCACTTCAAGTCACAGGATTCTGAGCCAGATATTCTGTTTGAGCACAGAAGTCACTTGAATGGGAAAAAGCGGGAACACATCGCAGTGGGTGGCAACGTCGGCATCATAACAAATTTAACTCTCTAGGCTTTAGATGAAGGTAACTTACAACACAGTAGATGATCCAGTTCAAGAACTGGTTGAGACTGATCCCAATGGATGGGCATTCATTAAATACGATGGGTTTGTTTTTAAGGGGGTATATCAGCCTATATTTGACAGAGCCGGATGTATTGTCGCCTATGAAGGTCTGGCTCGAATAACAGATATGGACGGGGCGGCCATTAGCCCTGAAGAATTCCTGAGGCCTATTCGGCAAGATCACAAAGCCTTGATGCTGTTTTTTCTGATTACAGGCAAGATCCACTTTGTCAATTTCTCAAAATTTTCTTCAGGTAACGTATCTCTTTTCGTTAACGCACCTCCCTGTGTGTTTAATACTTTAGGGAATATATCTGGTGCAATCGAACAATTACTTATACGCCTAAAAATGTTGGGTATTCCACGAGAGAATGTGGTGTATGAAATTATGGAAGACAGCAATTCAGAAATGTCTTTAATGGCGCAAGGCATCGAAAACTTAAAACAAGTCAATATCCGTGTTGCGTTGGATGATTTTGGTTCAATGCACTGTGATATGACAAGAGTGAAACGACACCAAGTAGATATTGTGAAAATCGACAAAACACTCATTCAAAACGCCGAAGAAAACAAAACACAGCTTTTGGAGGTAATAGAATATTGCCGATCTAAAAATATCAAAACGGTAGCAGAAGGGATTGAAACACAAGAACAAAAATTAAAGATGATGGAATTAGGGATAGATTACTTCCAAGGGTACTTTATGGGTAGACCCACTCCCGCGAAAGTCATTAATATGTCACTTCTTGCAGATTGATTTGAGTGTAGAAGTAAATGAAGCCTATTTTGTTTGTGTTGAAAATGCCTTTCGAAGATGAAGGTGAAAGCTGGATCTGTTCTCATTGCGCAATGATTGAAGGAGCGATTAAAGTTAACCAAAATTGGAAAGATCACGTTGATGTACGAAGAATAGATTACCCTAAACCAAGAGGGGAAGTGGTGGAGCTGATTGGTGAAGATAAGCAGTGGTTACCAGTGCTTATCTTAGAAGACAACGTTACCCTCACCGACCCGATTGAAATCATCAATTACCTTGCAAGCACCTTCGGCGGAGCCAAAGTACACCCTTAACCCTTTTTTGCGTAAGGTTGACCTACTAATGATAATCATTATCATGTGCACATCTTTACTACGATAAGGTGTGGTTATGGCATCTCATACCGGAGAAACCGTTAATACTGACGGAGCCGAGTCGTTCTCAATCGAGGACGCCCAATGGCAAGGTATTACATTAACACCCGCAGCAGCTAAACGTGTACAGCAGCTTTCAACTGATGGAAAAGCAATTCATTTGTCGGTGAAATCTTCTGGTTGCACTGGCTACGCGTACGTTCTCGATCAAATCGATGAACCTCAGCATGGTGACCTTTCTTTTGAATCTAATGGTGCAACTCTATTTGTTGCGCTTACTGCGATGCCATTCCTTGATGGCACTGAAGTGGACTACGTCCGCGAAGGGCTGAATCAGACCTTTACCTACAAAAATCCTAACGTCAAAGCCGAGTGTGGCTGTGGTGAGAGCTTTGGTATTTAGCAAATGACTGCAATTGAAATTCAGCCTGAAGTCCAAGAGGCGATGAATAAGGAAGGATACAAAGAAGGGTTTTATACTCAGCTTGATAACGACACCTTAGAAAAAGGCATTAATGAGGAAGTGGTACGTGCCATTTCAGCCAAAAGGAATGAACCGGATTGGATGCTAGAATTCCGTCTGGAAGCATACCGACTTTGGAAAGACATGGAAGAGCCTCATTGGCTGAAAGCGGAATACCCATCCCTGGATTACCAGAACTACAGCTATTACTCCGCACCAAGCTGTGGCAAATGTGAAGGAAGCGATCTTGAATCAGACGGTTCGAACGAATTTCTGACCAAAGAAGTGGAAGACGCGTTTGACCAACTAGGTGTGCCTGTTCGTGAAGGTTCTGAAGTGGCTGTTGATGCCATTTTCGACTCCGTTTCAGTGACCACAACTTACCGTGACGAGCTGAAAGAGCAGGGCATTATATTCTGTTCGTTCAGTGAAGCGATTCACGACTATCCAGAGTTGGTCCGCAAGTATTTAGGTACGGTTGTTCCTCCAAAAGACAACTTTTTTGCGGCGTTGAATGCTGCCGTTGCATCTGACGGATCGTTTGTCTACATTCCGCCTGGTGTGCGTTGCCCTCGTGAATTATCGACCTATTTTCGAATTAACCAAGCAAAGACGGGTCAGTTCGAGCGCACAATTCTAGTGGCGGATGAAGGCGCGTACGTGAGCTACATCGAAGGGTGTTCTGCGCCAGTTCGCGATACCTACCAGCTGCATGCTGCGGTAGTAGAAGTCATTATCCACAAAGATGCGGAAGTAAAATATTCAACGGTTCAGAACTGGTTCTCAGGCGTTGAAGGTTCCAAAGGTGGAATCTTGAACTTCGTGACCAAGCGTGCTGTGTGTGAAGGCGCAAACAGTAAAATGTCTTGGACGCAGTCAGAGACGGGTTCTGCGATTACTTGGAAATACCCAAGTGTTATCCTTAAGGGTGATAACTCTGTCGGTGAGTTTTTCTCGGTTGCATTGACTAATGGCGACCAAAAAGCCGACACCGGTACCAAGATGATCCACATTGGTAAGAACACCAAGTCGACCATCATCTCTAAAGGTATCTCTGCGGGTAAGAGTGAAAACAGCTACCGCGGGTTGGTGAAAGTATTGCCAAGTGCGGAAGGCGCTCGAAACTTTACCCAGTGTGATTCAATGCTTATCGGTGCTGATTGTGGCGCGCATACGTTCCCTTACGTAGAAGTGAAAAATTCTACCGCACAGGTTGAGCATGAAGCGACGACGTCTCGAATCGGTGAAGATCAGCTCTTCTACTGCGTTCAACGTGGTATCAGTGAAGACGATGCTATTTCGATGATCGTTAACGGCTTCTGCAAAGATGTATTCTCTGAGTTGCCGCTCGAATTCGCTATTGAAGCACAAAAACTCCTTTCCATCAGTTTAGAACACAGCGTGGGCTAACCCAGTATGTTAGAAATTAAAGATTTAAAAGCCAGTGTTGAGGATAACCAAATCCTTAACGGTATTAACCTATCCATCAAACCAGGCGAAGTACACGCCATTATGGGACCAAACGGTTCAGGCAAAAGTACGTTGTCTTCTACGCTGGCTGGTAAAGACGATTACGAAATCACGGATGGTGAAATCCTGTTCAAAGGCAAAGACCTAGCGGATCTTGATCCCGATGAGCGCGCTGGTGAAGGTGTATTCCTTGCATTCCAATACCCAGTAGAAATTCCGGGCGTGAGCAACAAGTTGTTCCTGAAAACTGCACTGAATGGCATCCGTGATTACCGTGGTGAACCTGAACTGGATCGCTTCGATTTTGAAGACTTGCTAGAAGAAAAAGCAGACCTGCTGAAAATGCCTGTCGATTTGCTTAACCGTTCTGTAAACGAAGGGTTTTCTGGCGGTGAGAAAAAACGCAACGACATCCTACAAATGGCAGTACTAGAGCCACAGCTTTGTATTCTTGATGAGACAGACTCGGGCCTAGATATTGATGCACTTAAAGCGGTATCGGATGGTGTGAACGCATTGCGCGACGGCAACCGTTCTTTCATCGTGGTGACTCACTACCAGCGTATTCTTGATTACATCAAACCTGACTTTGTTCACGTTCTGTACAAAGGCAAAATTGTGAAATCTGGCGATCACACCTTGGCGAAAGAGTTAGAGGACAAAGGTTATGGTTGGATTATCGGAGAAGAGTAGAGATGTGGCGTTAACGCGTCTTCGCTCTCTTGCGGGTCAGTCTAGCTGGCAAGAAAATAGCTGGCAGTCATTAGCGCTTTGGGGGATCCCGAATGCTAAACACGAAGACTGGAAGTACACGCCTCTGGATGAATTCCTAGCGTTATCGCACCGCGCGCCAGAACAAAACAACATTGATAGCATTTCGTTTGAAAGCATCAGTATGAGTTTTGACTGCTACCGTTTGGTCTTTTTTGATGGAAAGCTGGTGTCGGAATTGTCTGACGATATTCCGAATACCGTCATTAAAGACATCAATGAATTGGATGATGCAGCGCAACACCAACTGTCTAGCAACATCAATCAAGAAGCGTTCTCTGCACTTACGGACGCAACAGCAACCGCTGGTATTTATGTTCAAGTGGGCAACGATACCCAGCTTGAGAAACCGATTTATCTGTTTCACCTGAATTCGGGTGGTGACGGTGAGCTTTGTAGCTACCGACATCATGTTGAGCTTAGCCGACTAGCGGAATGCCACGTTTACGAGCACCACGTGTCTCTGAAGCAAGGTGGCGGTGTGACTTGCTCAAGGCTGACAGCGAATGTCAGTGACGGCGCTAACTTTAAGCACATTAAATTGATTGAAGAAAGTGCTCAGCAGCATCATTTCGGTCACAATGATATTACTTTGTATCGCGATAGCCGCGCGACAAGCCATACTTTCTTACTGGAAGGTAAGCTGGTAAGGCATAACACCAGTGGTATTTTGAAAGGTCAGGGCGGTGAAGTTGAAATGAACAGCTTAACCTTGCCGAAAGCGGATCAGGTGTTTGACACCAGAACCTATCTTCGCCACAAAGCAGCGTATTGTAATAGCCACCAAACGCATAAAGTGATTGGTAAAGACAACGGTGTTGGTGTCTTTAACGGCATGATTTATGTCGATAAAGGTGCAATCAAAACCGATGGTCAAATGGATAACCACAATTTGCTTTTAAGTGAAAAATCCCAGATCAACAGTAAGCCGCAATTAGAAATCTATGCCGATGATGTGAAATGCAGCCACGGTGCGACCACTGGGCAAATTGATCAGAGCCAAGTGTTCTACCTTCAGGCTCGCGGAATCCCTAAAGCCAAGGCTGAAAAGATGATTACGTTTGCATTTGCAGGTGAATTGACTGATGAAATTGACCACCCAGAAGTGCAACAACATATCATTCGTCGGATCGAACAGAAATTGGACTTGTAATGAGTAACAGTGTGAAAGATAACCAAGCAGAAACAACACAAGGAATACGATGGCGTCAGGATTTTCCTACTTTGAATCAGGAAATCGACGGCAAGCCCCTTGTGTATTTAGATTCTGCGGCTAGCGCACAAACTCCCAATCGAGTCATTGACCGTATGTCCCGATTTTATCGGGACGAATATGCGTCGGTTCACCGCGGCGTGCACCAACTCAGCGCCAATGCCACAGATAACATGGAACAGGCTCGCGACAAAGCTCGTGCTTTTTTAGGCGCTCAGTCTCGTGACGAAATCGTGTTCACAAAAGGCACAACGGAAGCCATTAACTTAGTCGCCAATGGCTTTTTGAAACCGCTACTGCGCCTAAAGGGTAAACAGCCAAGTGAGATTGTGATTTCTAGCTTAGAGCATCACGCTAATATCGTACCTTGGCAAATGCTGGCAGAGCAGTTCAATTTAACCGTGAAAGTCTGGGAAGCGAATGAACGCGGCGAGCTAGACATTCGCGCATTGGAACCGTTGCTGACAGAAAACACCGTGCTGGTGGCTGTGGCGCACATCTCGAATGTACTGGGTTCTAGAACGCCTATTGAAGCGGTCACGGAATTAGCACACAAAAACGGCATTCCAGTGTTGTTAGACGGTGCACAAGCAGTAATGCACGAAACCGTGAATGTTGAAGCGTTGAATTGTGATTTTTACGTATTCTCAGCCCATAAACTCTATGGACCCACTGGCATTGGTGTTTTGTATGGCAAGAAAACGTTGTTAGACGCTATGGAGCCGTGGGAAGGCGGCGGTGCAATGATAGACAAAGTCTGCATTCCATCGGGGACGACTTTCAACCAAGCACCTTGGAAATTTGAAGCAGGCACACCTAACATCGCAGGTATTCTGGGGTTAGGCGAAGCCATTGATTATGTTCAAGAGGCGGGGCTGGATGCCATTGCCCAGTACGAAAACGAGTTAATGGATTACGCCTTAACTCAACTGGCAAGTATTGAAAATATTCAAATTTACGGTAACCCAAGCCATCGTGCAGGTGTGATTCCGTTCAATTTAGGCAATCATCACGCCTATGATGTGGGTACGTTTTTAGATAGATATGGCATCGCAATTCGTACAGGTCATCACTGTGCCATGCCTCTTCTGGAGTCATTGAGTCAATCCGCGGTATGTCGTGCATCCATTGCCATGT
Organism: Vibrio penaeicida; assembly: GCF_002933855.1. Lineage (GTDB taxonomy): Bacteria > Pseudomonadota > Gammaproteobacteria > Enterobacterales > Vibrionaceae > Vibrio > Vibrio penaeicida_A. Next base: position 154,861 of record NZ_BFAQ01000023.1, read on the forward strand.
ATACTACGCGCGAAGATATTGATGCCCTCGTGGCAGGACTCAAACGAATAAATCTCTTGTTAGGATAAAACATGACGCCAGAAAAGCTCGTTAAGAACTTTAACCGTTGTCAGGATTGGGAAGAGCGCTACCTGTACATTATTGAACTGGGAGACCGCCTGAATGCCATATCAGACGACAAACGCACGGACGACTATTTGATCAAAGGTTGCCAAAGCCAAGTTTGGCTCGATCAAGTTCAAGACGAAAAGGGCGCTTTCCATTTTTTTGGCGACAGCGATGCAGCCATCGTGAAAGGGCTGATAGCCGTAACAGTTATTGCGTTTGAAGGTAAAACATCGAAGGAAATTTTAGACTTCGATATCAACCAATGGTTTGAAGAGCTTGAACTGCACAAGCACATCACACCAACTCGTTCTCAAGGGTTATCTGCCATGGTTGCTAGCATTCAAAAAACCGCTGAAATTTATTCTTAACCACTTCGGTCTAATCATTACCTGCTCCAAATCTCGGGGCGGGTAATTCCTTATCTTGGTCAGCAGACCCTAACTCTAATTCTCTCATTTGTTCTCGTTCATAGTGCGAGTACGATCTGATCGTATTTCTTTCATATGGGCTATAACAAAGCAAACAGAGATCCGACACGAGGTATCCACCATGTTGAATTGGCAAAGTGTGATTGAATATGCAAACAACGGCAACCTGAAACCAGACAGAGTGATCCATAAACCGGAATCTGAATGGAAAGAACAGCTGACGGATGAAGAGTTTCGGATCACTAGGAAAAAAGGCACCGAAAGGGCATTCAGCAGTGAATCATGTAGTTTGTTTGAGCCGGGGATATACCACTGCGTGTGCTGCGATACCGCGCTATTTGATGGCAGTGTGAAGTTTGAATCCGGTTCTGGCTGGCCATCGTTTACCCAGCCTGTCAAAGCCAATGCCATTGCTTACCATATGGATGAAACGCACGGTATGCGCCGCATTGAAACGACCTGCAATACCTGTGAAGCACATTTAGGGCATGTGTTCCCAGATGGTCCGCCTCCCAGTGGGCTGCGCTATTGCATGAACGCCGTCGCCCTAAAGAAAGCGGAATAAGAGAGGTAACTATGACAATGTCAGTAGCAACATTCGGTGGTGGCTGCTTTTGGTGTACAGAAGCGCTATTCCAACAAGTCCGCGGTGTTAAATCGGTAGCCAGCGGCTACAGTGGAGGGCACACCAAAAACCCCGCTTACCGTGAAGTGTGCAATGGTACGACGGGGCATGCTGAGGTCGTGCAAATTGAGTTTGATTCCGACGAAGTCAGCTTTGCTGATTTGGTTGAAATTCACTTAACCACTCATAACCCAACAACGCCGGATCGCCAAGGAGCAGATAGGGGTACGCAATATCGCAGTATCATTCTGACCCATGACGATGAACAGGATGAAACCGCCCGATCTGTCATAGAGACGCTATCGCCAGAGTTTGAACACCCGATAGTGACTGAAGTCGCCCCATATGAGCAGTTCTATAAGGCGGAAGGAAAGCACCAAAACTATTACCGCGCTAACCCTGAAGGTCGATATTGCCAAATGGTGATTTCACCAAAGCTGAATAAATTCAGGGTATCTCATGGCGACAAAATGAGATAGAAACATAATGAAATAGAAACACAAAAGCGCCCCCTCGTTATTGAGGGGGCGCTTTTTATTTTGTTGAGTTGACTTGCTTTATAGGTTGATCTGAATTGAGAGTGTAATCACCGATGGCTTTTCAGTAATCCATATACCGCGTGATCAACGACTCGCCCATTGAGGTTTTCATTGCGCGTAATAACGCCTTCTAATGTCATGCCAATTCTTTCTGCAACCGCGCGGCTTGCTTGATTGTCTACGGCCGCATGCAGTTGGGCTTTCTCTAATTTTAACTCTTCGAAAATGATGTCTAACAGGGCAAGGCATGCACGGGTAACGATCCCGTTTCCTTGTGCAGACGCTTCAAGCCAATAACCAATCTCAGCGCGGCTCAAATTGTGGTCAATCGAATTGAGTGATGCCGCGCCTACCAATTTGTCTTTATAAATAATCACGCAGGTAAGTGATTTGCCTTCAGCGTAATTCTGTAAAGACATACGAATAAAACTCAAAAAAGCGTCTTCGTTATCGCAGTGTGGCGGCCACGCTAGCCATTGAGAGAGATAATCTAAATTATCGTTGCGAATTCTTAGAAAATCCTTTGCAAATGAAGGCTGTACCAGTGCTAGCTGTATTTCATCATCAATGTGTTTCGTGAACATTCTTATCTGATTATTTTCAAACGAAAGATGCTAAAAACGCTACTCTCGCGAAGAGTAAAGTGCAACCTCTTTGTTATCTTTTGCGTGTGAGTGAATGTGCTATGGGGACATCTGCGCTTCAAATTCAAAATCAGTACCGCTCACATCAGCGTCCAAGTCGATTCTGAGTGTTGTACCAGATAAGGGTTGGCGCTGTAATTCTTGCTCTGTCATGTCGTAAGATGCAGTGGTAAGTGCGAGCACTCCCTTTTCAATAAAGGTACATCGAGTGGCGTGTCGAATGGGTAAAGGGATGCTCTGGACATATTGCCCATTGCTTTCATAAACCGTAATAATGCCCGCATCCCAATGACAAACATAAAGCCTGCCTTCAGAATCGACTTTTAAACCATCAGGAAGCCCTGTTCCTTGAGGGAGTTCAACAAAAACGCGCTTTGATTGAATGGCTTTCCAGTGTGAATCCACTTGGTATCGATACACTTTTCTTTGGAACATATTACTGACGTATACAAACTGATTCTTTGCGTCAAATGCTATGCCATTGGTGACAGAGAAGCCGCAATCCAATTGCTGAATTTGCATCGTTTCCTTATGCAAAATGAACAGCGCTCCGTCCGGTGCTTCGAGCTCGTCTTGATTCATGGTGCCAAACCAAAGATCGCCTGCTGGGCTGACGACTCCGTCATTGGGTCTCAAATTGGGATTGTTTTTAACGGGGCTTCCGAGGTATTCGTACCGTTGGAAATTTGGATCACTGGCGTAAATACCGATCTTGGTCACCAACAGCCAGCCAGATTCTCGTATTTTCGCTATAGCAGTCACTGGGAGTCCGATGTGGAAACATTGTGTTTGCTTAGATTGAAGATCGAATTGGTAAATGTAACTGGATTCAGCATCCACCCAAACCAATATCTTACCTTCAACACAGATGGGAGACTCTCCAATGATGCAAGTGGAGTCTTCTAACATGTCGTAATTCATGATAATTCCTAGAACACAGGGAATGAAAAGGGCGGCACCCCTATGAGTGCCGCATTGGATTACTGGGTTAGCCTGAGGCGAGCATTTGCCCAATCTGCGTGGTCGTGACCAATCCCATCACCGGCTCCGTTCACTTTCAGGGTGAGTGAGGTAGCGTTAGAAGGTATCGATACATTGACCTGCTCGGCTGCACCACTTCCCGTCAGCGTGGCGCTTTGGAACATCTGCACGCCATCAACGTCTACCTGAAAAACAACCGATCCTTGATTGCCGACTTCATCATCTACGCCAATATTGGCGCTGAATTGATTGTAGGTACCAGCCGGGATCTGATACGTGATAACGGAGTTAGCATGAACGCCAAGCCCTTTGCTATAGGACTGACCCGCAATGGTGATGGTGTTGCCATCGGAATCGCCTTGTTCACCATTAGAGCGATCTTTTTCCATGTTTCCCCATCCGTTACTCGATGACGTTTCTGCTAAATCGCTTACGTATACATAGGTTGGGGTCGCCGGAATCGACTGTTCTGTACGGAATAAGCTTCCATCACCGGGATCTTGGGGGTGTTGCCAATTGGTGCCACCGTCAGGATCGAACGCAAACCCGATGCCCGAAGTCGGACCGCTGCCACCATTGCCGTTGCTGATCCGAAGTTCAAAGGCATGCCACCCAGCAGATAGGTTGAGATTGCCAGTGGCGACTTCATCGTTCCAATTGTCGCTACTCAACACCAAGGTGCCATCTATCCAAAGGCGAGTTTTGTCATCGATGTATTCCTTAAACGAAAGGTTGCCATCGGCATCAAAAATGTAGCCTGTGTAAATCTCGGTGGTGTTCCCTGCGATGGAATCCTCGGTTTCACTCAGGGTAGAGGTCACACTGGTTTTGGGGTTAGCCGCATTGGTATTGATGTTGCCACTCACGGTGCCGTAGTAAAGACCCGCTTGGAAGCTTGGCGTAGGGTCCTGAGTGCGGAATAAGCTACCGTCACCCGGATCTTCAGGGTGGCTCCAGTTGGTTCCACCGTCTGGGTCGAACGCAAACCCTATTCCTGAAGTTGGGCCGCTACCGCCATTACCGTTGCTGATCCGCAGTTCAAAAGCATGCCATCCAGCAGACAAGTTGAGATTGCCAGTGGCGACTTCATCGTTCCAATTGTCGCTGCTCAAAACTAAGGTTCCATCGATCCACAGACGGGTTTTATCGTCGATGTATTCTTTGAACGATATATTTCCGTCAGCATCGTAGATATAGCCTGTGTAGATCTCTGTGGTATTGCCATCAATGGAATCTTCCGTTTCACTCAAAGACGTTGTAAGCCGCGTTTTTGGGTTTTCAGTAGACGTATTGATGTTGCCCGCCACTTCGCCGTAGTACAGCCCAATTTCAGAAGGTGCGTCGCCTTTTTCACGAAGCTTGGCGTCTGCCCAGTCGGCGTGATCGTGACCAACACCGTTACCTCCATCTTTGACCACCAATTTGAGCACACTGTGTGTGGCTGAAATAGGAAGGATGACGGCATCGGTTGCACTACTGCCCGTTAATACGCCACTTTGGAAGCTGAGTACATCATCTAAGTAGACTTCGAATACAACAGAACCATTGTTGCTGACTTCATCATCAACGCCGATGAATGCCGAAAACTGGTCGTACTCTTTTTGTGTTAAGTCATAGGTGATTTCTGAGTACGCGTGTACCCCTAAACCTTTTGAATACGTTGTGCCAGCAAGGCGTATCGGGCCACCATCATTACTGCCAGATTCACCATTACTTCGGTCTTTTTCAAATGGCCCCCACGCGTTATCTGAACTGGTTTCTGAAAGGTCGCTCAAGTAATCGTATTTCGGTGCTGGCGGCGGTTCAGGAACCACGATAGGTGGACCTTCGTATTCAATTTGGTTGAGGTACGCCACAAGTTGGGCGCGCTCAGCCGAGTTCGATATTAAGTGCTGGTTACCGATTTGCAGCACATCATTTAACGTTGCAGCTTGCCCATTGTGGAAATAAGGCGCGGAGTCCCACAGCCCGATAAGCGTTGGTGTATCAAAACCTACACCAGCTAAAGGTTGTGAAATACCCTGACCAGACGATGCTTGAATGGTGCCCACATCGTGACGAAGCATGTCCGTTAAATAGACGCCAGAGTGACAGGCAGCACAGCCTTTATCGACAAAGAGCTGCTTACCCGCTTGTGCTTGAGGCGTTAAATCTCCATTGGCATCTCGATGGGGGCTCTGAGGGAAACGAGCAAGACTGGAGACATAAAATGAGAGGTTATCGAGGTCGTCACTTTTTCCAGCTTTAGGAGAACCCAGAGGATCTTTCACGTCGTCGAATAACGCGTCGTCAATAAACCCTCGGCCACCAAATGCGAAGCGAATATCATTTTCAAAATCGTGGATTTCGTCAAAATTCGCTGTCCAGTGTACTCGACCATTTCCTAGCCCTGTACGCCCAAGTAATGGAATAGTGTTTCGCAGCCCTTCACCGCGATCAGTAAAGTCCCAAACTCGACCATCGGAATCGCCTCCGGTATGGCAGCTGGCGCAAGAGAGATATCCATCTTGTGTCATGCGGGCATCGGCAGCGTTGTGGAAGATTTTTTTGCCAGCTAACACTCTTGGGTGAAGCGTTTCGTTGCTAACCGTTGCCACTTCTGCCACACGCGTAATGTCGCCTTGCTGGCTTTCGAAGTTGCTAACGTCATACACCACCACAGAGCGCGATAAGAACCCATGAACAAACAGATGATCCCCAGATTTAATCAACCCGATTGGCGCTTGACCGCTGTTTGCCAGCTCATTAACTCGGTTTAAGTTGTAAGCATCGCGAATTTCGACACTGTTTTGTCCTTCTACCGCGATGTAAGCGTAATCACCTAATGTGCTAAAAGCGATGGCTTTAGGCTGTGCGCGGTTATCGATATCGAGTTGCACATTGGGCAACTCTTGATTCGTGTTCAGGTCAATCTGAGAAACAATGGCACGAATGGTGGTTTCAAACGTGAGCGTTTTGTTTTCGTCGTTCTCTTTAAAAGGACCGCGATCAACATTGGCTTTATTTGAAGGAATCCATGCTCTAAGACCATCCGGAGAAATGGTGATCCCATTGAGGTAGTTGGGTATTCCTCGGCTTCTGTCGGGACCATCAATCGTACTGGTGTCTTTTACCAGCGATATCACCTGAGTAACCGATAAGTTGTTGATACTGACTTCAACCACTTCTGCCTGTTGTTGTGGCGAAATAAATCGAGTGACGTATGCGGTGTCTGAATCTGTGCTTATCGCGAGCCCTCTTGCAGAGTGACCAATGGTGACGGATCCAACTTGCGCCCCTGTACTGGGGTTAAGTTTGAGTAACTGACCGCTGGCTTGAAGAGTAACGAGTGCGGCGTTGTTGTCGGGTGTAAACGCAATACCGTAGGGCTGAGAAGCTCTTGGCAAAGCGATATCCCTAATCTTAGATCCTTGAGTGGATAAGACGGTAATGGAGTCACTGTGTTGGTTGACAGCCCATACATCACCATTGGGTGCGATGGCTAAGGTTCTGGGGCGATCGCCTACAGGGGTTTCCCAAAGCTTATTGAAAGGGCTGTTTGTCGATAGCGCAGTGACGGTGTCGTTGTCCTCGTTCACCACAAAAGCGCGATTGCCAGATTTGGCAATGGTCGATGCCGTTGAAGGAGGCGTCGATGTTGTTGGATGGTAAGCGGTGATAAGCCCAGATTTTGTAGAACTGAAGTTAGATTCCCGCACTGTAACAATTGGGGACCAATGACCGGGTGACGAATACACATGGCTTGCCGCAGAGTTTGAAGAAAAGGGGGTAGGGGATGTTCCATCTCCGAAATTCCATGAGTATTCCAAAGCGCCACCATTAATTGGGCTGGCCGATGCACTCACGCTGATACTTTGCCCGACTTGAGTGGTGGACGGAATGGAAACGGTGGCGTTGTGTGAGGCAATGTTACCCGTTGAAAACAGGTATTGCTGATACGGCATGGAGTTCCCTGCGAAGTCCTGAATACCGTCGATAGTCACTACATAGATTTGGTTGGTGCTGAGGTTTTGGGAGGGAGTGAAATGAACGAATCCCAAGTTTACACTGTAAATACCTTGAATCGGGGTATTGTCACTAAGCTTATTGATTTTAAACGTTGTTGAGTTAACAGACTCCATCAATATGCTGTCTGAAAGCGCCAAACCAATTCGAGTGGTAACTGGAACCTGCGTGGATTCACTGGCTGGCATGGCTCTGACAATTTGAGGTGGCGCGGTATCTTGATTGGTTTGTTGGGCAATCAGACCACTGCCGCTGCCGTGGTCATTCCCAACCCAAATCATATTACCGAATGCAAAGACTTGCCCATGATCGGTATCCGAGCCTGTGGCGTTCAATGAACCTGTACCAATAGACGAAATATTATTGATATCGGAGACATTCAAGACTGAAATATCATCTTGATTACCTAGCATTAAGCGATCGTCCTGAAGGTTACAGTAAAGGTTTACAAAGCCACTTTCTGATTCACTCAGTAATGAAATAGGATCGGATGTGGTGTCATAAATCCTAAGATTATCCCCTGCGCTCCTTGCGCCAAAATAGGCGCGTTTTCCATCCCAACAAGATGCATAGTACTTTTCTGGAAGGCGTGAATGTGTTTTCACTAAGGTGGGGTTTTCAGGATCGTCTATGTTGAGAATGGAGAATCCATTGGTCGTTTCCATACTGGATAGGAACATTTCATTCCCTACAGCAAATACTGGACCTACGTTGAAGTTACCGAGTTGGCTTGTTGGAATGGTTTTGACCACGGTTGGATTATCAACATTCGATGTATTAACGATGGTTAGCCCGGCGTTTCCTCGTGAAACATACAAATAGGGGGCTTGCCAGAAAAGCTGCCATGACACATTGTTGTAATCACCAAAGTTAACCCCTGAAATCGCAAGCTTACTGCGTTGAATCGGGTTATTTACGTCACTCCAATCCCAAATTTCAATTCCTCTGCCTGTTTGAATGGCAATCAGGTTGTTTTCACTTAAACCGAAAGAGTGTGGTTCTCGGAAGTCGGCGGTGCGTAAGCCGTTTCCAGTTCGATGCGCATTACTTGCATCGGGTTCGTACACCCTTTTCACTAACTGAATATTTCGTGGATTGGATACATCCAATGCTATCCATCCTCCAGGACCTCCACCGCTATCGGGGGCGAATACACCAATCATGTACCCGTTCAACATAGTCATCACATTGACACCAAAATGTTTTCTACCCGGGTAATCAGGAGGAAGGATGTCGGTGGTGTCGTCGATCAATGGCGTTGAAATCTGAGTGAATAACTCGCTTGAAGAAAACGTCACATTACCCAGCCCTGGTCCCTGCGCTGCGTTCGAAGCCCCCGATAACAGAGACACCGACAAGGCAAAATAAGCCAGTGGGTGAGTGCAATTGCTAAATAGCCGCTTGGATGTGGCACTCCAGCGGCTCAAGTTCAAAGGTTTCATTACTCGAATACCTCGTTTCAGTATTGAACTATGCCATTTCTTTACTGGTTAACTACACGCAATAGCGCGGTAGTGACCACCTTATGAAAGAAATTAGCGCCAGTGTAAATTGGTGTGTAACGGCCACGGTTATTGATTTCGTTTATATTTTTGAGCTGCTCTATGGCAATAAAGTGAATGGCTCTGTTACGTTGTGTTCTCCTTATTTAGGTGGAAAGTGGTTGATCCAATCCGACACATGACGATATCGGGCAAATCTTTTGGCTAGCTCAGCATGGCGGGTAGAATCAGGCATAAAAACCTGCACCTTGCTACGCATAGATTTGACGGAATCTTCAAATGTAGTAAAAAAGCCAGCGGTGTAGGCCGCTGCCATCGCGACACCTTTCGCGCCAGATTCACTGCATTGCGTGATGTGTATTTCAACATTAAGTACATCGGCAAACAGTTGGCACCAAAATTCGCTTTTTGCTCCTCCTCCAGTGAGTAACGCGTGAGAAAAGTGGATTCCCGCTTTGTTCAGTTTCATTACGTGTTCTAAGTGCCCAAAGGAGATGCCTTCGTACACCGCATAAAGTAAGTCAGGCTTTTTATGCCATCCCGCCAAATCGAAAAAGTTACCTCTGGCAGCACAGTTGTCTCCTGATCCGTACAAGTAAGGGTGAAACAAAGGCAACTTAGAATTAAATTCAACCTGCTCAATCTGTTGATTGCACACATCAAAAATACTTTGATTTAGAGAAGCCGCTTGTTGCTTTTCAAGTGCAAAGAATTCCCGTACAAACCATTCAAGGTTCGAGGCTGAAGTAGCACTGTTTTCCATGGCAAGAAATCGCTCTTGGGGGAACAAACAGGTCATAAAAAGCTGTTCACTCGGCAAGGTCTTGGTGACCACTTGGTTTATGCTCCAAGTGCCCGTGACAATGGAAGCATCGTTGCTGTCCCAAACACCAGACCCGATTGCGCTGGCGACAACGTCCAGCATGCCGCCGACAACTGGGATGCCTTCAGGTAATCCCGTAAGCTCAGATGCTTTTGCTGTCACGTGACCAAGAAGCTGTTCACTTTGGATTGGTGCTGGGATTGCTGCAGCGATATCATTGATGTCGAAGAGCGTGAGCAATTCAGTGCTGATGTCATCTTGGGTAAAATCAAAGAGTCCAGACGCGCTTAAATCGCTGTAATCGGTTTTTATCTGATCGGTAAGGCAGAAGTTTAAATAGTCTTTACAGAAAAACACCGTGCCGATATTGGCGTACAAGGATGATCGGTTTTTCTTTAGCCATTTCAGTAATGTCGCGGTTTGTGAAGACCAAGATCCTTGCCGATTTAAGGTGCGCATTCTGCTGTAGTGGGTACCAGCTTGAAAGTCTGCGACGAGATCACCGGCGCGGCTATCCAAAGATTGAATCGCCAGCAACGGCTGGTGGTGTTTATCCAAGAGATAAGCACCATTTCCATGCCCACTTACCCCGATTGCCGAAATCTGAATCCCCGAAAGCGCTGGGTGCGCCAAAACGTCGCCAATCGCTTCGCAAGCCAGCAGCCATAATCGACCCATATCGAGTTCGGTATGATCCGGCTCGGGGTATTGAGTTTCGATTGCTCGCGCTGCGGAGACAATTTCGTTACCTGCGGCATCAAAAATGGCTGCTTTAATCGCTGTATTTCCACAGTCTAATCCAAGGACGACGTCCGACATGGATTCCCCTTAGTATTCGCGTTGGTAAATATTCATGGCATCTGCAACCGAGGCGTCATCGTGAATCATTGCCATCAATGCACTGACCACTTTTGCAGGGTTTGAGTGTTGGTAGATGTTACGACCATAGACCATACCCAATGCACCTTGATCAAGTAGAGCCCTTGCTTTGGTGAAGACACTTTCAATATCTTCTTTGCCCCCACCTCGTACCAATACAGGGCAACGTGCCGCTTCTACTACCTTATGGAAGTCATTGGCATCTTTGGTTGGGTCGGCTTTGATGATGTCGGCACCGAGCTCTCGACCTACGCGAACTAAGGTGACAATTTTTTCGCAATCGCCATCCACCATGTATCCGCCGTTTCCGGAATTTGGCTGCATGACTAAAGGTTCAATCATGAGTGGCATACCGTACTTCTCACAATCCAGCTTCACCTTGCTGATATTGTCGATGCACTGGCGGAATAATTCTGGTTCGTCGGGCAGCATGAACAAGTTCACCACTACACAAGCCGCATCCATTTGAACGGCTTGCAATACTGGGTCTTGGTGATTTTGCAACATTGCCCACATCACTCGATGACGTTCGGCGTTATATGGGTTACCTAGGTCAATTCGCATCACCAAAGCGGGTTTGTTTTTGCCTTCAACGTTTTGCAGTAGATCGCTTTGCCCGTAAGTCATTTGAATGGCATCAGGTTGTGCGCTGACCAATTGCTCCACGACCGAGGGCATATTTTCTAGTCCATCGAGAAAAGAAGGTTCGTTACATACACCGTGGTCGATAGCGACATCCAAGCAACGGCCGTGTTTCATTAGCCGCTTCATCCTTACTTTTTTACTCATATACATAGTGTGCTTTCCTTGCAGTTTTAGGCGTCATTTCAGTGGGTTCTCCCACTGGCGTGAGCTGTAGTCCGTTATAAAAATTTAATGAATTCACCGTTTCTCCATGTATGCGCAGGCGAGCACTTTCATCCCACTGGAAAAAGCGGCTCATGAGATCGATGATTTCTTGTAATACGTTGTCGTGCAGTGAACCTTCGATAGCAATGGAGGTTCTGCGCTGAATGAGATCTAGTGGGAGCTGCACGCATTCGTGTTTCATCAGATATTCCAGCTCACCTTCGGTGTAGTGAGGCAGGGTAAGCAGGGGCTTGAAACCGTTTGATTGTAGGTGAGTCAATATTGCCTCGCACTCCGTGCCATAACGTGAGACCAATAAAGCGGTGTAAGAATGCGATTGTTGATACAACTCCGAGAGGTGCTGGACGTATTGAGCTCGCTCTTGAGGGGATTTTGGGAACCCCTGACCTCCGCCTATGATTCGGTCTTGCGTGCCAACGCGTCGTTTTGTGTTCAAATTGTTGAGTACTTGATTGACCACCTCTTCCGCGAACGCACGGAAGGTCGTCCATTTGCCACCAATCATCGAATAACAGGTGATAGTCCCATTAAACAGGTGATCTATTTGAGTTACATGGCTCCTTGGAATTTGCCCAGCACTGGCTTTGGTCGCTGCGCCAAGAGGGCGAATACCGCTGAACTGATACAGAATATCGCTCGGATGAATAACAACGGTTGGGAAAATGGCTCGCACCGATTCAATGATGTAACTGACTTCTTCGTCAGTGCAGCGAATGTTATCTGGCTGAGTAACGGGAATGTCTGTCGAGCCTATTAAGACCTTCCCTAAATAGGGAAACATAATACAGACACGATTTTCTTTGTTTTCGTAATACACCATGTCGCCTTTTAACGCGCTAAGCAGATCCGGATGATCGACAATGATGTGGGAACCTTTGGTGTTACTTAAGTACTGGGTAGGGTTCCCTGCTTGATGATTGACGTTATCTATCCAAGCGCCCGTTGCATTGATGAGTTGGGTCGTGGTGACATGTGTTGTGTGATCCGTTAATTGGTCAACAAGTTCAATGCTTCCATCACCTTGAACTAAGGCAAGTGTGTAATTCAGTGCGTGAGGTTGGCCTTGGGTCTCGTCGCCTTCTTTGAGCAATTCAATTGCCAGCCTTTCCGGCGAACTTATCCATGCATCATAGTAAGCGGCACTGCAATAGACATTGCTGTCAAAAAGTGGCCAGCGTGACTTAGTCTGCTTTTTTCCAAACATCTGGTGGTTGGGCATGACTTGATCTCGTCGAGTAAAGAAATCGTAAAGCCCCAACCCCAGCTTCACAATAAGGGCGCCTCGCTCAGACGTTTTAGGCTCTAACCCTAAAAATCGTAAGCTTGCTGGCACTATGCCTTTCAACCACGACGTAAGGGGAATGTGCGTTTGAAGTGGGTGCACTAAATGCGGTGCGTTCTTTAACAGCCGGTTTCGCTCATTCAGCGATTCTTTTACAAGGTCGAATTCGGCATTTTCAAGATAGCGCAGCCCACCATGGATCATTCGAGACGGGGCAGCACTGGCTTTGCTACAAAAGTCGTCTTTCTCAATTAATAAAACGTTCAACCCTTGCAGCGATAAATCGCGATAAGTAGCGATACCGTTGATGCCACCGCCGATCACAATGGCATCAAAATGTTCGCCCGTTTTTATGGAGTGAATGGCTCTTTGAGGGACTGTCATGTGCTCTCCTATTCGCCGCTGTTGATGGCGTTAAGGTGAACGTCGACCGCGTTTGTCACGAATGCCACATCCGAAGTCGCTAAACTCAATGAACCTGCGTGGGCATTTTCGATGGCTTGTTTAGGATTGCGGGCACCACACAACGCGTAAGTCACGCCCGGTTGTGTCAGAGTCCATGCAATGACTAACTGAGCGACAGAGATTTGGTAATCGTTGGCTACCGGTAAAACTCGTTGGCAAAACGCTTGTACATGTTTGCGGTTTTCTACGCTAAACCATGGGTCTTGTTTGCGTTGATCATCCCCCGAGAATTGGGTGTCGGCAGTGATTTTCCCAGACAGCAAACCGAGCGCCAAAGACGAGTAACTCAGGCAAGACACCTCATTGGCCAGAGTGTGCGGCAGCAAGGTGTTTTCCAACGAGCGATCAATCATGTTGTAGCGCTCTTGAATGGCATCAACAGGCCCGTACTTTTGATACTCTTTTAACTGCTCTAAAGACGCATTACTGATGCCAATAGCTTTGATCTGCCCCTCTTTTTTTAGCGCCATGAGTGTGCTCATGGTTTCTTCTATCGACGTGGTTTCGTCTTGCCAGTGTGTGATATAGAGGTCGATGTAATCCGTTTGCAGCCTACGAAGGCTTTGTTCTAACTCATGGCGGATGGAATCTCGACCTAAGAAGCGGTGAACCTGCTGTCCTTGTTCTTCAAAGAAGTGATTACCTTGCTGGGTATGCCAAACCAATCCGCATTTTGTTGCAAGTACGACGTCTTCTCGACGCCCCTTTATTGCTTGGCCAACTAAGGATTCGGATTTACCTAAACCGTAAGCTGGAGCGGTATCAATGAGCGATACCCCATTGTCGATGGAGGCACGAATAGCTTCGATGGATTGCTTTTCGTCGGTTCCTCCCCACATCCAGCCACCCATAGCCCAAGTACCAAGACCAATGACGGAAGTGTCTGTGTGAGTGGTTCCTAGTGTTCTGGTTTTCATGAGGTTGTTCCTTTGCGCTTTTTGGTTTCTTCAAATTTTTCCAATACCAGTTTGGCGGTGCCTTCATCGGATATAAGGGTATTGATGAAGTTGCCATTTAATGCGGCAACAATGGGCGTCACTTTGCTATCGCTGGCGGCAATCCCTATGCGGATTGGCACTTCTCTTAATTCATCAAGCGTCAGCCCCACCAACTTTTCATTGAGTTGGTCAAAACATGAGGTTCCGTTAACGTTGATCAAGTGCGCAAGCATTTCGCCTTCACAATGGTTACTACGAATTTGATCGCATTCTTCTTGGGACATGTTGTTGCGCAGGTCGAAGTAGCTTTCAGAACCCGTTGCGAGTGCCCCAACGCCCACTAAGGCAATGTCTGCTTTTCGAGCGATATCCAGCACTTCTTTACAACTTCGCATAGCGATTAGGACGTCTCGATCTTGCTGGGTGTCGGCAAACAACGGGGCGTGAATCTGCATGGATTTACCGCCTAGCTTTTCGGCTAACGAGTAAGCGAGATGATTAACGTCGGTAAAGTATTTACCTTGCACGCCACCCGTAGCTGGCACCACGGTGACTTTGTAAGTGCGGGTAGGTTTAATCACTTCCACTAGGGCGGATATAGCTTTACCGCCACTCACACATATAACATCGCCATCGCGTAGTCGACTGAGTAACAATTCGGCGGCGGTTTCGGCGACAAATTGAAAATTGACTGAAGGGTCGCTGCTTACTGAAGGTGCGAGCACGGCATCATTCAGTTGAGTCGAGGTCACCAAGTGACGTTCAAACTCTGCAACATTGGCATGCTGGATATTCAAGTTGATTTCCACCAACCCGTCTTCTCGCGCGTTACGAATGATGCGATTCACTTTGGCGGCGGATAAAGACAGCAACTTGGAAATATCAGACTGACTTTTGTTTTCCAGATAATGAAGGGTGAGCACCTTACGTACCAACCAATCTGTTTCATTCTTCGTTGGCGTTACTTTTCTCAAAGGGGTGATTGCCATGGTCAGGTTCTCCTAGCGATTAGTTGGATTTTTTGTTGAGAAGATGATCAACGGCGACTGCAAACAACAGAATTAAACCTTTGATGAAATCTTGCCAATAGACAGAGACATCCAGAAGAATCAATGAGCTAGACACCACACTAAGAAGGGCAATACCAAGAATGGCACCGAGAACTGACCCTTGACCGCCATTGAAGCTTGCCCCACCAATAACGGCAGCAGCAATGATATTGAGCTCTAAACCGACACCGAAATTAGGGGTGGCTGCACCAAATTTAGACATGTAAATGATGCCGCCAAGCCCACACAATGCAGAACATAAAACCGTGACCCACAGTTTTACTTTGTCGGTTCGAATACCGGAGTATTCGGCGGCTTTCTCGTTACTGCCGGTGTAAAACACCTTTCTGAATGCGGTCGCATTTCTCAGCAAGTAATCGGATATAACGACAACGACTAAGAAAATAATGATCGAAAACGGCACACCGTAGAAAGTCCCCTGACCAACAAACTTGAATTCAGGGGGCAGAGAGAAGAGTGAAATCGGCGTCCCTTGAGTGATGATCATGCTTGCGCCACGCGCTAATCCCATAAAGGCAAGCGTGACAATAAAGTGATGGAGCCCAATTCGCGTAACGCATAGCCCCATCAAATAACCAATGCCGCCCGACGCTGTGATTGAAATTAGGCTTGCCAACCAAGGGTTAACGCCCAGAATAAAAAGCTTGGCTGCAAACACCATTGCCAGGCACATTACCGCACCTACCGACAAGTCAATGCCTCCGACAATGATCAACATGGTCATTCCCACGACGACGATCCCCTCAACTGAGAAGGACAGCAGCATGGCTTTCATATTGGCCCAAGTTAAAAAATAGGGTGATGCAAAACTCATCGCAATGAAGAGCCCTACAATGATCAGAATGAGCGTAAATTCACGCATGTTCTTGGTGCGGTTAAATAGGCTTTTAAAAGCGCTCTCTGATGGTGAGTTCATGTTTTTATCGGTTATCAAGTTATTGTCCATAATCTTTTTCTCCACGTTTATTCCTAGCGTTGCACCGTATTAGTGGCTGATTTCCGTAGACGTGCGTAATTGGGATGCCGTGTGTGAATGAGTTGCTGTATTTGTTTGAGTAGCGATATTTGACGGAGCAGTTGTGCTTGCTAGATCGCAAGCAACGCCAGATGCCATCCGCATGATGTTTTCTTCTGTAATTTGATCGGCTTTTAAAATCCCATTGCATCGTGATTCACACATCACCATGACGCGATCGCTTAAGCCGATGACTTCTGGGAGCTCTGAAGAAATCACAATGATGCCAACGCCGTTGTTCGCGAGCTGCCTGATCATTTTGTGTATTTCAGATTTAGCCCCGACGTCGATACCACGTGTCGGCTCGTCCATAATGATCACTTTGGGTTGCACTGATAGAATTTTGGCAATCGCCACTTTTTGTTGGTTGCCTCCACTTAGCGAAGAAACGGGGGCTGACATACCGCTGGATTTAAGGTTCAATTCCGTGGTCAGCCGAGCCGCTTGTTCTTCTTCCACTCGATGCTGAATCATGCCGTTTTTAGAGACTTGGTTTGGGCTAAGAGCGGAGACGTTTTGAGCAATAGACAAGTCGAGGAAAACGCCGTTTTCTTTGCGATCTTCGGAAAGGTAGACAATGCCCGCATCAATACCATCTTGATAGGACTGAATATTGAGTGGGTTTCCTTGGTAAGAAACCTCTCCGCTGGTCTTGGCTTGAAGCCCACATATGGCTTTCACTAATTCGGAACGACCAGATCCTATAAGCCCTGAAATGCCAAATATCTCACCTTCGTGCAAATCGAAATTGATGTCTTGAAAACGCTTTTTGTCGGACAAGTTCTTAACTTCAAGCAGTGCCGTATTACTTTCGATATCGCCTTGAAACTTTTCTGGATACAAGTCACTCAGTTCTCGACCCACTAAGTCATTCACCACCTGTTCTGGTGTTGTGTCCTTGGTGGGATAACTTACTACGCGAATTCCGTCTCGGAATACGGTGACTTGGTCGCAATGTTCAAAGACTTCCGCCATGCGGTGGCTAATGTAAATAATGCTGATGCCTTTGCTCTTAAGCTGATGCATGATTTGGAATAGCAGCTTAGATTCGGTTTCAGTGAGCGCGGCTGTCGGTTCATCTAAAATCAAAATATGACAATCTAAGGTGAGTGCTTTCGCTATCTCGACAAGTTGTTGGTTTGAAATACTGAGGTCGCCGACAAGAATATTTGGGTCGATCTCGGCAAGTTGAGCAATGGCCGATTTCGCTTCTTCTTTGACTGCTTTGTAATTCATGAATAGCTGTTTAGAGGCGCTGGTCTTGGCCATTAAAATGTTTTCTGCCACTGAAACGTCTGGGCATAACGCAATTTCTTGATGGACAAACCCAATGCCTTTGCGCTGTGCTTCCAATGGACCTTTGATCTTGGTTTTTTTGCCATTCAATAAGATATCGCCTGAGTCGGGTTGATAAATTCCATCAATGATTTTCATTAATGTGGATTTTCCCGCTCCATTCTCTCCTGCCAAAGCGTGTATTTGACCTGGCATCAACGTAAAGCTGACGTCTTCAAGCGCGATGGTTTGCCCGAAGGTTTTTCGGACATTGCGAATTTCTAATACCGGCGTAGGTAACGACATAGGTATCTCCTGTGTAGGCTTAGCGTGCAGTTTTATTGGCTTTTTGTATTAGCTTGAGCAACCACGTCGTCCCGATAACAACGGATTGCCCAAGCTGGTTTTGTATTATTCGTTAATGCCTTTTGTGCCGCGTTTTTGGAGATATTTATCCCAGTAGAAATCGTCTGCGTTTTCTTTGGTTACAATGGCAAAACCATTGTCGACAAACGGGACACCCATTGGGTTGTAGCCTGAACGTTTGTAATCGTTCATTGGGTCGATGAGGTCGGAGTGCGCCGCTAAGTAAAGGAGCATCATGCCCATGTAGCCTTGCATGCCTTGGTTGGGGTTGACTGCGCCAAAAACTTCACCCGATTTGATCATGTCTAGGATTTTTGCGTTCACATCCGCGTTCATGACTTTGATTTTCCCGCCTAGTTCTTTGGCGGCTTGTGCGGCACCTAATGCTGAGGTGGCTTCAGGCATAAAGACAGCACCTAATTTAGGGTGAGCCTGTGCCATGGTCATGACGGCGTTGTACGCTTTCGTTACATCCGTGTTGCTGGCGGCGCGAGAAACCAGTTTCATGTCTGGCCATTTTTCTTCCATTCGTGCAATGAATGCAGAAATTCGACGGTCGTGATTGTCTTGTCCCGGGTTTTCTAATACCGCGTATTCGCCTTTTCCACCCATGGATTCTGCGATGGTATCGGCTGCATGTCTGCCTTCCGCGTAGTTATCTGAGGTAATAAAAGAAACGCGATCACTGTTCGGTGAATCTGCCGCAAAAGTGACAACTGGGATGCCCATTTCTTTGGCGCGATTGATAGGTTCAATGAAAGGGTCTGGGTTCATCGGGTGTAGAAGAATACCCGCGGGTTTTTTCGCTAGCACTTGTTCAAAAGAAGCGAGCTGTTTGTTTACGTCGTATTCTGGCGTTCCGGTATACACGGTTTTACACCCCATCGACTTCGCCGCTTGTTTCATCATTTCATATACAGGGAACCAGTACTCCACGCCACTGACCATGACGTTCATGTAGTAGGTTTCTCCAGGCTTACATTTAAAAGCCTCTTCTGCTGTCGCTTGAGAGGTGAGCCCCGTGAACGCTGCGATCGAAATTGACGCAATTCCCAGTAGCTTCTTCAAGTTGATTGAGGATGGTTGGAACCTTTTCATTGCACTCTCCTTGTGGCGTTTTTGTTGTGCCCTTTTCCGATAGGCGTTTGTTCCGATTGCGTGAAAAATCACAACCTGATTGAAATATTGATTTAGTGAAATTTCTTTCAGGAGGTTAAATAATAATCACCTACTGATTAAAGTGTCAAAGTTATTTCGATACAAATGGTCTCATTAAAATCTATGTTTTTTTTGTTTTTTAAGTGATTTGTTAACAATTAATTTACTTATTAACCGATTGTGTTGCGGTGCTTTTTTCTGACAAAAGAAGGGCATTCAAAAAGAGGAAATCGAGGCTTTTTTGATTGTATGAAAGTGTGACTCACTTCTAATTTGAATCATTGAACAGATGGTCTTATCTGTTATAACGATACTTTAAGTCTCATTTTTATCTTTACAATCTCCACTTGCTCGCACTAATATTAAAAACGATACAAAAAGTATCATTGAAATGACTTTAGGTTTTGCTGACTAAGAAAACTAAAGGTAAAGGGCAAGAGAAAAGGATGTAAAAAATGAGCAATCAGGTTCAACTTCCAAGGATCATGGAAATCGGTGCGGGTGCCAGCCAGCAGATAACAGAGGTGTTGACTAGCTTTGGTTGTAGTGCGCCACTGTTGGTGACCGATAACGTTATGGTGTCGTTGGGATACCCAGATAAAATTATTCAGCACTTGTCACGAGCAGGAATAGAGTGTGCGGTGTTTTCCGATACCGTACCAGAGCCAACCGTGTCTTCTATAGCGCGAGGCGTAGATGTTTTTCGGGAAGGTCAGTATGACGCCATTATTGCATTGGGTGGCGGTAGCCCGATTGATTCCGCGAAAGCTATCAATATTTTGGGTACACACGGCGGAGTGATGCGCGATTACAAGTTTCCTCGTGTGGTAACGGAATCGGGTGTTCCTTTAATCGCGATTCCGACAACTGCGGGAACGGGATCAGAAGTGACGCGATTCACTATTATTACTGATGACGAAGCCGATGAGAAAATGCTGTGCCTAGGGCTTGGTTTTATACCACACGCTGCTTTGGTGGACTATGAGCTGACAACAAGTGTGCCTCCAAGGGTCACCGCAGATACGGGAATTGATGCGCTCACCCACGCAATAGAAGCTTATGTGAGTCAAAAAGCGAATTTGTTTAGCGATGCGCAAGCCATTGCTGCCATGAGGTTGATTGCCCCCAATTTAAGAAAAGCGTACCACGAGCCCAATAACCATAAAGCGAGAGAAGCCATGATGCTGGGCTCTACGCTTGCTGGTATGGCGTTTTCAGCGGCATCTGTCGCTCTAGTGCATGGGATGAGCCGCCCGATTGGCGCTTTTTTCCATGTACCTCATGGCTTATCGAACGCGATGCTTTTGCCGACCATCACCCGCTTTTCTATCCCAAGTGCCAAATCGCGCTATGCAGATTGTGCTCGGCACATGGGGATAGCGTTGCAAGAAGCCAGTGACGACGTGGCATGCAATTCACTTGTGCAAGAACTTATTGCGCTTAACCAAGAATTGTCTGTGCCTACTATGTCGGAATTTGGAATCGACAAGGAACAGTATTTTTCACTTTGCGAGGTGATGGCGGAGCAAGCATTGGCTTCTGGTTCGCCAGCAAATAACCCAAAAGTACCGAGCCATCAAGAGATCATCGGGCTTTATCATCAGTTGTGGGCATAAGGAGATCCCAATGGAACGTATCGGACATTTTATCAATAACAATATTGTTGAATCCCAAGATTCAAATTTAGTGAAGGTTACTAATCCGGCAACGGGTGAGCACATTCTCGATGTGGCGATGGCTTCTGTTCAAACAACAGATCAAGCCGTAGAGGCGGCTGCCGCTGCATTTCCTGCGTGGGCGAAAACGCCATCGGTGGTGAGAGCGCGAGTCATGTTCAAATTCAAAGCACTTATCGAAGCCCACCGGAATGAACTGGCTCAGATTATTACCGAGCAGCACGGGAAAGTGCTCAGTGATGCACATGGAGAAATCACTCGTGGGCTGGAAGTGGTGGAGTTTGCTTGCGGTATTCCTCATGCACAAAAAGGTGAGCATTCGCTGAATGTGGGACGTCAGGTGGATTCTCATTCCATGATGCAACCTTTAGGCGTTTGCGCAGGCATTACGCCTTTCAATTTCCCAGTAATGGTTCCGATGTGGATGTTTCCTATTGCCATTGCATGCGGCAACACGTTTGTACTGAAACCGTCAGAGAAAAATCCAACGCCCGCAATGTTTTTAGCGGAATTGCTTAAACAAGCCGGATTACCAGATGGGGTGTTTAATGTGGTGAATGGCGATAAAACCGCTGTGGATGTGCTGCTCACTCACCCTAAAGTTCAGGCGGTCAGTTTTGTAGGCTCAACTCCTATTGCGGAATACATTTACTCCACCGCTTCGGCACATGGAAAACGCAGCCAAGCATTGGGAGGGGCGAAAAACCACATGGTGGTAATGCCAGACGCAGACACACAACAAGTCACCAATGCACTGATGGGAGCGGCATACGGTTCAGCCGGAGAGCGCTGCATGGCGATTTCCGTTGCGGTGTGTGTGGGTGAAGAAGCCGCACAAAACACCATTGAATCGCTGTTGTTGGCGATAGCCGAACTCAAAGTGGGGCCAGGCGACAGAGCAGACGAACCGGATATGGGACCAGTGATCAGCCAAGCGCACAAAGACAAAGTGGTTGGGTACATCGATAAAGGCGTGGAAGAAGGCGCGACATTGCTCGTTGATGGACGTAATTATCATGTTGAAGGCGCGGAAAGCGGATTCTTTGTCGGGCCAACGTTGTTTGACCGAGTGACGTCGGATATGACGATTTATCAAGAGGAAATCTTCGGTCCCGTTTTATCCGTTGTACGAGTAGACACGCTTGAAGAGGCGATTCAACTCATTAATGACCACGAGTACGGTAACGGCACGGCGATCTTTACCGAAAGCGGCAGAGCGGCACGTTTGTTCCAAGAAAATGTGTTGGTTGGCATGATTGGCGTGAACGTGCCGATTCCGGTGCCGATGGCATTTCACTGCTTTGGCGGTTGGAAGCGTTCCATTTTTGGGCCACTGAATATGCATGGACCCGACGGGATTCGCTTCTTTACCCGTATGAAAACGGTGACATCTCGCTGGCCAGAGTCGGATGGCTTGCGAGCGGAGTTTTCGATGCCAACCATGAAATAGAACATACCCAAGTAGTGTGACGCTATCATCAGAAAATTAGTGTTTGTTAGCAACTACTTGGGCTGCTTTTTATCTTGAGGTAGATTGAGTATATACTGCTTCCATAACGAAAAACCGTATCAGGGTATTATGACGACCAGCAATAAGCGTGAAAAAGGTTCTACAATCCTTCGTGTGTTAGAAATCTTACAAGAGGTGGCTTCCAGTGAGCAGCCGCTATCGCCTACCGAAGTTGGGGTAAGGCTGGATATCCCCAAGCCAACGTCTCACCGAATCGTTAATACGTTACTAAAAGAAGGCTGGTTGTACACTGATCTGAAAGGTCAGCTTGTCCCTGGTGACCATTTCCACAATATCGCTTTAAACGTTCTGCACACCAGCGTCCATAAAACACACTGGCGTGCCATATTAGAGCGTGTTGCAAAAGAAATGGATGAAACCTGTGGTATTGCCATTCCTGATGGTACGGAAATGATCTATTTCGATAGAGTCGAATGTGAATACCCATTAAGAGTCCATATTCCGGTAGGAACTCGTGTACCTGCTTGGTGTTCATCCAGTGGCAAGCTCTACCTAAGTAGCCTTCCTGAATCGCGTCGCCGTGCCATGTTTAAGCAATTCGACCTTCAACCAATGGGGAAAAACTCCATTGTAGGGCCTGAAGCGCTAGAGCAATCTTTGCTAGGTATACATCAAACACAAATTGGTGTGGATAACGAAGAGTTTATGGATGGCATGAATGCAATATCTGTCCCCATCAAACGTTCAGACGGTCGCCTAATTGCTTGCTTGTTTTGCCATGCCCCAATCGCTCGTAAAACGATTGACCACTTAATTACCTCTGTGGACAAACTTCGAAAAGCCGCACAAGAAATTGAATCAGTACTTGCGGCGATGGAAGAAGAGTAGGGCTAGAGTACCTACCTAACGTCATGGATGTTATCCCTAAGCACTACTCACTTCGATTCGTGTCATGAGGTTTAGGAGGTTTGAGTAAGATTGATAAAAGTGGTATTTAAACCGACACTTTTATTAAACCTGCAAGTGAAATTTGCCTATCTATTATTTTCATAGTAGCCGATACCATATTCTGGTTTCGGCCTTTTTCTTTTTATAATTAGAACTTACTACTTCTCTTTTTTATATAATTGCATTTAAAAATAGCTATTAATGTTGAATTAATGTAACTGATGATAATGGTATTTTCACATAAATCGGTTCAATAACTAAATTTAAACTTCAAAGTATTTAATTTTTATTTTGTCAGTAGATTTGTTCTAATTACTGAAGTCAAATAATTTCACATACATTATTATTTTAATTTTATCTGTGAACTTATTAATTGGTTGAAAATTCATTTAAG
>NZ_BFAQ01000024.1:0-31817 GCF_002933855.1 Vibrio penaeicida
ATCGCCAGGCTTTAAATTTGAACATCTGCTTATGATAAGCGGGTATTCCACTGCGGAGTGGTAGTTCAGTTGGTTAGAATACCGGCCTGTCACGCCGGGGGTCGCGGGTTCGAGTCCCGTCCACTCCGCCATTTATTTAAGAAACCTTAGCAGAAATGCTGAGGTTTTTTTGCGTTTTAGGAAGGTACATTTGACCTGCGGTAGAACGAGCCTTGGTCGTGTGCGACCCCAGCCACTCCGTCATTTATTTAAGAAACCTCAGCAGAAATGCTGAGTTTTTTTGCGTTTAGGAAGGTACATTCAACCTGCGGTCGAACGAGTCCCGGTCGTGTGCGACCCCAGCCACTCCGCCATTTATTTAAGAAACCTTAGCAGAAATGCTGAGGTTTTTTGCGTTAAGGAAGGTATATTCAACCTACGGTTGAACGAGTCCCGGTCGTGTGCGACCCCAGCCACTCCGCCATTTATTTAAGAAACCTTAGCAGAAATGCTGAGGTTTTTTGCGTTTAGGAAAGGGATATTCAACCTACGGTTGAACGAGTCCCGGTCGTGTGCGACCCCAGCCACTCCGCCATTTATTTAAGAAACCTCAGCAGAAATGCTGAGGTTTTTGCGTTTAGGAAGGTACATTCAACCTGCGGTTGAACGAGTCCCGGTTGTGTGCGACCTCAGCCACTCGCCATTTATTTAAGAAACCTCAGCAGAAATGTTGAGGTTTCTTTGCGTTTAAGGAAGACATATTCGATCTGCGGACGAATGGATTTTAACTACTGGTTGTCTCTGGCTCTTAATGATAAGGAGTGTTCGTAGAGCGTATTGTGGATTAGCCGAAGTTGATAGTGGAAGGAGTAGGGTTTGGATTTGCAGACGAGAGGGCGGATAGAACGATAGTTAGAAAAACAAAGCCAGCGACTTATCGCTGGCTTTAAGAATACAAATCAGATGTGTAGATTAAGACTTATTGTCTATCAACGAAAGTGCCTTACGTGAGACGTCTCCAGCCGCTTGCGTTAGTTGTTGCTTCTCTAAGACGTCTGCCAGATACGCATAATCTGAAATGTCTTGTCGTAATTTCAGTGCTTGCTCGAAGTGATACTGTGCCTCAGACCAGTTTTCCTGACGCATCAGTAACTGAGCAAGTGTACTGTGGACAATAGCGCTTTCACCATCCTTTTGCAGTGCCCCTTGAAGAAGAACAACTGCTGGGTGCAGGTCTGGTAAGTTCATTTCAGAGATAAGTGAATAGAGTTTGTCGTCTGGTTGCTTTTTCAATCTATCCCGTACGATGATATAGGCTTGTGAATCGGCTTTACGCTCGATCAGTTGCTCTAGCAGGCAATGGACAAGTGTTTCGTCCTGGCGAGCCTTTTTAGGGAGCCCATTCCAATAAGCAAGTAAGCCTTCGCTGCCTTTTTGTTGGGCAACGTCGGCAAGTAACCCGCATTGTGCTTTCAACATCAAAGAATCGTGTTCTATTGGGTCAATGAGCTTAGCTTTCTTTAGTTGTGGCAATAGATCAATGGTGTTCTGCCATAGTGCCAATTCTTCATAAACGGTTTTAAGAAGCTCTATTACAATTGGATTGGCAGTGTAGCGATCGCGCAGTGAATACAGGGTATCTAAAGCCAATTCATACTGAGAGTCTCTTACCAGTTGCTTCGCTCTTGTCAGCTCTACAGCGAGATCTGAGTTTTCTTGTTTTGAAGCTAAGCCTAAGTAGTGATCGCGTTTACTCTTGTCACCAAGCCCTTGCGCGGCTTCTGAAGCAACAAGGTAACAAAGCATTGGCATGTCGTGATGATTTGCCCAGCGGGTGACTTTTTTCTCGGCTCCTTTCCAATCACCTTCTAAAAGCATAATGATGCCTTCGTTTGTATAGCGACGAGCTCGTTTCATCTTGCGTACGCTAAACCAATTCCAAGTTGCGCTGCTGGTATAAAGGAGTTTCTTAATGAGGTACTCCAAACCAAATAGCGCAGCAAGAATACCGATGATAAAAATCACCAGTGTTGTCACGCTCATTTCTATTGTTTTATCGGCAATAGAAATTAAGACATACCCTTGCTGACCAGAAAACTGAGTACCGGCGTAGAGACCTATTCCTAGAAATACGAACAGAAAAATTGCACGAATCATTTAGCCTCCTCCGTAATAATGGTGGTCACCTCTCGGCGCAAGCGCTCTGAAATGACGTCAGAAAGGAGTTCCTGTGTCTCCAGTTTTACTGGGTAATTTACTTGTATGTTTTGTTTGCCCAACGCAGCTATACGTTGGTTAAACTTCTGAACAGCCGGATCATCCAAATTAAAGAATTGCGTTGACCATTCATGAGCGACTTTTAGTGCCGTGGAGAAAACTTCTCCTTGTTCGGTGTATACACCTTTCATCGCCGTTTCTAGCTTCGCCTTAATATTTTCACGCAAGTAGAAATGCTGTTCAGGTGATAGAAGGGGGATAACATTGCCATCTCGAGTACGGAAGGTAATGAATTGCTCAGAAAACTCGCCTAAAGATGTCTTCAAATTTTGCTGCCAGTCATTGATATCGGTTGAGACTTCTTGTTGCTCAACTACTGGCGCTTCAGGAAGAATGGCATTAGCGAGAGGCAAACCATCGACTTGAAGTTGCAAGCTGGTTAATGCAATGACCAAGCCGTCTCGGTCGATTAATGGCAGTGCTCGTAAATTGGTGATGTCATTTGCCATCGCTCTTCTTAAAGGAACCAAGCTAGGGTCATTAAGCGCTGCAATGCGCTGGTCAGCACTTTCCATCAGTTTGGTTGCGCTAACAATATCGTGTTCTAAGAACAACTTTCTACCCGCCAGTTTCACCAAATAATCGGATTCGGCTAGCAGCCAATCATTTGGACGACGTCCTTTTACATCGGCTAAGGCGAGTTGAAGGCTTTCGATGCTCTTTTGCTGCTGCTCAAGCTCTACTTTGGTGCGGTTAACCGTGTCACGGTTGAGAGCGGCTGTTTCGTTTTTAACAGAGTCCAACTCTTGAGCTAGATTTGTTTGGGTTGCTTTAAATTGCGCTTTTAGCTTGGCTATTTCTAGCTCTTGTTGCTGTGTCTTTTGCTGGATCAGATAGGTAAGACCGCCTCCGAATATAAGCGAAAGAATGATCGCAATCGTACCAAGCTTGACGCCTCTCTTGCCTTGTTTTTCTTCAAACTTAACAGGCTCATGCTCCTTGGCTTGAGGTTTGTCGGCTTCTTGGTTTTGTGAAGGCTGCTCAGATACCGTTTCCGTCGGTTCTGTTGTCTCTTCTTTTGTTTCTTCAGGTTCAATGTGCTCGTTGTTGTTTTTTTTACTTACCATGCTCTTGTCCTGTTTTAATTCTTGCTAACTGCATTCAGCAAGTCCGAATTTGCTGCGCTGCCTGTATTCACGATATTTTGATATCCCAGCTCTCTGGCGAGAATAGCTATCCGTTGGCTTGGCACTAAAAGGCTTAAAGTATGTAGCCAATCTTTTTGAATTTTCGACATTGATTGCTCTAGGTAGCTGAGTTGTTCGCTACTCGTGAGAATCAAAGTATCAACATTGCGGCTACGCCAATATTGAATAGAATCTTCCGAATTAAAAGGAATTGGGTGTCGTTGATAAACTTCTGCGTATTCGACACTCGCATTCTTATTCGACAGCGATTCAAAAATCAACTCTCTGCCACTGTTCCCCCTCAAAATCACTATAGAAAGCTGAGAAACGTTTTGTAATTGAGGCAATTGCAGAAAGTGTTCACTATCGCTGATTGTCGGATAGTGTACTTTTTGTTGGGTCACTTTGCCTAATTTGTATGCGGTTTTTTGACCAATGGCAAGGTATGACACGCTTTCAGGCCACGTGGTTTGCTGTTCTTTGAGTATTTTTTGAGTGTAATGAACGGCATGTTGGCTGACAGCGATAACAATGTCGGCGTTGTGAAGCTTACTAGGTAGTGATTGGATATCGTCAGAAGATTGGAATTGAATGAGTGGGTGATGTATGGCATCAGTGTGCTGCGCTTGAATCGCTTCACACAACTCGATGCCATCTTGTCCCGGCCGGGTGACTAATACCGCCATAAAGCCGACTTATTCATGATCCTGATATAGGCGCTCCAGAATATCTTTTGCACCTTGGTCAAGAAGTTGATTCGCTAGGGTGACACCCAGCTCATGCGCTTTAACGACGGGACCTTTAATCTCTCCGCGCACGACTTTGGAACCATCGGGTTCACCAACAAGTGCTCTCAGCCAGATCTCATCACCATTGATAAGAGAGTAGCTACCAATTGGTACCTGACACCCACCTTCGAGAGTTAAGTTCATTGCACGCTCCGCTGCAATTCTATTCGCCGTTTCTGTGTGATTTAAAGGTTCCAGCAACTTAATGAGGTGTTCGTCGTCTAGTCGGCACTCGATACCCACAGCTCCCTGCCCAACCGCCGGAAGTGATTGTTCTGGTTCAATGACACTGCGTATGCGCTCTTCCAATTTCAGACGCTTTAACCCCGCCGCTGCGAGAATGATTGCATCGTATTCCCCCGCATCCAGCTTGCCTAATCGAGTTCCGACATTACCGCGAAGCTCTTTGATATGGAGGTCTGGTCTGTATTCTTTCAACTGACATTGACGGCGTAAACTGCAAGTTCCAACGACAGCACCTTGCGGTAGGTCGTCAATGGAAGCGAATGTGTTGGATACGAAAGCATCACGTGGATCTTCTCGTTCGCAAATTGTTACCAGCCCCAAACCTTCAGGAAAATCTACTGGGACGTCTTTCATCGAGTGAACAGCGAGGTCGGCACGACCTTCTAGCATCGCCACTTCGAGTTCTTTGACGAACAGCCCTTTACCGCCCACCTTTGCAAGAGGGGTGTCCAAGATAATGTCTCCCTTGGTAACCATGGTTACCAACTCTACGTCTAAACCTGGGTGTGCCGCTTGCAAAGAATCTTTGACGAAATGTGCCTGCCAAAGGGCAAGTGGACTTTTTCTCGTTGCGATGCGAATGGGAGCTCTTTCGGACATAATGTTTCCATATAGGTCAATCGGATGCGCTAATCCTACCACTGTGCTTAGTAAAGTATTACTGTTTCGTCACACCTATAGTCTGTGTGGCTATCGATCTCGATATTAAGAAAAATATATGTGATCGGGATCTCAAATGTTCTTAGGTCTATTATTACTATATGGTAGAAGGGATGACACTTAATGCGGCAGGGCAATATGTAGGAAAAGGAAGAAAGCAGGAGTTCAGGATATACGCTTATTCTTTACCCTTGAACATTAAAGTGTTAAATTGATCACGTTTTTGTGGCGATTATGAATGCACTTTGAACAAAAACATCAATTTAACTTACATATCAAGGAATCACCCCCTTGCAGGCATTTACCGAAACTCTTGTTCACAGATTGGATTTGTTGAATCAGCAGCGTATTGATCGAGCATTGGCTCTGATGGATACGCAAAGTCAACGCGTATTCCATTTACTGCCTGCTCTCCTTCACTTCAATCATCCGTCCATTCCTGGTTATCTCGAAAGTTACGTTCCCTATGGCATTTTAGGCTTCTCATTAAATCAAACACAGCAGCAGTTTGTTGATGATACGGAGCTGACGCTAGGCGAATCGTTGGAAACATCGAGCGATCCTGGAATTCTAGCGCTCTATACCATGGGCAGTACGTCCTCTATTGGGCAAAGTACATCCAGTGATTTGGATGTTTGGGTATGTGTATCACCATCGATGCCCAAACACGACAGAGATAGTTTGACCAATAAGTGTTTGTTGATCACCGATTGGGCAAAAAACTTAGGCGTAGAAGCTAACTTTTTTCTGATGGATGAAGAGCGTTTTAGAAGCAATCGTTCGGAAGAGATGACAGGGGACAACTGTGGTTCCTCGCAACACTTGCTGTTGCTTGACGAGTTTTACCGCTCTGCCGTAAGACTGGCTGGACAAAGATTACTTTGGCAAGTTGTGCCTCCAGAAATGGAGGAAGCGTATGATGATTACGTTCAAAAGCTGGTCGAAAATGGTGAAATAGATCGTAATGAGTGGATTGATTTTGGTCAGCTCGATCGCATTCCTGCTGAAGAATATTTTGGCTCCAATTTGTGGCAGCTATACAAAAGTATCGATTCGCCGTATAAATCGGTTTTAAAAGCGATTCTTCTGGAAGCCTATTCTTGGGAGTATCCTGCAACCCGACTCCTTTGTATTGATTCTAAACGTCGATTCTTTTCTCATGAGCCCGATCTTTATGGAATGGATGCGTATTACCTGATGCTTGAGAAAGTCACGCGCTATTTAGAGCGAGTGAATGATCAACGCCGTTTAGATTTGGTTCGTCGCTGTTTTTATTTAAAAACTCACGAGAAGCTATCACGTGAACCCGGAGTAGGGTCGGTCGCATGGCGACGAGAAGCTCTGGGCGACATGGTGAAGCGCTGGCGGTGGTCAGACAGTGTGGTTGAAGAACTGGATGATCGCCGCAATTGGAAAGTTGAGCAAGTGAAAGTAGTTCACCACGAATTGCTGGATGCTCTGATGCTGAGCTATCGCAACTTAATTCAGTTTGCGCGTCGAAATGACATTACTTCAGCTATCAGCCCACAAGACATTAGCATACTTGCACGTAAGCTATATGCGGCATTTGAGGTATTACCTGGCAAGGTTACCTTATTAAATCCTCAGATTTCTCCTGATTTACACGAATCTGATTTGAGCTTTATTCAAGTATCACCTGGTCGAACGAACAAGCTGGGCTGGTATCTTTATAAACAGCCTTTAGATCCAAACGCCATCATTGGTCAAAAATACCTAGAACATAATGAATACCTGAGTAAGTTGGTCGCGTGGTCTTTCTTTAATGGTTTGATTACCGAGTCGACGCGTTTGCACTCCGTCGTGCGAGAAGCCGAATTGGATATCGATAAGTTCTACCAGATGGTCAGTGACTTGCGTAACACGTTCTCGTTGCACAAACGCCGTCCTACGATGGAAGCGCTGGGTAGTCCTTGTGAAATTAGCCAACTCGCCATGTTCATCAATTTTGAAAATGACCCTACTGTTGAATTGAAGGGTAAGTCACTCAAAGTTGACTTGAAAGATATCGATATTTTTAGCTTTGGAGAAGAGCACCGAAGCTTAGTCGGTAGTGTGGACTTGGTATATCGCAACTCATGGCATGAAGTGAGAACATTGCACTTCACAGGTGAAACCGCCATGTTAGATGCCTTGAAAACGGTTTTAGGCAAAATGCACCAAGATGCGTTGCCACCAGAGTCAGTTGATGTGTTCTGTTACAGCAAGAACCTGCGTGGTGTCATGCGTAACATGGTCTACCAGCTTTTGGCTGAGTGTATTGAATTACGTCTTAAACCTGTTGAGCAAGAGAAGCGTCGTCGCTTTAAAGCCATTCGAATTGGTGAGCAAGTGTATGGATTGTTTTTTGAGCGCCGTGGCGTATCTGTCCAAAAACTCGAAAACTCAGTCGATTTCTACCGGAGTATCTCAACTAACAAGTTGAAGGGCTCACCACTAATGATGCTCGACAAAGAGCAAGATTATCAAATGCCTGATGTGGTCGATAGTTTTGCCAGTGAAGGTTTGATTCAATTTTTCTTCGAAGACACCGTGAAAGGTTTTAATATTTACGTGTTGGATGAGGCAAACCGAGTTGAAGTTTATCACCAGTTCAGTGGTGATAAAGACGAAATGATCAGCAACGTTAACCGTTTCTATACGTCAAATCAGGATGAACTAGAAATTAGCGCCAAGTTTATCAACTTTAACCTGCCTCAGTATTATCAAATCGTAAACCCTGAAGATGGGGATCCTTACGTTGTGCCTTATCGCAGCGACTCTTCACCACAGAATCGTTCGAATAATGCAGTGAATGCATGAAAGAATGAGTTTTCCCAGATCTTAAGAAGGAGCGCTTAGCGCTCCTTTTTTGCATTGCTCGTATTTGGGTTTATACCCAATCTATCGATTCTTGTGCGTGCTTTTCACACTCTTCTTTTACCATGGCGATCAGCTCAATACCTGTCTTCGAGCAAATCCATTCACTACCTTGTAATTTGAAGTGGAAACCACCCGATTTTGACGCTAGCCAAATCTCGTGCATAGGCTCTTGTCGGTTGATGATAATCTGAGAGCGGTTTTCGAATTCTAGGGTCATGACGTTACCCGACGTTTCATAATCGATGTCCGCGCCTGAATCATCTATGGCTTCTTCGATAGTTTGCAGCTGCTCATCCACTAATTGATGAAATTCAGTATCGTTCATCTCTTATATCCTATTGCTTTTCCTGAGTGTGGTGCGATTATAGGGGGCATTGAATTATTTATCACGAATTGCAGCATGAAAAAGTCAATCACGGCACTTTTAATGTTTGTGGTACTCGGTCTTGCCGGGTGTGGACAAACTGGAGCGCTTTACTTACCAAGTGACTCCGAGCAAAACGAACAAACGCAATAGCAATAAAAGAATACAGGGATACAACATTGGATTACTTTAATTATCAGGATGATGGTCAGCTTTGGGCTGAGGACGTCTCATTAACTGAATTGGCGAATCAATATGGAACGCCATTATACGTATACTCACGTGCAACGTTGGAACGCCATTGGAACGCGTTTGATAAATCAGTGGGCGATCATCCCCACCTAGTGTGTTATGCCGTGAAAGCAAACTCCAACTTAGGTGTGCTGAACGTATTGGCCAGACTGGGTTCTGGTTTTGATATTGTATCTCGTGGCGAACTAGAGCGTGTTATCGCAGCTGGTGGCGATCCTGCAAAAATTGTTTTTTCTGGTGTGGGTAAAACCGCGGACGAAATGCGCCGTGCACTGCAACTGAATATCAAATGTTTCAATGTAGAGTCAGAACCAGAGCTAGAGCTACTTAATAAGGTAGCGAAAGAGCTGGGTGTTGTAGCACCAATCTCATTGCGAATTAATCCCGATGTAGACGCTAATACTCACCCATACATTTCTACAGGTTTGCTAGAAAACAAATTTGGTATCGCCTTCGATCAAGCGTTGCGCGTTTACAAGTTTGCTCAAACGCTAGATAGCCTAGATATTCAAGGTATTGATTGTCATATCGGTTCCCAGCTAACGGATATCGAACCTTTTATCGACGCAGTCGATCGTTTGCTTGGATTGATTGATCAGCTAAAAGCAGAAGGAATAGAAGTTAAGCACCTTGATGTGGGTGGTGGTTTAGGCGTGGTATACAAAGATGAATTACCACCAGAGCCTTCTGATTACGCCAAAGCATTATTAGGCAGGTTAACGAACCACTCGGACTTAGAATTGATTTTCGAACCAGGTCGTGCGATTGCAGCCAATACAGGTGTATTGCTGACGCAGGTTGAATTTCTAAAACATACCGAACACAAAAACTTTGCGATTATTGATGCCGCAATGAATGACTTGATCCGCCCTGCACTGTATCAAGCATGGCAGGATATCGTTCCTGTTGTACCGCGTGACGGTGAGGCAACCAACTACGATTTGGTTGGTCCGATATGCGAGACTGGTGACTTCTTAGGTAAAGACCGTGCATTGGTTCTGGAGCAAGGTGATTTACTTGCAGTTCGCAGTGCTGGCGCTTACGCATTCGTGATGTCTTCTAACTACAACACGCGTGCGCGAGCTGCGGAAGTTATGGTTGATGGCAAACAAAGCCACTTAGTTCGTCAACGTGAAGAGTTGAGCAGCTTGTGGGAATTGGAACAAGTGTTACCGGAGTAATGTAAAACACATGCACTTTCATTTTTCTAAAATGCACGGATTGGGTAACGACTTCATGGTTGTGGATTGCATTACCCAAAATGTGTTTTTCTCTCCGGATTTGATCCGCCGATTGGCGGATCGTTATACCGGAATTGGATTCGATCAACTGTTGGTTGTTGAAGCGCCTTACGATCCAGAAACCGATTTCCATTACCGTATTTTTAATGCGGATGGTAGCGAAGTGGAGCAATGCGGCAATGGCGCACGTTGTTTCGCTCGTTTTGTCAGAATGAAAGGCTTAACCAATAAACACGCGATAGGCGTCAGTACCAAGAAAGGCAAAATGGTGCTCAATATTGAAGAGGGCGATCAGGTTACAGTCAATATGGGCGAACCTGTTTTTGAACCTTCAAAAATTCCATTTAAAGCCAAGCAAAAAGAGAAAACCTACATTCTGCGTGCTGATGACCAAACCCTATTTTGTGGTGCCGTCAGCATGGGCAACCCCCATGTGGTTACCGTCGTTGATGATATATCCACGGCCGACGTCGACAATTTAGGGCCTCTTCTGGAATCACATGAACGCTTCCCTGAGCGTGTAAACGCTGGCTTTATGCAGGTTGTGTCTCGCAATGAAGTCAATTTGCGTGTGTATGAACGCGGGGCAGGGGAAACTCAGGCATGTGGAAGTGGTGCTTGTGGGGCTGTTGCTGTTGGTATCGTGCAGGGCTTACTTGATGAAGAAGTCACCGTACACTTACCTGGAGGCGATTTAAAAATTCGCTGGCAGGGACCAGGAAAACCACTGTATATGACTGGACCTGCAACTCACGTGTTTGACGGTCAATTAAGCTGTTAGGGTCTACAGAGCCCAATGATCTAAAAAGGAAACGTTTTGTCTTATCCAGAAGCGGATGCACTCACGGCTGAAATTGTTGCCGAATATCTGCAAGATAACCCTGATTTTTTCCAGCACCGTTCTGAGCTGGTTGGTCGCTTATCGATTCCACACCAACAACAAGGTGCGGTTTCATTGGTTGAAGTTCAGTTGAATCGCCATCGTCAACGCATCGAAGACTTGGAAGAAGAAATCACTCAGCTTATGTCACTTGCGGCAAACAATGATCGCACGTTTCATGAGTTTATGGATTTGCAACAACAGGTGCTTAATTGTGACAACTTGACTCAAGTAGCGCATTGCATTGAGCAAAAATCCAAAGAGTTAGGTTTAAAGGGCTGGATGAAAATCTTTGAATGCCCAGATAAGAATCATCATTTGGAGCAAGAGCAGTATCAGCGCTTTGCGACGAACCATTTTAATGGGAAAGATGCTTTTTTGGGTCGCATGAAACAGACGGATCGTGCATTGCTGTTTTCCGATGATTCTGTTCCAGAGCTCGGATCATTTGCAGTCTTGCCTATAATCAGAAAGAAGCCGTTGGGAATCATTGCGTTTTCCAGTGACGACGGCGGTCATTTTCAACCGAACATGGACACCTTGTTTTTACGTCATTTGACGCTGGTGGTCAGCCATTTGGTGGAAAACCTTTCATGGCAGTCTGATGAGAAAACTCATGTCCAACGCACCTCTTCCCAGTGACATTCAAAAGCCACTCGATCGTTTCTTTGAATTTTTAAGAAGCGAGCGAGGGCTTAGCCTCCACACTCAGCGTAATTACAAACTTCAACTTCATAGCATGGCCGAACATCTTGTTTCTCTGGGGCTAAATAATTGGTCTCAAGTTGATGCAGCTTGGGTTCGTCAGCTAGCCAGTAAAGGCATGCGAGATGGCATGAAAGCCAGCAGTATCGCAACTCGATTATCCTCACTCCGTTCGTTTTTTGATTTCTTAATATTACGCGGTGAGATGCAAGCAAACCCCGCAAAGGGCGTGTCTGCACCACGCAAGCAGCGCCCATTGCCGAAGAACTTGGATGTGGATGAAGTTGGTCAGCTACTCGAAGTGGATGAGAACGATCCACTGTCGGTTCGTGACCGTGCCATGATGGAGCTGATGTATGGTGCTGGTTTGCGTTTAGCTGAATTGGTGAGTATTGATGTTAAACATATATCGATGTCCAAAGGGGAGCTACGCGTTGTCGGTAAAGGTGATAAAGAACGTAAAGTGCCGTTTTCCGGCATGGCAAAGGAGTGGGTAAAAAACTGGCTCAAAATGCGAGGAGAACTGGCATCCTCCGATGAACCCGCGCTATTTGTATCGAAACTGGGTGTGCGTATTTCTCATCGAAATGTGCAAAAGCGGATGGCAGAGTGGGGACAAAAGCAGTCGGTTGCCAGTCATATCAGCCCACACAAACTCAGACACTCTTTTGCCACCCATATGCTGGAATCCAGTGGTAACCTGCGTGCGGTGCAAGAGCTGCTTGGACACGAAAATATCTCTACCACTCAAATTTATACTCACCTTGATTTTCAGCACTTGGCAACAGCTTATGATAAGGCGCACCCAAGGGCACGTAAGAAAGATTCGAGCAATAAGGACGACTGATGCGCGTTTACCGCAGTATTCCCACCATTAAAGCCATGACATTTGACTTGGACGATACTCTGTACGACAACCGACCAGTAATACAGAAGTTGGAAGCAGAGGTCTACCAATGGATTGCGCGTCATTATCCTAAATGTGAATTGATAACCAAAGATGATTGGTTAACGTTTAAGTATCTTGCCAGAGTCAACAATCCAGATTTGGCTAACGATGTGACGTTGCTTCGCCGAGCACAGTTAGCGTTGGGTTTGGCACATGTTGGTTATGACGAAGCGAATATCCCCGACATCATAGATCAAATCATGGAACAGGTGCTTTATTGGCGACATCAGATAGACATTCCAGAGGAAACGCACCAAGTCCTAAGTCAGTTATCCAAACGTATACCTCTGGTCGCGATTACCAATGGCAATGTTTACCCTGAAAGAATAGGGTTAGATCGGTATTTTTCACAAGTACTGAAAGCAGGTCCAGACGGCGAGGCAAAACCGCATCGCGAGATGTTCGATAAAGCGGTGTCGTTTTTAGGCTTAAAGCCCAGTGAAATATTGCATGTGGGGGATCATCCCGTGAGTGACGTGTTGGGTGCAAAAGAAAATGGACTTATCGCATGTTGGTTCAATGATCAGGCATGTAACACAATAACCTCAAAGAAAATGCGCGTACTCCCCGATATCGAAGTGACTCAGCTGAGCTACTTACTCAATATATAGTGGTATCACTTGCATAGATGAATTGTAAGTGCACACTTACGCTGGAGTTATTGTTTTGTTGTGCTTGCCTTTCACATGGTCGCAAAAAATTTGGAGCGTTATCACTAAAAACTGAAATATTATTAGCTAATTGATAAAAAGTTGATCCGATGCGTGTTTTCTAGAGGAATGCTAACGTTATAGTGGCAAAAATCACGTTCTGTTAATAATTTGTAATATGCAATGTCATTCGATTTTGGCTCAAGATCTCAGTCAGCTACAGGCTGAGGTATTAAGCTACTCGCCAGACCTAAACGCAAACCATCTAATACAAATCTTTTCTACGCAATCCCCTGAGCTTGTTGTCGAATATAGCCGACTGATGAAACAGCGTTTTCCGCACAGTACTATCCTAGGTCAAAGTACCAGTCATTGCATTAAAGATGGGAGTATCATTAACCTCGGTACAATGGTTGTAATCACCGAACTAGTCGAAACACGTTTGACTTCTTGCCTGGTGCAGTACACCGGAAATGCTCAGCAAGATGGTGAAGAACTCATCGAGCATTTGGATGTAAGCGAAAAGACCAAAGCAGTGATCTGTTTTGCTGAGCAAGTAAATGACCAAGACACCTTACTTTTTGGCTCTCAAGATTACGAAGTGTTTGGCGCATTTAATGAACTGACGTTTGAACTTCCTGTTGCGGGTGGCTTGTCGCAACCCAATTTGTTTGGGCGTTGGGTATTGTGGAACGACCAAATTCATCGACAAGCATGCGTTGCCGTAGCCCTTCATAATCCTAAGCTTCAAGTTTGGCGTGGCTGTTACGCTGAATGGAATCCAATTGGTCGAAAATTTCGAGTGTCTTCTGCCAAGAACGGCGCACTTTACGAATTAGATGGTATTCCTGTTCAACAAATCTATGACCGATATCTAGCCGATGGCAACCCAGTTCCTTTCGAACAGCTTTATGATTTTCCCTTAATGAAAGGTGAAGCCAGCCAACAGAAAGTTCAAATGCCTATTCGACAGTTGGATGATGGGGCAATAGAGTTTGATACTCAGTGGCGTGTAGGAGATGAAGTTCGATTCTGTTACAACCACCCGTCACTGACAGAAGAACAGGTTCGAGTTGGGGCGCGTCAGCTCGACGTGCACAAACCAGAAAGTCTCTTTATCTACAATTGTTCATCAAGATTGGATTTCGTGGATGGGTTCGATGAAATCAGCCCATTTGCTTCGGTTGCGAAAGTCAGCGGCGTATATTGTTTGGGCGAACTCTACCGCGATGTTAATCATCAGACCATTATGCACCATAGTTTGACGTATTTAGCCATGCGTGAACATGAAGTCGCAACTCAAAAAGACACCACCCAGCAAGACCGCTTTCAGCACCAAATGTCACCTTTATTTTCCTTAATACGTAATGCCATCGCCGATGTTGATGATATGCAAGAAAACATGGAGCACGAGTTATTGGTGCAAGCACACCGACTAACAGAAAGTTACCGACATGATAGACGAACAGGTTTGCTCAACCGTTCTGTATTGAAAGAACGATTGGCAACGATCAAAACGAATGAACACCTTCTAACCGTAAAACTCACCAACTTTAGCCAAGTGAACGAAAAGTATGGATATAAGGTAGGTGACCAACTACTCGGTGATCTTAGCCAATATTTCAAGGAACAACTTTGGCAACGATTTGGCGGAGACTCCGAATTGTACAGCATTGGAGTAGGTGAATGGGCTGCGGTTTTTCCATCTCACCATACAGGGCTGTATATTCGCCACTTATTTACAGAGCTGGTGGACGAGATAGAGCATGTGAACTTCGAACCCTTAGGATTGCCGGAATTGGATTGTTTATCAGTTTCGATATGTGGAGGTTTGGTCAGTCGCCGTGATTTTCCGCAAGCAAGAGTTGAAGAGCTTTTGATCAAATCGATTGAAGCTCGTCGACATGGTATGAAAAACAATCGACACATGTGCAACGCCAAATTACTTGAAAAAGAAGAGGAAAACCGGCAAGAGCAATTGAATTGGTTATCGTCGGTGAGCCGAGCGGTATTGAATCATAAAGTCGTTGCCTATTCTCAACCCATATTTGCCGCCCATAGCCACAAGAAAGTTTCTGAAGAGTGTTTGGTTCGTATACAAGAAGGCAATCAAATCATCCCTCCGGGGAAGTTTCTTCCTATTATTGAAGGTACACACATATACACTCGGCTCAGCCGGCAAATGCTAACGAGTGTCTTTGAGTTGATGTCTCATCGTGAAGGGTCGTTCTCTATCAATCTGTCTCCACAGGATTTGATGAGTGACAAAACCCTGTATTTACTTGAAAGCGCCTTACAGAAAATGGTGAACCCTGCACGAGTTGGGATAGAGGTTTTAGAAACCGAACAAATCAAAGACTACAGCCGAATGAGAGAAGTGTGTAACCACTTTAAACAGCTAGGTGCAAAGATAGTTGTTGATGACTTTGGCTCCGGTTATTCAAATATTGATGAAATCATCAAACTCGAACCCGACACCATTAAACTGGATGGCAGTATCATTCGAAATATTGATAAAGACAGAAGGCAGCGCCAAATTGCCATGCAGTTGGTTCAGCTTTGCCACGTGTTTGAAGCCAAAACTGTTGCTGAGTTCGTGCACAACGAACAGGTCTGTCGCGTAGCGGAAGACCTAGGAGTCGATTACTTACAAGGGTTTTATTTGGCCGAGCCTTCCCCTTTGTTATCCAAAGCTAAGGTTTGTTAGCGAAGGAGCCACTTACGCACTAGCTGATGGATGCTGCGAAACGGTGGGTGAATCATTCGAGTTGGGTACAGTTTTTTTCGAGCCACGACAGTACGCTGGTTGCTGAACGTCAAGAACCCTTCTTTCCCATGATAGCTGCCCATTCCCGATGTACCCACGCCACCAAACGGTGCATCTTCAGCCACCACCTGCAAAATGGTGTCATTTATACACACACCACCGGATTGTGTTTTCTCCAACACCTTACTGACACTGGTTTTCTCGTGGGAAAACACATAAAGCGCGAGAGGTTTTGGTCTTTGATTGACGTATTGAATGGCGTCATCGAGGGATTTATACGCCACAATTGGCAAGACAGGACCAAAGATCTCGTTTTGCATAAGTTGGCTGTCTTCTGGTGCATCCATCACTAGTTGCGTGACCATTTTTCGTTGATTGCCATCCACCGAATATTTATTGGCAGGTTCAATCCATGCTCCACCTTTCTCTGCTTCGTCGAGCCATGACTGAAGTCGGTCGAAATGCGGTTGGTTGATGATGCTGGTATAGCTCTCGCAATTCACACCAGAAGGGTACAGGTAGCCAAAATGGTGTTTATAGGCAAAAACAAACTCCTTTGCTTTTCCTTCTGGGATCATCACATAATCGGGTGATACGCAAATCTGCCCAGAGTTGAGCGTTTTGCCATAAATTAGTCGCTCAACCGCGTCGTTCATGTCCATGTCTGGAGCGACGATAACGGGGCTTTTTCCGCCCAACTCTAAGGTGACTGGCGTTAAGTTTGACGCCGCAGACTGCATGACTTTTCTTCCGACTTCGGTGGAGCCAGTGAACAGCAAGTGATCAAAGGGCAAAGAAGAAAATTGCGCAGCGATGGTGGCATCCCCTTCCACGATGTGAACGAGTTCCGACGAAAACACACTCTTGAGCAGCTTAACCAGTACTTGGTTGGTTCTAGGAGTAAACTCGCTCACCTTTATCATGACTCGGTTGCCCGCCGCCAAAGCAGTGATCAATGGACCTATCGACATAAAAACAGGAAAATTCCATGGCGCTATCACCCCAATGACACCTAAAGGTTGAGGGTGTACTCGAACACTAGACAGAGCCAGTACTAATCCTGTTTTGCGTCTCTCAGGCTTCATCCAGCTTTTCAGGTGCTTCAGAGAGTATTTAATTTGCTGAATGCAAGGGAGAATATCGGTGAGCAGCGTTTCATAGTGATGTTTTGCACCAAAGTCTTTTGCGGCCGCTTCACAGAGCGCATCTTGATGAAGAAGGAGCGCTTCTTTTAGTGCTGTGAGTCGTTGTTTTCGTTCACTCAAACTCGGATACTTTTCACCTTCAAACGCCAATTTCTGTCGGTGAAATTGTGCAATCAACGGGTTGGTTTGATTATTGGTCATGATTGCTTCCTTTCCATTGATGCCCACTTTTGTCGGCTTGATAGACATTTAAATAATGTTCAAAAAACTGTTGTAGCTGCTCACTATGATTATCGTTAGGCAACGTGGCATGTTGAGATAGAGATAATAAATGGATACCCACTTCCAGTGTGCAAAAATGCCCTGAAGTTTGATTTCTGCGAAGGGAATAACACGAATCCCCAGACATTTGAATATGCCAGTGAGGAAGCGCCTTTAGCCAATCGCTCCGGTTATACATTTTTTGTGCTTCCTGCCAGGTGCCATCCAATACGATAAACACGATGCGCTTTGAACTATGGTGAATAGCGGTCGACGTCAACAATCGGCTGCTGTCATTAGGAAACAGCAAAATCGGCTGGTGGTCAGGGTTCTCCAAAATAGCCGTCAACTCAGTAGGTATACTTGTACGGCTCCACTCAAACACTTGGCATTGTGCCAATGATTTACGCAGCCATTTTCCGGTGTTGGTTTCACGCCGAATTTCATTCGGGTGTGTCAGAAGCACTAAATCCCAGTTAGCCACGAGGCTAGGTAGGCTATCGCATACACAGTTAAATGTGAGACCGCAGCCGCGACAGCTTTCCATGATTTGCTTCTCTGCTGCCATGCTACATCTTCACTCCGTCAGCAAACTTTCCGTCAGCAAACCTTCCGTCAGTAAACAGAGTAACAACGGATTGAGAAGGTGACCAAAGCTCCGGAGCACCACCCGAGCTTATTGGATAACTGATGCCATCGAAAGACAGCGTATGTGTGCTGGAACCTTGTGGGCCTTCAACACTCATTTCCAGATCATGCCAACCGAGCTTGTTGTGTTGGCTGACTTGGAAGGGGGTTTGTACTTGAGTCACTCTTGAATGAAAGCGCCAAGTGCTGTCTTTTTCTTCAAAAATTAAAAGTGTACAGCCGGCGTTACCACACCAATCAAGATAAGTGAGTAACTCTGGTTTTCCATCTTGGTTGAGATCGTATTTAAGCCAGCGATACCGCGTATTGGTTGGGTCGGTTTTATGAAGTGTGAAGTACTGGCGAAGCGCCTGATCAACATCGGCATCAAATTCAGAAGAAGATGAGATTGCGGCTTTTTTTAGCGGGGGATTAGGAGTGTTATCCGGCGCTGTCAATTCACTGGTGTAAGATTGACTGTCGGCAAACAGTTCCAACCCATTCCCTTGAATGGGGTAAACCACGCCATTCACTTTTTCTTTCACTGCTTTTAGGCTTGAACCTGAGCGCGTATAAATGCGCTCGGAAAGCAGAGGTTGGTTTTGGTAGTGCGTCATCGTCACTTTGATTTGATCAGGATTGAGCTGCTGCCAATATCCTTTTTCCTGTGTGCTCGGATCGCCATTGCTGTAGTGGTAATGCGTATTGGCGCTGTGATCAGAGTTGAGTTCCAATTGCACTGAGAACCCTTGGTTTTTTGTGCTTGTGGCACGATAGCTTCCAAGCCAGTCATGACTTGAGTCACCATTAGAGAGTGCACCACAGCCTAGATATTGGCTGTTTTTGGTTTTTAATGTTGCAGACCAACTGAATACATCACCACTGCTCGTATCAACACAATGTGCTCGGGTGAATACGAGATTGCCGTTATCGAAATGGTAGGTACGCTTAAGTGGCGAAATCTCTGTTTTTCTTACCGAGTAAGATTGGTTTTCTTTTCCCAATACTGCGAGTTGGACTTGGTCTTGCTCAAATGTGGCCTTCCAGAAAGGTTCGCTGCCTGCGGCATAAGTGGAGTGTAATGGTGATGCGCAACGCAACGGAGATTGTGCGCTGACGTGGTTGATACCCGTTACGACGAAGCGCGCTGCAAAATCGGCGGCGAAGCCGTCTTGTGGTGGCGGAGCTAAGTAGCCAATCATTTCTCCATAAAGCGGTTGATATGGACGCTCTACTAACCCTTGAATACGTTGGAATGCTTCTGGCGTAATATCCAGCCAGTATTGCTGTTTACCACCACATGGCGCTATGGTTCGGGTTTCATGCCCTAATACGACTTCGCCATGTAGCATAAAGGTTTGTGGTACGATTTCTGGCTGATCAATGGTGACGGGGGTGGATTTTTCAGGCTCGATTTCTGGTACGTTGGTCTGTGCACAGCCCTGTAATATCAGTGTGCTACCGATGAAAGTCGAAAAAATCAGGGATTTCATTAAAATTAACCTCAAGCCAGCCTTCGAATAATGTGAGAGATATTATGTCATATTGGTTATTTAAAACTGAACCAGATGAGTTTTCTATCGATACTCTACGGGTGAAAAATGTATCGTGTTGGGAGGGAGTGCGCAATTATCAAGCGCGTAACATGATGCGAGATGAGATAAAAGTCGGCGATTTAGTGTTTATCTACCATTCATCTTGCAAACATATCGGAGTGGCTGGAATTGCGAAAGTGACGAAAGAAGCGTACCCCGACCATTTCCAGTTTGATGTAGAAAGTGGTTACTTCGACCCCAAGTCCGATCCTGATAATCCACGCTGGGTTATGGTGGACATCGAATTTGTTCGTAAACTTGATAGGCTGATTCCGTTGGCTAAGCTTAAGTCTTTGCCCGAACTGAGTGAATTGCCTCTGGTTAAAAGAGGAAATCGCCTATCCATTATGCCGGTGTCCGAGCTAGAGTGGCAGG
The DNA here is from genome assembly GCF_002933855.1 of Vibrio penaeicida. Lineage (GTDB taxonomy): Bacteria > Pseudomonadota > Gammaproteobacteria > Enterobacterales > Vibrionaceae > Vibrio > Vibrio penaeicida_A. The sequence continues at coordinate 19,769 of NZ_BFAQ01000024.1, forward strand.
CGATTTTGAATCAGGAGTAGGGGTTAACCTTTTCCTATCAAATGATTTTCTAGATAGTGTGCAACGGCATCGTCAGCGTGGCTGCCAATGACCTCGTTATTTGGCAGGGCAAGCTTCACTTTTTCATGGGACGTTTCCATGACCAATCCCTTACCTGCCATTGCTAACATTTCGACGTCGTTCATGCCATCGCCAAACGCAATACAATTTTCAAGACCAAAGCCCAATTGCTTGGCAACCACTTCCAATGCTTCCCCTTTTGATACGCCAGCAGCCATGACTTCTAAGCACCACGGTGTGGAAAATGCGACATTCAGTTTGTCGCCAAAAGCTTCATTCAAATGAGATTCAAATTGGACCAAGTGTTCATGATCTGGGTAGGTGAAAAACAACTTGGCAATCCCATCGGTAGGTGCGTTATCTACTTCAAAGCGTTGATATGTAAAGCCTGATTCCTCGTGGAAGTTTTTGAGTTTTTCGTCTTCCCGATCCAGTAACCACGATTCATTCTGATACATATGAATGATGATGTCTTTGTCTTCTTTTATGATGTCTACGATAGGTTGCACCAGCTCGGAAGGAATATTCTGGCTGTACACCAAGTTATCGTTCGTGTCGTGCACACGAGCTCCATTTGACGTGATCATGTAAGCAGGAATACCCACTTGGCTACGAATTCCAGCAACATCAACGTGGTGCCTGCCTGTTGCGAAAATGAAGTGAATACCTTGTTCATGCAAGGCTTTCAGTGTGGATTTACTGAATTCACTTAACTGGTGGTTAGGCGCAAGGAGTGTACCGTCAAGGTCGGAAGCAACGATGCTGAAGTTGGAATGGTCAAAATCAGAGCTGTTAAGATTGGAATCGCTAGCAGTGGTCTTCATAGGGTATGTAGGTACTCGAAGTTATAAATGAGGAAATTATCACCCTAGTCTAATTCAGTATCATGGCAAAAAAGAGGGTAATTCCGCATTTCCTCTTTTAGGAGCCTATTCTTTTGTAGGAGTCTATTGCTTTTGACCAACTGATTACTCTTTCGATGTGTTCCCTTGAAAGAACCCAAGAATACTTTCGAGGGCAACGTTGCGTATGTGATCTCGTTCGAACAGCAATTCATGCCGAGAGTCGGGCAGGCTAACCATTTGTGTAACGCATTTCTCTCGTTTTAAGTTTTGGATAAATTCCGATTGTGCTTGATTGCTCACGATGATGTCTTCGCCAGCTTGCAGTAACAGCAGCGGCGTTTTTATGTCAGCGGCTTTATCCACACAGGTTTGAGCGGCTGTCAGGCTTTGCCATACCCAGCGGCTACTTGGTCCGCCTAACTTGAGCTGTGGCATGGATTCATATAAATCTCTAAACCATGTATAGCGTGCTTTGCTAAATGTGAGGGGGTTGTTCTCGAAAGGTTTACTCCAATACGCCCCTTGACCCGGTGCAAAATTGGGTTTTTTTGAAAAGGCATCAATGAGACCACTAAGAAGTTTCGCAATTGGGCGCATGTACCAAGATAAGTTCACCCCAAACATAGGGGCGCTCAGTGCCGTTGCAACAAATGGGTGATTTGTGTGGGTTTGCAAATACCGAGTGATAATCGCTCCCCCCATTGAATGCCCTAGCAAGAAGGACTGCTCGTAACGAGAGAAACCAAATTGTTCGACCATTAAAGCCATGTCGTCTACGTAATCGCTAAAGTCCATCACGTGCCCTAACTCGGGATTCTCTGTGAGCCTATCCGACAAACCTTGACCTTGGTGATCATAGGAGTAGATATCGTAACCTTGCTGGAATAGATCGAAGAAGAGTTCTTGGTATTTCCACGTACTTTCAATACGCCCGTTCACGACCATAATGGCTTTGGTGTGCTTAGGTGAAGTCAGAGAGATCCAATAGAGGCGTTGGCTATTTGTGCCCTGCGAGTATCCGTGTTGCCTTTGTTGCCAAAAAGGCGCAATCTGTTGGGCATAATATTGCGAAAAAGAGTCTTCCTGACTGAATGTGTAGTTGGAGGAGGCGAATTCGCTCATGATTTTCTCTGCTAGATTGTCGACTATAGGTATATTGTACGCCGAAAGTGACGACTGAATGTAAAAAGGATTGCAGAAATGGATACTCAAGTTTTGTTGACCTATATCGTCACGGCAATCATTTTTAGTTTCGCGCCGGGCTCAGGAACTGTGAACTCGATCAGCAATGGTATCAATTATGGGATGCGCAAGTCGTTACCTGCGATCTTGGGTTTACAAATTGGGCTTACCTTTCATATTGTTCTAGTAGGAGCAGGGATAGGCACCTTGGTTGCACAGTCTGCAATAGCATTTACTGTGATCAAGTGGGTTGGAGTGGTCTATCTAATTTTACTTGGTATGCAAAAGTGGCGAGAAACCACGAGCTTAACCGTTTCTACAGAACCAAAACAAGTGTCTGGATGGCAATTGATGCGGAGTGCCGCTTTGATCAATTTGACCAATCCGAAGTCGATTGTTTTCCTCGTAGCCCTGTTTCCACAGTTTATCGATCCGGCTCAAGATCAGATGACTCAGCTTATTGCGCTTGGCATTACGACCGTTGTAATCGACATTTTTGTTATGCTCTTTTACACCGGAATGGCTGCGCAATTAGGTCGGTTTATCCGATCAGAAAAGACGATGTCGAGAATGAACCGGATTTTTGGCTCTATGTTTATCGGCTGCGGTGCTTTGCTGGCGACGGCAAGAGCTTAACGCATTGGTGGATATTAACAATTTGGACTACCGATACGCATGGAAATACGGTATCTTCTCGAACCAGTGATACCTTTAGTTTGTGGTTTTGGGTAATTATCTATGTACACCTATGTTGCACGGCAACCTATTCTGAATAATAAATGCCAAACCATAGGCTATGAACTGCTGTTCAGAGACGGGGAGCACAACGCATTTCCCATTCATGTCGACTCAAATCGAGCGACTTACCGATTGATCGTAGAGAACTTCCTATCTTTTGGAAGTAATGCGACGTCTAAAGCTTCTCGCTATTTCATTAACTTTCCGCATGAAAGCTTGGTTCGCCTTCTTCCTATGGCATTGCCCAAAGAGCAAATCATTGTCGAAGTATTGGAAACATGCCGCCCAACCGACGATTTACTGCAAGCGATCCGCTATTTACACCGCCACGGTTACGCTATTGCGTTGGACGATTTTGATTTGGGAGCCGAATGGGAGCGATTTGTCCCTTACGCAAAAATCATCAAGATAGATCTGATGCAAGTGGGGATCGATCAAGCGTGTGAATATGTTCGTCAAAAGATAGCTGCTGGGTCAAAATGTAAATTCTTAGCCGAGCGTGTTGAGACGTATCAGGAATTTGAAGCGGCTCGCGAAGCGGGTTTCGATTTCTTCCAAGGATTTTTCTTTAGTAAGCCAGAAGTTATCCGTAATCGCGCAGTCAAACCAGAACAAATGCTTGCGCTTGAGCTATTTCAAGAAGTTTGCCAAGCTGATGTCGACTACGATCGCGTCGAAATGTTGGTGACTCAGGATGTGACGCTCAGCTATCAACTGCTGCGTTTTGTAAATGGTATGACACCAAGAATTTCCGTGCCTATTTCCTCTTTTAGGCAAGCATTGGTCTACCTTGGACAGGATAAGCTTAAACAGTTTGTTTCTTTGGTTGTTGCTTCTTATGTTTCGAACAAAAAACCATTGGAACTGCATAAGCTGTCTTTACAGCGTGCGCGTTTCTGTCATCTAATGACTCGCTATCGTCCCTTTGATAGCCAACGTGATCAAGCGTTCATCATTGGGTTGTTCTCATTGTTGGATTCCTTTCTCGACCATTCAATGGACAGCTTACTTGAACAACTCCCATTATGTGCCGAAATCAACATTGCTTTGCTCCAGCGTGAGGGTCCGTTAGGTCAGTTGTTGACTCTTGAAGAACGCTTTGAGAATGCTGACTGGGATGGCGTTGAAAGTTTGTGCCAATCACTTCAGCTGAAAGTGGACGATGTGCGAAATGAACTTCATGAAGCGATGAACTGGAGTGAGCACATGCAAGCGATGATTCTGACTAATATGAAGCCATCTAAAGCTGTCGGGGAATAATTGAGCTGATTGATCCACTGTACCCCCTTCCTTTTATATGACAATTCTATGAATTTACTCTTTCTCTCTTGACCTAAGGTCGTTATTTTTTAATATATATGGATATGCGAATATATTAAGAGATGACTATGTTACCTCACCTGTTCTTCAAGATGCTGTCAGACGAAACGCGTTTGAGATGCTTACTGCTGCTCGCCCGAGAGGGCAGTCTTTGTGTATGTGAATTAATGGATGCATTGGAAGAAAGCCAGCCCAAAATCTCACGCCACCTAGCACAATTAAGGCAATCCGGTGTGTTGTTGGATGAACGCCGAGGGCAATGGGTGTATTACCAAATCTCTTCAGACTTACCTGAATGGTTAAGCAACGTGATTGACGGTATTGCCACTTCAGAAGGTTTGAAAGTGCAATATCAAGCCGATATAGAACGTTTGAATCGCGCTGACAGACCATGCCAGTAGCTTTACACCCAATTACCTAAGGATACCCAATTACCTAAGGATACCCAATTACCTAAGGATACCCAATTACCTAGAGGTTACTTGGGTGCAACAGTTTCCCTAAATGGAAGATAAAACGATGACGATTAAAGTAGGAATTAACGGTTTTGGCAGAATAGGTCGCTTAGCATTGCGCGCGGCGTTTGATTGGTCCGAAATCGAATTTGTTCACATTAACGATGTGGCAGGAAATGCAGAAACCTTAGGTCACTTGCTGGAGTTTGATTCCGTTCAGGGGCGCTGGCACCATGAAGTGAGTGTCGATAATGGCGATATTGTTATCAATGATCAGCGAATCTCGACGTCTCAAAATGCCTCCATTGCGGATACTGATTGGTCTGGCTGTGATGTGGTGATTGAAGCAACAGGTGTGCATCGCAAAACCTCGTTCCTGAACCAGTATTTAGATCAAGGTGTAAAACGTGTTGTGGTTTCAGCGCCAGTTAAAGAAGAGGGCATCGCTAACATCGTAGTAGGTGTGAACGACCATATCTTTGATCCTGCGACGCATAAAATTGTTACCGCAGCTTCTTGCACCACCAACTGCATTGCGCCTGTTGTGAAAGTTATCCATGAGAAATTGGGGATAGCACAAGCTTCTTTCACCACGATTCACGATTTAACCAACACTCAAACCATTTTAGATGCACCCCATAAAGACCTTCGCCGTGCACGTGCATGTGGGATGAGTTTAATTCCAACCACAACGGGCAGCGCGACCGCGATTGTGGAAATTTTCCCAGAGTTAAAAGACAAGATTAACGGACACGCAGTGCGCGTACCTTTAGCTAATGCCTCTTTAACCGACATCATTTTTGATGTGAAAAAGGATACCACTCCAGAAGAAGTGAACGCCTTGCTAAAAGAAGCATCTGAAGGCGAACTGAAGGGGATTCTTGGTTTTGAAGAGCGTCCACTGGTATCGATCGATTATAAAGGCGACCAACGCTCTACTATTGTCGATGCGCTTTCAACCATGGTAGTCGGAACGCGAATGGTGAAAATCTATGCGTGGTATGACAATGAAATGGGCTACGCGACTCGTACTGCTGAGTTGGTTCGTAACGTTGGTTTGGCGTAAAGAGGAAAAAACATGTCTCACCCTACTTGGAATTTAGATTTAGAAATCGGTGGTTTGGTTTTAACGCCTTGTCCGGGTACAAAAGGCGTTTCATTAGAGGACTCTCTGAAGCAGCTTCAATCTCAAGGTGTGCAAGCGATAGTCACCGCTTTGAATGATGCCGAACTTGCCAGCAAAGACGTTGCAGAGCTTGGGGCATTAACCGAGCAATTGGGTATGAAGTGGTTTCAAATTGAAATTGAAGACGATTGTGCACCGAGCGAAGCGTTTGATATTAAGTGGCAAAACGCCAGCCCAGACTTGCACGCCATTCTAGAAGAAGACGGCAACGTAGCCATGCACTGCATGGGAGGGTCTGGTCGTACTGGTTTGTTCGCCGCTCACCTATTGCTGGAACAAGGCTGGGCGTTGGATGACATCATCCGGGAAGTTCAGGCACTTCGTCCGGGCGCGTTTACCAAACCTGTACAAGTTGATTACATCGAGCGTGTGGCATCCGACTATACATCGAAGTAAGGCGATCTCTAGTGAGCTAGATTGATCGTTTAAAAGCTTTGGGATCATGATGATCTCAAAGCTCTATTATCTAGGTCGACAGACCTTAGCCCTTACGGCCAAACATGGGAGTTTTCATGTTTTCAGGTTTGAGTAAAAGTGTTCGCCAATACATGTTGGTGACGTTCAACTATTGGAACTTCACACTCACCGATGGTGCACTCAGAATGCTGGTGGTGCTGTATTTCCATGATTTGGGTTACAGCACGTTGGCTATCGCCTCGCTGTTTCTTTTCTATGAATTTTTTGGAGTCGTAACCAATCTCATTGGGGGGTGGCTAGGGGCTAGGCTAGGCTTGAACCGAACCATGAATATCGGTTTAGGAATGCAAATCGTTGCCTTGGTGATGCTAGCGGTGCCTGCGATGTGGCTCACCATTCCTTGGGTTATGGCGGCGCAAGCGCTTTCGGGAATTGCTAAAGATCTGAACAAGATGAGTGCCAAAAGTGCCATTAAAACGCTGGTGCCGGAAGAAGACCAAGGTGGGTTGTACAAATGGGTCGCTATCCTCACTGGTTCTAAGAATGCGCTTAAAGGTGCGGGCTTCTTTATTGGTGGATTATTACTGTCTCTTATCGGCTTTAAAGCGTCGGTATTGGCAATGGCCGGTGTGTTATCTTTGGTGTTGGTTGGCAGCCTAATCGCACTTGAAAGCAACATGGGGAAGGCGAAGAACAAACCTAAATTCAGCCAAATCTTCTCTAAGTCTGAAAGCATCAATATCCTTTCTGCAGCTCGTATGTTTTTGTTCGGTGCACGAGATGTTTGGTTTGTTGTGGCGTTACCTGTTTATCTCGGTTCAGTATTTGGTTGGGATCACCTATGGGTGGGCGGGTTTCTCGCGAGTTGGGTTATTGCCTATGGTTTGGTACAAGGTTTTGCACCAAACATTACCGGTAAAGCGCAAGGGCGTGTCCCCGATGGTTCCGCTGCATTGTATTGGGCACTGCTGTTGGCAGGCATCACGGGTGTGATTGCGTATGCCGTTCAAATGTCGTGGTATCCACAGTGGGTTATCGTTATTGGCTTAATGGTCTTTGGGGCAGTATTTGCGGTTAACTCGTCTCTGCATTCTTACCTAATAGTGAGCTATGCCAAAGGCGACGGGGTTTCGCTCGACGTCGGCTTTTACTACATGGCCAACGCAATGGGAAGGCTGATAGGTACGGTTTTATCAGGCTGGGTCTTTCAGGTGGCAGGATTGTCGGCGTGTTTGTGGGTGTCTTTCGGCTTCTTAGTGTTAACCGCTGCAATCAGTATTAAGTTGCCCAAACATAATTTGCAACAGCCTAAAACTAAAAAAGCCCGGCATTAAGCCGGGTTAAAGAGGGGGAACTCTAAAGCGGGTAAATTACCCAAATAGTGCAAGGATTATGTTCTAAGGCTCGGGTCTACAGACCTTACTGAAGCCAAGCGTTCAGCATCCACACGAGTTTTTCTTGTTCACGGATGTAATCACCCATTTGTGCGGCGGTGCCTTCATCGTCTGCGTCGCCTGCTACTGCAAGAATGTCGCGTTGCTGGCGGATAAGTTTCCCAAACCCATTCACAAGCCCAGTCATTGTGCTCTGACCATCAAATGCTTGAGTGTGTTCTTCTATCGTGCTGACTTCTAGGTACTCTGAGAAGCTATGCAGTGGTGTGTGACCAAGAGTTAGGATACGTTCTGCGATTTCATCCACCTTGGTTTGCAAGTCGGTGTAGATCTCTTCAAATTTTTCATGCAATTCGAAAAACGCGTGACCTTTGATATTCCAGTGATAACCGCGGCTGTTCATGTACAGCACCTGATAATTGGCGAGTAGCTGATTCAGCGCTTGTGCTAGGTCTTCTGATTGTTGTTGGTCTAAACCGATAAGTGTCGTATTCATAATGCTCTCCCAATGTTTTGACTGTTCTTCTTGGCTATGGGAGTAGAATAATCATATTTTTCTATTAGATAAAATCGATTGTAATTATGAATTTAATAGTTGAAATCTATTACTACAATGGTCCCTAGTTTCGGTTTAGCGTTTTCAATACCAATTGAAGGGCTGGGTTAAGGCTGGTATTGGTTGGATAGCACAGTCCGATCCGACGAAACATCCTTGGACCATTTAATGCCTTGGTGACCAGCATGTTAGATGCTTCTAATACCCCCGTTGGCAGAAAAGATATGCCCACTCCCGCCTGTGCCAAATGCATGACTTGCGTTTTATGCTCTGCTTTAGCAACCAAATTGACAGCGAGCCCATCACAGGCAAGTAGCCCAACCGTTTGCTGGTGGGCTTCGCACGGGGGGCATTCGATGAAATCATGTTGATGTAATTGGTTTAAATCCACCGCGTCTTGATTGGCTAAAGGGTGGTCGGGCAGCATGCAAAGGACGTAGTTTTCTTCCCAAAGTGGCGAGAAGATTTCGTCTTCTTGCTGAAACATATCCAAAGAGATTCGAGCATCGTAATCTGCGTTATGATCCACCAGTTCAATTAGTAAGCCTGGGGCGTGCTTAGCCAGCTTAGCCAGCAGCTTTGCCAGTTCTGATTGACTGATATCTGGAAAGGTGGCGAGTTTAATAGGTAGGCATTGGTTGCGTTCTTGGAACAACGAAGGCAGCTTTTGCACATCATGAAGTAAGCGGATTGCCAGCGGGTAAAGGTGATGAGCCTCGTCAGTCAGGTTGACGCCTTTTTTGTGTCTAACAAAAAGAGATGTACTTAACTCCTCTTCTAACTGCTTAATAGCGTTAGAGATAGAGGGCTGGGAGACAAAGCAGCGTTCTGCCGCGAGCGTAATGTTCTTCTCTTCGTAAACCGCAACAAAGCTTTTTAGTAAACGTAAATCCATAGTGGTCTTCTCATTTTTATCTATAACTTAAATTTATCATAAACCTCAGAAAACGATATTTATCATTTGTTTCTCTTATCCATATAGTGTTCTCCGTTCCCGTGAAACAGATAGAGAGAAAGAAAATGTCGAAGTTAATTGTAATTACAGGCGCAAGTTCTGGTATTGGTGAAGCCACCGCGAAAAAGTTGTCAGCAGAAGGCTACTCTTTGCTTTTACTGGCACGCCGAATTGAAAAACTGGAAGCACTAAACCTACCTAACACTTTATGCCGCAAGGTTGATGTAACCAATGTGAAAAGCTTTGAAGCCGCAATTGCAGAAGCGGAAGAAGCGTTTGGTCCGGTTGATGGTTTGATCAACAACGCAGGTGTGATGTTGTTGGGTAATGCGCACGAGCAAGATCCACAAGAGTGGAAAACCATGTTCGATGTGAACGTGATGGGTTTGTTGAATGGTATCCACGTGGTACTTGCGAAAATGAAAGCTCGCAAAGCCGGTACCGTCATCAATATCAGTAGCATTGCTGGTCGCAAAACATTTCCGAGCCACTCTGCGTACTGTGGCACTAAGTTTGCGGTGCACGCTATTACAGAAAACATTCGTGAAGAAGTGGCTGACGACAGCGTTCGAATGATCACCATTGCTCCAGGTGCCGTTGAAACAGAATTGCTAAGCCATACCACAAGCGATGAAATCAAAGCGGGTTATGAAGATTGGAAAGAGGGCATGGGTGGCGTGATTGTGCCAGAAGACATCGCGAATGCGATCAGCTACGCCTACAATCAACCACAAAATGTATGTGTGCGTGAAATCGTGATCGCCGCCACGCGTCAGCCTGCATAATGTGAGCTGTTCTAGTAAACAGAAAATGCTCACTTCTTTTTGACTGTGAGTTCCTTTTTTCTGACTGTAGTTAACTTTTCTGGCCTTAGTTAACATAGTGCTCCCGACATTTACTGATATATTTGGGGAAGTTGGGAGTACCTTATGCAACAAAGAATTTTCTATTTTGACCTATTGCGATGCATTGCGGCGGTTGCTGTTGTCGCTATTCATGTGCTCGGTCCGTATCGGCACTTACTCGGGGAGACCCCTATAGGTCATTGGCTCGGTGCGATAACGTTGAACAGCGCCATTCGTTGGGCTGTCCCTATTTTTATCATGATCACGGGGGCGTTGCTGCTCAGTGATCAGCGCCCATTTAACTTGCGCTATTACGTTCAAAGACGCGTGTTCAAAGTGGTTGTGCCATTTGTGGTTTGGTCGCTTTTTTTCGCGGTGATTGCCTCTTATTCCCTAACGGATGGACTGAGTCGTAACATACTAATAGAAAAAGTGTCGGCGTTTTTTTATCACGAAACCTATTATCACCTTGGCTTTTTTTATTACTTCATCCCGTTGTATTTTGTTGCGCCATTTCTGACTCACTTGGCTCAACACGCTGACCGCTCTCCGCTGATTGCATTGCTGGTGGTTTGGATGATAACCACGACACTGAATCTATTTTTTATCGATGGATTGTGGTCAAACGACTTGTGGCTTTTTTCGGGGTACTTGCTTCTAGGCTATTTGTTGTTTAAACAAGAAATCGTGTCCATGCCTTCCGTTTTACTGCTGGGAACTGTGGCGATAGCGGTGATTGCTTGTAATGCCTATCAAGTGATTACATTGAGTTTAGAGGCGGAACAATATCGAGTTGGACGATGGCTGTCGTACAAAACCATTAACACCGTGATAGAAGCTGCGGCGTTGTTTTTATTGGTGAGATACTGTGCCCCCAAGCTAAGTGATAAAGTGAAACGCTTGGTTTCGTTTGTCAGCCGTCATAGCTTGGGGATTTATCTTACGCACCCGTTGATACTCTTGCCTCTATATCAGTGGCAATGGTACGAAGATAATCACCCATTATGGGTTATCCCACTGTGGACGTGCATTGGATTCTTAGGCGCGCTATTGATGAGCTGGGGGCTGTCTAAGTCAAGTCATACAAGATGGTTGGTACCATAAAGCTACGTGGCTATCGAACTAGGTCAACAGGTCCTAACGCTTTATAGCAAAGTGCATGAACTTCTGACCTTTGTAAGTCAGTGTTCCTTTGTCACCAGGATTCAGAGCGTGATAGTAGTGAACGCCAATTTGGAATTCACGTTTAGGACCGACTTTACCTTTTTGAACGTAGATCCAATATTCTTGAGATTCTTCACCTTCTTTGGCTTCTGGCACGTCAATGATTTGTTTGTCTAAAACGGTCACTTCCGTTGTTTGCTCCGGCGCATCTTCACCAAAAGTATGGCGTTTTTGAAATTGAACAAAATACCAACCAGCAGCGAGCGCGAGAAGGAGTAATAAGGCAAACAGAGTAACAGGCATGAGGAAATATCATCTATGAAACACAATGGTGTTCAATTTTACTCTTACCAGGCGCTTCGTCATAGGAATGCGACACAAATCGTGATCTAGCTAGAGAATTTGTTGCGGTAAATGCGCTAAATTCAAACGAGGATAGCCATAAAACAGCGAGTTAGGTATATGCTGGGCAATAGGTTATGAAACTGGTTGTGTTGGCAAAGTATTACGCCAACTGTCCAGTAGGGAGGGACGGCAATGTCAGATATTGAAAAAGTCGTGACAAAGACCCGCAGGCTGGAAAAGTTGCTTAGGCAGCAATACCACGCATCTGGTGGGACAATGGAGCAGTTGATTTCAAGCTGCGAAGAACGATTACCTCATGACGTGATCGACAAGTTACGCTCTGTGGCGGCAACGAGAGATTCGCTTGTTAACGAGCATGAAGAAGAGCTCGATGACCCCATTCGCTTTTTAAAGCTGTGTGATGAATGTGAGAAAGAGCTTACACCGAGAAGTGGTCGATTTATCTGGGGGGTGGCACTGAGTCTAATGGTCGTGATTACACTCGCGGCTTTAAGTTTCTATTACGCGCACTGGCAAGAACTCAGTAAACATCTTTAAACAACAGAATTGGAACAAACAAAAAAGGG
>NZ_BFAQ01000024.1:31868-154128 GCF_002933855.1 Vibrio penaeicida
CCCTTTTTTGTTTGTTCCATCATGAATAGATTCATTGGAACTTAGATGTAAAGCATTGGCAGCGTCATTAAACCAACAACTACCGCAATCATTACAAGTCCTTGTCTTTGTGAAGACGTAATCATAACGCTGCTCCTAAAATATATAATTTATCCGTTGACAAAAAGAATAGCACTTGTTTTGGGTTTTGATCAAGTATTTATTTCTCTAAGCCTCAAAAACATAACTAATCTAGCGTGTAAACGACCATTTTACGTCACTTTAGCGTCAGGTTTTTGTTGTTTTTATTTTGAGCGAAAAGCATTTTCTGGTTTGGATTTGTGTTTAACTTTTTGTTTTTATTGACCTTTATATAGTCTAGATATTGTCCGCAATAGTTTATTGTATAAATCTCTTTTCGATCTATCTTAGTCTCTCTGATTTCAATAAAACACTGTTTCTTGATTACATTGACATGATTTTTACAGGTTAATGAGAATAAATATCATTAATTTGAATTATGAGCTAAGTAAGTGAAATAAGAATGGAGTACGGTGTCTGCATAGTTCTGGTGTCTTGTTTGTTTTGAAAAATACATTTTACCTATTGAAATATAATGATTATATTTGAATTTTATTGTCGATTATCTTGCTTGTTTATAGCGATAAATTAAACAAATTAACTGCATTTTTAAGATCTAAAGTCACTTGGAAGGTTGAGAGGAGAGTTTTCGAGGTGACTGTTAATGGATTGTTTAACTATGTTGTGTTGGTGTTCTAGATGCTGTTTGAAGATTAACCTAGATCCAATTATGAGCATTTGTTACTGGACTTCGAATGATCTCTCTCTACACTGACCCTCTACTTTTTAAGTGTAGCCATAATTGGTAGATTGAAACGGTTAAAAGAGGTCGATGAAGCGTGAAGCAATCTAATCTAATAGACATCGCAACTTCAAATGCACCCGACAGGGCAGTTAGCTTTTTTAGGCCCATTGTCGCGTTTTTACTGTGTGCCGCTATATGGTTAACCATACCGTTTTCAGAACCCTCATTGTGGCTACTAATAGGCATGGGAGTGTTTGGAGTAAGTGATCTTCTACGCGCTTCCACTTCGCCAACGTTCAAGCTTTCCTTTCTTATTGATTTATTTGCCGTTGTGGCTATCAGTGGTACGTTTTGGTCCCAACTTGAAAGTGACATTATTTGGTGGCTACCTGCTTTTCTCTTTGCTGCGGGTGTGATTGTTTTCCTTCTTCTACTACCTCAACTGGATAAACTGCTTGGTCCCATCAGTGTTTTGGGGATGGTTTTGGTGCAGCTCTTGTGGGCTTCAGGAGAAGTGTGGCTGACCCAAATGAGCTTATTTAGCTTACTGGGTGTTATTGGGGCTCTTATATTGCTTATGTCTCAAATGACGTTTGTTCTACACCACTTTAAAAGCCCAATCCGCAATGGAGAAGCTTGGTGTTCAGCTAGCTATTTTATTGGTCTCTTTTTCATCTCTATCTCAACCATCATTGCGCTAAATCAACCGCTTGGTTAACTCTTTCGTTAGTCTGAATGGCAATTCCCTAATTGGAGAAAGCCATGTCTCAGTCCGTACACGCGCATCAAGTCTTACATTTGCTGGCAGAGCAAGATCTTAACCTTCAACAACTGCTAGAGCGCATTGAACTGTCGTTTGGTAACGAGGCGACATTTCACACCTGTAGCCGTGAAGGCATGACAATAGAAGAGCTGCTCGAATTCTTTGTGCAAAGGCAAAAAATCTTTGTCGAAGGTGAAATGCTCTCATTGAATGCTGCGAGAGTTTGTTCCCACTGATTTCGAGATACCTCCTAGATTAGAATTCTGCATCTTGGCGTAACTTGGGTATATACTTGTCGGCATTTGATGCCGACTTGAGATTTTTGATGGATATTTTATCCGCTGCTGTCATGTTGTTTTTGATTATGGATCCGTTGGGTAACTTGCCCGTATTACTGTCCATTCTTAAGCACCTAGACCCTAAGCGAAGAAGAAAAGTGCTCGCTCGTGAGCTTATCTTCGCACTGATGATTTTGTTGCTGTTCCTATTTGCAGGTCAGAAAATCCTAAACTTCCTGCATGTACAGCCAGAAACGTTGAGCATTTCCGGTGGTATTATTCTGTTTATCATTGCGATTAGAATGATCTTTCCCCAGTCTGGAGGTGTTGTTGGATTAGCGGCAGGCGAAGAGCCTTATATTGTGCCAATCGCGATTCCAATGATCGCAGGGCCGTCAGTGATTGCGTCTTTGTTATTGTTATCGAATCAGGAACCAGCGAGAATTTGGGAGTGGTCAGGTGCGGTGATGATTGCTTGGGGTGCCAGCTTTTTGATACTGATGTTTTATGACTTCTTCCATAAGTTGCTAGGAGAGCGGGGGTTGAAAGCCGTAGAGCGCTTAATGGGGCTTTTGTTGGTGATTATCTCAACCCAGATGTTCCTTGACGGTGTCAGTGCCTATTTCAAAATGGCATAAGATTTTTGACTTGCGCAACAGCTTTCAATTTTCAGAAGAACAAAAAAACCGCAATCTTAGGACTGCGGTTTTTTATTTACCCTGAATTCAGGTTATTTAGCTCATGTACTTTCTGCGGATATCGAGCAATGAGAAAATACCAAATATCAGTATCGACCACTTTTCCCAGCGACTAATGCTTATCTTATCGCCGAAAGCGCCCAAGAAAATCAACATTTGAAGCCCGTGCATGAAGAACAAGAATGCCGTCATGATGTACAGCGCAATAGCGGCTTTCCCCGGAAACGGATGAAAAATATTGATCAACAATACCAGCCATACAAACGCGATGGCGGCTTTCGCAAGAATTAGAAGTACTTTCATTTCTCTTCCCTTTCAAACAAACGGTAGCAAACCTGACCTGCGGTTTTCTCCCGATGCAATTGCCAATGTGTCGGAACGGCGTCGATGGCCAGTTCTTTTTCCGCTTCAATATAAATCATCGCATTGGCGCTTAACCAGCCATTTTGTTCAAGCAAATGTATCACATCATCCAACAGCCCTTTGCGAAAAGGAGGATCGATGAATACCACATCGTGCGGAGTACCTGCTTGCTTCAAAAACGCTAATGCGTCGGTATGAATGGCTTCGATGTTGCTTGCATTAAGTGTTTGAATATTCGTCTGAAGCTGCTTGTGAGCCTGAGTGTTCATTTCAAGCATAGTGACGTGCTGTGCCTGACGGCTTGCGGATTCAAACCCCAATCCTCCAGACCCCGCAAATAGATCGAGAACTTTCGCTCTCGGTACATCTTGAGCTAGCCAATTAAAAAGAGTCTCTTTGACACGGTCGGTGGTCGGACGTAATCCTTCGGCGTCGTAAACAGGCAACTTGCGACCTCGCCAAAGCCCACTGATAATCCGTACAAAACCGCTCGATTGTTTTTTTTGTGATGAGTTTGACTGACGACGTCTTACCATAGATTTTTTGACCGCGAATAAAGTGATAGTATACGCGGTCAAGTGTACCAGAAAGTTTTTGAAGTTTATTTAGGAACCCCGATGACAGGTAAGAAAAAACGCGGATTATTGTCTTGGCTGGGCTTTGGTGAAGAAGAGCAAAACCAACAAGCTAACCAACAAGTTCAAGATGGTGTTCAACAAGAATCAGACCAATCAGAAGCCCCATCACAAACTCCTGTCGCTGAAGAAGTTAAGGAAGCATCTGTAGAAGAGCCAACAGATGTCGCGGTTGATGAAACACAAGGTGTTTCTGAGCCGACGGTAAGCGAACAAGCAGAGGAAGCGGTTACCAACGAGCTTGATCTACCTGAGCCGGCTCAGCCTGAAATCGTTGAGCAAGAAAAACCAACAGAGAGTTTCTTCACACGCCTAAAACGTAGCCTAAGCCGAACCAAAGAGAACATTGGTGCAGGCTTCTTTGGCATGTTCAAAGGCAAGAAAATTGATGACGATTTGTTTGAAGAACTCGAAGAGCAACTTCTGATTGCCGATGTTGGCATGAATACGACCGTTAAGATCATCGACAGCCTGACAGAGAAAGCTTCTCATCGCGACTTGAAAGATGGTGAGGCGCTTTACGGTTTATTAAAAGAAGAGATGGCAGATATCTTAAGCCATGTTGAACAGCCCCTTGAAGTGGACACCAGCAAAACGCCGTACGTGATTTTGATGGTAGGTGTTAATGGTGTAGGTAAAACCACGACCATTGGTAAACTGGCGAAGCAATTTCAGTCTCAGGGCAAGAAAGTCATGTTGGCAGCGGGAGATACCTTCCGCGCGGCCGCTGTTGAGCAGCTTCAAGTTTGGGGACAGCGTAATGATGTCCCAGTTATCGCGCAGCACACTGGTGCCGACAGTGCTTCAGTGATTTACGATGCCATTGAAGCGGCCAAAGCACGTGGCGTGGATGTTGTTATTGCCGATACTGCGGGTCGATTGCAAAATAAGAGCAATCTTATGGAAGAATTACGCAAAATCATACGCGTAATGAAGAAGATTGACGACTCAGCGCCACACGAAATTATGCTTACCCTGGATGCTGGTACGGGTCAAAATGCGATCAGCCAAGCGAAATTGTTCAGCGAGGTAGCGCCAGTTACGGGTATAACGCTAACAAAACTTGATGGAACTGCCAAAGGTGGCGTAATTTTCTCCATTGCCGATCAATTTCAGATTCCTATTCGCTATATTGGTGTGGGTGAAGGCATCAATGATTTGCGCCCATTTGAAGCGCAAGAATTTATTGATGCATTGTTTAGTCGAGAAGAGTAAGTTCGCCACAAGTTATTAATATGGCGCATATATAGGAATCAGCACGCGTGATCAGGTTTCAGCAAGTCAGTAAAGCATATCGTGGCGGTAGACAAGCGCTGCAAAAAGTTGACTTCCACCTTAGACGTGGAGAAATGGCTTTTCTTGGTGGGCATTCAGGAGCGGGGAAAAGCACCCTGCTCAAGCTAATTTGTGCAATTGAACGCCCAACAGATGGGAAAATAAGCTTCAATGGTCACGATATTACACGCATCAAAAATGGCGACATTCCTTTCCTGCGCCGCAATATCGGCATTGTGTTCCAAGATCACTGTTTGTTAATGGACCGAAGTGTCTACGACAACGTCGCGCTACCAATGCGCATTGAATCGGTCTCTGAAAATGAGATAAAACGCCGGGTTTCGGCTTCGCTAGATAAAACGGGGTTGTTGGATAAAGCGCGATGCTTGCCTAACCAGTTATCTGGAGGGGAGCAGCAACGAGTTGGTATCGCACGAGCTGTCGTCAATCGACCGACACTATTATTGGCGGATGAACCCACAGGTAACCTCGATTCAGATTTGTCGAACAGAGTATTGAGCTTGTTTGATGAATTTAACCGCGCAGGCGTCTCCATTCTATTTGCAACGCACGACGTCGATTTAATGAATACGAGATCGCAGTATCGCCGGTTAGAGTTAAATCAGGGCTTTTTGAGTGAGGTAGATTCCTATGGGCGCTAAAAATCGTCCCAAAACGGACAACTTCCTAAAAGCGCATTTTAAGCAAGCGCGCCTATCTTTGATGGAGCTGCTGCAGCGCCCGTTGGGCAATTTGCTCACTCTCGCCGTCATCTCAATGGCTCTAACCTTGCCAGCTTGCCTTTACTTGGTAGGAAAAAACTTAAGTGTCGCTGCTCAAGGGATGAATGCGTCGCTGCAAATCAATGCCTTTCTGATCGAACAGACCCCAGAAGCTCGTATTATGGTGCTTAAAGATGAGCTCGAAAGCTTGGATGAAATAAAAGCGGTCGAATACGTGTCTTCTCAACAGGGTCTTGAGGACATGAGCCAGCACTCTGGGCTGGAGCAAGCCTTATCCTTACTGGATGACTATGCATTACCAGCCGTTTTGGTGATAACACCGAACACCGATGAACAAAGCGACATATCCAAACTCAGGGTGAAAATTCAGAATTACACCGAAGTAACAGATGTGCGAATGGATGAAGACTGGCTAGAAAGGCTAGGTGCAATCCGCAACTTAGCGCTAGTTTTGGCTGCAGCATTGGGTTTTTTAATGCTCGGCGCTGTTTTCCTTATCGTAGGAAATACATTGCGTTTCAATGTGCTGGCCCGCAAAGAAGAAATACAAGTGATGAAGCTCATTGGAGCAACTGATGGCTTTATTCTGAGACCTTATCTATACACTGGTATGTGGTTTGGTGGAATCAGCGCAATTACCGCGTGGATTTTAACCGCAATTATTACTATTTTATTGAATGGTGCCGTTGAAGACTTAGCTATTCTGTACGACAGTCAGTTTCGATTGATTGGTATGAATTGGGATGAAACCGTTATCTTACTGATGATTGGTACGGCATTAGGGCTGATAGCCGCTAAACTATCCGCTCAGCGTCACTTAAAAGAAATTGAACCTGTGTAGCATTTTTAAGTCGTATATTCAGGTTAAGTGGCCGGTAGAGGCGATCTCTGACTTGCCAGTGACGTAGAACTATGGATAATAACTTTCCCCTCTTGGAATATGTTCATTTTGAGTTCAAGAAGGCGACGTTAGATTAACCATTGCTCTAATTAAGAGACGAATGAGGAATTGAATGACTAAGCAAGCGTATTCTATGGCTTTAGTAACACAAGATAGCCTAGACAGCTATATCCGTTCAGTGAATAGCTACCCAATGCTAACCGCTGAAGAGGAACGTGGACTCGCCGAGAGACTACACTACAAAGGTGAAATTGATGCAGCGAAAGGTCTCATCCTTTCTCACCTGCGATTTGTCGTTCATGTTGCTCGTGGCTATTCAGGTTATGGTTTGCCAATGGCAGACTTAGTTCAGGAAGGCAACATTGGCTTAATGAAAGCTGTTAAACGCTTTAACCCAGAAGTGGGTGTGCGTTTGGTATCGTTTGCTGTTCACTGGATTAAAGCTGAAATTCACGAATACGTTTTGCGTAACTGGCGTATTGTAAAAATCGCCACAACCAAGGCGCAACGCAAGTTATTCTTCAACTTACGTAAGTCTAAAAAGCGTTTAGGCTGGTTTAATAACGGTGAAGTAGAAACCGTCGCTCGTGAACTCGGTGTAGAGCCTTCAGAAGTTCGTGAGATGGAATCACGTTTGGCCGCTCAAGATGCCGCATTTGAATTACCCGCGGAAGACGATGATTCAGCTGCTGCATACTCAGCGCCTGTTTTGTACTTGGAAGACAAGCAATCGGATGTCGCTGAAAACGTTGAAGCCGATAACTGGGAAACACATACCAATAATCGTCTGAGCCATGCTTTGGCAACATTGGATGAACGAAGCCAATTTATCGTTCGCTCTCGTTGGCTTGATGACCAAAAATCGACGCTTCAAGAACTGGCAGATAAATACGGTGTGTCAGCAGAGCGTATTCGACAACTAGAAAAGAATGCGATGAAGAAGCTGAAATTAGCAGTTGGTGAATTCTAAGCTAACACCGAAAGAATTTGAAAAGCCGGGATCCGAAAGGACCCGGCTTTTTTGATCTTCAATTTTACAAATTAATTGTGGATAACTCTGTGAAAATAACTTTCGGTTATAGTGGTCAATACGAGTGTATATTGGGGTGAGAGAGCTTTTGACCTATGGGGATATGTTTGCTCTTACACACAGAAAAACAAAGATCATCACTACATATTGTGGATCTAAGATCCAAAAGACACTTTATCAACGCAATCCACAGAGTTTTCCACAAATGGTGCAAAATTACACAGTAGTGGATAACCTTATCGGTTACGGGTCTAACTTTGCCTTTGGATACGTTACACTTACACCAGACCAATAATTTTCAAGAAATACTCTGATAAGGAATCAAATGGAGCAGTTCAAACACATTGATGTCGAGCAAGCGAAGCTGAAATTGGAGAGTGGTGAAGCCGTTATGGTGGATATTCGTGATCCGCAGTCATATGCTTTGGCTCATGCGCCGAGTGCTTTTCATCTGACGAATGACACGATTGTGTCTTTCATGAACGATCATGAATTTGAACAACCCATTTTGGTCATGTGTTACCACGGCGTGAGCAGCCAAGGTGCTGCGCAATATATGGTGAATCAAGGTTTTGAAGAAGTGTACAGCGTTGATGGTGGCTTCGAGGCATGGCAACGTAGTGGAAATTCAATCGAATCGGTATAGGTTAACTCTTTGATCAGACTGGCTGATGTGAATAACCCAAGATTGGGTCAGGCATACATAGATTATATGGCGACAAGGGGCATCTTGATTGAAATGATGCCCGAAGGGGAAGGGCGCTTCACACTTTGGGTGATGAATGATCAGGATGTCGATGAAGCGCAAGCTGAATTCACTCTTTTCACTCAACATCCAGATAACCCCAAATATCTTGAAGCCTCTTGGAACGTTGCAGAAAGTCGAAAGAGCCAATTTCATTATGGTTCTCCCTCCATGGCATCGATGATTACCGCAAAGGCTGGTCCTATCACGCTTATTGGAATGATCATATGTGTTGTTGTATTCCTTGGGCAAATCATCGGCTTTGAACCTGTACTTTTAAATACCTTCCACTTTCCGGCATCTTCACAGCAAGCTTTTGAAGTCTGGCGTTGGTTTAGCCATGCCATTCTTCACTTTTCAGCGCTTCACATCGTATTCAATGTGTTGTGGTGGTGGCAGTTGGGGGGTGATATAGAGCGTAAATTAGGTGGTGGGAAACTCTTACTGCTGTTCTTCGTTTCAGCAGCGGTATCTGGGCTCGGACAGTATTTGGTTGCTGGGCCTAACTTTGGTGGGCTGTCTGGCGTGGTTTACGCCCTATTAGGGTATATCTGGATGCTCAGTTGGAAAGCGCCGCATTTAGGTATTACGATAGCCAAACCCATTGTGGGCTTTATGCTGGTGTGGCTGGTAATCGGTTTTGCACAGCCGTTTATGGCGATTGCCAATACAGCTCATGTTATGGGGTTGGTGGCCGGTTGTGCTCTTGGTTTAATTGACGCGCATAAAAAAAGAGATACTTAGTATCTCTTTTTAAAACATTCATTTTTCAACGGATTGCCTTTCCAAACAATACGCTTTTCCTTTATCACTCATTGATAAAGATACTTGGTAAAGAGTAGGTCTGCTACGACTGTTTTTCCTGTTTCAGGCAGCAAAATTTCATTCAGGTGATCCATCAGCTCTTTACGTAAATCTTCTCTTCCCGATAGAGATTTTACTTTATCTTCCGACTGTTTACCGAGCAAATCTATCACTGCGTCTCTAATCAGTGGTGTGTGTTGCTCTAGTAAAGGGACAAATGTCGCGTCAGCGACCATAATGTCTATACGGACTTGAAGGTAACCCAGCTTTTTCCCACTCGTGTGAAAATTGGTCGTTAAATCTGGTTGCAACGTATAGTAAGCGAACTGAGGTCCCGTTTTTTCTTCCTCTGTGGCTCCTGCAGCAGAAAAAAGTAGAGCGAAAGCTAAGATACATGGCTTTATAAGATTTCGAATCATAATGTGTCTTTTCTTTTTATGGGTAACTTGGGTATGGATAGTCTGATACAATAGTGGGTCAACAGTGACCAAATTAAAAGAAATTTTTCCGGCATCACATTTTATTGTAATGCGTCTAATAGAATAATGGTATGGATGAGTTGAAATCGTTGTACTTAACCGCACTGAAATCAGTTACCTGGCAATCACCTGAGCACTTTTCTTATCGCGATGAACATTCAAAACGTTGGTTGCTGGAGTCCGGTTCGCTATCACGCTTATTGGCGCAGAGATGCAGTCACTTAGGCGTGGATTTATTGAATAACAGCACCGTTGAGTCAGACGCGTTAACCATAGATGAACTAAACCGTTTACCTGCAGAATCATGCTTATTACGTGAAGTGGTTTTATCCGGTGACGCCTCTCCTTGGGTCATAGGTAGAACTTTGATTCCCGTATCCTCTTTGCAGGGTCAACAATCAGACTTAGCTCGCCAAGGAACCATACCTTTAGGGTTAACCGTGTTTAGTGCAGAAGATGTGCGTCGCGATGGTTTAGAGCTTGGGTGGGCACAACTGCCAACAGGCGACTTAATGGCAAGACGCTCGACACTTTGGATGAATCACAAACCCATGCTCGTGGCGGAATTGTTTCTACCAGATGCACCGATCTATACCAAGGAGAAGGTATAAATGTTGAAGGCGAAAGCGCAAGCGTACTTCCAACTTATGCGGCTGGATCGTCCAATTGGTTCGTTGTTGCTTCTTTGGCCGACGTTATGGGCACTGTTCTTAGCAGCAGAAGGTTTCCCACAATGGGATGTACTGGTCGTTTTTATTGCTGGTGTATTTTTAATGCGCTCCGCTGGTTGTGTGATCAATGATTATGCAGATCGCGATTTTGATGGGCATGTTAAACGAACCCAAAATCGTCCACTTCCATCCGGCTTAGTCAGTGGAAAAGAAGCATTAGCACTTTTTGCGGTCCTTGGATTAGCGTCATTTGTTCTGGTTCTTACCATGAACACATTGACTATCCAGCTCTCCTTTATTGGGATCGTACTCGCTTTCATTTACCCATTTATGAAGCGTTTCACGCATTTGCCTCAACTGTTTCTTGGCTTAGCGTTCAGTTGGGCTATCCCAATGGCGTGGGCAGCGCAAGCGGGAGAATTACCTCCTCAAGTATGGTTAATATTTGCTATTAACGCTTTGTGGACCATTGCATACGATACTCAGTACGCCATGGTTGACCGCGATGATGACCTTAAAATCGGCATCAAATCGACGGCCATTTTATTCGGTCGCTTCGATAAACTGATCATTGGATTGCTGCAGTTAGTTTCCGTCGCACTGTTGATCGTGCTTGGGATGTGGATTCAATTAGGCAGCGGATACTATTGGGGTGTATTGGCGACAGGTGCTTTGTTTGTGTATCAGCAACACTTAATGCGACACCGTGATCGAGACGCATGCTTCCAAGCCTTCCTCAACAATAACTACGTTGGAATGGTAATTACCCTTGGGTTAGCGATTTACTATTTCTAGGTTTTCTGACTCTATGGGTTGGAATTATAAAAATGAAAAGAAGGTCGAGCATATGCTCGACCTTTTACTATTCAGCTTTTATTGAGTGCAGAGGCGTGTGAGAAGATTTACTTCTTCTTCGCATTAGCAAAAGCTGCCGCGAATGCGCCGCCCATAGCGCCGTTTTGAGGTTCTTGACGTTGGTTTTGTTTACCGCGATGGTTGCCTTTGTCATGGCGTTGATTGTTTCTGTCTTGACGCTGACCAGAAGGACGATTACTTGCAGGTCGAGAGCTGCGGCTATCTTGTCCCGGCTCGTCATTCAGCCTCATTGAAAGCCCGATACGTTTGCGCTGAACGTCCACTTCCATAACTTTCACTTTCACGATGTCACCGGCTTTCACCACTTCGCGTGGGTCAGAGACGTAGCGATCGGTAAGTGCAGATATGTGTACCAAACCATCTTGATGCACACCAATGTCCACGAAAGCCCCGAAGTTGGCCACGTTAGACACCACGCCTTCCAGTACCATGCCTGGCTCTAAGTCCGAAACTTTGTTAATGCCGTCGGCAAAAGTGGCGGTTTTAAATTCTGGGCGAGGATCGCGACCGGGTTTGTCGAGTTCTTTGATGATGTCGGTAACTGTTGGTAGACCAAATGAATCGTTGGTGTAATCAACGGCTTTAAGTGAGCTCAGGAATCCGCTGTCGCCGATCATCACTTTGATGTCTTTTTGGTTTTTCTCAGCGATGGATTTCACCACGGGGTAAGCTTCTGGGTGAACAGAAGAAGCATCCAGTGGGTTTTTCCCATCCATGATACGTAGGAAACCAGCACATTGCTCAAAAGCTTTTGGACCTAAACGCGCGACTTTTTTCAATGTAGTCCTGTTCGCAAAACGCCCATTTTCATCGCGATAGTTCACAATGTTTTGTGCAATGGTCGTTGAAAGACCAGCAACACGAGTCAGCAGTGCGGAAGAGGCCGTATTCACATCCACACCCACGGCGTTCACACAGTCTTCAACCACCGCATCAAGGCGTTTCGCCAGCAAGCTTTGGCTTACATCATGCTGATATTGACCAACACCGATCGATTTAGGATCGATTTTCACCAATTCAGCCAACGGATCTTGTAATCGACGGGCAATCGACACCGCACCACGCAGCGACACATCCATATTCGGGAATTCATTGGCGGCAAGCTCAGACGCAGAGTACACCGATGCACCAGCTTCACTGACGATGATCTTCTGCACTTTGAGATTACCGCGTTTGATAACGTCGGCAACAAAGGCATCGGTTTCACGTGAAGCCGTGCCGTTACCAATAGCGATGAGATCAACATTGAACTGACGAACCAACTGCTCGACCACATGTGCCGATTTGTCGTACTGCTTTTGTGGTGGGTGAGGGAAGATGGTGTCAGTGGCAAGGACTTTACCTGTTGAATCAACCACCGCAATTTTAGAACCTGTACGTAAGCCCGGATCAAGACCTAATGTCGCTCTAGGACCAGCAGGTGCAGCCATGAGCAGGTCTTTCAAGTTAGTGGCGAAAACTTCAATGGCCTCAATTTCAGCGCGCTCTTTCAATGCACCCATCAATTCCGTTTCCATATGCATGGACACTTTAATTCGCCATGCCCAGCTGATGACTTGCTTACGCCAACTGTCGGCGGGTGCTTGGCTTAGGTGGATACCATAGTGCTCGGCAATGATGGACTCACAGTATGAACCTCGCTGCCCCTCTTCTTGCTGTGGGTCCGCATTCATTGATAATTGAAGGAAGCCTTCATTTCGCCCACGTAACATGGCTAATGCACGGTGAGACGGTGCTTTGCTGATGGCTTCATCGTGCTCAAAGTAATCTTTGAACTTTTCGCCTTCTTGCTCTTTGCCCTCAATAACGCGAGCACTCAATTCGGCATGCTTGTTTAAGTAAACACGGACTTTCTCCAACAAGTTCGCGTCTTCAGCAATACGCTCCATGATGATGGCACGAGCACCATCTAACGCAGCTTTTGTATCCCTAATGCCGTTTTCTGAATTGAGATACTTTTCTGCTTCGGACTCTGGGTTATGTTCTGGTTGTTGCCATAGGGTATTGGCAAGAGGTTCTAACCCAGCTTCAATCGCAATTTGACCTTTGGTGCGACGCTTCGGTTTATACGGTAGGTATAAGTCCTCAAGGCGTGTTTTGCTGTCTGCGCCGTTGATCTCCGCTTCAAGCTCTGGAGTCAGTTTTCCCTGCTCTTGAATAGACTTGATGATGGTTTGTCGGCGTTCATCCATTTCTCTCAAATAAGAAAGGCGAGAATCAAGATTTCGAAGTTGGGTATCATCTAACCCACCTGTCACCTCTTTACGGTAACGGGCAATAAATGGAACGGTATTTCCGTCATCAATTAGGGTAACGGCTGATAAGACTTGCTCCGTGCGAACATTCAGTTCCTGAGCAATGGTTTGACAGATAGCTTGGCTCATCCGTGTGTACTCTTGGTAAATTTGAGGAGGGAGGCGTGCTGCTACGATGATTTGTCGTAGCGAATGGCATTAACAAACCACTCTTTCTCACCTTCAGGAGTGCGAACGACGCATTCATCGTCCACTTCTTTTTTCAATAGAGCGCGCGCCATGGGCGAGTCGATGGAAATGTAGTCTTTGACGCCACCGTAAATTTCATCGGGACCGACTATACGAAAAGATTTGGTCTCGCCGCTTTCGTTTTCCACTTCTACCCAAGCACCAAAAAAGACTTTGCCTTCTTGTTGAGGAGCGTAGTCGATCACTTTCACTTGCTCTAGACGCTTTCTTAGGTAGCGCACTCGGCGATCGATTTCACGCAGGCGCTTTTTGTTGTACTGATAATCCGCATTTTCTGAGCGATCGCCAAGGCTTGCTGCCCACGTGACTTTCTTCGTCACTTCTGGGCGGTCTTCTTTCCACAGAAAATCGAGCTCTTTTTTAAGGCGATTAAAGCCTTCTCGTGTAATTAAATTTGTTTTCATCCTGTTCAGAGCGGTATCCGAAATTAGGGTCAGTTTTACCACAAGTCAGCAGAAATGGAATGCCATGTTTCGTGGGATTAGAGTAATTTTGACATAGTTTTCAATTTCAGCCACGGATTGTCGCGAAATCGACATTAAGTGCCCATTTTTTATGCTTTGGTATGGCGGAGTGCACAATTTACTGTTTCATTTGGAAGTAACAAACATTTAACAGGTCTGACTATAGTGAAGAATAGGGTGGCACAAAGCCCAGAGCAATACCTCAATAAGGCGGATAATTCGACAAAGCGGCTGAATCGAATCGCGGTGAAACAAGGCAAGTGTATGCCTCAGACCGATCAACTGATCGTTGAGGAACCTTTGGCTATTTGGCTTCGACAGTATCAACCCGATACCAGCGTGAAAGAAAAGCACCTGTTTTCGACGATGCGAACACCGGGAGGGGATAGCGAACTCGTTCTTGGAATGTTGCTATCGGAAGGGGTGATCGACAGCGTAGCTCAAGTTAGCAGCCTAACGTTCGGTGAAGGCACGGACAGTAACGAATGTTACGCAGAACTGGTGCCCGAAGTTAAGGTCGATTGGTCATCGCAAGGGCGCAGTGCGTCCTTTTCCAGTTGCGGGTTGTGTGGCAAGTCTGCCATTCGGTTACTTGAACTTCGATGCGTCCCAAAAGTAGACAACACTTCTCGTTGGCTTCCTGAGCAAGTGGTTGTTGCGCTGCCAGATGCGCTTAAAGCACAACAGGAGCTATTCGTACAAACAGGGGCATCTCACGGGTGTGGGTTGTTTGATGCCAGCGGCTCCCTTCTTTCTATCGCAGAGGATGTAGGCAGGCACAACGCGTTAGACAAATTACTGGGCCTGCGAGCGCGTGTTCCAGAATACATAGAAAAGGGCAGAGTGATTGGGCTGAGCGGTCGAGTAAGTATAGAGATGATGCAAAAAGTCGTGATGTCTGGTGTGCCCGTTGTGGTGTCTGTCGGGGCGCCCACTCAGCTTGCGGTGCAAATGGCGCAGCGTTTTGGCATCACATTGATTGGGTTTTGCCAGAAAGAGGGGTTTAACATTTATAGCGGTGAGCAAAGATTAACCTTTGGTTCTCAGCCCCCCCAAAATAACATCAAGGAAAAATGATGACGGTAAAAAAATACACAGGGAATGCCGGAGGCTGGGGGGCATTAGCGAGCACCACCCAGCACTTGATCAAAAGTGAGAGCGTTATCCGTAATATTCGCAACTTGCTGAGTACCAACCAACACGATGGATTTGATTGCCCTGGCTGTGCTTGGGGGGAACTGGAAGAGAATCGCCGATTTAAGTTTTGTGAGAATGGAGCAAAAGCAGTGAACTGGGAAGCAACGAGCCGTCGTGTTCGAGCGGATTTTTTTGCGACCTATCCTGTATCGTGGCTTGCCAAACAAACGGATTATTATCTGGAAGATCAAGGTCGATTGGCAGAACCCATGCAATATGACCCGTCTACAGACCATTATCACCCCATAAGTTGGGACGATGCTTTTGCGCTCATTGCCAAACACCTCAAATCGCTTCCCGATCCTAATCAAGCGGAATTTTACACATCAGGGCGGGCAAGTAACGAAGCTGCCTTCTTGTATCAGCTATTTGTACGTGCGTATGGCACCAATAACTTCCCTGATTGTTCAAATATGTGCCACGAAGCCAGTGGTGTTGCGCTTAAACAATCCATTGGCGTGGGCAAAGGTACCGTCACCTTAGACGACTTTGATCATGCCGACGCCATATTTGTCTTTGGGCAGAACCCCGGAACAAACCACCCGAGAATGTTGGACACCTTACGCGCTGCATCGTTAAGAGGCGCCAATATCGTCACGTTCAATACGCTCAAAGAGCGTGGATTACAGAAATTCACCAACCCACAGGCGATGGATGAAATGCTCACGGGCGGTGGAACTAAAATTACGCATCATTATTTTACCCCCAAATTAGGGGGAGATATGGCGGTGGTGCGTGGGATGGTGAAAGCCTTACTCCAAAGCGAAAAGACCGTACCAGGTAGTGTGTTTGACCAGCGTTTTATTGAAGATCACACGCTTGGGCTTGAGGCGTATCTGGACAAGGTGGACCACACGGAGTGGGACCAAATTGTAGAGCAATCAGGTTTGAGCCAAGCGGAAATTGAGCACGCCGCGCAAATTTACCGGCATTCTGAAAAAGTAATACTGACGTGGGCGATGGGCATTACCCAACATTTGCATTCGGTGAAAACCATTCAGGAAATGGCGAACCTGCAATTGTTGTGTGGGCAAGTGGGTAAACGCGGTGCAGGGTTATGCCCAGTAAGGGGACACAGCAATGTTCAAGGTGATCGCACTATGGGCATTGATGAAAAACCACCGCAATCCCTACTAGACGCGATAGAAAAACAATTTAGGTTTACACCACCCCAAGAAGAAGGGCATAACACCGTTCAAACCATCAAAGCCATGGAAGAGGGGCGCAGCAAAGTCTTCATCGCCTTAGGGGGAAACTTTGCAGCAGCCACACCAGATTCCGCCAGAACGCTGCAAGCGCTGTCTTCTTGTGATCTCACTGTGAATATCGCGACTAAGTTGAATCGAACGCACGTCACGCCAGGTAAGGCATCGTTGATATTGCCTTGCTTAGGTCGAACCGATATCGACTTGCAAGAGGGTGTGCCCCAAAAAGTGACCGTCGAGGATTCCTTTAGTATGGTACATGCGTCTGGTGGCGTCGTGAAAAGTGACACAAGCGAAATGCGTTCAGAGCCCGCGATTGTGGCAGGTATGGCGCAGGCAACGCTTGGCGCTTCTCCAGTTGATTGGCTGGCGCTCATTAAAAATTACGATCGAATACGCGACCTCATCGAGAAAACCATCCCCGGATTTACCGATTTTAATCATCGCTTGAAACAGCCCGGTGGCTTTTACTTAGGGAACCGAGCAGCAGAGCGTGTTTGGGCCACTCAAAGTGAAAAAGCAGAGTTTCACTCTCATGCTTTACCTGAATCGATAATCAAATGGGCAAAACCACGTAAAAGTACCGATCCCGTTTTTGTGTTACAAACCATGAGATCTCATGACCAATACAACACCACCATTTATGGCTTTAATGACCGATATAGGGGGATATCTGGCGAGCGAAAAGTATTGTTCATCAATCCAACAGATATAGAACTTTTGGGATGCCAAGAAGGGGATAGGGTGACCATTACGGCCTGTTGGGGAGACGATGTTAAGCGCCAGGTTACCTCATTTAAACTGGTTGCTTATGAGATACCTGCGGGTAACTTGGCGGCGTATTTTCCAGAAACTAATCCGTTAGTGGCTCTCGACAGTCATGGAGAGTACAGTTTTACACCAATATCGAAATCCATTCCTGTGACAATTGAAAAAATAGAATCATCTACTGTGATTTAGCTGCGTAAATCAATGACAAAGCAGTTTTCTCTGGCAATAATCGCTCGCTGTCAGAATGAGGTAAGGTATATACTTGTGTTTCATATATGAAGCGAAGAAATAAAGTGTAACAATTGATTGAGTGAAAAACGCTCAGTCAATGCTACCTTTAGTCCGATTAAGTTGTTAGCGGAAGTAAGATCTATGCAAGAGAACTACAAAATACTAGTGGTAGATGATGATGCTCGATTACGTTCTTTGTTAGAGCGCTATTTATCTGAGCAAGGTTTTCAGGTGCGTAGTGTCGCCAACAGTGAACAGATGGATCGTCTGCTAACACGCGAAAACTTCCACCTAATGGTATTGGACTTGATGTTGCCGGGTGAAGATGGCTTGTCCATTTGTCGCCGTTTGCGTAATGCCAACAACATGCTGCCTATCTTAATGCTGACAGCAAAAGGCGATGAGATAGACCGTATTGTTGGTTTGGAAGTCGGTGCCGACGATTACCTACCTAAGCCATTTAACCCCCGTGAGCTGCTTGCTCGTATCCGCGCTGTTTTACGTCGTCAGACGATTGAAGCACCGGGCGCACCAAGTGCTGAAGATAAGGTTATCGAGTTCGGTGAATTCATATTGAACCTTGGAACGCGTGAAATGTTCCGTGGTGAAGAGCCTATGCCACTGACATCCGGTGAGTTTGCGGTTCTTAAAGCGCTCGTGACCAATGCGCGTGAGCCAATGTCGCGTGACAAACTTATGAACATGGCACGTGGCCGTGAATACTCGGCAATGGAACGCTCTATTGACGTTCAAATTTCCCGTTTACGCCGTATGCTGGAAGAAGATCCTAGTCGCCCACGCTATATTCAAACGGTTTGGGGATTAGGTTATGTCTTTGTCCCAGATGGCAAAGAAATGTAACGCTCAAAACTGACATGAGTAGGGAGTAAAGATAATCACTTTACTCCCTATCTTTTTTAACCGATAACACATCTCACCTACTTCCGAAAGGAGCCCTCGATGCGATTACGCAGCTCCCGTACTCAAAGCATAGTCCTATTCCTTACCTTACTTATTGCCAGTCAGGTTTTTTCCTACTTTGCTGTTTTCAATTACGCGCTCTTGCCTAGCTTGCAGCAGTTCAACCGTATTCTTGCCTACGAAATGAACCTCATGCTGGATGAAAGCGTTGAGATCGAGTCAGGCGTAGTGCTCGAAGCGCCACAGCGTCGTAAACTGCTGGAGCAGCTTGGGGTAACCATGCATACGCTTGATGAAGCCATCGTCGAGGAGTATGACAAAGCCACAGAAATCGATTTGATGAGTGAAGAAATGAGCGCCGCCCTCGACAGAGAAACGCACGTTCGCCTTATCTTGTCGGAAGAAAGCTACGTGTTATGGGTGAAAATCGAGTCTTTATCAGGGTATTTGATTCGGATTCCATTGTCGGAACTGCAAGAAGAAGACTTCGCGCCCTTTTTCCGCAACAGCCTTATTGGGGCATTGTTGATTATCGCGGGTGGTTGGTTGTTTATTCGTTTGCAAAACCGCCCACTAATGGCATTAGAAAAAGCGGCCGCAAACGTTGGGCGAGGTGAAATTCCACCACCACTGCCAGAGCGTGGAGCAACCGAAATTAAAGCGGTGACAAAAGCGTTCAACCAAATGTCTCGTGGTATTCAAGAGCTAGAAGGGGATAGAGCACTTCTCATGGCTGGGATCAGTCACGATTTACGTACTCCTCTTACTCGAATTCGACTAGCGACGGAAATGATGTCGCCTGAAGATGCGTATTTAGCTGAAGGGATCATCAGTGATACTGAAGAGTGTAATGAGATCATCAGCCAGTTTATGGATTATTTGAAACCCGTAAATACGGATTCATTCGCTCCTGTGCATCTTAACGACATTGCAAAAGACGTGGCCGGATCGGAAGGGGGTTACGAAATCCCTATCGAAACGGACCTACAAGAACCGAATAAGCCTGTGTTAGGTAGCCCAATCGCGATCAAACGCGCCGTCAGCAACTTGGTGGTGAATGCTGTTCGCTATGGTAATGGTTGGGTGAAAGTGAGTTCGGGTATGACAGCCGACAACAAGCTGACGTGGGTATGCGTAGAAGATAACGGGCCAGGAATCGAAAAAGACCAGATAGCGAAGTTGTTTGAACCTTTTACTCGGGGCGATACTGCGCGCGGCAGCGAAGGCACTGGGTTGGGGTTGGCGATCGTTAAACGTATCATGAGCCAGCATTTCGGCTCGGTGGTGGTGAATAACCGCAGCGAAGGGGGGCTGAAAGTTCAAATTAGCTTCCCTGTAGCGAAAAAACAGTAAGTGCTTTTCCGTTTGGGTACATAAGCGCTCCCCAAAAATACTCTTCTCCAAACGGACATTAGCCCCGCGATTGCGGGGTTTTTCGTTTATGTTTCTGATTCCTTGCCTTGCTCTTGAAGATTTTTCCAATGAGCGTCAAACTAACTCTCTGAATCCACGTTTACTTTTCTAGAATCAAGAGAGACTTTTTTATGTCGCAACTCCTGTCTGCCATTCCACTAACAGAACTATCTGGTGTCGGCGCAAAAGTGGCAGAAAAGTTAGCCAAAGTCGGGCTGAACACTGTTCAGGATCTCTTGTTTCATCTGCCTTACCGTTATGAAGACCGCACCCGCGTTTATCCCATGGCGAAGGTTCACCCAGGATTATGGGCGGCGGTGCAAGGAAAGGTGATGGGCGTAGACACCATTTTTGGACGTCGCAAAATGCTGACGGTAAAGATCAGTGACGGCAACGGTACGGTTACCTTAAGGTTTTTTAACTTTACCGCGGGCATGAAGAATAACTTCTCTAACGGAAAATTGGTTCACGCCTATGGAGAGATAAAGCGTGGCGGTCATGGGTTGGAGATCATCCATCCCGATTACACCTTTTATGCCCCCGACCAAAAAGCGGAAACTGAGCCGACATTAACCCCCGTTTACCCAACGACGGAAGGGCTCAGGCAGATCACCCTGCGCAACTTGACCGATCAAGCATTAGAACTCTTAGATAAAGCGTCGGTAACCGAATTGTTGCCAAGTGGTCTCTATAACAATCAGATGACCATGGGGCAAGCGCTGCACATTATTCACAGACCTTCTCCTTCAATAGATTTAGAAGCGTTTGATGCCGGTGAACACCCAGCACAAAGACGATTGATTTTAGAAGAATTGTTGGCGCAGAATTTATCCATGCTTGCCGTGCGCAGTAAAACACAAATAGACGCAGCACTGCCATTACCCGCAGTGAACCAACTGAAACAGCAATTGCTGGATTTGTTACCATTCACCCCAACCGGTGCGCAGCAAAGGGTGGTTAACGAGATTGAGCAAGACTTGGAAAAGCCGCATCCAATGATGCGATTAATACAAGGCGATGTGGGATCAGGGAAAACGCTGGTGGCAGCCTTGGCGGCAGTACGAGCGCTGGAACACGGTCATCAGGTGGCATTAATGGCGCCCACTGAGTTGTTGGCAGAGCAGCATGCAATCAATTTTACAGAGTGGTTTGAGCAAATCGAGTTCAATGGTAAGCCCATCAAAGTCGGCTGGCTGGCAGGCAAGTTGAAAGGTAAAGCCAAAGAAAAGGAATTAGCCGACATTGCCAGTGGCGATGCACAAATGGTGGTAGGAACCCATGCTTTGTTTCAAGAGCACGTGGAGTTTAAAGATCTCTCTTTAGTCATCATTGATGAGCAGCACCGTTTTGGTGTCCATCAAAGGTTGGAACTACGCGAAAAGGGAACCAAGCAAGGGTATTACCCTCATCAGCTGATCATGACTGCCACTCCCATTCCCCGCACACTCGCAATGACGGCATATGCCGATTTAGAAACGTCGGTGATTGACGAGCTGCCGCCAGGAAGAACGCCGATTCAAACGGTCGCGATTCCGGATACGCGTCGAAAGGACATTGTCGACAGAGTTCGAAATGCGTGCCTAGAAGGGAAACAAGCGTATTGGGTGTGCACTCTGATAGATGAATCTGAAGTGCTAGAAGCTCAAGCGGCTGCTGATACGGCAGAGGAGCTTAAACTTCAACTACCCGAGTTGAACATTGGTTTGGTACATGGGCGCATGAAGCCTGCAGAAAAACAGCAAATCATGGCTCAGTTTAAGAACAACGAACTGCATTTACTGGTGGCGACCACGGTAATCGAAGTGGGGGTTGATGTGCCTAACTCCAGTTTGATGATCATAGAAAACCCAGAGCGATTGGGTTTGGCGCAGCTTCACCAACTTCGTGGTCGAGTAGGGCGAGGATCGGTCGCAAGCCATTGTGTGCTGCTTTATCATTCTCCACTTTCTAAAACAGCCCAGAAACGCTTAGGTGTGTTGCGTGAAAGTAATGATGGATTTGTTATTGCACAGAAAGATTTGGAAATTAGAGGCCCAGGTGAACTGCTTGGTACCAAACAAACCGGTTTAGCGGATTTTAAAATTGCCGATTTGGTGCGAGATCAAAAGCTGATACCTGAAGTGCAGCGTATTGCAAGGCATCTACACGAGCAATATCCAAACAAGGCTCAAGCGATAATCGACCGCTGGCTCGGCGATAGAGAGCTATATTCAAACGCATAGATTAAAAAATTATTTGATGAAGGTGTTTATTGTTTGATTTACTAATTAAAAGAACAATAAAATAACCTAAGTCAATTAAACCATAATTACATTAATATTTATTTTTAAATATTGATCTGAATCTATGTCATTTATTTAATGTCCTTATTCTCTAACATAATCCAGTAGATAAATCTCAAATAAGATAAATATATTTTTACTCGATTTATAATTGTTAACTGAGTCTAAAATTTATCCAATCTTAATGTAACCACAATTCCATTGATGATATTTTTCGCAGTAAAAAATAAATCAAATTAATACTCGCGTATTGGTTTTAATAATACTAAATACTGGCTGATATCATCATATGGCGAATATATTAATATCGACTCATTGGGTAGGTGGGGATGTCATCCCTTTTATCCGATTAGCTGAATATTTGAAAGAACAGGGACACTCAGTCCGTATTTTTAGCCATTATGGATACCAACAATGGGTAGAAGACGCTGGGGTGAATTTTACGCCATGGGAAAATGAAGATTCGTATCATCAGCTCCAAGAATGCTTGCCTGACTTCCTACAGCCTTTTTCTCAACCAGAGCTGTTCCAGCATTTCAGGCAGAAGTATCTCAGCCCAGAAAGGCGATTGAAAGAATTCAATATCCTCGCCCAATACGCGAACGAACCCGGCACCATACTCATTGGGCGTTGCCGATCCAGCATAGCTGCCATGCACCTTTCCGAAATACATCAATTGCCTTTTATTAGCGTTTATCTTGCGCCCAGTAACTTGAGTTATATGGCACTGATCAATCAAGCATTTAAAGCAACACTAGACAAAGAAGTGAATGATTTTAGGGCACTTCTCCAGCTTGACGGGCAAACAACTTGGCAGGATTACCAATTTTCCAGCGTACACAATTTTGGCTTTTGGCCTAATTGGTTCTCGAACGAAGCCTTTGATTCTAAATTGGATATATCGCATGTGGGCTTTCCTTTAACTATTGAGAAATCGACTAACATTGAGAAACCTCGTGGCCTTTTGCCTGAAGCGGTCGAGCACTTTTTTCTCACGAACCCTAAACCCGTGTTGATTACAGGTGGTACAAGTCAGCTAGTGTCAAAAGATCTATACCGAACCGCCATCGACGCTTGTGCGCAAGCCAATCGCCCCGCAATTGTGGTGACGGAACATGATCATATGCTGCCTAGCGAGTTACCTAAGCAATGTATTCGAGCAAGAAAGCTCCCATTTGAGCATGTTTTTTCACGTTGTTCGCTAGTGATACACCACGGTGGGATTGGCTCTAGTGCGCAATGCGTGAGGGCTGGTGTGTCACAACTGGTATTGGCTCATATGACGGACGGCCCTGATAATGCAAGGAAGTTAGAAGCCCAACAAGTTGCCCGTTTTTTGCCCCAAGCTGAATGGACGACGGTCCATCTTTTGAAAGCGATGGAGGAGTTAGGCTCAAAAAGCGTGTTAGAGCATTGCCAGTCATTAGCCGAGTTAACGTCTCAAGAGCAGCCCTTCGAAGCGGTTCATCAGCGAGTACAGAAATTGTTGGAATCAGGTGGTGGATATATACCTCACCCAAGCAGCATGGTTGCAGACACCTCAGATAAACCCAAGACAAAATCAAAGACCAGCATTAATAAAAAAGCACTACTCATGCGTCGGTTGAAAAAAAAGAGTCACGAGTGATTCACTTTTAATATTGTATTTCTGTCGCACGTGAAATATACACTCTGTAATTAATGAGGTTACATGAAATGAGTATGAAAAATGATATTGGGCAAGGCGTAAGCCTTCAATATTTATTTGAAGAACGATTTCGTTTATCCGGTGATAAGTGCGCGATCGTTTTTAAAAATAAAGAAGTCAGTTTTAATGAGCTAAATTCAAGAACCAATAGACTTGCCAACCTACTGATAGATAAGCAGGTAAAAGCAGGCGATGTGGTTGCCATTCTTTTAGAGCGTTCAGAAGACGTTTTCGTGTCCATGTTAGCTGTGCTTAAGGTTGGTGCTGCTTATTTACCTGTAGATTTAAATTACCCTTCATCAAGGGTAGAACACATGTTAAACGACAGCATGTGTCGATTGGTCATCGCCGATGACAGCGGCACCAAAATGCTCGGAACCGTGCAAAGTGAATTGGCAGTGGATGTCGCATTAGTGGCGGATTCTTTGTCGCTCAATCCACGGCTTGAATGCCACCAAGGCGCAGCAACCGATTTGGCGTATCTTATCTATACGTCAGGTTCGACTGGAAAGCCTAAAGGCGTTTGTGTCACTCATGGCAATGTGGCTAATTTTAAATCAGGGATGCAAGAATGCCTTGGTTTAAGCGAACTGCGTAGCATGGCGTCTTTAACAACCGTGTGTTTTGACATTTTTGTTTTGGAATCTCTGGTCGCACTGTTGCAGGGACTGACCGTTCATTTGATTTCGGATGACGAGCGCAAATCCATTTCTCAACTTTCCGAAGCGCTTTCCAACGTGGATGTACTTCAAATCACCCCTTCTCATCTCAGTGTGATGATTGATGAACCTCGAATTCAAGCGGCTCTAGCTGGGCTTAATACCCTATTGGTCGGTGGTGAAGCATTTCCTGTCACATTGCTTAGAAAGCTCCAGTCAGTCACCCAAGCGCGCATTTTCAATATGTACGGACCAACCGAAACCACGGTTTGGTCGACCGTGCAAGATGTGACGCACAAAGATCAAATCGATATTGGTCAGCCCATCCTAAACACCCAAATTCTCATTCTGGGTGATAGCAACACAGAAGTGTCTCAAGGCGATGTGGGTGAAATCTGCATATCAGGGGAAGGGGTCACCGCAGGGTATTGGAACCGCCCTGAATTGACGACGCAACGCTTTATCGAGCATCCGTCAGCACAAGGCAAGGTCTACAAAACGGGAGACTTAGGGAGAGCCAATCCGGACGGGTCGTATCAGTGTCTTGGCAGAATCGACCATCAGGTGAAAATTAATGGTCATCGAGTCGAACTTGGTGATATCGAAAGTCACCTACTTGCCCAGTCAAGCGTGCAGCAAGTAGGTGTTGTGGTGTTGTCATCACAGTCTTACCAAGGGCAGTTGGCTGCGTTTGTCGTTAGCTCTGCCTTTGATGCCAATTCACTGCGGCAGCAGCTTTCCAGCGCATTACCCAGCTACATGATCCCTACGTACATTGAGCAGGTAGAGTCATTACCCATGACAGAAAATGGCAAAGTCGATCGCCAAGCGTTAGCGCAGTTATCACCACGTACAATCACGGACGTTGTCTCGCAAAAAACGAACCCAACGCCCGACGCCTCGCAACCCCTAATTTTGCCAGAAACCGATATTGAAGAAGAAATCCATCGTATTTGGTGTGAAGTATTGGCTCGTCCCCAAATTTGCTGCACCCAGCGCTTTATGGACTTGGGCGGGACATCGGTGCTTGCCATTCAGCTATTGAGTGGGATTGAGGCTGAACTGGGCATCGAAGTGACCTTTTCAGACTTCATTACACGGGGGAATACTGTTCAGTCTCTATCGCGGTTAATTGAGGATCTGATTATCTCAGAGATGAGTGAAGAAGAAATAGAAGCACTAATGGCATCGGAAGAATAACGCTATACCCAAGCATCTAGAGAATAAATAAAACGAAGCAAACACAGTAGGCAATATATGAACGGTGAAAGAAAGGGAAGGCTTTCGCTTTCCCAAAAGCAACGGGAAAAGTTGCTCGCGCAGCGTAAGCGCCGCACAGGAAATGGCATAGAAGCATTGAACCGACAGGGCAGTGACAACACATTTCCGGTTTCTGAGTTACAGCAAGACATGTGGGTACTTGAAAGCCTGCACAATGCGACCTCTACCAGCAACATCCCCTGCATGTATTCCGTTGAACATTCTTCTTCTAAAGAACATTTTGACGTCACCAAGCTTCGCCGTGCCATGTCATGCTTAATACAGCGCCATGAAAGCCTACGAACCGTATTTGTGAACGAAGAAGGGCAGTTAAAGCAGCGAATATTGCCCAATGTACAATATGAAATCCGCGAAACGAATTTATCTGATCATAACCAAGATGTCGCAGCTCTATCGCTGGATGAGGTGATTCAGCAAGATATTGCAGAAGCGTTTAACGTCAACACCGGTCCTATGTTTCGCGTGCACATCATCCGATGCAGCGATACTGAAAGCAAAGTAGTGTTTGTTTTCTCTCACCTTATCTTTGATGGTGGCTCCATTGCGCATTTCGAGCGTGACTTCTTCCACTTTTATTTGCATTCAAACAGCGAACAGCACCCTGAAGAGACAAGTGAAGCCTTACCCGCACTTCCAGTTCAACCGGCAGACTACGCCCACTGGATGCAGCAAGAACCGCAGAAAGCCAAGCGAGCATCTCATCTTGCTTACTGGAAAACGCAACTGGCGGGTTGCGACGTCGACTTAGCGTTACCTTACGACCGTACGCCAGGTATCCACAACGATGTGTCAGTTACTCAATATGAACACGTTTTACCTACCCGTTTGACTCGTTGGTTAAAGGGCGAGTGTACACAGACAGGTACTTCGCTGTATTCCCTATTGCTGGCGACCTTTGGTGTCTTGCTGCACCGAATAACGGGTCAAACTGACGTTGCCATAGCCTCAGCGTTCACTAACCGGAATCGCTCCGAGCTGGAGCACCTTATCGGGCTCTTTGCCAGAGAGGCATTACTGCGAGTTCGCTTGAACCAAAACGACACCTTTTCAAGCGTGAAGCAGTCAGTTCAGCAATGTGTGATTGAAGCGATAGACCACAGCGAGCTGTCTCTAGGTCAAATCAACCGAGAGCTTGGCATGGTGAAAGCCAGCCAAGATGGGCAAGTGGCAAGAACGTTGTTTCTGCTTCGAGAGCATAAAAGCCAGCTAGGAAGCCAACACAGTGTGGAAGGGTGGGAACCGTATGGTGAAGTGCGTTTGGGGAACGACCAAAACCGCTACGATTTGAGCTTAGTCTGTCGGGATGAAGGCGATTCAATACGCGTGTCATTTAACTATAAACCGTCGCTGTTCAATGAATCCACGGTGGCACAGTTTGCCGCGATATTTGAGCGAATACTGCAAAGCCATATGGAAGAGACGTTACCAATTGGGGAGATATCCCTGATACCTCCGATGGAAATAAACGATGTCTATCACCAATGGAATGACACCCAGCACGGCTATTCTGAACACAAAACATTGCATGAAAAATTTGAAGAACAGGCGAAGGAAACCCCTGACAACACGGCATTGATCTTTGAACAAGATTCGCTTACTTACCGAGAATTGAATCAGCGAGCGAACCAGTTAGCCCATAAAATCCGAACATATCACTTAAACCGAAATCAAACGCAACTTGCGGCTAATACCCCTGTCGCCTTGTATCTAGACCGCAGCTTGGAAATGGTTATCGCGATTTTGGCGGTCATGAAATCCGGTGGTGCTTACGTACCCATTGCCACCGATAATCCTACGCAGCGTACGCGTTACATATTGGAAGATACTCAAGCGCAGCTGATCCTAACGCAAGAAAGGTGGCAAAACGATTTACTCGGTGTCTGCGAGGATTTACCTGCTGAAAGTGTCTCCATCGATGAAGGTAGCGATCGCACAAACGAAAATTATGAAAACGTAAACGCAGCTGTCAGTAGCTCGGATATGGCTTACATCATCTATACCTCAGGCACAACGGGTCAGCCAAAAGGGGTAATGGTGCCGCATAAGGGCGTGGTCAATCGTTTAGAAGCGCTGCAAAACCAATTTCCGTTGAGTACCAACGACAGAGTGTTGCAAAAGACGCCTTACACGTTTGACGTATCGGTGTGGGAACTGCTTTGGGCGAACTGGACAGGTGCAGCGATTGTGATGGCGCCGCCAAAAGCGCATCAATCACCGGAGCAGCTGCATCACATCATGACGCAAAATCGGGTGACGGTTACTCACTTTGTACCTCCCATGCTAACAGGCTTTAGCCACTTTCTGTCTCACGCTAACCAATCGATACCGAGTTCCGTGCGTCGTGTTTTTTGCAGTGGGGAAGCGCTAACTCCCGAACACATTAGGCTGTTCAATGCGATAAATGAGCATGGCGCAACCTTGCATAACCAATACGGCCCAACGGAAGCCTCGATAGAAGTCAGTGTGTACGATTGCTTACTGAATGAAACGGAAACCGTGCCCATTGGCCGACCCATTCAAAATGTGCGTTTATTGGTCATGGACCCTCATTCTAAGCATCTTCAGCTATGCCCTGAAGGGTTACCCGGCGAGCTGTACATAGGTGGTATTGCCGTCACACAGGGGTATTTGAACCAACCAAACCTGACAAAAGAACGCTTTGTCGACAACCCATTTGCGACCAAAGAAGAGATAGCGCAAGGTCTAAACAAGCTTTACAAAACCGGTGATTTAGTCAGACGTCAGCCGAATGGAAACATCGAGTATTTGGGAAGAAACGATTTCCAAGTCAAAGTGCGCGGCTACCGTATCGAGTTAGAAGAAATTGAAGCGGCGATGCAAGCGCACCCAAGAATCAAAGCATCGTGCGTTCATACCGTTGAGGGCGCAGGTGAAAAGGCACTAGTAGGGTATTACGTGGAACACGCTCCTACCTCTTCTTCCAATCAGGAGCAGGAAGGCGTGGCGCTTTGGAAGAGCGTTTATGAAGCGGAATACAAAGAGGATAATCAGACCATTAATCAGTTCGATATCCGAGGCTGGAAAAGCTCGTTTACGCAATTGCCTATCCCACCGGAAGAAATGAAAGAATGGGTCGATGCTACGGTGACTCGGATTCAGGGGTTAAACCCTCATTCCGTATTAGAAATTGGCTCGGGGTCCGGTTTGATTTTCTATCCGTTATTGCCGTCTTGCACCCACTATATAGCCACCGATTTTTCATCAAATGCGATGAATCGTTTGTCTTCTTCGGCAAAAGTGTTGGGGTATGAGCATAAATCTGAATTTGTCACTTGCCCAGCCGACGAGGTGGCTAGTGCCGCGTTAGAGCAACGTGTTGATACAGTGGTGATGAATTCGGTTTCTCAATATTTTCCTAATGCTGGCTACCTCGACAAAGTGATCGAGCAAGCCATTGAAAGCATTGAGGGTGAAGGCAACCTATTCTTTGGTGATATAAGAGATCAACGGTTACTAAGGGCTTTCCACCTTTCCATTCTTGCTCATCGGAATCCGGAGAAAGCCATCGCTCAGTTAGTCAAACAGGCAACTTGGTTAGCATCGAAAGAAACGGAACTCGCGATTTCTCCGACTTATTTTCTCGCATTGATGCAGCACCCAGCGGTTGATGCGGTTCAAGTGCTTCCTAAACGTGGTTTTGCTGATCACGAGATGAATCGCTTTCGATACGATGTCATTGTTCGCATTAAGAAAAACGGTGCAGAGGGCGTCGAAGTAGCCAATAACAATTCTATTGAATTGAGTGAATTTGATTCGGTTGAGTTTTCAAGCGAACTCGATTTACCGAGTTTGTTGGCTTCGTCTGAACGTGGAGTTTGGATAAAGCATTATCCAGATGCGCGAGTCTGGGATGTACAGCAATGCGTAATGGGTAATCCGTCAGCGGAACGACCGCTCTCTACCGAAAACGCGCTTTCCATTGAAGCTTTGCATCTAATGGCGGAGCAGCAAGGGTTAACATTACAAGTATTTCTGGCAACGGAATCTGAGCAAGCGGGCGCCTTACATTTGTTCTTCAGTGAAGACGCCGTGAATGTCTCAAGCCATGCATTGCATGATGTTGATTCACACCTTAGCTCATCTGCTCAACATCCCCATACCAATTCACCTGATATCGGCCATCAAGCGCTGACATACGGAGAATTGAGCGACTATTTGGCACTTCGCCTACCTGAATATATGGTGCCAGTGGCGTTTGTTCCGATGAAAGACTTTCCATTGTCGAGCAGTGGAAAGCTGGATCGCAATGCGCTCCCAGAACCTGAATTCATCGATAAGAACAATTATGTCGCGCCTGATAGCGACATAGAACTGGAACTTTGCAGTATTTGGAAGCAAGTTTTAGGCATTGAAAGTATCGGTGTGAACGACAACTTTTTCCGTATTGGTGGCGATAGCATCATCGCCATTCAACTTGTCTCTAAAATCCGTAAAGCGGGTTTTCATATTCAAGTGAAAGACATGTTTGATGCGCCAACGGTTAAGCAATTGGCGCTGGTATTGGCGGACAATAAACCTCAGCAAACGCTCAACACTGAGCAAGGAGAGCTGGAAGGTGAATTCTCGCTATTGCCTATTCAGACGTGGTTTTTCAACAAAGCGCTGGCAAACCCACACCATTGGAATCAAGCCTTTACGCTACGTGTCCCCGCTGGTATTTCCAAACCTGCTCTTGAGGCGGCGTTATTCCAGTTGAGTGTCCACCACGATGCCATGAGAATTCGCTTTGACATTAACGAAGGCAGTATCAAGCAGCGTTATTGCCGGACTGAAGAATTACCAAAATTAGAAGTGCATGAGTTGAATGTGGCGGCAGAAATGGACGTAGCGCAACAGCTCACAACTTGGCAGAGCGATTTCGATATAGAAAATGGTCCGTTATGGCGAGCGGCGTATCTAACAGGTTACCCCGAAGGTGAAGCCCGCCTCTGGTTTGCTTTTCACCACTTGATTATAGATGCGGTGTCGTGGCGAATCATTGCAGAGGACTTAGAGACGTTGTTGTCTGACAATACGCTATCGCAGAAAGGAAGCAGCTATCGCCAATGGGTACGCGCGGTGGAGCAATATAGGGAGACCCATGTAGCCGAGCTGCCTTATTGGCAAGATGTATTATCAGATACAAAGACACTGCCTTCTCCGCAAAGCGACTCTTCTGGTGCTGCTATTGCCGAAAATACGTCGACAACGCGAATCGAGTTTCCGTTAAAAGAAACGCATTTGCTGCTGCACGAGGCGCATCAAGGATATAACACCGAAATCAATGATTTGCTTCTGAGTGCGTTAAGCCTTGCGCTGAATGCCGTTGCGGGGCAGTCAGTTAATCACATTACGCTTGAGGGGCATGGGCGCGAAGCGATCGACCCTGCTCTCGATATTTCTCGCACACTAGGGTGGTTTACCACGGCTTATCCGCTGCGATTAGAGGCGGCAGACGATCTCGAACACACCATTATTCAAACCAAAGAAACTTTGCGCCGTGTCCCCAATAAAGGCATTGGGTTTGGTGCGTTTTCTCACACGTTTTCTCATGATGCGTTGCCGAAGATTTATTTTAACTACCTCGGGCAATTGGACTCCACAGGAAACGGGTCGATGTGGGAAGTGGTGAATGAAGATAGTGGCAATGTTATTGGAGAAGGTAACCGTGACAGCGCTTTACTGAACATCAATGGTGGTGTCTTTAATGGGCAGCTGCAGTTCGACATCATTTCTCAATTGTCGCCAACTCAGACCATGGCATTTCGCCATGCATTCGACACATCTTTACATCAGGTGTTAGAGCAAAGCCTAGAAACGGCCAAGCGAGGGGGCGTGAATACGGCGAGCGATTTTGGCTGTGCAGGATTGCACCAATCGCAATTGGAGCATATTGGTCAGTCACGCCAGTATGGTTTATCGAGCATAGC
This sequence comes from Vibrio penaeicida, assembly GCF_002933855.1. Classification (GTDB taxonomy): domain Bacteria; phylum Pseudomonadota; class Gammaproteobacteria; order Enterobacterales; family Vibrionaceae; genus Vibrio; species Vibrio penaeicida_A. The sequence goes on from NZ_BFAQ01000024.1 coordinate 63,480, forward strand.
GGCTATTTATCCAGCAAGCAGTTTGCAGCAAGGGTTTGTATATCATCACATCAGCCAACCTGAAGATGATGCTTATCGTCTCCAAGTGCTGGTGGATTATGACCGTGCCATTGATGTTGACCGTTATTTTAAAGCATGGGAGCTCGCATCATTCGCGTTTCCAGCGCTTAGAATCGCTTTCCACTGGGAAGGGGAAATGGTTCAGGTGATCGGAAAAGAGGCGGGTATCACCTCACGCCAATTCACCTCTTTAAGTTTGGCGGACCTCCCAGAAGACGAACACCATGACGCCATCATCGCTCTACAATCTGCTGAGCGTGAGAAGCCTTTTGACCTGACCGTGTCTGGCCTGATGCGCGTAGCGATAATCAAACGCAGTGACAGTGCTTTTACCCTAATTCAAACCGCGCATCACAGCATTACCGACGGCTGGAGCAACCCAATTTTGCTCAAAGCAGTTCACAGATACTACGACGCACTGAGTGCAGGGCAAGTGCCACACGTAGTGGAAGAGTCGGTGTATGGCAAAGTGCAAATGCACCGCATGGCACAACGTGATAAAACCACACGTTATTGGTCGGAAAAACGCAGTTCATTGAGTCAACCGAATGACCTTGGCGTATTTCTGCCAGAGTCACAGGAACTCGATAGTCTCAGGTCGCTTGTGACACCTGCGCAAGCGTCAAAGCGTATTAGTGGGAAAGCTTACCAACGGCTCAAATCAGCTTGCCAATCGCATAACGTAACACTCAACGTGGCACTGCAGTTTGCATGGCATAAGTTGATTCAAATCTACACGCAAGACGTTCAAACCATTGTTGGAACCACGGTTTCGGGGCGAGATGTTCCGATCGATGGGATTGAAGAAAGCGTCGGCTTATACATCAATACCTTGCCACTCGCCGTCAATTGGACCGATTCCCTCACAGTTGCCGAAGCACTCACTTCCATTCATCGAAGTATCGCTGAGCTCAATAGCTTTAGTGGAATTGCATTGGCCGATCTGCAAGAAGACGGCAAGCGCCTTTTCCAAAGCTTGTTTATTTTTGAAAACTACCCATCTCTCGATGATGTGTCTCCAACTGGGCTTTCGGCAGACAGTACACCGAGAAGTTGGTCCGATAAAATGGACTACCCATTTTCGGTGATGGCCTACGAGAAAGAAGGTTCGTTGTCGATTCAGCTAGGCTTTGATCAGTCGCTGATGGAAATAAGCCAAGTCGAAAGGTTATTTACGCAATTGGAGAGCATATTGCAGTTTGTTGCTCATCAGAGCGATGAAAGCCATCACCATATCAATGTGATTGATAGCACTGAGCAAAACAGGCTTATCCACGACTGGAATACCACACAATCGCCTGCGCCTTCCTTGCCAACGTGGCATCAGCTGTTTGAAGCGCAAGTGCAAACTACACCGAATGCAGTGGCACTCACGTATCAAGACCAGCATTTGACGTATCAAGAGTTGAACCAGAAAGCCAACCAGCTTGCACACACTCTTCGCCAACAGCATGTGATTCGTTACGAGCGTGAACTGACGGCAGACACACCGATTGCCTTGTACTTAGACCGAAGCGTCGACATGGTGGTGAGCATTTTAGCGGTGCTCAAGGCGGGCGGGGCGTATGTCCCCGTATCGCCGGAATACCCGAAAGAGCGCACGCAGTTTATTTTGGAAGACACGGCGGCACCGCTGGTACTGACTCAGCAAACGCACCTTAGCCAGCTGGATGGTTGGTTAAGTGATTTGCCGCAGCTACCCGAGCTAGTATTGGCAGACAACGCGTATCCCCAATCATCAGAGAGCCTGAACCTGACGGTTTCAGGTGAGGACCTCGCGTACATCATTTACACCTCAGGCACCACCGGTAAGCCCAAAGGGGTAATGATGCCGCATTCGGCTTACACCGATTTCATTCATCAATATCATCAGTCTGTCCAGGCGCAGCCTGTTTCCTTAGTCAGCCTCACTCAATACACCTTTGACATCTTTGGCTTGGAATACGGCTTACCACTCTTATCAGGTGGAACAGTTCATCTGTCGGATATCCACCAAGCATCGGAAACTTTATCCGAGCATGCCAGCAAGACCAACGTATTACAGCTTACCCCTTCAGTGTGGTCAGTGTTGCAAGTGGCGTTGCCAGAAGCTCTCGATTTGTCTCACGTGACCGTTATTGTCGGCGGCGAAAGTGGCTCGGAAGCAATTTACCAAAGCTTGTCGCAGCGCTTTAAAGAGGTCATTCAAGTGTACGGCCCAACTGAAGCGTGTATTTGGAGTACCCAATCTCGATACCAATCGGGTAACGCCCACATTATCGGCACACCGCTGAGTAACGAGCGATGCTATGTCCTTTCGAGCAATGGAAAGCTGTGCCCAATTGGTGTTCCCGGTGAGCTGCACATTGGGGGCGCAGGATTGGCGAGAGGCTACCTCAACCGAGACACCCTAACGGAAGAGCAGTTCATCGACAGCCCAATTGAAGGACAGGGTGAACGGTTATACAAAACCGGAGACTGGGTACGCTGGCGTCACGATGGACAGCTGGAATACATCGGGCGTAATGACAGCCAAGTGAAGATACGCGGTTACCGGATTGAGTTGGGTGAAATTGAAGCCACGCTCATGGCGGTTGATGGGGTGCAACAAGCCGTCGTTATTGACCGAGAAAAAGAAGGCGACAAGTATCTTGCCGCATACCTTGTGAGTGACCAAATACTCAGCATGGATGACCTCTGCTACAGCTTAAATGCTCATCTACCGGATTACATGGTGCCCGCTACCTTCAACCAGATTGAAGTCATCCCTCTAACGTTAAACGGCAAGCTCGACCGCCGAGCGCTGCCTGAACCGGAATGGGTGGAATCCAGTGGTTACGTCGCCCCAGAAAGTGAGTTGGAAATCGCGCTGTGCAACATCTGGTCTCAGGTGTTGGGGTTAGAGCGCGTTGGCGTTCACGACAGCTTTTTCCAAATCGGCGGCAATTCCATTAACGCCATTAAAGTCATTAGTCAGATCAACCAATTATCGGTTTGTCACCAACGTGTCGAGCTGAGCCATTTGTTTAATTTAAAAACCATTGCTGAGCTCCATAAGCATCTGCAAGCCCAAGAGAGTTCGGGTTTATTAGACCAGCAAGTCAACGAGATGAGTATTTAAGCCATGTTAGATCTAATCAATCAAATCAAAGAGAATGAATTGTCTGTATGGGTACAAGAGGATGCTATCAAATTAGCATTTGGTGACGAGAAACCATCGGACGTATTGCTTGCGAAAATCAAAGAAAACAAACCCGGTCTGATGGATATCTTAAGGCGAAATGGCATCTTATCTAAGCACGACTTCTGGGAAACAGAGATTTTCTCTTTGCCAAATACAAATGCGACGTTGTCTTTTGCTCAAGAGCGCATGTTGTTTATTGAGCAATTTGAACAAGGCACAGATGCGTACCACATTCCTTATACCGTCGAGCTTTCCAGTGATATCCAGCAGGATGTGTTGATTCAAGCGTTCCAAGCCGTTGTCGATAGGCATCCAGTGTTGAACTCGATTTACAAGCAGAATGAAGAAGGGCAGTTTGCATTGCATCCACTGGATCAAAAGGTTTGCATCTCTCAACAGACAGTAGCGGACTTTGCTGACTTCAAAGCCCAATTGTCTCAAGCGATTGAGCGACCGTTTGATCTGTCTACCGAAGCCCCAATGCGTCTGTCGCAATTCACCTCTGAAGGCAAACACTATCTGTTGATACTGTGGCACCACATTGCTTTTGATGGCTGGTCGACCGACATTTTCTTGCGTGAGCTATCTCAGGCATACCAAGCCTTGCTAACGCAGGGTCGAGCATTACAGCAAGATCAGCCAGTACTGCCACCCTTGGCAATTCAGTACAGTGATTATGCATTTTGGCAACGTCATCAACTTGAGGGGAGGGGGCTAGAGAGCCAAATGGCATTTTGGTCTGATACGTTATCCGGCTGTCAGACGTTGGAGCTGCCAACCGATCATCCAAGACCAACAAAATTGAACTACCAAGGCAGAAACGTCTCACTGACTCTCGATAGCGCGTTGTCGGAGCAACTTAAATCGTTAGCACGAGATCAAGACACCACGCTTTACGTTGTTATGCTGAGCGGATTTTATCTGACACTGGCGACGCTGAGTGGACAGGACGACATCGTTGTTGGCACGCCTTCCGACAATCGCCATCAACCCCAGACACAAGACTTGATTGGTTACTTTGCTACGTCTCTGGTGTTAAGGGCTCAAGTGGATCTAGCTGGAACAGTAAGCGATCTGTTTAAGCAGGTTCACACAGTAATGACCAACGCTAAAATGAATCAGGATGTGCCGTTTGAGCGTTTGATTGATTTACTCAACGTAGAGCGCGATATGTCGCGCCACCCATTGTTTCAAGTGATGTTTGGCATGCAAAGTTTCGGTCATCAGCAATTGAGCCAAGACGCATTGCCATTTGAATCGGTCGATTTGGGCGACGAAGGGCTATATGCCCCAGCCAAATTTGATTTGAATTTCCATGTGGATGACGGTCACGACGCTCTAAAATTGGGGTTGGATTACGCTACCAGCCTGTTTGAGCACTCTTCTGCGCAACGTGTGTTGACGATTTATCAGCACATATTGAAAAGCTTTGTCGCGGATTCTGAACAATGCCTTGCAGACATTGATGTGCTATCGGAATCTGAAAAAACGCTGCTATTACGCGACTGGAATACCACACAATCACCTGCACCGTCCCTACCAACGTGGCATCAATTGTTTGAAGCGCAAGTGCAAATTACACCGAATGCGGTGGCACTCACGTATCAAGACCAGCATTTGACCTATCAAGAGTTGAACCAAAAAGCCAACCAGCTTGCGCGCACTCTTCGCCAACAGCATGTGATTCGTTACGAGCGTGAACTGACGGCAGACACACCGATTGCCTTGTACTTAGACCGAAGCGTAGACACGGTGGTGAGCATTTTAGCGGTGCTCAAGGCGGGTGGGGCGTATGTCCCTGTATCGCCAGAATACCCGAAAGAGCGCACGCAGTTTATTTTGGAAGACACTGCGGCTCCGTTGGTCCTCACTCAGCAAACGCATTTAAGCCAGCTTGATGGTTGGTTAAGCGAATTGCCTCAGCTACCCGAGTTGGTGTTGGCAGACAACGCGTACACCCAATCATCAGAGAACCTAAACCTGACGGTTTCAGGTGATGACCTTGCGTACATCATTTACACCTCAGGCACCACAGGTAAGCCTAAAGGGGTGATGATGCCGCATTCGGCTTACGCCGATTTTATTCACCAATATCATCAGTCTGTTCAGGCGCAGCCCGTTTCCTTAGTCAGCCTCACTCAATACACCTTTGACATCTTTGGCTTGGAATACGGCTTACCCCTGTTGTCAGGCGGAACAGTTCATCTGTCGGATATCCACCAAGCATCGGAAACTTTATCCGATCATGCCAGCAAGACTAACGTACTGCAGCTTACCCCTTCGGTGTGGTCAGTATTGCAAGTAGCGTTGCCAGAAGCTCTCGATTTGTCTCACGTGACCGTTATTGTCGGCGGCGAAAGTGGCTCGGAAGCGATTTACCAAAGCTTGTCGCAGCGTTTTAAAGAGGTCATTCAAGTGTACGGTCCGACTGAGGCGTGCATTTGGAGTACTCAATCTCGATACCAATCGGGCAACGCCCACATTATCGGTACACCGCTGAGTAATGAACGATGCTATGTCCTCTCGGGCAATGGAAAGCTGTGTCCAATTGGTGTTCCAGGTGAGCTGCACATAGGGGGCGCAGGACTGGCGAGAGGCTACCTCAATCGAGGCATCTTAACAGCGGAGCAGTTCATCGATAGCCCAATTGAAGGGCAGGATGAACGGTTATACAAAACCGGAGACTGGGTGCGCTGGCGTCACGACGGTCAACTGGAATACATCGGGCGTAATGACAGCCAAGTGAAGATACGCGGTTACCGGATTGAGCTGGGTGAAATTGAAGCCACGCTCATGGCGGTTGATGGGGTGCAGCAAGCTGTCGTCATCGACAGAGAAAAAGAAGGCGACAAGTATCTTGCCGCGTACCTTGTGAGTGACCAGACACTCAGTATGGATGACCTCCGCCACAGCTTAAATGCTCATCTACCGGATTACATGGTGCCCGCTACCTTCAACCAGATTGAAGTCATCCCTCTAACGTTAAACGGCAAGCTCGACCGCCGAGCGCTGCCTGAACCGGAATGGGTGGAATCCAGTGGTTACGTCGCCCCAGAAAGTGAGTTGGAAATCGCGCTGTGCAACATCTGGTCTCAGGTGTTGGGGTTAGAGCGCGTTGGCGTTCACGACAGTTTCTTCCAAATCGGCGGCAATTCCATTAACGCCATTAAAGTCATTAGCCAGATCAATCGCTACCTTGGTCATTCGCTGCGTTTGGAGTTAGTGAACCTCTACACCACCAAAACGATCGCCGAGTTGGCAGCGTACATTGAAGAAAATCAAACCGTCAGCTTCCTTGATGAGCAAGATAACGAAATGAGTATTTAGTTATGTACGAATTAGTGAATCGAATCAAAGCCAGCAACATGTCGGTTTGGGTGGAAGAGGACGCCATTAAGCTGGCGTTTGCCGGTGATAAACCGTGCTCAGAGTTGCTGGGGGAGATCAAAGCAAGAAAGCCAGAACTATTGGGTATATTGCAGCAAAATCAGATCACCTCTAAGCATGCGTTTTGGGATAAAGAGATACTTTCTATGCCAGAGACGCAAACCGAGCTTTCTTTTTCACAAGAGCGCATGTTGTTCATAGAGCAGTTTGAGCAAGGCACGGATGCGTATCATATTCCCTATGTCTTTGAGCTCAATGCCGACGTCGATTTGCCGGCGCTGGAACGGTCCTTCCAAAAGATAGTTGAGCGACATCCGGTATTAAATTCAATATACCTGACTGATGAACAAGACAAGGCGTATGTGAAGCTGCTGGTATCCACCGTGCAAATGGACGTCGAATCCATCGCACCTAATACGCCAGTAAAAACCATTTTTGATTCCGAAATATCTCGACCCTTCCAATTGGATCAAGAGCGACCGATCCGGTTGATTCGCTACCTAGGGTTGGAGAAAGATTACTTGTTGGTCATTTGGCATCATATTGCTTTTGATGGTTGGTCGACCGATGTTTTTCTTAGCGAGTTATCGCTGGCGTACCAAGCTTACAGCACAGGGAACTCACCTGTGCTGCCTGAATTGGACGTTAGTTATGCCGATTACGCCCTTTGGCAGCGTCAGCAACTAACGGGCTCAAACTTAGAGAAACAGCTTTCGTTTTGGAAGCACCAGCTTGATGGCGTTGAAACGCTAGCCTTACCGACCGATTCTCCGCGCCCAGCAACAATCGATTACAGCGGTAAAGATTTAGTATTCACATTCGATAGCGGGCTCTCTGATCAGCTTCGACAGCTCGCTCGTCAGCAAGATACCACCTTGTACACAGTATTGCTGAGTGGGTTTTATGCGACGCTGGCGCTATTGTCTGGTCAGAAAAGCATTGTCGTCGGCACGCCTTCTGATAACCGCCATTACACGCAAGTCCAAAATTTGATCGGTTACTTTGTTAATTCATTGCCAATGCGAGCAGATGTATCGCTTTCGTCGAGCGTGAAAGCATTCATCACTTTAGTTCACAACGTCGTAGCAGATGCAAAAACCCATCAAGATTTACCCTTCGAGCAACTTGTTGAGGCGCTAAAAGTAGAACGGGATATGTCACGTCACCCGATTTTTCAAGTGATGTTCTCGCTACAAAGTTTTGGTGAGCAGCGTTTGAAAGAGCAGACGTTGCCGTTTAAACAAGCGCAATTTGAAGAAGTGCGCTCGTTAAGAAATCCCGCCAAGTTTGACTTGAGTTTGTACTTAGATGACAGCGGAGAAGACATTTACGGCAACTTCAATTTCGCGACCAGCTTGTTCAATGATGACACCATTCAAAGAATTGCCGACGTCTACTCATGGGTATTAAAGAGCTTTGCTGCTAATCCGAATCAAGCGCTTGGGCAAATTGATGTGCTTTCACCGGCTGAGCGCGAGCAGCTTTTTGAACAGTGGAACAACACGCACGAAGATTACCCTAAAAGAAATTTACTCGACGGATTCAATGAGCAAGTGGTAAAGCAACCTAATGCGCTTGCGGTCGTTTGTGGTGACCATAACGTTAGTTATCAAGAGGTGCACGAGCATCGTTTGTTATTAGCAAATCAGCTTCAACAAGCAGGGGTAGAGCGAGGTGAGTTGGTTGGTGTACTGACGGAAAAAGGCGAACCACAGCTGGTGGCTACGTTGGGCATTATGTCGATTGGGGCGGCGTATTTACCACTCAATGTGGCTTGGCCAGCATCGCGTTTGAATGATGTGTTGAAAGCGGGTGATGTAACGCACCTTGTGATGACTCAGTGTCAGCATGACTTGCACGCTGGCGAAGAGTGGCTAAAAAATTATCAGATTACGATCATTGAATCGGTGTATCAAACCTCTATCCCAGAGCATTGGGAAAATGGATTGTGGCGAGAGGCGTTACCGAATGTCAGCCCTGATGAGTTGGCGTACATTATTTTCACCTCTGGCAGCACGGGAAAACCGAAAGGGGTGGTGATCAGTCATGATGGTGCAATGAACACCATCGAAGCGGTGAATCGAACGTTCGACGTTCAGCCGCAAGACCGAGTATTGGCGCTATCGGATTTGAGCTTCGATCTTTCTGTTTACGATTTATTCGGTACGTTAGCAGCAGGCGCAGCCATTGTTTTCCCTGAACAATCAGAAGTGCAAAACCCAAGTCGATGGGTCGAACTTGTCGATACCCATCAAGTGACTATTTGGAACTCTGTGCCTCAATTGGTGCAGCTTTTGGTGGAAGAGGTGGCGTTGCCTATTGGTACTTCTGGAATAGGGGGCTCCAAATGCGAACATCCACAAAGCCTCTGTTCATTGAAAGTCGTGCTCATGAGTGGGGATTGGATCCCACTTCAACTTCCGAAGCAACTTAAGAGTCTAATACCGACAGTACAAGCCATCAGTTTAGGCGGTGCAACGGAAGGGAGTATCTGGTCAATTTGGTATCCCATTCAGTCGGTTAGCCCTGATTGGCAAAGTATTCCTTATGGGTTGGCGATGCCAAATCAAACCATGTGGGTGCTTAACGAGCAGGGTGGGCATTGTCCAGCCGGAGCGATAGGAGAAATCCATATTGGCGGTGCAGGGGTCGCGAAAGGGTATTATAACGAGCCAGAAAAAACGGCTGCTCAGTTCTTTGATCACCCAACACTCGGCCATTTATATCGAACAGGCGATTTAGGCTGCTGGAATAAGCATGGTTACATCGAATTCAAGGGGCGCAAGGATTTCCAAGTTAAAGTACGGGGCTACCGCGTAGAGCTTGGGGAAATCGAAACTGTGCTCTCGGAGCAATCGGGTGTGAAGCATACTGTGGTCATTGATGTTGAGAGAGAAGGTATTAAGAGTCTTGCCGCTTACATTGTTTCAGATGACGACAGCGAAGCCCTATTTGCTAGGCTCCACCAAGTGGTATCAGACGCATTGCCAGAATACATGGTGCCATCAACCTTTAACTTGATCGACGGTATTCCACTGAGTGCGAACGGTAAACTAGACAGAAAAGCGCTGCCCGACCCAGTATGGAACCAAGCAGAAGAATACGTTGCACCAACTACAGACTTGGAGATCTTGTTTGCCGATATCTGGCAACAAGCGTTGAATGTCGAAAAAGTTGGCGTTCACGACAACTTCTTCCAGATCGGTGGTAACTCGATTACCGCAATTCGAATGGTGAGTATGCTGAATCGCGCTTTGGAATCTTGTTCTTTAGCAGATCGGTCGATAGCAGACCATGCTTTAGAGCCAGATAAAGGCGGCGGTGAACCGAAAAAAGTCACGGTAGTGGATTTGTTCCGTTTCCCAACCGTGGCGGAGATCGCTAAGCACATTGAGTCCGACACCGATGGCCAACCAACCGGTCTGTTGCATTGCCTCACATCCCAAAATAAAAGCAAAGCCAAACCTAAGCGCCACCTTGTTTGTATCCCCTATGGCGGCGGAAGCCCCATAGCGTATCAACCTTTATCAGGTTGCCTTCCTGATGATTATTCGCTGCATGCTTTGAATTTCCCCGGTCATGACTACGCGTGCTCAGATGAAGCGCTGATGCCGATGAATGACATTGCGGAGCAGTGCGTCGAAGAGATACTGTCCGGCATTTCAGGTGATATCTATCTTTATGGTCATTGTGTTGGCGGGGCGCTCACCTTGGATATTGCCCGCAGATTAGAAGCAAAGGGATCGCCCGCAAAAGGGGTATTCTTAGCGGCAACGTTCCCATTCCCAAGGTTGCCTTTTGCGGCGTTGGAGTCACTTCGGAAATGGATTCCGTTTGATAAGTTGGTTTCCAATCGCTTACGTTTTGAGTCGATTTTGTCGTTAGGCGGTTTTTCAGAATCACTGGAAGAAGACGAGTTGAATTTCCTGATGTCAGCGATGCGACAGGATGTCAGCGATGCCGAAGACTTCTACACGGTTGCGAACTTGTCGCCAGAGGACTACGTCGTCAGTGCGCCGATATTGTCGATATACGGAGACAAAGACAAAAGCACCGAATTTTATGAAGAACGATACCAAGATTGGCGAGCCTTTTCGCCAGATGTGTCGATGGAAGTGATTCCCGATGCAGGGCATTTCTTTATCAAACATCAACCTCATGAGTTGAGCCGAATCCTGACCGCGCAAATTCAACAATGGGAATCACCAACAAAAGACGACGAAGATAAAAGAGGTGATGAAGACAAAAAATATGAAAACGTAAATGGTTCTGCATTGAGCCAAACGGATAATGAGCCAAAAGAGACGTTCTCGTTTAGCCATTTGTTCAATAGGAAAAATCGGGAGGCGAAACCAAGCTTACCGCTGTTTTTTGTTATCGTCTTCGGGCAATTTATGTCGATGCTTGGAACCGGTTTGACGGCGTTTGCATTGGGTACTTGGGTTTACATACAAACCGGATCCGTCACCGAATTTGCATATATTTCCGTGTTTGCATTGCTCCCCGGTATCTTGGTGTTGCCGTTTGCAGGGGCATTGGTCGATAGGTGGGATAGGCGGCTGATTCTCATGCTCAGCGACGCCATCTCTGTCTGTGGCACCTTGTTTATTTTCTTTACCTTGTGGACGGGAGAGTTGCAGATTTGGAAAATTTACACCGTGGTCGCCATCAGTTCTATCGGACAAGCTTTTCAACGACCAGCCTACATTGCCACCATTGCGCAATTAGTGCCTAAGAAATACCTCGGTCGAGCGAATGGATTGGCTCAACTGGCTTCTTCCACCAGCCAAGTGATCGCGGTTTTTGCGGGTGGGTATCTTTTCCTAGAGGTTGGGCTACAAAATGTGTTGATTTTAGACATTGCGGCATTCTGTGTTGCGTTTACCACGCTGCTTCTCATTCGCTTCCCGAATCGGATGTTCAAAAAGCGCGAGTTACCGATTCTTCAGGAAATAGTTGAGGGTTGGCAATACATCCTTCAGCGTAAAGAGATGCTTGCGATGGTGGTCTTCTTTGCGGTGTACAACTTTGCGTTCAGCGCCATTATGGTGCTCGGTACCCCATTGGTACTGTCTGTGGGCAAAGCAGATTTGCTTGGCCAGGTACTCGCATTTGATGGAATAGGGCAATTGGCTGGTGGCTTGATTATGGGGATATGGGGCGGAACTAAGCTCCGAGCCCATGGCATGATTGGCTTTACGCTTCTAACTGGTGTCTCGATGATCATTGCGGGTATTCAAGCCAATCAGTTTTATCTCATGGCTGGGTTCTTTGGCATCGGAATGTCGTTGGCGTTGGTCAACGCACACTGGCAATGTCTGATTCAAGTGAAAGTTGGGCTTGAATTGCAAGGTCGGGTGATAGCCACCAATCAGATGATGTCGTGGTCGATGATGCCCTTGGCGTATTTCATTATCGGTCATCTGGCAGAAAACGTGGTAGAGCCGTTCATGACAAGTGACTCCGCCATGGCGCATTTTGCTGTGTCTATATTCGGTGGAAGCGAAGGTCGAGGGGTTGGATTGTTGCTGGCGGTATTAGGGGCATTTGCCGTTATCTGGGGTGTGGTGAGTTTGCTTTATCGTCCTCTGAGATTGATGGAGCAAAGGCTACCCGATGTGATCCCTGATGAAGAACCGACATCAGCCATTGGTGAGCCAAAAAAGTTGCATGAACAAACGGTGTCATAGACCCTAAACTATCTAGAACATATTGTCGGTGAGAATAGGGTCCAAGACCCTATTCATTTTTTGGTAAGCTGTAAGGAGGAAAAGTGAATGGATACTCTAAATGCCTTCTCCCAGTTACCACCCAATACAGGGAAGTGTTCATGCTGAAAATGGCTACCTTCGGCTAACGCCGCCCGATCCTATTTCGGGAATAGTGCAAAGCTTTTGGCAGTTGAATGTACCCGAAGGGCGCTTTGTTTATCACAGCATTCCCGATAATTGTGTTGATTGGATAACGCGTGTCGATAAGCCCGAAGACAGCGTGTTTATCCCTTCGTTTTTGTCAGCGAATCCGTTTGAAGTACAAGGTCCGGTGTCTTATTTTGGGGTTCGCTTTCACGTGTTAGGTTATCAAGCGGTGGTGCGAGACCCATTAGAAAATTGGCTTGCGGAGCCTCAAGGGGTGTTGGCGTCTGAGTTTATATCGTCCAGCGGGCTGCCTTGGTTTCAACAAGCGGTATTTGATAGCCCAGACTTCTACACCCGATGTTCCACTATTGTTCAGTGGTTCATTCGACACGCCAATTCGATAAACACAGATACTCGCTTAGATGCCTTTTTAAACCACAGCCTGCTTCATTTAGATAACGGTTTGGATATGTCTGAGCGACATTGTCAAAAAATGGGGATCTCCTCGCGCCAGTTAAGACGGATTGTGCGCCAACACTTAGGGGTATCGCCTCGGGAGTTCCATCAGGTTCTTAGATTCCAAAATGCGCTCGCTCTTCTGAATCAATACCCCGATGACAAAGGTTGGGCAAATTACTACTACGATCAATCGCATTTTATCCGTGATTGTCAGCGGTTCATTGGTATGCCGTATCAACAATTTCAAAACATGTCCGTTTTGTACAATGCTGATGATGTGAAGTAAGTCAGACTGTTCTTGTTTAGTTAAACAAGGAGAAAGTCATGATTGAAGTACAAGCGATGTTTCCAGTAATGGTGAGCGAAAATTTAGCGGCGCTCAAAGATTTCTACCAATCCACCTTTGGTTTTACAGCGGTGTTTTATGATCCAGAATTCTATCTTCATTTGGTGTCTGAAAACGGTGTGCAACTTGGCTTTTTAGTGCCTGAACATGCAACGCAACCCGAATTCTTACACCCTATTATGGCAAGAGAAGGGTACGTCATTTCATTGGAAGTAGCTGATGCACGATCGGCTTATGAATGGGCGACGAAAAATGATCTAACCGTCGCGATGCCGTTGAAGGAGGAGGTTTGGGGGCAAGTCCATTTTATGGTGGAGGACCCAGCAGGGTTCAAGGTTGATATCGTTGAGCACGTGTCACAGTAGAACAAGCTCAGGCCCTAGGGCTCAGGTTGAAAAGAAAATAATGAAGCTCTTTTCTTTTCAACCAGCTTTCTTTGAGAAGCTATTTTCTTTGCATTTCTGCCCACCAGCTCTCGTCTGCCACGATTTGACCAACTTCATCCAAAGGTGGGTAAGGTAAGCCTTTGCGTTTGGCGACTTTTGCGAGAACGGGATGCCCACGCTCAAACAGAATTCGATGAATATACTCTGCAGGTAATGCCGACTCATCTCGTTCGTACATACCAGCAATTTGGCGCTGTCTTTGCGCTTCGAATAAGATCAACGCGCTGGCAACGGAAACATTCAACGATTGCACCATTCCAACCATGGGAATGATGATGTCTTGATCGGCCATAGAAAGTGCATGGGGAGTGATTCCGTGTTTTTCGCCACCTAAGATCACGGCAGTGGGTATGGTGTAGTCGATGCCACGAAAATCGACTGCTGTGTCCGACAAATTTGTTGCGAGTATTTGCATGCCTTGTTTTTTTAGCTCGCCTACGGCGTCATCTATCGATTCATGCGTATCCACTTCTACCCAATTTCTCGCACCCGCCGAAGTGTGGCTTAAGGTGCGCATTTTAGGATCTGGCCACACCGCGTGTATTTTATGGACACCCGCTGCATCGGCACTGCGGATAATGGCAGAGACGTTGTTTGGCTTATGGACTTCTTCAAGACATAAAGTCAGATCAGGCTGGCGTGCCTTAAGTACGGTGTGGATTCGATGGTAGCGTTCTAAATTCATATGTCGCTCTGAAAAAGGTCTCTTACCAAGAAGATAAGAGACCTTTGAGTGTTAGTATTTAATGTGCAATTCCGTAACTATTGTGCAAACTCGTTTTTTAGAGAATCAGTGTTTGCGTCGGCGAACTTTTGTTGCCTGAGGCATAACGCGAATGCGCTTCATAATGCCAGCTAGATTCACACGGTCTTTCGCAGTTAAAAGCACGGTAATGGTGTACAGGCGACCGTCTTTCTCTTCGGTCGAAATACCGTGGATGTTCGAACCTGTTTGCGAAATCACGTTGGTTAACGCAGCCAGCGCACCTTGGTGATTTTGCATGTCGATCTGAAGTTCAGTAATGAACTCTTGATCGTAATCGTTCGACCATTCTACTGCCATGTACTTATCCGGTTCTTTTTGGTATCCGCGTACGTTTGGACACGTTTCACGGTGAACCACTAATCCTCGACCCGGAGAGACGTGGGCAATAATGTGATCATCTGGAATTGGGTGACAGCAATTAGCAAACGTCAGCAAAATACCTTCCGCACCGCGGATAGGAAGCTTCTTCTTATTGCTTTTCGAGTCACTCGTTTCGGTCAGTTCATCCACATCGCCTAACAAGCGACGTGCAATCACAATACTCATCAATTCGCCAAGGCCGATGGCAGCCAGCAAATCATCTAGCGATTCGACTTTTAGTTCAGCCAAAACATGATCGATGTTGTCTTGGTTGATGTCGGAAATCGAATGTTCACCTAATGCGTGATTCAGCAATCGACGACCTAAGGTAATCGACTCTTCACGACGCATGGTTTTCAGAACCTGGCGGATCTTGGTACGAGCACGAGAGGTCACTACATAGTTGAGCCACGCGGCGTTCGGGCGTGCGCCCGGCGCACTGATGATTTCAATGGTTTGACCGTTTTTCAGAGCTTTGCTCAACGGGTAAGGTTGGCGATCAACCCGCGCGCCTACACACATGTTGCCCACATCGGTATGTACGGCATACGCGAAATCGACAGCAGTCGCGCCCACAGGCATTTCAACAATTCGACCTTTTGGTGTGAACACGTAAATTTCATCTGGGAACAGATCGGATTTTACGTTTTCAATGAATTCGAAAGAGTTACCGGCACTTTGCTGCAGCTCTAACAGACTTTGCATCCAGCGCTGCGCTTTTACTTGTGCGGTGGTGCCAGACTTATCGCCATTGCTCTTATAAGACCAATGAGCTGCAACACCTTTGTCTGCCATTTGATCCATGTCTTCGGTACGAATCTGCACTTCAACTGGCACGCCGTGAGGACCTACCATCGAGGTATGCAAAGACTGGTATCCATTGGCTTTTGGAACGGCGATATAGTCTTTCATTTTGGCAGGGCGCGGCTTGTATAAGCTGTGAACCTGACCAAGAACGCGATAACACATGTCGGCAGAATCAACGACGACACGAAACGCGTAGATATCCATAATAGTATGGAAACGCTGTTCTTTGGTGCGCATCTTGTTATAGATGGAGAACAGGTTTTTTTCGCGCCCAAATACGCGGGCGTTGAGCCCCATTTCTTCCAATCGACCGGAAATCTCATCGTGAATACGTTGAATGATTTCTTTTCGGTTACCGCGCGCGGCTTTCACCACTTCTTTTAAAACGCGATATCGATTGGGGTATAAAGCCTCAAAGCCTAGCTCTTCAAGCTCAACTTTGATGTTGTGAATACCTAAACGGTGAGCAAGTGGTGCGTAAATTTCCAGCGTTTCACGAGCAATACGGCGCTTTTTATCGGGGCGAAGTGCACCCAGTGTACGCATGTTGTGCGTACGGTCTGCCAACTTGATCAGGATAACGCGAATATCCTGAACCATAGCGAGCACCATTTTGCGGAAGTTTTCGGCTTGTGCTTCTTTTCGATCGCGGAACTTAAGCTTATCCAGCTTAGATACCCCATCGACCAATTCAGCGACTGTAGCTCCAAACTGTTCTTCCAATTCTTCTTTGGTGACCTCGGTATCTTCGATAACGTCGTGCAGCAAAGCTGCCATCAAGGTTTCATTATCGAGGCGCATTTCTGCGAGGATACGAGCGACAGCGACAGGGTGGATAATATACGGTTCGCCAGTGGAACGGGTTTGCCCTTCATGGGCGTCTCTTGCTACCACATAAGATCGACTCAGAGCCTCAAGTTGAGGCTCTGTCAGATATTCTTGGGCAACTTCTTTTAGGCTTTCAAAAAGATACAAATTACAGGCCCGAAATGCTTTAGAAAGTTACTGTGAACTAAACAGTTACTATGAACTAAAAAGTTACTGTGAACTAAAAAGTTACTATTAACGGTTGTGAGCGATACTGCTTACTGCCGCCAGTTCTGCTGCTTCTTGTTCTTGCTGCTCTTGACGCTCGCGAGCATCCAGTACTTCTTTAGTGATAAGACCTTCTTCGATCTCACGAAGAGCGATAACCGATGGCTTATCGTTTTCTTCAGGCACTAGTGAATCTTTACCGCCAGTTTGCATTTGACGAGCGCGGCGTGCCGCAATCAGAACCAAGTCAAAACGGTTACCAATTTTTTCAACAGCGTCTTGTACAGTTACGCGTGCCATGAGGACTCCAATATTTAACTAAAAATTTAATATGACGAGAAATTATACAGTCTAAAGGCTCAATCGGCCAATAGCGCTGTTAACATGCTGCTGTATTTAGCGGCTTGTTTGTCTTCCTTCAAGCGTTCTGCACGAAGAATAGACTTGAAATCGAGCACTGCGGTGTCGAAATCATCGTTTACAATGACGTAATCATATTCATTGTAATGGGATATCTCAGATTGTGCTTCATTCATGCGCTTGGCGATCACAGCTTCGCTGTCCTGACCACGTGCATTAAGGCGGCGTTCCAGTTCTTCTTTTGAAGGAGGAAGAATGAAAATGCTCTTAGCCAGAGGCATCTGCTCGCGTATTTGACGCGCGCCTTGCCAATCAATGTCTAGGAACACATCAATGCCTTTATCTAGGTTCTCTTCAATCCAGGGGCGAGACGTACCGTAGTAGTTACCAAACACTTCTGCGTATTCAAGAAACGATTTTTGTTCGATCAATTCTTCAAATTTATTTTTGCTAACAAAGTGATAGTGTGTGCCGTCTTCTTCTCCAGGGCGCATTCCACGAGTTGTGTGGGATACTGATACTTTCATAGCGTAGGTTGGATTTTTTTCCAATAGCGCTGAAATCAGGCTTGATTTACCTGCACCGCTTGGTGCTGAAACGATGTATAAAGTACCTTTACCCATGAATAATCCGCTTACCTTTACCCTAGTTACCTGAATGCGAGTGTAACGCACTGCAGGGTGAGATGCCTAAAAAATGGGGCGAAAGGATAGCATTTTTTGTTCAATAACCTCAATGCTTCTGTTTCGCCCTAGTGGATTTGGTTGAACTAGTGGGTTTGGCTGAATATGTCTCGATACTGAGTCGTCTCGCCATTAAACAACAGCTCTTGGGTGAGCGCATTGAAGTCGCGACCTTGTTCAAACAGCGGCGCCACCCAAGACTCATTACAGTCTGCTCGCTTCAACCTTATAGTGTCATCTTTTATGTGGAAACACTGTTGCAAGCTGTTGTTGCTAGAATCGATGGTCACCATGCGCTTGCCGTCTACCCAAAAGAACAGGCTTCCATCAGAGAAGCTAGATTGCCCTGCGTAGTGTTCATCGAGCAGGGAATGCCCTGTAAACCAAGGCGCGTAACCACCTAGCCAATCTATTATGGTGCTACCCACATCGCGCTGAGACGATGCGCTATTGTGGTGAATAGCGGGCACGCTGCCGTCGGTAGCATAGATCAAAAACGGAATCGAGTTTTTCGCTAGGTTAGGCTCTACAATCTTGGCGGTGTGATCCGACATCAGCACGACCAATGTTGGCTCTTTTACGGTGTCATGCAGTTCAGTAATAAAGGCTTCTAACGCTTTGTCGGCATAATTCATGGTACTACGACGCAGTTCAGGCATAGTGGATTTTCCGAACGTAAAGTCATCTTCGGATGGAAGTAATGAACCGTGCGTGGTGCCTGTGTTGATGGCAATAAAGAAGGGCTTGTCAGAGTTGCTGTTCTGCATCTCGTTGATTCTGTCCATCGAGAAGCGATAGATACTGTCGTCTTGAAAGCCCCATTCATTGTGCGGCGCTTGAAAGTCAAAATCTTCTTTACCGTAGGATTCTGTAAATCCAAGGGATTGAGCAAACGCTCCAACAATGCCTTTGCCACTGCCTTGAACAAAACGTGTGTCCCACCCTTGTTCACGTAGCATGTGGGGTAAACATTTGTATTTGCTATTTTGTAAGTGCGTGCCCGCGACAATGCCACCATTAGGGTTAGGGTAGCTGCACATGCTAGCAAAAATACCTTGGACTGTGCGGTATCCATCGGCATACATGGCATCCGATGTCAGTGATTTGACACGCAGTGCATCAAAGAATGGGGTGGAGTGGTGTTCTGGGTTTGGGCTATTCATATCTACCGATGCCCAGCTTTCCAACAAAACGAAGACCACATTGGCTTTTTTGAAGTCGCTGATGTTGGAAGCGACTTCTTGATCGAGTGCGGCGTTGAATGCGTCGTGAACAGAAGGCTCAGGACTGGCTGTGATACGAGAAACGGCTTTGTTTTTCCCGTTTGCAAGATAGTAAGTCACGCTGTAAGGCGCGCTCCACGCTATATACGCTTTGTCATTGTGACCAATTTTATAAGCACTCATCGGTGACTGAGGCGCATCGAACCAACCACCGCGAATAAAGGTTACGGTGAGTACGAGGTAAGCCAGCGTCGCCAGTGTGTATTTACCGAGGGTTAAGCGGCTCGTCGCCATGCTAGTCCAGCGACTTTTCCAAATAATGAAGACAGATACGGCACTTAGGACTAGACCTAAAATCACCAGCGGGTAGTACACGGTGAAAGCCGTTATCAGTACGGAATCGACTAAACCAGAAGCCGTAAAGAGTTCAAAGGTAACGTGCTTACGCGCATCTTCAGCGTAAATAGTGTCGGACGCCGTGGCACCAATGATCCATAAAACCGCCAAACTCGCCCAAAGACGAATCGCCCATCGCATGTCGAATCGAAGAAAATTCAGAACCAGTAACACCAATGCCGCGGGTGCCGTCAATAATGCCGCTATGGTGGCATCGAATCTCAGCCCGTAAAGCACGCTGGTTAAGCCATCCACACTGAACAGGCTCAGAGGAATAGAGGTAGCAGCGAAAAGGAAAATCACCTTGCTTGAAAAAGCCGTCAGCAAGAAGGTGAAAAACAGTCTTAGTATGTTTCTTATCATTGTGAACTCGGGATCATGGCAAGTATTGGCTAAGTTGGTAGGGGCAAAGCTTTTATACTGCGTCACTTATTTGAAGAAATTTGACATAGAATACCAGAACAAAAATAAAAACTCTCAACCAGTCAGATCGTCAAAGTAATTTGTTGCTATCAGCTATACATGGAAGCAAATTATCAGCCACAAAAATGTGTGGAGTCACTCTCAAATCATTTCCAGTAAGCTGAAAAAAAGTTTATTCATTAAATAGATAGGTTAGCATCGCCAATTTTGGGTGTTATATGAAACACATATATACTTTAGAAGCTGATTCTTTATTTAAACGAGTGGTGAGGCACCTGTTTCTCATACCTGTAAGTTTTTTTACTGGCGCAGCCGGTATGCTGGCAGCGCATATTGGTGCGGAAATAATAGGCATTGATCTTTCTGCTCCAGCTAGTGAAACCGGAAACATAGGGTTTGTTGCTTTGTTTTTTGGAGGAGTAGCAGCGTGTACTGTACTAATCTTAGGGCTGTATTTAAGCACTAAAGCCTGTGAAAAGCTTGGTGTGTAGCCGAAACGAGCACCTCTAATGAAAACAGGTCGCTATAATTAGCGACCTGTTTCTTTTTTTATTCGATGTTTTGGATCTGCTCACGCATTTGCTCGATTAGAACTTTCAGTTCTACGCCAGATGCGGTGATGTCTGTGCTGATGGATTTGGATGCCAGCGTGTTCGACTCGCGGTTGAACTCTTGCATCATGAAGTCTAGCTTACGACCACATGCGCCACCCTTCTTAAGGATGTTGTTGGCTTCTTTTACGTGTGAGTCCAAGCGATCCAATTCTTCAGCGACATCGGATTTTTGAGCCAAAAGAATCAGCTCCTGTTCCACGCGTGAACCTTCTAGCTCAATTTTGGCTTCTTCAAACTTGGTGAGTAGGCGTTCGCGTTGCCATTCTAGAATTTCTGGCATGCGCGCACGAACCTTGACTACTTGCTCGGTGATGGAAGACAAACGTTGCTCAATCAGAGCTTTCATGTTTTCGCCTTCACGACCACGAGCGTCAATAAAGTCTTTTAGCCCTTCATCAAAGGCACCTAATAGGTCTTTGTTGATAGCATCCATGTCTTGTTCAGGTGTTTCCATTACGCCTGGCCAGTTCATGACTTGGAATGGGTTGATGCGGCTATCTTCACCCGTCATCGACATCACTTGATTGGCGGCATTGATCACTTGCTGCGCCAAATCTTGATTGATGGTGATTTCACCTTTTGCTGCTGGGTTCGCTTCAAAGCGCAGGTGACATTCTACTTTTCCGCGTGCCAGCTTCTTGCGAAAGCGCTCACGAAGGATAGGTTCAAGACCACGGAATTGCTCTGGCAAACGAAAGTAGGTTTCTAAATAGCGTTGATTGACGGAGCGAATCTCCCAAACTGCGCTGCCCCAGTCACCTTTGATTTCTTTTCGTGCATAAGCAGTCATGCTGTAGATCATTGAATTGTCCTTTGCTCGCGGAGATGAAAATTTCGAATGAGCGGTATAGTAGCATAATCACCGAGCGAGGTACGAGATCTCCGGTGGTTTGCCGCGATGTAGATGGTCGCCATGGCTAGGCAGCACGAGTGAATTCCTATATACTTTGCCTCCAACCAGATTCGCCTCCCCATGAAAGGTATTTATCCATGCGTCCAGACGATCGCACCGCGGAACAAGTTCGCCCAATCAAAATTACTCGTAACTATACTGCGTATGCAGAAGGCTCCGTGCTTGTCGAGTTTGGCAATACTAAGGTGTTGTGTAACGCCAGCGTGGAAGAAAATGTGCCGCGTTGGCTGAAAGGTCAAGGCAGAGGCTGGGTAACAGCGGAATACGGTATGTTGCCACGTGCAACCCACACTCGTAATCGCCGTGAAGCCGCGAGTGGTAAGCAAGGCGGTCGTACAATGGAAATCCAGCGACTGATTGCTCGCAGCTTACGTGCAGTCGTTGATTTAGAAGCCATGGGTGAAGTCATGGTGACTGTTGACTGTGATGTTATCCAAGCGGACGGCGGTACACGTACTGCATCTATTTCTGGTGCAAGCGTTGCGATGGCTGATGCGTTCCAGCACTTGGTAGAGCAAGGTAAGCTGAAAGCGAACCCAATGAAAGGGCACGTTGCTGCTGTTTCTGTTGGTATCGTTGAAGGAAAAGCGCTATGCGACCTTGAGTATGTTGAAGACTCAGCAGCAGAGACCGACATGAACGTTGTTATGACGGAAGATGGTCGTATGATTGAAGTGCAAGGCACCGCAGAAGGTGAACCGTTTAGCCACGAAGAATTATTGGAGTTGCTGGCGCTAGCGAAAACCGGCATTAATTCCATTGTAGAAACGCAGAAGAAAGCGTTAGAAAACTGATTAAATGAATAGCTCCTCACTGAGGGGCTATTTTTTTGTCTACTCTGTTTATGTTTCTCATCAATCTGAGAGCCATTGATGGAGTAGGCGACGAAACACACTAAGAAAATAGAGAGAAAATTAATGAAAGCATACCAGCGTGATTTTATTGAGTTTGCACTAGAGAAAGAAGTGCTTAAGTTTGGCGAATTTACTTTAAAATCTGGTCGTAAGAGCCCTTACTTCTTTAACGCTGGCTTGTTCAATACCGGTCGTGATTTGGCGAGACTAGGGCGTTTTTATGCGGCTGCTTTGGCTGACTCTGGTATTGATTACGATGTGTTGTTTGGCCCAGCGTATAAAGGCATTCCAATTGCAACAACGACTGCCGTTGCATTGGCCGATCACCATGATGTGGATACGCCATACTGCTTTAACCGTAAAGAAGCAAAAAACCACGGTGAAGGTGGCAACCTAGTCGGCAGTCCGCTAGAAGGACGCATTATGCTGGTGGATGATGTGATTACAGCCGGCACAGCGATTCGTGAGTCGATGGAAATCATTAAAGCGAATGGCGCGGACTTAGCGGGTGTTCTAGTGGCGATTGACCGCCAAGAAAAAGGCAAAGGTGAATTGTCTGCCATTCAGGAAGTGGAGCGCGACTTTGGTTGTGCTGTGATTTCGATTGTGAGCTTGACGGATCTTATCTCTTACCTTGAAGAGAAAGGTGAAAATTCAGAACACCTTGAAGCTGTAAAAGCGTACCGCGCAGAATTCGGAATTTAACTTAGCGATAGAGTTAAAGTACAAATGTTAAAAAAGACAGCCTAGGCTGTCTTTTTTGTATTGATAGGTCTTTAGCCAATAGAGGTCAGTCGTTATAAAGGTGCCCACGCTCGCTGCCATCGTGCATGGTTTTAAATCGACGGTGCATCCACATGTACTGATCCATGCCTCGGGTGATGACTTTCTCTATGGCTTTGTTCATGACGATCGCCGCACCTTCTGCATCTCTTCTTGGGAATTGAGCACTGATATCGCTGTCTATTTCTAAGCAATACTGGTTCCCACTTCGCAAGCTTGATGCCGTAATGACAGCACATTTACCCATATCGACTAAAAATCCGGTACCAGATGGGGTACACGCTTTTTCGTATTCAAAGAAAGGAACATAGACAGAGTTTTGGCTGCCGTAATCCTGATCCGGTAGATACCACAATCGACCGCCCGACTTCAGCACGCGGACCATGCCACGAACGTCTTCTCTATCGACCATTTGATGTCCGAAACGAGTTCGTCCCCAGTTCTGAATAAAGTCGACCACTGGGTTTTCGTGAGGGCGATATACCCCATAACCTGGTGCAAATTGGCTGAAAGCGCGAGCGGTAATCTCAAGGTTTAGCATGTGAGTACAAACAACCAATACCCCTTTACCTTGCGCTTCTAGATCTAGGATATGTTGATCGTTTTTAAAATTGATGATGCGTTTGAAGCGCCAGTTGGGCCAAAACCACGCAATGCCAGTTTCTATCAGTGCAAGACCAGAGTTTTTGTAGACTTCATCTGTGATGCGTTGCTTTTCTGACTCTTCCATGTCTGGAAAGCAAATTTCCAAATTCTTGCGAATGATTTTGGCGCGTTTTTTAATGAGTGGTGCCACCGCTTTACCCAAGCCTCTACCCATCTTCTTTAAGAGTGGGTAAGGGAAAAGCGTTACGATCAGCGCTAACAAGCCAAATCCAAACCATACCAACCAGAAACGAGGATGAAGCAATCCTGTGTGAAATCTTGCCGTTTCAAACTTTTTCATGGATTACTGAATCTGCGCACTGAGCAGTGCCCAGTACTCCTCAAAATTGTCGGTTGGCTGGTATTTGAAGTCGGAACGGACGAAGCGATTTAAACTGCCTTCTACTTGGCCAAGTAACTGGGTTGCCAAAATGCTTTCATCGACTGGGAAGGATTTGCCTTCTCGAAGCTTACGCTCACGCAGGATCTGGCGTAATTGGGTTTCGATGCGTTCAAACAGTTGGTTGATTCGCTCACGTAAACGCTCATTTTCAAACATCAACGCATGACCAGACAGAATACGTGAAAGACCTGGGTTGCGTTCTGAAAACGCAAGAATGAGCTGCATAACCAGCCGAATACGCTGAAGTGTGTCTTTTTCTTCATCCAGAATGCGGTTGATGCGAGACATCAGCGCGTCTTCAATGAATTCGATTAAGCCCTCGAACATGCGAGCTTTACTAGGGAAATGACGATATAGCGCGGCTTCGGAAACACCTACTTGTTTGGCAAGCTTGGCTGTCGTAATGCGAGAGGCTCCATCGGTGGACTCCAGCATTTCAGCCAGTGCCTGTAGGATTTCTTCACGACGATTTGATTTTCGATTGCCGGTCATTCAGTCCATTCCTTAATTTTGGCAGAAAATTTACAAGCCAGCATTTTAGCGCCAGCCAGCTAAAGAGGCTAGAGATACACTCGTGATTTTCAAGGAATAAAAGAATTTGTTGTTTGCAGCGCTCAGTAAGAGCGCTGTTTATCGAAGAGAAATTGTTATTTGTTCGGCGTCATCTGCGCAGCGATTTCTTCCATTAAGGCTTTGCCCAGCTCGACTTTACTGGTGGTAGGTAGGATCTTGTCGCCTTCTTTCCAGAATAAATGCAGAGCATTGCTATCGCTATTAAACCCAAGCCCTTGAATGGACACATCGTTGGCACAAATCATATCCAAATTCTTTTTGGCGAGTTTGCTCCGCGCATAGGCTTCGACATCTTGTGTTTCTGCCGCAAAGCCGACAGTAAAGGGACGATCCTCTTTAAGTTCGGCAACAGAGGCTATGATGTCTGGGTTTTTGACCATCCGAATCGTCATGGCATCGCTATCGTCTGTTTTCTTAATTTTCTGATCGGCAATGGTTTCTGGTCGATAGTCAGCGACCGCAGCGCATCCAATGAAGACATTATGTTTTACAGCTTGCTCCAAGGCAGCTTGGTGCATTTCAGTAGCGCTGTCGACGTCAATTCGATTCACGCCAACAGGCGTGGGTAACGCGACGGGGCCGCTGATTAACGTGACGTTAGCACCTAATTTCGCTGCTGCACTGGCAATGGCAAACCCCATTTTTCCCGAGCTGTGATTCGATATATAGCGAACCGGGTCGATGGCTTCGCGAGTGGGACCTGCGGTAATCACCACGGATTGACCCGATAGTACCGAAGGGGTGAAAAAATCTTCACATAGGTGAACCAACTGCATCGGTTCGAGCATTCGACCTTTCCCTATGTCCCCACAAGCTTGCTCACCGGAAGCGGGACCCCAAATTTCCATTCCTCGGCGGCTTAATGTCTGGATGTTTTCTTGTGTCGCTAGGTTGGCATACATTTGCTGATTCATGGCAGGAGAAACGGCGATGGGGGCATCCGTTGCCAGAACGAGTGTCGTTAATAAATCATTGCCCAACCCCGATGCCATACGTGCGATCAGATCAGCGGTTGCAGGAGCAAGCAGCACTAAATCTGCCCATTTGGCGAGTTCAATGTGCCCCATAGACGCTTCAGCGGCGGGATCGAGTAAGCTGTCTGATACAGGTCGACCGGATACGGCTTGCATCGTCAGCGGGGTGATGAACTCTTTGGCTGCATTCGTCATAACGACTTGCACTTCAGCGCCTCGTTCGATGAGCCTACGAGTGAGTTCGGCACATTTATACGCAGCAATTCCGCCGCTAATCCCTAAAAGTATTTTCTTTCCTGCTAGTGTCTGCATGCTGCGTTTCTCAAATTGGTTTTGTTCCATACCCAGTAACCATATCAAATATATATCTTCAATGAGACCTTAAACCTTCTCATTAAATTTCTGAGTAAATTTTGCCCATTTTTCTGGCTTTTAGTGTGCTACAAGAGGAGTTTGTCATTCAAAGTGAATCTCTTAAATTTCATGATCTTATATTTTGATTTCAATCAATGAATCGGTGAATAATTTTAAGGCGTTTTTCTTCTGTTTTTTCACTCTGGCATATCAACCTATTGATAAGAATAACAAATAATAGATTGCTAATTTATTCATCTAGTTTGTCGATAAATGTCATCGATTTTTTGCGTTGTCCTTTTTTTAACCACTTATTTTTAATGTCTTACACACGGTGTGGTTATACATGGTCTGTTGTGCTGTCGGCTTGTTCTTTACCACCTGTGTTGTGTCGGAATACACGGTGACGTTTCGTTCACCGAAAACATAATAAGGTAGACAACAATGAAAATAATGACGTTTGCTACACTGGCGGCTTTCTCCTTTAGCGTGCAAGCCCAAACCCTTTCTCAGGAGCCTATTGAAGTGATTGTTCCTGCTGAGGGGCTTAACACCTCTTTGGTTAAACTTGGGAAAAAACTCTGGTTTGATCCTCGTTTATCTAAGTCCAATACCATTTCGTGTAACTCTTGCCATAACCTAGCAACCGGTGGGGTGGATAACCTCCCGAGTTCGATTGGTCATGGTTGGCAAATTGGTCCCATCAATTCACCGACGGTATTGAATGCGGAGTTGAACTTCGTTCAATTTTGGAATGGACGGGCGGAAGACTTAAAAGCTCAAGCCGCAGGGCCTATTGAGAACCCAAAAGAGATGGCGTTCACCCATACCTTAGCGATTGATACGATAAAATCGATTCCTGGTTATCAAGCATTGTTTAAAGATGCGTTTGGGAAAAGCAGCTTTGGTATCGATGAAATTACGGTTGCTATAGCGGAGTTTGAGAAAACACTGCGCACACCTAATTCGCCTTTCGACTTGTGGCTAACAGGTCAATCGGATGCGATATCGGATGTACAAAAAGAAGGGTATGCACTGTTCAAACAAAAAGGTTGTACAGCTTGCCATAGCGGTCCTTTATTAGGTGGCCAGAACTATCAGAAAATGGGGTTGGTTAAGCCGTTTGCGACGGATAACCCCGACGAAGGTAGAAAAGCGATAACTGGTAAGGAGTTCGATAAGTTTGTTTTCAAAGTACCGACGCTGAGAAACATCGAACTTACCTACCCCTATTTCCACGATGGTTCGGTTTGGGATTTGAAAAAAGCCGTCAAAACCATGGCGGATATACAGTTGGGGCAGGCACTAAGTGATGATGAAGCCGAAAAAATCACAGAGTTCTTGAAATCTCTGACTGGCGAGCAGCCGCGTATTACGCTTCCTCTACTGCCGCCTTCGAGTTTTGACACACCTCGACCAGATGTTGGTTAGTGGTATCGACAGATAAACAACGAATTTTGCTAAAGACTGTGTTTATCTAGTTGCAGAGTTTGTTAATAGAGAGGGCGCCGCGCTCTCTCTATTCTCATCTTTTTAGTTCCTCCTAACATGAGTGTGGAATTTACTGATTCCTCAATTTCATAAAGATCATCGCTCGCTCGAAATTTACTGTTTGGTAATTGATATAAAACGACATTCTCTATCCAATGAGCCTCATTGTTCTTTTACAGGTCGTTTCGATGAGCATCAAAAATCTTCCGTCTGAATCTCAGCCTAGAGAAAAGCTACTTAACCAAGGCCCTAGTGCGCTAACCGATGCTGAATTACTGGCTATTTTTCTGAGAACCGGAATCAAAGGCACCAATGTGATTGAATTGTCCTCTCAGCTATTAGATGAGTTCGGTTCGCTGCGAGCCCTCTTTTCAGCAAGCCAAGAAGACTTCTGCCAGAAGAAAGGGCTAGGGTCAGCCAAATTTGTGCAGCTAAAAGCGGTTATTGAGATGACTCAGCGTTATCTTGGGGAAACCCTAAAACGTGGTGATGCGCTGACGAGCCCTGAACACACAAAACTTTATCTTTCTAGTATTTTGCGCGATAGGCACAGAGAAGCCTTCTATATACTGTTTCTAGATAACCAGCATCGTGTGATTCAAGATGAAGTGTTATTTGAAGGGACTATTGATGCCGCAAGCGTTTACCCAAGAGAAGTGGTTAAAAGAGCACTGCACCATAACGCGGCTGCGCTCATTTTAGCGCATAACCATCCTTCTGGCGTTGCAGAGCCAAGCCAAGCGGACAGGAGAATCACTCGGCGGTTAACAGATGCAACTGCACTGGTAGATATTCGGATCTTGGATCACTTTGTGATTGGAGATGGAGAGGTGGTTTCGTTTGCGGAAAGAGGGTGGATATGAATATTGAGCACCGTTTTCTCGCCGAAACTGCGCTTAAAATAATAGAGAATCGCGATAAGGCATACTGAGTCGGCTTTTAGCGTGTTTTGAGCTCACATTTTAGTTGTCTGCTAGTCAAAATCTGCTATCATCCCCGCACTGAAATTTATGAACCTCAATCAGCTCTGCCTAAAAAAGATCACGAAAACCTGTAAAAAGGATCTGTTCGGGTCTTGAGCAATGCATATCAAGTTAGTATAATGCGCGACCTTTGATAGCCTTGTATGGGTATTCCATAACGGTATTTGGCCTCCAGTCTTCTTATATGATAGATAGAGAGGTTCGGCCACCAAGGTTGATATCGAGCTGAAACGATTTGGAGAAGACATTCATGTCCCGAGTATGCCAAGTAACTGGTAAGCGTCCTGTAACGGGTAACAACCGTTCACACGCACGAAATGCTACCAAGCGTCGTTTTCTGCCGAACCTACAAACTCATCGTTTCTGGGTAGAAAGCGAAAAGCGCTTTGTTAAACTACGTCTAACTGCTAAGGGTATGCGTATTATTGATAAGAAAGGCATCGATGCTGTTCTTGTTGATATCCGTGCTCGTGGCGAGAACGTATAAGAGGAATTGAACAATGGCTAAAGGCATTCGTGAGAAAATCCGTCTAGTATCTTCTGCTGGAACTGGTCACTTCTACACAACTGACAAAAACAAACGTAACATGCCAGGCAAATTTGAGATCAAAAAGTTTGATCCAGTTGTACGCAAGCACGTTATGTACAAAGAAGCGAAAATCAAGTAATTGATTTCCAAGTTCTTTGCTAGTGTTTAAAAACCCAGTCAATCGACTGGGTTTTTTATTACCTATATAACTCACTTCCAAGCGCAAGTTAACTAGGCATCACAAATTGTGTTGTGACTAAAACTCATTTAAGCACCAACTACAGAAAGGGGAATAGATAACTCTTTTCTACCGATACTGCTACCCATTCTTTTTGCCAATTTTGAAGCAGCCAAAAGCTTGGGGTTTGGTAAAATGTGATTCTTTCCGGTTCTTCGACACCGACATACCACACCTCTAACGTTCTGGCGGGAGGGAGGTTTCCTTTCAACTTATCGTACGTATCTGAATCCACCTGAGTACCGGTTAGCTCTGTCCATCGAAGCGCAGCTTGTAAAGGGTCGATAGCCAGTTGGCGTGTTGAATTCCATTCATTATCGACATTTTCAAGTGACCATTGAGCAAAATGCAAGGCACTTGGCTTTTCATTCGGGCTAATAACATAAGGAAGCGTATTGGTTTCACCAAGCCCAAAGTGCTTTCTTAATACACTTGGTGCATTGATAACGGCAATAAATGCCAAGATCGATAAGATCAGAATGTTGTTCCAGCCACGACGGGAAAGCTTCATTGAATGCCTCAAACAGACGTATTTTGAGTATAATCATAACCTCGTTCCCGATATACCGACAGCCTAATCAAGGAATTAAGATGCCAGAGTTACCAGAAGTTGAAGTGAGTCGCCTAGGGATCACACCTCATTTGAAAGGGCAAAAAGTTAAAGCCATACACGTGAGACAGCCCAAGCTGCGTTGGATGGTGCCAGAAAGTATTCAAACACTGGTAGGCAAAGAAATTCTGGATATTACGCGCAGAGCAAAATACCTGATGATAGAAACAAAGGCGGGTAGCGCCGTCGTGCATTTGGGAATGTCGGGAAGTTTGCGTGTATTGGATGCCTTCATTGAACCGGGAAAGCACGATCACGTTGATCTGGTTTTAACTAATGGCAAAGTCCTCCGCTATAACGATCCTCGACGCTTTGGATCGTGGTTACACGCGGAATATGGTGAGCAACCTGATGTGCTCAAACATTTGGGACCAGAGCCGTTAACGGACGCTTTCGATATTGATTATTTTACACAGCAAGCCAAGCGTAAGAAAACCGTTGTTAAACAGTTCATTATGGATAACAAAGTCGTGGTGGGTGTGGGTAACATTTACGCCAATGAATCGCTATTTATGTCTCGTATCCATCCACAGTTACCAGCTAATCAACTCAATGATAGCGAGCTTGAATTATTGCACAGCAACATCAAGCGAGTACTGGATACGGCGATTAAACAAGGTGGGACGACGCTTAAGGATTTCAATCAAGCTGATGGCAAGCCTGGTTATTTCGCCCAAGAGCTTCAAGTGTACGGACGTTCGGGGGAAAAATGCACGGTTTGTGAGAGTGTGATCGAAGATGTCAAAATTGGGCAGCGAAATACCTTCTACTGCCCAGTGTGTCAGCCTTTAGAGCGCTCTTGATACTTCTTCTCCAAAGCTGCGGCGACGATAGTGGGAACAAATTGCGCAACACTACCACCGTGAATGGCGACTTCGCGAACAATGGTGGATGAAATAAACGCGTGCTCCTCTGCTGGGGTAAGGAACACACTTTCTAACCCCGGCAGCAGCCTTCGGTACATATTTGTTAAGCCAAATTCGTACTCAAAATCGCCAGTGGTTCGTAGCCCACGAATCAGAACATTGGCTTGTTCCGTGCGAGCAAAATCCACCATCAGCCCTGAAAAACCTTTTGTTGTGACGTTATCTAAATGCTTCGTGACAACTTGTGCAAACTTGACTCGTTCTTCCAAGGTGAACATGGTGTTCTTACTTGGGCTGGCGGCGACGGCGACAATCACTTCATCAAACATATCGGCTGCACGTTCAATCAAATCTAAATGGCCGTTGGTTAATGGGTCGAAGGTGCCCGGGTAAATCACTCGAGAGATACGTTTTGCTGACACATTTTACTCGCTTGCTTTTATTCATTAATCTGCTGTCATCATAGCAAAAAACACTCAAACTTCGCTATGTAACTGGGTATCATGTGTGGCGAACCACAGTGCGGAAAATAAGATGAAAAAAATACTGGTTATTCGAAACGATAAGATAGGCGATTTTATGTTGGCATGGCCGAGTATCGCGATGCTAAAACAATCAATGCCTGATGTAGAAGTTACCGCACTTGTCCCTGGCTATACCAAAGCATTAGCAGAGCTTTGCCCTTGGATTGATTCTGTTATCGTCGATTGTGGTTCAAAAGCGGCGAAGCAAGAAAAAACGGAATTGGTGAAACGAATAAAATCGGAGCAATTTGACGCTTCAATTAATTTATTCTCTACCTCTTACAACGCGTCACTGGTATGGAAAGCCAAAATTCCCTATCGGCTTGCACCCGCAACGAAAATTGCCCAGATTTTTTACAACAAACGAATCAAACAGAAACGTTCACAATCGGCTAAACCCGAGTATGAGTACAATCTCGATCTTGTTCGCTCATTTTTATCGGATATCGGAGGTAAGATTGTTGAGCCTAACGCACCTTATTTGACGATAACGCCAGATGTTTTAGCTGCGCAAAAGAGCAAACTGACTAGGCAATTAGATATCTCCCAAGACAAACCTTGGGTTTTTGTACATGCAGGCAGCGGCGGTTCGGCAAATAATCTTTCATTGGAACAGTATTCAGCGTTTATCAAAAATTTGCAGGTAGATAGAGAATACATTCTCACGGCTGGTCCGGGTGAAGAAAGTAAAGCCATGGAATTACATGCTTTGGTGTCCGATCTTGGTGTGAAATCAGTGGTATACAGCAAAAATGATGGGCTGGTCGATTTTACCTATTCCATTGCCTGTGCAGACATGTTTATTGCGGGCTCGACGGGACCCCTTCATATAGCAGCAACGTTGGATGTACCCACGGTCGGGTTCTTTCCTAGCAAGCGCTCAGCAACGCCACTTCGCTGGCGACCCATTAATTCAGAAGGCAAGCACATTGCTTTTTGCCCACCTGAAGCCAGCAGTAAAGATCAGCAAGAAGATATGTCTCGTATTGATGTGGCGGAATGCGCCGAGCAAGTGAAGAAGTGGTGGGCAGATATAGAATAAACTGCCCTTTAGTATAGGGTTTAGTCACCCATTATTTATAATGAGAATCGTTATCTCTCGCCCACAAATCTGCGTATTTGATAAAGGTAGAATGCGCGGATAATAAAGCAATCAAGAATCCTTGTTTCCCATCTAAAAAACCTCGCTTTAGTACGTACATTTTCATAAAACAGGCAAGCGCATGAACCACCCCTTGAGACAGCGACGCTTTTTTTCCTTTAGCTTGCCTTTGATCCGCCCAAGCTTTGCCGTAACCGGCTGACTTAACGAGGTAATGGTTGAGGTTTTTGTAGGAGTAGTGAAGGATATCACCATCGAGCTCTGCCACTTTACATCCGTCGGGAATAACGACTGATTCATGAACGAGGTTGTTGTTGTACGTTGTTAGCTTATTGGGGTAGAGGCGGACATGTCGATAGTACCAGCCGGAATGTTTTAGGAATCGACCGAAGACCCAAGTTAACTCATTAAGATTAAAAACGGTGTTATTGGGGGCATTTTCTAACATATCAAGAATATTGCTTTTTAATGTTTCATCAATACGCTCGTCTGCATCAACGGCGAGAATCCAATCGCATTCCGTATAGCTCTGGGCAAGTTGCTTCTGCTTGCCAAAACCCGGCCAATCCGAATTGATAAAGAATTTGTCGGTGTATTGTTTCGCGATAGCTTCAGTTTTGTCTGCGCTACCTGAATCAACGATCACGATTTCATCAACCCATGTCAGGCTTTCTAAGCAGTCTTTGAGGCTGTCTTCTTCATTTTTGGTAATGATGACCGCAGCAATAGTCGCGCGGTTAGATTGGGAAAGCTGCGTCATAATTTCTGTTCTCTGCACACACGGTTAAACATTGCGATGACATCTGTCGACGGGATGTTAGCCATCGCTTTTTCGTCTTTGACACGCGAGCGCCAAGGTAATTGAGATGGATTCTTTTCCGTCTGTTTTTCTATCTCTTGTGCCCATACACTGACAACATAATCCTGATACAAATAAGGACCTGTCCGAGCTGGGTTGTGGTGGGCATACAGCCCGATCACTGGGGTATTCATTGCATTTGCCATATGGGTCGGACCCGTATCAGGTGCAACCACCAAATCACATTGATCAAGTAGAGCTAGCATCTCCAGCAAGCTGCTTTTACCCACTAAGTCGGTGACTGGTTTCTTTAACGATTGAAGAATTGACTGGGTTAGCTTTTGTTCCACAGACGATGGGCTACCAGCAAGAATAACGTTCCAGCCCAATTTCTCCGCATGATTGATGAGATCGACATAGCCTTGAATAGTCCAGTTCTTATAGGCTTTACTTGCACCCGGAACGATCACTAGATTACGTTTGTCTGCAAGTAAATGGCTTTGTGCCCAAATACCAGCCGATTCTGGATAAGAAAGATCCCATTTAGGAGAGCTATCCGGTATACCTAATACTTCATTAAAGGCTATCAACCCATCTAAAACGTGAGTTTTTTCGGGTGATGGTACTTTGGTATCGGTAAACCAATGTTGCCCATCTTGACTGCGGATTTTGTCAAAGCCCAACTTGTGTTTGGCTTTAATACCTAAGGTAACAATGCTAGCTCTGATGGCGTACTGCATGTGCAATAAAGCGTCAAACTTTCTTCCTTTGAGTTGCTTCCATACCGATACATAGCCACGCCATCCTTGCTTTTTGTCGAAAACAATGACCTCTATGTTGTCAATAGATTCAAGTAATTGCGCTTCGAGCTTTCCTGTTATCCACGTTACTTGCGTTTCTGGCCAATACTTTTGAATAGCTTGAACCGCAGCAATCGTGTTACAGACGTCGCCAATGGCAGATAAACGCAAGACACAGATAGAGGTGGGCGGGCTTGTAAAAAGCGTCATAGTGAAAGAAAGTTCTTTGATAAGTTGCTAAGGATTATGCAGTTAAGCTTTAAGAATGTAAAATCGACCCACGGTTTTCTCACCTTCTATAAATCATGATTAAGACCCACCGCAGCAAGAATCAAAAAATATGGTATGACAGCAGTGTTATTCATCATGATTTAGATCGCTTGTTCGACATCAACTATTGGCAAAATCAAAACAAAGTAATTGGGCAAGCCAGTGGCAGAGGGACAACATGGTTTGTTGATTTGGGAGAGACACACGCTGCATTGCGACACTATCGGCGTGGTGGGCTATTTGGCAAACTCGTTAAAGATCAGTATGTGTTTACGGGGTTTGACAAAACCCGCAGCGCATTAGAGTTCTCATTGCTTGGCTTAATGCGTAAAAATGGACTTAATGTTCCTAAACCGATCGCAGCCAACGCTCAAAAATCAGGGCTGACTTACCGAGCTGACATCATCACCGAGAAGATAAAAAACGCCAGAGACTTGGTGGACATTTTAAAATCCGAGCCATTAGAAGCACGGCACTATCAGAAAATTGGCCGAGAGATCCGTAAAATGCATGATCTTGGTATTAACCACACTGATCTAAATATCCATAATATTTTGATGGACGAGCAAGAAAAATTTTGGATCATCGATTTTGATAAATGCTTCCAGCAAAGCGGTGAGAACTGGAAGCAAGGGAACTTGGATAGGCTGAAGCGATCTTTTGAAAAGGAAGTTCAAAAGAAAGAGATCGTTTTGAACTTCCACTCGTGCTGGACGTGTGTTAATGAAAGCTATAGTAACCATAAAAGCTGATAGAAGTACCCATCAAGCTCTAACTGGCTAAGTGTCTTTAATATCTTGTTCATCGCTTTCTGTGCACATTGCCATAAAAATAGCGGTGAACGTGACATAAAGCAGAATTCCAGAATGATGATTTAGATATGTTTGTGTTAAGAAATAGCCCATTAACAATGCAATATGGCACCCACCCATAACGGCAAAGTGAGCTTTATCCGTATTTTTATACCGTTGGTATTGCTTTTTAAAGTACCAAATAGGGGCAATGCACATTGCAAGTATTGCAGCTAAGCCAATGATACCTCTCTCTTGAAATGCATCTAGGTATTGGTTGTGAGCGTTTGAATACAACACCGCAGACTTTCCCACTGCACCTACATCAACGAGCTTCTGTTTTTCAGG
This sequence comes from Vibrio penaeicida, assembly GCF_002933855.1. Lineage (GTDB taxonomy): Bacteria > Pseudomonadota > Gammaproteobacteria > Enterobacterales > Vibrionaceae > Vibrio > Vibrio penaeicida_A. Next base: position 98,716 of record NZ_BFAQ01000024.1, read on the forward strand.
CATTAAGTTATGATAGCCAGTCCCCAAGATAGGAAATTCTGTGCCTATATATATGGCAGCTTTCCAAAGCTCTAATCGTACAGATGATGAATTTTGACCTCCATTCTGTAATTCATAGCTTATTGCACCAATTCTTTTTTCAATAACTGGGTATGTGCTTAGCGCTACTAAAGAAATAAAAGCCAAAGCAATGAAAGCTAAGCGCTTGGTTATAAATTCTCTATAGTGCCATATTAAGAGTATGATAATAAATGGAGAAATAAGCCAAGCGCCTCTACCTCCAGATAACAAACTTGCTCCAATTCCACCACATGAGCCAATTGCAGAAATGAGTGCAAAAGGTATATTTCTTTTCTCTATAAAGTAAAACATGCTGACCAAAGAGAGAATGCCCAATGTCATTGCCATTCCGCTTGCCTGAATAGGCATATACCCCAAATCTCCAATAGCACGTACATTTAGAACAAAATGCATATAAATAGCGATAACACCAGTAATTACACCTCCAAGGCTAATTCCTAGTACTACCCAACTGACTCTTGGACGATATGCCATAAGAAAGGTAACTATTGGCAAAATAAGCAAGACTCGGTTGGGAATATCTAATTGTTTTGATGGACCATCAAAAATTAAATATGAAACGACAATAGAGACAAAATAACTCAAGATAAACCAGTATGTGTAAGTTATTGGTTTATTGTTAACTAATTTCCTGGCTTTGGTGTAGAGAGCTAAAGAAACTAATGAAATAGAAATGGGTAGCCAAGAATAACTGTGTGACTGAATCAACATAGTTATGGGATAGAGAAAAACGAGGATGGATGAAAGCAATACTAGCTTTTTGTGACATCTATTTATTTGCATATGCTTTACATTGCCTTAGTGATAAATATTAATCGCGGATATTTTTAGCAAAACTTTTGCCTTTCATTCAGTAAACTAATTGTGAGTGACAATTATATTTTTATTGCTCATAGTGTACACGCGGTATTTTTGGTGATTGCTTTCAGTGAAAGGTTTAACGCTCCACGACTTTTTTCTATGAAAGCCATAGCATTAAGCCCGGCTTGCTGAGCTTCTTGGTCTGATGTTAAGAATACTGTCAAGCTATCGACCAAGTCCGTCGAATCTTGAATAATCTTGGTAGCATTAAGCTTGTGGAGCTCTTTTGTTATTTCCAGAAAGTTATAATAGCTTGGACCAATAATCGTGGGTTTTCCTAATGCAGCTGGCTCCAACAGATTATGCCCACCCACTTTATTCCCCAATAAGCTACCACCTATAAAGCACACATTTGCTGCTTGCATCAATATCAGCATTTCGCCCATGGTATCACCCAAGTACACTTGTTGATCGCTAAAATCATGGTTTGGTTGTGTTCTTCTTACGACCTTTAAGCCTTCTGCCATACAAAGGTTAAACACGGCATCAAATCTTTCTGGGTGCCTCGGTACTAGTATTAGTAAGGCATCTGGTAGTTTCTCTAATAGCTTTTTATGTGTATCTATTATTTGCTCATCTTCACCTAAATGTGTACTGGCCGCTATCCAGATGGGTCTTTGAATACCAATCTTGTCTCGAAGAAGATTACCTTCTCTTACCGTGTTCTCTGTTACCTTGATGTCAAACTTAATTGAGCCAGTGATCTGAACTTTCTTATCGCTAACCCCAAGCTTTACGAAGTTATCTGCGTCTTCGCCGTGTTGGCATAGCACTTGCGATATATGGTTTGCGATACCTGTAAATAAAGGTTGGACTTTTTTATACCCACGAAACGATTTATCTGACAGCCTTGCGTTCAGAACCGTAATGGGAATGCCTTTCTTTGATGTTGCGTGGATGGTGTTTGGCCATAATTCAGTTTCCACGATTATAAGCTGTGAAGGGTTAACTCTCTCTAAAAATCGTTGAACAGAAAAGGGAAAATCGACGGGGGCGTAGCGGTGTGTGGCAAGGCTTGATAGCTTTTCTGCTTGTTCTGCTCCCGTCGGGGTTGTGGTGGTGATCAATATTGGTGTATCGGGAACGTTTTTTTTTAATTCTTTTATAAAAGGGGTTACCGCAAGGACTTCACCCACTGATACAGCGTGTATCCATATCGGGCTCACTTCACTATCCAATTTAGGCGTCAATCCAAAATGTTCTCTCCAACGAGAACCGACAGACGGCTTGTTTTTGCGTTTCCGGAAAAGACCATAAAGTAATACTGGCGCGGCTAATGTGAGTATAACAGTGTACAAGGCTCTTGCGATCATGCCGAAGCCTTATTCGTTTCTAATGCGGATATCACTCGGCTAGGAGACAACTCTGTTAAACACTTCATATGTCCGTATGGGCAGGTCTTCTTAAAACATGGACGACACTGAATGTCAGTGTTCAGCATGGTCAACTTGTCGGTTAACGGTGGCGTATATTTTGGTGAGCTTGACCCATAAATCGCAACAATATTACAGCCGACTGCAGCTGAGACATGCATTAGACCAGAATCGTTGCAGACAACGGTATCACAGGCTGCGAGTAAGTCCACGGCTTCAATTAAGCTCGTTTGTCCGGCCAGATCATGGCAATGTGCTTGAAGTGCTTCGGGCAAGGCGTTTCTAATCTTCTGAGTGACTTCTCTGTCTTTGGCAGATCCAAACAACCAAACTTGTTTGCCTTGTTCTATAACAAACTGTGCAACTTTCGCGTAGTAAGCGTCAGGCCACCGCTTTGCAGGACCGTATTCTGCGCCTGGGCAAAGACCAATTGCGATTCTTTCATCGGACAGGTTTAACCTAAGTAAGGCACTTCGCTGAGAGTCTGAATCTATCGTAAGTTTTGGTGTTGGGCACTGTGGCAAGACAACCGAATCTAGCATGGTATTTTTGCTGTGAGCGAGTGCGACATACCGCTCGACCATATATTGGAAAACTTTTCGATCAGGACGTAAATCGTTAAGCAATCCATATCGCATTTCACCTTTCCAGCCAGTACGGTTCGGTATGCCCGCAAACCAAGGAATCAGTGCAGACTTCGCCGAGTTAGGGAGGATGAAAGAGTGCGTATAGCCTTCTTGGGCTAGAGATTTACCTATTTTGCGTCGACCGAATAAATTAAACTCCCCGTGCCCCATAGGCATTTCTATTGCTCGGGATATCTCGGGCATACGTTCTAGGATGGGTTTACACCAGGCAGGAGCAAGTACGTCAATCGTGGCTTCCGGGTGCTGGATCTTCAATTCTGTATACAGGCTTTGCGACATCACCATGTCGCCTACCCATGAAGGTCCAATAACCAAAATCTTCATATTGTTGCTCACCGATTTTTCTTCTAGTGCGATAGGATATCATCATTGAATCTTATCGCGAGATCATTTCTTACGGAAAGTATAGCGTCCAGATACCTTACGCCATAGCCCTAAGGCATCTGTTCGCGGGAAAATAGCGATGCGACGAATTTGGGTTAAATCTTTATGGAATTCAACCGGACCACTGTTGGTGGCAACGGCGTATTGATAACCCACTTCTAACGCGATGTCTTTTGTTTTTTGGTTGTGATCGCCATAAGGGTAAGCAAAAGAGGTGAGAGGTTTACCTAGTATTGACTCCAGCTGAATCTTGTTTTCTAAGATTTCATGTCGCTGCTCTTCAACGGAAAGTTGACTCAATTTGGGGTGCGTTAATGTGTGACCACCAATTTCAATGAACCCAGAATCTGCCATTGCCTTGATTTCGTCTTTGGTCATGAGTTTGAACGGCTTATCTGGGTTTTCGTCTACCTCTACATCCCAGCGATTGAAGGATTCTCCAGTGACCACATAGACGACAGCTTTGAATCCATATTTTTTTAAAAGTGGCAGCATCAGGTGGTAATTGTCTGAAAATCCATCATCGACAGTGATCATAACGTACCGTTTACCCGAAGCCAGTCTATCAATGGTTCGTCCCTTTGAGAGTTCTTCGAAGGTGAGACTTTCGAAGCCCTTTCTTTTTAGCAGCTTTAGATGTTTCTCAAACATTTGGATATCAAGATACGGGCCACGCGTGCCTTTTTCTTCTTCGCTTTGAATAAAGCGATGGTACATGAGAATAGGCATCTCACTTTGGCGTGCCTGAACGTACGTTGTTTGGTACTCGTCTTCCAACTGGTCGACAACACGCTGAAGATCGTAGTTGGCTAAGATCGTTTCTTTTACGGCGACGTCACAATGAGTCTGGTTGATACCGAGCTTTATTTGATCGGTCAGTGCCGGAAAGTCAATGTCCAAAACCTTTGGTCCAATATCACCAAAGTTAGTGGCCATAGCGTGGGGTAGGTTATCGCTTGTAACCAGACCAATTGAGATTGCCTCTCCAACGGCAAGGGTTGGTCGTCCACATAGCAACGATTCCATCGCGACTCTGCCAGCACCAATCACTAAGTCAGACTCTTTTAACATCTTTGGTACGTTATTGGTGTAACCCGTAAAATTCACTTTTTCTTTGAATGAGTCAAAGCGTTCGTCTGGCTCAGACCCAGAAACCACTCGAATATCGTAAAGGTTGAAATCCAAACATTCAGACAGCAGTCGGTAACACAAATCACCTTTAGGTCCTGTCAACCGACCAATAACTGAAATGACAGGTTTGGTATTGGAAGGTGCATCCTGCCAAGTAAAATCGTCTGTTTCAATCCCATTACGAGCGACCGTTAGCATGCCTTCCGGTACACCCAATTCTTCAATCAGTTGCTTTTCAATCGCTTCGCAGACAGGGAAGGCTTTGTTACCCATGGCATGAAAGCGTTTTCTTGAAGCGTGAACGGGCTGCCTACCGTGTACTGTTGTGATCATCGGAGTGTTGGTCAACTTACAGACAATATGACAGCTCCAGCTGGAGGCTCTTGAATGCGCGTGCACTAACTGAATATTGTGTTTTTTTATGAGGAAGCAAAGGTACCCAACATGCCAGAAACGGCGTAATACACTGCGCTTATTAAAACGCAGTTTAAAAAATTCACCCACATGTGGTTTGGTAAGAGTATCGGAGACATAAAATACGTTATGTCCCCTTTTTGATAGCTCGTTTCCTACGGTAGTCGCATAGACTTCGGCACCCGTCACCTCCAACTGTGACAGTGCCATTAGGATATTCATACGTTTACAATTGTCATATATTCAGCGACACCTTCTGCCACCGTTTTAAACTGATGATCACAGCCTGCTGCGCGAAGATTAGACATGTCCGCTTGAGTGTATTCTTGGTAGGCGCCTTTCAAATGCTCAGGGAACGGAATCGTTTCAATTTCTCCTTTACCATGGAAAGCGATCACGGCTTTTGCCACCTCTTCAAAGGATTCTGCATTGCCTGTACCAAGGTTGAAAATGCCGGATACCCCATTTTCTAAGAACCAAAGATTGACCGCCGCAACATCGCCAACATAAACAAAATCACGAATGAATTGCTCACTGCCTTCAAATAATTTTGGGTTTTCGCCTGCGTTCATTTGATTATTCAGGTGGAAAGCAACGGACGCCATTGAGCCTTTGTGATCTTCACGAGGACCGTACACATTGAAATAGCGGAAGCCTGTTACTTGAGGCAGTGTTTCACCGTGTGCGGCCGCATCTTCCCAAACTTTGCGAACGTAATTATCGAATTGTTGTTTGGAGTAACCGTATACATTAAGGGCGCCTTCGTATTCTTTTTCTTCTTTGAAAACCGTAGTTTCACCGTAAGTCGCTGCAGAAGAGGCATATAAGAAGGGGATTTCACGTTCTAAGCAGTAGTGAAGTAACTCTTTGGAATACTCATAGTTGTTTAGCATCATGTATTTGCCATCCCACTCGGTGGTGGCTGAGCAGGCACCTTCGTGAAATACAGCGTCAATGGGACCAAAGTTTTCACCCGACATGATTTGAACTAAAAAGTCATCACGATCCATGTAATCAGCGATATCAAGGTCAACGAGGTTTTTGAACTTTTTACCGTTTTTTAAGTTATCTACAACTAGGATGTCGTTGATGCCTTGTTCGTTTAGGGCTTTGATAATGTTGCTGCCAATCATGCCAGCGCCGCCAGTTACAATGATCATGTTTTCACCAAGCTTTAAATTGAGTTGTTGCGAGTGTACCAAATAAGGCGCTAAAAAATACAGAGGCATAGCGCCTCTGTATTGTATTTTGTTCTTATTGATTTATACCTACGTTCCTCTATGGCTGAGGAACCGTGTTCTTTCTTGTAAACCAAGGCGAGGCTGAATCTGTTAGGCTAAACAAGTCGTGTTCCTTATTGAGCTTTTGACCGCCGTCTCGAGTCAGAGGTTGCCAATCAAATTTCGCTCTGTTTCGGCTTGGTTTTACCGTCATAACGTCGAATGGAATCGAGATATAAAACCCTTTGGTAAAGCTGCCTTCGCCAAATTCTTCAGCGGATAAATTGCTCAAGCTGGCGTAAGCGCCCACTATCACCCCACTTTTGAATTGCTTAGAGAAATCCCCACGAACGCCCACATCCTGAGCGAGGTACTGACCAACATCAACCTTGAACAGAGTGTCATCCAGCCATGACCACTTTGGCATATAGTAACCCGAAACGAAGCCGGTATAGCCTTTGTCTAACACTTTGAATGATCGACCATCTGCAGCACTGTATTGAGTTTCTTGCTGGTATACACCAAACCAGCTATCGGGATCGCGCTGCGCAACAAGGTTGATGTCTGCACCAATGGCCCAGTTCTTTCCTCTTGGGCGATAAATCCATTCCGTTCCCACACCAGCAAACATACTTTCTAGGTAACCTGCGTAAGTTTGTTGATAAATGCTGTCGCCGAAATTATCAAACCAAGTCAGTTGAAGCGTGTCCATTCTGACTGGGTTGTCGTGGAAATACATCCGACCCAATGATCGAACTCTAGGGGGAACCGTTGTGCCATCTGGTGGAACGATAAAGTTTAGCTCAGGGTAATTGTCGTATAAATTGACTTGGATTGAGCTCGATGCTTGAAGCTGGTTTGTTAACCAATAGCTGGCTTCACCACGAACGCCGAGATTGAAAATATAAAACTCTTCGGGTTCTGCTATCGATTGACGTAGTGTTGGGGAAACACCGTAGTATAGGCGTTCAGAGCCATCATGCACTTGTTTACCACGGACTTTAGTATCCGTACTGACGCTTGAAGCATCAGAAATGTGTGGGTTGATATAACTGACATTAGCAACGCGATCGTATTTTTTCGCATCAATGTCGGCGGATTCAGTTGCGATGTGCTGTTGCGTATTGATCACTTTGTACGTGTTGATGGATTTAGGCAGTTGATTGCGCAAAACGGCAGCCGCACGCTCGTGGGCGATCTCTGAGTCTCGATATTTAACTTGTTCACCGGAGATAATCACTGTCGTATCATCCACATGAACTTTAACACCCTCGTAGCCCGCGACCAGCGCAAGTTGTTTTTCGAGTGATTGCCAATCTACTTCATTGATATTTTCTGGCTGCTCATTGCTCGGGCGAGGAATAGGTTCGTCACGCCATTGTGATGCCAGTTCATTGTAGTTAGTGCGAAGGCTGAACCCTGCAGAAACGGTGTCTCCCCGTTCGTAGCTTAAGCGGAGATCAATATTTCGATGCGCGCGATAAATTAAACCAACGTTTATGGGCGTGTGCTGAGTCATATCGACTTCGTAGAAATCCCCTGGTCGAAATCTTGTCGGAAAATCTTCGGAGTAATCATTGGTATCGTATTCCACTTTTAAGCGAAGTGGTTGATAGGGTGTTTGATATTCGACGCCACCATAGATGGCTGCTGGTCCTTTGAACCAGCGATGGTAATCCACTTCGCCGCCAGTGCCGCCAAAATCTTTTGGTCGCTCACAGAATTTGTCGTTGGCTTTGCAAAATGGATTGGTCACGTTGCCGTGCATGCCCATATAGCCCCAACCCATACCTAATGTGAAGTCGAATACACCGTAATCATTGGTGTAGACCTTTTTGGATGCGGCGATGAACTCGCCATCAAACAAGCCAGTCCCGCCAAAGTCTCGGACACCCGCTGCTACTTCCGGTAACCAACGGCTTTCTTCCAATAAGCGGAATTTAAAATCGATGCCTTTATCCAGATAAGGGCTGTCCCCACTGAACTCTTGGGCACCCATCCGCTTGTTTGGCACGATCGCGTAGCGAATGGTCGCTTCGAACCATGGAAAAAGAGCGATTGATGCATTGTACATGCGATATTCATGGTTGATGTTTGCGCTTAAATTGAACTCCCCTTCTGGTGCCATTCTCCCTGTTGGCATCTTGATGAGACCAACACCGCCAAAATCCATTTGGGATGGCGTGTAAGAGACAGGTTGGAATACAGTGTCTGAAGACTCTGCGTTAGCGTAAAACGCAGCGAATAGAGAAAGGGCTAGCATTGATTGGCGAAACATCATTTATCCACCGCGTATCTAAGAAGTTGAGCTATGTCTTTGTTTGTTTCCGGAGTATCTCTGGAACCAATGAATATCTTTGAGCCTGGGCTTATGTAATAGCGCTCTGGCTGCCAATAAGCCAGCTTTGCATGGATGAGGTCACCATTGGCATGAATAATATAGGTTTGATCTAAATCGCCAAATTCAGAGAGCTCAAGACCATTCAAATAAGCGGTGATGTCTCGACCGTTTAATAATGGGGTATGAGTTGGATTTTTAACGTGCCCTAGAATGCGAACTTGATTGCTTCGTGGGGAGACATAAAAATCATAGCGTCCAGATAGTAAGGGGTTTAATTCGGGTTTTAGCCGAACGAGATCATAGTCTAGGCTTACCCATTCGCGACCAACGAAATGCATCGCTTTAAGTTGATTCAGAAGGTGCAGGCTTTGCTCAGAGTTTTCACGAGTAAGCCGTTTAAATATTGAGTGTTTAAGGCTGTCAACTTTGGCTTGCTGTTTAGCACTCGCTAATGCACCACCTTCAAAAAACAACGCTTCTTTATTTTGTGCTTGTGTGTCTGCTATGACCTGGGATAGCTGACTTGGCAACATATAGTTTAGATTTAATTTTTGGCTGGGAAGGTGTACGGTCAGTTGATGTGATGACGCTAAAGTACTAAACACCAGTGTACAGGCAAGCAAGGTATTTAATAGGGAGGTAAATAAAGTTCTCATAATAAGACTACCTTGCTGGCGCAAACGCTTTCAATATGGTCATTTCGAATTTATTCATATTTGGGCCGATATACTGAATCGATTTCATGGTTTCACCTGCATCGGTAACCCAGTAACTATTGTTAAAGGCTTCATTTAGCTTACCAAAATTGACGTGTTCATCAATTTTATTGGTTTCGAGCGTCCACTGGTTTGTGCTTATCGTTTCTCTTTTTATGAACGCTGAATTAACCGATGCACTAAAATGGTAGCGGTAGTCAGGAGACCAATCATAAACAGCGTTCCATTGGTTATCTGTGATGATACCCGTTGAGATACCTTTACCCGTAATATTGATGAGATTACTGCCGTCAAATCCTAGTGTTTTTACGATTCGACCTTGTTCCGTTGCTATCATGGACCCGTCTGCAGACGCCCATTTTAGTTGAGTATTACCTGTTGTCGGATTTAAGTCAGCAAATGCTAACACCATGAATACTTGGCGACCGTCATTGATGCGCACATAGGTACTGGCGTACGGGAGGTTGGAAATTTCTTCTTGGCTAAGTGTGACATCATCAGAAGCTGAAAAGGCTTCGGATAAGCTGCTGCCCACATCGTTCATCTTCTGAGTACAGCCTATTAAGAAAGAAACCACAGAAAGGTAAATCAATGTACGCAATGAAAAATTTGAAAGCACAGTCGTATGATCCTACAGATAAAAAATCGCCCTGAACCAGTCAGGGCGATTGCATAGCGATATCAGATTACTGAGATACAGACGTAGAAGTTGTACCAGAATCTGCAACTGCAACTGCAACTACAGCAGCAGCAGCAACGCCACCAACGACTGCAGTGGTAGTGCCTACTGCAGCACCAGTAGCACCAGCGCCGCCTGCAGCCCCGCCACCTGAAGCAGCTGTTGAACTTCCCGCTTCACCAGCGGCAAAAGCGTTACCTGCAGCACCTAGTGCAACCAGCATTGCTAGAGCGATATGTTTCATTCTTTATCCTTACTTATTTACATCGATGTAATGAGGTGATGAAATTCTCCTCAAGGCTATTCTAGTGTACACATTCGGATAAAGTAAATAATCAGTATGCAGATCAGACCATATTTAACGAAGAAAGTTGAAATGCATTGTTTAATGTATGGTCTCATGAGGCATTAATCATTAAGCCATTGAATAATCTATTCGGAGTATAGTGTGAAAACAAAAGTGAAAATAGTTCTAGGCGCTCTGGAGCTTTTTAATGAGCATGGCGAACGGAATGTGACCACAAACCACATCGCAGAACACCTTTCTATGAGCCCTGGTAATCTCTATTACCACTTTCGCAACAAAGAGGAAATTGTTCGAGGTATTTTTAAGCTCTACGAGGAAGAGTTACTACGTCAGTTTTCGCCAAGTATTGATTTGAAAGATGCTGTGAGCCTGTTTGAGCATTACATGAACAGTATTTTTGCCTTAATGTGGAGGTTCCGGTTTTTTTACTCCAACCTCCCTGACATTCTCGCTCGAGACCCCAAATTACATCGCGACTATCTATCTGTGCAAGAGCAGTTACGTGCGAATTTGCTTTTGATATGCGAGTCCTTCCAATCGTTAAATTTGATTTATATTGATGAGATTGAAAAGGGCGAGCTGCTCACGTCTATTCATTTCATTGCGACAAACTGGTTTAGTTATCAAAGTGCCATTACTGCACACGAAAAAGTCACAGAGCAAGATGTGGCTAACGGGATAAGGCAAATGGTGAGTGTGATGAAGCCTCATGCTACAGTGGAAGGTAAAGACATTTTAAATCAATTCGTTAGGTGCTTATAAATAAGCCGAAATCATTAGATGAATATGAGCAGTAGGCGCTCTGTTTGCAACATTCTGTTGAAGGATTTAATACAATATGTCTAATGCTGATTTATGGTCTATCATTCCATACCTATTTATTAAACAGTAAATTACATTTTATTACCAATAATGTTCCATGTGGAACTATAGTTCGTTGCTGGGCTTTGTTGTCATTTCCTAAATATATGACGCTTTTTTATCAGTTTACAGAGCTACTTCGTTGAGATTTGATTCTCGTTGTGGATAATGGTGTCGCAATAATAGGGCTTGACTGGAAAACAACAACATTAGCCCTAATTAAACACTCATTCGATAGATGAAAACGCAATGTGGCTATGCGTGTGCTAATGGGCGGTAGCGTGCTTAAACACCAAGCTTTATTGCGTTAGGACAATCATTCCCGTGAATAAGATTCAGCTCAACTCTTTGCTTACCCCCATCAGGCCGATTGGTTATTTAGTGGTATTTTTACCACTGGGTATGACTTCATTTTCTTCCTACGCTTCTCCTTGGCTCGAAGCCAAAGATCCCTTTTTGCGTTCTGATGTAACGCTCCTTTCTGATGCTGGTTTGTTGCAGTCATCAGTCAATCATTATCCTTTACGATGGGCTTCTATTGGTGATGATTTAGATAAATCGCATTATGACAATAAAAGTATTGCTCGAGCCAATGCACATGTGAGTTATGCCTTGAACTCAGCCAAATATTCAAGGGGCAACCGTTCGGCTAAAGTTGTGATCGGAAACGAACCTTCTTCTTTCGTTGGTTTTGGGCAGTTTAATCAAGATGAATGGGGGGCTTACGCATCGTATGAAGCATTGGAGAATAGCTTCGCTTTTCGTGTTTCAACGGGATACGCAAAACAAAATGGCGATGATCAGTTTGTTTGGGATGATAGCTACTTGTCTCTCAATGCCGGAGCTTGGTTGTTCTCTATTGGTAAGTTAGATAAATGGTGGGGGCAAGGTTGGCAACACAATCTTGTACTGGGCAGTTCTAGCTCGTCAACTGCGGATCTGAGTGCGAGTTATATCGGTAAAAATGCCTTTTTAGGTGGTTGGAGTGCAGAAGCGATTGTGGGCTTTGCTGATGATGCAAGTTTTGAACGGTTCAGTGCTTCACGGTTTACCTCCAAGCCTTTGGATTGGTTGGATCTAGGCGTTACTTATCAAACTTGGTTTGACGGAACAAAGATTAATAATGGGGATAAACAGCTTGCTGTCGATGCAAAAGCCTCATTGCCATCATTTGAGCGTCTATACCATTCTATTTATGCAGAAATTGCTTCAACCTATGATATTGCTGAAGCCGGTGCTTATCTTTACGGTTGGACAGGTCAACTTGATGCATTCAGCCATACTTGGCGCTTAGTGCTTGAAAGGCAGGAGTCTACATCAGCTAAAGAGAACGAGAATGCCCAAGGGTGGACTAATGGTATGTACCCTTCATCTCACGATGATATATCTCGCAATACGTATCTGCTAGAAAAAAGTACATCCGCCTCTCTCTATCTGCAAATGGAAAATGACCATAAGCTTAGCGTTGTATTACAGGACTCGTATCAAGACCAAAATCGATACAAAAATACCAATGTCACTTATCAATTCCCTGCAGTCGCCGGAATGGTTCACGCTGGTATTGGTTATAGCCAACAGACTGGGGATAAGACCGAAAACTCAACGTCTGTCTGGACCGGGTACGAGTTTCGATTCTAAGTGACGAGTTTCGACGGCAAGTATCTTACTTCGATTCTTACAATGACAACTATCTTTCTACAAGCGGTCAGCACCTAAGTTTTCGCTGGCACATAAAAGTGAAGTTAACCATGCACAACATTTTTAAGACTCTATTTCTTGCGTTTTGCATCTCAGCATTGAGCGCCAATGCAATCGCAAATACACCAACACCAACACCCGCACAAATGACGCAGTTTAAGAGTTTACCTAAAGCACAGCAGGAGCAATTGGCACGCCAATACGGTATTGATTTAAACGTATTACAGCATTCAGGGCAGCCTAGCCAAGATATAAATTCAAATAACACTCAGGTGCCTGAGCGTACTCTTCCGACAAAAAATTCAGAAAACGGAGTGGCAAGTTACGAAGAGCAAGATGGTCTCAAGCACTTCGGCTACGACGTATTGTTAGGCGAACCTCAAGGGTTTACACCTACTGATACCTTACCCGTTCCATTGGATTATGTTATGGAAGCGGGTGATGAGATTAAAGTGCAGCTTTACGGCAAGACGAACCAAGAGTATCGGTTAAAAGTTGATCGAGAAGGAAAGGTATACTTCCCTGAATTCGGGCCATTGGCAGTAGCAGGGCAGACTTTTTCTCAAGTGCGTTCGCAAATAACGCAGCTAGTGGAGCAAAAAGTGCTAGGTGTTGATGTGGCTGTCACTATGGGCAGTATGCGCACAATGCAAGTGTATATTGTGGGTGAGACCAATCAACCAGGCGCATATAACGTGAACGGACTGACTACGATAACCCAAGCACTTGTTGCAAGTGGTGGGGTAAAAGAGTCGGGCAGCCTTCGTCAGATACAGCTTAAGCGGAAAGGTGAAACAGTCGCGACTCTCGATCTTTATGATCTTCTCATTAGCGGAAACACCTCTTATGATGTACGTTTACTTGCTGGAGATACGTTGTTTATTCCAGCGAAGTCATCGAGTATTGAAATCGACGGTGAAGTACTTCGCCCTGCTATTTATGAGCTTGGTGGTGCAACAACATTATCAGATGTGATTAAGCTTGCTGGTGGTGTTTTACCTCAAGGGTATTTATCGAAAATTAATGTTCGCCGCCAGACATCTCAAGGGCAAGAGCAATTTACTTTGGACTTAACGAAGGCTTCTGGTCGTGATTTTTCTATAAAATCAGGTGACAAAATAGAAATTGCACCTTCTTCCAGTAACCTAAAAGGGGCAGTCGCAGTACGTGGTGAAGTAATTCGCCAAGGTGCATTGAGTTACCAAAAAGGCATGCGCGTGTCTGATGTGATCAGCTCCGCTGACGATGATCTTAAACTGAATGCTGATTTGACTTATGCATTGATTGTACGAGAAGTGAATGCCAACCGTGATATTGAAGTGATTCAGTTTAACTTAGGGCAAATTCTAAAAAATCGCCGTTCTACCGAAAATATCAAATTAAAAGAACGTGACCAGATCTTTGTTTTTGATAACGGGCTTGAACTGGACTATTGGTATGGCGAGCAAAAGAATAAAAAAGTAGAAGGTAAAGAGAAGCTTACTGAAAAGCATCAGGAATTGGTTGATGAAGAAACTGGTGCAGTTGTATTGAATGAGCAAGTGAATGAAATTGCAGTTCAAAATGTAGATACAGTAGCCCAAGCCGATAACATCAAGCAATCTAGCCGTGAACAATTACTTAACCCTATTATTGAACGCTTAAAAGCCCAGTCAAGCTTCAAAAAGCCTGCTAAGTTGGTGGAAGTCTCAGGTGCAGTCAAATTCCCTGGTACATACCCACTGCCTGCGGGCGAAACATTAGAGAAAGTTATAGAAGCAGCAGGCGGTTTAAGTGAAAGAGCTTATCTCACCCAAGCTGAGATAACGCGTAGCCAAAGAGTGGGAGAAAGCTTTGAATCACGCCATATTCCGTTTTCTTTGCGTGATGTACTCAAAGGCGATTCTAACTTAGAACTTCAAGCTCAAGATCATGTTGTAATTAAAACTCAACCAAACTGGCAGCAAGATATGGTAATTGAGCTGCAAGGTGAAGTCGTTTTCCCAGGTAAATACAGCTTTCAACGTGGCGAAACACTGAGTGATGTGATTAATCGTGCAGGTGGTCTGACAGAGTACGCTTATGCAAAAGGTGCGGTATTTAGCCGATTAAGGCTTAAACGCCAAGAGCAAGAGCGCTTACGATTATTGAATATGCAGCTCAAGCAAGAAATTGGCAATCTATCGCTGAGACGCCAAAATTCCGCTGCGACTTACACTACACCGCCTGCGCAAGCGATGGAAATTGCAGAAGAGCTCTCTAAAACTGAAGCGGTTGGTCGTTTGGTGATTAACTTACCTGAAGCGATGGAAGAAGACCCAATCTCGGACCTTATGCTAGAAAAAGGCGACAAGCTTTATATACCAGCCAAAAACCCAACTATTAGCGTGATGGGGGAAGTTCAATACTCGTCTAACCATACATTCCGTCCTGACATGACAGTGGAAGAGTATTTAGAATCCGCCGGTGGCACGAAAAAGCAAGCGGATACAGACCGTATTTACATTGTAAGAGCGGATGGTTCCGTGATGTTGCCAAACAATTCTTTCTGGTTTAGCCGCAAAGACAAGCCACTGGCACCAGGTGACACCATCATTGTCCCAATTGATACGGATTACTTAGATGGGCTAAGTACGCTCACCTCAGCAACGCAGATCCTTTACCAAATTGGTGTTGCTTGGAAAGCCATTTCAGACTAGCCAAACGATTATAACTTTCTCAAAATATACATTTGGAGCGTGATTAACTTCACGCTCTATTTTTAGGTAACACTATGAATCAACAATTACCGCCAAACCAGCCGTATCCTCCATACTACCCACAACCTCAGGTTGAAAATGACGAAATCGATTTGAGAGAACTCTTTTCTGTAATGTGGAAGGGGAGATGGGTCATTCTGCTATTTACCACAGTATTTGCAGTAGGTGGTGTGTTCTATGCGCTTTCACAGCCCAATACTTACAAAGCAACTGCCGTTTTGGTCGCTGCCAGTGATAATGGAAAAGGCGGAATGACCGCCATGGCTTCACAATTTGGAGGCTTAGCTTCTTTAGCGGGTATCAACCTAGGGGGAGGTGGAACCGATAACAAAGCCATGGCGCTTGCGGTGCTTCAATCTCGTCAATTTATTAATGCGTTTATCCGAAAGCACGATTTGTTGGTGCCGTTAATGGCTTCGACTCAATGGCATAAAGACAGCGGTGAACTTGAATTGAATACAGAATTATATGACGCCACAACCAAAGAATGGATCCGGCAGGTGCCCATAGGGCAATCGGTAATTCCAACAGATTGGGAGGCGTATAAAGCCTTTAAAGAAATTCTTTCTAATTCAGAAGATAAAAATTCAGGATTAGTTAGCCTATCTATCACCCACTATTCGCCTGCAATCGCACAGCAATGGGTTGACTGGTTAGTGTTGGACTTAAATACTTGGATGAAAGAAAAATCTCTGAATGAAACAAAACGTAATATTGGTTATTTGGAGCAGCAACTGAATAAAACCAATATAGCTGATATGCAAACCGTATTTTTTCAGCTAATTGAAGAGCAGACCAAAAACTTGATGCTGGCAGAAGTAGAGGCAGAGTTTGCTTTCAAAACCATAGACCCAGCAGTAGTGCCGGAAGAAACAACTGGACCGAAGCGAGCACTAATATGTGTGTTAGCAACATTACTGGGAGGGATGATAGGCGTCACTATTATAATGTTAAGGTTTGTGT
The DNA here is from genome assembly GCF_002933855.1 of Vibrio penaeicida. Lineage (GTDB taxonomy): Bacteria > Pseudomonadota > Gammaproteobacteria > Enterobacterales > Vibrionaceae > Vibrio > Vibrio penaeicida_A. The sequence goes on from NZ_BFAQ01000024.1 coordinate 115,130, forward strand.
TTAAACAAAATCAACCGAAAAAGTAGTAACCCATATAGTTAGGAATTTTGAAATGAGTAGTATATTACCGTTGATCGGTCGTACCCGAAACTTATTCTCTCAGGATATTAAAAACAATGAAACAGAACTGTCACACATTGTATCTGAGTCAAGTTTCCTTGTTCTTGGTGGTGCTGGTTCCATTGGCCAATCCGTAACCAAAGAAATCTTCAAACGTAATCCTAAGAAGCTACATGTTGTCGATATTAGTGAAAACAACATGGTAGAGCTTGTTCGAGATGTCCGCAGCTCATTTGGTTACATAGATGGTGATTTCCAAACATTTGCTTTGGATATTGGTTCTCTAGAGTACGATGCATTCATTAAAGCCGATGGTAAGTTCGATTATGTACTGAACTTATCTGCGCTTAAACATGTTAGAAGTGAAAAAGATCCTTATACATTGATGCGCATGATCGATGTAAATGTTTTTAATACCGACAAAACGATCCAGCAGTCTATTGATGCTGGATCGAAAAAGTATTTCTGTGTTTCAACTGATAAAGCTGCAAACCCAGTCAATATGATGGGGGCATCCAAACGTATTATGGAAATGTTCCTGATGCGTAAAAGCGAGCAAATAGCAATCTCAACTGCTCGCTTTGCAAACGTCGCATTCTCTGATGGCTCGTTGTTGCATGGATTTAACCAACGTATTCAAAAACGCCAACCTATCGTGGCGCCAAACGACATCAAACGCTACTTTGTGACTCCTCAGGAGTCAGGGGAACTATGTTTAATGTCTTGTATCTTTGGTGAAAACCGTGACATTTTCTTCCCAAAACTGAGTGAAGCTCTTCATCTTATTTCGTTTGCAGATATTGCGGTGAAATACCTAGAGCAACTTGGCTTTGAACCTCACCTATGTGAAATAGAAAAAGAGGCCCGCCAACTTGCACGTACGCTTCCAGAACAGGGAAAATGGCCATGTTTGTTTACTGCAAGTGATACAACGGGTGAAAAAGACTTTGAAGAGTTTTTTACAGATAAAGAGGAGCTAGATATGTTGCGATTCGAAAATCTGGGCATCATCAAAAATGATCCTCTTTATGAGCAAGAACTTCTTACTTTATTTGAAAACAGTATTTCTGAGATGAAAGGTGAGCGAGCTTGGACTAAAGAGCAGATTGTGAAACTGTTCTTCACCATGCTGCCTGATTTTGGGCACAAAGAAACGGGTAAATACCTCGATAGCAAGATGTAAGTGGTGTATTCAATGAAAGCGACATCTATTGTTGAATTTGTGAGAGATACTTACAAAACAGACGAATTTATTCCCTTACATGCACCGACGTTTGATGGCAACGAAAAAGCGTATGTAATGGAAACGATTGAAAGTACATTTGTTTCTAGCGTCGGTAAGTTTGTTGATTATTTTGAGAGAAAAATTGAAGCTTACACTGGTACGGCTAAAGCGGTAGCTACAGTGAATGGTACAGCAGCATTGCATGCTGCATTGTACATGGCTAATGTTCAAAGAGGCGACTTGGTGATCACGCAAGCTTTGACTTTTGTTGCAACCTGCAATGCTCTTTATCATATGGGGGCTGAGCCTATTTTTTTGGATGTCTCTCCATTGAGTTTAGGGTTGTGCCCTAAGGCTGTGGATGCATTTTTAGAAGAGAATGCTGAAGTCTCAGACGCGGGGTGTATCCATAAAAAAACAGGCAGAAGAATCAAAGCAGTTGTACCTATGCACACGTTCGGTCACCCTGTAGAACTTGATGAACTAGTTGCAGTTTGCTTGAAATGGAACATCACGTTGGTTGAAGATGCCGCAGAAAGTCTAGGTTCTTTCTATAAGGGCAAACACACCGGTACTATTGGTGATTTTGGTGCTGTCAGCTTCAATGGTAATAAGGTTATTACCACTGGTGGTGGTGGCATGGTCCTATGCAAGACTCAAGAATTAGGTGCGCGTACTAAGCATGTTACTACGACAGCAAAAGTTCCTCATCCCTATGAGTTCTTCCATAATGAACCTGGCTTTAACTACCGAATGCCTAACCTGAATGCAGCTCTAGGGTGTGCGCAGATGGAAGTCATTGAGCAATACCTGAAAAAGAAAAGACTACTTGCAGAAGGCTACAAGGATTTCTTCAACGGAACAGATTTTAAATTTGTCACTGAGCCAGAATATGCGCAGTCAAACTACTGGTTAAATGCAATCATTTGTCCTGATAAAGAAAGCCGCGAAGAGGTACTTACAGGCACAAATGGTTCAGGTGTAATGACGCGTCCTATTTGGCAGCTCATGCACAGATTGCCTATGTTTGAGAATGCGATACGTGGTGATCTAACTTGCTCTGAGTATATCGAGGCACATCTAATTAACCTTCCAAGCACACCTATAAAGAAATAGCCTCTGTACAGTTATTATTAATTTTGTAGATATGAGCGATTTAAAGCTAATAAGTTTAGCGCTAATGTGATTTAGAGAACTAACTAATGTTAATAGAACAAATTAACTTATTTCCAGATAACGATACTCTTTGGTTCTACCAAGGTCAAACCGTCATAGCAATAGATTTCAAGCGTTTTTGGAATAGTGCAAAAAGTTTTCGTAAGAGCATTCATGGTAAAAAAGTGGCTCTTCATCTTTCCAGTCCTTTGGATACGGCTCGCGCGCTATGTTTACTGGATGGAACAGCCGAAAGTATATTGTTGTTACCAACCGAACAAAATAGTGATGACATTGCCAATTTTGTTAAGACAACAGGGTGCTCTTCCCTACTAACGGATAACGCAAGCCTAGGCAATGTAATGCCTGAAGATGTTTCAATTGTCACAGTGTCTCAGCTAGAACATGAGCAACACAATGAAGCGCCTGTAGAAAGCGATGAAATGTTGTCGAAGCTGGCATCTAACTGGATTATACCAACCTCAGGTACAACAGGGGTGCCAAAACTGGTATCTCACTCTATTCAGTCGTTAACAAGAAGTGTAAGAACAAATCGAGCCGTTGGTAGAGAATATACCTGGGGCTTGCTCTACGGGCTAATGCGATTTGCGGGATTGCAAGTGTTTTTGCAGTGCCTTTATTCTGGCTCATCGTTAGTTCTCCTTAAAGGAAGCGAAACGACGGATGATGCATTGTCCCAGCTAGCCTCAGCAGGTTGTAATGCTTTATCCGCAACACCAACAATGTGGCGTAAAATTTTGATGTTTGAACATCATCGCCAGTTAAAATTAAGGCAAATTACGCTTGGTGGTGAATCTGTGGATCAACAAGTGCTAAATGCGTTGGGTGCAGCTTTCTCTGGTTCGAGGATTGTTCACATTTATGCTTCAACGGAAGCTGGTGTAGGCTTTGCTGTTACAGATGGGAAAGAAGGTTTTCCTGACAGCTACTTAACGTCACCCCCAAGTGGAGTCAAGATTAAGGTTGATAACGAAGGCTTTTTGCTATTGAAACCAGAAATCTTGAATCAATCTTATATTGGAATCAAAGAAAAACTAAAACAAGACGACGGCTACATCAACACAGGGGATGTAGTCAAACTAGAGGATGGTCGATATCTCTTCTTGGGTCGTGCAAATGGTGCCATCAATGTCGGTGGAAACAAAGTTCAACCGGAAGAAGTGGAAAAAGTGATGCGTTCATTTGCTTGTGTTAAGTTGGTTTCTGTTTATGCTAAGCCCAGTCCAATAATGGGAGACCTAGTGGCTGCAGACGTTGTAGTAGATAATTCTGTTGAAGATAAAAAATCATTCAGAAAAGCGCTGGTTGAGCACTGCCGTTCACAGTTAGCCAGTCACAAAGTTCCCGCTGTAATCAAGTTTACTGACGACATTAAGTTAAATCATACAGGAAAAATATTAAGGTCATAAGAATGCAAAATGTTTTAGTTACTGGTGCTACCAGAGGCTTAGGTCTGTCAATTGCGCGTTTGCTGAAGACGGAAGGGTATAACGTTATAGCAACCGGACGAAAGTTGACGCCTGAGTTAAAAGAGTCGATTGAAGATGACAGTGCTTCAGGCAACATTCATTTTCATGCTTTTGACATGAAAAATACCTCAGAGATTCATGAGTTTGTTAAAACGTTAACTAAAGAGCATGGCCACTTCTATGGTTTGGTTAACAATGCTGCACTTGGGCATGACGGAGTGTTAGCAACAATGCACGACTCCCAAATAGAAGAGTTAGTTCAGGTTAACGTACTTTCTGCAATTTTGTTGACCAAGTATATGAGCCGATCAATGTTGTTAAACCGCAAAGGACGAGTAATCAATGTATCGTCTATTATCGCGTCTACAGGGTTTAATGGTTTGTCGGTCTATGGTGCAACTAAGGCGGCACTAAGTGGTTTTACTCGCTCTCTGTCAAGGGAGTTAGGTAAATCGCGTATCACGGTGAATACTATTGCTCCTGGGTACATGGAAACGGATATGACATCAGGTCTTCAGGGTGAAAAGCTAAAATCGATCAAGAGAAGGAGCCCACTAGGTAAGCTTGCTGGGGTAGATGATGTGGCACACAGTGTCTCCTTTTTGTTGAGTGATAAAGCAGTATCGATGACAGGGTCGACGGTTACTGTTGATGCTGGCAGCACTGCTTAGATGGGGAACGATTATGTCAGGCTGGTTAACGCTATCTGAGCTAGAATCTATGGGATTTGCATCTCTGGGAGAGAATGTTTTCCTATCTAAAAAATGTAGTGTGTATGGTGCAGAAAGAATTCATTTAGGCTCAAATGTCAGAATTGATGATTATTGCGCACTGTCTGCAGGTGAGGGTTGTATTCACATTGGAGACTATGTTCACTTTTCAACTCATGTCACCATTGCTGGGGCGGGTAAGGTTACGATTTCCGATTTTTCTGGTGTATCCTCAAAAACATCCATTTTTTCTTCTTCAGATGATTACTTGGGAAGAGGGATGTCCAACCCAATGGTCCCTGATAAATACAAGTTCGTTAAGCACGATGAAGTTTTTCTTGGTAAACACACCCTCATTGGAGCTAACTCAGTCATACTCCCAGGAGCAAATCTGCCTGAAGGTTGTTCTGTCGGAGCACTTTCCATGGTTTCTAACCGGCTCGAAGCTTGGTCAGTATATCTAGGTAATCCAGCAAAAAAAGTAGTTAAGCGTTCTAAAAACCTCTTAAAACTGGAACAACAGTTTTATGATGACTTGAATTCAGCTGCTAATGATGAGACGTAATGTCGCTATGCTTGAAAATATTAAGGTCTGTGTATTCACGGGAACAAGGGCAGAGTATGGACATCTATACTGGCTACTCAAAGATATTGAGCAGAATGAGAAAATTGAGCTTCAGCTTTTAGTGTCGGGAGCCCACCTTTCCCCTGAGTTCGGCTCAACATATCAAGTGATTGAAAGAGATGGTTTTCACATCAATGAAAAAGTAGAAATGTTACTGTCTTCCGACACCCCACTCAGTACAGCAAAAAGTGTAGGCTTAGGCTGTATGGGATATGCTGAGGCATTCTCACGAATGCAACCTGACTGCGTATTAATTTTGGGTGACCGCTATGAAGCATTAGCCGCCGCTCAAGCTGCTTTCTTCTTAAGAATACCCGTTGCTCATCTTCACGGTGGTGAAATTACGGAAGGTGCTTACGATGATCCTATTCGGCACTGCATTACTAAGTTGAGCACATTTCATTTTGTCGCCAATGATAGTTATGCCAAAAGGGTCGAGCAACTTGGAGAATCACCTAATAGCATTTTTTGTGTGGGAAGTGTTGGTCTTGAACATTTGACTAGGACCAAGTTGTTAACTATTGAGGAGCTGTCTGAGTCTATTGATTTTCAATTGACCGCTGACAAGTTCTTTTTGTTCACTTATCACCCAGAGACTATGTCAAATGTTCAAGCTAGCAATCAACTTAAAGCGTGTTTAGAAGCGCTGGATAAGTTTCCAGAGTATAAAATCCTATTTACTTATCCAAATGCCGATGACGGCGGTCGTGAAATTATTCGTGGCATCGAAGCGTACATTGAACATAATCGAGAAAGGGCGGTTGCGGTTAAATCGTTAGGTCAAATTCGATATTTGTCTGCGGTAAAATATTGTTCCGCTGTTGTTGGCAACTCATCTAGTGGTATTTCTGAAGTACCATCTTTTAAGATTCCAACCATCAATATAGGGAATAGACAGACAGGCCGATTGTTTGCTTCTAGTGTTGTAACGACAACGTTAGATGGTAACGCTATCGCCATGGCTATCAATAACGTGTTAACCGGTGCCAGTTATTCTAAAGGTCAGCCCGTTAACAACCCTTATGGTGACGGGAATGCCTGTACTAAGATTATTGCAGAATTAAAGAAGCAGCTACCGTGTCAGCAGAGTGCCAAAAAGTTTTTTGATTTTTAAGAGAGGTTAGTATGGCAGTGGTAATTGCCGAAATAGGTGTCAACCATAACGGAAGTGAGGAGCTTGCAAAGCAACTGATTGACGTCGCTAAATCTGCGGGGGCAGATATTGTTAAGTTCCAAACGTTTAAAGCTGAAAAGTGTATCAGCACAGTTGCTGATAAAGCAGAATATCAAAAGCAATCAACTGGTAATACTGAGAGCCAGCTAGATATGGTGAAGCGCTTAGAGCTATCGTTTGAAGCGCACAAAAGGTTGGTTGGCTATTGCGTTGAGAGCGGAATTGAGTTTTTGTCGACTGCCTTTGACCATGAAAGCCTGAGCTTTTTGGTCGATGAACTTGGGCTTAAAACCCTAAAGCTTCCATCTGGTGAAATTACCAATGCTCCTTTGGTGTTAGCCCATGCAAGAACTGGTTGCGATATTATTCTATCAACCGGCATGGCAAGCTTAAGTGACATTGAACTGGCTCTTGGTATCATTGCATTTGGTCTGACTGCACCTATCGAAGATGCACCTAGCGTAGAGAAATTTAAGGAAGCTTACTTCTCTTCAGAAGGACAGGAAGCCATTCGCTCTAAAGTGACAGTACTACACTGTACTACAGAGTACCCAGCACCACTTGAAGATATCAACCTAACAGCGATGCAAACGATTAGTTCTGCATTTGGTGTTCGTATTGGTTATTCAGATCATAGTGAAGGCATTACGGTTCCCGTTGCTGCTGTAGCACTGGGTGCCGAGATTATTGAGAAACACTTCACTTTAGATAGAAATATGGAAGGTCCCGATCATAAGGCATCGCTAGAGCCTGATGAACTCAAAGAGATGATCACTTCTATTAGAAAGGTGCAAAAATGTTTAGGAGACGGTGTTAAGGGTCCTAGGCCTTCTGAACTTAAAAATATGGACATTGCGCGCAAAAGCTTAGTCGCAACTGTTGATATAAAGGAAGGTGAAACTTTTTGTGAGCATAACCTAACCGTTAAGCGGCCGGGTGGAGGTATCTCACCTCTTAATTATTGGTCAGTGCTGGGCACGGTAGCTAAAAAGAACTATAAAAAAGATGAGCTAATTTAGGGGTTATTTCATGATACGTAGTTGGGAGAATGTACTCCTTTCAGAAAACGCTTCCATAAAAGATGCATTGGAAGTTATTAATAATGAATCTCTTAGAGTTGTCATTATTGTTAATGCATCGAAAGAGCTGCTGGGAACTGTCACTGATGGTGATATACGAAGAGCATTCTTGCGTGGAGAAGGGCTTGACTCTAAGGTGATTCACGTTATGAATCCTTCACCTGTCTCGGTACAGGTTGGTACATCAAGAAACGAAATGCTTGAAATGATGAACCAGTTAGATATCTTGTTTATCCCTATCCTTGAAGGTAAAAAAGTTGCTGGTTTAGAAACGCTACATGATGCTTTAGTCGTTAAAGAATGCTATTCAAACCCAGTTTTTATTATGGCTGGTGGCTTTGGTACTCGCTTACGCCCTCTAACAGATAATTGCCCCAAACCTATGCTTAAGGTTGGTGACAAACCAATTCTAGAAACAGTTATCCGCAGTTTTATCAATGCTGGCTTTAACAATTTTTATATTTCCACTCACTATATGCCTGAGCAAATTCATACACACTTTGGTGATGGCTCTTCGTTTGGGGTAAATATTCACTATGTACACGAAGATACCCCATTAGGAACTGGTGGCGCTTTAGGTCTTTTACCTAAAGAAATTGTGAAGGATGAGCCTATCATTATGATGAATGGTGATGTGTTGACTAAAATAGACTTCCGTCGCCTTTTGGAGTCTCATATGGAGAATGATGCGGTTGCTACCATGTGTGTGCGCGATTATGAGTATCAAATACCCTATGGCGTGATCAATGGTGAAGGCAATCAAATTGTCTCGATGGAAGAAAAACCGATTCAACGTTTTTTTGTTAATGCTGGTATATATGTAGTCTCTCCTGAAGTCATTAAATCTGTACCAGAAAATCATCGTATTGATATGCCGACGTTACTTGAACAACACATTAATAATAAAGCCAAAGTTTTGATGTTTCCGATACATGAGTATTGGCTTGATATTGGGCGAATGGATGATTTTCACAGAGCTCAGGCTGATATTATGACATTGGGAATGGACTGAGATGATGGATATAGCGGTTATTGGTTTAGGTAATATAGCAAACCGACATCGTAGCAATTTAAAAAAACTCTTTCCTGAATGTAAAGTATGGGCAATGTCAGCTAGTGGACGAAAACCTACTTCGCCCATTAGTGATTGTGATGTGGTAGCAAATGATATACAGACATTAATTGATGCTAATATCTATTTTGCTATCGTTGCCTCCCCTGCTACGTTTCATGCACAACATGCGATAGAACTGATTCAAGCTGGGATTCCAATTCTTATCGAAAAACCCATTGCAGCGAATATTCACGATGCAAATCGAATCCGAGAAGCGGCGATTCGGTGGAAGACACCTGTTGCCGTTGGCTATTGTTTACGGTACTTACCTTCTGCGCATCGCACCAAAGAGATTATTCAAAGTGGTGTTTTAGGTGCTTTGTATAATTTTAATGCTGAAATTGGGCAGTATTTACCAAATTGGCGACCAACCAAAGACTATCGTGAGTGCGTATCAGCTAACGCTGAACTTGGCGGTGGCGCTTTGTTGGAATTAAGCCACGAGTTAGATTATACACAGTGGATGCTAGGTACATTAGACCTACAATTTGCTCATCTTCGTGCTACGGAAGAACTGAACCTCGATGTTGAAGAGCTTGCCGATGTGGTCGCATTAAACCCCCAAGGTGTTCTAATCAATATCCATCTGGATTTTTTACAGAAAAAAGCGTTTAGGAAGTGTTCCCTAATTGGCATGAATGGTCGGTTGGATTGGGATCTAATAGAAAATCGAGTTGAGTTACAAATGGCGACGAAAGACGAAATTGTATATCACGACTCTGATTGGGACAAGAATCAGATTTACTTAAAAATGCTAGATGATTTCGTTGAGTTAATTGAGGGGCGTAGTAATGAATGTGTGTCTATCGATGAAGCCATAAAGACAGTCTCTCTTATCGAAGATATTAAATCATCAACACCTATTACTAGAAATTAATTTATGAAGAATTTTGCATTTATTTTTGCTCGAGGTGGCTCGAAGGGATTGCCAAAGAAAAATATCAAGTTATTGGCTGGTAAACCTCTTATTCAATACTCAATTGATGTCGCGTTAGCAGCCCCTTCTATTAATAGAGTGTTTGTCTCAACTGATGATGATGAGATTGCACAAGTGGCAGCTAATGGTGGTGCTACGGTTATTAAGCGACCAGATGAACTTGCCTCCGATACTAGTCCGGAAATACTTTCTTGGAAGCATGCGATTGAACATGTCCAGGAAGAGTATGGTGATTTTGATGGTTTTGTCAGTTTGCCTGCTACAAGCCCTTTGCGCTTGGTTCAAGACGTAGAACGTGTTGTAGCCAAAAGGGTTGAAACGGGATCTGAACTCTGTATCGCAATCTCACCTGCTTCGAGAAGTCCATATTTTAATATGGTCAAGTATGCGGAAGATGGTTCAGTTGAATTAGTCATTCAACCTGATAGTGATGTTTCTCGACGCCAAGATGCGCCACAAGTTTTTGATATTACTACAATGGTGTACGCAACGACACCAGCTTACGTTCTAAGAACAGAGAGACTGTTTGATACTAGAGTAACCAGTATCGAAGTGCCAAAAGAGCGTGCTGTAGATATAGATGACATCTATGACTTTTTATTTGCTGAAACCTTACTTAGAGAACAAGTCAATGAATACTAGCCTAAAAGACAAAACGATATTGATAGCAGGTGCTGGCGGGCTGCTAGGAGGAAGCTTAGTTTCCGCTCTGGTGGGAAGAGGTGCCAATATAATTGCAGCAGACGTTGATGTTAATAGAATGAAGGAAAAAATGAGTCAGATGTCTAATGCTGAACAATCTCAGATTGAGTATGTTCAGTTAGATGTGACTGATGAAAAAAGTGTTAAAGCATTCTTTTCTACACCAAGACGAATTGATGGCGCGGTTAACTCGTCATACCCAAGAAATAGTACATACGGCGCGCATTTCTTTGATGTGAGCCTAGATAGCTTCAATGAAAATCTATCCCTTCATTTGGGTAGCGCATTTTTGTTTACTCAGCAATGTGCTGAGTACTTTCGCAGGGAACAAACCCCTTTTTCTCTTGTTAATGTGTCGTCTATTTATGGTGTTATTGCACCAAAATTTGATATTTATAAAGGTACGCACATGACAACCCCAGTAGAATACGCAGCGATTAAGTCGGCGATTTTGCACCTGAACAAGTATGTTATCGCTTATATAAACGACAGCCGATTCCGAATTAACTGTATCAGCCCAGGCGGTATTCTTGATGGCCAACCAGAGTCTTTCTTATCTGCTTATAAGGCAGAAACGAATGGTAATGGAATGTTAGATGTTGAGGATGTGTTAGGCAGTGTGCTTTTCTTGCTTTCGGATGACTCTAAGTACGTTACAGGGCAAAACATAGTCGTTGATGATGGATTTTGTAATTAAATAGTGAGTAAATAAATGTCTCGCAATATATTAGTCGTCGGTGCAGGTCAACTGGGAAGTCGACATCTTCAGTCTATGGCTCTTCTTCCTGAAGGCTTTAAAGTGCATGTGTTGGATCATTCGAAAGACTCGTTGGAGCTAGCTGAGCAAAGATATAACTCAGTAAGCTCGAGTACTTCTCCAGATGTGGACTATCATACCTCCTTGAGTGCAATAAAAGACCAGCATTTTGAGGTAACAGTGGTTGCAACAAACTCTGCAAACAGACTTCAAGTCTTAGAGCAGTTGGTCGAAAATGTGTCTCTTGAACACCTCATCCTTGAAAAAGTCTTGTTCCAGTCAACTGAGCAACTCAAAGCTGCAGAAAGACTGTTGAAACAGAACGAACTCAATACTTGGGTTAACTGCCCTAGACGAATTTTTACTGCTTATAAAGAGATTAAACAGCATTATGCGTCCAGTAGTTCAGTGGAAGTAACGGTGTCTGGCTACAACTGGGGCCTAGCATGCAACGCAATACACTTTATCGATTTGTGGCAGTTTTTCGCCAAGTTTGAAAGCTATAGCTTGGATTTTAAAGATATAGCCGTTATTTCTTCTAAGCGTTCAGGGTACCAAGAGTTGACGGGGGTGATTGAAGGCATCTCCGATAGTGGTAAACACAAACTGAAGCTAAGCTGCTCTTCTACTGATGACAAGGTTGTTAGTTCAAAACTAGTGGTATCCTTTGATGGCCAAGCCATTGTTTTTGGAGAGTCTGAAGCAATACTTAGGTGGCTTGATGATACGGGGCAAGTGATAAAAGAAGCACCTTATAATATTCCATACCAAAGTGAATCTACACAGCTGCACGTGTTGGCTCTTCTTGAAAGTGGTGTCTGTGAACTTACGCCTTTTGATACGTCTTCAATGTTACATGAAGAATTTCTAAATAAGGCGCTTGCTGCGTTTAATGAAAGTTCAAACGCAACAGTTCAAAATAAAATTGTACCGATAACTTAAGGGATCACAAATAATGATTATTTTAGTCGGCGCTGGCCCTATGGCTCAAGCATATGCCCATGTGCTTAAATCCTTAGAAAAGGAATTTACTGTTATTGGTCGAGGGAAAGAATCTGCTGCGGAGTTTTATTCTAAAACTGGTGTTGAAGCGGTGCCTGGCGGACTAGAGAAGTTCTTGTCAGGGCACAGTGTTTCAAATGTACAGGCAGCCATCGTAACGACAGGGGTAGAGCAATTACATCATACGACAGAACTTCTACTGAATGTTGGTGTTCGTCGTTTTCTTGTAGAAAAACCTGCTGGTCTTGATGGCGACGATATTCGTTCTTTGGCAGAAAAAGTTCAGAAAGCTAATGCGGATGTCTTTGTTGCTTATAATCGTAGATTTTATTCTTCTGTACAAGCAGCTAAGCAGTTGATTGAAGAGGACGGTGGCCCACTAAGCTTTAACTTTGAACTTACTGAATGGGGCCATGTTATTCAAAATATTCCCAAGGCGCCAGGGGTTAAAGATAACTGGTTCTTAGGAAATACAACGCATGTTGCAGATTTGGCATTCTTTTTAGGTGGCAAACCCAAAGAAATTAGTACTTTTACGAGCGGAAGTTCTGATTGGCACTCTAGATCATACAACTTTTCAGGGGCCGGGGTAGCTGAAAGTGGTGCATTGTTTTCATATAATGGCAACTGGGGGGCACCTGGACGCTGGAGAGTTGAGATATTGACGCAAAAAAGGCGCTTTATATTCAGTCCTCTAGAGAAGCTGCAGGTTCAAAATTTGGGAAGTGTGCAACAAGACTTTGTTGAAATCGATGACAAGATCGATACTGACTTCAAAGCTGGTCTTTATGAGCAGACAAGAGCTTTTCTAACCGATGACCTTCAAGACTTATGTGACTTGAAAGAGCATTGCGAACTACTCAACAAGTATGAGATGATGGCAGGCTATTAAGCCTTTAGAAAGTTAATTAACCAATCAAGGAAAGCTATGTCAAATTTAAGAGACATTGTCATTGAAACCTTCCATGAAGCATTGGAAGCTACAGATTCAGTTCTTATCGGTGAGCTAAATGACGACACAGTTTTATTAGAAAGTGGACTCGATTCGTTGGGTTTCGCCATTCTTGTAGCTCGCTTGGAAGAAGAGCTAGAGTACGACCCATTTACCATGATGGACGAACCGGTGTATCCGACAACATTTAAAGAGTTTTTGGATATTTATACTCGTTTCCAACCGAATTAAATGAAACGGGTTAAAATAGAAAAGAGTGCAACAAGCGCTCTTTTCTGTTATGGCTACTTTGATAAAAGTACTATGTTTGTTGAAATGAAAATTTAAATTTGGTTGTAAAAAGATAACAGCCAGAGCTGGGTAAGAATAATTTTTATATGAAAACAGAATTTAAAGTTTGCTCTCTTGATATGGTTGACGAGTTAATTGGCTTTATTGACGAACACTGGAGAAAAGATCATATCTTTACCAGAGATCGAAAATTATTTGACTGGCAACATAAAAATGGCGACCAATATAATTTCGTTCTAGCAATGCGAGGCAAAGAAATTATCGCGATTCTTGGGTTCATCCCTACTTCTCAATTTTCAAAAACTCTGGAAGATCAAAAAGAAGCCTGGCTAGCTATTTGGAAAGTTAGAGATGACATAAGGCAACCAGGTTTAGGTTTGCTGATGCTTAAGTTCTTGAAAAAAGAATTGGATCTTAAGTTAATATGTTCATTAGGTCTAAGTAAGCAAGTAGTCCCTATCTACAAAGCGTTAAAATATGAAGTAGGGATACTTAATCATTTTGCGTTTTTTAACCAAACAATCAGCAATTTTTCGCTTGTACAACCTCCCAACAACTATCTTGCAGCTGTTGAACATACGAGCTTTTCGTACCAGATATTAAATGAGAATGATTCATTTAATGGACTAGAACATTTGTTTGCTAGCCATCCTAAAAAAGATGTGACCTACATAAAAAACAGATACATTAATCATCCAGTGTATAAGTACGAAGTGGTTGTTATTTTTGAGAAAAATGAACCAATATCACTTTTTATTTATCGTGTGAATAATGTCGATGATGTGTTAATAGCACGAATTGTGGATATGCAAGGTGAGAGTATATTGGATAGTAGGTTTAATCATGTAATATCTGATCTTGTTAGTGACAAAGGATTTGACTACATTGATATTGTTACAAATATAAATTCTGACAAAAACAGTGGTTTTAGATCTAACGCATCGGATCAATTTGTCATCCCTAACTACTTTGAACCGTTTGAATTAAAGAATATTAGTATAGATTATGCCTACCAAACGGAAAATCCCAATGTGCGAATTTTCCGAGGTGACTCGGATCAAGACAGGCCTAACTTATGAACAGACTTACTGTAGCGATGTACCACTATGTACGACCGATTAAAACATCACGTTATCCTGAAATTAAAGGGTTGGAGCTGGATTTATTCGTCGAACAATTAGAGTTTTTTCGAGATAATTACTCAATAGTCACGATGGAAGAAGTAATTGAAGCGCAATCTCAAGGCACTGCACTTCCGGAAAATGCTTTATTGCTAACTTTTGACGATGGATATGCCGAGCATTTTACTTACGTTTATCCGTTACTCAAAAAGTATGGTGTGCAGGGAACGTTCTTTATCCCAGCGAAAGCTGTATTGGAACACAAAGTACTTGATGTTAATAAGGTGCACTATGTTCTTGCTTCAGTCGATAACGCACAATTATTAGTCGATACATTGCGAAACGAGCTAGAAAACTATTCCGAAGAATATCAGTTGGATTCTTTTGATAACTACTTTAAAGAATATGCTGTTGCGAATCGTTTTGATACCAAAGAGGTTATTTTTGTAAAACGAATGCTACAACATGCTCTACCTGAAGAGTTACGGAATATATTAGCTGATCGACTGTTTCGTAAGTATGTCGGTCTGAGTGAAGAAGCCTTCGCTAAAGAGCTGTATGTAACTAGAGAACAGCTTGAACTGATGGTAAAAGATGGAATGCACGTGGGGTGCCATGGGTATGACCATTATTGGTGGAATCGTTTAGATGATGAAACATTAGAACTTGAAATAAAACGATCTACTGATTTCTTAAAATCTCTGGGTTGTAAAATGGAAAATTGGACAGCATGTTACCCGTACGGCTCATATAGTGAGGATGTTGTTGCGCTTTTGGAAAGTAAAGGATGCAAGATTGCATTTACTACTGAAGTTAGACAAGTTGATGTACTAAATGATCATGCCTTATTATTCGCACGCTTTGATACCAACGATTTTCCACCTAAATCATGTAATTATCTGAAATATAAAGGTTAAGGTCGGTAGTGGTACATGGCTACATTTGCTAGTATGCTGTATTACATGCTTATTGTTTGAGAATGATTTGACATTTTCTATGTCAAGTCTCTATTTCTGGTATCATTTTCTGGTATCATTCAATGGCTGTAGTAATGGGAAATCTCATCGTCATTGAGCACTTTTGTATAGATGTCGTAGATAGTTTTTGGTTCTTAAATGTCACATAATGTAAAAATCACACCTTCAGATATCATTTTTCAGTCTGAGGAAAACGTTCTTCAGGACGCTTTAGACAGCGATATAGTTCTCGAACATAGCTGTATGAATGGTGATTGTGGAGTATGTGAAACACGATTAGTTGAAGGTAAAGTAGAAAATGATAAAGGTGAGGTTATCGTTGGTGGTAGTATACTTACCTGTAAAACGCGTCCTCTCACTGACATAGTCATCGAAGCAAACTTCTTTCCGGAACTTGCTAAGCTGCCTCAACAAACCTTGCCGTGTAAAGTCAGCTCCATCTCTTTTCCTGCAAATGACATCGCCATTTTGCGCTTACGTTATCCTCCCTCTGCGAATTTTGAGTACATGGCAGGACAGTATCTTGAACTTATTTATAAAGGTGTTAAGAGAAGCTATTCGATTGCCAATATTCCGGATGATACTAAAGAAATAGAGCTACATATTAGAAAAGTTTCAAATGGACAAATGTCAGATCTCATTTTTGATGGCTTGAGAGAAGGTCAGCTAATGAGAACTGAGGGGCCAAAAGGAACTTTTTTTGTTAGGCCTGCAACTCGGCCTCTTATTTTCTTAGCTACAGGGACTGGAATCGCACCAGTTAAAGCTATGGTGGAGCACCTTGTTCATAGTCGTGATGAAAGAAGTATCACTGTGTATTGGGGAATGAGAACCCCTGATGAAATCTATAGTGAAGAATTTATTCAATTTACTAGATTGAATAAGCGCATTGTTTTCGTTCCCGTCCTGTCCCGGTCCCCGGAATGGGATGGAAGAACAGGCTATGTTCAAAATGCTGTTGTTGAAGATGTCCCAAACTTAGAGCATCATGATGTTTATGCGTGTGGCTCTCTTTCTATGATCGAAAGCTCTAAGTGTTTGTTTTCAAATCACAAGCTACCACCAAAACACTTTTACTCAGACGCATTTACTCCCTCGAAATAGTGTCTAATAACTGGAGATAATAATGAAAGCAGTTATTCTTGCAGGCGGCTTAGGAACGCGTCTCAGTGAAGAAACTTCTATAAAGCCAAAACCAATGGTTGAGATTGGTGGTAAGCCAATATTGTGGCACATCATGAAGCAATACTCTGCACACGGTATTAATGATTTTATCATTTGTTGTGGTTACAAGGGCTACGTAATTAAAGAGTATTTCGCTAACTATTTCCTTCATATGTCAGATGTAACATTTGATATGCAAAACAATGAAATGAAAGTCCATCGTAAACGAGCTGAACCTTGGACTGTAACCTTGGTTGATACTGGCGATAGCTCTATGACAGGTGGCCGTTTAGGCCGAGTGTCAGATTACCTGAAAGACGAAGAAGCGTTTTGCTTTACGTATGGTGATGGGGTTGGGGATATAGATATCACTGAAACAATCAGATTTCATAAATCTCATGGAAAAAAAGCTACATTGACAGCAACCTATCCACCAGGGCGTTTTGGCGCATTAGATATCAAACAAGGTCATGTTAATAGCTTCAAAGAAAAGCCAAAAGGCGATGGTGCAATGATTAACGGTGGTTTCTTTGTTCTTTCACCAGAGGTTCTAAGCTATATTGACGACGACGATTGTGTTTGGGAGCAATACCCTTTAAATCAATTGGCAGAAGATGATGAATTAATGGCATATGAGCACCATGGCTTCTGGCAACCAATGGATACTTTGCGCGACAAGGTTTATCTAGAAGACCTTTGGCAGTCAAATAAAGCACCTTGGAAAATCTGGGAGTAAACATGAACCCTAATTTTTGGACTGGTAAACGAGTATTCGTTACAGGCCACACAGGTTTTAAGGGTAGTTGGTTATCACTGTGGCTTCAAGAAATGGGAGCGCTCGTAAAGGGGTACTCTCTGCCGGCACCAACAACTCCTAGCTTGTTTGAAGAAGCAAAGGTATGGGAAGGGATGTCGACTGAAGAAGGTGACATTCGTGATTTTACTCACCTGCGCCAAGTAATTAATGACTTTAAACCTGAAATTGTTTTTCACATGGCCGCACAACCTTTGGTTCGTCTTTCGTATGATGAACCAATAGAAACCTATTCGACCAACGTGATGGGTACGGTTTACTTACTTGAAGCCGTCAAACAGGTTGGTGGTGTTAAAGCTGTCGTTAATATCACCTCAGACAAGTGCTATGAAAACCGAGAGTGGGTATGGGGCTATCGTGAAGACGAACCAATGGGCGGCTATGATCCATACAGTAATAGTAAAGGCTGTGCTGAATTGGTTGCATCTTCTTATCGTCAGTCTTTCTTCAACGCTGAAAAATACTCAGAACATGGCTGTGCCCTTGCATCTGTTCGTGCTGGTAACGTAATTGGTGGTGGTGATTGGGCAGATGACCGCCTTATCCCTGATATTTTGCAGGCATTCACTAATAACAAAAAAGTTGAAATTAGAAGCCCTTATGCGATTAGACCATGGCAACATGTTTTAGAGCCACTATCGGGTTATATCACGATAGCAGAAAAGTTATATTTAGAAGGGCTAAGTTTTGCCGAAGGCTGGAATTTTGGCCCTAAAGATGAAGATGCTCAACCCGTTGAGAAAATCGTCAAGCACCTGACCCAATCATGGGGAGAAGGTGCGGAGTGGTTCTTGAGCCAAGAGGTACACCCTCATGAAGCTCATTACTTGAAACTGGATTGCTCGAAAGCAAAAATGCGCCTAAATTGGCAGCCAGTTTGGGACCTTGAAACTACTTTAGATAAAATCGTAAGTTGGCAAAAAGCTTGGCTTAATGGCGAAGATATTAAGACCTACACGATTAATGAAATCAAAGAATACATGACCGCAAGAGCAGGTAATAAAGAATGTCGAAAGAGCAATTAAGAGCTCATATTGCTGAACTTGTAGAGCAATATGCAGAACTAAAATACGCACCAAAAGAATTTGTCGGCGGAGAGAGCATTGTCCCTCCATCGGGTAAAGTTCTTGGTGCCAAAGAGCTTCAACTGATGGTTGAAGCTTCTCTAGATGGTTGGTTAACCACAGGGCGTTTTAATGATGCATTTGAAAAGCGCCTAGGTGAGTATTTAGGTGTACCTTACGTGTTAACAACAACATCCGGTTCTTCGGCTAACCTTCTTGCGTTAACCGCCCTGACTTCCCCAAAGCTAGGTGAACGTCAGCTGAAGCCAGGTGATGAGGTCATTACTGTTGCAGCTGGTTTCCCTACAACGGTAAACCCAACGATTCAGAATGGTTTAGTGCCTGTGTTTGTCGATGTTGATATCCCAACATACCAAATCAAACCAGAAATGATTGAAGCGGCAGTTTCTGAAAAAACTAAAGCAATCATGGTTGCGCACACTCTGGGTAACACATTCGACCTGACTGAAGCTCGCCGAGTAGCAGATAAGTACAATCTATGGCTTATCGAAGACTGCTGTGATGCTTTAGGCTCAACTTACAATGATCAAATGGTC
Organism: Vibrio penaeicida; assembly: GCF_002933855.1. Classification (GTDB taxonomy): domain Bacteria; phylum Pseudomonadota; class Gammaproteobacteria; order Enterobacterales; family Vibrionaceae; genus Vibrio; species Vibrio penaeicida_A. Next base: position 134,100 of record NZ_BFAQ01000024.1, read on the forward strand.
GGTTCTATCGGTGATATCGCAACGGTAAGCTTCTACCCAGCTCATCATATTACCATGGGTGAAGGCGGTGCGGTATTTACAAAAGATAAAGAGATACGTAAGCTGATTGAATCTTTCCGCGACTGGGGTCGTGATTGCTACTGCCCACCGGGCTGTGACAACACATGTGGTAAGCGTTTTGAACAACAACTAGGCTCTCTGCCTGATGGCTACGATCACAAGTACACATACTCTCATCTGGGGTACAACCTGAAGATTACTGACATGCAAGCTGCTTGTGGCCTCGCTCAGATGGAGCGCGTTGAAGACCTAGTTCAAAAACGTAAAGATAACTACGCCTATTTGCGTGATGGTCTAGCTTCATGTGAAGAGTTCATTATTCTTCCTGAAGCAACAGAAAACTCTGACCCATCATGGTTTGGCTTCCCAATCACCATTCGTGAAGACTCTGGTATTGACCGCGTTGACTTACTGAAGTTCATGGACCAGTACAAGATAGGTACTCGCCTTCTGTTTGCTGGTAACCTGACACGTCAACCGTATTTTGAGCACGTAAATTATCGAGTTGTCGGTGATTTAACCAATACAGACCTAATCATGAACAATACGTTTTGGATTGGTGTTTACCCAGGTCTTGGACATGAACATTTAAATTTCGTTATTGAGAAGTTCGAAGAGTTTTTTGGCGTTAGTTTCTAATAGAGAATAACTCGTGGTTATATTTATAACTGGTGCTTCTGGCTACTTAGGCAGTCAGTTAGTGAATAAGCTTTCAAAGACGCACAAATGTGTGTCTTTGGTTCGTAAATCATCGTCGCACGCTCGCTTAGAGAATATCAATACGGACTTAGTCTATATTGATGAAACTGGTTCTTTGGAGCATGCATTTAATAAATATCGACCAGATATTGTGATTAATACGATTGCACTTTATGGTCGAAATAACGAATCACTCTCTGACTTAATCAGGGCGAATGTCTTGGTACCATCAGATTTGTATGCATTAAGCAATAATTATGGCTGTAAAGCCTTTTTGCATACTGGAACCTCCCTGCCAAGTGATGTTTCAACATACGCAGCAACAAAAAACACCTTTGTTGAACTGATTAGGCCTCTACACATATCGAAAATGAAATTCATAAATATCGCTTTGGAACACTTCTATGGTCCTGAAGATGACAACAGCAAGTTCACAACTTATGTTATCAACTCTTGCTCCAACAATAGCGATTTGAACTTAACAAATGGGTTACAACAACGTGATTTCATTTTTATTGACGATGTTGTGAGCGCATATCAAACATTGATGGGTAATCTAGCGAAATTGCATGATTTCGAAACAATACCATTGGGCTCTGGCATCGCACCAACAGTGAGAGAGTTTGTTGAAACTGTACATGAAGTCAGCCAATCTCAATCCGCTTTGAATTTTGGAGTAATTCCAATGAGAGATAAAGAGCTAATGTATAGTTGTGCTAATACTACAAGGCTAAATGGTTTAGGCTGGTTAGCAGCTTATTCTCTTGAACGTGGAATCAAAAAGGTCATAGGTTCTCACTCCAATGTTAAGCATGTGAGTTTATAGTATGGAAAAATTAGTTGTATTAGGTGGTGGTATTACTGGAATATCAGCGACATATCATGCGAAGAAGCAAGGTATAGATGCTACTTGTTATGAAAAAAATGAGGATATAGGTGGTCTGGTTGGAAACTTTTCAATACAAGGTTTCCGCTTTGATAACGCAGTTCATTTAAGTTTTACATCGGATGAATACGTTAAAACAATTTTTGGGAAGACAGATTATCTCACCCATAAGCCAAACGCTTATTGTCTTGAAAAAAGCAAATGGCTTAAGCACCCAATTCAAAATAATTTATACCCTCTTTCTGTAGAAGAAAAAGTAAATCTACTTGAGTCATTTACTGGAAGGCCTGACTTAAAACCCAGCAACTACGGTGAATGGTTAGATCACCAATATGGCTATGCTATTTCCCAACGGTACCCTAGAAATTATACGCGCAAGTACTGGGGAATGGAAGCAGAGAACTTATCTACTACTTGGATTGGAAGTCGGGTCAGACGCGCCGACATACGAGAGGTGCTTCTCGGTGCATTTGAAAAACGTGACGATAACCACTATTACGCTTCAGAAATGCGCTATCCAAAAACAGGAGGTTATTTCCAGTTTATTAAAGCTATTTCTGAAGAGTGTAATATAAAAACAGGCAAGTGTGCAGTTGCGATAGACTCTATCAAGAAGAATGTTAGGTTTAGTGACGGCGATATACAAGAATATAGTACGCTGATTAGCACTCTTCCATTACCAGTAATTATTGGATTGCTGCCTACTGTACCAAAAGACGTAAAGAAGGCTGCTGAAAGCTTATTGTGGACAACCGTTGACCTAGTTTCTATCGGTTTTAGAAAATCTAATATCCCACCTTATCTTTGGTATTATATCTACGATGAAGACAACCTAGCAGCAAGGGCATATTCCCCTTCATGGAAATCTCTGGATAATGCACCACAAGGGAATTCATCACTCCAATTTGAAATTTATAATCTTTCTACAAAAGCCAAGTTAGATCCGGAAGTTTTGAAGAAAAATATTGAAAATAAACTTTTAGAAGACAAAATTTGCGCTATTGAAGATATTATTTTCATACATCACAAACATCTTCCATTTGGTAATGTTGTTTTCGATCATGGTATGGAAGAACGAAGAAATGTTGTTCTAGAGTATTTAAAGTCTATTAATATAGAATCATGTGGTCGATTCGGAGAGTGGGATTATTTTTGGAGTGATCAAAGTTTTTTAAGTGGTAAGAAAGCTGTTCAAAGGACATATGAAAAAACAACATAAACTAAGTATTATTATACCAACACATAATCGTCACGACAATATACAGAATAGTGTTAGATTCTATTCAAACTTTTCGACTGAAATAAGGATATTGTACCTCGATTCATCGCCTAACAGCTTAGAGTTAGAACTGGACGCAGATAATATAGAATATATACATCTACCCGGCCTTAGTTTTATTGAAAAGCTAAATGTAGCAATTGGAATGATTAGCACAAATAATGCAATGCTCTGCCCTGATGATGATTTTGCTTTTGAGCGATCTATTGAACTTGCAATGTGTCATATGGCTGAAAAGAAGGTCTCTATGGTTTCCGGAAGAATCATGGGATTTAACAAAGGGAGTGCATATAAATTGGATGATCTATATTGTCTCGACGATGGTAAAAAGTTTCGTGAGAGTATATATAGAGATCACGAGTTTTTTCATCATTATCATCAAATATTATGGTCGCTTTACGATGTAGCTGTTTTAAAGTCGATAGTTAATAACCTATTAAGTATTCGGTTAGATAATGACAATTTTTTAGAGATGGTATTTGCTGCCCATGCAATTGATCAACATGGAATCTCTCTAATTAATCGGCCATGGCTTGTTAGAGAGGTGTCAAATGTAGGGCATTGGGGGCAAAGACACAAACCACTCGCTCAATGTGCGCCTGTAGAACTTGAGCAAGATTTGCGTGCTCTGTCAACTATTTTTACAAATGACCTATTTATGAATTGTTTTTCTTCTTATGTAAGCAGTCAAAATAAAAAGGCGAAAATCTATAATAGGTTTTTATATAAATTGTATAGGGTTTTAGATGATAGAAAAATGAAGCAAAGCTTTTCAAGTTGTGCAGAAATAAATAAGATTTTTGAAATTATTTCTAGATGAATATCCAATATCAGTACTTTAGATATAGAAAAATAGTTAACTATTTATTTTTTAACTATATGGAGTTTGGGATTTTTGCGCTTATTAGCATATACTTTTCAAGTGTGGCTTCTTCGGAAGAATTGGCAAGTTCAAGTGTGAGTTTCATAATTATTTCTTACTCAGCGTTTGCGTCTTTGGGGCTGTTTAGTGCTCTTATTAAAGAGTCTGCTATATCAGGGAGGGATAGAACGCATATTAATTATATTATAAAAGTAGGAAATATATATGTGGTTGCTGTTTTTAGTATATTTGCTTTTATGTTGTATCTTCTGTTTGTTAATCTTTTCAATTGGGAAAGAGCTTACGTTGAGTTTATTTCATTCGGTTTGCTTATCGGTGGAATGAATTTGGTGAAAAGTTATTGCCAAAGTTATTTTCGTATTTATAAGCTGGATAAAGCACTTAACGTCACAAACTTATCTTGGGTATTAGTATTTGGTTTTTGTTTTTTAATTGGTTATTTTTTATTTGCATTTCCACTTGTGCAATCTTTTTTTGTAAGTTGGGCTTTAGGATTGATATTATGTTATGGCGTTGCTTTAATACATATTTCTCGAAAAGTATTTAGAGAAAAAAATATAACTAGATTCTCAAGTGTTACAATTATAGCGTCATCCTTTCATCTTTTTTTAAACTCAGTAAATCTTACTTTAATTTTGACCTTTGATCGTTTGCTTTTAAATTTCATCGGGGCTGATGTTGAAATTATAGCTAAGTTTCAATTTTCAGACATGATATCAAATATATTTTTCTTAGGATTTTCGAGTGTAATTTATTACTTAACTCCAAATATGATTTATAAGTTTTCTAATAGTCATGATATATATGTCTTTAGAAACTGGTTGAAGCAAACGATTGTCGCAATAATTTTTCTAAGTATTGTCTTTTTCTTGATGGTGCTAGTGTATTTAAACATAATAAATAGATTCGAATATGATCAGGCCATGATATTACTATTACATATAATATTTAAGGGGGCCTTAATTGTGTTTGGTTTATTCGTTATGTTTCTCCATTCTGTCAGAAAAGAGCGGATGTCTACATATTATTATATATTTATTGTTACTTTTGTAGCTATTTCTGTTTTGTTATTTCAACAATGGTGTGTAAATTACAATAGTTCACTCCAGATTTATATATCCACTATACCTATTAGCATAATAGCAGTTACGTCTACAGTTTTATATTTTCATATGAAAAATAAGTTCCGATCTAGTCGAGGAAAATTATGATGGCGTTGGTGGTATCTGGCTTAATTTTATTGATATATTTGGTTTTTAGGAACAAAAAGGCACTAGTTCCCTCGAACATCGTTTTCCTAAGCTATTTAATGTATTTAATCTTTCCTGCTTTTTTATACTATACGTTAGACCTTATAGATTGGAACTACATTTTGCCTTGGGGTAAGATACATGATTGGAGCACGCTTAGTGATAAAGCACTTATTGATTTTCTTTATGTGTTTATGCTGTTCTTTTTCATCACTAGATTTTTAGAGATTGTTTTTGACCGAAATCAAGATAGTTGCAAAAATACATTTATAGTTAGTGATAAGAGTATTATTTTACTCTCAATGCTAATTTTCTTGGGGTTGTTGTATTTTATTCATCGGACAGGAGGGCTATCTAATTGGTTGAATGACTATAGTTACACGTATTTAACAAGAAAAAAAGGAAGCGGTTTTCTTAATTTTGTATTGATTCATGCGGCCAACTTTCTTGCAATGATTCTGGGTTTTTACTGTTTTATTAACAATAGAAAAAACATTACAACTGTGTTGCTTGTTGTATTCGTACTTATTTTAGCTGCATGGTTGCAAGGGTTTAAAAGTCGTATACTAGTTTTTTTGATATTCTTTTTAGTTATTCCTATTTCTAAATCTAGAATCAGTGTGATTAAAGGTGTGATGATTTTTATATTGTTCATTATTCTTTTTTCCTTAGGGATGTATGTAAGATCTAATGGATTTTATAATAGTATGCCTATGCTTATTGAATATCTATTGAGCTATTTTAATACCATATTTCTACACGATCGTGTTTTATCTGATATGGACGGGAATACATTATCAACGCTTGGGTTTGCAATTAACAAATGGATCGAATTACTCGGGTTTTCTTCAAGCGAAACCTTTTTTGATATAAGTGCTTGGTTAACTTCAATATATTTTCCAGATCAATGGTATAATGAATCGGCTACTCAACAATGGCCTATTGAAACTGAACTATATCTTAATTTTAATAATAAGCTGTTTTGGTTTTCTCCGATATTTTTATATAGTTTATATATTTGTTTTCTTTGTAGGTATAGAAATGAACCTTTAATGACATATGTTTACATTAATGAGTTGTTAATATTCCTTTCTTTGTTTAGAGGCACTATGTTTCAATGGATAGGTGTCTTTAATGTTTTCATGTATATGGTATTTATTGCCATTGGTTGGTTGATGATTAAACGAGGTGATAATGCGAAATATTAGTGACATTATTCTCAATGCATATAAGAATGAAATATTCTTAGATAAATACTTGTCGGAAAAGTTTCTTGGTGATTATGACTCAGTCTTTTTGAACTATCTTTCGTTTAAGCCATATAGTTTAATTAAGTTTTCAAAGTATGGGAAAGTACCTTTTTTTGTTCTCTTTTTTCTGAATAAAATTCTGTTCCTGACTTTTATAGTATTAACGCCTTTTCTTATAACCCTTTCAGTACCTGCCTTGCCTTTTTTGTCGAGAAACAAGATAAATCGAAATGTGCTTATTTACTCTACATCATCAGAACACATATTCAAAACTTTAGACTGTTACAATTTGGCCACTAAAGTTCATCCGAGAAAATTTTTCAACTTACTGTCATTTCTAACTTTAAAAGACATATTTAGGGCATGTTCTTTGTCCCTGTTAGTTGCTGTTAAAGCTCTCACTACCAATAAGTGCATGTTTTTGAAAAAAACAAACAGTATGCATTTTTATGATCTTCCTAATATATGTTTGCTAACTGTGTTGCTGGATAAGCTTAATAATAGTGATCACTACGTGTTTACGGATAGTAATTTGCAACGTTGGGATTATTTACAATCGCACTTAGTTTCGAAAAATGGCGTTTTACAACACGGGTTTATTTACTCTGATATAATCTTTCCTCAGCGTTTCGGCGTCGTTGACCAACTGTTTCTTTTTTCTAATCAGTTTGAACCCGTTTTTTCTTCATACTTTGATTATAAGTCGGTCTCCCTTATAAAAACCTCGATGCGTCTATCATATTATGATGAAGTGAGTGATGATAAAAAGATTTGTTTACTCGCTTCCGCTCAACCTTATGTGGAGTATGAAGTGGCTTATATAAATGAAAAAATTGATAGGGATAAATACCATGTGCTTGTTAAACTTCATCCTAAGCATGTTTATAGTGAAGAAGAGCTTCAAAAACTTGAAGGTGTAGCGGATAAAATGATAATCGATACTTTTTTCCCTGAATGTGATCTCATGGTATCCTACGATTCTTTTTTAGGATATGAGTATAGTAGTCTTGGTATCCCAGTGATATTTATCAAAGGCGAATGAGTTGGTTGATAGAGCAATGAAAGAATACAAGATTTGTAGTAAATGTATCATGGATACAAGTGATCCTAGTATTTCCTTTAATGAGCACGACGTGTGCAATCACTGCTTGAACTTTGAAAGCACTATTAAACCGAACTGGAACACTGATAGCCAAGGCCATCAGCAGTTGATGGAAATGGGTGAGTTGATCAAGAAAGATGGTGTGGGCAAGGATTTTGATTGCATCATCGGTTTGTCTGGTGGTTTGGATAGTTCATATGTAGCTCACGTCGCGAAAGAAGTGATGGGCTTAAGGCCGCTTTTATTTCATGTAGACGCTGGGTGGAACACTGATCAGGCAGTCGGCAACATAGAGAAATTAATCGAAGGACTAGAAGTCGACTTGTACACCGAAGTTGTAAACTGGCAGGAAATTAAAGATCTTCAAGTTGCTTTCCTGAAATCTGGTATACCAGACCAAGACTTAGTTCAAGATGCTGCATTCTTTTCCGGACTTTACCGCTTCGCTCGAAAGCATAACGTTAAACATATATTAACGGGCTCTAACTTTTCTACCGAATGTTGTCGAGAACCTGAAGAATGGGGTGGGTATTTAGGTGTTGATTCTACGCTCTTTAAAGACATCCACAGTAAGTTTGGCAGTAAGAAAAAGTTAACAGATTTTCCTCTGGTAGATATTTTATTCTACAAAATTCTGTATAAGATTTATCCAGGAATGAAAGTACATTACCCTTTGAATCTTGTTCCATTTGTCAAAGTTGAAGCAGAGCAAGAGCTTAATGAAAAGTATGGCTGGGAAAAGTTCCAACACAAGCATCATGAATCTCGCTTTACCCGTTTTTATGAAGACTATTGGCTGCCGAGACGTTTTGGTTTTCAAAAACGTCGCGCTCATTTTTCCAGCTTGATTCATACTGGGCAAATGAGTCGAGAAGCTGCTTTAGAAAGAATTGCCAAACCTGAGATGGACGAGCACTTTCTGACAAGAGAATTCGAATATGTAGCGCACAAATTAGATTTAACCGTCGAAGAGCTGCAAGCGCTATTTGGCGCACCAAAGAAAACCTATCGAGACTACAAAAATAAACGTTGGTTGATTCAATTTGGAGCATCTGTGCTGCGTAAAATTGGAAAAGAGAAGAGGAATTTCTAGTGGTTCACATTATTGATTATGGTGTGGGTAACATTCAAGCATTTTTAAATGTCTTTAAAAGGCTCGGAATACCTTGTAAACGAGCGACATCAGTTCAAGATCTTACAGGCTCTACGCATCTGATTCTTCCTGGTGTTGGCTCGTTCGATCATGCGATGACTCGTTTCTCTGACTCTGGGTTGCTAGAAAAAGTAGAAGAGCTTGTTGAGGTTCAAAAAGTTCCCGTTCTCGGTATATGTGTAGGAATGCAGATGTTAGCGACCAGCAGTGAAGAGGGTTGTTTACCTGGCTTAAACTGGATTCCTGGTCGGGTCCGCTCGTTCGGGAGTTGCCCTCAAAGTGAAGCACTTCCTATGCCACATATGGGCTGGAATAAGGTTGTGTTTTCTAAGCCGTCACCACTTTTCAAAGATTTTCCTGAAGATCCGGAGTCCTATTTTTTACATTCATACTTTTTTGATTGTGATTATGAAGAGAGTAGTCTGGCTAAAGCAGATTATGGGTTGAAGTTTGATTGTATCGTAAATTCTGGAAATGTTTACGGCATACAATGTCACCCAGAGAAAAGCCATCAATTTGGTGAGACTATCCTAAAGAATTTTGCGGAGCTTTAAGGCGATGTTACGACCAAGAGTTATTCCTTGTCTTTTAATCCACCAAGGTGGGCTTGTAAAAACTCAAAAATTTGGCTCTCCAAAATATGTTGGGGATCCAATCAATGCAGTTAAGATTTTTAATGAGAAAGAGTCTGACGAATTAATGGTGATTGATATCGATGCCACTGTTAATGGAGCAGAACCCGACTATGATCTCATTGCTAAGTTAGCAGCTGAGTGCAGGATGCCACTATGTTATGGTGGTGGCATCAAAACGGCTGCTCATGCTTCTCGTATAATCGGCCTTGGTGTCGAGAAAGTGGCATTGAGTTCTGCTGCTATTGCAGATCCAAACCTGATTAGTGAAATATCGAGTAGTATTGGTAGCCAAAGTGTTGTAGTTGTGGTCGATGTACAAAAGAAAAAAGGACTTTTTTCTAAGGGTTATCAGGTTCTTACTCATAATGCCACTCAGGTTCACAAGGTGGACTTATTTGCGTTGGCAAAAATCGTAGAAGAGCATGGCGCTGGTGAGCTTGTTATTAATTCCATCGACCTAGATGGTATGATGACAGGGTATGACCTAGAACTATCAAAGAAAATAAAAGAACAAATGCGTATCCCTGTTACTTTCCTTGGGGGAGCTGGCAGTGTATCTGACCTCGAGAAACTGGTACAAGAATGTGGTGTTGTCGGTGTTGCGGCAGGCAGTTTGTTTGTCTTTAAAGGTAAATATAAAGCGGTTCTGATTAGTTACCCAACTAAACAAGAGAAAACCGATTTAAGCAAACAAGTTTCAATTTAGAGTGATAACGGGGTTAACAGTGTTTAACAACAAAGTATTATTAATCACAGGTGGGACAGGCTCATTTGGTAACGCTGTATTAAAGCGATTTTTAGATACAGATATTAAAGAAATTCGCATTTTTTCTCGCGATGAGAAAAAGCAAGATGATATGCGTAAGCAATATCAGCACCATAAACTTAAGTTTTATATTGGTGACGTGCGAGATTATAATTCTATTTTATCTGCCACTCGTGGTGTCGATTTTGTCTATCATGCAGCCGCTTTAAAACAAGTTCCTTCCTGTGAATTCCATCCAATGGAAGCTGTAAAAACTAACGTTCTAGGTACAGAAAACGTGTTAGAAGCTTGTATTGCAAACGAAGTATCTAGGGTTGTTTGTTTAAGTACAGACAAAGCGGTTTATCCGATTAATGCAATGGGTATTTCTAAAGCGATGATGGAAAAAGTTATCGTAGCAAAGTCACGTAACGTTGACTCAGAAAAAACCGTTATATCTGCAACTCGTTATGGCAATGTTATGGCCTCTCGCGGTTCTGTGATTCCGCTGTTTTTGCGCCAAATTATGAATGGTGATCCAATCACAATTACAGACCCGAACATGACGCGATTCATGATGACTTTGGATGATGCGGTAGACCTTGTTTTACATGCATTCACACATGGCGTAAATGGTGATATTTTCGTCCAAAAAGCACCAGCTGCGACAATTGAGGTTTTGGTTGATGCGCTGAAAGAGATCACTTCGAAGCTTGATCATCAAGTTAATATTATCGGTACAAGACACGGTGAAAAGTTGTACGAAGCACTATGTAGCCGTGAAGAAATGTTTGTTGCTGAAGATCAAGGTGGCTACTACCGAATCCCATCTGACAATAGAGATTTAAACTACTCTCAATATGTTGAGGAAGGTGAGCAGGATCTAAGCACGATTGAAGATTATAACTCCCATAATACTGAACGCTTAGGCGTAGTGGGTATGATTAAATTACTTCATAAGTTGGATTTTATTGCAGATATAGAAGCTGGCGGTGTAAATGTTCCGGAAGGTGTGTAATGAAAGTTCTAGTTACCGGAGCAAAAGGGTTTATTGGAAAGAACTTATCTCTACTTCTTAAAGAGCAGGGTAAATACATAGTTACTGAAGTTGATCGCGATACCTCTGTAAGTGACTTGAACGAAGCATTGGTCCAAACTGACTTTGTTTTCCACCTTGCTGGTGTTAACCGACCGAAAAACGACTCAGAGTTTAAAGTAGGCAATGCAGACCTAACTTCCCATATTGTCACTGCTTTGAAAGCTAGCGGTCGTAAGGTTCCTTTGATGATTAGCTCATCAACACAAGCTGTCAGCGACAATGCGTACGGTGCCAGTAAAGCAGAAGCTGAGAAAATTGTAGAAACTTATGGGGAAGAAACAGGATCGCCTTACTTCATTTACCGCTTCCCAAATGTATTCGGTAAGTGGTGCCGCCCAAACTATAACTCTTTCGTAGCAACCTTCTGTCATAATATTCTGAATGACATTGAGATTAACATTCACGACCCTAGCGCTCCTGTTACATTGATTTATATCGATGATGTTTGCAATTGTATGATGGGTTTGATAGAAGGCGACACTCCATTTGGTGCAATCAAGGTTACTCCTGAATACCCAACAACAGTGGGCTATGTTGCAGACAAGCTAAGGGAATTCAAAGGTAGTCGTGATACTTTAACTACTGAAAATGTGGGTGTTGGTTTAGAGCGCGCCCTATATTCAACTTACTTAAGTTACATGCAACCTAGTCAGTTTAGCTATACCGTTCCAAGTTATGGGGATGAAAGAGGTGTCTTTTGTGAAATGCTAAAGACGAAGCAAGCTGGTCAGTTCTCGTTCTTTACGGCTCACCCAGGTATTACTCGCGGTGGTCATTATCACCATACTAAGAACGAAAAATTTCTCGTGATCAAAGGTCAAGCTTTGTTCAAGTTTGAACATGTGGTTACTGGCGAACGTTATGAACTAACAGTTGATAGTGACAAGCCAGAGATTGTAGAGACAGTCCCGGGGTGGTCACATGATGTGACTAACGTAGGTTCTGAAGAATTGATCGTTATGTTATGGGCGAATGAAATTTTCGACCGAGACGCACCAGATACAATTGCTAAACCTCTGTAAGGTAAAACGATGAAAAAAATGAAAGTAATGTCAGTGGTTGGCACTCGCCCTGAAATTATTCGCTTATCTCGTGTACTTGCTAAACTTGATGAGCATTGCGAACATATTTTGGTGCACACAGGACAAAATTATGACTTCGAGCTAAATGAAGTTTTCTTTAATGATCTTGGTGTTCGTAGACCAGATTATTTCTTAAATGCAGCAGGTAAAAATGCCGCAGAGACTATTGGTCAAGTTATTATTAAGGTTGATGAAGTTCTAGAGAAAGTACAGCCAGAAGCAATGCTCGTTTTAGGCGATACTAACTCTTGTATCTCTGCTTTACCTGCGAAGCGACGTAAAATTCCTATCTTTCATATGGAAGCGGGCAATCGATGCTTCGATCAAAGAGTCCCAGAAGAGACAAACCGACGAATTGTCGATCACACTGCGGATATCAATTTGACCTACAGCACGATCGCTAGAGACTACCTACTAGCAGAAGGTTTACCTGCTGATCGAGTGATCAAAACGGGTAGTCCAATGTTTGAAGTTCTAAATCACTATATGGATCAGATTGATTCTTCAGGTGTTCTGCAAAGATTGAAACTAAATCCAGGCGAATACTTTGTAGTGAGCTTGCACCGTGAAGAAAATGTTGACTCTCCTAAGCAACTGGCCAAGTTAGCAGAAACACTAAATACTGTTGCAGAACGCTACAATTTACCACTTATCGTTTCTACCCATCCCCGCACGAGAAACCGTATTGAGGCGCAAGGTCTAGAGTTTCATCACAATATCCAACTACTTAAGCCTTTGGGTTTCCATGATTACAACCACCTTCAAAAGAACGCGAAAGCGGTCCTTTCTGATAGTGGTACAATCAATGAAGAGTCTTCAATCATGAACTTTCCAGCGCTTAACATGCGTGAAGCACATGAAAGACCTGAAGGTATGGAAGAAGCTTCTGTAATGATGGTTGGATTGGGTGTGGAAAGAGTAATGCAAGCCCTGCAGATCCTTGGATCTCAAGCTACTGGTGAAGAGCGATTACTCCGTCAAGTTTATGATTATTCGATGCCTAATGTATCTGACAAGGTTGTTAGGATTATTCACTCCTATACCGACTATGTTAAGCGAGTTGTTTGGAAGGAATATTAGATCGTGCGAATTGCGTTGCTTCCAGATGATTACTTACCGCACAGTACTTTGGTTCATGCAAAGATGTTTCACGAGCTTGCGCTTGAGCTCAAACGTTTGGGCCATGAGCCAGTGGTGGTAACTCCTAGTCATGGCCGACAAAGTGAGCGTTTAGTTATTGACTTCATCGATGGAGTAGAAGTTTGGCGATTTAAAAACCCTCCGATGAGGGGAAAAGGAAAAATTCAAAGAGTAATTAGTGAATCAATGTTATCTTTGAGCGCTTTCTGGGCGCTAAAGGAAATAGTCTTCAAGAATACGTTTGATGCGTGTATTAATTACTCTCCAACGATCTTTTTTGGTCCATTGATGTGGTGGTTGAAAAAATACTGCAATACGTATAATTATTTGATTTTACGGGATATGTTTCCTCAGTGGGTAGTAGATGAAGGTCTGATTTCAGAGTCATCACCAATTACAAAGTACTTCCGTTTCTTTGAACACATCAATTATAAAGCGTCTGACTGTATAGGTTTAATGTCTCAAGCGAATGTTGATTATTTTTCCGAGCTCAATCCAAAGTATAAAAACTTACAGATCTTAAAAAATTGGGCGGATTTAAAGCCAATCTCATTCTCAACCGATGAAATAGATGTTCGTGTTCAATGTCAATTACAAGACAAAATCATTTTCTTTTACGGTGGAAACATCGGTCATGCTCAAGATATGGGGAACTTATTGAGGTTAGCCAAAGGAATGAAGCCTTGTACTGAAGCTCATTTTTTATTTATTGGTCAAGGTGATGAGGTAAGCTTAGTTCATGGTATGAAAGAAGCGGAAGAGCTAGATAATGTGACTATATTGCCTTCTATAAGCCAGAGTCAGTACAAACAGGTTTTAACTCAAGTTGATATTGGACTGTTTTCTTTAGCTAAAACTCACAAGGCTCACAACTTTCCTGGAAAACTATTGGGTTATATGGTTCAGTCACTACCGATCCTTGGTAGCGTAAATCAAGGTAATGACCTAATTCGCTTTATTCGAGACACTGGTGCTGGCTTTACATTTGTTAATGGAGAGGATGAAGATCTACTTGAGGCTGCGAGAACTTTATTAAATGATCCGACAAGTAGGCAAAAGATGGGCGATAAAGCATACAGTGTTTTGAAGCAGCATTTTTCTGTAAATTCGGCTGCTGAAAAACTTATAACAACGATTAGTAAAGGGGCGTCGTGAAAATACTACTAACGGGTGCAACAGGCTTTGTTGGCCAACATTTATTGCGTAGTTTAAAAGCGAATCATGAAGTAACTGTTTTGGGTAGGAGTAAGCCTTCATATAATAATGGAGATTTCTATCATTACGATTTGACATCTAACGCGCTTCCTACTGAAGCTTTCGAAAGTGTAGACACTGTGATTCATGCTGCAGCAAGAGTTCACGTGATGAGTGATTCAGCCACTGATCCTTTGGAGGAATATCGAGTTGCGAATACGGCAGCAACACTTCGCCTTGCAGAACAAGCAATAAGAAGTAATGTGAAGCGCTTCATTTTTATTAGCTCTATTAAAGTTAATGGTGAGTCGACCCTGCCAAACAAACCTTTTTCTGCGTCTAGTGCTCGTTTACCCGAAGATGATTATGGACGCTCTAAATCGGAAGCTGAGGTAGAATTGCTAAAATTGGCAGATTCAACAAACCTAGAAGTGGTGATCATAAGACCAACGTTAGTATATGGTCCAGGCGTTAAAGCTAACTTCGCAGCTATACTTAAATTAGTGGAAAAAGGGATTCCTCTCCCGTTTGGGGGCATCAAGCACAACAAGCGGAGCTTTGTATCGGTGCGTAATCTGGTTGACCTAATTTCTACCTGTATCGATCACCCTAAAGCTGTGAACCAAGTTTTCCTTGTTTCAGATGGAAAAGACTTGTCAACATCCGAAATGGTAAGTTTGATGGGAAGAAGTATCGGTAAACAAAGGTGGCAGGTGCCAGTTCCTGTATGGTGTTTCACTTTAGCTGGAAAGGTATTTGGAAAGTCGGATATCGTAAATAGACTTGTTGGCTCACTTTATGTTGATATTTCGGAAACCAAAAGTCGACTCAATTGGACTCCACCCCAAAGTATTGAAGAGGGCTTCCTCGAAGTCGCGGTGTCTATTTCAGAAAAAGTGAAGTAAAGTAATAGGATAAACTCCATGATTCGAATGTTAGATTTTTTTGCGGCTTTTTTGGGTTTGTTGTTTTTATGGCCTATTTTACTAATTGTAATTGCTATTGGTTTTTTTGATACTGGCTCCCCTATTTTTATTCAAGAACGAGTGGGGCGCAACAAAAAACCTTTTAAGTTGATTAAATTTCGAACGATGTCTGTTGAGACAAAATCAGTTGCCAGTCATTTAGCAAACAATGCTTCTATTACAAAGTTCGGAGCTTTTTTGCGAAAATCCAAAATAGATGAGTTACCTCAGTTGATAAATGTTGTAAGGGGGGAAATGAGTTTAGTTGGACCTCGTCCTAATTTGTTTAATCAAGAAGAATTAATTCAAGAGCGGAATATGCTTGGTGTCTATGATGTATTACCAGGTGTGACAGGCTTGGCGCAAGTACAAAATATTGATATGTCTACACCTGAGCTACTAGCAAAAACCGATAAACAAATGATCGATAGCCTTACACTTAGAAACTACTTGAAATATATCGTTATGACAGCGACAGGCAGTGGTTCTGGCGATGCTGTAAAGTAGCTTTGATCCGGAATCCAAAATAGTCCCTTACTATAGCTTCTAGATTGTCCATACTAAGAAAATAATGCGGTTTTCTATGTCAAATTTTAATGTCATTTGGTCTCTTCCTCGTCACACTAAGCGTCTTATCAGTTTATTGTTTGATTTCTTTTTTATTTGCATTTCATTTTTCGGTGCTTATTGGGTTCGTATTGGGAATGTTGAGCCTTTACCATCCATAGAAGGGCGATATGTTTTAATAGTCACCATTGCACTAACCTTGCTCGTTTTCATTAAACTTGGTTTGTATCGAGCGGTACTAAGATATCTTGGTTTACATGTACTTGCTTTAGTTGGTTTAGGTACAGCTATATCTGCGATTACTATGGCTGGTTTAGCTTTTTGGTTTGACGCATTTATCCCTAGATCTGTACCTATTATCTATGGGGCTTTTTTAGCGATCAGCGTTGGTGGTAGTCGTCTTATTATTCGAAGTTTAGTAGCGCAATCCATTAATAAAGTTGGCAACCCGGTTCTAATCTATGGGGCTGGCAGCGCTGGTCGACAGCTCGCGTTGGCACTGCGTCAATCCGATAGCCACAATGTAGTGGGTTTTGTGGATGAAGATGCTACTTTGAAAAATACCATGATGATGGGTTTATATGTCTATACCAAGGGTGGTGTAGAGAAAGTGATTGCAAAACATGCCGTAAAACAAATTTTACTTGCTATACCAAGTGCGTCGCGTCGTCGACGTAAAGAGGTCATTGACAGTATCTCTTTGTTACCTGTTGAGATACTTACCGTACCTGAAATGTCAGATATTGTTGCAGGTAATGCCAGCATTGATGAGTTGAAGGACGTTTCAATTGATGATCTTTTAGGTCGTGATCCTGTTGCCCCTCAACAAGCGTTAATGGAAGCCAATATTAAAGGTAAAGTGGTCATGGTGACTGGTGCTGGTGGCTCTATTGGCTCTGAACTGTGTCGCCAGATTATTCGCAATCAACCTAAAGCCCTTATTTTATTTGAGTTATCTGAATTTGCTCTTTATCAAATTGATAGGGAGCTTTCATTAGAGGTAGAAGCTGAAGGGTTAGGTATTCAAATCATTCCTCTACTTGGTTCGGTTCAACGTATTAATCGTTTGTCTAAAGTGATGGAAAGCTTTAAAGTCCAGACCGTTTATCATGCTGCGGCCTATAAGCATGTTCCACTTGTGGAGTTCAATGTAGTTGAAGGCGTGAGAAATAATGTTTTTGGTACTAACTACACTGCACGGGCTGCTATTGAAGCAAAAGTAGAGTCATTTGTTTTGATCTCAACCGATAAAGCGGTACGTCCAACCAACGTGATGGGCACTACCAAGCGAATGGCAGAGTTGGGACTTCAAGCCTTGGCTGAGGAACAGAATCATATTCGGCAAAGCACTCCTAACGAAGGCACTCGTTTCTGCATGGTGCGTTTTGGTAACGTTTTAGGCTCATCGGGCTCAGTAGTACCAGTGTTTAAACGTCAAATAGCCAATCGTGAGCCTATTACGGTGACTCATGAGGATATCACACGATTTTTCATGACCATTCCCGAGGCTGCTCAGTTAGTCATTCAAGCGGGGGCTATGGGTAAAGGTGGTGATGTATTCGTTCTTGATATGGGGGAGTCCGTTAAGATTGTTGATTTAGCCAGGAACTTGATTCACCTTTCTGGTTTAGAAGTTAAAGATGAATCAAACCCATATGGTGATATTGAAATACAATATACTGGTTTGCGTCCTGGTGAGAAGCTGTATGAAGAACTTCTAATTGGGGACAATGTTGATTCAACTGCTCATGAAAGAATCATGACAGCTCATGAAGACTTCTTACCGATTAATGAATACGATGCCTTGTTGGATAGATTAGATTCAGCTTGTCATAATTTTGATCATGAAGCTATTCGTCAACTGCTTCTTGATGCATCGACTGGGTTTACGCCTGTTGATGAGATAGGAGATTTAGTTTGGAAAGCGGAGCAGGAGTGTGGAGGGAGCTAGAGCTAATCAAATCTATGGCTCTTTTATAATCTCTCTATACTTATTTCTAAGGATTTGCATATGCATTGGACCAACCTAGGCGAAAAAAGCTTTAAAGGTGGTATCAGACGTAAAAGAATGGAGTATCTGATGGATAAAAATCACTTAAGTAAGGCTCTGAAGTAAGTAATGACGGGCATGTTCAAGCGGCTTAAGTGATTCTTTCCCTTAAATCAGCAGCTAATTGCCAAATAAACATCATACTATTTTAATATCAATTCCATCCCTGTTTCATAATATCCCTCTACGCTAGTTTGCTAAATTTGCTTGAAAGCTCAAGTTCTTTTCTTTTGAGCGGAAATAAGCACGTCATTTGCGCAATTTAAAATCGATGCTGTACTTGAATAAGTCACAGAGCGTCGATTTTTTGTGAGTTAGGGTAGGGAATAGATGAAAATCGCAATTGCAGGGACAGGTTATGTCGGGTTATCCAATGCAGTCTTGTTAGCTCAACATAATCAAGTTGTCGCCGTAGATGTCATTGAAAATAAAGTGAATCTTATTAATGACAAAGTATCTCCCATTGCGGACAAAGAAATCGAATCGTTTTTTTCTGAAAAATCGTTGAATTTAGTTGCGACGTTAGACAAAGAAAGCGCATACAAAGAAGCAGAGTATGTCGTTATCGCTACTCCAACGGATTATGACCCAGTAACCAACTACTTTAAAACGGCTTCTGTAGAGGCGGTGATTAAAGATGTCATGGCAATCAATCCAAACGCGACGATGGTGATTAAGTCGACAGTACCAGTTGGCTATACGGAGCGTATTAGTAAAGAACTAGGTTGCGATAACATTCTATTTTCTCCTGAGTTTTTGAGAGAAGGGCGGGCGCTTTATGACAATTTGCATCCGTCTCGAATCATTGTTGGTGAGCAAAGCGAGCGAGCAAGGAAATTTGCGGATCTGCTCATTCAAGGTGCTGAGAAAGAGAGCATTGAAGTTCTTTTTACCAACTCAACAGAAGCCGAAGCCGTTAAGTTGTTCTCTAACACATACTTAGCGATGCGCGTTGCGTACTTTAACGAGTTAGATTCCTATGCGGAAGCGCATGGATTGGACTCTCGCCAGATTATTGAAGGTGTTGGTCTCGATCCTCGTATCGGCAGCCATTATAACAACCCTTCATTTGGCTACGGTGGTTACTGTCTACCAAAAGATACCAAGCAGCTTCTGGCGAACTATCAAGATGTGCCGAACAACATTGTTCAAGCGATTGTAGATGCCAACCGAACACGTAAAGATTTTATTGCTGAATCTATTCTCCAAAAGCAGCCAAAAGTGGTTGGGATATATCGCTTAATCATGAAAGCAGGATCAGATAATTTCCGTGCATCGAGTATTCAAGGAATCATGAAACGCCTAAAAGCGAAAGGCATTGAAGTTGTGGTCTTTGAACCTGTTTTGGAAGAGAAAGAGTTTTTCCACTCGAAAGTCATGACGGATTTGAATGAATTTAAGAACAAGTCGGATGTGATTGTATCGAACCGCATGGTTGACGAGCTCAGTGATGTAAAAGATAAAGTCTACACACGAGACTTGTTTGGCAGCGACTAAGCATGAATTGAATTCAACGTAAAAGGAGCACTTAGTGCTAATGCCAGTCAGTTAAGCTGACTGGCACTCTTTTTATTGGGGTATTTTCTATTCCTAGGTTTCACGCTCCTCGGGTATATTCTATCTTCTCTTTTTAGTGGTAAAACATGATGCGGAGTTTCGTCTAAAAGATGATTAATACGTTTGGGAATAATGCCTGCTGCTTCTAGCCAAAACCCATATATCAAGTGGATTATTGCGGTTGCACTTATAGTGAAACTCAGTTGGTTAGGATAAATCCCCGGTATCGTCTTTGCCATATTAACCATTTGATATCGGATAATATTGTAGCCAAGTAGCACTCCCCACAGCTCTTGTTCTATCATATCGGGAAGTTTGCTTCTTAACGTGAACTCATTGTTGAGTAAAGAAGATTTGATTTCTCGGTAACCCACTTCTATTTCCCATCGGTGGCTATATAAGTCGACAATTTCCTCTGATGGGAAGCGCATGG
>NZ_BFAQ01000025.1 GCF_002933855.1 Vibrio penaeicida
CAATTCTTAATTAACTCTTGCAGTTGCCAGACCACAAGACGTTTTTATCAAATTGAAAGGGGTTATATAACTGACTTATAGCTGTAAGCTTTACGGAACCCCCAGCCTAGCTGGGGGTTTTCTCTATACAAAAAAAAGTCAGTCTTTGAAACAAAGACTGGCTTTTTATTGTTCTGAAGTATTTAGAGATTACTTACCGTCTGTAACCAACAAAGCACCGTAGTTACCACCTGTCTTATTAGGCAACTGAGTTAATATTTCACCGTAGTCTGAATCCATTACCAATATGACGTCACCAGATCCTGCGGCAGTCGAACTCCAAAGAGTTGAGGCTGTAGATGGGTCTGCCGAAACCGTAAAATTAGGAAATGCTTTAGTGTTCAGAGCTGGTTTAATACAACCTTTCTCTATAAGAGAAAATAACTCTTTAGTGTTTGGTAACCTCCAGCTGTCATAGCCCGCAAATTTATGCAGCTTGTGGAGAGCTTTCGAATTGATATCTTCAATTTCTTTCAATGCTGTCTGCCATTGAGTACCCTGGCTTTCACCAGTACAAGTAGCTTGGGTGCGATCCCATGTTTTGCCAAGAGGACAACGCATCCAGACCAGACCTGTCTTAAGGTCTTTCACCGTGCCGTTGTCTTGTGCGATGAAACGAGAGTTGGGTGCTGATTTTGTAATATCGACAGAGCATGTTTGGGCCAATGCACCAGACGAAGTCAATGTAATCAACATGGTTAACATAAACTTTTTCATTACTTGCTCTCCTTCATTGCAACTAAACGAGTTGGGAACACCCAAGATTCAGATGTCTTATCTTCAAAGTCTCCCGTATAGATTTCATATTGTGCAGATTGACCACGCTGTAATGACACTGCATCCATGTCAAAATCAGCAGAATCCGTGCCATTCAAGTATGTCGCGTAGAAATAGAGTTGTCCTTTCGTTTCTGCATGGAAAAGACCGTGTAGGAAGTGATCGGTCCAAACAATGCCTTGCTTAACATAGGGGTAATCATCTTCTGTACCAAGTGTCTGGTGAGGGAAGTACTTCAGAGACAAGCCAGCGACGGAACCATCAGATAGTTTTCCTGTTTCACCAAAGTCAATAATATCGTAAAGCTCGTGACCTGTTGGCAAGCGCCAATTAGACAACCCACAGATATTTTGTTTGTTTATCTCGTCCACATACTGTTGAGTAGTACAAATACCATCACCAGCGGTCTGGCAAGTGGCTGTAGGTACATCACCTTCATATGAAGAGAATCGATCTTTGATTTCCAATGCAAACACGCGTTCTAAATGCTGGATAGAGGAAGTATCATTAGATTTAACTTCCCAAATCAATCCGGTGCGTTCATCAGATACACATGACCATTCAGTTGCGTCATCCGCCAGCTCGTTACCCTGAGCATCCAGCTTTTTGAATTTGAAGCCGTTGCCAGTGTTAGTTTGCTTATCCGTGACATCAAGACCATACATAGCATCCTGACCTGGGTAATCCGACGGGTTTTCTGTCTGGTTTTCTGTGTTAGAAGCATCCGAGAAGAACTTAGTCAAACCTGTATCATTCAATGGCTGTAAAGTGAATTTGGCTTTCGACAGTTCAGTCACTGCTTTAGCCAGATCTTCAGCCGATGCGTTAGCTTCCGTCAACGCTTTGTAGTCTGCTAGCGAAAGCCCAGCGGATGCCAGAACGCTTGAACGGTTTTTATCACCTGCTGCTTGAGAGAGCTTTACCACATTCGCTTCAAGTACGCTTAGATCGTTGGCGTTCAGGTTATTCAGCAAAGAACCTGAAAGAGTAATGTTCGCACGCTTAATTTCGGTTTCTACCTGAGAAACGGCCTGAGACAGCGTCAAACCGTTATCCATTGCACCCGAGATCAGCGTCGTGATGCCATTGATAACGTTGTCGCTTTTCAATCGACGATTCGGCGCAGCCAAAACAGTCTGGCTTCCTGCTGAGGCAGGGTTAACACTGCTTAATGCGGAAGCTTGCGCCACACCTGTGTCCATCACCGCCAAAATGGGAAAATCATAAATACTCAGGCTGGTACTGGTGATGGTAAAAGCGCCATTACGTGCAGTTGTGCTCGCCTCGGACGCGTCACATCGATAGTTTTGGTTAGCATCCACACAAACTTTTGCGCTTGCCGGAACATTGGCTGTCGTAATGTTGCCAGACAAGTCATAAGTCGGAAGGCTGGTTGAGCTGGCAGAATCGCCGCCCGAACCACCACAACCGGCGAGCAGAAGAGCTGCCGAGAGCAGGGTCAGTTTTGTTTTCATAATGAACTCTTAGTAGTACTTGCGGTTCCGAAGCCAGGCTCCGGTAAATAGAATGAGCAAACTTAGCCAGGCAATAGATGCCCCACTAGAAGATTGCGTAGTCGACGGCTTTTTATTGTTGTCTGTCGTCGTATTCTCACATTGATATCCACTCAGTTCGCTGACACCCCATTTCAATAAAGTGCCTGTGTCCTGATGTGCAAAGTCGGTGATTTCCAGTCTCCAGATGCCATACATACTGGTTCCTTTCAGGGCATCTAATTCCTTAGAGTTGCCCGCAGCAAAGTAGCGTTTGAACGTGTTGCCGCTGCTGTATTCATGCGGCTTAATTCGAATAACAACGTTGTCTGGGCTGGTCAGCTTGAGCTCTAGGTCGGTAAGCTTTGCATGCTCCAACTCGAAATAAACGCCTAGGTTGTCTGAGATGGATTTTTGAGCGTATACGTCATAACTGAATGACTTAACGCCTAAGTTATTGCTCTGGTCCGCATCAGGAATGGATGCGTTGACTGAAGTGACTGGTGTGACAAAGTTCGGCTGTCCGTAAACAAACTGCTCTGTATGCTGCCAGCGGTGAACAGACTGGTTGCTCGTAACCTGATATTGAATGTCTAATGCCAAATCAAAAGGCTTCGCACAGACACCATTTGCCAGACCTGAAATATGAATCTTCTGGAGAGCTGAACTGGCATCAGAAAAACTGACCTCTTTCGCCAAATCGGTACGGGCTACACCATCAACGCTGCTTAGTGATAAGGTGCGCTGAATCTGCAGATCAATGCCGTGCTCAGGATCGATAAATTTGGGCGTATTGAACACACGAAATGGCTCTTTAATCAGCCCGTGAATATCAAAATTCGCTTTTAGGATCTGAGCGTATTCCTTGTCCGAATACAGTTTGTTGGCAACAAAAATCATGCTTTCTGCCAGATCGTGCATTTTCATGCCACGACCTAAACCATACATGGATTGCAGCACAATGGTGTCAAACTCCGAGAAAGCGACCTGCCCGTATTTGGCGACCGATTGCTTCAGCGACTGGAACAAAGGGGTTGACCAAAGCTCGTCGCCCAGTTCTCCACCTACGTACTCGTGCGGTCGGTATTCGTCGCCTTCAAAGTAGCGAGCACGCTGATTCCACAGGCTTCGGGTATTTTTCTTGAAACCAAACACACCATCCCAATTAGCGAAGGTATCCAGTTCAAAAGATTCACCCTGAGCATACTGAATGCGGTAGCTGTAAGATCCTGCCCAGTAGTCACCAAAACCTTCTCCGATAGCACCGGTATGACCATAGCCCCAATCCGGCACAATCTGATAGTGGATGCCATGCCCTAACTCATGGATAACCACGTCGGCATCTATTGCGTCCGGCGAGCCTGTAATGCCGAACATGGTCGCTTTAGGACCGAGATAATACGCAGAGTTATCTTGCGACAGTCCCCTTCCATCAAAGCGTACAGGTTCAGAAAACAGGTCTGAACCTAGTGAAGACAGGTATTGAAGCGAATGATCAAGATGATAAAACGCCATAACCTGCGCAAATTCCGGCATGTCATACGTCACCGAACTCAACGCTGCTTCAGAAGCGAATTCAACAACACCTTCCTGAGCCAGAAACGAGCTGGTCGGGCTGGTTTCCCAAACTCCGGTGTCCGCGTTTTTCTGTTGCAGCTCCTTCGCATCCACCTGACGCAAACGCTCATTAGCCAGATACAGCTTGCCACCAGATTCAAGAACAGATACGGACTTGCTCACATAACGAATCGAGTGAGGGTAATCTTCTAGGTTTTTCCACAAAGAGTCGGGCTGCGGAACCTTATCCATAGTGCGAAGATCTGGGTCAAACACATTGACTTTCACGGACTTGATAGAACCTGTTGCCAGCTCTGGCGGTTCTAGCGCCTCAAGACGCCTCGGATTTTCTAGCTCAACCGCAGTGGTAACTAACCCGTTTCGAATCACCGTATCTTCTAAGCTTTTGAAAATTCGGGCAACGCGCTGATCGTTGTCCACACTCAGAACGACCGCTCTCTGGTGTTTGTATTCACCACCCACCAGCACATCGAAGTTATAGTGCTTGCCAAGCTTACTTTCGGTAACGTAACGCAACCGGAATGAACCAACATCAGCATAGCGCTGGCTCACGTAGTTCAGGGCTTCACCATCACTGGTCACTGTGGCTGCATCGCTCGGGTAGTCCCACTCGCCTGCCATAGCAGATGAGATAGAGGCACAAAGCAGGGTCGGCAACAGGTACTTTTTCATCATGCCTCCCTAGAACTCGTATTTCGCGTTAAGTGTGAAATACCGACCAGGTTCGGTTGAGAAAGAGGTCTGATGCTTACCTAATCCAGCGATGTCCTGATAACGCGTAAATTGACTGTCCAGCAGGTTGATCACGTTAGCACTCAAAGTCAGGTCATCCCAAAGCACGACGCTTGCACCTGCATCCAGTGACTGCCAGGCCTGAGTCTGGTCACACGGCACTTCCACTTGCAGTTGATTGTTGCAGACAGGGGTTCTGGTCATCTCTGCAGCCCAATTCATTCGAAGGTAACCGCTCAACGCATTTTGTTCGTAGTCAAGCTGAATATTGCCTTCCCATGGAGTCAGAGAACGAATGTAATTACCGTCGCCATCTTTTCCATCGACGACGCCTGCTTTAGTCGACACTGCCCATTGCTCATCAATCTGGTAAGCCACAGAGAATTCCATGCCCTGTGTAAACACATTTTTCTTGTTTACATACTGGTACAGCGAATTACCGTTTGAATCCCGGTCTATTCTCTTAACATCGATGAAGTTTTTGTATTGGGTGTGGAAAACCGCTGTCGACCAAGACCACTGACCATCCTGATATTTAGCGCCAAGTTCATAGGAATCGCTGGTCTCTTTTTCCAACTCTAAATTCGGAATAATGTAAAACGGGTCAAGTAGGTTAAACAGGTGAGGTACAAACCCGTATACCTTGTCGTAGCTCGGGGCACGATAGCCATGGTTGTAGCTGACATAACCGTTCAGAGAAGGCGTGAACTTGTGGGTGACGGACAAACTTGGTGACCATTCTGAGCTGCAGGTATTGCCGATTTCATAACCACCAATTTCGCTTTTTGCTTCAGGCTTGAGGTGGTGAAAATCAAAACGCGCCCCAAGATCGAATATCCAGTTGCCGTGGGTTGCTCGGTCTTTGATGTATGAACTGAATCTGTGAGTAACCACTCCTGCAAACGGCGACTTATCTTGCTCGTCCAAACCATTTGTGTCGAATGTCTTTCGGCTAACCGGGCGGTTGTACGAACGACGATCTACTTCTACACCGTAAACGATCTGATGCTGCATATCGGCGAAGTCAGTTTGTTTGTTGGCATCCAGATTGATGCCCATCGCGCTGTCATTAAACTCACGATGATCATCTTCATTGCGGTACTCGGTGATGCCTCTGTTATCACGGTATATCGAGTAATTGCGATCGCGCTGCGAAGTGGAATCGCGCAAATAGCCCTTGGTATTCAACTCATCGTAAAATACATTCGAAACAGTATGTTGTGTCCCAAGTTCAACGCCGATCGTCTGGGTAAAAACTTTGTCGTTGTAGTGGCTAACGTCCCATTTTCCATCCGGCTGAACGATATGCGTGCCTTCATCGCGATTAACACGGTTAAGGTAGTAATTTGCTTTGGCTTTAAGAATAAAATCGTCGTGCAGATAGTGGTTAACCACCGCATCCAGATTGTAGCCATCGATATCACGATTATAGAGATCCTGCTTGTAGTTTCGGGTCTCTTCACCCAACCAGTAGCTGGCGCGAATTAAAGCTTCGGTATCTTGAAAACGAAATGCTGATAAAGCATAGCTTTTGGTTTTGTTACTGATCTGGGTGTAGGTGGTGCCTACCTCGGAATGGAAATCTTTACCTTGCAAATAGTCCTCTGGCTTCTTGGAAACCAGTACCACAACCCCACCAATAGCGCCGGAGCCGTGAATGTTAGAGCTCGCCCCTTTCACCACTTCGATTTGCTTGAGGCTGTTGATATCAAAAGTGTCGCGACCCGCGCCATCATTGAGATCCAGAGCACCGTATCCGTCCGACATTTTTACACCATCTTTCACAATGGCAATTCGGTTTCCTGTCATCCCTCGGATCACGATGTTCTGAGGTCGACCCGCTCCGCCAGTAACGGAAACGCCCGGTTCGGTGTCCAGCGCATCATAGAGTTCTGTTGCCCCTTCCTTTTCCACCTTGTCCAGATCGACCACAGAGATGGATCCCGGCACTTCAAACGGTGGAGTGTCGATTTTGTTAGCCGTAACAACCACGGTTTCGACAAATTCCTGTTCATTTTGAGTAGAAATCGTGCCGCTTTCAGCGAAGCAGACATGAGAAAACAACGCAGCCGATACTGCGACAGATAAAGGAGAAAGTTTCATCAATTACTCCGCTGATGAGTGTTGAACAAGTGAAAGGAGAAAAGCGTACTCTTCCGCCTGAAAATTCAGTGCGTGTCGGCGGTCTGGTCTATGACCAGAGACGAAATCGGTGCGCAACAAGTAAGGGTGGTCTGCGGTACTCAGCATATTTAGGCGAGCGACATACTTAGCGCCTTCCCAAAAAGGTACTCGGCGATCTTGATAACCCACGCGAACTAGAATAGGCGGGTAGCTTTGTTTTTTAAGGTTTTGATACGGGTCGAAGTTCAGCATCACTTCCCGCTGTTTGGCGTCACTTGGGTTACCCCATTCCAGATGCTGTTGATCACTCAATGGGATAGAACTGTCGGACATGCTGTTTACAACATCTAAAAATGGCACTTGTAATACCACGCCTTGATACAGTTCTGGCTTTTGATTGATCGCCGCTGCGACTAACGTACCGCCAGCACTGCCTCCTATTGCGAGAATGGGTCGATCGCCGCTTTCATAGTTTTTTAGATACTGAGATGCCATATGAAAGTCATTGATACCGTTTTGCTTGTTGATGCCACGACCTGATACATGCCAGTCATTTCCAAGGAAACCGCCACCGCGAACATGCGCGATAGCGTAAATTGCACCTTGATTTAACAAGCTAACTATTTGAGGCATAAAGTAAGGGCGCATGGCGACACCATAGGCACCGTAACCATACAAAATAACCGGTGATTGCTTGGTTAGCTTGTCTTTGCGATAAGCCAAGGTGACAGGAACACGCACTCCGTCTTGCTTAACCCAAACCTGCTTTGAGACATAATTTTCGGTATCGTGGCTTGGATAGACATCTTGAGAAAGAGCAGAAACCTGCCCAGTATTCACATCCAATTCCGACCATTTAGGTGGTTGAATCAATGACATGCTGCGCAAACGAATTCGATTACTGCCATAGTCACCGTTTCTCTTCACCCAAGTGACAGCACCATTCTCATTCAATGAGTTCTGCCACACGGTTTTTCCATCTCTTACAGCCGTTAGCTTGCGGTTTTGATGAGCCACCGTCGAAACCACTAACGCAGATTCGAAAAGATAAAAATTATCGATGGATTCATTTTCAGTAGGTTGGAACGCAAGGCTAAATTTAGAAATATCGGCTTTAAGTGGCTTTTGCCAAATAGCAAATTCGCCTTGATGGTTGGAATTCAAAAACAGCTGCTCGTTGGCGATATCTGCAAAATACTCCAGCCCATCCTTTCTAGGGAAAATGGTTTTCGACAATACCCCAGTATTTAGGTTAAGAAGAAGCTGCTCTACGCTGGATTCGTTGTTGGATTGAACAATCGCCCAGTTGTCATCGCTGGCCGGATAGACAGACACCAGCCACGCAGGATCGGCTTCACTAAATACGGCTGTCTTATTTTTTGAATTGAGATCAAATCGAACCAATTGGTAGGGGCGCTGAGTTGTGTTTTCTTGGCCGACTGCATACAGAGAACGATCGTCTCTCGACCACAGCAATGTGGATTCAGAACCACTGGTAACCCATGTTTCTGATCCTGTTTCAAGTTCAATCACCGAAATCTGATGCTGCCCTGTCCCAGAAACATCTTCCGCCAAAGCTATCGCGCTTAAGTCGTGGCTTAGCGTCCAATTAGCAAGGCGGTAATAAGCGTGTTTCTCTTGCCGCGTACTGATATCCAATACAACTTCAGCCATCGCGTTTGAGCGATTTTTTCGCAGCAAAACTTGTCGACCATCTTGAACGCTAAGTTTGTACTGCTCCCCTTTTATCACCAACCAAGGTTGAGGGGCTTTTTCGACATCATCGCGTTGCCACTTATCGAGTAGTAAGTCCTTAAGCGGCTTTATGTCTGATAAGGTTTTGTCGGTTTTGGTATTTTGTTCAACCAAAAACTGCTTAACGCTCGCATCGCTTCGGCTGTCATCTCTGAGCCATTGGAACTCATCCTGAGCCAGAACATGAAAGCATGTGAGACTAGTGAATAAAATCAGTGAAGAACGCCAAAGCATGAGCAACCTTAGAAATATAGAGAGAACTTATAAAAGGTCGCGCATGGTGCACCCAAACAATAATGATATCAATTATCATTTACATTGATATTTGACACTAATCACACATTGAGTACTCGATCGCTCGAGAAACAACCCAAGGTAAACATTCTTAGTGGAGATAAACTCAACTATTCATGAAGAATTAATTCGAATGATAATTCACAAAATGAATAAAAAATGATTAAAAACCCCTTAAAAACTCTCTATATCAGTTAAAACCCCAATTTTTAACAATTTGAAATGTATTTTCATTATTTCAAACAACAGGAATAAAATGTAATATACATCACAAAAAAACATATCGTGTTCCATTCGCAATTTGCTGCTTTTTTTAATGTCATGAAACAGTTTCATGACATGTATTGAATTTGCCCAGCCTTTCAATTTTCCTGAATTTCCTATTTCTCTCCTCTAGCCTGATGAGACGAAGTTCACACTATATCTGCCAGAGTTTATTGATACTGCCCACGCACTCTGTTGCCTGCTCCCAATAAAACCCATAAGGATATGATATGAAAGTGTTTCAAATTGCCGCCTATTGCGCGCTTGCATTAGGCGTCGCTTCCACCGTGAATGCTGAAGAAAACAAGATCCGATTTGATGGTTTCCCCGATTTTGACAGCAGTTTAAAGGTCATATTGCCGGAGTTTAAGAAAGAGTCTGGAATCAACGTTGATTACCTGATGAACAATCACGGTGACCACCACACCAAGCTCACCACGAACCTAGCGACCGGATCTGGCGCAGGTGACGTGATCGTTGTCGATGTTGAAAAAATTGGCCCTTTTGTCGCCTCAGGTGGCTTGGTTAATCTCTCAAAACAATACGGTGCGGATAAGTTTCAAGCGCAATTTGCGCCTTATGCATGGGCGCAAGGCAAAGGAGGCGATGGGAACATGTACGGTATACCCGTCGATTTGGGGCCTGGCGTGATGTATTACCGAACCGACATCTTTGAAAAAGCTGGTATTGATGTAAAAGAAGCCATTAAAGATTGGGATGCTTACATCGCGGCAGGGGTCAAATTAAAGCAACAGAATGTCCAGCTTATTGCGTCAGCTGCAGATGTCGCGCAAGCCATTATTTTCACCACAGTCCCAGAAGGTGAAGGCCTGTATTTTGATAAACAGGGCAATTCCGTTGTCACTTCGCAACGCTTTGTCCATGCGTTTGAAGTAGCGAAAAAGATCCGAGACAACGGATTAGACGCCCGAATCTTAGCTTGGTCGAATGAATGGTATGAAGGCTTTCGCAACGGCACATTTGCAACTCAGCTTTCTGGTGCTTGGCTTTTGGGTCACCTAAACAATTGGATTGCCCCAGATACCAAAGGGAAATGGGCCGTTTCTCACTTACCTGATGGTATTTATGGCAGCTGGGGTGGGTCTTTCCTCTCTATTCCAAAACAATCAGACCATCCAGATGAAGCGTGGAAGCTGATTGAATACATGACAACAAACCGTGCAGTTCAACTTAAGCACTTTGAAACTATCGCGGCGTTCCCAGCCAACACAACAACCTACGACGATCCTTTGTTCGAACAAGAAGTTGAATTCTTAGGTGGGCAGAAAGCGCGATTACTGTTTGCAGATGTGGCGAAAAATATAAAACCCGTACAGCCGAGTAAAGGCGATCACATTGCCCGAGCCATCATTCTAGAAAATGCATTAATGGAAGTCCTCGATGAAGGCAAAGACATCAAAACCGCGCTTAAAGAAGCGGAGCGTCTAATAAAACGTAGAACACGTAACCTGTAATAAAAGTTACTGGGAATAAAAACGTAACTTGGATTTGAAGCAATACGGAGCCAGCAGGATATGGATACTGCAAACAGTAAAGCAACCGAAATTCCAACGAATACACAGGAAAAGCGCTTTCAGATGAATGCGCTAACACCTTATGGATTTTTGTTGCCATTCATAATTATTTTTTCCGTTTTCGGTGTCTTTCCCTTGCTGTTCTCGGTCTACCTATCATTTCATGCGTGGAACCCTGTTGAAGGGTTAGCCGCAATGAAATATGTGGGAGTAGAAAACTACGAAATCGCACTCACCGACCCTTGGCTGTGGCGTTCGCTTAAAAATACCCTGTGGTTGGCCATCACGTCAGGCGTAGCTCAGCACCTAGTCGCCATACCTGTCGCTTATATTTTGGTTTCATTAAGCGATCGGCTTAGGCATTGGCTCACATCGGCCTATTTTTTGCCGTTCATTACATCAACTGTCGCTGCGTCTCTTATCTTCTTTAATATGTATTCCCCTAACAGCGGAATCATAAACCAAACGCTGATTATGCTATCCGACAGCACGCTATTTGGGTGGGCATTTAGCTGGGTAAATGACTATCAACCCATACGGTGGCTCGACGATTCAACCATGGTAAAACCCGCTATCGCAATCATGGTATTTTGGAAATACACCGGTTTTAACATCGTCCTCTACACCACTGGCTTAATGACCATTCCAAAAGACATTTTAGAGGCCGCCAGAATGGATGGAGCCAACGCGTTTCGTCGGTTTTGGAGTATCTCACTTCCAATGATTCGACCGTTTGTTTTCTTTGCTGTCACCATGACCATCATAGGTAACCTACAGTTGTTTGAAGAACCATTCGTATTGACAAGGGGGACAGGGGGAACCGGTCAATCTGCGTTAACCATCTCTATGTACTTATACAAAGTCGGCTGGGAATGGCTAGAGATGGGGACGGCTTCCGCTATTTCATGGCTGCTCTTTGCGCTTATCGCCTTTTTCACCTGCATTCAATTTTTCTTCTTCGGGAAGAAAGGATTAGGGGAACAATAATATGAATCATTCTATCGCCCCTCAGAACACACGCGTGACGGAAGTCATCGTTAAGGTCACACTGGTTGCTCTGGCAAGTGTGTTAATCATCTCCGCCTTGATGACTGTATTTCCATTTATTTGGTCTGCACTGCTTTCAACTCGTGATCGAACAGAAATATTCGGCTCAGGCATCAGCTTTGCCATTGGTGATAGCCTCGCGATTAATTACGCAAAATTGCTTGAAATCATGCCTTTTTGGCAAGCGATGTTTAACTCCATTTACGTGGCCTTTTTGGGTACCACAATTTCGCTTTTGTTTTGCTCGATGGGAGGGTATGCCTTCGCGGTGTATCAATTCAGAGGAAAAAACGTCCTATTTGGCATGTTGGTTGGATCCATGATGATACCGCCAGTTTTGAGCCTGATACCCTATTTCATGATCGTGAAGTTTTTAGGGCTTATCGATAACCACATGGCAGTGTGGCTACCCTTTACGACAACGCCGTTTGGCATATTCTTGATGCGCCAACATGTGGTTGCCTCTATCCCAAAAGAATTGCTCGAAGCAGCCAAGCTAGACGGCGCTGGGGAATTTCGCACGTACTGGAGTGTGGTTCTTCCTCTTATGAAACCTGCACTTGCCACATTAGCCATCGTTCAATTTGTGTTTTTCTGGAACAGTTTTATGAACCCACTCGTGGTACTCACTTCGCCAGAAAACTATGTCATTACTCAAGCATTACGCAGCGTACAAGGTATTCCCAACACACCTTGGGGAGCCGTCATGCTTGGCACCACAATTTCCATTCTTCCTCTGGTAACAGCCTACCTATTTGCTTCGCGGCAAATGATCAGCGGCTTAACCTCTGGAGCCGTAAAAGGATAACGTTTTATGAACAAATACCAACTTCCACACGACTCATCCATGCTCTCTAAAGACTTTGTATTTGGGGTCGCGACCTCTTCTTACCAAATCGAAGGAGGAGTCACAGCAGACGGTCGATGCCCTTCCATTTGGGATACGTTCTGCCTTCGCCCGAACACTGTCGATAATAACGATAATGGCGATATTGCTTGTGATCATTACCATTTATGGAAACAAGACATCACCATGATCAAAGAGCTGGGAGTCGATGCTTACCGGTTCTCGATAGCGTGGCCACGTATTATCGACAAAGACGGCATCGTTAATACCGCTGGCTTGGCATTTTATGAACGCATTATTGATGAATGCCGCCAGCAAGGGCTCAAAGTTTACGTCACCTTATACCATTGGGATTTACCTCAGTATTTGGAAGATCGTGGTGGTTGGCTGAACCGCGAAACGGCCTACAAATTTGCCGAATACGCCAATATTGTTAGCCAATACTTCGGAAATAAAATTGATTGTTACACAACGCTGAACGAACCCTTTGTGTCCGCTTT
This sequence comes from Vibrio penaeicida, assembly GCF_002933855.1. GTDB lineage: Bacteria > Pseudomonadota > Gammaproteobacteria > Enterobacterales > Vibrionaceae > Vibrio > Vibrio penaeicida_A. The sequence goes on from NZ_BFAQ01000025.1 coordinate 12,986, forward strand.
TCTTGGCTATCGCTGGGGCATTCACGCACCTGGGATAAAGGGAGAGAAAGAAGGCTTTCAGGCATCGCATCACCTTCTGCTAGCACATGGTTTAGCGATGCCACTTCTGCGTCAAAATGCACCGGCTTCGAAACACGGCATTGTGCTCAATGTGACTCCTGCTTATCCAGAAACTAAAGCGGATGAAAATGCTGCAAAATACGAAGATGCAGAAAGCTGCCATTGGTTTATGGAGCCCATTTTGCACGGCAACTACCCTGATTTGGTACTGGAGAAACAAAAGGAAAATCTGCCCGTTATTTTGGAAAAAGACCTACAAATAATCAGTGCTCCCATCGATTATCTGGGCATCAATTTTTATACCCGTTCTGTAGTGCGATACGGTTCCAACCGTCAGATTCAAAGTGTTAGCCAAAACAATGCCGAGCACACCCATATCGGTTGGGAAGTTTACCCTCAAGCACTGACTGATGTGCTCCTGCGAATTCATAATTATTACAAGGAACTGCCACCCATATTTATTACCGAAAATGGCGCAGCCGTGAACGACAAACTCGTGGATGGGGAAGTCCACGACGAGCAGCGTATTCGTTACTTTCAAGCTCACCTCAACGCGGTAGACAAAGCGATTAAATCAGGCGTTAAAGTAAGTGGTTACTTTGCATGGAGCCTAATGGACAACTTTGAGTGGGCATTTGGGTATCAACAAAGGTTCGGCTTGGTCTATGTCGATTATGCTACGCAAAAGCGTACTCTAAAACACAGTGCCATTGCGTATCGAAACATGTTGGAAGACCGCTCTAAAGGAGGCAACTAATGGCCAAAGTTGAATTTAAAAACTTAAAGAAATCCTACGGTGACGTGGCGGTTGTAAAACAATTTGATTTCACGGTAGACGACGGCGAGTTTGTGGTTTTTCTCGGACCATCTGGCTGCGGAAAGTCGACGACTTTAAGGATGTTAGCAGGGCTGGAATCGATATCTTCAGGGGAAATCTACGTAGGCGACAAATTGATGAATTCTGTCGATGCCAAAGACCGAGATCTGGCGATGGTGTTTCAGAGTTACGCCCTTTACCCACATATGACGGTTTATGAAAACATCGCCTTTGCGCTGAAATTGAAAGGCATGTCTAAAAGTGACATCGACACAGAAGTTCGAAAAGCCGCTCAAATGCTGGAATTGGCACCACTTTTAGACCGAAAACCAAAGGCATTATCTGGCGGGCAAAGGCAGCGCGTTGCTATGGGACGAGCCATGGTTCGAACCCCAAAAGTCTTTTTGTTCGACGAACCTCTATCCAATTTAGACGCCAAACTTCGCGGAACCATGCGCGAAGAGATAAAGCACCTGCATAGAGAATTAAAGACCACGACCATTTACGTTACCCACGACCAAATCGAAGCCATGACGCTGGCCGACAGAATAGTGATTCTAAAAGACGGTTACGTTGCACAAGTCGGAACGCCAACAGACGTATTCCAGCGTCCTGCCAACAAGTTTGTCGCGCAGTTTATTGGTAATCCTTCAATGAATATGCTGGATGCGCAGCAGGTAAAACACGAGGGCAGTTGGAGCATTAGATTAGGGTCGCTTCTTATCCCTATGCCTGAACGCTTCGTTGCAAAAGCCAGAAATGAAGCCTCTGTACATTTTGGTATTCGCCCCACCGATCTCTATTTGCGCGCGGAGCAGATAAGCCGTTCGCGCTACTACCCTTTGCCGATTAAAGTCATCGATAAAGAGCTACTTGGTGCGAGTATATTAGTGAAAGGTATGTTGGATGAGCAATCGCTCACAATTGAAACGCAAGCAGCAGAAGTTGACGTCGACATCTTATCAGTATACTTAGATATGGATGCTATCCACCTTTTTGATATTGAAAGTGAACAGTCGTTGGCTGACTGAATTCTCCATCTTCTGAGGAATCATGACGAGAAAGAAAAAAGAATCCACCGTATATGATGTCGCCCGCCACGCGGGGGTTTCCGTCAGTACCGTGTCGCGTTTTTTAAATCGAAGCAGTTACGTTTCAGAGCAAAAAAGTGCCAACATCGAATCGGCACTGAAAGCGACGGGCTACAAGCCTAAGGTTCAGGTGACGCTTGGCTCTGGAAAGCGCTCGATGACCATCGGTGTTCTGGTTCAAAACCCAGAAAGCCCCCATACCAACCGAATGTTGATCAACATGGAAAGCACGTTGATGGCACATGGCTATTCATTGGTCATTGCATCCGGTCATTGGAATAACAACCAAGAACTCCATGCATTGGATTACCTTGCTCAAAGCCATGTGGATGGCGTCATAATATTTACGGGCAGCTTAACCGAAATGCAGATTCTTGAGTTCAGTGACTCTACGCCTGTCGTTGCGGTGGGCTATTACGTCAATGGGAGTAATGTCCTTTCTTTATCCATCGACAATGAGCTTGGCGGTTACATGGCAACGTTGCATCTTCTGCAACAAGGACATGTCTCAATAGCGCACATCAAGGGGCATTCCAATCAGCCCGACTCTCGATCGCGTTTTTTAGGGTATAAAAAAGCACTGGATGAAGCGGGTATAAAGGCAAGAAAATCACTAGTGAAGCAAGGCGACTTCAGTTCAGAGTCGGGGTATGAGAAAACACTGGAGTTGATCGACTCAAATACACACTTTACTGCGCTGTTTGCAGCCAATGACCAAACTGCATACGGTGCAATAAAAGCGCTGCATGATCGAAACATGAAAGTGCCGGAAGATGTCTCTGTTATTGGGTTTGATGATCTTCCAACGTCACTTTTTTTCACGCCAGCATTAACCACGCTGCGTCAACCCATCGAAGAACTGGGTGCCGTATGCGCCGATGCATTACTTAAGCTGATGTCTGGTGAGAACCATCAAACGCGCATGCCTCCTATTGAATTGATTGTTCGCCAATCCACCAAATCTCCATTTCGATAAAATTAACCGTTCTCATCCTACACTCATCTCCGTCCATAACTATCTTCGTCCATAACTAGTCTGACGCGTGGAGCATAATGATGAGCGAACTTAAACCCGTTTTTCTTAGCCTGTTAACATTTCTTTTTTCAATGACTGCGCAAGCGGAACAAGTCCAAACTTTGCCTCGTTCCGATAGCAGTAATATTCACTACTATTTATCCATCGAAAGTGAAAAGCCCTCCGACACCTTACTGGTTCTTATTCAAGGTTCTGATTGCAATAGCGTTACCAAAGTTGAAATGATTAAAGAGGGTCTACCGACAGTTGCACCCAATGCCGATCTTCTAACGGTCGAGAAATACGGTATTACTCAGTCGCTTTCCTACGACGAAGATCCTGAACGAGCAGATTGCCCAGAAAGTTTTGTTCAAAAAGACAGCATTAGCCAGCGGGTTGATGACCACCTAAAAGTTATCTCTCATGTCCGATCTCAATACCGCTATAAAAACGTTTATGCCGTCGGTGGCAGTGAAGGAGCGGTTGTCGCGAACTTCCTTGCGCAATACCCAGAAACCGTTTCTAAAGTGGTGGCCTTTAATGGCGGTGGCGCGCGTTTTATCGACGATCTTGAACATGCAATAAAATCGGAGATAACGGATAAAAAAACCTATACTGAAGTGATGCAAGAAGTCCAAGAGTTCACTCAATACGTACTTAACAGCGAACCTGTTGAGTTTAATGTAAGTGGTCATGGCTTTGCATGGTGGCGGGAAATATTAGAGCTAAACCAAACGGACGTATTAAGAAAAACGCAGGTGCCTGTTTTGCTTGTTCAAGGCGAAAAAGACAACAGTGTCTCCGTGAAATCGGCATTGGAACAATTTAACCTTCTTAAAAAGGAAGGGAAATCTAATATTGAATACCTTTCACTTGCGGGACTGGACCATGCTTTTGATGATCAGGATGGACAAAGCCAAGTGCCGATGGTCATTAAAGATGTTCAACAGTGGTTGGAATCCGATAAACCCAAATAACTAACCTGAACTCGGGTTAACTACGCTAGGCTCAGCGGGAGAACACTAATGGAAAATAAGCCGACAAGCTCAAGCATTGAAAGAGTAAAACTGCATTTGGAAAACCACGGAGGGCACTTCGATGTTTTGACCCTCCCTGATTCTACCCACACGGCAAAAGATGCGGCAAATGCCATCGGCTGCAACGTCGAACAAATAGCCAAGTCTTTGGTGTTTGTCGATAAGCTTTCAGAACAACCCATTATGATTGTCGCATCGGGAACGAATACCGTGAGTTTGGACAAAGTAGAGAAAGCAACAGGGTTTGTTCTAGGGAAAGCCACGGCAAAACAGGTTAAGTCCTTTACTGGCTTTTCTATTGGTGGCGTCTCCCCTATCGCCCATGCTCAACCCATCATCACCGTGCTGGACGAAGACTTAAAGCAATACTCTGAAATATGGGCAGCGGCGGGTTCACCAAATTCCGTATTCAAGCTCCAGTCTGAGCAACTTCAGTCATTAACGCAGGGTAGCTGGCTGAATCTTTGCCAATAGGGGTATACGGCTGACCTATGCTAATGTCGAAAGCCTGGTTATGGATAACAACATCCAAAGATAAAAACGCAAAAAGCCCAGCTTCAATCGCTGGGCTTTCTTATCTAACCGGACATTTTAGTCGTCGCTAGGCGGTTGTGGCTTTTTCTTCTTCGGCATAAATACCTGATCACCAACCGCCACATTTGTGAGGAAAGTTTTATCACGCTTGGCTGGCTTCTTAGCGCCTTTCTTCGCTTGAGGCTTGCGTTTCTTCTTGGCATCGCCAGCATTTTTTCGAAAGTCTGGCTTACGCGGCTTAATGCCTTTGAATTTTCCTTCAAGACCTTCCAACACGGAGAAAGAAAGATCTTGTTGTAAGAAATTCTCGACTCGCTTAAAGCTATCCCAATCTTTAGGTCCAACAAGAGATACGGCGTTTCCTTTGTTGCCCGCACGACCAGTACGACCCACACGGTGCACGTATTCTTCTGTATGCTTTGGCATATCGAAGTTAATCACGTGCGTAACGCTCGCAATGTCGAGCCCACGAGATGCGACGTCGGTGGTCACCAATATTTTAAAAACATGGCGCTCAAATTGGCTCATGATGTTGTTGCGCTGCGTCTGGTTTAAATTGCCGCTCAACGCCATGGCCTTCAGGCTCTTTTCGTTCAACTCTTTGGTTAAGCGCTCAGTATCCGCGCGAGTTGCTGTGAAGATGATGACCTGGCGGTATTCAGACTCTTCCAAGATGCGATTCATGATCGCTTCTTTGTGATCAAGGTGATCACAAAGGTAGAAAGTTTGCGTGATGTCTTTGTGTTCTTCGTTCGCGCTGCCAACAGAAATGCGTTTTGGTGCATTCAGCATTTCAGAAGCAATGTCGTTCACTTCCGCATGATCCAGCGTCGCTGAAAACATGAGCGTCTGACGACGGCGATGTTTCGCTGCATTGTGAATTCGGCGAAGCTCTGGAGCAAAGCCCAAATCCAACATTCTGTCTGCTTCATCAAGTATCAGTGTATCCACGCCATCGAGAAACATAGAACGATGCTCAAGGTGGTCAGCCAAACGTCCTGGCGTCGCGACAATGAATTTAGGGTATTTACGAAGCGCTTTAACTTGATCGTTAAAGTTTTCACCACCCAAAATAAGGGTCGCGTCGTAAGATAAGCCACCCAACATGGCGCGAAGTTCACCGTACACCTGCTTAGCAAGCTCACGTGTTGGCGCTAAAATGACCCCTCTTGGATCTTTCGCAGAGAAAGCTTTGGTTTTAAGCGCTTTATGAAGCAACGGTAATACAAATGCTAACGTCTTACCCGATCCGGTTTTAGACGACGCCAACAGGTCTTTACCTGCAATAACAACGGGAATGGATTGACGTTGAATATCAGTTGCTTGCTTGAAGTCGTAGTGCTTCAGGTTTTTCAATAAGCGGTTATCTAGCCCTAAGTCTTTAAATTGCAAAGGATTCTCCAAAAAGGTGGTACAAGGTGTTTTATCAGCGCCGTATGATAACTCTTTTTAAGGACCAGATCACAAAAAATAGTCGCTATTCTTATTAGCCCTCATGCAAGCCATTGTGTCACGCTATCTACAAATTTGTCATTTTCATGTTAGATTTTAGAGCGATGCCATCAGATGGCGGATTTTTGTGCCATATTAGAGACTGGTGACCACATGTGAGTAGTACTGATTTACGTTTTCTCACAAGCGGCACTATGATTGAGTAGCAACCTTTCATACCTAAACAATCAAAGCCATTTAACAAAAAGCTTTATGTGCGGGAATTTAGGGAATAAAACAAGCTATAAAAAAATGTCCAACAAGGAGTTCTTATGAACAGCAAATTACTTTTAGCAGCGGGTATTTCTTCAGTTCTGTTTTTGGCAGGTTGTTCTGGCGCGCCAGACACAGCTTCCAGCAAACTGGATGAGCTTACTAATCAGGTTCAGCAGCTCAGTCAGCAAGTTTCTTCGCTTCAATCTTCTCAAGAAAAAGCGAGCATGAAAGCAGAAGAAGCAGCTTCAGCAGCGAATGGTGCTAAGAGCGCTGCGATGTCGGCTCAACAAGAAGCGGCACGTGCAAACAGCCGTATCGATAACATCGCGCAGTCTTATACTAAGTAAGCTCGGAGATTAAGTAAAAAATGGGTGCATTTGTCACTCAGATATTTTCGCTTGCAGCCGGATTTAAACGGCTGATATCAAAATATGTAACCTGAACTTGGGTTATTAAGAGGTTAGGTTATTTATGGCGTGGCAATTTCGATTGGCACGCCGTTTTGTACTTGAACTGCGGCCTTCGCTTTTGCATCTGAAATATTAAATTCATCCATCCACCAGCCAAGCTCCATTGGCAACTCTAACCTTGCTTGAACGCCTTTGCTGTTGGTTAATGGCTCATGCACTTCAATAAACACACTTCTGTCAGGTTCTAGCGACATTTTGATTGGTTGATTAATGATCCTTACCTGTTCACCTTTGTTCGCCTGTTTAAACAGCCATTCGATGTCTTTAGGCTCCATTCGGATACAGCCCGCGCTTACACGCAGCCCAATGCCAAAATCTTTGTTGGTACCGTGAATCAGATACTCTCCAGATCCATACGCCAAACGCATGGCATAGTCACCCAAAGGGTTTTCCGGCCCTGCGGGCACGACCCGCGGCAAGCTGATGCCTTTTTCGGCGTATTCTTTGCGGATCGATTTAGGGGGAGTCCATGTTGGGTTTGGAATTTTGCTCGAAATTCGCGTGACCATCTCGGGCGTATCTCGCCCAACTCGACCTATGCCTACAGGGAAAACGTGAACAATGTCTTCGCCTTTGGGGTAATAATACAACCGCAATTCTGGCAAATTGATAACAATGCCCTTTCTAGGCGTATTCGGAAGAATGAAGTGAGTAGGAATAGTCAGTACAGAGCCTTCAGGGGGAAGGAACGGGTCGTACCCTTTATTGGCAGCCATAAGTGAAAGAAAGCCAACATCGTATTGCTTAGCGATTAGAGCGAAGGTTTCCCCTTCTTGAACCACATGTCGCTGCACGGTCCCAGCGATATTACTGCCTTCAATAGGCAGTGAAAATGTTGCTGCCGAAACCGACGATGCAACCAAGGATACCAACCAAACACCAACGACCGCTTTCTTCATTCCTACTTTTACCTTAATTTCTTTCGTTCAACATTTCTTTCGATCAACATCGTTTTTGTCAGCCTAGTTCGTTCAGCCAAGTAGGATCATGTCAGCAACGCCGGTGCATCGTCAACATACTTAACTTGAGTTCAAGTGACTTAACCCTAATTCAAGCTACTTACCCTTTGCTTTCTTATACATGCTCAACGCCAGCTCGCGCTGAGTTTTATGGTCAACAACACGCTCAGGATAGTTCAGCGTGTGGCTTTCTGACCAAGTCCAAGGCTGATGAATGTATTTTGATGGCACCTGTTTCAACTCCGGAACCCAATGACGCACAAATTCGCCTTGAGTATCAAATTTTTCTCCCTGAGATATCGGGTTAAAAATTCGAAAGTACGGCTGACCATCGCACCCTGTTGAAGCCGACCACTGCCAACCCCCGTTGTTTGCCGCGTAGTCTCCGTCTGCAAGTTTTGACAGAAAATAGTCTTCACCCCATCGCCAATCAATTAACAAGTCTTTGGTTAGAAAACTCGCCACAATCATTCTTAGCCGATTATGCATCCATCCAGTAGAATTGAGCTGTCTCATAGCTGCATCGACAATCGGATACCCTGTTGTGCCATTTTTCCAACGCTCGAACCAATCTTTGTCATTGTGCCATTCAAGATCAACCGCCCAGTCAATAAACGGTAAGCCTTTACTTAATTTTGATTCAAATTCGAGTAAATGTTGATAAAACTCTCGCCACACCAACTCACTCAACCACGTTTGTTCGCCTTCATTGAGGTCGTCCATACTACGTTGGTAAGTCAAACGAGCGACGCACTGCCTAACTGAAAGAAAGCCAAGCGCTAAATAAGGTGACAACTTGCTGGTTCCTTCAACAAAAGGAAAGTCTCGATCTTCTTTATAGCGGGTGGCGCTTGTTGTATGACGAAGCGCGTTTTTTGCCGAACTGAGAGGATTTTTTGCGCAAAACTCGCGAAGCTGATGAATCAGTGATTCCGTTGAAACATCATATTGATTGCTGTCCGTCCGAGCGTAACTGAAATGGCACTTTGAATTGAATTCGCTCACCAGAGACTGAAGAAACGCCACTTCCGGCACCTCAACGTTACCCTTTTTTAAACGTGGAAAGACAGAAACACCAGCTTGAGAAACCTGACTTAGCCACGCTCGCTTAAATGGCGTGAAGACTTTGAAATACTCACCTTTTTTGTTGAGAACACTTCGCGGAGGTAAGACACATTTATCGTGATAGAGATGAAAGTTTTTTGATGGTGGACACCCGCTTTCAATGGACGAATCTCGCTGCTTTTCGTTCCATTCATGTTCGATATTGGCGTGTAATGCTTGAATTTTGTCGTAGGTAAGCAACTTAGATATTAAATCGGCTTGCTCTGCAAACGTCGACACTTCGGCGTAAACCAAGGGGATATTTAGCTCATGCAATTCTCGCTGCAATTCATACAAACGCCGATAAATCAGATCCGCTTGAATGGGAGCCAGATGGTGGGACTCCCATTGCTGAGGTGTCGCGATATACAGTGCAATGACAGGCTGTCCGGTTGCTATTGCTTGTGAGAGTGCGGTGTTATCCAACGTTCTTAAATCACGACGAAACCAAACCAATTGCATACTATTGTTATTCTTCTATCTGATTGAAATACACTTGCTGGATAAGCGGAGAATACCCCACTTCATACGCATCTAATGCCGCGAAGGACTTAATGTCTCCAGCCGTCTTACTGCTGATGTTTTTACTGCAATGAAAGTAGACTTGAGAAACAGATTCTGAGTCCACCATTTCAGGTAGCCCACTCACGTCTTCAACGCCTTCCAGCATAGTGACGCGGTTTCCGCTATCTGAAAGCAAAAGGGCATGTATTCGTGTGTCCACACTTCCGGGGGTATCAAAGCTTACAAGTAACGCTTTTTTGTTCTGAGACACTTTGTTTTCCGATTCAATTATCCGGTTAGATACCACCATAATTAAAGAGCGAAACAGAGAGATTTGAAGGGAACGCTGCGTCCCTTTTACTGAATCCAAGGCTTCTTGAACAGGGTAAATCACCTTGTTCACAATATGCTGAGTAGGGTACTCCTTAAACAAAGCGGAGAGAATTTTATCGCCCTTCTGAGCATCCATTTTGGCAATGGCCTCAAGCAGAGAATCCACTTCTTTCAACGATTCTTCACTCGGTTCAGCGAGATCCGATTTCGAACCGCCTAGGATTAAATCTTTCACCTTCCCAATGGGGACCCCTTTATTGAGCCACCCCTGAATTTCACGGATGTCATTGATGTCCTTTTCGGAAAAAAGACGGTGACCCTTTTGAGTTCGTTTGGGTTGAATCAAACCGTAACGCCTTTGCCATGCGCGCAGCGTAACGGGTTTGATTCCAGTCATCTCAGAGACCTCTCGAATGGCAAATCGAGGGTTTTTCTGATTAAGATCTTTCATAGTTAAAGGTTTTCATAATTAAGGTTCTCACAGCCCATATCTTAATCTCAGTTCTTGTGGGTATGGGTCTAAAAATCGTTGAGTTTCTAAGTATTGGTCTGGGTACGAATTCAGGTAGTGTTTGATCAGTGTTAACGGAGCCAGCAAAGGTAACAAACCTTGGCGATATTCATGAATAGTATCCGCCAATTCTTTCTTTTGGTTTCCATTCAGATCACGTTTGAAATAGCCCTGAAGGTGCATCAAAACATTGGTGGTGTTTTTGCGACTTGCGCGGTGCTTAAGCGCATTCATGAATTCGTTACGATATTGAATGTAAAAAGCTTGGGAATCGTAAAGTTTAATGTTGGCGACCAAACGACCAATAGACCGATAAGATTCAGGGTGATGCGCCATTAAACTGAGTTTGTACCGAGAATGAAACTTAACGATTTTCCCTGGCGTTGGTTTTCCACCCATGGATTGGTAAAAATCATGCAGAGCATAAACTCGCGCAATGAAATTTTCTTTTAAAAACTGATCGTGCAAGCGCCCATCTTCTTCAACAGGAAGCCACGGCATTTTTTCCATTAGTACTTTGGTGTAAAGCCCAACGCCATTTTTGTCGGCGCTGTTTTTCTTGTACACCTTGACTCGCTCCATCCCACAAGTTGGAGATTTTGCGCAAACGACATAGCCGCATAAATTCTCTGAGATCAATTCTTCAACTTTGCTTTTTGAAAAATCCATCATGCGATCCGTGTACTCTTGGTCGGGGTTCTTTGTTTCGACAAGAGCCACTCGTTCTTCATTACTAATGAGACGAATGGTAGGGCGCGGCACTGGGAGCCCTATTCCAACTTCAGGACAGACGGGAACAAAACTGACGTATTCCGAAAAATCTTTGGTTAAAAAGTTATTGATTTTGTGCCCAGAGTCGAAACGTACTTTCTCTCCGATTACACACGCACTTACACCAATTTTAATTTCATTCGCTGCCATAGTTTTCTCCCTAACCACTTTAGTTGGATGATTGAGTTGGTTGACTAGGTTGGATAGTTGTTTTGTACAATTATTTTTCTTGTACAAGAATCTATAGCATTTCGATCACATCGATACAAAAAATAATTTTGTATCGTTTATTGCTTCGCTGTAAAACCGGCCTAATGATTTCGGTTTAACTAATTGATATAAATAACGTAAATGGCATGAACATGATGTATTTATAACGTTTTAAATTTCTCTAAATTTTTTGTTCACTTCTTGAATTTCAATGAAAGCTGCATAACGCTGACGGTGTATATTCACCACTTTTTCTGTCGCAGTGGAATATTGCTCGCCGAAGTGCGACATGGTTTTCATCGCTTCAAACACATCATTAAATACGCCAGCCGCAACCGCTGCCATAATGGCGCTGCCAAGCATCACAGGCTCACTTGCGATAGGCGCAACAACCGGAAGCTCTGTTGCGTCGGCTAGAATTTGACGAATTAGTGGATCTTGCCCCGCACCACCACTTACGACTACCTGCTTCACTTGAATGCCCTCTGCCGACTGGGCACCAATGATCTGTTTCAACCCATAAGCTAAACCACATAGCCCCGCCACATACAATTTAACTAAGCTCTCGACTGAACTGTCCATATCAAGCCCTAATATCGCCCCGCGAGCATCTGGATCGGCGTGAGGCGCTCTATTCCCAAGAAACTCCGGAAGAACATGCAGCCCTTTGGCTAAGAAAACGGCATCGCTGAGTGACGGGCAAAGCGCTTTCGCCTGTGAAGATAAATATTGAACCGGCGTACAGTTTTGTATTTGCGCCATGGCTTTTAATTCTGGGAACGCAGGATGCGACTGAATCAAATGATCCATAGCGGCACCTGCAGCTGACTGCCCAGCCTCATTCAGCCACATTCCGGGGATCATCGCAGAAAAATACGGCCCCCAAACACCTGATACCAAGGTTTTGGTTGTAGACGTGGTCATGGTGCAAGCCGATGTGCCAAAAACATACGCAAGGCTAGCCGTTGGATCTGAAATACCTTGCTCATTAACCGCACCGACCGAGCCCATTCCACCAGCATGGGCATCAATTAACCCAGCAGCAACGGCAACCCCGACGGGTAACCCCAAGTGCGCGGCAGCATCTTGCGTTAAACCTTGTGCAAGCGAAGTACCCGGAGCGACAACAGTAGTTCCTATTTTGGCGAAATTGTCACTGGTTAGTTCACTTAGCCCGAATTGATTAAAGTACGTCTCGTCCCAGCGGTTTTCATGAGCTAGGTAAGTCCATTTGCATACCGTGGTGCATATGGAGCGCGAGAGCGACCCGCTAGACTTCCATGTCAGAAAGTCCGTCAGGTCAAAAAAGTGCTTTGCGTTTAAATACGTTTCTGGCAGATTTTCTTTTAGCCACAACAACTTTGGCGTTTCCATTTCTGGTGAAATTCGGTTGCCGACATAGTCAAGAACCGAGTGCCCTTCTTCATTGATGCGCTTGGCTTGTGACGTGGCACGTTGATCCATCCAGACAATCACGTTTCTGTCTGCATGATTGTGAACCCCGACGGGTAAAGGCTGATCGTAATCGCCAATAACAACCAAAGAACATGTCGCATCAAAAGAAATACCAACTACGTGATGTTTATCAATACCCGCCTCATTCACCGCCGCGCGAACACAATCGCCAACGGCATCCCAAATTTGATCGGAAGATTGCTCGTATCTTGCGTTTTCATCGCTGAACATCAGCACATCGCACTTTGCCGTACTGAGCTCTTTGCCTTGGAGATCATACACACCAGCACGAGCACTTCCTGTTCCTACATCCACTCCAATGACGTATTTATCTGCAACTTGCACTTTGCTTGCTCCCATTTATAGCACTCCGTTTTTCATTCCCCGTTTGTAACAAGCCACTTAAACTTCCGATTAGAGCTCTACACTATTGGGTAGAATGACCAAATCCCGAACCGTTACGCCAGGTGACCGTGTCAGCATAAAGACAATGGAATCCGCTACTTCCTCGGCTTGCATTAAACTGCCGTTCGCCAATGCCTCTTCCATCTTGTCTTTTGGCCAATCATCCAAAAGGGCTGTTACAACCGGTCCTGGAGCCACCGCCCCCACACGTATCGAGTGGGGAATCAGTTGGCGTCGTAGCGAATGCACAAACGCCTGAATGGCATGTTTCGACGCGGTGTAAATAGGTTCGTAAACCACAGGAATAAACCCAGCGATCGAACTGGTCACAACAATATCACCACATTTTTGCTCGATTAAATGCGGCAGCACCGCTTTTACCGATCGAAATACTGCGTTGATATTGAGATTCAACATGCGATCCCATTCATCTGGATCCCCTTCGGCGAAGATTCCCCCAACATACGAACCCGCATTGGCATGAAACCCATCGAGCTTTCCATTGGTCAGCGCTAGAATGCCTTCAAGCATGCCCGAAACTTGACGCGGTTCCATCAGATCCACCTCCAATGGCAGAGCCAACGTACCCAAATCTTCGCAGGCTTTTTCTAAACCATCTTTGCTTCTATCAATCAGAACAACGGTTGCCCCTTCATCAATCAATGCTTTTGCGCAGGCTAATCCAATCCCAGACGCCGCGCCCGTTATCGCGTAAGCCTTTCCTTCAATGTTCATTTTCATGGGTTCTGTTCCTTATTCATCGTTACCGGTTTTCATGAATACCAGTTTGGGGGCATTACGCTTTACCGTGAGAAACACGGCTTCGGCGGGCAAGGCTATCGATAATCACAGCGACTGCGAGAACAGCTCCGGTGATCATGTACCGATGCGCCGATGAGAGATTGAGCAACGTTAAGCCGCTCGCGATGGACTGAATGACGATAATGCCAAGCAGCGCCGACCACGCCGAACCACGGCCACCAAAGAGGCTGGTTCCACCAATCACAGCCGCAGCAATGGCATTGAGATTCACATCGCCCGTTCCTGCCTGTTGGCTTGAAGAGGCCAAACGCGCTGCCGCCAGTACACCCCCTAACGTTGCCAACGTAGAGCACGTTACAAAAGCGCTAATGTAGATAGCTTTTACGTTGATACCCGCACGGCGAGCTGCTTCTGCGTTTCCGCCAACCGCCAGCATGTATCGTCCCCATTTGGTGCGAGTTAGCGCGTAGTTAAGTGCGACCACGAGAAAAATAAACAAACCAAACATCCATGGAATGCCGCGCCCCTGATTTAAATAGGCACTCACTGCGAGTAACAACACCGTGACTATCAACGCTTTCACCCAAATGAACTTGGCACTTTTGGCTGAAAGGTTTACCGACTTGCGTTTGCGTCTAAGCGTCCATTCAGAAAAAGCAATAACGCCACCAGCGAATACAGACAGTGAGTAGGAAACCCAATCTGGCATCACCATCAATTGCCCAAAATTCACCATTGAAGAACCGTAAGGCAAATTGATAGAACCGGTAGAACCCAGTAAATACAATTGCAAACCAAGCAACGCGAGCAATCCTGCAAGGGTTGAAACAAAACTCGGCATACCGAAACTGTTTCTTAAAGATGCGTATGCAAAGCCCACCATGGCACCAAAACATAGGCTTATTCCGATCGCGATGCCCAAAGGCACACCTTGGTTTACCCAAAGCACACCCAAAATCGCTGATCCGACACCACTCATGGAGCCAACGGATAAATCAATTTCGCCAAGCATCAAAACGCAAACAATACCAAGGGCGATAATCCCGACAGTCGAACTATCGAAAAGCAGGTTGACGAGGTTATTGGGCGATAAAAATATCGGATTAATGTAGGTAAAGATCCCCCAAATAAGGATTAACCCCACCACCACGGGTAACGAGCCTAAATCCCCGGATTTTATCTGGTCGATGAATTTGCGAATGTATCCACCCAAACCAGCCGCATGAGTAACGCGGGTATCGCTTCTATCCAACAAATGGTTTGGGTTCGGCGTAACATTAGAGGAATGATTCATGCCTTTTCCTCCACCGCGGTTGACGCGTTATCCATTCGGTTCGCACGCTCCATCGCTGCATTATCAGTGGCACCCGTTATTGCTCCTATCAACTCTTCGTTGGAAGCGTCCGCTCTAAATATCCCATTGTTTTTTCCTAACCGTAGCACCACAACTCTATCGGCTACGGCACGTACATCCTGCATGTTGTGGGAAATCATGATTACTCCTAACCCTTTGGCTTTTATGCGCTCGACCAAATTCAAAACCTCTGCCGTTTGCGCCACTCCCAATGCCGCTGTGGGCTCATCCAACATCACAATTTTAGGGTCGAGAAGTAACGAACGAGCAATCGCCACGGTTTGGCGCTGTCCGCCAGACAGAGACGCAACCACATCTCTCACACTGGGTATTCGAGCGGCTAATTCATTGAGCAGTTGCCAAGACCTGACTTCCATTTCCGTTTCATCTAGATTCAGGCTGTTCTTCTCTTGTCCCAAAAATATATTGGCGACAACATCGAGGTTTTCACACAAGGCTAAATCTTGGAAAACAGTTGCAATCCCAAGCTCTAGCGCATCGCTTGGTTTTTTGAATTCCACCTCTTTCCCTTCAAACGCAATCGCCCCTGAACTTAATGCATGCGCACCAGCAAGGATCTTAATCAGGGTCGATTTTCCCGCCCCGTTATCCCCAACCAGCGCCACCACTTCACCAGGGTAAACATCAAGGTCGATGTTGGTTAGTGCGGCGACCGCACCAAAATTCTTGGACACATTGCGTAGGCTTAAAATAGGCTGAATGCCTTCTTTGGAATCCAATTCTGTTTGGTTTGATTGCTTTTGGGCTTGTTCTTGAGATGAACCATCCGACGCCATAAAACTCACTCCAGTCAAAGCGTTTTTTATTCAACACTTTTCGTTTAACGCTGTTCGTTTATCGCTTTCCACCTATACGCAGATTCTTATCTTGAGCATTGGGCAGTAAAGCGCTCGCCATTTACGCTTTGAGTTCAGACCTTAAAACATAATGAAAAGCCTGATAAAGAGTGCCACCTCACCAAAAGACCGGTGGCACTCATGTTCAAACTGGTTAAAAAGGCCAGTTTGAGGACAAAGCGTTACTTAATTCCCAGTTCTTTACAGCCCGCTAGGTAGCGACCAGTACAAACGTCATCAGCAGAGGCAATACCCGAATCAAAAATGATCTTTTTGATGTTGCCGCGTGTGACCACTTCAGGGACAAATAACTCAGATGGCGTGTTGTAGAGTGTTGTTTTGGCTTTCGGTGTTTCGCCGTTCAACATGGATACCGCGACTTTTGCTGCCGCTGCCGCCACAATTTCAGAAGGCTTGGAAATGGTGTTGTATTGATCGCCAGAAATGATCAATTGAAGGGCCGCCAACGTGGCATCGTTCCCCGTTACAGGCGGCACAGGATCAACTCCCGCTGCTTTAAACGCCGCTATCGCACCGCCGCCAGTGCCGTCATTCGCCGCGACAACGCCAATGATCTTCGAACCAAAACGGTTAATTTGGCCACTTGCCCAAGACTGCGCTTTTGGTGGTGCCCAATTTGGTGTCGCGTATTCCGCTAGCGTGCCGTATTCACTGCCGTCTAGCCCTTGATCGATCCCATCTCGGATAAGACCCGCTGCAGCATCCGTCGGTGAGCCATTAATTTGCAATATGCCGCCTGAATCTTTCGACACTTTATTGATTCGTAAATGCTCAACCAAGCTATCGGCAATGGCTTTACCTATGCCTTGATTATCGAACGAAACATAGTAGTCCGCGGCTCTATCTGGGATTGGTCTATCATACGCAATGACCTTTATCCCTTGGCTTTGCGCCAACCCAACTAATGATGCAGCGGCGCTTGAGTCCACCGGATCCAATACGATCACTTTTGCACCTTGGGTAATCACGGAATTGAACTGCTGTTGTTGCAACGCAACATCCGCATTCGCATTTTGGTAGATCACTTTACAATCCGAGCAGAGTTCACTCATCGCCGCCTTAAAGCCGGGGTAATCATGTTCTTCATAGCGAGTTGAGGCTTGGTCGGGCATAAGAAATGCGACCAGAGGGGCAGCAATACTTTGCGCAGACACCGCGCTCAAAGAGACAAGCAACGCAGCAGAAACACTCAGTTTGCTTGCCGATTTCAGCTTGCTCGCTAACAGTTTCGTGGCTAAGGATTTCATAGTTAATACTCCATTTAAGATATGTCAGGTACAGCAGTACCCTCAGCAGCCGTCCGACAGCCGCTGTTCCTTTATCCCTCCACCGTATTGCTTTTAAAACTTGGGTATACTAAAGTGCAAAAGTCTTCTGTTTGCTGCAACAAACAAAGACTTTAGAACTGTCCTAAGTTCTAACAACCAGCGAAAGTGTAGGGTCGATTTTCTTTGGTAAAGTCTATTTCCATGTAAGTTTGTTCTACATTTTCGTTCCTTCTTTCTGCTTTTATCCGATAGTTACTACTCAAGTTACATTGCCGAGATTCGCTAGAAATACTGCTGTATTAAGTTTTATCCGCTCATTTTTCTATCGCAAAATTCAAAACCGATGCTCGCTCGATCAATTCCGCTTCTAATACCGTCGAAAGTTTCACATTCTGTTCTGCATCTCCGTTGATTCTCAACATCAACCTGTCCCATGCGTGTTTGGCTATTGCTTCAACAGGTTGGCGCACCGCCGTTAAGCTAACGCTTCTTGCCGACATCCAGGCATAATCATCAAATACCAATAGCGAAATATCCTCTCCTACCTTGATGTTGCGTTCTGCTAAAGCAGTAAGCGTACTGAGCGTAGTAACGTTAGTAAGAGAAAAAATGGCAGTTGGGTGGGGGTTTGCGTCTAACCATTCCCCAACTTTTACTGCTCCGGCATCAAGGTCGGCGCCAATTTCAATTACATCATGAGTCGCGCTATTTGTATTTTCTAGCAGAGCCCTAACAGCTTGTTTTCCACCTTCAACACGTTCATTTATTGGAGGAAAAGACAGATCGGATGCGATGGTCAGAATATTCTTGTGCCCTGCCTCACGTAAGTAACGACACGCCATTTCACCAGAATCTCGATTATTTATGGTGATGGAATCGAGTGCCGATTCATCTACTGCGACACGGTCTACCAGCACTACGGGGCAAGCATCGGCTTTATCGATCAATATTTGTGGAAGGTTTCCCGAGCATGGGACGACGATCATACCTGCAGGGTGCCAGCTCAATAATGTCCGAATGCGCGATTGTTCAATATCCGTTTGGTCGTGAGCACTCGCCACAATCACGTCGTAACCTTGCTCGTAAGCGAAACTTTCCAATAAGGTTACTATGGTGGCAAAAAATGTATCGGTAATATTAGGAACCAGTACAGTAACCACTTTGTTGTGTTGGGAGCGTAACTGAGATGCCACTCGGTTTACTTGATACCCAAGCGACTCCGCAGCGTTTTGAACACGCTCTTTAAGATCCGTATTAACGGGTTTCTTTCCGGAAAACACATTAGAGACCGTCGCCGTAGAGACTCCCGCCAGATTTGCCACTTCTCGAATTGAAGGTTTCTTCATGCAACCAAAGCCCTTATCTACTAACTGAAGCCTTTATTTACCTACTGTAAAACGTTTAACTCAAATTACGTTACTTAATAAGTGGTCAATAATCAAGCGTGTTGTTGATAATTTGTTCAATAAGGATTAAAGGATTGTTAAAAGAGGCATAACACACTCAAGTATCGAGCTTAAAAGAAAGAAAACACTTGCTCTGTCCACCAGCAAATCGATTGCATTCCCGTTTTCAACAGATTTCGTTATCAACATTCCATTTTCGCAAAAAATTAGAATTTTTTGTGACAAAGATCTCAAGGGATGACCGTTCACAGGGCTAGTATTGCTGTCAAGAAGTAACCCCTGTTCAACAGATTTGGTAATTGTCGTCGCATTATTTCCTGCGAATTATCAAAACTCACTTTGGAGAGTATCACTATGGCAACCCCACACATTAACGCACAAGCAGGCGATTTCGCAGAAACGGTTCTAATGCCAGGCGACCCGTTGCGCGCTAAGTACATTGCAGAAAACTTCCTAGAAGATGCAAGGCAAGTTTGTGATGTAAGAAACATGTTTGGTTTTACAGGTACTTATAAAGGTAAAAAAGTATCGGTAATGGGTCATGGAATGGGTATTCCTTCTGCTTGTATCTACACCCACGAGTTGATTTCTGAATACGGTGTTAAAAATATTATCCGCATCGGTAGCTGTGGTGCTGTAAAAGATGATGTGAATCTAATGGACGTGGTTATCGGTATGGGTGCTTCTACCGACTCGAAAGTAAACCGCATTCGTTTTGCAAACCACGACTTTGCAGCCGTAGCTGACTACGGGCTATTGGAAGAAGCAGTTAAACAAGCGCGTGCGAACAATGTTCCAGTAAAAGTGGGGAACGTATTTTCTGCCGACCTTTTCTACACACCAGAAGCCGATATTTTCGAAAAAATGGAAAAGCTAGGCATCTTAGGTGTGGATATGGAAGCGGCGGGAATTTATGGTGTCGCGGCGGAGCTTGGTGCTAAAGCGCTAACTATTTTAACCGTATCAGACCACATCATTCGCGGTGAGAAGCTTTCAGCAGAAGATCGTCAGAAGTCGTTCAACGATATGATGACCGTTGCGCTAGAAACCGCAATTAACCTGTAATTTTTTACGACCAGTTTATTCCCGAGGGGGCGATCGTGTCAGACGGCAAACTGCCAAAGGATGCAGATGGGTTGCAACTCAACTTTTGTAAAACATTGGCGTGTGACAACTTTGGATTGAGTGATGCAAATCGGTATGTTTTGCAGCATGCAAACCCTAAACGTCCAGCGATGGTGTGCCGTGAGTGTGGTGCTTTCCCCCCCTTACTTAATAATCGCGAGGTTCTTAACGAACTGAGCAGGCTTAGAGCCGTGCATAGTGACGGTTTGCCGGCGTGTCGTAACCCCAATTGTGAAAATGCCGGCAAAACCGTCCATACCCACAAACATCTTTACCACGCCTTCGGTTACAGCGGTGATAGGCAACGCTATCGTTGTAAATGCTGTCAATCGACCTTCGTGGATAAATGGTCCGGCAGCAATGCCAAAATAGAATTCCAAGAGCACTTACTTGGGTATTTGTTCACTGGCTATTCCGTACGTGAAATCTGCCGTAAGCTCGAAATCAACCCTAAAACGTTTTACGATCACGTGGATCAAATCGCGAGCCGCTGCCGTCGTAAGTTAGCGATGTTTGATGCTCGTTGGATGAACCACGCCGAGCAATATCACCTTTCTTCGCATTACACAGTGCTTCAGCCACACAGCCAAAATGGCGTATTCTGGATAGTAACCACGGATGCTGACTCGGGTTATGTGTTGTCACAACACGTCAATTACTCGTTTGATGAGGAACCACAAGGCAATATTGACCACAACCCCTATCAAGTCCCTGCTAGGTTTGTTTCCAAAGAATACCAACCAGAGTCTTTTGAGGCGGTCACTCGCCGCGCAACGTCACTACGTGAAAAAATCGACAACAAGTACCAAGAAATTTTAGCGCGCGGTAACGTAGAAGACCCTATGGGAAATCTGCTGAAATTCAATTACCCGTCGAAAGGTGCATTGATTCGCCCTCCTTATACCTCTTATGCGCACTACCTCCATGTTTTGAATATGTGTGAGGATGAAAAACGCGTGTCGATATTTATGCCGCAAGACCCAATTTTGCGCTCTGCTGCGTTGTCGGTTTGCCTACCGAGAATACAGCGCCATAATATTGACTTGATGTATGTAGAAGAAGATGCCAATGAACAAGAAGGTACGATTGCTCAAAAAATTGACATCGTCCATATGGGGTGGTGGCGCGATCGCTGGGCTATCCGAAATGACGACAGTCGCGCAAAAGGAATTTGTTATCTTGCGGGCGACAATGCCGATCATGAACATTGGTTAAACCTTGCTACTACTACTCAAACTCAGTATTACCAGCAACGTTTTCAATTATTATTTGAAAGCTTCATTAATGAACCTCGCCGCAAACTACGCCCTGGTGGTTTGCTTCCTTTGTTGGACATTTTCCGTGCTTGGCACAATTTGTGCTACCAAGATAAGAACGGTATGACGCCAGCACAGCTTCTTAGACTGGCAGACAAACCTCTTACATTACGAACTTTGTTGTCCTGATTTGGATAATCAGTGAAAATCTGACGCATTTATCAGTGAGATAAACGGTAAACGGCCACAAATGTTGTACTTCATTGAGAAAATGTGGCTATTATCATTGTATTGGTAGTGCCATTCTTATCGAGCGCACAATATAATAACAAAGTTGAAACTAAGATACGTAACTGCTTGGACTAAACATTGGATAAAGCCCAGATATTAATTGAGAATGAGCTAGAGCAACTACGTGCTCGAGTTGAAAGTGAACCCGAAGGGGTATTGCTTCAGGCGAAGCAATGTTTAGCCCGTGCAGAACAAATCCTATATCACGAAGGGGTTATCCAAGCTTACATCGTCATTTCACGTTGCCACTGGAGCTTAATGAGTTACCAGAAAGGCATGAAAGCCATTAAAGAAGCACTAACGGGTCAAAACCGGTTAGACAACGATAACTACCTCCCTGAAATTCTTCACATTCATGCCCTACAGTTTTGGGGGCAAGCCAAATACTATTCTGCCCAGCAATATTGGATCAACGCCCTAGAGCAGTCAGCTTTGGTTGGCGAGTCCACGATTGAAATTGAATCCCTTATCGGGTTAGGCAACGTATGGCGAATAACTGAAGACATTCATCTTGCAAAATCAACCCATGAACTGGCCGTTAAAGTGGCGAACAACGCCCGTATTGACTGGCTGGAAGGTAAAGCGAGAATCTTGCTGGCATGGGATTACTACCTACTGAACAATTACGTCGAAATGCTGTCGGTATTGGATGGTGCAGAAGAAGCCTTGAAATACCACCAAGACCCAACTTGGCGTGCCGAAATATGCGATTTCCGTGGCTTGGCGCTTATTGGGTTAGAACGTTTAGAAGATGCCGAAAGCTCGACAATGGAAGCGCATACACTTGCTGTAAAGCACGACTTAACTTGGATGAAAGCGCACTCGTTTATTAGCCGAGCAAGGCTAGAGCTGATACGTAAAGACTTCAAAATTGCAGGCGAGCTTTTACAGCAAGCCGAAGATGCTGCTAAACCGTTCGATAATGGCGAATTGCTGTCCCAAATATGCTTTCAGCAATCGGTCGTTGCTGAAGAAAGCGCCGATTATGAACAAGCCCTTCAAGCATTCAAAAAGTACCGTCGGTATTCCATTCATATGCTGAAAGAGCAAACGAACCGACTGGGCATGGATAAAGCGCGAGGCTCGAAAAGGCAGCTCGAACAACGTGCGCGTAAATTGATTAATCGCATTCGTGGGCAAATCGAATTTAACCGCGAAAAGCGCTTTTCTAATGTCGTATCTGAAACCTACTGGTGGGAACAAATGGTTCTGTTTAAATCAGAACTGAAAAAGTCCAATCACGCGGTCATCATGATCCAGCACGAAGACAGTAATTACTTAGAGATCTGTATCGAGCTTGCTCATTGCTTATGTGGTAGGAGTGACTTGATTTCTCAACTCGATGAATCTCGTGTTGGCATGCTAATTTCTGAAAAAGGCGATGAAGCCAATAAACTGTTTGATGTTGTCAGCCAAATGATTTCTATGTACCCATGGGATCGTCGAGGCTTAAAAGGCAAAGCACCGAAAACGTCACTGCATGATATTTTGACGTTCCCATTCACGCTCGATCAACTGGTCGAAAAATCCACCGAAACGGAGCATGCTAATGGAAGCGTTACTAAGCAAAGTCTCTGAAGCTGGATTGGATCCGGCTTCCGTTACGGGTGAAGATGCCATTATATTTTGGGATCATGTTCGTCAGCACATCGCAACAACGAATCTTGAACGCTCCCATTGCTTTTTGATCAGCTCCGAATACAGAGCTAAGCTGAACCAACCCAAATCCAGTTTGGACGAACTTCGTGAAGCGGTTGCCTTACTTTCGCTACCTCGCGATGTCGAAGACATTCTCACGATTAAAGCCGCTTTGTCTGATCGCCTTTATGAAAATGGCGACTACGCCCTCTCTTTGAAAGAGTGTGTAGAATTGTCGAATATTTCCGTCGAGTTTGGTCATATTGATTACTACGTCATTGCTGTGCTTGGCATGGGTAATTTGTGTGACGCCTATGGCGACCATGCTCGGGCACTCAAGTATTATCAAAAAATCAACGGTATAGATCACGCAATCAGCAGCCGTTCGCTGCGCTTAAGATGCAAGCTGTACACGGTATCTTGCCTAATCTCGTTAGGTCGTGTCGCGAATGCCAACGAGCTGCTTAATGAATGTGAAGAACTCAGTATTCTGGTTTCAGACAAGGTACTGGCCGGGCAAATCATTCTTTACCAAGCTCGAATTCTCCGTAAACAGAAGCTGTACAACGAAGCGTTAGAAGTTTTGGCCAAGGCGCGTTATTCGTTAAACAATGTCAGTGCTTACTGGCTTTCAAACATGATGCGATTGGAACTGGCCAGAAGCTTGAATGCTATTGGTAAAACGGATCTTGCAGAGTACACACTCAACTCTGCGGTTAAACGCATCAAACTGAACAACTCACCTGTATTGCTAAAAAGCTTGTATGAATCACTCAGTGATGTTTTTGCCTCGCAAAAAGATTTCAAGCAAGCCCTCGCGTTCGAAAAAAAAGCGTTCAGAATTGGTACGGATTTGGTCAAGAACATTCCAATTAGTGATTTGGCGGGTTTTCAGCTTCGTCGCTTATCGCGCTTTGAACTCCAGCTTAAATTGATTCTTTCAGAGCAAGAAAACAAAGAGTTAAAAGAAACCACTGAAACTCAGAAAGACAAAGTAGCGCAATTGCAACAAGACGTGTTTACCGATCCGTTAACCAGCTTGCACAACCGACGCTGGCTTGATGTGAAACTTAAAGATCTCCTGCTGCATGAAACCCCATTCACTTTGATGGTCATCGATATTGATCACTTTAAATCGATCAATGATGAACTCAGCCACTTAGTGGGCGACAAAGCCATTGTGAATGTTTCACATGAGCTAGCCGCGCACTTCCGATTCCGCGGCGCATCTTGTGTGCGGTTTGGTGGCGAAGAATTCTTGGTTATCTTGGAAAATACTAATGTCGACCAAGCGGTTTTGCATGCCGAGCACTATCGGGAACGTATTTTCCAATTCGGCTGGCACGATATTTTGGGTGAACGTGGGCTAACGGTAAGCGTAGGAGTCACCAATCACAGAGAAGGCGAAAACACCCAGCGCACCTTCTATCGTGCAGATAAAGCGCTATATCGAGCTAAAGCGAAAGGTCGAAATCAAGTCTGCTACGAGATTTAGTATTCTATAGATAGCAAGCTTCTAATGAACGTCAGCTAAGAACAGAATTTATAAGCCATCTTCCATTGTGTAGGATGGCTTTTTTACATGTCCCTATCAGCTATAAACTATCAGCGCAACGTCGTTTACCCTGATTCATTGAGTTATAGGAAAGCCATAAGTTATAGTAAAAAAAAGTTATAGGAAAAACAACGAAATCCCACCCAACGCAGCCAGAGTGCCAATCACACTGGTCGAAGATACTCGCTCTCCATTCCAAGCGTAAATAAACAATATAAACAGCGGGCTGGTTGCAATCAGTGTTTGAGCAACCGCTGGGTTCGCATTCTTAAGTGCGATTTGTTGAAGCCAAAGCGCTAAGAATGTTCCAACAAAGATGGCAAGGAGTAACTTTGTGTGCTGCTTCCGGTTCACACCTTTCCAGTGATGTTTAATGCCCGAGAAAGGTTGAGGCTCCAATAATCGAATCACCAAAGCCACAGCAACAACGCCAATACTCAAGCGGATGAGGGCTCCCCAAAGTGGCGGTATGTCTCCTGCGACTAAAGCGTAGTGGGAAATAACCACACCGCTGGCCTGACACACACTCGCCAACAGCCCAAAGCCAATTCCCGCCATTGATGCTTCCTGGTCTATGCTGGAAGGCCTGATTACAACGAATGTGACCGCCGCCGTAGTGACAACCACGCCTAGCCAGCTTTGTACACTCAACTCAGAACCGAGAGCCAATAAAGCAAGCACACCAGAAAGTGGTGGAGCAAGCGACTCTAACAGTAGGGTCTTGTTTGCCCCGATGCGTTTAAGTGCAGCAAAATAAGCGCTGTCACCTATCGCAATGCCCACCACTCCTGATACAGCTAAGATGATAAAATGCCCAGTTTCCATTGCCCACCCATCATCAGGCATTGGCATAAACGGGATCACTACCAACATCATGGCAGACGCAATCACCCCTTTAACAATATTCAATTGCATGGCAGAAAACTGGTGGCTGAACTGACCGTATATCCATGTTGCCATTGCCCAAACAATTGCAGCCCCAATCGCTGAAGCCTCACCAATGTAGTCCACTTCACATCCTTATTTGTGACGTTCAAACAAAATGGTCGCACATTCCACGCGCTAACACCATTTGGCTCACACCTCTCTTGATGCGCTTCGAATAAAACTTGGTCTGCATATGAATCTAGCGATATATTAGAATCTGTTACGTCATATCATTATGCTGCGCTCACATCACTATTCACTTCTCTCTTATTAAAGAAACCAGAAGGACAAGGTTTTATGTTTCTTGATTATTTCGCCTTAGGACTGCTTATATTTGTCGCCCTAGTCATTTTTTACGGGATCATTGTCATTCATGACATTCCTTACGAAATCGCCAAAGAGCGAGACCACCCTCACCAAGATGCTATTCATGTCTCTGGTTGGGTCAGTTTATTTACATTACATGCGATTTGGCCTTTCTTATGGATTTGGGCAACGCTTTGGCGTAAAGAACGTGGTTGGGGGTTCCATAAACTTGAGGAGGAGCAACAGGATATCCACCACAGAGTCGATGTTCTTATCGATCAGGTAGCGGAACTGCAAAAAGAACTCGCAGAGCTCAAGGTGACGAAGGCTGCTCCCCAAAATCAAGAAGCACAGAAGGGAGAAGCGTAATGGATTTACTACTGATAATGACATACGCCGCTCTGTGTATCGCCATCTTTAAAATTTTCAAGATCCCATTAAACAAGTGGACAGTTCCAACGGCTGTTCTCGGTGGCGTTTTACTCATTGGCACCTTGATTCTCCTCATGAATTACAATCACCCATTCACTCAATACGGCGGTCAGTACTACACCACCACACCGATCGTTCCTAGTGTTCAGGGAAAAGTAGTGGAAGTGTCTGCCAAGGCAAATACACCACTGAAAAAGGGGGATCCGCTGTTTAAGATTGACCCGACATTGTTCGAAGCAGAAGTCGTGCGGCGGCAGTCTGCTCTTGCGGAAGCAGAACAAACCGTTTTGCAATTAGCCTCTGTTTTCAAAGAGTCTCAAGCCGCTTCCATAGAAGCACTGGCTGACAAAGACAAAGCAGAAAGAGAATTCCAAAGATACAACAAAGGGTTCAAAAAAGGCGCATTTACTGAGCAACAACTCGACACGCGTCGCCAGTCCTTTAAAGCAGCAACGGCCAGTTATGAAGCCTCCCTGGCAAAAGTAAAACAGGCAGAATTAGCCTACAAATCGGAGATAGATGGCGAGAACACTCTCATTGCTCGTGTGAAAGCTGAGTTAGCTCAAGCACAGTTCAATTTGGATGAAACTATCGTCCGAGCCCCGACAGACGGCTATGTCACGCAGCTAGCTCTTCGCCCTGGCATGATGGCGGTACCGTTGCCCTTGCGACCTGTCATGACATTCGTTCACACTGAAGATGAGTTTTACGTGGGTGCGTTCAGACAAAATTCCTTGCAACGCTTACAAGCTGGCTTCGAGGCAGAGTTTTTATTCCGAGCATTACCAGGAAAAGTTTTTCGAGGTGAGGTAGTCGAAGTGATCCCTGCGATTGGTGAAGGGCAGGTACAAGCCTCTGGTTCGCTGCTTAATTCAAGCGCGCTGAAAAATAACGGACGCGCGTTAGTGAAGCTCAAAATCACAGACGATCTTTCTGCCTATCACCTCCCAATGGGGAGCAATGCAGAGATAGCCGTGTACTCAGACAGCTTTACTCATGTTTCAGTGATGCGCAAAGTTCTTATCCGAATGAAGAGCTGGCAGAATTACTTGTATCTAGATCACTAATCGAGCTGCTATCAAAACAAAGTACAAAAAGAAAGAAGAAAAGGAAAATAGACCCCATATCGAAAAATGATATGGGGTTAACCTAAGAGGGGGAACCAATCCTCACTGCCTTTAATTTGAAATTAAACTAAACAGGAATTGGTCAGGTTTATTTATAAGTTACATTAATAGTTAGAGTGTAAAAACAGTAATAAACCATGAGATTCCTTTCCTCTTTTAATGCAAAACAAATCAATTTCGTCTCAGGTCTGAGTCTGACCTTACCAAGTGAATCAAAACACATACAACCTAAAGACATATACAATAAGTACCACAGATCGATACGTCCTATAAAACACAAAAACTAGCTCTAAATATTAATATAATATAATTTGACAATACAAAACACCAAAAACACTCAAGTACCACTGCTTAATCGAACCCCAAACATTTGTATTTGTGGCTCAATACCGCCATGTAATAGCAAAACTATCAGTTAAAAATCAAACTCGTATAGTACTTAGGTCCGGTATGATCTATCAGTAATTTGGTGAATGTCTTAAGGTCCGCCTAAATGCCTGAATCCAGATCGCTTTCCACCCTATTTCCCCCGTCAAACCTAAGGGCAATATAACAAGAAACTCTGATGTCGAAACTTACCCTTTACCCAATTGCTCTTATAGTGGTATTTCTGGCCCTTGGTCTGTCTCACTTTCACTATCAGGCTGAAAATATTCGCCAATCTACGTTGTCTACTTTGGAAGTACGCTCGAATTTGCTGCGTCTGTATGTTCGATTGATGTCTGCTAAAAACACAGCAATGAAAAACTCAATTGAATTAGATGTTCAACAAAAATCGATTCTAAAAGCTCGGGTAGATCTAATTAAAGAAATCACCTACTACCCCGAGTACAACACCTATGCACTCTCCGCATTTGATCAACCAGAATTAGGGGATTGGCTTAAAGGTACTCTAACGATGGATGTACCGATCCAATCGTCAACCGACCCCATTGCTGAAGAAATTGCAGCAGTACTGTCTATCAATGAGCAAGCGGGTACTGTTATTGACGACTTAAAAATGACGGTTTGGGCTTATTACTTATCAAAGAATCGTTTTCTGTTTCTTTCACCGAAATTACCCGTCGAAACCTTCCAGTTCAGCGATATTTTGTATGAAAAGCCTTTTTGGACAAGCTTGTTGCCCAAGACTAACCCCGAAAGAAAGCAGGTTGTCACTGAATTGTACGATGACGCTGCCGGGCAAGGTTTGATGATCACCATTTCTGATCCTGTGTATCGCGGAGACGAGTTCCTTGGCATTGTTGCCATTGATATTGGGATGGATCTGATGACCTCTTTACTGAAAGTGGGTAAAGCACCTGGTGAATCCTATTTGGTAGACGAAAACCTGCAATTAACGGCGAGCTTGAGTGCATTTTCTCTGGGAGACAAGTTGCCCATTTTGGTTTCAGATACAGGACAAAGCTGGAAAGAATCGAATGAAGGTTGGTTTTACTGCACACCTACTATTAGCAAAGAACTCTTTTTAGTTCATCGTTTAAAAAAGACCACGTTGCTACTGGAAGCAATGAAAGCGTCATCGACAGTTTGGTCTTTATTGATGGTGGGTTGTGTCCTTAGTATTTTATCTTTCTTTACCTATGTTTCCGCGAAGAAAAACAAACAACTTATGTTGGTCGACCCTTTAACTGGTCTCTATAACCGACGTGGTTTTTACTCTTTCATTCAGCCTATATTCCAGCAGTCGCTGCGCAACCAACAGAAATGTGGGTTATTGGTGATCGACATTGACCACTTCAAGAAGATCAATGATAACTTCGGCCACAGCGTAGGCGATGAAGTGCTCCGTTCCATTGCCACGGCTATTAAAAAGGTCGCGAGCCAGTCGTCTGTGACCTGTCGCTGGGGTGGTGAAGAGTTTGTTGTGCTCCTACAAGATACCAGCCTCGACCGTGCGCACTGGGTTGCGGAAAAAATTCATCTCGCTATTGCCAAAAATCAACACAGCATGAAATCCCTCACCGTGACAGTTAGCATTGGTTTAACCGTTAGTTCACCGGATGTTCAAGTCGACGATATTATGAAAAATGCCGACATGGCACTCTATGAAGCAAAGAAAATGGGCCGTAACCAAACGGTTATTGCGTAGAGTCGAGTCATTTTGTCAGAAATCAGAGACTAAGATGGAGAAGCTTGCTTGTTTCGGCTAAATTTAAAGAAAGACGACGACCATACCATTATCCAATAATAACCAATGCACCAAGAACTAAACCATCAGCGGACATCAGTTTAATGAAGAAAAGCTTATACATTCCTGCTCTTTTTTCAGCACTGCTCGCTGTAGTCGGTTACATTTACTACGAATCTGAAATAGATGAGCTTAGGCGTGACGCTGTCAATACCGTGAATGTCCGTGCGGGGCTGTTCGAACAGTATTTTAAACTGATTTCTGCACACAATACTGGTCTAAGAAATACCATGATCCATTCATACCACTTTGCTGAAGAAGGGAAGATCAACCTGCCTCAGTGGATCAACAGTATTGAATATTTCCCCGAATTCGACACCTATGGTCTCTCTGCCTTTGATCACCCTAACCAAGCATCAAAGCTTAAAGGGACGCTGACAATGCTCAGGCCCTTTAATCCCAACGATGATAAACAGCGCTTTGAAATGACAGCGGTATTGTCTTTGAATGAACAAATCAGCACGTTAGTTCGAGAATTGGGTGTCGCTATTTGGTCATACTACATTTCTGCAAACAAATACCTGTTCCTTTCCCCAGAACTTCCAGTGGCAGAATTCCAAGTCAGCGAAGCCGATTTTGAACGCCCATTTTGGTTGCAGGCGTTGCCTTCTGTAAACCCTCACGGTAGGCAGTTTGTGTCTGATTTGTATGTTGATGGTGGTGGGCAAGGGCTAATGGTGACCATCACCGACCCCATCTGGGTACACGATGAATTTATTGGTGTTGTCGCAATAGATGTAGGGATAAATAGTTTAATCGATTTGCTGCAAGTCAGCAGTTCGGTGGGTCAATCATTCTTGATTGACGAAAATCGCCAGATTGTTTCATCGATGACTGACTTTGATGTCGGAGAAAAAATCGACTTCCCTGCCCCTTCCAAAGGTATGAATTGGATCGAAGATAGTAATGGATTTTATTTGTGGCGTAAGGTTGTTCCAAATGAGCTAGAACTGGTTCACTTTGTCAGCAAAGAGCAACTTCGAGACAAAGGTATCATGCACTCTATGACTGTGTGGACGCTTTTATTAATGGGGATGGTTCTAAGCTTTAGTGCTTATTTCCTCTATGTCGCATTTCGCCGAAATCAACGACTGATGCGGATTGATCCGCTCACAAAAATCCAGAATCGGCGTGGATTTTTCGATGAATTGAACAGTGCCTATCCAGGGTTTGTGAACAGTAAATGTGAGGTTGGCTTGCTGATCTTAGACATAGACAATTTTAAGCCCGTTAATGATACCTATGGGCACTTGGTTGGCGATGATGTGCTGATCTCCATTGTGAACCGGATCAGCAATGTACTGCCTAACATCTCATCACTGTGTCGATGGGGGGGAGAAGAGTTCATGATTTTTCATCCATCGTGCTCGGTGGAAGAATTAGAAGAACTGGCCGAAAAAATACGCCATCAAATTAAAGCCATGCCACACAGTGACCTTTCGCTTCCTATCACCGTTAGTATTGGTGGCTACTTCGGACAAACTCAATCTAATTTCAATACAATGGTTCGCCACGCAGACCGCTCGTTGTATACCTCAAAACATCAAGGGAAAGACCAAGCAACGATTCATTGCGAAAACGAAGAGTAGTGAAAACGACGGTTAGTGACAATGAAGAGTAGCAAAGGGCTGTTGATGTATGCGGGGGAAAAATCGATATGCAAGTAGCATGACCTAAGAGCTCATCTTACACACCATGGGAACCTTGATTTATCTTGTGAGCCTTGGAGCTACCTTATGAACCTTGGAGTAACCTTATGAACCTTGGAGTAACCTAGGTTTAAACCCATACATTTGAAATAACAAATCCGCAACAAGAAAACGACATTGTGAGTGACATCTCGCCTGTAGTATCCAGCTATTACCCACCACTCTAATTCATCAGCAATCCTGAATACACAAACTGAACTAAAGACCTTGTGCGTTTAATCGATCCGTCTTTTTTCAGCATAGATTTTGTGAGAATAGCTCCTACCAATTAAGAGGAAAATAACATGGCTAAGATACTTCTACTTGCAGGTGATTTCGTTGAAGACTATGAAATCATGGTCCCTTTTCAAGCTTTGCAAATGGTTGGGCACACAGTGGATGCCGTTTGTCCGGATAAAGAAGCGGGCGACACTATCAAAACCGCTATTCACGATTTTGAAGGCGACCAAACATACACAGAAAAACCTGGGCACAACTTCGCACTAAACGCGTCTTTTGCAGCTTCCGATGCTGCCGACTACGATGCCCTTGTTATTCCAGGTGGTAGAGCGCCTGAATACTTAAGACTGAACCCAGCGGTGCTCTCGCTCATTCAAGCATTCCACCAGCAAGACAAGCCGATTGCAGCAATCTGCCACGGTGCGCAGCTTCTTACTGCGGCTAACGTTATTGAAGGTAAAGGCGTATCGGCTTACCCAGCATGTGCACCTGAAGTAACGGCAGCGGGCGGTCAATACCAAGATATCGGCATGGACGAAGCCTACACAGATGGCAAATTGGTTACAGCACCAGCATGGCCAGCACACCCTGCATGGCTTGCACAGTTAAACAAGCTTCTGTAATTCGGGGCTATTGATCTTTGCTGGTTAAGGTGATTGATTAGGATCTGTTGACCCTAGTAAGGAATGACTCATTCATTGATCACCTCTATAAATTATGTGAGAACAAGTCCAGAATTTGATAAAGCGATGTTATCTCACAAAAATAACCATCAAAAAGGTGACCTACGCGTTGATTACGCGGCGTACTTAACACTTCAAATCTACAGCCAGGCTTTATTCTGGCTGTTTTTGCTTTATCATCGGACACACAACGACAGAAATTGGCAGAAGGTCACCTTTGCAGGAAGCTTAGGAACCGGCTTGCTTTGGGAATCTTTAAGATTCTAGCTAGATAACCATCTCACAGACGGGAGACGATCATGTGTGAAATATACTCCGGAGCGGAAGAAGAACTTTTTGAATTAAAAACTCGCTCAATCCGAATTGATGGCGTAGTAACCAGTATTAGGCTTGAAGCCATTTTTTGGCAAATCATTGAAGATATTGCCAAAAAATCCGAATTATCTATCGGGGCTTTCGTTACGCAGATTTACAAAGAAGTGTTAGAAAAACGCGGAGAAATCAAGAATTTTGCATCTTTACTCCGTGTAGCGTGTACAACTCATCTAAACAACGGGGAAAGAATGACGCTTTTCTCAAATATCGTAGCAAAAAAAGAGTTGGTGTAACTCATCTATACTCAAACCACCTCAAGATGCTAGGTTCAGTGGTTTGAGTATAAGTCCTCTATTGTTATTTTATAACAATTGTCATAGTCTTGGCTAAAATTTAATATAAAACCAAGTCTCATGCTAAAGATGAACATCGCGCGGCAAGCGTGTAAATATGCTTGCTGCTTATTCCTGATTTTTCTCTCCACATCACTCTCGCACGCTCATCCTCACTCTTGGGTCGATATGAAAACGACCGTACTTGGCGAGGGTACAAAAATTTCCGGATTCTCCATGGAGTGGACTTTTGATGCCATGACCACCGCTTATATGTTGGATGGTGAGGACATGTCTGATCCAGTTCGTGAACAGACACTTAAGCAACTAGCCATGTCTGTTATCGATAACATGCTCTATGAACATTACTTCACCTATTTTTTTGAAGCCGATAAACCCATTCGCTACAAAGAAGTATTAGACGCACAGTTTACTCATCACAGAGGTAAGCTGACTCTTCACTTTAATCTGCCATTAACTCAAGAAAAAGACACGTTAGGTAAGTCATTAAAGCTCATGATTTTTGAGCCCAGTTATTACGTTGATATGAGTTGGAAGAAAAACAATGCAATTCAGCTAAGTGCAAATTTAGAACAGCAATGCTCGGTTGAGCTTGTCGAGCCCTCCCCTACATCGGAACAAATGGCGTATGCACTTTCGCTACCACCTGATGCGGACCCCGATAACACGCTTGGGCAACTGTTTACCCAACACACTTACATTCGTTGTGAGGGCTAATCCGGTGATGAATTCTACTTTTAAATCTTCTCTATCGTCTCTTAAACCTTATGCACTCGTCTTAAAACCCTACGTGAAGTGGGTTGCGTTTGGCTTGATGCTCATCGCGAGTTATCAACTGTGGCTCAGCTGGCCAAACTTGGTACTCAAAAGCATCCAAATACAAAGAGATTTCAACGGTCAACTCAGCGATCTACTTTATGATATTCAAGAAAAGCAAGAAGGCGCTTTGTGGACTTTTTCTGTCGTCAGTTTGGTGTATGGCATTCTTCACTCTTTAGGACCGGGGCACGGAAAAGTCATTGTAACAACGTACCTTGTCGCTAAGCCCACACAAGCAAAAACAAGCTTAATCATCACAATAGTGTCTTCATTACTGCAAGCCTTGGTGGCGATTGCAATGGTTTCAGTTTTGCTGTGGTTATATAAAGCCTCTATGCGTGATGTTCATGCCAAAGCTGAATCTGCGATGATGGTGAGCTACTTCTGCGTATTATTGTTCGGCGTTGTTATGATTTATCGTTCGGTCAAGAAGCTAAGAAAGCCTCATCAGTGCTGTCACCACCACGCCCCAAAATTTGCAGACAACTGGAAAGAGATCATCAGTTTAATCTTTACAATAGGTATACGCCCCTGCACGGGGGCTATCATGATTTTACTGTTCGCAAATATGGTGGGTGTCTATTGGGTTGGGGTACTAAGTGCCCTTTTAATGGCATTCGGTACCTGCTTAACAACCTCAACGATAGCAATGATGACTTTGGGTGGGAAAAAGCTAAACGGTCGCTTATTTGGTGATAAACACCATCACCATTCCAAATCCCCCCATTACCTAGCCTTAGCCGGTGGCATCATCCTCGGTTTGTTTGGGCTTTTATTACTTCAATCTGGGGATGTTGCGTTCAGTCGGGTAATTTAAGCCCTAGAAAGAAAAAGCGTAAAAAAGGGAATCATCGCATTTCCCTTTTTTGCCAATACTCCCCAAAAACTGCGTAATGGGAGTAGCCCTCATTACCAAGCCAGCGCTAAGCCCAGTATCAATCAGCGAGCCTTGCCACAAATAAAATGAACCCACACAAAGTTAAACGCCGTACGGTCTCCTTTTTGTAGTACATTCCGCTTTTCCCTCAGAGATTTTCTTCAAGGAAGACCATGAAAAATAAGGCGTTCGCAATTGCGGCAGCTGTTGCTATCACTGGCTGTAGTTTGCCAGTTGAACCAGAGAATGATACTCCAAAGCAGTTTGCTCAACACATCAAAAACATTGCCATTGAATACCCTGCCACCAAGCAAGTGAATGTGGTTGATGACTATTTTGGCGTAAAAATAAGCGACCCGTATCGTTGGTTGGAAGATGATCAAAGCAACGAAACCGCCGAATGGGTAAAATCTCAAAATCAGGTAACGTTCGACTATCTAGAGCAGATTCCATATCGGCAAAAAATTGAAGATCGCCTCACAGAACTGATGGACTATGAGAAAGTCGGCAAACCCTTTAAAGAAGGGGAATACACGTATTTCTATAAAAATGATGGGTTGCAAAATCAATTTGTTCTCTATCGACAAGTTGACGATAACGAACCAGAAGTATTCATCGACCCGAACACCTTCAGTGACGACGGCACCACATCAATGGCTGGAATCAGCTTCTCTGCAGATGGCTCCCTTGTCGCTTACCAAATTTCCGAAGGTGGCAGCGACTGGCGCAAAGTGATCGTACTGAATACCGAAACCAAAGAAAAAGTAGGCGAAACGCTCATTGATGTGAAATTCAGCGGTGTGTCTTGGTTGGGCAACGAAGGATTTTATTACTCTAGCTACGATAAACCGAAAGGCAGTGAGCTTTCTGCTAAGACGGACCAACATAAGCTTTATTTCCACAAGCTTGGCACCAAACAGAATGAAGATTCGCTGATCTTTGGTGGCACCGACGCTGAAAAGCATCGCTATGTTTACGGCTACACGACTGAAGACGACCGTTATCTTGTTATTTCGGCCAGTGTTTCAACCTCTGGCAATAAGTTGTTCTTAAAGGATCTGTCTAAACCAGATGCTTCCTTAATGCCAATTATGGAAAACGCCGAATCAGATACCTA
Source organism: Vibrio penaeicida (assembly GCF_002933855.1). Taxonomy (GTDB): domain Bacteria; phylum Pseudomonadota; class Gammaproteobacteria; order Enterobacterales; family Vibrionaceae; genus Vibrio; species Vibrio penaeicida_A. Next base: position 48,577 of record NZ_BFAQ01000025.1, read on the forward strand.
CGTGATTCACAGCGAAGGCAATAAGCTGTATTTGGTCACAAACCTGAATGCACCTAACAAGCGCGTTGTTACCGTGAATGCAGAAGCGCCCCAGCCACAGAATTGGCAAGATGTGATCCCAGAGACTAAGAATGTCCTTCGTGTTTCAACTGCTGGTGATGCGTTATTTGCGAGCTACATTGCGGACGCGGTATCTAAGGTGAAGCAATACGATATGCAGGGCAAACTCATCCGTGAGATAGAGCTACCAGGTGTGGGAAGCGCAAGTGGGTTTTCTGGTGAAAAAGATGCGACAGAGGTGTATTACACCTTCACCAACTACAAAACACCCGGATCCATTTACTCGTTGAACATTGAATCCGGCGAAAGCACGCTTTATCGCCGCTCGACCGCTCCGTTCAAATCGGATGAATACGAATCGCGTCAGGTTTTTTATTCATCGAAAGACGGAACTCAGGTTCCAATGATCATCACTTACAAAAAAGACACGCCCATGGATGGCACAGCTCCGACTATCCTTTATGGCTATGGTGGCTTTAACGTGAGTTTAACACCTAGGTTCAGCCCTGCTCGTGCCGCTTGGCTAGAGATGGGAGGCGTGTACGCAGTCGCTAATATTCGTGGTGGCGGCGAATACGGGAAAGAGTGGCACAAAGCCGGAACGCAATTACAAAAGCAAAATGTATTTGACGACTTTATCGCAGCAGCCGAGTACCTCATTGAGGAAGACTACACATCACGCAACAAACTGGCGGTAAACGGTGGCTCGAATGGAGGCCTGTTAGTGGGTGCGGTGATGACACAACGACCAGAGCTGTTCCAAGTTGCACTGCCTGCCGTTGGGGTTTTAGATATGTTGCGTTACCACACCTTCACCGCAGGCGCTGGCTGGGCATACGACTACGGCACAGCAGACCAAAGTGAAGAAATGTTCCAGTACTTGGAAGCATACTCACCTGTTCACAATGTGAAACCCGGTACTGAGTACCCAGCAACTATGGTAACGACTGGCGATCACGACGACCGAGTAGTGCCTGCACATTCCTATAAGTTCGCTGCAGAACTTCAGTCTAAGCAAGCAGGTAACAACCCTACGTTAATCCGAGTAGAGACAAACGCAGGTCATGGTGCAGGCACACCTACGAGTAAAGTCATTGAGCAATATGCCGATGTTTACAGCTTTACCCTATTTAATATGGGCGTAAAAACTCTATAAGCAAAAAGCCATTAAGCCGCCAATTTTTATTCATATTGGCGGCTTCACTTTTTCTAGGCTTACTCTTCACACTCTTTGTCTATTCTGAAGAAACAGAAATGCGGTGCTTGAGCTAAATAATCGGAACTCAGATTAAATAGACTCGCGTTCGGGTTTAACGATTGATTCTTGTTGCGAACATTAACGCTGTAAAATATTTAAAGAACTGATTTTTACCCTTATAATGCGCGGCTAAATTTTTAGCCTCATAAGAAAACCAACAGAAGGATACACAATGAAGTTACGTGCTTGCGCCGCGTTTGTAATTGGCGCACTAGGTACAGCGACACCTGCTATCGCAGCGTCCGAAATAACGGATATTCGTTCAGATTCCACAGTGGAAACAGGCGATATGCTGCAACTTGTGATCCCTCTCAGCGGCTATATGGCAGCATGGATGCATGACGATTGGGAAGGGGCAAAACAATTGACCTATTCCGTTTTGGCTTCACAAATCATTGTCGACACCACCAAAAAAATCGTTGGCAGACAAAGACCTAGTGGCACTAGCCCTCGTTCTTATCCTTCTGGCCATGCGGCTGCGGGTTTCTCTGGTGCGCACTTTTTGCAAATGCGATACGGTGCAGAGTGGGGTGTACCTGCCTATGCGGCGGCTTCGTACGTCGCGTACAGCCGAGTTCATGGTAAACGTCATTTTGTGAGTGACGTAACGGCAAGCGCGGGTATCTCCTTCTTAGTTAACCAATACTTTGTTTCCCCATATGCCAATGACGGGGTATACCTAAATGCTCAACAAACCGAAGACGGTATGTCACTGAATGTCACCATAACAGAAGCGGCATTTAACCAAGAGCGCAGCTCAAAAGATCGTATTCAAACAGTGGTAACACCACTCAAAAACAAAATTGAAGTCGGGCTGGGTTCTCATCTGAGTTTCTTCACTGAAGACCTGATCATGAACCAGAACTTTAGCGATGTAACTCAAGTCGATAAGCTTCAACCTTATACTCGCATTACCTACTCACGCGAATTGGCAAACAGCAACGCGCTGGATTTCGAGTTTATTCCAACAGAACTGCGCGTTACGGGCAAAGCGAAACAAGATTTCAGCTACCAAGGTAAAGGCTACGCGAAAGGCGAGTCTTTGGTGAGTGAGTACCGACACTACATGCTTGGCGGTAATGTATACAAAGGGTATACGCCTCTAGAAAACTTTGAAGTGAAATTTGGTTTAGGCGTTTATGCCCACCAATTTGGATACCAAGTCGCCAACGCAGATAGCCTAGGGCAACATGCAAAACGTGAGTACCTTCGAATTCTTCCTGCTATGACAGCCAGAGCAACCTACACACTATGGGACAGCGTTGCAGTAACAGGTGAATATCGTTTCCAAAGCTGGGAAAAGAACAGCCACAACACGGCAAAACTTGGGGTTAATTATCAAATCAACCGTGCATGGGATGTAGGCCTGAACTACTTAACCTCATCCACCAACCTTCCAGCAAGTGTAGAATTTGATGAAGTGGGCTACGACAACAGCTCGGTAGAACTTCTGTTTTCAAACCGCTTCTAGAGCTTCCCATTCACCGAGGTTTAAGCCTGACACCCAAAGCTCCGATATTCTCGGAGCTTTTTTATACTCAAGCTACCTCATGGTACTTGGATACAATTGATCATCCGCCAAATTCTTTCGTACAATTAAAAAAATTTGGCAATGAGAATATTATGGCACTCACTATTTTCTACGATGGAACATGCCCTTTATGCAAAGCAGAAATGGATCAGCTTAAGCGTTTTGATTTGCATCAGCGTCTTGTTTTAGAAGATCTTTATCAACCCGACTTCTCACATAAATACCCAAATATCAGTGTTACTGATGCAAATCGGATTCTTCACGCACTAGACGATAATAACCAACTGCTATTAGGGCTTGATGTTACTCAAGCTGCTTGGAACGCTGTAGGCAAAAAGCCATGGGTGAATTGGTTAAGAAAACCGTATATCCGTCCAGTTGCCGATTGGGTTTACCTTAGGTTTGCCAAGCATCGGTACACCATTTCGTGGTTGCTTACAGGTAAGAGACGCAGCGATTGCGATCAGTGTCGGCTTCCCTGATCTGAGTATACTGTAATAAAATAAACTTTGACCCAGTTATCAGTTTTGTATATCTCGCTACTTACACGCAACATTATTGTTACAATACTCCACCTTAAAACCTATTTGCCGCCATTTAAACTGAATAATTAAGAATAAACATTGAATAGTATTGCAGGAATATCAGAAAGCAGTTATTCTTCGCAACAATGAATGAATACTAATGTTTAGTGAATAATTATTTACTAGCGGTAACAAGAGTATAAAAAGATGGATAACGTAAACACGGTTAGCTCTTCTAAGAGTAAAAAGAACTTTTGGGTCTTCTTGATCCCTTCCTTGCTTGGCCTTTTCCTTTTCATGGCACCTGTCAGTTTTCAAGGTGAACTCACCATTCCCGTCGCTATTTTAGCGGGTGCATTAAAAGACTTACTGGGTGACTTGATTGTCCCTATCATTACCTTTGTGATTGGCTTTATGTCTGTGGCGACTATTTTGAATAAAGTTGCTAAGCCCGCGTTTGTCGCGAACAACGCATTTTTAACAGGGCTATTTGATCCTTCCCCACTTTGGTTTGCTGTGCGCACCATTGGTGGTATTGCGGTTTTGATGACGTATTTCCAATTTGGTCCAAAATCCATTTGGGATGAAAACACGGGCGGCCTTGTGCTAGAAGGCTTAATGCCAACACTCTTTGCTGTGTTTATTTTTGCTGGCTTACTGCTTCCATTACTTCTGAATTTTGGCCTGCTAGAGCTGTTTGGTACATTGCTGAGCAAAATCATGCGTCCACTATTTAACCTTCCGGGTCGTAGCGCGATCGACTGTATGGCTTCGTGGCTTGGTGATGGCAGTGTGGGTATCCTTCTAACCAGCAAACAGTACGAGAAAAAATTCTACACACAGCGTGAAGCCGCAGTAGTTGGTACGACGTTCTCAGCCGTTTCTATCACGTTCAGCCTCGTGGTACTGGCTCAGGTTAACCTAGAGCATATGTTCCTACCTTTTTACGGTGCCATTTGTTTAGCTGGCTTAGTTGCAGCGGTGATCATTCCGCGTCTTCCCCCTTTGAGCTATAAGAAAGATCTGTACATCGATGGTAGCGCACCAGAAGCGTCTGACAATGCCATTCCAGAAGGCCACAATAGCTGGTCTTGGGGCCTTAACCTTGCTCTAACAAAAGCAAGCAAAGTGAAGTCAGCGAAAGAAGTATGTGTTGAAGGGCTAAAAAATGCTGCCGACATGGTATTTGGTGTACTGCCTGTTGTGATGGCGTTAGGTACTGTTGCTCTGGTCATCGCCGAGTACACGCCGGTATTTTCTATTCTTGGTCAACCATTTGTGCCGTTTTTAGAACTGCTGAACATCCCTGAAGCGGCTAAAGCATCTGAAACTATTGTGGTCGGGTTTGCAGACATGTTTATTCCAGCCATTTTGGCGGCTTCTATTGAAAGCGACCTAACTCGCTTCGTTATCGCTGCTATGTCTGTTACTCAGCTTATCTACATGTCTGAAGTGGGCGCACTACTATTGGGAAGCCGTATCCCGGTTAACATCGCAGAATTGTTCATCATCTTCATTTTGCGCACACTCATTACGCTTCCAGTTATTGCAGGTATTGCGCATCTGATTTTTTAAATACAGATTTTTTAAGTGAAAGTTTTCTAAGTACTGCTTTTCTATGTACAGGTTTTCTAAGTACAGGCTTTCTATGTACAAAAAGTAAAACGCCTCTAATACCCCCTGATAGTTCAGGGGGTATTTTTGTTATATCCAATACTCTCTTACACTTTTCTTGTCTTCAATATGGCTATTGATAAATCGAATAAAATCACTATTATTCATCTAGTTACGAAGCAAGGCTAATGATTTCATTGTCAGTAATTTTACCGCACTCTGCTCTATCGCCTTCTCTTGTTTGTTTTTCAAAAAGCCCAAATTAAAATGCGATCAAACATAAACTGTGACAACGAATTGATATAAACGTATCAATCAATTGAATGTCACTTTATTTTTGCTATTAGTTATCTCTTAAGTATGTGGGCTTACCATTATTGTCTTATTTATCAATAAGTAACTCATTAAGTCTGGTACTACTTAGAATGTACGGCGTACGCTTCCTATTAACAAAATGGAATTAAATAATGGGTTCAAAAGATGGTCGTTTACCATTAAATGGTGACTTGCTTAAGCAATTAAGGAAGCAAAAAGGGCTGAGCCAAGAAAGGCTAGCCGAGCAATGCACAGAAAACCGATTGTATGTCTCTCTATCTTCAATAAAACGTGCAGAGTCTGGCAGTAGTATTTTGTATCGCACAGCGAAAGAACTCGCTACGTTTTACTCGGTGGAAGTAGAAGATCTCATCCAAAATTCTGCCCCAATATTACAAAAAGAATTGTCGACCATACCGGAACATACGCATCAAGTTTTGCGCCTTTCGATAGAGGTTGATGATGAGTCTTTAAAATCCGAAGTCGAAAAACTGAATGATCGCTCTAATTGCTACTACATAGCAGAAAAAGGGCTTCTTGAGTTTGGCTGGTATTCACGTTCCAGTGATGAATTCGTATTCGAGCGTATTCGTCGATTATGTGCGATGCTGCAATTTACACTGAAAAGTCACGTTCGCATGTTTGTTGAAAGCAGCCCAACCAACGCACAATTCGATGCCCAGAACACACAAGTCAGTCAGCGTGCTAAGCAATTGCTTTCTCAAATCACTTGGGGGGATATCGTTGCATGCCCATGCTTTGTATCGTCCAATTGTGCAAGACCAAGAAATGTCTTCTTACCCGAACAACCTGAATTTAAAGATTGGCGTATTGTGTCAATGTGCCAAGTACAAACAGACTATTTTGTCGGACGTCAATATGAGCTAACTCAACTAAGCTCCATGCATGCCCGTTTATACGATAACAATACAGGCAGTACCGTCTGCTTAACGGGTATGGCAGGGATCGGAAAGACAAGGCTCCTTCACAAATTCATCGAAATACTTGAACATAAAAACTGCTCTCCGGTACGAGTTCAAATATTAAATTTTGGTGTAGTGAACTCCCTTATTCCTACGGTTAATTTGATTCGTTCATTATTCGGCTTCACACCAGAAGATGACAGCAACCACATAAGACAATCTATTGCTATTTCACCGATTGCTTCATCTCATCACCTTTTCATTTACTGGCTGATGGGTTTAAAACTGTATGAGTCGGAACAGCGTCTTTTAGACGTGATGGAACATTCCGCTCGTAACAGAGCAATAGCAGAAAGCATTGAACAGCTGCTTTCACACCGCCCAGCTCACCTTGGTCAACTCGTGATTACCGTAGAGGATTTACACTGGGCAAATGAATTGCTTCTGTCCATTATTCAGGTTTTATCCTCATTAACGGATAGGTTCCCGGTAATGCTCGTTCTGACATTTCGTTCTGAGCATCATTTGGTTAACGCACCGGATTGGTTTCAAACAGCGACAACAATTGCACTCAAGCCGCTTAATATGGATGAATCGATACAGTTGGCAAATTGGATGGCACCAGGAAACCAAGAGGCCGTGCAACGCTGTGTCGAGAGGGCAAGCGGACACCCACTCTTCTTAAGACAATCCTTACTCTGCTCACGTTTAGGCAACCATGTCCCCGAATCTTTAGAGCACCTTGTCGTAGTTCAACTATACAAACTCGATGCAAATAACCTTTCTGCGATAAAGGCGGCGTCCGTATTCGGGCAATGCTTCAACTTGGAGCAGCTTCAGTTTGTTTTAAATGATGAACATTACTATCCAAGAACCTTGTTAGAACACGGTTTGATTAAGCATTCTGAACAAGGATTTATGTTCCACCACGATCTCATTTGTTCAGCGGTACAAAGCCAACTTTCCGATAGTGAAAGGCGGCTGCTAAACGAGCACTGTGCTAAGTGGTTTGAAGAAAGAGACAAAAAGCAGTTTGCGCTCCACTCAAAAAGGGCGCAGTGCAAAGATGCCTTTACGATCCTAATTAAAAGTGCCAAAGAATACATCAGCAGCTTTCAGTTTGAGCAAGCGTTGGAATTGATTGAAGAAGCCATTGAAATTGTTCCAAAAAGTGAAACAGCATACGCTCTAAACTTAAAAGGCAATTGCCTGTATTCGATGGGTAAAGTGAAAGAGTGTATTCACTTTCTGGAACTGGCCGTTAATCAAAACACCGACTCGAATGCCTCCAGCCAGTACTTTATTGATTTAGCTAACCCATATCAGGTGGTTGATGCCATCGATAAGGCTTTATCCATACTGCAAACCGCACAGAACATTTCGGAGCCAACACAGCAATACGCTCAATTGTCTGAAGTGCATTCAATGAGAGGGAATATTCTATTCCCAACAGGAAATATTGAATCCTGCGAACAAGAACATCAGAAAGCACTCCACTACAGCATTAAAGCAAATAGCCCTAAAGCAAAAGCAAAGGCCTTGAGTGGGTTGGGAGATTGTGAATACCTAAAAGGTAACATGATCAACGCCCACAATAACTTCAAAGAAAGCTTGAAGATATGTGAAGAAAATCAATATTTGGAAATCGAAGCGTCCAATCGCTACATGCTTGCGACGACACTGATTTACCAACTCGACACATCACAAGCGCTTTCGCAATCTCAACAATCTGCCACCCTTGCCTACTTAACAGGAAATCGTCGAGCTGAAATTGTTTCCCGACTGACGGCGGCTTGGGTACTGCTTGATTACAATGCTCTGGATCAGGCAGAGAATGAAATCAATATGGCACTAGCCATCGCAAAAGAATTCAATGCTGTCCGATTCATCGCATGTTTAATGGAAACCAAGGCGCGCCTTAAGTGGTATCAGAACGACGCAATTAAAGCTCGTGAATATATAGAGGTTGGGCTCAATTTGGTTGAAGAAAACAACTTACACGCTTTTATTGGTCCCTGGTTATGTTCAACTAAAGCCATGGTCAGCACATTCTGGCAAGAGAGTAGAAACGCGTTGGAGCAAGGTGAAAAGTGGCTTGAGCAACCCTGCGTTGGCCACAACTATTTACGTTTTTACCAACAAGGTATACGCACTGCGTGGAATTTGAAGGATCGCGCACTCCTTGAAAAATATCGAGATCAGCTATTTCAGTGTTGTGAACCTTCACCATGGCGAGAGCTGTATATTGAACAGGCAAACGTCATGCTTGGTGTGTTAACACAAGAGAGCTCTAAAACAGAGCTTGAAGCGTTTAATTTAAAAGTAAAAGAATTACATTTGCTCCAAGCACAAATTTCTTTAAATGAATATGATGCGATACCTTCATTCTAGGTAGGTAACAGACCCAAATTCGCCATAAGATCTCCCGATTCTTTGAGCATCCCCCAGCGCGCTCAAAGAACCGGGAGAAATACACTAAGCCGTTTCTAACAAGACTGCCTTAAGCACTTTTCCTGTGTCTGCACCAACCTGAACTTGAGTGCCTAAATCGGAAACAAAGGTCCAAACAGGTTCTTTTACTTCCGGTGTTAACACTTTACTCAGTGAAAGCTTGATGAATTTGCTTCCCCAATTCCCTGTGTAAAACACTTCTATCGCTTGCTTGTAATCAAACTTATACCCTTCAATGATCGCAAGACCTAGCGGGCAAATAACTTGAGTAGCGTGCGTTAACCCTGGACCTCTTTCCGCTTGATAGTATTGGTAACACTCATTTCCGTCGCGCACTAATCGCTCAAACCCTAGTACGTCTTCAGCTGATTCCCCTGCATTATTGCGAAGGCTTGCTTTCAGGCTGACTAATTCAAATTGATCAACCTTTTGGCTTTCAACCATTTTCGGTTCTTCAATACGCTGGATGTTGGTGATGTAAGGCTTTCCATCTAAAGGCGCAAACATCGAAACCCAAGAAAAGTAATGAAGTGTTGGCTCATCGATCAAATTCGCTTTACAGAGGTAGCGATAGTTCACCCCTGCTACAACTTGCGATTGCACTTCCATAGGTTCATAGTTCACGCCGACAAAGCCTTCAAGAGCAGCATTAAAAACCGCTTTATCTTCTAAATTGAGCTTGCGAAAATTGGACCAGCCACCGAGCGTAGAACCAAACTGAGACATGAGTATTTCCTTTTACATGGATTGATTAAAATTAGGGTCTGTTGACCTTTCGCAGTTTTTTATTGGCGTACTCATGTTTTCCTTAGTGCATTGCATGAACTCAACCAACAGCAACAGATTAAGGAAAATAGCGAATCTGGTCTGGTTCACTTTGGTATCACTTAACAAAAAAACCACCCATTGCTCCAACAAAGAACAAAGGGTGGTAATGGAAAATCAATGCGTTGTATTGCGTTAATGGACATATACGCTTAACGGGTATATGCGTTAACAGGTATAGAGATATATCACTTTGGCTTAAATTGTCTTAAGCAAGCTATCCACGGCATTGCGAGCTTGTTTCCAACACGTTTCCTGCAAACCTACTTCAGCACACCATGATCCCGCGTAAACAATGGGTGCATATCCATTTTCACGAACGTTAGTTGGAAGGTCTTTATGATACTGATTGATTTCAGTCTGACTTGTGTGAGCATCACGATCATAAACGTTATGCGCAAAGTAGAAAATCGCTTTGTTGTCTTCACGCCCTAGCAGGTTCTTTGTATTTGTTTGAGCGAGGTGATCCTGAGTCGACTTAGGTAACTCGGTTAGCTCAGTACCACATAAGAATTCCAAATTCTTATTAGAATCAACAGTACGCAATACAAACTTGTCATTAACTGGGTGAGTTGGGTTCAGAGTAACGAAATAGCTCAATTCTGGTGCGTGTTTGATGTTCGGGTTACACCAATCATTTTGATGTCTATTCTCTTGGAAGGTAATGCTGTAAGGCAGCATTGCTTCACCATGCCTAATGGACACATTGAACGTGCGCCAGCTGTTCACATTCGAAGAAATCACACTATTGTCTGTATGAACAATACCAATGCTTTGCGTGTATTTCACTCGGCCTAAGATAGGTTCAAGCGCGTTACCTTGTTCAGAATGCTTGGCGTTAAACGCAACCTGCGTAAGTGCGTGGTTAGCATGAATAGTGCTCACCATAGCGTCGAAGTTAATTTGTGATAGTTTGTTGTGCTCTTCTTTCTTATCAACGAGCGGCGAGGGTACACTTTCAAAAGTAAACCCAGTGTCAGTCGTACGGAATTTTGCATCGACATTGGTGTGAATAGACAGCCTAAGATTTTCAGAATCGTTATTGTAGCCATTAATCAAGTAAGCAGTTAGGTGCTCAATCCATTTCTTTGTTCCGCCAACAAAGTAGCGTCTATCTGGGAATTCTTCGCCCTCATTTTTACCTTCTTGGTAGCTGAAATAACCAAAAGGTGACGCTAATGGAAGATGCTGCGGTCCTTTGTCTGTTGTAAAGAACATGGCAGCAACACGTGGATAAAAGAGGTTATCACGCATTTCAACAATGAGTTTTGCTAACTCGGCACCCGATAAATCAGCCAACGATGGTTGCTGACGAATGGCGTTGTAGGCCTCAACACAAATTTCAAACTCTGGCGAGGCTTTCAAAGTTTCAGGACGACCTTCAGCTAAATCAATCAGCACAGTGAAAAAAGTATGCAGTTCGATGTTCCAAGCCGTTTCTAGCTTGGCCTCATTTTTACTCATTTCTGTACCGTACGCCACTAATGCGGTAAAAACGGTGCCCAGATCAGTGTCAGACAGGCTGAACCGTCGCTCCATCGGGCGGTTGATGGGCAAATGCTCATCGTCAGTGTAAAGATAGCGATTGTCTTCTGAGAAAAAACACGCCGTATCTTCAATAGGCTTCAGGTTTTCATCACTGTAATAACCCGTTTTAACCATCACTTCTTTTAATGTGTTGTACATACTTAGGTTGATGTCGTTCACACCCATGTCTGCCCAGCGAACCAACGTTTTGGGTTCAATCTTGTTTCCATCGCTGTCTACACTGCTGCTCTCACCAAGATCCAACACAACCGTATGCGCATTTCCACCCAGCTCAGCGGCTTTTTCAAACAAATGGATGTGGTACTGACCTTGATGGTTATCTGAGTTCTTTTGACCCAATTTTTGAAGCAGGTAATAACATGTCGCAAGGCCAGATGTCCCGCCACCGACTACTGCGATATTTGTAACGTTTCCGCATTCATGTTGCATGGTTAACTTTCCCTATTGTCGATTCAAAGCCAATTTTCGCTGTTAGCGTTGCATCAATAGGGTATCGGTTCAGTGAAGTGTAAACAGTGTCAGTTTAGTCTCAGATGAATATTTAAACGCCGTTCTAAATACAAAAAGCCACCTCATTTTTGAGGTGGCTGGAATATGGCAGGTTATACTCGGAACTGGGCGACCATGCCTTCTAACTCTTTCACTTTATTGTAAAGATTTCGCGTAGATTCAGAGCTTCTTTGCGTTTTCTCCACTGATGAATAAGCAATTTGGCTAACTTGTGCGATGTCGTGTGCCATCTCTTGAGTGGCAGTCGATTGCTCCTCTCCTGCAGTGGCAATCGAATGAATCATATTGTTCACGTCATTTGCACGTTCAACAATTTGTTCCAGCGCGTCGCCTGCGGAATTAGACAATTGCACCCCTTCTGTAACCAGTTGAGTACCCTCTCCCATTCTTTCGACTGCGGTGCGAGTTTCACTTTGGATTGAAGTGATGAGGCTACTGACTTCCTCCGTCGCTTTAGAGGTTCGCTCTGCTAAGCCTCGAACTTCATCCGCAACCACGGCAAACCCTCTACCAAGTTCACCAGCGCGCGCAGCTTCAATCGCAGCATTCAGCGCAAGGAGGTTGGTTTGTTCAGCAATGTCGTTGATGACTTTAATCACATCCCCGATTTCTTCCCCTTTCCTACCTAGGCTATCAACCGTTGCAGCGGATTCGTTAACCACGTCAGCAATTCTTTGCATTCCATGTACCGTCTCTTGCATCAGTTTCCCCCCTTCGCTGGCAACATTACCTGCCTCTTGGGAGCTTTGCGCTGCATCAGATGACTGCATTGCGACTTCGCGTACCGTGCCACTCATTTCTTCAACTGCACTGGCAATTAATGCGGCTTTATCCGCTTGTAATTGAATATCACTGGCCACCTGATTGCTGATGCTATCGACTTGTTTGGTACTGGAGGTCACTTCACTTGCCACATCCGAAATACCTGAAACCAAGCCCTTGAGCGAGGCTTGCATTCCATCAATCGATTTAGCGAGTAAGCCGATTTCATCTTCAATGGTTTCGTTGATCGCTGGCGAGGTGAGGTTTCCTTCGGCAATCTGATTCGCCTTTTCTGAGATAGCGTGAATGCGTCGGTTAATAACGCGGGTAATCATAACCGCAACCGCGATGCCTACAGTCACCACAACTAGCGCGTTAACCGAAAGCCACATGACAATCTGGTTCATCTTGTCATTAACCGATGCAATATCTTGGGTCACATCACTTTTTTCTTCTTTCGATGAGCGATCCAATATTTCTTCTAACGGCAATACCACTAAATCTTCGAGATCATCGACGAGCGTAATAGCAGCCTTTTTAGCGGCAGGGTCATAGTTTGAAAATACTTTTTTGGCCGTTTTTCGAATTTCGGCGTAATAGGTTTCAATTTGCGTTATGGCTTTCACCTCTTCTGCACGTCTCTCTAAAGGTTTCAGATTACTTAGGTAGTTATTGAACGATTTAGAGTCCCCTTCAAATGACTCACGTGCAGCAAGATCTCCCATCATGTATGCGTTGAGAGAGGCAATCATATCTCCCGCTTCATCAATCATTTCAAGGTAATACCGAACACCGGGTAGGTCATCATTCAAAGACTCGCTCAAACTGGTCGTTTTAAATGCATCAGCAAACTCTTCCTCTTTCATTTTATCGAGAAGATCTTCGAGCGGATTACCGACATCGCGCGTTAGATTTTGAACCCAAAGCCTTGCTTCCAACTCTGTAGCTGGGGAATATTTGGCAAATACCTCATTTTCAATTGAACGAATATATTGGTCGGCTAATTTTCTAATATTAGCCATTTTGTCTCTTTCAGCCTGGGTGGTTGATTCCAGTGAATAGAGTATTCTGTAATAGTTTTCAAATTGCTGTACGGTCTTTCTAAAGTGGTCGGCTTCACTTTGCTCTCCGCCTAGATATTCCAACGCATAGGTTTGTAAATCTGCCACTTTGTCGTTTACGTTCAAATACGCAAGTACGCCAGGCACATTATCAGACTCGATCTTTTCTGCGAGCTTTGCTGAGTCTTGGACTGCCGACCATACGATATAGGTAAGCACTAGAGTTGTGAGGAGTATGAAGGAAAACCCTGCATACAACATTTGAGTGAGTTTTAAGTTCATTTTGATACCAAAGCACTTCTTTTGGGATGGTGATGTATTTCGTGGTGGTTACAGTCGATAGACCGTATCGCGGAGTATGCGGTGGGAATGATGCGTTTCAATGAACAAAAATTTAATAATGAACAAACATCTCGAAATAGTGAGAGTGTTACATGCAGTCTCCAATATGACAAAAGCCTCACTAGGAGGCTTTAGAATACAAACTTAAGACAGTAATGGGATGGTTAGATATTCGGCTCAAACACCATATGGTGGAAGCTAAAAGCATACATATCGGCATACAAATCCAATACCTTGCTCATAGGCATACCAGCACCATGACCCGCATTGGTATCCACTCGGATCAATACAGGGTTCTCGCCTTGATGTTTAGCTTGAAGCTCGGCAATAAACTTAAATGAGTGTGCAGGCACAACACGGTCATCGTGGTCAGCCGTAGTCACTAGTGTTGCTGGGTAGTGCGTCCCTTCTGTTACATTATGAACAGGGGAGTATTGTTTCAAGTAGCTGAACATTTCTTCATTTTGCTCAGATGTGCCGTAGTCGTAAGCCCAACCTTCACCAGAGGTAAACGTGTGGTAACGCAACATATCCAATACGCCAACCGCAGGAATCGCCACTTTAAACAGTTCTGGGCGTTGTGTCATGCACGCGCCAACCAACAAACCACCGTTTGAGCCGCCATGGATCGCAAGCTTTTCTGGTGACGTGTACCCTTCCTCAATCAGGTATTCTGCCGCTGAAATAAAGTCATCGAACACATTTTGCTTTTGCTGTTTTGTGCCTGCAATGTGCCACGCTTTACCGTATTCACCACCACCACGTAGGTTCGCAACGGCATAAACACCCCCCATTTCAATCCACGTCGCAACAAGTGGGCTGAATCTTGGTTCTAGGCTAACGTTAAAACCACCGTAGCCATACAGCATAGTTGGGTTGTTTCCATTCAACTCCAAGCCCTTGCGGTAGCAGATCGTTACAGGAACGCGCGTGCCATCTTTTGAGGTATAAAAGACCTGCTTAGATTCCAATAGATCGCTGTCGATCTGGCATTGAGAGCGGTGATGCAATTCCGTTACACCCGTCTCTGGGTCGAAACGATACCCTGAAGATGCAACGATAAGGTTAGTGAAGCTGTAATAAAGTTCTTTTGAGTCGAAACGCCCGCCAAAACCAGACACACAACCTAACCCCGGAAGCTCAACATCACGCACTTTTTCACCGTTATAGCGGTACTGAACCACTTTGGTGTTCACATCCACTAGGTAAGAGGCAAACAAATAGCCTGCGCCTGTTTCAATGTCTAACTGCTGCTCCTGCTCTGGAATCAGATCGACCCAATTATCATCCGACGGCTGCTGTGCATTCACTTTTACTACACGACCTAAGGGCGCATCTAAGTTGGTGTAAATCAGCAAATCGCCTTCGCTGTGCTCGACAACGTAGCTGTCGGCTTGGCTTTTATCCGTTACAAGCGTTAACGGTGCGTCTTGTTGGCGTAAATCACGCACATAAAGCTCGTTACCCGATGTGGACTGAGCACCGGAAACAACAAGGAAAGCATCGTCTTCCGTTGTATAACCTGATACATATCGGTATTTTTCTGAATCTGAACCACCAAATACCAACACATCTTCGCTTTGCGGTGTGTTCAGTCGGTGGAAGTACAACTTGTGTTGTTCGGTACGAGCCGATAGCTCGCTGCCTTCAGGCTTGTCGTAACTGGCGTAATAGAAGCCTTCGTCGCCAAACCACGAAATCCCGGTAAATTTGGCGTTTTGAATTGGGGCTTCAAGCTCTTCACCGGTTTCAGCATCAATCACATAAATGGTACGCCAGTCGCTACCTCCTTCCGATACAGAATACGCAATAACCGTATCTGATTTAGAAAAAGACACGCTGTCTAGCGAGGTTGTGCCTTCTTCGCTAAACGTATTCGGATCAAGGAAAATTTGCGCTTCGCCTAGTTCTTTTTGGTCGTTTTCTTTCTGACGATAAAGAACCGCTTGGTTTTGAATACCATCATTTTTGTAGAAATAGGTGTAATCGCCATGCTTAAAAGGCAGAGAGACTTTTTCGAAATTATTGGCAGTTTCAAGTTTCTTTCGAATGGCGTCACGAAAAGCGATTTGATTGAGGTGTGCAAAGGTTACGTCGTTCTGGCGAGTTACCCAGTCCGCGGTTTCTTCGCTGCGATCGTCTTCTAACCAGCGATACGGATCGGACACTTCCGTAGAAAAGTAGGTATCAACAACATCCGATTGTTTTGTTTCTGGGTATTTATACACTTTGCACTCCTTACTTAAATTTTACGTCTGCCCACAATTGGTTTCGGTTTGAAGCCAATTGGGCACAGGTATCATCGCACAAATTCATTAAGTAAGGAGTATAGTTACACAATGCTCATCTTATAGACCTGTCTCTACCAGATCTTGATACTTTAAAACGTAATCTGGTTTAGAGATGAACATCGAACTGCATTCAATTAGTCATTATCAAAATGGTTAGAACGGAAGCGAGACAAACGTTCCTTCATTGACGTTATCCGATCTCGGTGCGCTTCTTCCTTTTTCAACGACACGCTCGTAGCAAGAATATCCACGACCACCAGCGCTGCGATTCGAGAAATCGTAGGGGTATAGCGGTCGGTGTTTTCCAAGGTCTCGACAACAAGGCTTAAATCGCACTCTTTGCTGAGTGAACAACCGCGCCGACCCGTTATCGCAATCACAGTCGCGCCGTGGTTTTTGGCTTCTCTGACCGTTTCAATGAGATCGATGGTTTCACCATTGTTAGAAATCGCAACAACCACATTGCCTTCACTCATCATGGACGACGCAATAAATTGTTGATGCGCGTCTGTGTGTGCATTACAGGGCACGCCAAACAGAGGGAATTTTTGCTGCGCATCCTGCGCCACAATGCCAGAGGCACCAAACCCATAAAAATCGATTTGTCGGGCGTGGGAAAGTACATCCACTGCCGCATCCATCTCTTCAATATCGGCATGCTGACGAGCCCAGTCCAAGCTGGTTAAAGTAAAATCAAACAATTTACGAGAAATTACCTGAGTGCTATCGCCATCTTGAAGAGCTGCGTGGGTCGGCGTAACCCCTAACGCAATACTTTGCGCCAAACGAATTTTTAAGTCTTGAAAGCCACTGCAACCTACCGCTGTCGAAAAACGCATAACGGTAGGTTCACTGACTCCTGCGGCTTTCGCCGTTTCCACCAATGTACTGTTGATTGCTTTTTGAGGGTCGGACAATACCCATTCCGCGACCTTTCGGTCAGACTTACGGAGCTTATCCAGTGAACGGGTGATCATCTCAATGACATTAGGTTGCTTCTGTTGCAATGCTAACTCCTTAACCTCAAACGATATTCGACATTTAGCTGTGCCGGGAAGATAGAAATACTATCAGCGTTTTGCTGAGCCGCTAGAAGAATTTTTTGCGGATCGATGGTATTGAACTCAAATAAATCAAAATGGTGTGCGATCAGGTTCTTAATTCCGACCTGCTTACACAAAGACAACGCTTCTTCTAAATGAAAATTCCCCGGAATACCCTGACTGGATCGGCGTTCATCCCGTCCATTGACTGGCAACAATGCCACATCAGGCTGGTGCCGTTTCAGAGTATCATTTAACCCTTCATAAGGAACGCAATCGCCAGAATGCCAAATGGTGAGCGTATCCTTCTTTTCATCGATGCTCTCGTGCTTTACTTGAGTATTTTCATTCAGTCTTATTTTAAGAATATACCCCAGAAAGCGGCTGTTTCCTTGCTTATCGCGTTCAATACTCTCGTGTGCTGCGAGTGTTGCGTGAACAGAGAGCGACTCAGACAATACAAGCTCTTCACCATCCGAAATCCAATGAATGCGATCTGAAGGCAATCCGCTTCGAGTCAGCGCTTCTTTTTTTTCAGCGCGTGGAGCCAGCATGAAAGCTCGGTTGCCTAAATGGTGTTGGAACAGCGGAATCAGTGTTCCGGCATCCATATGATCGGTATGCTTATGCGTACAAAGAACACCATCCACACTCGTGAGGTCTTGAACCCTAATTGGCGCTGGCATCATACGAATATGTGGGTAGTGCTTGCCTTTATACTTCTCGGCAAGTGAATCCGACAAATAAGGGTCGATGAGCCAACTTGCTTGTTTTGTTCGAATCAAAAAGCCAGCTTGCCCCAGCCAATAAAACAACACTTCATCAGTTGGCGGTGGCAGCGATGAAATCCGCTGAGCCAACTGTCCGTTGAATACGGCACTGGTTACGCAAGAACTTGGCAATATTTGGCTTGATGAAGAACCGTTCATTAGGCGTTGTCGTCCTCTAGCACCGATAACAAGTTACTGACGGCGGCAATGGTTGCTTTATCAACACTTTCTTGGGTGTATCCGCCAATGTGGCTGGTCGCAATGCATCGTTCATGTTGCCAAAGCGGGTGGCTAGCAGGAGGTTCTGTGTCATACACATCCACCGCATACACCGAGACTTTTCCACTGCACAAACCATCGTAGATTACATCGTGATCCACCAGCGACGCTCGGGCTGTATTGATGATAACAACACCGTCTTTCATTGATTCGAGTGTACTTGCGCTGATTATCGGTCGGCCATCCAACGGAGCCGGACAATGAAACGTAATAATGTCTGCCAGCTTAAGTAGTTGGCTTACTTCGGTAAATTTAAAATCGTCGTTAAGAACCAGCTGACCTTTTAGTATCGGGTCAAAAGCGATCACCTGAGTGCCCAACCCCAATGCCATTTGCGCCACTTGCCTACCGATTGCGCCCATACCAATAACGCCCACTAGCTTCCCTTGAATTTCTTGACCTAAAGCACGAGTCCACTGACCGGATTTAAGCCCTTCTGCTGTTTCTGGTATATGACGCAGCCCAGACAGCATCATGGCAATGGCTAATTCAGCGACACCACGAGCATTCGCTCCTTCCGCCCGGCACACCTCGATGCCCGCTTTCTCAATACTGGCTAAAGGCAAGTTGTCGACCCCCGTACCATTTCGGCTGATCACTTTAAGCTGTTTGGCAGAAGCAATCACCTTTTCAGATACGGGTTCAACGCCAGCAATCCACCCTACGCATTCGGGTATAACAGCAAGCAGCTCCTCTTCTGTAGGTGACTTACCGGGCTGACAAAACACCATTTCGTACCCCAGCTTTTTAAGAGATTCAAAAGCAGGGTGCCCATTTAAAGACAATGAACGAGGTGTCACTAAAATCTTACCTTTATTCATAACATTACCCCTCATGGCTTAACTGCTTACCAGAACGGGCGGCAATACGTGAAATCTCTTCAAAGCGTTCGCCATTCACCGGAATGTCTACATCGAATACTTCCGCAATCACTCTTGTCCAGCCATAGATGAAATACACCCAACCATCATGAATCGATAGATGAGAGGACGACTCTTGCGATTTCGCTTGTCGATAAAACTCCAGTTCCCCTCGGTAGTTGAGTTCCCACACGATGCCATGCACTGGAAATTGAGCTTTGTTCGATAATGGCGAACCAGGGCCATCTTTTCCTAACCCTGTTGCGTTTATAACGAGCGAATAAGGCGGCAATGAAGCCAATACCTCATCATTGGTTGCGTCCGATTCAACCAACACATACTCGCAGTCGACATCTATTCCGTATATTTTGAGTACTTGATCTAACTCATCCAGCCGATGCTGAGAAACATCTGAAACCACAATCTTAGTTGGGCGATCGTTTTGTTTTGCGGCTTGAGTTAGATACCAAACAATGGCTGTCGCGCTGCCACCCGCTCCCATAACAAACACATTACCTCGATGCGTCGCAAAAAAATGAGGAGGTAATATGTACTCCAAAGCAAATCCAGAAGTAATCGGATCTTTCGCATTGCAACAGAATGTTGATTGTCTTTTATAAAGGCAGCTGGTTTCGTTCATTTTTGTCGCATGTGGATCAACCTCATCAAACATATCAATACACGCTTGGTAAAGATTGATTTTGTGCGTGGTGACAAGTGCACCAAGCGATAGGGGATCGTGTTTAATAAATGACGTTACCTGTTGATACTGTTCATTTGGTGCATTGAGCGGTAAATCGATTCCACGAATTTGAACGTCACCCAAACC
The DNA here is from genome assembly GCF_002933855.1 of Vibrio penaeicida. Classification (GTDB taxonomy): domain Bacteria; phylum Pseudomonadota; class Gammaproteobacteria; order Enterobacterales; family Vibrionaceae; genus Vibrio; species Vibrio penaeicida_A. The sequence continues at coordinate 68,373 of NZ_BFAQ01000025.1, forward strand.
AAGAAACTCAGCCCAAGCAGGGAAAACTTTCATGATCGAGCTTTGCAACGTAGACACCCCTATAAAGTAAAACGTCGGCTTTTGGGCTGGTACAAGGTTCATTCCGACTCCCCTTTATATAGACGATTAACATCCGCTTGGCTGCGTGGTTGATAATGCGCATTTTCTTCGATTTTCCAGCCACTATCTCCTTCAGCCAGAACGCGATGGCGCATACCACCAGAACGCTCAATGATGTTGTAATCTTGCCCACTGTCTCCGGGGTAGCAAAAGAACATAACAAACTCTTCATCCCCCGTGTTTACGCTTCGGTGGATCCAGAAGGGAGGGACATAACATACCGTGTTAGGGGTGATTTCCACCACTTTGGTTTCCCCCTCAGGTGACTCAAGTAACATCAACCCTTTTCCTTTCTTTCCGATGTAAACTTCTGGTCGGTCGGCAATCGCATGGATATGCCCTCGAGTCATGAAATACTCGCTACCAACCTTACCGGGCTGCATTTTGGTCACACCAAAAATCATATCCTGAACCCGATTCCCTGGGTGATAGTCTGTTACTTCATAAACGACTTTTTCTCCCATTTCTCTGTTTAGCGCTTCAAATGCGTCCGTGTCCAAGTACAGCCCATTCAAATCATCAAAGCGTTTTTCGTAATGTCGGCTTGTCCCTGCCAGGCTGCCTGATAACACATCAATCTGGCAGCTCACTGGATCCATAAGTGACATAATTGTTCCCTCACTATCCATTTAGATTGCCTACTCTTTGTTCAGAGCACTCCCGTTTTTAGCCTGTCGAATGTGACTTAAACGGTAGTGTGTGACTTAAAGAATCGGCGCTTTTTAGTATTAATACTACATAAAAATAAAAGATCAACTGGTTTTAACTCGAATATAGACGCCGATTTAATCAAATTAAGTTAAAAAACTGTGAAATTTTAGATTGACATTGTGGTTTTATGTATTAAAAATACATTTATGCCAGCTTCATGAAGAAGAATTGGAAAGTAAAACTACCAAATGGCAGTTTCATACAAAGGAGTTGTGAATGTCGATAGGGACACTGAATCCAAAACAGACAGATTCCATCAAATATTTATTTGTCTGGCCTGCATTATTCGTAGTACTGCTGGTGACGCTGTTTCCACTGATTTATGCGCTAACGGTCAGCTTTCAATCCGTGCGTTTAATACCGCCTTTGCCGGTAAAATTTGTTGGCTTCGACAACTACCAAACCCTGCTGGAGTCTTCTCGCTTTTGGCAGTCTGTCTTTACGACTATCTTTATTGTCTTTACTTCGGTGTTAATTCAATACGTTGTGGGCTTTTTGCTTGCAATGGCACTGTACATAAAAGTACCTGGCGAGAAACTGTTTAGGGTTATCTTTCTATTGCCGATGTTTATGGCACCGATTGCGGTCGCTCTCGTTGCACGAATGATGTTCCACTCGGCGCTCGGCCCTGTGAATGATTTCTTTAGTATGCTCGGATTTGAAAATCTGCCTTTTCTAACGGAAACCTCTTGGGCGCTGGGCGTATTAGTCACTGTAGAAGTTTGGCAATGGACACCTTTCGTCACGCTTTTGATGCTAGCAGGGCTGCAAGGCTTACCTAAAGACGTGTACGAAGCGGCGTCTCTTGAAAATGTGCCACCATGGCGACAATTTTGGGACATCACTTTTCCAATGCTATTACCACTCTCCGTTGTCGTGGTGTTCATTCGCATCGTTGAAGGTTTCAAGATCATTGATACCGTCTACATTTTAACGGGAGGAGGCCCCGGTACTTCTACCGAAACCCTCACCCTGTTTGCCTACAACCAAGGGTTTAAAACTTTTAACTTAGGGGAAGCTTCTGCACTGAGCTTTTTATTCCTAATCGTGATTGTTGTTCTAGGTAGCGTTTACCTTGCTGCTGTTAAGCCTGTAGTGGAGAAACGATCATGAGCGATCTTGCTACCGATAAATTATCCGCATCCACTACGCAAGCGAGCCGTACCATGCAAAAGCCAAGCATCAACAGTAATACGCAATCAGGCAAACAGCATCTAGCCAAACAGCGCCGTTCACTGACGACTGGTCAATGGATAGCCATTATTGGGTGTTTCTTTTGGTTGCTGTTTTTGCTCGCCCCTTTTTACTGGGTAACAGTAACCGCATTCAAACCACCACAGGCGGTGAATGGCGGGGCAACTTACCTACCCTTTATCGACTTTGCGCCTACGTTGGATGCATTTAGAGAGGTTATGTCTGGCATTCGCGGCGATTTTGTCGGACCTTTCTGGCACTCGTCTTTGATCGCACTGGTTTCCACCGCTTTATCGGTGTTGCTGGGTTCAATGGCTGCCTATGGTATTGCTCGGTTTGAGTTTCGTATCCGATTACTCTCTGGATTCACTTTTGCTATTGTCGGAATTGGTGGGTTCTTATTGCTGAATGAGGTCATGGAGTTTGCGATTCCTCAAGCCATTATTATCTCACTGGTATGCGCATTTACCTCGTCATTCTTTATTAACAAACTGCCTCTACCCGGTCCCGTACTGGGGAACGACGACGTTACTTTTTGGTTTGTTTCTCAGCGCATGTTTCCACCTATCGTCTCTGCGTTTGCCCTATACCTTTTTTACGCAGAGCTTGGAAAACAAGGCGTACAATTGCTCGATAGCTTTTCCGGCATGGTTGTCGCCTATACCGCATTTGGGCTACCACTCGCCGTATGGTTGATGCGCGACTTCTTCCGGACCATTCCGGTCGAAGTTGAAGAAGCCGCAATGGTTGATAATGTGCCGAGACTTCGCATCTTTTTCGATATCGTTCTGCCTATGTCCAAACCGGGACTGATCGCGACATCGATGATCACATTGTCGTTCATATGGAATGAATTTCTTTTTGCACTTTTACTTACGTCTTCACGTTGGCAAACCTTGCCTGTTGTATTAGCAGGACAGAATTCAAGCCGAGGCGATGAATGGTGGGCGATATCCGTCGCGACATTGATATCCATTATACCAATGATCATCGTCGTCACCCTGCTCGGTCGGCTGATGAGGTCCGGACTGCTCTCTGGATCTATTAAATAGTACCAATGAAACTTAAGAACTGTTGACGACTCTTTAGGTCTTTTAACGACACTTAAGACCTTTTGACTCTACCCATGGATGCCCAGCCTTTGTGCTAGGGCAAAATTAGAAGGAATTAAACATGGAAAGGAAAATACGCACCTCCGCGCTGGCTGTCGCACTTTGTTTGGGCGTAACCGCGATGTCGACCAACGCACTGGCAGCATGCGAACCCGATTACTCCGGTGTCACCGTGACCGTCGGCTCGCAAAACGGCCCTTTTATTGCTTCGGCGCTTCGCACTGCTGGCACTGCTTGGGAAGCTCAGACTTGCGGTAAAGTAAAGATTGTGGAATTCCCATTTGGAGAACTTTTCCCTAAGTTTTTGACGGGGATGCAAACAGGATCAAGTGAGATCGATGTTATTTCTTACATCCCTGCGTGGTTACCCGACTTTAATATCTTCTTGTCTGAAATGCCTCAGAGCATGCAGGAAGGAGAATACTGGAACGACATTCACCCCGTATACCGCGAACGCTTGATGTTATGGGATGGTAAAGTGAAATCCGCCACCATGGATGGCGACATGCACATGCTGAATTACCGTGCCGACCTCTTCAATGACCCAAAAGAGAAAGCGGCGTTCAAAACCAAGTATGGCTATGCTTTGGCAGCTCCTGTTACATGGGATCAGTACTACGATATTGCTGAATTCTTCCACCGCCCAGACCAAGGGTTATACGGAACAGCTGAAGCTTATAAACGCGGCGGGCAGCAATTCTGGTACTTCTTCTCTCACGCAGCCAGCTACACCAATGATCCGAAAAACCCAGGCTCAATGTTCTTTGACCCCGACACCATGAATGCACAAATTAACAACGCAGGCTGGTTAAAAGCACTGAAAGACTATAAACGAGGCTTAGACTACAACCCACCGGGCGCGTTAAACAACGGTTCAGGTGACGTAAGGCCTTTATACGCAGGAGGTAAAGTCGCGATGAATATCGACTGGGCAGACTCCGGCGTATTAGGAGCAAACCCGAAAGAATCGCGCATTGTAGGCAATGTTCGTACTGCGATGCTGCCAGGGTCTAAATCCATGTGGAACGCCAAAGAAGGCAAATGGAATGAATACAATGAAGTCGTCGCGTCACCTTTCCTAGCCTTTGGTGGCTGGCAGCTCGCGGTTCCTCAGTCTTCCAGAAACAAGGCGGCTGCGTGGAACTTTGTTCAAACCGTTACCAGTCAAGAACATTCATCGAAAGCCATTGTTACGGCAAATACTGGGGTAAACCCATATCGATTAAGCCACTACGACAACATCGATAACTGGTTGGCGATTTTCTCTAAACCCGAGGCGGAGTCTTACCTAGCAGCGCAACGCGCATCACTAGACGCGCCAAATGTGGCACTGGATTTACGTATTCCGGGTTTCTTCGCTTACACCGAAATTCTTGAAATAGAGCTTTCTCGCGCCTTGGCAGGGAAAGTGACCGAACAAGAAGCATTGGACAGCATCGCCAAGCAATGGAACCAACTAACGGATGATTTCGGCCGTGAATCTCAGCTTAAAGCCTATCGCAGTGCAATGGGGTTACCTGAGAAAAAATAGAGGCAAAATAGCGCTTTACAAGCTGCCAGCTTAACCGCTGGCAGCGTGTTCCCAAACCGACAGGGAGTCGTCACAGTGACACACGTTAGCTTAACCAACATCAGTAAATCTTATGGCGAGATCAGTGTGATACCCGATCTGAATCTCGACATTAAACAAGGCGAGTTTGTCGTTCTTGTGGGTCCATCCGGATGTGGAAAAACCACCACATTACGGATGATCGCAGGTTTAGAGTCTGTCACAGATGGGCAGATCGCCATTTCAGAGCGAGACGTAACCTACGAACAACCCGGCACACGCAACTGTGCAATGGTGTTTCAAAACTACGCGTTATACCCACACATGACGGTGTACGACAACATCGCGTATGGCATGAAAGTGAGAAAAGAGCCTCAAGATGTCATCAAAAAAAGAGTCTTAGATGCAAGCGAATTGCTTGGCATTAATGCTCTGTTAGAGAGAAAGCCACGCCATCTTTCAGGTGGTCAACGCCAACGAGTCGCCATAGGGCGCGCCATCGTTAGGCACCCCGATCTCTTTTTATTCGATGAACCATTATCCAATTTGGACGCAAAGCTGCGTGTTGAGATGCGTACCGAAATCAAACAATTACAACGCAAACTTGGTACGACTGCGGTGTATGTTACGCATGACCAAGTAGAAGCCATGACCATGGCCGACCGTGTTGTCGTGATGCAAAATGGGCACATTGAACAATTTGCATCACCAATAGAGATCTACGAAAAACCCGCGAACCGCTTTGTGGCAGAATTCATCGGCACCCCGAGTATGAATTTCACGAAAGTAACGGTCGGATCTGATGCAACGTTTGTTACCTTAGAAACGGGCGAAATTCTTGAAATTTCGGCTGCTCACCAAGCTGTACTTACCCCATACCGTGGATCTAAAGTGGTATTAGGTGTCCGCCCTGAACACACTCAAGATTCCGCAACTCAAAATGTAAGCAACATCGTCAACATTCACCCACGGGCGATAGAACCACTTGGCTCGCATACGCTGGTAATTTCCGACTTAGGAGGCTCGCCATTTACGGCTCAAATAGACAGTCACTTTCCAGCAGGGCTAGACCAGTTATGTTGCATTCAAATTGACATGTCTAAAGCGCACTACTTTGATATCAACAGTGAATTGCGAATAGAAGACTAAGTTGGTCTAAGTACTGATTAATTAGGCGCGGATAAGCAAGGTTAATACAAACAAAGCAGTTACAAACAAGGCTCTTACAATTAAGGCAGAGAGGTCATTATGGCAACCCCCATATTTTTGGTTATAGATGTAGGAACAGGCTCGGTGAGAGCGGCTGCCGTGAACAAAAACGGGGAAATGCTCGCTTTTTCTGCCAAGGAGCACGATCAGCATGTTCCAAAATATGGCTGGTGCGAACAACGCCCGATAGACTGGTGGCAAGGTACATGTGAATCCATTAACGCAGTCATACGTCAAATTGGTCAGCGAAAATCGGATATCGTTGCCGTATCGTGCTGTGGTCAAATGCATGGCACTGTTCTAATTGACGAGTCAGGGCAACCCACTCGTGAATACGTACCATTATGGAATGATAAACGCACCATAAACCATGTAAATCAATACCAAGATAACTTCGGGCTGGAAAGCTGTTTAACCCATACCGCTAACCCACCAACACCTGCTTGGCCGGGGTTCAAACTTCAATGGTTTGCAGACAACGAACCAGAACTATTGGAAAAAAGCTGGAAAGTACTGATGCCGAAAGATTTCATTAATTTTCGGCTAACCGGCAATATTGCCTTTGATACAACAGAAGCGTCCGCCAGCTTTTTAATGGACGCAGACACCAAAGAATGGTCGCAAACCATGCTGTCACAATTGGGAGTGCCTCGTCGTTTACTGCCTCCATTGCGTGATCCGTTAGATGTACTTGGTTCCATTTCATTTAAAGCCGCTCAAGAGACCGGATTGCCCGAAGGGCTTCCCGTAGTAGTCGGTGGGGGTGATTTTCCCGTAACTTTGGTTGGTTCGGGCGTTACTGAGCCCGGAATGGGTTCTGATGTGACGGGCACCTCTTCAATCATCACCATCGCAAATAGCGCGCCTGTGAGGCACGAAGAAGTCTGCAATGTATTGATACCTGGTAATCATTGGGGTGCGTTTTCATTGTTGGATGCTGGGGGCGATGCGGTACGCTGGGCTAGGCGAGCAATGAACGAAAATACCCTTTCGTACGAAGCCGCGACGACAAAAGCCGCTGAATCTCCAGCAGGCAGTCGACACCTTTTCTTCTTGCCCTACCTGACCGGAGAGCGGCTCGGAGCAACCCGAAACTCGCGAGCGCAATACTTTGGGTTAAATAGTAGCCATAACCTTGCCGATCTACACCGCAGCGTATTAGAAGGGGTCGCGTTTGCTGTTCGCAGGCAAATAGAACAGATGAGCGGCTCAGATATCAAGGGGGCTTCTGATACCAAGAGCGCTTTTGATACCAAGAGCAATACTAAAGTTGAACGCATCATTGCGGCCAGCGGCGGCGCGAAATCTCTACTCTGGCTGCAAATCAAAGCCAGCATGTACAACACACCCATACTGGTTCCTAAAGAAGCGGAATGCGGGGTGATTGGTGCGACAGCCATAGCTGCAACTGCGACGGGTCATTTCAATTCATTGTCTGATGCTACGCGACATCTTGTTCAGTACGAAAAAGAGATCCAACCGAACCCAGAATGGAAAGACACGTACGATCGCATGTACCCAATGTTCAATAAAATCAAGGCTGCAACAAGCGATCTCTACAGCGAACTCGATAAGCTAGAAGAAACTATTTTACCGAACACCTAACGCTTCTAATTCAGTGATCTCCGGCCTGTATTTTATTTGATCATATGCAAAGTTAAGACGCTGAGCCCTAAAATTGAAACATATTTGTGTATATATTGGACAACACTTACTCATTTAGATCTTGGCTCATTTGACCCTTTTTCACTTAAAACGCGAAAGGTGCTCCTATCCCAACCAAGGTTCTAGTCTTCAAATATTCGGTCGGTTCAGAAAGGTATATTCATGTTAAAAATAGATAAAGAACAGCTAAAGTTTGATGGTGTGCTCTGGGACATGGACGGCACCATTGCCGATAGCGAACCGATTCACGAACGAGCCATTCGCCATACGCTTAACAAATATGGGGTAGACCCAACACACGACGACATGCAAAGCGTACTAGGAACAGAAGGGAGCAAAACCTTTGAATACTTTCAAACAACGTACGATCTCACCGTATCGTTTGACGATTATCAAGCCTCCAATTACCAGTACTTTTGTGCCCACAGTAACGAAGTAACCCCACTCTATGGGTGTGAGGTTTTCAAATCACTCCGTGCACTCGGTGTACCGCAAGCTATTGTCACGAATTCCGACCGTATATTAGTCAATGCCAGCCTCGCCGCTCTCCAACTTGAAATACCGGGTTTGACGGTTGTTGCCCGAAACGACGTTAGACTAGGAAAACCTTCACCGGAAGGATACTTGCGCGCCGCTTACCTTATTGATGTTGAGCCGAGTAAGCTTGCGGTGATTGAAGACAGCGTATTAGGCACAAAAGCAGGGCTGCTTGCAGGAATGCAAGTGATCGGTGTTCCGATAGAGGAAAATCGTCACAAATTCTCTAGCGACGTCACCCTTGTTAAAAACGCACATTCGCTGATTGACGCCCTTTCAAAAAGCTAATGGGTAAACCTTGCATCTTCGGTCATAGTAGACGCAGTGGCGATAATGTTTATTTAACTCTTTCAATATGCATCAAAAAATTTGGTTTCGAACACTGCATCTTCTATGAGCTGGTATATACTTTTTAAAAACCCTAATAACTCAAGTTGATACCGTTATACCCATGTAACCTCACCTTGAGATCACCGTTTTTATATTCAGGTAGGCTACATGATCATCGAAGTGACTTATCATCCAAGCAAGCACGATTTGGAGTCGATTTATCAGGCTTTAAGAGAATTTAATGAACCCTTTTTCCCTGGGTTGGATGAAAAAGTATTGGCTCTATTTATTCGGGACCAACACCATCAAATCATTGGTGGTATTGCGGCACACTTATTCTATGATTCCCTCCACATCCATCGTATTTGGGTTAACGAAGCCTATCGTCGAAAAGGGGTAGGCACTAAGTTGCTAAAAACGGCTGAAAAAGAAGCTCGGAAAATGCAAGTTAAGAAAGTATTTTTGGACACTTACAATTTTCAGGCTCCAGATTTTTACCAAAGACATGGCTTTCACGAAGTGGGTCGCTATGAGGGTTACCCTCAAGATGGCACAGATAAAATATTTTATCGGAAGACTTTGATATGATGGACGGAAGCCCAAGGTGATCTACCCTAGTCTTCTTTAGGAAATCACCTGAAGTAACCTCTATCACTATCCGGAGTTAAACGTGAAACAAACGCAGCGTCATCATGAGATACTCGCTTTATTGGACGAGCAAGGATTCCTTTCCACTGAAGCTTTTGTTGATACGTTTAACGTCAGCCCCCAAACGATTCGACGCGACCTAAATGAACTTGCCCAGCAAGGGCTCATCAGCCGCCATCATGGTGGGGCATCGCTCTATTCCAGTACAGAAAATGAAGCCTATTCCACCCGAAAAATCAGCCATCAGGAAGAAAAAGCCCGAATCGCGACCGAGTTGGTAAAGAAAATTCCTAATGGCGCATCCATGTTTATTGATATTGGGACAACGACAGAAGCCGTAGCGACCGCGCTGTTGAATCATAAAGATCTTAAGGTTGTCACCAATAACATCAATGTTGCCAGTATTTTGATGCCGAAAGAGGATTTCACCGTCATCATCGCGGGCGGTCAGATCCGCAATAAAGATGGCGGTATTATTGGGGAAGCCACACGAGAGTTTATCGAACAGTTCCGAATGGATTTTGGCATCATAGGCATATCGGGCATTGATTCCGATGGCAGCATGCTCGATTTTGATTATTCTGAAGTGAAAATAGCGCAAGCCATCATTGCCAGTTCACGTCAAACACTACTGGCTGCGGATAGCAGTAAATTTAACCGTGGTGCCATGGTGAACCTTGGTCATATTTCTCAGGTAGATTCGTTGTTTACCGATGAAGTGCCAGCATCGAACTTAGTTGATGTTATCAAGCAACACGACGTTGAATTAGTGGTGTGCTGACCACCTTGGGGGAAACCTTAGCCCTCACTTATTTTCCCTGATTCTTTAGGAAGGCTTCCACTTCAGTAATAAAAGGAATGGACGTTTGCGCGCCAAAGCGTGTCACTGAAATGGCGGCAGCAGCGTGTGCAAACACCACCGCCTCTTCAAGAGATTTTCCTATAGTCAGCCCCGCAATCAGCGCGCCATTAAACGTATCGCCAGCGGCTGTCGTGTCCACGGCTTCGACTGTAAAAGCGGGAATTAAATAGCCGATCCCATCCTGACTGACCCATACCCCTTTTGAACCCAAAGTAATAAGCACCATAAGCACACCTTTATGATGAAGATATTGTGCTGCTTTCGATGCCGATAAATGGTCCGTCACTTCAATTCCCGTTAGAATCTGCGCTTCAGTCTCGTTGGGGGTGAGTATGTCAACTTTCGAAAGTAGGCTATCTGGAAGCACACTGGCTGGCGCAGGGTTGAGTACAACTTTTTTGTTAGCGTTGTACGCAATATCAATCGCCTTCTCAACCCCTGAAATGGGGGTTTCCAGCTGAACCAGCAGATAGTCGCCCTGTTCTATAATATCCGCAAAACCCGACACCACTTTCGCCGTGAGACGATCATTTGCCTCGGCTGAAATGCAAATGCTGTTTTCCCCACTTTCTGCCACTTGAACCATCGCCATACCCGTCGCGCAATCGGGCTCTACCTTAATTCCAGAGACATCAATACCATCCGACTGATACTGCTTTCGAATGCCTAACCCAAAGGGGTCGTCCCCAACACACCCAATAAAGTGAGTCTCTGCACCCAGCCGTGTAGACGCCACCGCTTGATTCGCCCCTTTTCCACCAGCAATTACCCGATAATTTCGACCTTTCAAGGTTTCACCGGGCCGCGGAAACGCAGGAACTTGTAACACGTGATCAGCGTTGATGCTCCCTAACACGACAATTCCGTTCATAACTCTCTTTCGTCAGCCTCTTTTTTTAATGCCATCCATTGGCGTGGAGACACGCCTGTAATTTTCCGAAACACCTTACTGAATCCGGAGTAACTCTCGTACCCCACGTGATCCAGCACCCAATGCATCGGCTTTCCTTGTAAAATGAGCGATTGCGCAGCCCCAATACGCCAATGTGCGACATAATTGCCGGGGGTCATTCCTACCACTTTTTTAAAGGTATCGATGAATACCGTTCTCGACATCGCCCCTTTCTGCGCCATGTCTTCCATGGTGAAAGCTTTATAAGGAAGTTGGTGAATCATATTCAATACTTCCGATAATCTAGGGTGCGACAGCCCAGCCAACACACCTTGTTTTACTAAATTGCTATCAACTATGTGGCGAAAAAGCATGATCATCATGACATCACTCAACTTGTCGAGAATCACCTGCTGCCCGAGTTCTGCACTTTCCGCTTCCAGAAACAATCCTTCCATTATCGGCGACAACGCAGGCAATGTTCTGAACGGAATCACAATTTTGTCTGGAAGTGCGGAAAAAAGCAGCTCCCACTTCCCTTCACTGTATTCAATTGTAGAGCACACCAACTGAGCCCCATCCGATAGCCCTTCAATAACATGAGGTACCGTTTGCGGAAAATACACAATAGAAGGCTCATCGACCTTCATTTCCTTCCCTTTGTGATCTCGCAGTATCAACTTGCCCTCACGCACAATGTGAAGGTGACCTTGATTCTTTTCATCATCCCCAAATGACGAGGTACCGCAGAGCTGCCCGGTGTAGAAAACTTCAGACCGCATTGAGAGTTGTTGTATCAGTTTAGATAAAGCATCCATGAAAACCTCGGACTATTGGCACACTTTTACGCATTTCTGTACCCAAATAGACCGGACATCTGCCTTAAATTACTTCACACACGGTCAGGGCAAGCCGCAGAAATTACGGAAACCTGACATTAAGAAGATAATAAAAAGGAGTTTTCCTATGTCTGTTTCAAATAAATCTCTTAAGCGTCTTATTAGTTTAGGCGGTATTGCAATGCTTCCTTTCTCTGTGATGGCTGCCGACATCGACGTAAGCGCTGATGCCAATGACCTAGCAATTAAGGGTTACGACCCAGTAGCGTACTTTACGGCAAGTGAGCCGACTGTCGGTAACCCCGAATTTTCAGCGACTTACAAAAATGCGATTTACCATTTTGCTTCAGCTGAAAACCGCGATACGTTCCGAGCAGATCCAGCGGCATACGCACCACAATACGGTGGTTACTGTGCATTTGGTGTTGCGATGGGTAAGAAGTTTGATACCGACCCACTGGCGTGGAAAGTAGATGAAGGCAAGCTTTACCTAAACCTAGATAAATCAGTTCAACAGCGCTGGTTAGAAGATGTGACGGGGTTTGTTAAAACCGCGAACGGAAACTGGCCTGAAATCAAAACCGTAAGCGCTGATAAGTTATAAGTTTCCCCTCCCTTGCATTGAGTTCTCTCCCTCTATCCAATTCTTTGCAAGGGATCTTTTTATTCCCTGTCTTGGGTTAGCGCCCAATCAAAAGCCTCTTATGAGGCTTTTTTCTTTGAAACTACAAGAAATAGCACCACAAACATGCTTTTGCATCTCATGGTGAAAAAGATGTGTTGAATAAGAAATGGAAAGATTTTTGTAACCACCCCATCATTTCAATAGTGCCACCTAGCATCTAGAGCTTACTTGGGTGTATACCTAATGTAATGTTGCTCAACGTGCAGAGAACGTCATGACGCTCAAAGAAATCTTAGATATCCGTAACGTACGCTACTTCTTAGTGTTTCGAATCAGCTACTTTGCACGCTTTTACTACCCTGTATTCACCCTACTCTATTTAGATTACGGCTTAACGCTCTCTCAATTCGCAATACTGAACGTGATATGGGCAGCGACCATTGTAATTTCTGAGGTCCCATCGGGCGCTTTTGCCGATACTTTAGGGCGCAAAAAGCTCGTCGTCTTGTCTTCTGTGGTGATGTTCGTTGAAATTGCTATGATCGCCCTTGTACCCACGGGCAACCCTACGTTGGTCTTTGTTGTGTTTATGATCAACCGGGTATTGAGTGGTTTAGCCATGTCTTTGGCGAGTGGTGCGGATGAAGCACTGGCTTACGACACCTTAAAAGCGCAAGGCAAGGAAGAAGTATGGCCGCAGGTGTTACAAACCCAGCTTCGTATCTCATCTGGTGTGGGTATTTTTGTTACCTTGCTGGGCGCCGCCATGTACGATGTGAATTTTATGGCGACCGTTTACCAATTTCTTGGATTCGCCGCGCCAGAAAATACCCAAGACATCATGCGTATTCCCGTATTTGCCACTTTATTTGTCGCGATCATCGCCATTTATGCCGCGATAAACATGGAAGAAGACAACAACGTATTACCATCTCACAGCAGTAAATGGGCAACGACGGTCGCAAGCCTTAAACTGACAATCGATACCGGTAAGTGGGTTATTGCCACCCCCTACGTGCTGTTTATATTGCTCTATTACAGCTTGTTCGAGCATATCTCACGCATGTTTTTAACCATGAACAGCCAATACTATCGCGCCATCGATATCCCGATTATCTATTTCGGATTTATCGGCGCAGGGATAAGTTTGCTGCAAATTCTGCTGGCGGGGCAAAGCCGACGATTAGCAGAAAGCATAGCGCCGAGAACCTTTCTATTGGTGATGGGTATCGCAACCACCGTTACTTATTATTTGATCAGCCTCGGGTGGTCGATTTACGGAGTCATCCCCGTTCTGGTGCTGATTTTCATCAATATGACGATGAACATTTTCATTAGCTACCACCTTAATAAAAAGACCGAATCGCACAACCGAGCCACGGTTCTGAGTTTTAAGGGATTGATGTTCAACCTAGGATACGGGTCGATAGGCATTCTTTACGCCTACTATTACAAACTCATATCCCAAAGCTACACGGAGCAAGAGATTGAACAACACCTCGATTTCTTAGCGTCCCTCTCTTCATTCTGCTACTACTTCGCATTTTGGTTTGTCGTGATTAGCGGGTGGTTTTACGTTAAGAGTAGGAGGGTGGGGATTTTTTGAATGGCGGGAAGTTGTATGAGGTTTCTAACATGTTTTTGCTAACTTAGCAGTCAATAGGTTTATTTTGTAAGAAAAATGTATTCATTGTTAATTTACCTGAGTTACATGCCATATAAATTCAGTACTGCTACACCCAATCTACTTACAGGCATAAAAATCCCCTCACTTTTGAGAGAGAATATATTTAAGAAATATTAAAATAACTATGAACTGCTTTACTTTTATTAACGTGAAATCTGTAGATTAAATAAAATTCTAAATTTTACTTTTAAAATATAATAACAATCTAAGGGTGGAGTGAGTTTAGTATAAAAATAGTTACGCCCTTATAGAAAGCTTATAAGTACCTAAGAAATTTCGCTAGCGTAAATCCATTAAAAACTGCTGACAAACTTGAGACAAAGACGAATGCAGAGTTACTGCCCCATGTACGGGCTGATACTAAACCCTGAATTTAGCTCGCAACCTAAAATCATGATTCAAATCATAAAATCATGCAAAATATGCAACATGTTGTATTAATAAGATTACTTTAATTATAATATATCGTCTCTTTTAAACTTCCTTTGGAATAGTCGAACATGTTAGATAATTTGGACAGAACTAAGTTGAGCTATGCCCCAATCGATTTACATTTATTGAAGAGAAGAATTGCTTCAGGTAATGCAATTGTTTTTACTGGAGCTGGGTTTTCGACAGACACTACCAATGTTCTGGGTGAAACACCTCCTCTTGCGAAAAAACTTGCGAGAGAGCTAAGTAATTTGGCTAAACTAGATGAAATATCCGAAGAACTGATGTTTGCGTCTGAAGTCGCACTTGAGTTTAATGATCATGATACTATTTTGGAGCTATTAAAGGATAATTACACCCTTCGAAGTGTTTCGTCATTCCATGAAAACATTTGTAAACTGCCTTGGAAACGTTTTTATACAACTAACTACGATAATTCGATTGAGTTGGCAAGCTTAAATGTTTCGAAGCGTATCGAGTCAATAAATATTTCCTCAAATCCAGCAGATTACATAAAAAAGTCTAATGTTTGCCTCCACCTCAACGGGAAAGTAGAAGGCAGTATTTCTGAAGATCTTCAGTCTAAAATTAAGTTGTCAGATGCATCTTACCTCTCTGCTGATAGCTTCGTTAACTCTAAATGGTATTTTCACTTTAAGAGAGACCTCGAGAGGTCGAGCGCTATCGTATTTTTAGGTTATTCAATGTATGACATCGATGTAAAGAAGATACTGTTTGAAAATCCAGAGTTTGCAGAGAAAACTTACTTCGTAGTGAGGGATGGAGCGACCTTCCAAGATACGTTTATGATTAAGCGATTTGGTCATATTCTACCTATAGGTGTAAAAAACTTTGGCAAACTTGTAGAAAACCTAGAACTCATTGAAAGGACAGAAGAATTTAATCCTAAATCGCTGATCAAGTATGAGATTTTTAACGACACGGTAGACATTCGTGACTCAGATAGTGAAAAATTCCTGCTATTTGGATCTTACAATAAGGAGCTTCTCCAGAGCTCGCTAATCGAAAACAACAATGTTCCTTTCGCTGCCAAAAGAACCCATATCACAGATTGCATCTCACATATAAACTTAGGTCATAATCTTATAATCCAAGGTGATCTTGGTAATGGCAAGTCTATCTTTTTGGAATCTTTGGCATTTGAATTAACTATTAACGGGCATATTGTTTATTACATAGAAGATAACGATAGTGACTATATCCAAGATATAGAATATATTGAGTCAACAAACGAGAAATGTATCTTAATCGTAGATGATTTTTCTAATTACTTACCTCTTTTAGAATATGTAAAGCAAGCAGACCCTCAGAATATCCAGTTGGTTTTGAGTGAGCGTAATGTGTCTTATCTAAGTGAAGTTCAAGGTATAAATGTTGAATTCCTCGAAATTAATATTGATATTCTTACTAGCGATGAGATAGAAAGACTAATAGAAGTGGTCGATAATCTAGGTGCTTGGAATTCGTTTTCTTCTCTTAGTAATGAAAAGAAAATTCAGACAGTTAAGTCCAAATACAACTCTCAACTATCCTCGCTATTGCTTGGATTGTTAGATAGCCCAAATATCAAACAAAAAATCAAAAAACAAACCGATGCTTTGTATCAAGTAGAAGCATATAAAAAGACAGTTTTTGCTATTTGTTTATGTGAAGTAGTTAATGCGACTCCTACTGCAAGCCTTATATCTGAACTTATCGATAATAATGAGATTTATAACACTGGGCTTAGGAGGTCTGAGGAATTTAAGACGTTATTTAGGATTGAAAACAACGTTGTACGCTCTAAATCTAGCTTGTTAGCCTTGTCTTTACTAAACAATACATTCGGTGAAACATATATCATGGATGAATTACTAGCAGTGGCAAAAAGGCTTGATTCGAAGAAAAATCAAGGGAACGGATTTGACAAGATAATGACCTCAATCTTGAGATTTAGGTTCGTCGAAATGATCTTACCTCAGAAGAAAAGCGTTCTTAATCGATATTATGAGCGTATAAAAATAGACTGTAGCTGGTTAATGAAAAGTCCGCATTACTGGGTACAATACGCAATGTGCCGATTAGCATATAATGACTACAAGAAAGCGCAGGATTATCTTACAACAGCTTACGAACAAGCTCGTAACAAGAACAAGAATTATTACACAGACAATATAGATACTCAGCAAGCAAGGCTATACCTGAACCAAGCATTAAACGTGAATGATTCTCTTCAATCTTATAAATACTTCGATGATGCTCATAAATTGCTATCCTCATTACCTAATGATGGGCGAAAGTTTAGACAAGCACTGTTATATCAGGATATCTTCGATAAAAAGTATTCTAAGTATTCAGAGAAGTTTAAAGTCGCATTTGAACATGCAACTCGTAGAATCCTTGAGCAAGCAAGTAACGGTGATTTGGATCCTCGAATTATACATCATGCAAGACAAATGAAGTTTATTACACAAGCTAAAGACGCTCTAGAATCTGTACTGAAAGCAATTTTAGAAAATAGAAAGTAGCTTCTAACAATCAAAACTTTTGACCTTAGACTACATCATGGGTGTACGTAAATAAAATTAAAAAGATAATTAACCATTAATAATCTATATTAACATGGGCTTTTGCTCTACATGATAATAGGGCAAAAGCGAGCTGTAGATAAAACGTACTAATCACCCCAAAACTCTACTATCTCATCTTTGATCAACACATATACAGTATCTTATTAACCTATTTAGCCATAACGACAAAAATCGCAGACAATAGACCACTAATTAGGTGGGTTACTATTAAGTGTTAATTTACAAACAAAACCATACTGATAATCAGTAGAAGGTTAAAAACTTCCTACACTGTCTCAACCGCTTTCCGGCTTTTCCCTTCATCAGGTATACGCAAAAGCCTTAGCATTGCCGTTTTAAATACCGGAGCCAGTCTGCGCTCTACTTGTGTATGAATGATATAAGCTGCCACCAACATGAGCGCAATGGTCGAAGTGACTAAAACAACAGGATCAACGGAATCCCCAAAATGATTGAAGATGATGTAGCCGATGTTTTGGTGTACTAGGTAAATCGGGTAAGTCAGCACGCCTAGGTAGTACAGCCACTTTTGTCTGAGCATGTTTTCTTTACAGAAGGCGGTAACACAGAACAACATAAAGAAGGCGATGTTAAGAATGGCAATGACCGTGGTGTTGAATGTGATAGAGAACCAGCCAGACATTAACTCACCAAACAATGTCGATTGCTTAACCATGTAAACAAGCGACAGTGCCAGAAGTAGCAATTTAAAGGTGGACGCGCCATCACGGCGAATATAGTAGAACACCCCTCCGGCGGCAAAATACCCGCTCCAGTGCGGAAAAATAGACACCCACATGTTCATTTCTTTAGCCCAAGGGTGGAATAGTGTGGCGGTTGATACAATGAGCACTAAGGCAATCACATGCAGGAAATACTTCATCATTCTAAAAAGCAGCATACCAAAGACGAGTAAGTAAAATTTCACTTCAAGAAACAGAGTCCAATATGCCCCATCGACAGGCATATGCCCGAACCAGTGATTCACCATGGTTAAGTTCGCTAGGAACTGTGCACCGTCGACCGTGAATTTGGGAGCACCAAAATACACAGTAACAATACTGGTCAGAACTAATGCGACCCAGTAAGCAGGAAAAAGGCGAGAAAAACGGGATGCCACAAACTTTCGAGCACTGCCCCCTTCTACGCTCATAAAAATAACAAAGCCACTAATCACAAAAAAGAAATTGATGCCCATATAGGCGTAACGGCTCCAAATTCGAGTATTTTCTAGATCAATAACAGGGGCATGACCCGCCATATGCGCAGAATAGGTATAGTGAAAAATCACAACAAAAATGGCTGACAAAAACCTGAGCAAATCTATTTCGTAAAATCTTGTCTTCATATTTAATTGTCCATAAAGTCAAATAAAACCTTTCGATCCCAGTGTATTATTACCCGTTCATTGCTTATAACTAGGGGGCAAATTTTAGATAAGAAAAGTAATATCAAGCAGCACACCAACACCACTTAACATACTGTTATAATTAATTTTTATTATTTAAAACACGAACCACAATCTTACATGGCTTTTTGCATTCTATATCTCATTCGTTATTCATTATGTGCTCACACTCATAAAATAAAGTATTTTCATAAGGTATCTCACTCAATATTTATTGATAATAAATTGAAACTAAATAATCCTTAATAAAACTTAAATTAAAAAATAACACATCGATATATTTTGATATTAAAATGTTAAAAATATTTATCGTAATAATTGAATAAACTATCGGTCGAATATTTAGAAATATGTGGATAGTTTAAAAATGGAATTCAGACGCGTGAAAGTTGCCTCTTGCCGAGGAACTGCGCGAAGTTAACTGCCTCAAACAACCCGATGAATAGATAGCATTGCTAGTGATACACTATTACCTTGTAAACCGATAGGTAACAAGTAGAGGGCAAGATGACTGAATTTGAAAAGATGCTCGCAGGTAAAGACTTTGACGGTGGCTCAGACAGTATCGAACGTATCCGCCAGAATGCGTCTGACTTGGTGCAAGCCATTAACCAGAATACGGATGGTGTTCAGCGCAGTGAGTTGTTTCAACAACTGATGGGCGGTATCCCTGATTCGAGTTTAATCCGCTCTCCTTTCTATTGTGAATTCGGTAAAACAATCTCGATTGGCGAAAAGACCTTCATTAATATGAATGTGACTATGCTGGATGGGGCTAAAATTACGATTGGTAATAATGTATTGATTGGTCCGAATACGCAGCTTTACTGTGCTAGCCATGACCTGAATTACCTTGCGCGTCGTAACTGGGAAACCTCCTGTGCTCCTATAAACATAGAGGACGACGTGTGGATTGGCGGTAATGTTGTGATCAACCAAGGTGTGACAATAGGTGCGCGATCTGTAATCGCAGCCAACTCAGTCGTGAATAGCGATGTACCGCCAGATTCACTGTATGGTGGAACACCTGCCAAGTTAATCAGAAAAATTCATGAAAATGGTGAAGATATAAGCCGTTAATAGACGTTAGAAGAGGAGGATTTTCTAACATTCTAGCGATGCTCCTCAAAGCTACACCGCCGAATACACGAGAACAGCCTATCGCAATACTGTATCTCGCATTTCAAATACTCAGCCACCAACTGCTTTCAACTGCTACCCGACCTCGACAACGTGTACCGCGCCCCCGCAATATAGCATTCTATTTGAGAGAATAATGGCTTTAACAGTTTGGCATCTCATATCGACATGAAATGCGTATTTATAGCGCTCTCTAATATTCTGAATCACGATCAAAAATAATATTCTCGGATGCAAGAAAATACAGTATCACACTCCAAATAATAACAGTACTGAACACGGAATAATATTTAACCTAAAGGGTCTTTTTTCCTTAAATAAATATTCAACAAATTAACGAAAATCGATAATTTGCTATCAAAAATACCGCTATGTTCATTAAAAACCTTCATCCCTGTTGAATTATTATTCTTTTAAATATTTAAAAAATAAACCATTCTCTTTATTGAGACAGTATTTTTTCAACAAAAAATAACTCGAATAAAAATCACAAAATAAACATTAATAACGGAACATTATAA
>NZ_BFAQ01000026.1:0-16748 GCF_002933855.1 Vibrio penaeicida
TTAACTGATCGGCATTAGCTATATAAGGCTTCCTTTTTGACATTTAAACCTGAGTTATTTCTGCAGAAGAGAAATATCCGCAATCTGTAGGAATAGGTTGCGTAGGTTGTTCAGCAGCGTAAGACGGTTCTTCTTCAGAGCTTCGTTATCTGCCATTACCATTACGTTGTCGAAGAACGCATCCACTGGCTCACGCAGATCAGCAAGCTTGCTGAGGGCTTCTTGGTAGTTGCCCGTCGCGAATGCTGGTTCTAACGCTTCTGTCATGACTTCCACGTTTTCAGCCAGTGATTTCTCTGCATCTTCCTGAAGCAGTGCTAGATCGATATCCGAAGCAAGCTCCCCATCGAACTTCGCTAAGATATTACCTACACGTTTGTTCGCTGCGGCTAGTGCTTCTGCTGCTTCCAGTTCACGGAAGTGAGAAACCGCTTTAACTCGTTGGTCAAAGTCGGCTGGCTTAGTCGGGCGACGTGCTAATACCGCTTGAATGATATCAATGCTGAAACCAGCGTCTTGGTACCATGCGCGGAAACGACCCAGCATGAAATCGATAACGTCGGCTTCTACGTTGTCGTTGGTTAGCTTATCGCCTAATAGCGCTTTCGCTTTACCGATAAGATCGGTTAGGTCTAGGTTGTAGCCGTTTTCAACGATAATACGTAGTACACCCAGTGATGCGCGACGAAGTGCGAATGGGTCGCTGCCTTTTGGTGCTTGGCCAATACCGAATATACCTACGATAGTGTCTAGCTTGTCTGCCATTGCAACTGCAGATGAAATACCAGTACTTGGTAGATCGTCGCCAGCGAAACGAGGCATGTACTGCTCGTAAAGTGCAAGTGCGACTTGCTCATCTTCGCCATCGTGCGTGGCGTAGTGCATGCCCATTACACCTTGCGTATCCGTAAATTCGAATACCATCGATGTCATAAGGTCACACTTAGCCAGTAGACCAGCACGCTTAGACTTCTCAACATCAGCATCGATTTGCTCAGCAATGTAGCCAGCAAGTTCTGTGATGCGGTCTGTTTTGTCTTTGATAGTCCCAAGCTGCTTCTGGAAGATAGCTTGGTCTAGTTCTGGAAGACGGTCGATAAGCGGACGCTTGCGGTCTGTGTTGAAGAAGAATTCAGCATCGGCAAGACGTGGACGTACAACCTTTTCGTTACCTTCGATAACATAGCGAGGCTCTTTAGACTCGATGTTCGATACAAAGATAAAGTTAGGCAGCAGCTTCTTATCAGTGTCATAAACTGGGAAGTACTTCTGGTCACCTTTCATGGTGTAAACCAGCGCTTCTGAAGGTACTTTTAGGAACTCTTCTTCAAACTTCGCAGTAAGAACAACTGGCCACTCGACCAGAGAAGTCACTTCTTCAACAAGATCATTTTCTAGATCAGCAACACCACCCACGGCAGCTGCCGCTTTTTTCGCATCAGCTAAAATGATGGCTTTACGCGCTTCGTAATCTGCCATGACTTTACCGCGCTCTTCTAGAATCTCTGGGTATTGCTCTGCAGAATCGATAGTGAACTCTTGCTCACCCATGAAGCGGTGACCACGGATAGTGCGGTCTGATGCTACGCCTAGGATCTCACCTTCAATTAGGTCTGAGCCCATCAGCATCGTTAGCGTTTTAACTGGACGAATGAACTGAGTCGTTTTGTTGCCCCAGCGCATTGGTTTTGCAATAGGCAGGTTAGCTAGTGCTTTATCAGCCAACTCAACAACGATTTCAGATGTCGCTTGGCCTTTTACTTCTTGTTTGAACAGCAGCCATTCACCTTTATCTGTTTTAAGGCGATCAGCTTGTTCAACTGTGATGCCGTTACCACGAGCCCAACCTTGTGCAGCTTTGGTTGCGTTGCCTTCAGCATCGAATGCAACAGCAATAGCAGGACCGCGTTTTTCAACGATTTTGTCTTCTTGACCTTCAGCCAGGGCTGCAACTTTAAGTGCAAGACGGCGAGGTGCTGCGTACCATTTCACGCCTTCGTGCGCTAGGTTTGCACCTTTAAGCTCTGCTTCGAAGTTTGCTGCGAATGCTTCTGCTAGAGTACGAAGTTGCGTTGGTGGGAGCTCTTCCGTACCCAGTTCAATTAAAAATTCTTTAGCCATGATTATTTACCTTCCTTCTTACACATAGGGAAGCCAAGTGCTTCACGTGACGCGTAGTATGCCTGCGCAACAGACTTAGTCAGGTTGCGGATACGAAGGATGTAACGTTGACGCTCTGTCACAGAGATAGCTTTGCGCGCATCAAGGATGTTGAATGCGTGACCAGCTTTTAGAATGCGCTCGTATGCTGGAAGCGGAAGTGGCTTCTCAAGCTCCAGTAGCTCTTTACACTCTTTTTCACACTGATCGAAGAAACCGAATAGGAAATCTACGTCTGCGTGCTCGAAGTTGTAAGTTGATTGCTCAACTTCGTTTTGGTGGAAGATGTCACCGTAAGTCACGTTAGAACCATCTGGTGCGACGTTCCATACAAGGTCGTAAACGGAGTCTACTTCTTGGATATACATGGCTAGACGCTCGATACCGTAAGTGATCTCACCAGTTACTGGTTTACATTCTAGGCCGCCAACTTGTTGGAAGTAAGTAAACTGAGTGACTTCCATGCCGTTTAGCCAAACTTCCCAACCCAAACCCCATGCGCCTAGCGTTGGGTTTTCCCAGTTGTCTTCGACGAAGCGAATATCATGAACCAGTGGATCGACACCAAGCACTTCAAGTGAGCCTAGGTACAACTCCTGAATGTTATCTGGAGAAGGTTTTAGCGCTACTTGGAATTGATAGTAGTGCTGCAGACGGTTCGGGTTTTCACCGTAGCGACCATCGGTCGGACGACGTGAAGGTTGAACGTATGCCGTAGACATTGGCTCAGGGCCAATTGCACGTAGACATGTCATTGGGTGAGAGGTGCCGGCACCTACTTCCATATCCAAAGGTTGTACAATGGTACAGCCGTTTTGAGCCCAATAATCCTGCAGCGCGAGGATCATTCCCTGGAAGGTTTTGATATCGTAATTTTGCATAGTCAGGTTCGCGCGATTCTTATGAATGATTTATTGAAAATAACCATTGAGTATACCCAGTTCTTTGCTTGCCGAGTAGAGGAAATATCGCTTAAACCCTGCTCAAAATGGACATTTCATACCAAACTCGTCAGAACTCTCGCAAAATTGACATTTTATGAGCAAACAGAGCGATCTATGAAATGTGTAACTTGCCATTATAAGAAGCAAATTCTACAATCAGATTGTCTTTGGGGAGTAGCTTCCCCGTCCTTCTTGGAAGCAGGACGGGATTGTACGTCAACATAATTGATGAAAACATCATGGCGTATGAGACTCAACCACCTAAAAAATCATCATATTAGGTTGGGTTTAGCGAGACCATAGACAAGTGACACAAACCAGGGGTGGGGCGTGGATCTTGTCTTTGGTTTTATTCAGATGCCCTACCCCATAGAGCATGTCGTGAGCGTTCTAGCTATATCTATTGCCAGTGTTACGCTGGCAGAAATTGGGGACAAAACCCAATTACTCTCCCTTATACTTGCCAGCCGGTATCGAAAGCCGGTGCCTATCGTACTTGCTATCTTTTTGGCGACGTTATTGAACCATGCACTTGCAGCATGGCTTGGTGTTGTTGTGGCGGATCATTTCAAGACGTTTTGCGCTGGGTTGTTGTATTCAGCTTTCTAGCGATGGCTATATGGGTACTGATCCCAGACAAAATGGATGAAAATGAGGGGGATACTTCATTCCGAGGTCCTTTCGTTGCCAGCTTTATTGCGTTTTTCATCGCGGAAATAGGCGATAAAACTCAGGTAGCGACATCTATTCTTGGGGCGCAATTTTCAGAACACCTCCTTATGGTGATTATCGGTACGACCGTTGGCATGATGCTCGCCAATGTGCCAGTTGTTATGATTGGCAAATTCAGTGGAGACAAATTACCTTTGGCTTTGATAAGAAAAGCCACATGCGTACTCTTTGTTTTACTGGCGATAGGTGCGCTTATTTTTGGCACCGAGTAATCCATCGTATTTGTGAAAACAGACACATATTTCGATTTTGCTAAATGGTATTTTGCCTATGAAGAGTGTGGAGCAAGAGGGTAAAACCATGTTAACGCGCTATATGGGCATGACGCCGCAAAGTCAAAGTTATCTGTTTACTTTTGGATTAGGATTGACACTACTGGGGATGGTATTAACCGAGATGTGGCTGCCAATGGTGGTAGGTGCAATTATCATGACTGGGTTGGCTGTTGAATCTTGGATTCGGGTGCAACATTTGATTCCCATGAGAAAAGAACTGCGAGAGTTACATCATCAGATAGAACACATCCAGCATCAACTTCGCTCCAAAACAGAAGAATGAAATGTTAAATGAAGGGCAAACTTAGGTTCGCCCTTTTTTGTATGCAAATCTTTAACGCTTTCGCTTTTTGCTGCTTTAAGTTTGATTGGAGCGGCGGCAGAGTGACTTAGTCCATTCCTTTTTTGATTAGATATTGGTAAGGCAGGGAATCAATCTGGCTTCCTATCAACTGGTGATCCATAAAACGACAAAAGCTCGGAATGTCGCGCGTTGTTGAAGGGTCATCTGCCTTCACAAGCAATACATCTCCATTTTCCATGTTTCGAATGGTTTTTCTTACCATCATGACCGGTTCTGGGCAGCGAAGACCTTCAGCCTCCAGAATTTTGGTCGCAAGAGTCGGATCAAAAGTCATAGTTGTGCGTTCAATTTGGTTTTGGAGGGCAAATCATACTGATGTCGAAAAAATATTCAATAAAGTCTTGGCAAACACAAAAAATCCATGTAACTTAATTTTTAACAATTAAATAACATTTGAGCTAGGGGGGTTGATGCTAACTCAGTTAGACCGACTTACGATTTACAGCGTATTGTGCTTTATTACATTTTGCGCGCTGATACTTAGAAGCTCATCTGAAGTCTCTCTTTTACCACTAATTGGCTTATTTTCAACAATTTTTGGTATTTGGGTAGAAATGCATCGCTGGCAGAAACACAGCGAAAAACAGAATTAACACGACACTACTACACATTCCGACACTATCCCATTTTTCTTGGGCTTCCCCGCTGAAAGGCGGGATTTTTTTTACTTTTTATTTACAAATCTATCGGTTTCTACGTCACTTCTACTTTGATCTCTACCGAATGTCTCTCGCCTTATTTTTGTTATTATGACGTTTTCCACAAACGAGTCTGTGCTTTGGAATTAGAAGAGATCTATCGTCGTGATTTAAATTTGCTGGTGGCGTTGCGAATCATTATAGAAGAAGGCAGTGTGAGCCGAGCTGCTACTCGGTTGAACCTAAGCCAATCCGCAATGAGTCGTGTACTTGGGCGATTGCGCCAGTTGGTCGGCGATCCATTATTCGTCCGACAAGGTCAGCATTTAATACCGACAGAAAAAGCGATTGAACTGAATCAAGCACTGGGTGAGCCACTTGAATCGTTACGTTCGTTATTAACGCCAGAACGATTTGACCCAACAACTTGCGATCAAACGTTCACGATAGCGACGACAGATTACGCCATGCAGACCATTTTTCCGTTTGCATTGCCTCGGATATACCAAGAAGCCCCCCAAGTAAAATTTGAATTCATTCCATTGATTGACGATCAGCTTCCACAGCAGTTGACGCATCAAGGTGCAGATTTGGCAATTTGCCGTCCTACGGGTTCGGTAGAGCCATTGAACAGTGATCGGCTAGGGCGTGTTGGCGTATCTTGCCTGATTTCGAAGCAACACCCGATTGCCAATAGCGACATGCGACTGCACGATTACCTTGAATACCCACACGCTATGATAGCGATAAGCGATGGTGTAAAAGCGCTGCTCGATCAGGCACTGAGTAACCAGCCGGCTCGAAATATGGTTCTTCGTGCCTATCATCTAGAAGCGGCTTTAGCGATTGTGGACACCTTGCCGCTGATCATCACCGTCCCTGCAGATTTAGCCTATTTGGTCGCAGATCGTTACGACTTATTGGTTAAACCGCTTCCTTTTGAATTTACACCGTTTGAGTACTCAATGATTTGGCATTCTAGAAGCGATCATTCTCCAGCTCAGGAATGGCTGAGAACGGTGGTTAAAGAGGAGTGCAGTCGGTTAATTGCAAAGCGAGTAGAAGACCTAGGCTTAGATAATTAAGAAAACCCTGACTAGAAAGGGGCTTGGTTTAAGTTATTTTTGTGGGTCAGACAGTGTCTGACCCATGATTTATTATTTTCCAATAAGTTTTCGGCATTGTTTGCTAACGGGAGAAAGTGTTAAGGCTTAATGACCACGCGACCCGTCACTTGACCATTCGTTATGTCTTCCGCGTATTTCGGCGCATCAATTAAAGGAATCTCTGTGCAGGCTTGTTCAAAGTAACTGGCTGGAAGCAGTTCAGTGAGCTTTTCCCATGCAGCTGTGCGCTTCTCGTAGGGGCAGTAAACAGAATCGACCCCTTGCAAACGGACGTTTCGCAGAATAAACGGCATTACCGTCGTCGGTAAGTCGAATCCACCCGCCAAACCACATGCAGCAACGGTGCTGTTGTAATCCATTTGCGCCAACACTTTGGCTAATACTTTGCTACCAACAGTGTCAATGGCACCTGCCCAGATTTGTTTTTCGAGAGCGCGTGCGGGTTCTTCAAACTCACTGCGATCAATGACTCGGCTCGCCCCTAATTTTTCAAGTAAAGGACCGTTCTTTTCTACTCGACCGCTTACGGCTACTACTTTATAGCCAAGAGTGTTCAATAGCGTGACAGCAACAGAGCCAACGCCGCCACTCGCCCCTGTTACTAGGATTTCGCCATCTTCTGGTTTTACATCGCCGTCTATAATGGCTTGTACACACAGCATGGCTGTTAAGCCCGCTGTACCTACCATCATCGCTTGCTTGCTGCCAAGCCCAGAAGGTAATGGAACTAACCAATCTGCTTTGAGGCTAGCGCGTTGAGCCATACCACCCCAGTGGTTTTCCCCTACGCCCCAACCGGTTAGTACCACTTTGTCACCAGTTTGGTAGCGCTCGTCGGAAGACGTTACCACGGTTCCCGCTAAATCGATCCCTGGCACCATTGGAAACTGACGGATGATTTTCCCTTTGCCGGTAATGGCGAGTCCGTCTTTGTAATTCAGAGAAGTGTAATCCACATCGATAACCACATCACCCTCAGGCAAGTGTGAATCGTTTAGTGATTCAATGGATGCGATGGTTTTTTTATCTTCTTGATTTAGAACGAGAGCTTGGAACATAGTCTTCTCCACAATAAGAGGGCTGCAAGCACATCACTCGTGTGCTTTAGTCAACGACACTAGTGTAGAACGATATGACGTATGAAAAAAATGACACTTTAGCATTATAGGTATGCATATATTGCATAGCTCACAGTTTGAATGTTTGATGGTCTTTAGCGAGGAAAAAAGAGGGCGAGAACGCATCGGGATTTTGCATTGCCCAAGCGTCTAGATCGTGGCTTATGTGTATTAAGCCTAACCTTTTGATAGACAGTTGCTGTTGGATTGATTGAACCAGCAAGATGTCATTGTGATTGCGTGGTGGGGAATCTGGCATGGGTGGATGGTTGCAATCTATCAGCATCAAATCGATGGGTTTATTTTCAAGAAATTCGCGAGTGCTTTTAGGCAGACCAACCGTATCAGTCAGGTACGCCAGCCGTTTGTTTTTCCATTCAAAAAGGTATCCGAAGCACGGTTTAGAATGCGTAAGAGGCACAGGCGTAATAGTGATGCCTTCCCAGTCAAAAGAAGTAAATGCGCTTAATGGTTGGAAATCCAACAGACCTGGGTGTTTGTAAAGGTCGTCGCAGCCAGCTTTGTCGGGGGGAGTAAAAACAGGTATCGATTTGCCTTTCCCCCAGCGCAGGTCAAACAGAGAGTGAACATGATCCATATGAAAGTGAGTCAGCAATAGGGTATCAATCGTGCCGGAAGGAAATCGCTCCAAAAGCTGGGGGTGGTTGGCATCCAACAGCAGGTTTTTCCCATTGTGCTCTATGTATGCTGAGGTTTTACCTCGTCGGAATACTGGGTTCTCGATGGCTCTTTCACACGCAGAACACTCACAACCATAGGTTGGAACATGCCCTGCATTTCCTGTCCCTAGTAACGTCAGTTGCACTCTTGTACCTCCGGATTTAATTGCAGAATAAATTGCTCCACACTCGATTCAAGTTTCCCACTGTTGTCGATCACCAGCGCATCGGATGGTTTGTTTCTTTGGTATTGCTTGGCTCGCTCAATGCGAGCAACTATCTGTTCATGTGTTTCCCTTCCCCTTGCCATTAATCTCGATTGCAGGCAATCAACATCCACTTGAATCCAAACTGGGGTTATTTGTTCTTTGAATAGCGCACGCGCTTTAGGGAAGTAAGCGCGCGATCCATTCAAAAGAACATGTTGTCCTTGGTTGAGCCACAGCTCGATTTCTTTGCCGATGCCATAACACAATCCGTTGGCTTCCCAGTGCATAGAAAATAACCCAGAGGTGATGCGCTGGTGAAACTCTTCATGGTTGAGTGCGATATGGTTTTCATTGCCACTGTTAGCGGGTCTCGTAATGTACCTATGCGCCAATTGAACGGATACGCGGCTGTCTTGCCGGATCGCCTGCATCACGCTGTCTTTTCCGCTTCCAGATGCACCCATCACATAAAAGAGTTTCGCCATATTATCTTCCTTTCGCCTCCAAAAGTGCTTATGAAATTTAATACACACACTGTCCGAGCCGCCAAGCTCGTTTCACGTAAGCTTGCCCCTCGACTTGCTTAACCAAGATTAAATCAGCGAGTAAGCCCTCTTTGATTTCTCCTCGGTCGTGAAGCCCAAGCGCTTCTGCTGGGTTGGATGTCGCCAATTTGACCGCGCCGGGTAAATCCAATGCATTACTTTCATCTTCAGCCAATTTGAAAACGGCGTCTAACAAGCTTAGTGGGAAATAATCAGAAGACAGCACATCCAACACGCCCATACTTGCCAGCTCATGGGCTGCGACATTACCAGAATGTGAGCCGCCTCTAACGACGTTGGGTGCTCCCATTAATACATGCAAACCAAGCTCGTGTGAACGTTTTGCCGCTTCAATGGTGGTTGGGAATTCTGCCAGTACCAAGCCAAGATCATGAGACTCTTCAACATGGGCTACAGTCGCATCATCATGACTGGCAAGTGGGATACCACGTTGATGGCAAAGCTGTGAAATGGCTTTGCGATTGCGATCAGACCACTGCTGAGACAAGGTGCGCTGCTCTTTTTCGTAGGCTTGCATTTCCGCATCATTCAGTCCGTATTTGCCTTGATAATACTCGTAGTATTTTTCTAGGTTGACGAATTGGCGCTGACCGGGAGAGTGATCCATCAAGGACACCATTTTAACTTGCGATAAACCAAGGTAGCGCTCGACTAATCCGTACGTGGAAGAATGGGGAAGTTCACAACGAATATGCAGGAAATGCTGTGAGCGATTGACCCCACGGCGCTCCGATTCAACCAGCGTGTCGATCATCTTGTCTAGGTAGTCTTGGCGCGTACCGCCATCACGTACATCGCCCACCGCCACCGCATCCAGCACCGTGGTGATGCCTGACCCGATTAATTGTGCATCGTGCGCAGCCATGGCAGAAAAAGGCGGCCAACTCACTTTAGGTCGAGGGGTGAAGTATTTTTCAAGATTGTCGGTATGTAGCTCAATCAATCCGGGAAGGAGCCAATCGCCTTGCCCATCAATGCAATTAGGGTCGTTGTCTTTGCCTTCAGAAATCGACACGATGGTGTGATTGTCGATCTCAATGGTTCCGTACAAAATAGAATCAGGCAGAACCATATTAATGTTGGTGATTTTCATTGCCGTCATCCTTCTATTGCAATGTTGAGTTTGGGGTGGGTACGGTGCGAGTGGTTGCCGTCTTAACATCAAAATATTTGTCCGCTACTTTCTGGCGAACGTAGTCGTCGTGAAATATTCCGACGATGGTGGCGCCTCGCGCTTTGGCTTCGAGAATCAGACTAATGACCACATCGCGATTTTTTTCATCCAAGGACGCTGTGGGCTCATCGAGCAGTAAAATAGGGGCATCGACAATAAAGCCACGCGCAATATTCACGCGTTGTTGTTCTCCGCCTGAAAACGTAGCGGGGGCGAGGTGCCAGAGCGTTTCGGGAACATTCAAACGCTGCAACATGGTGGCGGCTTTTTCCTCAGCAACGGCTTTGGGGATATCTCGCTCAAGCAAAGGCTGCATAACAACCTCAAGCGCAGAGATACGTGGTATGACGCGTAAAAACTGACTGACCCAGCCCAGGGTGTTCTGGCGCACCTGCAAAATTTTTCGTGGAGAAGCCGACGCAATATCCACCCAATGATTGTCGCTATAGACCATAATCGAGCCACTATTAACCCTATAATTGGCGTATAGAGTGCGCAGCAGTGTCGACTTCCCAGACCCAGACTCACCGTGAAGCACTAAGCATTCGCCTTGGTTCACTTCGAAGCTAACGGTATCCATGACAGGGAGCGTAATGCCTTGCTGATTATGGAGAACGAAGCTCTTACTGATGTTTTCAATTCTTAACATGAGATCATCCTTGCAATACAGAAGACACCAACAGTTGGGTGTACGGATGTTGAGGGTCGTCAAGCACTTGATCGGTAATCCCTGTTTCAACGATGCGGCTTTCTTTCATCACAATAAGGCGATCCGCCAGTAGCCGAGCAACCGCCAAATCGTGAGTGACGATGATGACCGATAACCCTAGGTTGGTAACGAGGTTGCGTATCAAATCGAGCAAACGAGCTTGAACTGATACATCTAGCCCACCGGTCGGTTCGTCCATAAACACCAGTTTTGGGTGTGTCACCAAGTTGCGAGCGATTTGCAGGCGTTGCTGCATTCCGCCGGAAAAGGTAATGGGGTAGTCATCAATGCGATCGAGTGGAATTTCGACATCTTGCAGCCACTTTTCGGCTTGTGAGCGAATTTGACCGTAATGCCTGTCGCCAATTGCCATCAATCGCTCTCCGATGTTGCCACCCGCAGAAACGCGAGGTCTTAGCCCATCCATTGGGTGTTGATGCACCACGCCCCACTCAGTTCGAAGCAAGCGGCGACGTTCTCTATCCGGTTGTTCGTACAGTTCAATGGTTTGATTCCCGTTGTTGTAATCCACCGTGCCACTGTTTGGGCGCTCTCGACCGGACAGTACGCGCAGTAAGGTGCTTTTACCTGAGCCAGATTCCCCGACAATGCCCAGCACTTCGCCCGGATACAGTTCTAGGTTGATGTCTTGGCAGCCTTTATCGGGTGAATACAGTTTGGACAACTCTGATACTGACAACAGAGGCGACTCATTTTGAGTGGTGTCGAGCGCTGGCGTTGGCGACACTCTTTCCGCAAGGTTTAACATGACAATTTCTCCAGCTGTTTGGTGCAGTAATCCGTATCTGAACAGACGAACATCCGGCTACCTTTATCGTCGGTGACCACTTCATCCAAAAAGGTGTGAGTGGATCCGCAGATGGCGCACGGCTCTTCCCAGCGTTGAACTTCGAATGGGTGATCATCAAAATCGAGGCTTTTCACATCGGTGAATGGGGGGATGGCGTAAATGCGCTTTTCTCGACCCGCTCCAAACAGTTGTAGGGCAGGCATTCGATCCATTTTTGGGTTGTCGAATTTCGGTATGGGAGAGGGGTCCATAATGTAGCGCTGGTTCACCATCACAGGGTAAGCATAAGAGGTCGAGATATGCCCATAACGTGCAATGTCTTCATACAACTTCACGTGCATGATCCCGTATTCACTTAAAGCGTGCATTTTTCGAGTTTCCGTTTCTCTTGGCTCAAGAAAGCGCAAGGGTTCGGGAATCGGCACTTGGTATACCAGAATTTGCCCGTCGCTCAGCGGCGTTTCTGGGATGCGATGACGCGTTTGAATGATACTGGCCTGCTCGGTTTCCTCTGTGGTGTCTGCGTCGGCCACTTTTTCGAAAAATTGACGAATAGAGACCGCATTGGTGGTGTCGTCTGCCCCTTGGTCAATGACCTTGAGCGTGTCTTGTTGCCCAATGATGGAGGCTGTGATTTGAATACCACCGGTTCCCCAACCATAAGGCATGGGCATTTCCCTTCCGCCAAAAGGCACTTGGTATCCGGGAATCGCCACCGCTTTTAGAATGGCTCGGCGGATCATCCGCTTGGTTTGCTCATCTAAGAAGCCGTAGTTGTATCCCAGCACCGCTTGGTTTTCTGGGGTGCTGGTGCGCTTACTTAAGCTGGTCATGGTCTGACTCCTCTTGATGTACATGGCGTTGTTCGTGTTCTTTTTGAAGCTTGCGAATCAGCTCCAACTCCGACTGAAAGTCGACGTAGTGGGGGAGTTTTAGGTGGGACACAAACCCAGCCGCTTCAACGTTATCGCCGTGAGATAACACAAATTCCTGATCTTGTGCGGGGCCTTGAACGGGTTCATCCAATTCTTCCGCTTGAAGGGCTCTATCGACCAATGCCATGGACATGGCTTTGCGCTCAGCCGCGCCAAAGGCAACACCATAACCACGGGTAAATTGAGGCTTGACGGTTTTAGAACCTGAGAAGCCGTTGATCATTTGGCATTCTGTGAGCTCGATATCCCCAATGTCTATCTCAAATCCCAACTCTTCAGGGCAGAGAGAAACGGTGACATTTCCGGTACGGATTTCAGCCGCAAACGGGTGATTGCGACCGTAGCCTCGTTGCGTGGAATACCCCATTGACAAAAGGAAACCTTCATCGCTGCGCATGAGCTGTTGTAGTCGAGCACTTCGCGTCGCAGGGTACGTTGGTGGGTGCAACGTAATGTCTTCTGCGGTATCACCTTCGTCGATTTCCTTTGTTGCGAGCCCTTGGTTTTCCAATATCGTCATCACCTGAGGGCAGGCTTCCAATACCGCTGCATCACGTGTTGCATGATTTTGCTGTTCAGGCTTTACTGGTGCTCTTCCTTCCGCTAACAATGAAAAATCAAGTAAGCGATGGGTGTAATCTAATGTGGGGCCGAGTACCTGACCGCCGGGTAAGTCTTTAAAGGTCGCGGATATGCGGCGTTCTAGCTCCATGGCGCTGGTGTCTATAGGCTCACTAGTGGCAAAGCGAGAGAGTGTGGTGCGGTAAGCGCGCAGCAGAAAGATGGCTTCTATCATGTCACCACTGGCTTGCTTAAAGGCCAGCGCGGCTAATTCTGTGTCGTAGATCCCGCCTTCCGTCATTACCCTATCAACTGCACCACTGAGCTGCTCTGCGATTTGGCTGGTGTGGACTTCACTGCCACTGCCACGGCGTTTTTGGTCTTGGAGCTGGTGGGCTGCTTTAATGGCTTTTTCACCGCCTTTTACTGCAACGTACATGATGATTCCTCCATACTAGCCAGCGTGATGCGAGTGGTACGTGGCAGAGCCATTAATTGGTTTTCGCACGTGAGCAAGACATCTACTCCCAATGGTTGGGATTCGCTGATTGCTATGATCTGGTTGAACAGCGACTGATGGACACCTTCAACGTTGATTGATGCGTTACCGTCAATACCTGGACCGCTGAGTTCTAAACTCACCCCTTTCGATAGGCTACTCACCTGCACAATCAACGTAGTACTGGTTTCAGGGTACTCTGCGCTCCCCCAGCAGAATTCGCTAACGTTGGCATTTTGTCCGCTACCTAGAAGTGCAAAGCTCGCTTTGTCTTGACGAGTGGCCAATGGGGTATTGGCGTGAAACTGTAAGTTTTGTGTGAGCTCAGAATCGGCTTTAAATGCTTCACTTAACCAAACAGGCGTCGTGCTATCGGTGAGAGCCAGTAATATTTGAGTGGTGGCAGCGTTGGCTTGTCCAAACGATAACTCAGAGGGCATCGATTGCAGGGATCCTGGTATCGACATGGCGTTCAGGATGAAGCGAAATACATTCTGAGCGTCGTGTATCGGATCGTTGAAGCCGGGTTTTACGAATTTCATTCGTCCTCTCCTCTCACCATAGTGAAAAACTCCACCTTGCTGGTGGCGACCTGTTCACGTCTTGCTTGTGTTTGCTCTTGCATGGTTGCCATCAAAGGCTCTATCACTTGCTGCATAAGAGGGGTGCAATACGTTGGGTTTTGCATGAGGGCGTCGATCAATGCTGCGAGATGTGCATGATCTTTGTTGCGCCCCTTTATGTAGCTGTAACCCATTTCCCCTTCGGGCAATTTAATGACACTGCGCGTGACGGTCATATCCCCTATATTGAATGGGTTACCTGTGCCGCCCATACGCGACTGTACCTGAATGAGCCCCGTTTCTGGTTGGCGTATCACCTGATAATTTGGAGATAAATTTAACGGCTCCCACAGGTTTTTTAGGTGCAAGAAGTCGGTCCGAGCGAGAACGGACATCCAGCCCTGTCGCTCTGACTTAGTTGTCGTGGTCATGGTTAATGCTCCAATACGATTTCAATCATGTCCGAGCGGGTGTAGGAGCAAGAATATTCCATGACCTGTTTGGTCTGGCTTGCTACGTTCACCGTTCGGAAAATAATGAGCGGAATGTTCTCCGATAACTTCAGTTGTTTGCGCTCTTGCCGGTTAGGCATTCGTGAACGCAGTTTGGTGGATTTTCGGGTCAGATCCGTATTGAGTTGTTGTTGAATATACTGATGAAGGGAACCGCTTTCGAAGTGTTGCAGTGGCCCCCACCATTCCGTGTTCGGCAAAAAATGCTCAATCAAACTGCATGGCAAACCATCAATGACTCTGAGCGTGGTGAGCTTGATGATCTGTGCGTCCAGTTCAATGTTCAGAACCTTGGCTAGATGCTCACTGGCGGTGATCAACTGGCGGTTTAGCACTTCGCACCTTGGCATATAGCCTTGTTTGGTGAGGTTGTGCGTAAAATACGCACCTTGATTGAGCGGGTATGCGTAAGGCTGACGTATGACTTGATTGCCTCTGCCTTGTTGTCTCTCAATCAACCCACAAAACACCAATTCATCGATCGCGCGCCTTACGGTATGACGATTAACGTCAAATCGGTCTGCCAATCGAGATTCCGAGGGTAAAAATTCCCCAACTTTGAACTGGCTTTGTACTTCCTGTTCGAGTTGTTTGGCGATGTCCATATACAGTTGCATCACATTCTTCCATTCAGTTGTCTAGACAAGTTCAGGCAAATTTTTTAAATGTAAGCTTTGCGGATATGTTGCGATGCAAAGTCAATTAAGCTGACGGTCACAATGATGACCAGCATGATGGCGGCGGTTTGTTGGAATTGAAAACCTCGAATCGCTTCCCATAGCAACACCCCTATACCTCCAGCACCAACCATGCCCACCACGGTGGCGGAACGGACATTGGATTCAAATCGGTAAAGTGTGAAAGAAATCCAAAGTGGCAAAACTTGTGGGATAACGCCGTAAATCACTTCTTCCAATTTATTGGCTCCGGTTGCGCGAACGCCTTCGACGGGGCCGAGATCAATCGCTTCGACGGCTTCTGAAAACAGCTTCGCCAACACCCCTGTAGTGTGAATGAACAGGGCCAATACGCCTGCAAATGGCCCTAGGCCCACAGCCACCACAAACAGCATGGCAAATACCATTTCATTGATCGCACGTGCGGCATCCATAAGGCGGCGAGTGGGTTGATAGACCCACATTGGTACAATGTTGTCTGCACACATTAGCCCCAGTGGTATTGAGACGAACACCGAAAGCACTGTGCCCCAAATGGCAATTTGAATCGTGATTAGGGTTTCTTCTACATAGAGTTCCCAATAAGTGAAATCGGGTGGAAAGAAATCACTCGCCAGTTCCACCATGTTGTCGGAATCCGCGACCAGTTGAACGGGGTTCATTTCCGCACCTTGCCATGCCCAAGCAAGTATCACTGCGAACAGAATCAGCATCACAAGCTGCGTAAGTTTTTGGCTCCAATGCTGATTGTTTTGAAAGGCGTCCACAGAAAGGTTGGTGTTCATATCAGTTCCCATATAATGGCTATAATTGGGTGGGGTTCACCCCACCCTGAGTAAGTTAGAGAGCGTTATTCCATGGCTTCTAGAGCTGCCATTTGGCGATTCAACGCGGCGAGTTCCGATTGAACGTTGCTGACTTTTGTGAGCTCAGACTCGTCAAGCTTCTTATCGGTAGAGAACTTATTAAGCTGCTTGAACAGCGCTAGCTGGCGGATAGGAAGGAGCTGTAAGTCGGAAGAGGCTTTGAACGGTGCCCAATCAAGTTCTTTCAAAATGGCGACTTCTTTAGCTTTACCCGTTTTTCCATAGGTCATGAAAAAGTCGTACACCGCTGTTTTTGTTTCTTCAGGTAGGTTCTTGCGCCATACGATCGGATCGGCTGGAATCAGTGGGGATTTCCAAATGATTTTGATGTTTTTGAATTTGTCAGGGTTGTTGTTAGCAAAACGACGAAGGCTTTCTGTGTTGTTGGTGGCGACATCCACTTGTTTGTTGGCAACGGCAAACAAGTTCACTTCGTGGCTTGAATTCAAAGTGCGTTTGAACTCGCTCGGCTGTACGTTGTTTTTCGCAAACACATAGTAAGACGGAACCAAGAAGCCAGATGTTGAGTTTGGATCACCGTTACCAAATGCAAGGTTTGAGCGGTCTTTCATCATATCTTCGACGGAGTTTATAGGGTTGTCTTTGTGCGTAATCAGCAAGCTCCAGT
>NZ_BFAQ01000026.1:16803-26963 GCF_002933855.1 Vibrio penaeicida
TTTGAGCGAAAATTTCACCGCCTGCACGGTCAACTGCTTCCATCGCTGATTTATTGCCATACCAAGCAATATCTACTTTATCAAAGCGCATGCCTTGGATGATACCTGCGTAGTCGGGTGCAAAGTACGCTTTCACTTTCACGCCTAGCTTTTCGCTCATGTCATCTAAAAAAGGAGTCCATGAAGCTTTTAGGTTCTGTTGCGATTCGGTTGAAATAATGCCGAAGTTCAGCGTTTTTAGTGGTGCTTCTTTTGCCCATGCTGGAGCGAGCGTTGCTGCTGCCATCGCAATGGCAACTGAGATCTTACGGATTGCACGTAACATTGTTCAGATTCCTTTTGACTGAATGTTGACTGTAGTTGGATTGGTCTCTATCGAAGTTTCTGGGATAGGAGTGTTAGGAAAGTGTCCTTCCACAATAACGCCAGCTTCTTCCGTTTTTCCGCGATACAGAGCTTCAAGTTGAGCTGTCGTTAGCCCATTGCTGCTGCCCTGATAAAATATGTGTCCATCACGAAGTGCGATGACATGCTCACAGTAATTTAAGGCATGCTCGACTTGGTGAAGCGTCACAATGACGGGGATGTCTTCTTGTTGGTTGATTTGTTGCAGCAGCTCCATAACGATGCGTGATGACTCGGGATCAAGCGACGCTATGGGCTCATCAGCAAAGATGATTTTGGCGTCTTGCATTAAGGCTCTCGCAATCGCAACCCGTTGTTGTTGCCCCCCAGACAGTGTTGAAACACGCTGGTGGGCAAAGGCTGCCATTCCTACCCTATCCAATGCTTCTAACGCTTTCTTTTGCTGCATTTGAGTAAATTGCCCGCTAAGGGATCGCCACCATGGCGTTTCACTCAGCGCACCAATCAAAACGTTGGTGAGAACCGATAGGCGGTTTACTAAGTTAAATTGCTGGAAGATGAAGCCAGCTTGAGAGCGTGTTGACCGAATTTTTGGGTGCACCTTGCCACCAAGCTGCACAGGCTGCCCCATAATGTGGATCTCGCCAGATTTGCTGCTGCTTTTGTCGCCGGCCATTAAGCCATTTAAGTGGCGTAGTAAGGTGGATTTCCCTGAGCCAGATGGTCCCAGTAGCGCCGTCATACCACGGTGCGTGAGATCCAAATTAATGTTGTTTAAGGCGCGGTTTTCGCCAAAGGTTTTGTTTAAATCCGCGACGTTAACGATGCTGTCCATAGAGTGAACCTTCTGTTTTGTTCAGCTCTATCCTGCTAGGGTGAAATGACGGTTTTATTGCAGCGAAATGTCAGAAAAATGCAGCGAAATATTGGTAATTCGCTTAAAAGTCTGTTGTTAAAAGGCTTGATAAGAGATGTCTAGACAAGTGTGGGCAGTTGTCTAGATAGGTGTTTCATCAAAAGTTCATGAAGTAGCGTGAAAAGCTTGGGATGAAGTGGGTTTTGAAAATGCCACCTCCAGCATAGGAGGTGGCAGTTACTTTATGGGGTAGGCGTGTAAGGGTCGTAGCCGCATTGCCCAATGGCGGTGGCTTTGGTGTAGGTGATTTCGTCTAGCAACGGAAATTCAGATGCGTAGTTATCGAGTGTTTCTTTAGCATTATCTGTCAGCGTAGTGTCGTAAACGGAAACACACCTCAACAGAGTGTTTTGGCTGATATCTAAGTTAGTTATGCTGTTCGAACCAAGGTGAAGTGTACGAAGTTTTGTAAGTGCCCTTATGTCGATATCGATGAGTTGATTGCCAGCAGCTTCTAGCTTCAGAAGGTTAGTATATTGCTGGACTGGTAGGTGGCTTAGTGAGCTAAAGCTGACTTCTAACCAAGCTAACTTGCTGCTTTCATTTGGCAAGGTTATTGAGTTGAGTGGACTTGCCTTTATCTCGAGTTCTACCAAATTAGACGCGTTTGATGCATCAAGAGAATGTATCAAGGTTCTACTCAATTTTACTGCTCTCAGTAAAGGCATATCGGTTAATTCAATGGTGCTAATAGGGTTCTCGGAAAGATCCAGTTTTGTGAGTTTGGAATAGTGGTTTGAGGAGAATGTACTCAGGCTTTTATTGGCGGTATACAATTCGCTCAATTCAGTCAAATGACTTGTATCTATTTCAGAAGCACCAGTATCACTGATGTTTACTACTGTCAGTGCGGCATTGTTCATCAAATCGAGAGACGCTAAAGCATTTTCCTTAAGACGCAAATGGGTGAGCTTTACGTTTTTTGTTAAAGAAACCAAATTGAGTTGATTTTGAGATAAATCCAGATCGGTTAGAGAAGATAAGTTCGCCGTATCGATACTCTGAAGCTGGTTTGCTGAGAGCTTTAATTGAGTAAGCTTATCCGTTGAGGGAAGTGAAATGGACTGTAATTTCCCATCTAGCTCTGGATGCCCATTCACGCCAAATACACGAACAGTTTCAAGCATAACGTTATGGCTAAGGTTTAGATCTTGAACTTGAGAGCCAAATACGGTCAGTGACGTTAGCTTGGTGTTGTGGACCAAATCAAGATTCGTTAAGTCAGGCACTCTATGTAGAAAAACTTCCTTTATGTTAGCGTTGTTAGCCAAGTTAACGGATGCAAACTTTGCTTCTGATACCGTCAGCTTCTCTAGTAATGTGTTTTGAGATACATCGATATCACTAATACCGCTGGATTGAATAAGCTTCAATTCAGTTAAATTAGGGAAAGCCTCGAAATTTATACTTACAGGGGAAGAAGAGGTTGTATTTTGAATATCCAATTTTGTCAAAGAGGTAAATTGTTCAATATCTTTGTGATAACCGTACCGACAGGTGAAATGAGTCACTTCATCGACAAACTTCCAATTGTTCCCTTCTTTTAATGCATCTACACAGAGTTTTATCGAGTTGTTTTCAAACGTCAGGTTTTCTATCAAATTACCAGCATTCTGAACCGTTACATCGACGGTTCTTGATCCCGTTGCCCCTTCATTATCTGTCGCTGTAACTTTGAATGTCAGGGTTTCCTCTCTATTTAGGGTTGGAGAAGTAAAGCTCAACGCCTGCGAATCTGGATCGGCAATCGTGACATGAGTACCGGCTGTTTGCTCCCATTTGTATGAGGCTATTGTTCCATCGCGATCATAAGCAGAAGCCGCAATAGTCACGGGTTGGTTAATATCCGTGGTCTCATCACGAATAAAGTTAAATGCAGGTGCTCGATTTGGTTTTACGTGCACGAAAGCTTGCTGGTTGGCGGTTGCTCCTTGGTTGTCTTTCACTGTTACTTCAAAAGTCAGCAGCTCTTCTTCGGTTATAGCGGGTACGTTGAAGGTCACTTGCTGAGAACTTGGATTGTTCAACGTGACGCTTGTCCCCGATTTTTGCTGCCAAGTGTACTCGGCTATTTGCCCATCTGGATCGGTTGCATTGGCAATGATGCTTGCCACGGTGCTTGGTCTAACGGTTTGGTCCGTAATGGCGTCAATTTGCGGTGCTATATTGGGCGTATCTGGTGTTGTCGGAGTTGGTTCGGTTGTTTCTTTGTCTCCACCGCCACCACATGCTGCTAACAAAAGTGGGGCTAAGAGTAGCGTTACATTTTTTAGAGTCGTCATTTAAAGCCTTTGAATACTTTTCGTATTTTCTTAAATACGGAACGATGACGTGCCCATGTTGTGAATGTGTGGGCGAGAGATGCGTTCCATGCCATGCCAACAGAAGAGATACCGAAAATTTTTTGTTTATGAGTGTCTGATAAAGCCAACCAGACAGAGGTATCTTTTGGGGTAACGAAATTGCTTTGCGTAATAGTTTGAATTTATAAAGCTATTCTCGTTTTTAGCCATACTAATGTTTAGGTAGCTTTGAGACTAGGTGCATAACTGAAAGGGTAATGAATACGTGAAGTGTGTCTAATTTATTTTTGGCAGGTTAATTGTTTGTAAAGTAAGAAAAAAGGCCAGATATCTGGCCTTTGGTATTTTAGGGGAAGTGGTTTAAACGTCTACCCGTTCGAACACGGTTGCAATTCCCTGTCCTAAACCAATACACATGGTCGCTAAACCGTACTTGGCATTGTTAGCTTCCATTAAATTGATAAGAGTGGTGGAAATTCGCGATCCTGAACAGCCGAGAGGGTGACCAAGTGCGATAGCGCCACCGTTAAGGTTCACTTTTTCGTCAACCACATCCAGTAACCCTAAGTCTTTTGCACATGGCAACGATTGCGCCGCAAAGGCTTCGTTTAGCTCTACTACATCCATGTCTTCGATAGAAAGACCAGCACGCTTAAGTGCTTTTTTGGTGGCAGGAACAGGTCCGTATCCCATGATGGAAGGATCACAGCCAGCCACCGCCATTGAACGCACACGAGCACGAATTTTCAGCCCAAGCTCTTTGGCTTTATTTTCACTCATCACCAGCATGGCGGATGCACCATCTGATAAAGCTGACGATGTCCCTGCTGTCACCGTTCCGTTGGCAGGGTCGAAAACAGGTCGAAGCTGAGATAACCCTTCCACTGTGGTTTCAGGGCGAATCACTTCGTCATAATCTAAGGTGATCAGCGAACCGTCAGGAGCGTGCCCTTCGGTGGGAAGAATTTCATTTTTGAACCTGCCTTCTTGAGAGGCGGCGTAAGCGCGAGCGTGAGAGCGTGCTGCAAATTCATCTTGTTGTTCACGGCTGATACCATGGATTTTGCCTAGCATCTCCGCGGTCAAACCCATCATACCCGCTGCCTTCGCCACGTTCTTTGACAAGCCAGGGTGAAAATCTACGCCATGCGTCATGGGTACGTGCCCCATATGCTCAACACCACCGATGAGGCAGATTTCGGCATCGCCAACCATGATGGCACGAGAGGCGTCATGAAGCGCTTGCATTGAAGAACCACACAAACGGTTGACGGTAACGGCACCGACTTCAATCGGTAACCCTGCCAGCAAAGCCGCATTTCTTGCGACATTGAAGCCTTGTTCTAGAGTTTGCTGTACACAGCCCCAGTATACGTCTTCGATTTCGGAAGGGTTAACCTGTGGGTTACGCTCCAAGATACCTTTCATCAAATGTGCGGATAGATCTTCTGCTCTTACATTGCGAAATGCTCCGCCTTTGGAGCGCCCCATCGGGGTTCTAAGGCAATCAACGATCACTACATTGTTCATTTTAAGATTCCTTTTCCAAAGAGGGTTATAACGTGCTTGCTTGTTGAGCGTCGTAAAAAGAGTCGCCTTTTTCTGCCATATCAACCAACATTTTTGGTGGTAGATACATGGCACCAAGTTCAGCATATTGCTGCGCCATCGCGACAAACTCGGCAATGCCCACGCTGTCTAGGTAGCGGAATACCCCACCACGGAAAGGAGGGAAACCTAAGCCGTAAACCAGAGCCATATCTGCTTCTTGAGGAGAGGCGATAATGCCTTCTTCCAAGCACAAGACAACTTCGTTGATCATCGGAATCATCATGCGTTGAATAATGGTTTGTTCGTCAAAATCTTGCTGTTCAGCGCAGACGGGTGCAATCACAGAAAGAATGTCATCACTGAAGGCTTTCTTCGGTCGACCCTTCTTGTCTACGCTGTATTGATAGAACCCGCTGCCGTTTTTCTGGCCATAGCGATCAGATTCAAACAGCGCATCAATCACATCTTTGCCATCTTTACCCATACGCTCAGGGAAGCCTTGCGCCATAACGGCTTGTGCGTGATGGGCGGTATCGACACCGACAACGTCTAGAAGGTAAGCCGGACCCATTGGCCATCCAAACTTACGTTCCATTATTTTATCGACTTTGGTGAAGTCTGCCCCGTCACGCAGCAACATGCTGAAACCGCCGAAATACGGGAATAAAACACGATTCACAAAGAACCCAGGGCAGTCGTTCACAACGATAGGGGACTTGCCCATTTTTGCCGCGTAAGCGACCACTCGGTTAATGGTTTCTTCCGATGTGTGTTCGCCTCGGATGATTTCGACCAACGGCATGCGATGAACTGGGTTGAAAAAATGCATGCCACAGAAGTTTTCTGGGCGTTTAAGAGATTTCGCTAACAAATTGATTGGAATGGTAGACGTGTTAGATGTGATAACCGTATCTTCTCCAACCTGCTCTTCAACCTCACCAAGTACGGCGGCTTTTATTTTTGGATTTTCGACAACCGCTTCGACAATCACATCTGAGTTTTCAATACCTGCGTAATGCAAACTTGGGGTGATTGAAGCTAGAATTCCTGCCATTTTGAAGCCATCAATGCGACCACGAGACAAGCGCTTGTTCAACAGTTTGGATGCTTCGGTCATACCCAAATCTAATGACGGCTGAGCGATGTCTTTCATCATTACTGGAACGCCCTTAAGCGCGGATTGGTAAGCAATGCCTCCACCCATGATGCCCGCACCAAGTACAGCTGCACGTGCGGTGTCTTTCGATGCGGATTTCGCAGATTTCTTCGCTAGCCCTTTGATGTATTGATCGTTTAAGAACAGTCCTACCAAGGACTTGGCTTCTTCCGATTTTGCCAATTTAACAAAATACTTGCGCTCAACGTCCAATGCATCATTTCGAGCACTGCGAGCCGCTTCTTCAATGGCGGTCACAGCAGCCATTGGAGCAGGATAATGTGGACCCGCTTTTTGGAATACCAAACCTTTTGCCATGGTAAAACTCATCATGGCTTCTGTTTTACTTAATGTAAGGGCGGAGATTTTCTGCTCTCGACGCGCTTTCCATTCGATCACATCATCAGCGGCTTGCTCAACAGTCTGGATCGCCGATTGGCGAAGGCTTGCGGTATCAACGACTG
This sequence comes from Vibrio penaeicida, assembly GCF_002933855.1. Taxonomy (GTDB): domain Bacteria; phylum Pseudomonadota; class Gammaproteobacteria; order Enterobacterales; family Vibrionaceae; genus Vibrio; species Vibrio penaeicida_A. The sequence goes on from NZ_BFAQ01000026.1 coordinate 23,560, forward strand.
CATCCAGTAGCCCAACCTTTAATGCTTCATCTGCTCTGCAAGCTTTACCTTGCGTAATGATTTCCATGGCACTGTCTGCACCTATCACGCGTGGCAGGCGAACACATCCGCCAAACCCGGGCATGATACCCAACTTGGTTTCAGGTAGCCCGATGCTGGTGGTTGCATCACCAATGCGAAAGTCAGTCGCGAGTACGCACTCACAACCGCCACCTAAGGCATGCCCTGTCATGGCAGAGAGTGTTGGAACGGGTAAATCTTCTAGTTTGCAGAAAATACTATTGGCAAACTGAACCCATTGATCCAGTTCATCTTCAGGTTTTGCAAACAAACCGAGGAATTCGGTGATATCGGCACCTACGATAAAGGCATCTTTATCCGAGGTGAGAATAAGCCCTCTCAAGCCTGAATGATCTATAAGTGCATCCAGCGCCTGATCGAGCGATTCTAACGTAGCAAGGTCAAGCTTATTAACTGAGCCTGGAGAGCAAAAGCTAAGCTCGGCAATGCCGTTTTTTATTTCCTTTACTTGTAGAGTATTTGATTGGTAAATCATGTCTAACTCCGCGATATGCAATCCGAGATTGCTTGAGAGAGTGAATGTTATAGTTATGTTGTCATATTGTTCGACTTTGTAAGTGTGCGCTGAGTTGTGGTTAATTTCAATACATTTTCAAACGCGTGTTTGATTTTTATTAGGTTGATCTTGTTCAGTACACGACAGGCAGAAGGACGTGATACACTTCTCTCTCTTGTCAAACTGACCTATGTGCTATGAATTTACTCCCATTTTTAATTCCTGCAGAGCCAGCAATCTTCGAAGAAGAGATCAAAAAGAGTCTTTTCATTACTCAGTTGGCGCATACTCCGTCGATAGAGTCAGCCAAGGCATTTATAGACTCGGTAAAAGTTGAGCACGCGTCTGCAAGGCATAATTGCTGGGGGTTTGCCGCTGGGAGACCAGAAGATTCTCTTTTGTATGGGTTCAGCGATGACGGTGAACCATCAGGAACGGCAGGTAAACCAATACTGGCTCAACTATCGGGTTCAGGCGTAGGGGAAATTAGCGCCGTGGTTACTCGATACTCAGGTGGAATTAAACTGGGAACCGGAGGTTTAGTAAAAGCATATGGCGGTGGTGTACAGCAAGCACTTAAGCTGCTTCAAACAATAGAGAAAAAAATAACCACAAACCTTAAGCTAAGGTTAGACTATTCGTTCATGCCTATTGCTCAATCTTTAATGGAAACATACCAAGCTCATCAGCTTGAGGCTGATTATGGCGAATTCGTTGAAGTGATTTTAGAAATAGAAGTAAGCCAAGTGGAAGGGTTTACTCAGGCAATCATAAATAAGAGTGGCGCTAAAGCAACGGTCACGCCATTAAAATAGAATTTAGGAATATTAAGAAGCGACGCTTCTGAAGCAAGCATGCAATTTCGTTCAATTATCCGCATCGTCGGTTTGTTACTCGCTCTGTTTAGCGTGTCTATGCTGGCGCCCGCTTTTGTCGCGCTGATCTACCGAGATGGTGCTGGTGTGCCATTTGTCACCACATTTTTCGTACTGCTTATCGCTGGTGGTTTTTTCTGGTTCCCTAATCGCCATCATCGACATGAATTAAAAGCTCGTGATGGATTTTTGATTGTGGTTCTATTTTGGACCGTAATCGGCAGTGCGGGGGCCCTCCCCTTCTTAATTTCTGATACCCCAGACATATCTGTAACGGACGCGTTTTTTGAATCTTTCTCAGCGTTGACCACCACAGGTGCAACCGTCATCGTCGGGCTTGATGACTTGCCCAAAGCGATACTCTTCTATCGACAGCTTCTGCAATGGTTTGGTGGCATGGGGATCATTGTATTGGCGGTTGCCATTCTTCCGGTTTTAGGTATCGGGGGAATGCAGTTATACCGAGCTGAAATTCCGGGGCCTGTAAAAGACAGCAAGATGACACCACGCATTGCCGAAACTGCTAAAGCGCTCTGGTACATCTACCTCAGCCTAACCATTGCATGTGCGAGTGCATTTTGGTTAGCAGGAATGAGTTTGTTTGATGCCATCAGCCACAGTTTCTCGACAATCGCCATTGGTGGGTTTTCAACGCACGATGCCAGTATGGGGTACTTCGACAGTTCTGCCATTAATATGATTACGGTGGTGTTCCTTCTTATTTCTGCATGCAATTACTCATTGCACTTTGCCGCTTTTGCTTCTGGCGGTGTTCATCCTAAATATTATTGGAAAGATCCTGAATTTCGAGCCTTCTTCTTTATTCAGGGTATCTTATTCTTGATCTGCTTCTTGCTATTACTTAAGCATCACTCCTATACCTCAGTGTTTGATGCTTTTGATCAAGCTCTCTTTCAAACCGTTTCCATTTCGACGACGGCTGGTTTTACAACAACAGGCTTTTCGGAGTGGCCTCTGTTCTTACCAGTGCTGTTACTTTTCTCCTCCTTTATAGGGGGATGTGCAGGATCAACGGGTGGTGGTATGAAAGTCATCCGTATTTTGTTGCTGACCTTGCAAGGGGCACGTGAATTAAAACGCTTGGTTCACCCAAGAGCTGTATACACCATCAAAGTCGGCGGCACAGCGCTGTCCCAACGAGTAGTGGATGCGGTTTGGGGGTTCTTCTCTGCGTACGCTCTGGTTTTTGTGGTTTGCATGTTGGCATTGATTGCGACAGGTATGGATGAATTGAGCGCATTTTCTGCTGTAGCAGCTACGCTCAATAATTTAGGTCCAGGTCTGGGCGATGTCGCATTGCATTTTGGTGATATTAACGATACCGCCAAGTGGGTGTTGGTTGTATCGATGCTATTTGGTCGTTTAGAAATATTCACACTACTTATTCTGCTGACCCCAACATTCTGGCGCAGCTAAATTCACTAATTAAGGAAGCTCGATGGAAAAAGTACTTCTACTTCACTCCAGCCGAGAAGGGCAAACCGTTAGAATTCTCCACTATATAGAAGAGAAGCTTGGAAACGTTGAGTGTGAAACAAAAGACCTACACTTAATCGATGCGCTGGATTTGTCTGGTTACGATAAAGTTATCATTGGTGCGTCAATTCGTTACGGTCACCTTAATAAGAAATTGTATCGGTTTATCGAAGCGCACCTAGATCAGCTGAACAAAGCCAATGCAGCGTTCTTCTGTGTGAACTTAACAGCAAGAAAAGAGGCGGAAGGTAAAGATACACCTGAAGGTAGCGCTTATATAAGGAAGTTTCTTATAAAATCGCCTTGGCAGCCGAAATTAATAGGTGTTTTTGCTGGCGCGCTGTATTACCCACGATATCGTTGGTTCGACAGAGTGATGATTCGTTTTATTATGTCGATGACAGGCGGGGAAACGGATACGACGAAAGAAGTGGAATACACCAACTGGGAAAAGG
>NZ_BFAQ01000026.1:27030-27202 GCF_002933855.1 Vibrio penaeicida
CTCTTTTTGTAGATTCAATTAAGAATTTGAATAAATAACCGTCATAAATCACCTTATCTGAGTGCTTTTTGCCCGAACGGATAAAAAGTCTAAAAAAAATGAAAAAAGGGGTTGTCAAAGAGACTCCGATCTCTATAATGCCCCCTCGCTGACACGGGAACGCTTCGAAAGA
>NZ_BFAQ01000027.1:0-23209 GCF_002933855.1 Vibrio penaeicida
AGTTTACCCATGTGAAAAATAATCAGCACCTCACTGTAGATGGGGAAAGCCGAGTGAAAGTGACCGCTGATAAATCCACCATAGTCGATGGCTCTTTCCATACCAAATCAGGTTCAAAGACTCTTAACGAAGCCGGAATGGAAACCCATTTCAAAGCCGGCAGCAATATCGTTCTTGAGGCAGGCTCTGAGATCACCGTTAAGGCAGGAGGCAGCTTTGTCAAAATCGACCCAGCAGGCGTGCACCTAGTTGGTCCAGCTATCAACCTCAACGCTGGCGGCAGCGCTGGCAGCGGCAGTGGGTTTGGCGGTGCGCTGCCTGAAAATGCACAAGAACTCGTTGTCGAAGAAAAGACACACAAAATCGAGTTTTTTCATCTAGATGGAAATATGGAACCAAAAGCTAACGCAAGCTATAAAGCCATCCTGAGCGATGGTACAGAAGTAACGGGCAAGCTTGATGGCGATGGCTATGCGCTCATTGAAGATGCACCAAATGGTGTTGCCAATGTTTTCTATCCTCCAGAAGAGCCTTTTGAAGATCTGACTCGCGAATCTGTTTCTGGTGTGCTGTCTCGAATTGACAAGTTGCTCGGGAGCTAATGAGTATGTGGGGAAATGACCTTTTAAGCTGGCTCTACGATAACCTTGAAGAAGCATACGATGCTGGCGAAGACTACGTCATCCAAAAAGCCAACCAAGTTGCTGACGCAGCGGTAGCCTCTGTCCAATGGATCTGGGAAGCGCTCCAAGGCGATTTTAACGAAAACATGACCACTGGTCAGATTGCTGCCAACGCCGTATTAGGTGTGATCCCAATTGTCGACCAAGTGCTCGATTGCCGAGATATCATCGCTAACTGCAAAAAGATCAACGAGAAGCCAAATGATACGTGGGCATGGGTAGCGCTTTGTCTAACCATAATAGGATTGATCCCCTCTCTTGGCTCTGTCGTTAAAGGTGTACTGAAAATAATCTTTTTGTTTTTGCGCAAAGCAGGAGGAGATGTTTTTGTATTAGTTGGTAGAGCAATGCGCCCTGTGTTTGCGTTCCTTGCTGACCCTAAAGTCCAAAAACTTCTTGGTGACAGAAATATCTATGACATTCTTCAGGAGGTCGTTAACAAGCTCAAAGAAGTGAAAGGTATGGTCAATGCCGATCTTTTACTCTCACTGTTTGACGAAGTCATTGATGCCATAAAAGGTACGGTAAGCAAAATCAGCCGTATAGCACCGAGCAGTGTCAAAATTTGGCTCCAAGAAGCGCTTACTATTGTGCTAAGCGTACGACAAAAAGCGGATGAGATGATTGCGAAAGCACTCACACCAGTTCAAAGTTTACTTGATGACGTAGCCAAAGCATTACAAGATCAAGTCGATCAAGGGCATAGAGCTTTCCCAGATACGCCGTCACCAAACCTACATCAACTCGATGATTCAGTAGTCGACATTAATCCAAGGATTTTGACGACGACCCAAAAAGGGCTTTACGGTGAAATCATAAGTGATCACTATATGATCAATAATGGTTATAGAAATATCTTACCTGAAGCAAGACAAGTACGATCTTTAGAAGATGTCCCCCGAGGACGAGGTATCGATGGGATATACCAAAACGCCAACCCTCCGCCTCCCTTTGTCATCACTGAAACTAAGTTTCGTCTAGATTCAGGGAAATACATAGATTCGGACGGTATAGCCAGAAGTTCTATTCTACCAAGAACTAGAGGGTCCGAAGGTTTCCCTGCTGCTAAACAAATGAGTGACGCGTGGATACATCCAAGATTGAGGAGAGAGATTGATGATATGGATGCTGTTGAAGATATCATGGAATCAGAATACGAACGTTGGCTTATGATTGTTGATGAATCTGGAGAGGTAGTGAATATTACAAGACTGAATGAAGACGCAACCAGCATTAGCAGGGTATTTTAATGGCTGACAATAGAGACCAATTTGAGTCAATTCGAAGAGATTCACTCTTAGAACAAACACATTACGAAAAACTACTGTCTTACTACTCAAAAGACAAAAGTAACCGCTACAAAAAAATACTCGATTCCAATAACAGTATGGCACTTAGGAAAAGGGTCAGTTGGTCACTTGCACTACACAAATTTGAGCAATGTATTCTAGAGTACTCTGCAGGTAAGGATATCAAACACTGCTCGGCTTTAATGAAAGACGCTCTGGATGAATTTAATCGCCATAAATCGACTTTTCCTCAGGTTAATTACCTTTACTGGGAACCTGACTCTTTTCGTTTCATACTATGGGCTATGTCATTTGCGGCACTATCCGGAAACTTAAATGACATGAGAAACATTGTCCGCTCTATTAGTAAGAACCCTCAAGATGAAGATGATCCTTTACTAAGTATCCTTCTTGCTCGCCTAGGATACATCGGCTTCCCACGCTTAGACTATTTGGCTTTTCCTAAATCTTATCAACACCTTTATGAGTCAGTTAAAGGTGACGGAGTAACCCCTTCTAAAGAGGAAAGACAAGAGTCATTAAAACAATACCTAAAAGGCTGGTACAACGGTTCCAAAGACTGCTATTGGTATAATTTGCATAAACTCGGAAGTACTCACTTTGGCTATTGGGCATTTGAAGCCGTGCTTGTTACTGTACTTTATGAACTGGATGATTCCAGTTATCGCCACTTACCTTTTTACCCAAAAGACCTTGTTGAGCACTCCCGTCAAACTGGTATTGCTGAAGCTCTAAAGCCAGATAATATTCCACAGCACCATATTGCTTTCCCAAATGATGAAAGCCCAGTGAGTTCGGAATGGGTATGTAACCTTTCTAGTGAGTCCACCTTCGTCAATCAGGGGGAGAAACTTCCTACTCAAGATGATGATGAAAATAAGATATTCTGGGTGAGTGTTTGAATGCCAAAAACAACATATAAAATACATGAGATTTGAAACCAAAGTGGTTAAGTTGCAGATTTTACTTGAACAACTTAGAAACAGTGCGATTAACCGCAATACACAGCAAGGTGTGAAAGTTTTTGACTGGGCGTTAGATTCACTTTCGAAAACAATTTCAGTAGATGAATTTAATAAAATTTTAGAGAAAGTTAAGAAAGCTCTTAGCGGTATAGAAGCTCATTGGAAATTTACTGTTAAGGAATCGGAGTTGGTTGATTCCATAAGAAATCTTTATCTCTTAGAACCTTGATGGCTTGCGCTACTAGACAAGCTTTTTTGCAAATTTAACGACAAAAACGGCAGCAAATTTTTGGGAGTACTTAGGTGATAAGATTAAAGAAACCTTTAAGTATATTGATTGGGATCAGTTCTGTGATTTGGTCGAGCCTGGGTATTACATCCACGGTTTACATTAACGACTCAGGCAAATTCAATGTTCAATTTGAAGCATTTGCAAAGGGCGAAAGCAGAGACCTAAAAATTGACGGACGTTCTCACCTTGCAACCAAAATGAGCGAAGAAGAAAAAGCTGAATTTGAAAAGTACCTCTATTGGAAAAGTGGCAGCCTAAGTAACTCTGAATGCGCTGTAAGTTCATCTACTTCTATGAGTAAAATTCTAGAAAAAATTACTGCTAAAGGCATAGAGCCTCGAGACATACTCAAAAGTGGCAGGTCTACATTAGAATTTATGGATGAACAAAATCAGGAAGCAATGTTTCCATTGCCTAAGTACAAAATTCGACAAGTGCTTTGCATGTCCGATGAAGAAATTAAACCCGCCAAAAGCAACGTATTTTTCTACAATCAGCTTTGGGGTGTAATGAAACTAAAGGCACTACGGTCTAGCGAGTAAAATCTTCAATCACGCAATCTAAAACGTATAAGAGGAATGTATGGGTAACGCAGTTGTTCTAGGAAATATTGGTACCGCTCACGACGGTTTCCCTCCCACGCCAGTCTGTGGTGCATCTCCCGATGTAAAAGCCGATGGTATTCCCATTGCGCGAGTTGGCGACCCATTAGTCCCTCACGCAAAGCCTAAACATCCCCCCCATGGTCGGAGTATTGCTGCGGGCTCTGGCACCGTATTTGTGAACGGCAAACCCGTTGCCCGTTCGGGTGATGCGGTGAGCTGTGGTGGCTCCGTAGTTGGCGGTGGAACCGTCACTATTGGGTAAAATCCATCTTCAACCTTACATCTCCGATTACCTAAGCTAAAATACTTAACAATTCCGCAGGTACTCCCTTATTTGCTTTTTTAGTTTTATCAACGGTTGGGGTTCAATCTGAAGACGTCAAAGGGGCTATTTTGATTGCAAGTGGATCAAATTGGTATAGGAATTTACCAAGAAGAAATAAGCTCGCCATAAAGTTCAGTCGCATCTGTAATATTGTCTACATAGCAATATTCATCCGTTTGATGCGCCATTTCTGGGCTGCCAGGTCCCAATATAATGGTGGGAAGATCGTTCAATTCTGGCTTAAGGATGGCGGCATCCGTGAAATAAGGCATAACCGTCGGTTTCAGCTTCTTTGGCTGCCTGATCTGGCAAATTTTAAAACAGTGAGTAATCCATTCATTGTTGAGATCCGAACACATAGGTGCTAAATCCATTACGGTTTCCAAGCTTCCATTAACACCAATTAATTGTTGAATCTTTTGGCTCACACATGAATGGCTTACGCCTTCGACGCTGCGAACATCAATATGAAAATCACAGTGATCTGGAACCGAGTTGATATTAATGCCTCCCTGAATGGTGCCAATGTTCAATGTCAAGCTTCCCATCAAGGGGTGGCGATTTCCAATCGATAAATGTTTCAACGAGAAAACGGCTTCTGCGGCGTCATAAATTGCGTTGTGACCTTCCTCGGGCATGGCACTGTGAGCAGTGACACCTTTAAAAGAAGCATTGAGCCATAACGCACCTTTATGCCCAACAACAGGGTAATTGTTTGTCGGCTCTCCGACGATTAGAGCACCTATTTCAGGGAAATCAAATTTATCCTGAACCATCGCCTTAACACCTTCACAGCCTGTTTCTTCACCGCCAGTCAGTATAAGAACAACACCGCTACCTTGTTTGATAGCAGCCTTGTGCTGGATGCTCGCCGATATGAACGCCGCAATGCCCGATTTCATGTCGCTAGAACCGCGGCCATACAATTTACCGTTCACCACTTCGGCACCAAATGGTTCCTTGCCCCAACTGGCGTTTCCTAGCGGCACTGTATCCATATGACCTGTAAACCCTAAAGCAGGTCCATTTTGCCGACCTGAGAGTTTCGCCACTAGATTGAATCTGTTCTCGCCAAATGTATGAGTGCGAACAGTAAAGCCCTCAAGAATAAGCAGTTTTTTAAGATACTCGGCACATTCAAATTCGTTTCCCGGTGGGTTGAGCGTTTGAAAACTCACCAATCTTTGTGTCAGCGATACTGCATCCATAGCCCCTCCCATTATTCACTGTGATTACTCTTTATGCGGGTAGTATTTTTACGAGGAATACACCCTTTTACCTACGCGACTCTTTAAGCTGATTGAGATGCGCCAGTCAACCAATCAAAGCAGTTCGTCCAAATTCGTTTGTAACCCGGCCACGCAATAAAAGGCTCTGGCACCCAATGTACCGCCATATCACTTGTCCAAACTAAGGCTCGCCCTTCACCAAACTCTTGGCAGGCTAGCAACGGGTGTTGAGATTCAGGCTCAATGGCGATAACCGTTGCCCCTTCTTTAGCGACGACTTGGTTGTAGCCGAGTAAATAAGGCCATTCTTCATTTTGAATCCCGTTTAATATGGGGTGTTCAGAAACCAACTCGGCAACAAATCCTTCAGGCACCTCTACCCTATCGTCTCGTTGTAAACAGGTGACTGGAAGCACGTCCTCCACCGGAGTCCCGTGGTATCGCGCCGACCCATTAATACCTTGGAAACTCAGGTAGCCACCAATCATCATCAGCGAACCGCCGCCTAATACGTATTCCTTAATCAACTTGAGACGGTTTGGTGTTCTGGCACTCTTTGCCCAAGTATCAGGGTGAAGCAGCAGAGTATTGGTGCCAATATCAGACAACACCACCACATCATAAATATTCAGCTCTTCCAGTTCCGTTGGAAACCCTTCCTGCGCTTCATGATTGGTCATGTAAGTGATCTGATAGTTGCTGTCTTCCAGTTGTTCGAGAAAATCGGTTGCTCCGGTTTTGAATGTTGCCGTAGCAAACAGATCAAAACCCTTAGTATGGCTTTCATTGGTCGTCCAAGATTCCCCGACCAGTAAAACATTTTTCTTCGTCATGGCTTTCTATCCTTGTTATTGACGGTCAGATACCTAGCCGTCACTTAATTTAGTTCTATTTGATGCTTGAGAATACGCGAGCAGGATTAGCGATTAGCAACGTTTCCAACTGTTCGCCAGTTATGCCCAGCCTTCGAAGCTGGGGGACAAAATGCTTTAGAATGTAACCGTAGCCATTGCCGCCATATTTCTTGAGCATAGATTTCAGGAACACGTCCTGAGACAAAAGAATTTGCTGCTCATAGCCCAATTCAATCAGTTTGTAGATGGCTTTGGCGTTGTCCTGATCACTAGGTGATTGAGCATCTTCATCGGCGTAGTAGTAATCCATGCCTATCATGTCGTACTCAATGAATGCCCCTCTATCCGCTAATTCATGTTGGTAGCTTTCGTCCTCGAAAGACGGATTCATATGGCACAAAACCACATGTTTGAGATCGGCGCCTTCAGACTCCAACACATCTAAAACTCGGTGCCCTAAACGCTCCCAGCCAGGAAGGTGCACTTCTATCGGAACTTGTGTTAATGCACTGGCTCTTGCTGCCGCACGAAGGCTTTTTTCTTCATTGGCTGTAAACCGGCTGGATACGCCAATTTCACCTATTAGCCCAGCGATCACTGGTGGCTTATCTGCGCTTCCTCCCAGGTCAAATACCAGCTTAGAGGTAAGATCTTCTACTGAACTTGAAGCCACATATTCAGGGTGCGAGGGCTCTAAGTAAAACCCCGTCCCCATAACAATGTTCAAACCTGTCCGGCGAGAAATTCTTTGCAGCGCAAGCGGGTCTCTGCCAATACCAATGTTGGTTGGGTCAACCACGGTTTCACCGCCAAGTTCGACATACAACATTAACTCTTCAATGGCTAATGCTTCGTCAAACAGTTGGCAATTGTCTTTATTGATCAGCGGGTTTTTCCGTAAATCACTCAACATATCAACACTTACGTCACGCTCAGCAAAGTGGCGGTCAGAGCAGCAACAAGGGGGAACCCATTTTCCTGAAGCATCCACCAAAATATGCTCGTGCATCAGTGTTACGCCCATCTGTTCCACCGGAATCGGTCCGAGTACTGTCATAACGTAGCCAGAATCCACACCGACAGGCAGTGGCGTTGGGTGGGTAAAGATCGTGCCTTTTTTCATACTTAATCTACCCCTTTGAGCTGGATGAAGGATTGAAGATTCGGGTGTTCAGCCAGATGGCGATTAGGATAATTACCCCTGTGACGATCTGAGTGTAGAAAGGCGACACGTGCGCCAGAATCAACCCGTTATTGATAACCCCAACCGTTAACGCGCCAAGTACCGTTCCCACGATGGTTCCTCTACCACCAAAGAGGTTGGTGCTCCCAATGACCACCGCGGCAATTACCTCCAATTCAAACCCAACACCTTGGTTGGATGACCCACTTCCGAGCCTCGCCGTGATGATCACGCCTGCCAACGCTGCCGCCATACCACTTAATACATACACGCTGGCAGTAATGGATTTGGTATTAACTCCAGCACGCCGAACCCCTTCGGCATTGGAGCCAATCCCTGTTACATACCGACCATACCTCATGTTATTCAGCATAATGTAAGCACAGCCAACCACAGCAAAGGCGATGATCCCCGGCAATGGCACATCAAACAACCATGCTCGTCCAATATGGGCGAAAGGGGAATCGTCGGGAATAGGGATAGAATATCCCTGAGTAATCAGAAGGCCTATCCCTCGAATAATTGTGAGTGCTGCTAACGTAACGATAAAAGCTGGAATGCCTTCATAGGCAATAAAGTAGCCATTGATAGCACCAATTAACGCCCCTAACACCAACGCCGCTACAACCACAATAGCCCAATGCATTTCCCAATGGCTGAGCGCCACCGCAGACAACGCCCCCGTCAGAGCCAAAGTTGATCCCACCGAAAGGTCAATCCCCCCCGTTGTAATCACTAAAGTCATGATGGACGCCACAATCAAAAGGGGCGCATTTTGCCTCAGTACATTCAATAGGTTACCCGACGTCATAAAATGATCAGTACTTAAAGAAAACACTACAACGCACAAGAAAAAGAATGCAGCAATACTCACTACACCCGCATGTTCCAGTATCAGTCTTCGAAAAAACGAGTGATTCAGTTCCCTTGAATTATCCGACATTGAAAGGCTCTCCATTATGCGCCCCCTAGATTGGGTTGCTCGCTGCTTGAAGGGGAAATCCCTTGTGCCGATTGAGCGGTAAATTTTTGACCCACGATTAAATCCACTACATCAGAAAGATCCGTCTCATTGATGTGTTTTTCCGCTATGTTCCGTCCTTCTCCCATCACCATAATCCGGTCGCAGACGAGGAAAAGATCCTGCAACCTGTGGGTAATCAGAATGACACTCACACCTAACTGACTGACTTTCTTAATTAACTCCAGCACAGCTTCGACTTCAGCAACGGCAAGGGCCGCTGTGGGTTCATCCATAATCAAAACTTTTGGGTTAAACGCCACAGCGCGGGCAATCGCAATGGCTTGCCGCTGTCCGCCGGATAAGTGCTGCACCTGAGTTCGGGTATTGGGGATTTTCACCCCTAACCCCTTCAACATTTCGGAAGCTTCTTGGTGCATTACCGCTTTATCCATCAGCTTCAGCCCTAAAACTGATTTCGTTGGTTCCCTTCCCATAAACAAGTTTCCGGCAACGTCCACGGTGTCGCACAATGAAAGATCTTGATAGACCATTTCGATGTGCTCTGCTCTGGCATCTGCCGGAGAGTTAAACACCACAGCTTTGCCTTCTAGAGAGATAGTGCCGCTGGTGGGAGAAACCGCTCCAGACAGAATTTTAGTCAGTGTCGATTTCCCTGCGCCGTTATCCCCTACTAAACCGAGTACCTCACCTGCTTTTAATGTTAAATCGACATTTCTCAATGACTGAATCGCCCCGTAGGTTTTACTGATTCCCGTCATCTTGATCCGATCCAGATGCACATCCATATTCATCGTGCGATCTCCTATACTGCTTGCTGACTTCCGTTACTTATTCCGACTGCCATTACTCGTGCTCATTAGCTTGCTTTAGCGTTGAATGCGCTACTTGAGCACATAGCTACTTGAACTCTTAGCTACTTGAACATAAAACGAAAATCATCAACGTTGGCTTGAGTCACAATAGTGACAGGCACATCAATCTGCTTGGCCACAGTTTTACCTTTCACTAGATCAACCGCCGCGTTCACACCCGCTTCACCCATACCGAAAGTATTTTGCTGAATGACGCCCACAACCCAGCCTTCATCAATACCTTTGACTGCTTGTGCCGTAAGATCCCAACCAAACACACGCATTCGATCTTTCGCGTTTTGAGAAACCGTTGCGGCCAATGCCCCAATGAGTGCAGGTTCGCCCGTGGCATACACCAAATTCATCCCTGGGTTCGCAATCAATAAGTTTTCTGCTGCCGTTTGGGCTACATCTTGAACGTTGCGGCCGTCTACCGTATCGATCACTTTTCCGTTAGATAACCCATTTTTAAATCCATCTAAGCGTACATTCTGAATGTAAGAATTTAGGGCTCCAACTACGCCTACACTTGGGTTTTTTAAACTTTTCTCACTGATGTACTGAGTCATAAACTCGCCAATTTGTTTACCTGCGAGTAAATTATCTACACCAACTTGCACGTCGTTAACGCCTTCTACTATCCCATCGATAGTCACAACAGGGATGCCCGCTTCTTTAGCCGCAACAATCGCAGGTCGAATACCATTCACGTCGATCGGTAATACTAAAATGGCATCTACTTTGTCTTGAATGTAGGCATCCACTGCATCGTTTTGAGCAGAAGGTTTGTCGTTGGCGTTGTAAATCAAAAGCTCGACCCCGGCTTTATCTGCTGCTCGTTGTGCTCCCTCATTGATTTGGTTGAAAAATAAAGCTTGTTGGTTGATTTGCACCAAAGCAAATCTCAACTTTTCCTTAGCGACTGCTGGTTGAAAAGACATAGCCACAATCAAGCTGACTGCTCCAGTATACGAAGTAAGTAATTTCCATGTTTTCCTAAACATTTTCCCGTCCTTTTATGAAGTCCACTTTCATTTTGTAAACCGGTTTACTTGATCAATTATTAACCAGTGCAATTATTCAAGTCAACAATAATGGTTATTTTTTAGCCATAACGAAGTAAGGGAATTTTGTCGTTTTTCAACAAATCAATTGAATTTGTTCAAAAAAAGAAGCAATAAGGAAAGATTGAGAAAATGGGAAATATGACGTCGCGCTCACAGAAGCAAGCCAATCAATCGGCACTGTTTAACGGCTTTATTGAGTCGCGTACTACCAATTCGACCGGTATACGACGCAGTTTTGTCAGTGGTGATGGCTCTTCCGATGGACTCTGCTTTAAGATCCCCAGTAAAGCTTCAACACCTAAACGCCCTATGACTTGGGCCGACTGCCTAACAGAGCTGAGAGAGGGCGTTAGCAAACCTGCAAAATTAACATCGTCAAAGCCAATAATAGAGATGTCTTGAGGAACCTGAATGTCGTATTTTTTCAGGCTTTCGATCACCCCGATCGCAATGTAGTCACTACCACAGAAAATCGCGCTTGGTCGTTTTTCCAGAGCCGCGATCCAATCCGCGACTTGATTCCCGTATGAACGAGAGTATTCACCAAAGAATATACGCGATGAATGACAGGTCAATCCCGCTTCTTTCATCGCCGACTCATAACCTTCGAATCGCTCTTGCACACTCATGAGCGTTTCAGGACCTCCAACATAAGCGATATCCGAGTGACCCAATTGAATTAGGTGTTGGGTAGCAATGTAGCCACCTTTCACGTTGTCGGAAAAAATCTTTATTACGCCTGTTTTGGGTACATCCTCATCCAGTAGAACGACGTTGGTTCGTTCGCCAATTAAGCGGCTCAAGCTTCCGTCATCCGGTCGGTTAGTGATGAATAGCAAGCCATCAATGTTTCGCGTATCCAGCCAACCAATGTATAACCCTTCGCGATCGGGATCGCTTCGCGTAATACAGATATTGAGCTCATAACCATGAAGTGACGCGGTCGCTTCTGCAGAATCCGCTAATTCGGAAAAGAAAGGGTTGGATAAATCTGGAACGGCAAGGCCGATCGTTTCGCTCACCCCAATGCTAAGACGTCTTGCTAATCGGCTAGGCTTGTAATTGAGTTCTTTGACTGCTTCATTCACTCTTTCCGCCGTTTCCTTTGGGAGGTTTAGGCTTCCATTTAGATAGCGAGAAACTGCAGATTTGGATAGGTTTGCTTTTCGAGCAACATCCGAGATGGTTGCAGACGATGTTTTAGCCACTATAGTCCCCTTTCCTTGGGCAAGTTCGCAGAATTTCTAAGGTCTGTTGACCCTAATAAAATTGTACGTCGAAAGCGTATTCTTCGATAGCAATTTTAAACACTCCATCTCAATCACGCTGTTCATTAGACAAGGATTCACTTTTTGCCATTATCTAATCAACGGGAAACTCCCGTAAGCGTGCATAAATCTTCACTATTGTGAACGAATATTCAAATCATTTTCTTAATCGAATTCAATACGTTAACTATCGGTAATTTCAGATAAAAGTCACCCTAACTTGTCCGATCACTGTGTTGTTTCAGCCAGCCATTTGATACTCAGTGCATAACATTTATTAAGTGCTATTTATTTTCGAAATCAGTTTGTTGGGCAAAAAATAGACGACTACCATGCTTTATGCCCAATGAGGCATATACCCAAACCTTCGAATGTTTGGGACAACATAAAATGAAAAGGATAAAGCATGAAATCACAGATGAAACTCAGCATGCTGGCAGTGGCCACCAGCCTTATGCTGCCTATGACAGCAAGCGCTTCTGACATTACACCCAGAATTGTAGACGGCATCGATGCCAACCCCGCAGACTGGCCATTCTACGCTCAGATCGTTCCTTCCTACAGCGAACGTTCTTTTTGTGGCGGTAGCTACCTTGGAGAGGGCTTTGTACTCACCGCTGCCCATTGCTTACGAAACAAACACACCGCTTTTTTTGACGTGAAGCTGGGTGGCTATAAGTTTGAAAATAAAGAAGGCACGCGCTTTGAGGTAAAACGCGTATTTATGCATCCAGAATATGAAGCAGCGTATGGCTTAAACGACATCGCCGTAATTGAGCTGAAAAGCGTACCGACTGGATTTAGTGGTGTGAATTTGGGGCAAACCAACTTGAACCAATATGTTCGAGTGGGCGACTTGCTGACCGTTGCTGGGCTAGGTCGCACAGTAGAAAAAGGCCCGTCGCCAAAAGTATTGCAGGAAGTGGATGTGCCTTTAGTCTCAACAGAAACCTGTAACGCCGCAGGTGGCGCTTATCAAAATGGTTATATCGGAAAATCGGCATTTTGTGCAGGCTACCTTGAAGGTGGGAAAGACTCTTGCTCTGGTGACAGCGGTGGTCCAATCGTTGTTAACCAAGGCGGACAAGTCAGCCAACTTGGTGTAGTGAGCTGGGGAGTCGGTTGTGCTCGTCCGGGCAAATATGGTGTATACAGCGATGTGCCGCATTACCACGATTGGATCAAAGGGGTCATCGCCCATCCAGACGACCAAGTCGCCTTCACTTACAAGAAATCGATTCAGGTTGAAGGGTTCGAGCTTGGGCAAACCAAAAAGCACTTCTTTACTATTCGTAATACTGGCACGGCAGACATCAATATTACGTCAGCAAACTTAACAGGATTGGGGGTTGCAGAAACACCAGCGATGACAATCGATAAATGCACAACCGCGCCACTGCTTGCGGGCAGAGCGTGCTCCATACAAGCAACATTTGGCGCTACCGCAGCAGGTACCGCAGAAGTGAAGCTGGACTTCACCATCGATAGAACAGGCACAACGGTTCACACCGCTGCAATAAAAGCGACAGTTACAGACTCCTCCAACCCAACAAACCCAGGAAATGGCTGTGCGGAAGCTTGGCAAAACGGAAAAGCTTACCAATCTGGCGATTTAGTGAGCTGGAACGGCAGAATCTGGAAAGCGAGATACTGGAACCAAACAGAACCGGCAGACACTGGAAAGTTTGGCACTTGGCTTGATCAAGGTGCAGATACTTGCACTGGGGCGTAGTCGTCTAAAATTCGCGTTGGCTAGCCTGTGTTTAGTCAACGTGAAGAATGTGTTGACCAACCTGAAGAATATGTTAGCCAACGTGAAGATTACGTAGCCAACTTAATTGACAGGTACAGCACATTCTGCGATGCTGCATTTATGAACACAATCGCGCAAGCTGGTATCCAACGAATTATAATCATCATTTCAATCGAAATGGTGGGATAGCTTACGCAGCTAAGAATCTAAAAAAACCCACCTAAGAGGTGGGTTTTTTACTTAACCTCTTAGGAAAACCCATTAGAGGTAAGTATGTCGACACAACCTAGCCAAGCCGCTTCATCACCCCAAGCAGCTTTGTCATCCCAAGAAAAAGCTTCATCGACCCAATCAACTTCGTCAACGAAGTTTTCTTTCGTACAAGCTGAACACGATGTATTGAGTTTTTGGCAGCAAAACCAAGTCTTCGAAAAGTCACTTGAGCAATCCAAAGGCAAGCCTGAGTTTATCTTCTATGATGGTCCTCCGTTTGCAACGGGTCTGCCTCATCATGGCCACCTTGTTGCCTCAACCATCAAAGACATCGTTCCTCGTTACCAAACCATGCTAGGTCATCACGTGGAACGTCGATTCGGGTGGGATTGCCACGGATTACCCATCGAACACGAAATCGATAAAGCTTTGGGCATGTCTGCAAAAGAGACAGTAGAAAAATTTGGCATCACCAAATACAACGATGAATGTCGCGGCATCGTGCAGCGTTATACCCAAGAGTGGGAAAAAACCATTTCTCGTTTGGGTCGTTGGGTCGATTTCAAAAATGACTATCGCACCATGGAACCATGGTACATGGAATCCGTTTGGTGGGTCTTCAAGCAGCTTTGGGACAAAGGTTTGGTTTACCAAGGCGAGAAAGTGGTCGCTTACTCTACCGAACTGGAAACGGTTCTTTCTAACTTTGAAGCTTCTTCCAACTACAAAGACGTTCAAGATCCGGCAGCAACCGTTCTATTCAAACTCGACGATGAAGATGCTTACCTCGCCGCATGGACAACCACGCCATGGACTTTACCCTCTAACTTAGCGCTCTGTGTTAACCCAGATATTGACTACGTAAAAGTGCAGGACAAAGCCGCGGATAAAACCCTCTGGCTCGCCGAAGCCAGAATGGAAGTGGTTCTGAAAAACAACGAATTCGAAGTACTAGCCAAAGCAAAAGGCAGCGAGCTAACAGGCAAAACCTACCAGCCACTTTTCCCATACTTCTCCGCTCACAGTGAGAAAGGCGCATTCCAAGTGCTTGCGGATGGTTATGTTTCCCTAGATAGCGGTACAGGCATTGTTCACATGGCCCCCGCCTTTGGTGAAGACGACCAACGCGTATGTCGTGAACACGGCGTAGAAGTCAGCGTTTGCCCACTAGACACACGTGGTCGCTTCACGGAAGAAGTCGATGATTTTGCCAGCACCTATGTGAAAGATGCCGACAAACCTATCCTTCATGCCCTTAAAGACAAAGGGTTGCTGTATCGCCAAGAAACGCTGATGCACAGCTACCCATTCTGCCCGCGTTCCGATACACCAATCATCTACCGTACCGTGCCTTCTTGGTATGTAAGAGTGACCGAAATTCGCGACAATCTGGTCAAGAACAACCAGCAAATCAAATGGGTTCCAGAACATATCCAGCAAGGAAGAATGGGCAAATGGTTGGAAAATGCGATCGATTGGGCGATTTCCCGAAATCGTTACTGGGGAACGCCGCTTCCAATCTGGATCAACGATAAAACAGGTAACCACGTGTGCATCGGTTCGATTGAGGAACTGACGAAACTGACGGGTAAAGAAGTGTCTGATTTACACCGCGACCACGTGGACGATCTCACCTTTTGTTTGCCAAACGAAGAAGGGGTTTACCACCGCATTCCTGAAGTGTTCGACTGCTGGTTTGAGTCTGGCTCCATGCCTTACGCTCAAGCTCACTACCCGTTCGAAAACAAAGAGAAATTTGAATCCAACTTCCCTGCTTCTTTCATTGCTGAAGGGGTCGATCAAACTCGCGGTTGGTTCTACACCCTGCAAGTGCTCAGCGAAGCCCTATTTAACAAGCCTGCGTTCAGCAACGTGATTGTTAACGGCATCGTGATGGCGGAAGACGGCAAAAAGATGTCCAAGCGTTTGAAGAACTACACCGCGCCAGACATCCTAATGGAAGAATACGGTGCCGATGCCTTGCGCTTGTACCTGATCAATTCCGGTTTGGTAAAAGCAGAAGAGCAAAGGTTCGCAGACAGCGGCGTTCAAGAAATGGTGCGACAAGTGCTGCTTCCTTGGTACAACGGGTTCAAATTCTTTAAGACTTACGCCGATATCGACAATTGGAAAGCTTCGGGCAAACTGGACACCGATAACATCTTGGACCAATGGATCGTGTCTCGATTAGAAAGCTTGAAGCAGAAAGTAAACACAGAAATGCAGGCGTACCGTTTGTATGAAGTAGTGCCACCTTTGTTTGAATTCTTGGACGACTTAACCAACTGGTACATTCGCTTAAACCGCGCACGTTTTTGGCAATCTGAAATGAACCAAGATAAAGACAGCGCGTACGCTACGCTTTATTACTGCTTGAATACCTTCTCGACGCTGATGGCACCATTTGCGCCTTTCTTGTCGGAGCATGTATACCAAGAGCTCAAAGGCTATTCGAAAGAAGATAATCAGCCACTTTCAGTGCATTTGTGCGATTACCCGCAACCATACACCGAAGCGAAAAAGCTGGAACTGGAAAACAGTGTCGAACGCTTCAAGCACCTCGTCGTCATGGGACGTCAGAAGCGTAACGAAATGAAAGTCAAAACCAAAACGCCTCTTAGCCGCGCAACGGTACTTCACCGTGATCCTGAAGAGTTGCGTGATGTAGAACGATTGGCCGGTTACATCAAGTCGGAGCTGAACATCAAAACCCTCGATTTCAGCACTGAAGAAAATCAGTTTATCGAATTGTACGCCAAGGCGAACTTCCCTGTATTGGGTAAACGACTTGGCAAGCAAATGAAGCACTTCGCCAGCTTAATTGATCAGTTAACGGCAGATGACATTGATCGCTTACAGCAGCAAGGGCAAATCGACATTGATGGTCAGAGCTTCACCGAGGAAGAGATCGTCATTTACCGTAAAGCCAAAGAAGGATTTAACGCGGTATCCAATCGATTCATCTCCATGGAAATCGACCCGAATCTCACCGATGAACTGATCGCTGAGGGTATGGTAAGAGAAGTGATCAGCCGGATTCAGAAAACCCGTAAAACCATGGGACTAGAAGTAACGGATACTATCTCTATTTCTATTAGCACTTCGCCAGACGTTCAGAAATGGATTGAAAAGCACCAAGACTACTTGCAAGAAGAAACGCTAGCTAATCAGTTGGATTTCTCGTTAGCCGAAGATGCTGGTGAAAGCCACGCTCTGGAAATGGGTGACGTTCGTATCGACGTTCGTAAATAAACCCTCTCTATACTCAAACCACCTCAAGGTGCAGGATTCAGAGCTCTATCTTCTGTTTCAGTTCAAGGATAAGAACGCAGTGGAATGACGAGTCCTTTCCAAGTTCTTTGACGATGAAAGGGGACAGAAGATAAGCTCCCAAGGGCGAGTTTGCTTGGTTTTCATGCCGCGTTACCGATTCTAGATTTAGAACCACTAGATCTTCAAATCGGTGCCTTGCCTGAAAACCAAGCAATTCTCGCTGAACCTAGCACCTTGAGGTGGTTTGAGTATACACACCTACATAAAAAGGTTGGCTAACCGAGTTTAGCCAACCTTTTCTTTTTCCTACCATTCAATGCCCGCTCGCAGCATTAACAATCCTTAACAAAATCTCAAACTTCCATTGACCTTACTTCTGGCACATTAAATGGACGAAACAAAATGAGCACGACAAATTATTTCACTAAATGACTCATATGGCTGTTTGTATCATCATTTTATTTAATTCTTATTCCTAGGCCGCATTTTAGAAACCTTAGATAAGATGTGGGATAAGTTTAATATAAATTGAATAAGGCTTTAATTTCATTCCCAAACTGTTTGAAGCTGTGGTGGCAGTCGTTGCAGCTTCAAACAGGGCGGGTTTTATAGGGATTTTACTATGCGTTTCTCTTTGCCTTTGACTCGTTTGAGTTACACCATTGCCGCTACACTCGCTATCACCATACCTTTCACTTCTGTCGCTCAGGATGCCATCACTCAGGATACCGTCTCTTCAAATAAGCACTTAGGCTTGTTTTCATCCAACTTTGGAGGGCTTCCGCACGTTAAGTTTTATCAACATGGTGACCAAGACTATATCTTGACAGCATGGGGACATGAAGCCATTACCGTTGATGCAGAAGGACACTTCCACTCACTGGAATCGGGTACGGGAACTCAAGGCAAATTTGGTTCCGACATAAACGGAAATTACGTCAACGCGATCATCACTTATTGGGGAACCGACCACACATTTGCCAGAGCGGAAGATGCCAACGGCGACGATTTGGTTCACAAGATCTACCAATCGAGCTGGTTCAACAGCATGGAAACACAATCCAAATGTAATGAAGATTGGTTGGTGAGAAATGAGGACGCTAAATACGATAAAGACAAGCTCAATCAACTGCTTAATAAATTCAAAAACAACGAAAATCTCTATCAAAAAGCCAGCAGTTTTTTGGTGATGAAAGATGGTCGGTTAATTGTTGAAGAATACATGAATGGCTGGAAGCAATCTTATCCTCACTCGATTCAGTCTGTCACCAAAAGCCTAACATCACTTATGACTGGGGTGGCCATATACGAGAACAAACTTTCTGGTATCCGGCAGCCACTCGGCGAGCTGCTACCTAACCACTCTCAGTATCTGCAAGGTGAAAAGAGCAAAATCACCTTAGAGCACTTGCTCATGATGGGGGCAGGTTTGGACTGGGATGAATGGACCGTTCCTTATTCCAACCCTGAAAATATCCGCTATCAAGAAATGCAAAGCCATACACCAATTAAGTTCACTTTAGATCGCCCATTGAAATCCGAACCGGGCACCCAGTTCAACTACAATGGCGGCATTGTCACCGTCGCAGGGGAAATCATTGCCAACAGCTATAAAACAGAGCGATTCGCAGGCGCAGTAACCGATTCTGGTCTATCTAAGCTTTGTTTTAAAAATGCGTATATCTCAGCGCAAATGGGTGACGTAAGCAATACCGCTGGCGGTGGAATGTTACGCCCTAGAGACATGCTCAAACTGGGCATGCTGGTGAATAACGACGGGAAATGGCAAGGTGAACCCATTCTAACAAAAGAATGGATTGAAGATTCGACCCGTAGCTACTTATACACCAGCCCAGGAGCCAGTACTTATGGCTATTACTGGTGGCTTGATGATCACTTTGTTGATGGTCGAGTCTATAAAACCATTTACGGTTTGGGCTATGGCGGGCAAATGATCGCTATTGTGAAAGACTTGGATTTGGTTGTGGTTAAAACCGCGACAAACTACGCCAATCGAAATGACGCTATGTACCTAATGAAAAACGATATTATCCCAATATTCAATTAATGAGATGGTCGAAACATAGATTAGCAGCCATATCTTAGTCTTCTCAAAATCTTAGTCATCTCAAAACCTTAATCATCCCAAAAACTTAATCATCTCAAAATCTTAAGGAGCTTAGCTGACCACTAAGCTCCTTTTGTATTCCGTTTTGAGAACACTAATCATAGGTCATAGATCATAGACGGAGCCATAGGCAGAAGTTATAGACAAACCGAGACGATATCTTTCGCCAGTTGCTGAGCTTGCTGCTCATCCAGCTTAACCGTTGTAATTCGTAACCCTTTCGATTGGCTATCGATATCATACAAACTTCCCGGTCTGACTAACCAACCCAGTTTAGACAGTTCATAGGCACAAGCCTGACTATCACCTTTCACTGGCACCCAAACATTCACTCCTTCAATATCCTCTCGAATGGATAATCCATGTTTTGCCAATGCTTGGATCAACCATAATCGGCTCTGACGACACTTCTCGCTCGTATCAACAAGTTGCTTTTGAACCGACTTAGATTGTAATGCGGTGAGAACCATAGATTGTAAAATGCGACTTACCCATGTCATACCCGGAATTAAACGACTTTGTAGTCGCTTTGTCGTCACCAAATCTGCGGCTACAAATGCCAGCCGAAGATCTGGACCTAACCCTTTAGAAACTGAGCGGTACACAGCCCAATACTGTGCATTATCTGGGATCAGATTCTGGTATTCGCAGGTAGAAAGTAGCGCGTAGTGGTCATCCACCAACACCAGCACATTGGGGTAACGAGTAAGGACATCACGAATTTCTTGGGCGCGTTGTTCGCTGTAGCAACACCCCGTCGGGTTTTGCGCTCTAGGCGTGAAGAGCACCGCTCGCGCTCCTTTTTTTAGCTGGGCTTCGAGTTCATCCGGCAACATTCCATCGCCGTCCATATTGGCTCCAACGGCAACCATACTCGCAAGTTGAATAGCATTAGCTGATCCGAGATAACACGGGTCTTCTACAGCAATTTTGTCACCGGGAAGTAAATGGGTAGCCAACAAACGCTCCAATGAGTCGACGGCTCCACCTGTTATCGAGAACCCCATTTCTTCAGGGCAGTCCGCTTTAAAACACCCTCTGCCATATGCTTCCATTTCCGGCAAAATAGGGGATTCACCATAAACAAACTGCTTAAAATTACTTTGTTGCGCAACTTGGTTTAGATCGGGGAGCCACTCTCGTTTTAAGTTTCCATCCGCCAGATCCACCAATTGAGTTTCGGTTACCCCGTCATGCTGACCGGCTGCTTGCCGAGCTTTTACCCGAGTTCCCAACCGGCCTTTGGTTTCCGCCAAGCCCGCTTTCACCAAGCGTTGATAAACACCAGCAACCGTATTTCTATTCACGCCCACTTCTTGAGCCAGCTCCCGTACTGGGGGCAAAGCACAGCCCTCTTCAAGCTCTCCAGAAGCAATGAGCGATCGAACCGACTCAAAAATTTCTTGGCCAGTTTGTCCTTTTATCTTGATTTCCATCTTTGTCCTATGACAATATACTAATCGAACTATGACAATAAATGTTTAGCACTAGGACAATGATAACACTGTGGTCTTCCCTTTGCAGGCTTGCGTGCACTCTATACGTACTGAGTCAAACATTTAGAACCTCCTCTACCATTAACGCCTAAAGGAATACGCGATATGTTTACCGGATTAAGTGCCTTCCCAATCACCCCTTTTAATGATGACCGAGTGGATCACGCTGCCTACGCCAAGCTCATTAACCGCTTGGTCGACGCTCAAATTGATTCTATCTGTGCGCTCGGTTCGACCGGTTTATATCCTTATTTAAATACTGAGGAGAAAGAACAGGCAATCCGGATTGCTGTGGAACATGCTGGTCATATACCGGTACTTGCGGGCATTGGTTCACTAAGGCTAAGAGATGTACTCGCCAATGCCGAGCAAGCCGAAAGGCTGGGTGTTGAAGGGCTTTTGCTTGCACCCCTTTCTTATCAGCGATTAACCCAAGAAGAAGTGTATGAATTGTACCGACAGGTTGCCGAACAAGTGTCTGTGCCGATTTGCGTTTATGATAATCCAGCCGCAACCCACTTCACTTTCACAGACGAACTTCACGCTGAAATCGCAAAGTTGAAAATGATCAAATCGATCAAGTTCCCTGGTATGCCATTTGAAGAAAATGGACAGCAACGCATCCAGCAACTCAAAGCTATTCTGCCTTCAGATGTCACGATTGGCGTCAGCGGCGATGCCTTTGCGCCTTCCGGCATCCAATCTGGCTGTGATATCTGGTATTCCGTGCTGGCGGGTCTTTTCCCTCGTACCGCCCAGCATATCTTCTATCGAGCTCAACAATGTAATTCCACGCAAGCCACAGAGCTTTCACAAAAATTCGATCCTTTGTGGGATCTGTTCTCACAAAACCTTGGGGGAATGCGAGTCATGGCAACAGCCGCCGAAATATTAGGGTATGCCGAAGCCCCGTGTTTACCTGCTCCACTCACTGGGCTTAACCCCGAGTCGCAAGCACACCTTCACAAGCTTATTTCAGAATTAGAACTGATCTAACGCTCAAGAAAGAAGAAAAGAGAGTAGGAGCAAAAGTATGGACGGTATAAGCAAAAAACACCCTGAGCTTAATAGCACTTCTGCTCTGCTTACTCTTTTCGCCATTCTTGCCAGTTTTGCGCGAACAGCGACAGGTGCAGCGACTGTCGGCATTTTGGTTTTGGCTGCCGAAAATGGTATTAACGGCCAACAGATAGGCATACTTGCTGCGTGCCTTACGGCTCCGCATTTGCTGGGACCCATTTGGGGACGCTTTCTGGATACAGTGACCGATTCGCGTAAGTTAATCGCATTCGCCGCTTGCTGTTACAGTGCGTTTTTACTGTTGGCTGCCCTACTTTTCCCCACACTTCCTTACTCCGCTCTAGTGGCTATTTTAGTTGTATGCGGAGGTTCTGCTCCCTTTTTGATGGGTGGCATTAGCGGGCAACTCAACCACCTTTTCAAAGCCAACCAGCAATTAAGACGAAAAGCCCAAGGATGGGATGTCGCTTGCTACGCCATAGGCACAACAATTGGACCCATGCTGGTGGCGTTTCTTACAAAAAACTTCAATGCTCAGGTAGCTGTAGCGACAATCGCAGTGCTGCCTTTGATCACTGCCTTTTTGGTGATGAAGCTACCCAAGCATGAGAACAAAGCCAGCAACAAACAAGCTGTGCCATCCGTCGCAGTGGTCGCAAAGCAGATTCTTCGAAACGGCGCGTTAAGCCGCACACTTTATCTCACCATGGCCACTTCTTTTTCTTTGGCAGCATTGCCAATTTGCGCCATATTTTTAGTGTCGGACTGGCAGCAAGACGCAGCCAGTGCCGCGACACTAGTGAGTGGTTATGGAATTGGGAACTTGCTTGGTTCGATATTTTTAATCCGATGGCCAAATCAAAAAGAAGCCGATCCGAGTATGACGATCTCCTCTCTGGGTGTCGCCGCAGGGATCTTATTCATCGTGACTGCCACGTCCTACTCATTTGGGCTAGGGGCTTTTCTGGTTTGTGGCATTGCCAATGCTTTTTTCTTTGCTGCAACTTTAACGGCAAGAACGGAATATGCCCCTCCACAAAGTACTTCTCAGGTCTTTATGTGGATCGCCGCCATGAAAATTGGGGCAGTCTCGGTTGGTAGCTATCTCGCTGGCGTCTTGGCAGAGCAGTCTCCTCAAACAACGTTATGGGTCAGTTTGATCGTCATACTTGGGTTCGCTGCCATGAGCCAACTTCACCGATACTATGGCAAGAACTAGAGCCTGTTGAGTAAGCGACCTTGCAGTAATTGAAACAACTTACCTACAGCGACAATGATCAACGCCCCACTCAGCACAGGGAAGATCAAAAACCACCAGCTTTGCCCAGATAACATAATGAATATGGGGTTCGCCCCAGCAGGTGGGTGGGTTGTTTTGGTTAGCAGCATCATGGACACGCCTAGCCCTGTCGCTATCGCCAACGTTAATGGCGTTACCCCGATCCATTGCGTAAAAATCACCCCAATTAAAGCGGTAATCAAATGGCCAAATACAACATTCTTAGGTTGCGCTAACGGGCTATTGGGTAAGCCAAAAACTAGGACGGTTGTCGCCCCAAAAGGTGCCATGATCAGCGCGACTTCGGTTATGGATGCTTCTAAATGCGTTAAAACGCCAATCGCTAACGCTGCTCCCACTCCTGCAATACAAGAAACTAAATGGTTGTTCATATTATCTCACTAAAAACAAAAAAGTAGACAGAGTTGTC
>NZ_BFAQ01000027.1:23258-145042 GCF_002933855.1 Vibrio penaeicida
GACAACTCTGTCTACTTTTGTCAAACTCTTTTTGTCTTCACTTTGAAACCACGTCGGTGAGTTATGAGTAAAAAACGTCAACTGCTGATCGATACCGCGCTCGATCTTTTCTACCATCAGGGCATTCATGAGATTGGTATTAATGAAGTTTTAAAAGTGTCTGGCATCGCCAAAAGGACGCTTTACAGCCATTTTGAAAGCAAAGACGCGTTGATTCTTGCCGCATTAGAGCAAAGGCATTCACGCTTTATGCAGTGGTTAGAGGTGTTATTACAAAAGGCAGAATCCGATCAAGAATTGATTGATGATTTATTTGATGGTTTAGCGCAATGGTTTAACGGAAATGCAAAAAGTTTAGGCAAGTTTAGAGGCTGCTTTTTTATCAATACCTCTGCGGAATTCAGTAACATTGAGAGCGACATTCTGCAGTATTGCACCTTCCACAAAAGGGAAGTAAAACAACTCATCGAAAGCAAACTCAGTAATGAAAACCCCCACCTCCTCGATGCAATCTGCATTATGAAGGAAGGTGCAATTACCACCGCCCACATGACTCACCAAGGCACCGAAGTGTGTGCAAAAAGCAAAGCTGTTTTAAAGGTACTTTGTTCTTAATAACACAATATATTTTAGTTTCTCGATGGTTTCTGATGAAAAAAGAAAAGCAACCAATTACTGGCTGCTCTTAATTTAATCAGTTATGAAGTGCGAGCAATTAGAATTCCGCGGAAAAAGATAAAAACGACTCAGCGGTTTCTGAAAGGGCTTCTACCATAGGTAGATGGCCGACGTTAGGGGCGATATCCAGTTGGGCATGCGGGATAACTTGCTTTAAAACCGACGCACCCGAAACGTGCAGCACTCTGTCTTGCTCGCCCCATGTGATCAGTACCGAACCACTGTAATTTTCTAAAACACTATCCAACGGCAAATCAGGGTGAGGCTCGCCATTTTTCATTCGGTGTATTTGCTCGAAGATTTTGGTGTTTATCTCGACTCTTTCTTTCGCTTTACCTGCTAAATGGTGCACGATGGGAGAAGGGATAAATGGCGCTTCAACAAACAAAAAATCAAGCAGATCCATAAACTCGGCTTCTGTTCTGGGTAAGACTATTGGGTTAAGCCCTTTCTTGGTGGCAGCAAACATCTCGCTAACCTCCGATCCTTCTACGCCAAAGGGGCTAATAAGCCATAAGTGTTCCACTGTATTGGAGTATTGAGCTGCAAAGTTCCCAGCTATGTATCCACCCATTGAGCTGCCAGCTAGATTAAACTCTGTGAGGTTCAAAGCCTCTGTTATTCGCTTTACCCTTTTAACTTGTGAGAGCACATCATAATCCAACGCAATGTTTTGCGTGCTGTTCCCAAAGCCTGGTAAATCAATCGCAATAACATCAAAGTCGCCCACGAGATCGCCAGATATTCGAACCCAGTTATCTTTATCTGCGCCAAAACCATGAAGTAACACGAGCGGAGGACCGCTTCCCCCACGAAGGTATTCGATATCGAGTTCACCCACTTGGATTTGCTTAAGCTCTAGACCTGCCATGCTTCGCTCAGCATTTGCCACATATCGAAAGAGTGTCGAAATCGGCGTAACCGCATAGGCAATGATGGCAATTAACACGAACCCCGAGAACGACAGTAGAAGGATTTTTTTCATGCCATGGTTCCCCTTTTGCATCGAACACACACATTACCGCTATTCCGTTGCACAGAACAACCCGGGCGAGGCTAAATGGGTTTTAGCGCACTTTGTTGTCGGTGGTCTTCAGCATTCAGCGCTTTGATTACTTTTGCGGGCGTCCCACCTACAAGAGTATCCGGCGCGACATCTTTGGTCACAACTGAGCCTGCTGCAACCACTGAGCGCGCTCCAATGGTCACGCCTTGGCAAATCACGACATTTCCCCCAATCCATACATCATCTTCAACGACAATGGGTAAACAGGTAATCTCCCATTTTTTGCGTTTCTGGTATTCAAGAGGATGTGTTGGGGTGTAAAACTGAGTATTGGGCCCAACTAAGACGTTATTACCAATGGTAATTGGGGCGTTGTCTAACATCGTTACGCCCATGTTTAAAAACGTATCGCACCCAATAGATATTGTTTTTCCATACTCACAAAGAAAAGGAGGGCAGATAATACTGTTTTCCCCTACCCGCTTAAGCAGTTTAACCACGTAAGGTTTGCCTGCTTCGAACTGCGTGTGGTTAATTTTTTGAAGTAATTCGAACGCGTTGTTTCTCAGTTCATCAAATTCTGGGCTTAAAGCGTCATAATCGGCACCCGAACACATCTTTTCAAATTCAGTCATAACGATCACCATCATTGTCAGCAATATGGCATTATAGGCAATTGAGTGCTCAATAATATCGACCACGTCAATTTAACGGCTAGCCATTATTATCCGATATGTTGAGCGACACATAGTCCTTACTTTTATATGCTTAAGTGATTTTAGAATGGGCTTTCTTTGTTAAGTTCATTGCAGATTTCG
Source organism: Vibrio penaeicida (assembly GCF_002933855.1). GTDB lineage: Bacteria > Pseudomonadota > Gammaproteobacteria > Enterobacterales > Vibrionaceae > Vibrio > Vibrio penaeicida_A. The sequence goes on from NZ_BFAQ01000027.1 coordinate 25,761, forward strand.
ACTATGGCTAGTGATAGCCCCGACTTAACGATTTGCTGCTGACGCTGAAGTTGTAGTTGATAGAACTCTACGTCGATATCATCGTCTGGCTCACTGATTTCTAATTGCGCTATACCCACATTCTTAAGTAGATGAAGCTTTTTAACGGCGTGAAGAACACTTGGATCGGTGAACACGTATTCGCGTGAATCACTACTAAGTTCGTTTTTAAGTTTTATGATGCCCTCGATGTCATGATAAATCTCATCAGATAACACCCCCAACCCAAACAACAACTTTAAGCGCACCGATAGATCACCTAATGGTCCTGAATCCTGTAGTAATGGACCCACAACTGATTGCACTGCGAAGTTGTCTTTACGAAAAATTCGCTGTATCAAGCCGTCGATCGAATCATTAAATACATCGACTGCTGTAATAAAAAAGCCTCGCACCGATGGGGCGCTGTTTAATCGCTCAATAATCTCGGTTTCGTTGACGATATCTTCCATATACTGAATACTTTTTTAATTATTATATAAGGGAGCTAGGCTCCCCAAGTAAATCAAAGTTGGTTGTAGCATGCTTCAATTTTTGCGGCTTCAACGCTATTTTCTGCAAGCCCAGTGTGTGTCATCAATGCTTTTTTCACACCCACTTCCTTTATCAACTTTTGTAGCTCCACAGCTTGTGAATCTGTGTCGTTAGTGTACTTCAATGCGGCGGCAATCCCTTTCAAAATTGCTTGGTTTTCAGAGCCATACTCTATTGTACCGAGTAAAGGCTTCACTAATCTATCATTTGGACCTAATTTTCGAATGGGTTGACGTCCTACACGATCAACTTCATCCATCAGGTATGGGTTAGCAAAGCGACTCAAAATTTTGTCAATGTAAGCGTTATGCATGTCGCGATCGAAACCATAACGTCTGATCAGTACTTCTCCACTTTCATGCATTGCTTGTTTCACTTGTGCATGAATGTCGGGATCTTCAATTGCTTCTCGGATGGTTCGATGCCCCTTCAAACAACCTAAATATGCGGTAATGCAGTGACCTGTATTGAGCGTAAACAGTTTACGTTCTACGAATGCCATTAGGTTGTCGGTTTTTTCCATCCCTGCAATTTCTGGGACTTCACCTTTAAACTGCTGTTCATCTACAATCCACTCGCTAAAACTTTCTACCGTCACATCAAGAAGATCGTCGTTTGCCGCCCCAGTTGGTGGAACGATGCGGTCTACGGCAGAATCGACAAAGCCAACAAGCTTATCGGCTTTGGCATGCAGCGAGGCATCTAGATGACTGTACACTTCGCCTTTTAGGTGTGTTGTACCACGAACCATGTTTTCGCATGCAATGATGTTAAGTGGTGCCTCGTTACCTGCTTCTAGCCGCTTGGAAATACCTGTCGCGATGGTTTTCGCTATTATGTCTAAAACGTTTGGACCTACGGCCGTCGTTACCAAATCGGTTTTCACTATTCTATCAATCACATCTTCACTCGCTGAATTAACAGCAGTTACATGCGTAACAGTATCGATTTGGCACTCAGTGCCGACAACTTTTACTTTGTATTCTTGTTTGTGGCTAAGTTGATCAACCAGCGGTACATCAACGTCTGCAAAGGTAACTTCGACTTCTGCGTCAGCCAGTAGTTTGCCGATAAACCCCCGACCGATATTACCTGCGCCAAAGTGAACTGCATTTTTCATAACTTTTACCTACCAATGTCTGAAATTTAACTTCTCGGTCCTAGCGTGAGGTCGGCTATATAGGGATTACAGCCGACCTTAATTTGCTCGGGAGCCGTTTAAAAGAGTAATTATGCTGCTTGTGGTGCACCTAAAATGTTCAGAATTTCTTCCACATCGTTGGTGCTCGTTAGCTTCTCTATTGCTTCAGGATCATCGAGTGCATTTGTAATGGTAGTAATCACTTGAATGTGCTCGTCGTTTTTGGCTGCAATACCGATAACCAGTTTCGCTATATCGTCTTTATCTTCGGTAAATTGGATGCCCGATGGGTATTGGCAAATAACAATGCCTGTTTTCTTTACCCGATCTTTTGCATCTACAGTGCCATGAGGCACCGCAATAGACTCACCAAGGTAAGTAGGAACCAGAGCTTCACGCTCAAACATTGCATCTACGTATTCTGGTTCTGCGTAACCTAGCTCAACGAGTTTATTGCCTGCAAATCGAATTGCTTGTTCTTTATCAGTCGCCGTTAAACCTAGGTAAATATTTTCATGTTGAATTTGGAATACTGAAGGCTGCTGCGGCTCAAAACTATCATCGTTAGCAGCGAGTACCGACACTTTGACTAACTGGTCGTCGTTAGCTGCACGTTGTTTTTGCGAAGCCAACAGTTTAATAACCAGTTGATTGTACATTTCGCTGTCTAGGAAATTAGAAAGTGAAATGTGGTGTGCATTTGGAGCATGCTTACGTGCACGATCCGTTAGATCTTTATGAGTAATCACGATATCGGCACTCTCAGGTAGGCTATTAATAGCGAGGTTGGTTACTTTGATGTCTAAGCCAGCGTCTAGCACCTTCTTGCGCAACATGCTTGCCCCCATAGCACTTGACCCCATGCCAGCATCACACGCAACAATAACGCTTTGGACGGTTGCAAGGTCTACTTCATTGTTGTTTTGCTTCTGTACCACCCCACCGTTTTTAGATGCAGATTTCATATCCTTTATCTGTGAAGTTGCTTTTTCTAATGCTGCTTCATCTCCATCTTCTTCTGTCGACGTTTGTGTCTTCATAAGGAGTGCTGCCACTGCAAATGACACGCCTGTAGCAGATGCGATTGAAGCCAATACACCCACAACCGATCCTTTTTGAACCATCAACAATATGGCGAAGATTGAACCAGGTGACGCTGGAGACACGAGACCCGCATTGAACATTGTTAAAACGAATACACCTGTCATTCCACCTGCAATAGCAGCCAAGATTAAGCGTGGGTTCATTAAAATGTACGGGAAATAAATCTCGTGAATACCACCAAAGAAGTGGATGATTGACGCGCCACCAGCGGTTTGACGTGCAGTACCTTTACCAAACACCATATAGGCTAAAAGGATCCCTAAGCCAGGACCTGGGTTTGCTTCGATAAGAAAGAAGATTGATTGCCCAGCTTCTGAAGCTTGCTGAATTCCTAAAGGAGAAAAAATACCGTGGTTTATTGCATTGTTTAGAAATAGGATTTTCGCAGGTTCTACAAATATGGAAGTTAGTGGCAGTAGATGCGCTGAAACTAAGAAGTTAACGCCAGCTGCTAAGCCACCCGAAAGGATTTTTACAAATGGACCAATGAAGTAGAAAGCGAGAATCGCGCAAAGCATGCCAATAATGCCAGCAGAAAAGTTGTTCACCAACATTTCGAAGCCGCTCTTTACTTTGCCATCGATGTAATTGTCGAACTTTTTAATAGCCCAGCCGCCCATAGGGCCGACCATCATTGCCCCCATAAACATAGGGATGTCAGTACCGACAATCACTCCCATTGTTGTGATGGCACCAACTATCGCACCGCGATCGCCTCCAACTAGTTTACCCCCCGTGTAGCCAATAAGCAGCGGAAGCAGGTATGTGATCATAGGACCAACCATAGATGCTAGCGTTTCATTTGGTAACCATCCGGTAGGGATGAATAAGGCGGTAATAAAGCCCCACGCGATGAACGCGCCTATGTTAGGCATTACCATATTTGACAGAAAACGACCAAAATTTTGTATCTTGATCTTAGTATCAGGTGATATCATAACTGTTCCCGTTCGATGTTCTGATGAATATTGTTGAATTAAACGGTTCGCCAAAACCGCTTGTTTGATTATTTTGCACTCAATCAAACTATCACACATTTCCGAATCAGAACTGACAACGGGGTTTTTGCAGTACGCATCACAAATTATTAATACAAGTGAAACATTTAAGTGATCTATCGCAACAAATCAGCTTGTAACTTAAAAACAAATACCTATTTTTATATTTGTCAATATAAATCAATTTGACAAATGTCTCATTTCATTAAATCTGAAATCAATTTTATTAGTGACGCAAATCACTATTTATTTATTTTTCATCTCGAATTTAACCCCATAAGTGATATGTATCACACTGAACCCAGTAATACTCGGCGAATTAACATTGATATTCGTCACGCATATCTAATTGTGAAATTTAATAACAGAAATTGCTCACCGAGGGTTATGGGCGAATGAGCACGGAATAACCTATCTAGCAGGGTGCGATATTAATGGTGTTTAAAAAAATTCGCGGCAATGTTATCGATAGGCTCAAAGAAACAGGCTTTTCTTCTAATAACGTACTTCGCTAGTTTTTTGTAAACTTTATAAAAATGCGAAGCAATACCTAACATTAACAAAGCTTAACCATTCTCCAATGGCAATCTTTTTCTTAGGTGTAAGACACTGGCACCACTTAATAAAAACGACAACCGGTGTCTGTATGGCTACGTCATCTTTACGTCCGTTACCTTTGCTGACTCCACTTCGAGGTTTTGCAGCCTTGTTTGTGGTGCTCTATCACGCGCGGCTTGTTTTATTCCCTCAATGGAAATCCCCCATTGCGGATTACACATACTTCCTTGAAAGGGGCTACATCTGGGTCGATCTGTTTTTCATCCTAAGCGGTTATGTGATGATCCATGTTTATCGGAATACATTCAAAGATGGGGTAACGCTCTCCAATTGGCGTGAGTTTATGTGGCTCCGTTTCAGTCGTATTTACCCCTTGTTCCTTGTTACTCTATTAACGCTTATTGTTTGGGAAAGCTTCAAAGCCAGTGAAGGCATTCTGTTTTATGCTGGTCCTTTGGCAGAAAGCTGGGGGCTCGCTGGGCAAGCACCATTTGAAGGACCTTATAACCGTGGCGATGCTATTCTTTCAAACTTACTTATGCTGCAAAGCATGGAAACGTCTGGTGGGCTGAGTTGGAACATATCGTCGTGGTCACTCAGTATCGAGTGGCTAGTGTACTTGTGCTTCCCTGCTATGGCACTTTTGTTGCTCAAGCCTTTTGGCAGAAGCTATGGTATCCCAATTATTTCATTGATAATGATTTACTCCTTGGTAGCGCAATCAAACAGTTTGGATCATACCAAGTCTGCGGAAGCATTAGTGCGAGGCGTAAGTGGGTTTATGTTGGGCACGTGGATGTGCAGCAGCGTCAATAACAGCTGGATGGCAAGGTGTCAGGGCGGATTCTGGGTTTGGGCAATGGTTGCAGGTGTGGTGTTTTCTATGCACTTTCGTTCAAGCCAGCTTTCCCTTATGTCGACTTACGTTTTTATGACCTTGCTGGTGGGTATTTCTGCTGCTCAAGTGCAACCAAAGCAAGTGTTAATTCGAATATTGGATAACCGATTCACTCAATTTCTGGGTGATATTTCTTACTCTGTTTACCTATGGCACGCCGTGCTGTTACTTGCGGGCACGGAAGTGATTCATTACATTGCTCCTGAAAAGCTGGCGTGGTGGTACGAACAAACATCTTGGACAGCCGGGCTAATCGGCATCACTTTATTCCTTACCATTACCGTTGTCGTGTCTACTTTGAGTTACTACGGTATCGAGCGCCCAGCCCAACGTTTGTTGCGAGGAAAAAGCAAAGAAAAGCGTTCAAAATTGACAAAAGCCTCAGCGGATAGCTAAGGCGTGTCGCCCCATCAAAATAGAGGCAGCAACTAGGCTGCCTCATAATTGGGTTTTACATCATTTAACCGCTTCAGCCATTGCGTGTTGGAACATTAGGCTGGTGGTACAAAACTCATCGCTATGGTTGTGACCAGGAAGCATAGCCAACGTTCTCATGACACGCTGGTTGGTTGCACTAAGCGCCAAGCCAGAATTGCTGTTTTCAATAATGGCAGGCACACCTCGATATACCGTCGCTTCCACACCAATTTCATGTATGTTTTTCGGGTTCACCTTATAAGGGCTACTGTCTAATATAGTGAAATCTGCGTATTTCCCTGGTTCAATCGTTCCAATTTGGTTTTCCAACCTTGCGGTATAAGCAGCATCAATTGTTATAGCCCTCATGGCTTCATCCACTGTGATTTTTTCCTGCGGTCCCATCACTGTTGAGCCAGATAACCCAATGCGATTCACGGCTGCCCAAACTAAATACAAAGGCTGAGCAGGTGCCATCGGAGCATCGGAATGTAAAGAAAGCACGCCTCCGGCATCAATGAATGAACGCCCCCGCGACATCACTTCGGCCCTTTCCTGCCCAACACCAAACTCACTATAAAGCTCGGCTAAAACGTGTGTATAGAAAGGGTTTACGCTGAAATTTGCCCCAGACTCGACAGCTCTTGGAATGTCGTTTTTGTCGGTAATACCCAAATGATGAAAGCTTGTGCGGTGATCATCGCGTTGATGTTCCGAGTTAAGCTTTTCAACCACCTCGATTGCGCTCTCAAAGCCCAAGTCTCCATTGGCATGAATCACCACCGTGTAATCATCTTCCCAGTAAGGGCGCATGCTGTCTTCTAGTTCTTCTGGAGTTTGCAACCATTCACCGTGGTGCCCATCGGTGTAACCGTCTTTAAGTTGCATTAATTGGCTGTACATCGCACCATCTGAGAACAGTTTTACAAACTTAGGTAGCCAGCGAATTTGGTCTGTTTCTTCGAAGATCTGAGTTTGTCCTTCAGCAATCGCTTTGCCTTTCTCTGCATTGTAGCCGCCCATTGAGTAAGTAAAATTACCCGCAGGCATCAACCAATAATCCATCGGGAAATCGTCGTTCAATAAGACATCCACCATCTGTTGATATACGTCTTGCGTTATCACTACTCCCGGGTCGATGGCAGTTGTAATACCGCCAGAATGAACATAATCACGCGTGCGCTCCAAACCCGTCGCAAATACGCCTTCCTCCATCAAGTAGCTAAGTACATCACTCAGAATGATCTTTCCACCATTCTCGTAAGCGTGTCCTTTCTCCCAGTTTAATTGATCGTACGCTGCACCTTCGCCTGTCCAGTCCGCTTCAGACCAACCCAACATTCTTTTAGCTGCGTCGTTGAAATAAAGCTCATGAAAGCTTCTGTGCCATACAATTATCGGTCTATCAGCAGAAATGCTGTTCAAAAGATCTTTGCTCATTTCCTGACCATGGAAATATTGGTGGTAGCCCCATGTAATTAAGGTTTCCCCTTCTGGTAAGCTTGCTTCTAGTTCAACCAATCGTTCATTATAAGCTTTTGCACCTTGAACACCCTTCACGTCTCCCCATGGCAGTTGCCAATCGGCTGGTGTGATGAACTCTGTGCCAAGCAAGATACCACTCAACCAAAGATGGATATGAGGTTCAACAAAGCCAGGGGTCATGACTTTGTCGGCAAAGTCGTAGTTGATGGAAAAGTCTGGGTGCGCTTGGTATTTGTTCACCAAGTTTTGCTTAAGATCCACATCTAGAATCTTGCCGTCTTGCACCGCAACCGCGTTGCTGCCTTTCGGAGTGTTGTCTGCCAATGTAATCAGATCGTTCGACACGTATACAGTGATCGCGCTGCCCAAATTCAGGTCATTTTTTGCGTGCGCCTTATCTTGCTCTTTATAAGTACAGCCTAGTACGGTCATTAAGCTGATGGCTATTGCTGAATATTTCATTGTCTTGTTCATTTGGACACCTGCTTATCAGAAATTTTATATGCTTTAAAACACATATTGAGAACTGTGTCCCGTCTTAAACAATCCAGAACACTATGGGGACAAAATACCAATGAAATCCCGTTCGAAGTAATGCATTATGAGGGGGTTTATCCAACATATTGGGGTTATCATGTTTTCCTATGAACACTTAGCTGCATTTTGCGCCGCAGCAGAAGAAGGCAGTTACAGCCAAGCCGCTCGTAAACTCAAGAAAGACAGAACAACCGTGCGTGAACAAATCAAAGCACTGGAAGATGGCTATGCCGTAACTCTGTTCAATATCGAAGGGAAAAAGGCAGTGATGACGCCACAAGCCGAAGCATTTTATAAGCAAGCTAAGTTGGTTTTACGCAGCAGCGAAGCGCTGGAATCGCACATGATGAATAGCTACCAGCACCAGTTCACGCACTTTGATATTTATCATGATGCGCTGGTTCCTACCACCATGATTGCCCATGTGGAATCCAATTTCACGCAGCACTTTCCCCACATTAAGCTGAATTGGCTTCATCGGAACAGAGAAGAAATCCTCAATAAAGTGTCCATGGGAACACACCAACTGGCGTTAATGCAATATCGCTTAACCAGTGATATTAAAGTGCCCTACCGCTTTTTGAATTTGGGGGCAGAAAGCTTCGTCGTCTGTTGTAACCCTAAGCACCCACTTGCCAAATCCAAAGTCGCTTCTCTTGATGAATTGAAGCTCGAAAAGCAATACATCACGGAAAACCTTTATGATGCCCTACCCGATATGTTTGGCGTATCGCCAGACCTTCGATTTGTTAGCAATAACGATGTGTTAATTGAACTGCTAAAAAGTGACGGCTGGTCGATTCTGAGTAAAGCACAAGCACAGCCTTATTTAGAAAGAAATGTGCTCAAGGAAGTTCGGATTGAACAAGCTATCTCGCCGCCAAAATCTGGTGTCGCCTTCTACTACCCAATCGCCCTCGAAAAAGAAAAAGAGCTTCTTCACATAAAGGAAGTGATATCACAATACGCAAGGAAGCACTTTATCTAAGATGAATATGAATGTTAAAAGAACCACTTAACGCCCACTTCGGCTTTCAGTTCGTAGTCTCCTTCTATGCTTATCCCCGTAGGCGTAACGATGTTTGCTGAAGCGTATTCAAGCTTAGTCATTAACCACTGCGTCCGGTCTGATTTTAGCGGCGCATTGAACATCACATTTAACGCTCTCGATTCCATCTCAACAGTATCCCCAGAAACGGTGAAATATTCGGGCCACGCCTGAATAAAGGCGCCGGTATCACCAAAAGGAATCGTGGCAAACAAATTTAGCATGTACCCTTTTGTGGATTCGCCAAACACCTTACCAGACGTGTAATTTACATTAGGGAACAACATCACTCCCCCAGTGTATTCCGGGTTAATAGCCCCAATCACTCCGAATGAATACAGCGCGGTATCATCCAAACCTTCATTTTTTTGATGAATGATATCAGCCATAAACCCTGCCCGTGGAATCAAGGAATTATCGGTACCAGACACTTGGAAATACTGAGCTCTGGAACCCAAATAATCCGTACCCAGTGAATCCTTCCCTGCTGTGCTTTGGCTGTCGCCAAAATTAGCTTCAAGAAAACCTCCAAACTGAATATTTTCCGTCCAAGCGCCTGTCAGCATGGAAGATAAACGGACATCGGCGTCCGACGTAACAAACACCGCAGCTTGGGTATAAACGCGTGTGAGATCGGCTGGGTCGATCATCTCGGATTCTTCGGCCACGGCAGCTGAAGAAAAGGTGAGGGCTGTCGCGAAAGCTAACAAAGAATGTCTCATATTAACCCCTAACTAATGGCGATTTTTCTGATGATTTAGGACGTCCAAACCCTATGAAAAAGTCGACGAAATCGAATACTCATCAACTTAGCAGGGCTTACTGATGCATTAAATTACATTTTGTTAGGCTAAATCCATCATTAAAAGGCGAAATTGACGTCTGAATGTTAGGTTTTTTCCCTCATAACTGTTTATGCAACAAAGTGAATTTTCGATACATTTTTTGTTGCTGGGTGATCACTCTGATTCTGCAAGGGGGCTGGGCATGACGAAATCCACACAAATTCTTATTCTACTGATTACGATTTACGCCACCGTGGCGCTTTACGGTTTTTATCTTGTTAAAAATCAGCAACCTAAAAGCCCGAACGAAGCTACCAGCGAAGTAATTGCCGAACCAGCTACTCAAGCAGTGGGTCACATTCGCCAACGGCTGAACATAAAAGCGCAGCCATTTTTGTGAAGGTGTCTTCGATTTAAATTACACCCAATAAAAAAGCAGCGTTTCCGCTGCTTTTACTAGGTCGATACGTTGAAAAAGTGTGGGGAATCACCACATCAAATCATCCGGTACGACGAAATCGGCGTACGGATCGTCTTCTGCCGGAATCTCTTCTTCAGCCGACTTATTCTCAATGATGGATTCTTCATCACGCATTGCGATCTTAGTCGCTACCACGCCAGGAATTACTGCGTACCCATCTTCATAACGTGCCACGGCTAAAATGCCTTTTAGCAATTGGTCACGTACAAGTGACTCGACGTACAAAGATTTAATCAGCTTACCGTCTGTAAAGTTATATTTAATGTCACCATCTTTCAGATCAAGCTTATTCATTTCGATCAACTGCTTAACCTGAGCCCGGATCTCTTTAGATAACTTAAGCTCTTTTTGCTGCTGACTGAGTTCTTTATCTTTCGCTTGCTGCGCTGCTTTTGTCGCTTCTGCAGCCGCTTTCGCTTCACGTGCTTGCACGCGTGATTTCTTCGAATTCTTTTTCGCTTTTTTCAGCTTCTTTTCGTTTACCAAGCCAGCTTTCAACATCTGCTCTTGAAGCGTTAATTTAGCCATTTCCAATCCAATCTAATTAAACTGCTGCCAGTTTAACGAAGGCATCAGGGGATTTAAACCAAATGTGTTATGGTTTCACGCAAAAATAATCACGAAAAACCATCAGGCTCTAATATCAGGCTATTATCAGGAATGAAATTATGGATATCCGTCGACGCAGATTGCTTCAAGCAGGGCTAGCAATCTCTTCTCTGTTTGCGCTTCCTGCATGTACCGTAACTAAAGCAAGCCACAGCAAAAAGAAAGGTTGGATTTACGAACTCACCGCGGAAGAAACCACGGCCGAATTGGTGAATGGGTTCCAAACCGATGTATTGGGATTCGATGGACGTATTCCTGCCCCTACCCTTCGCTGTCGCCAGAACGAACCCGTTACCATCATTTTTACGAACAAACTGAAAGAACCAACGACGATCCATTGGCATGGGCTGCGCATTCCCATCGAAATGGATGGCGTGCCCTTCTTAAGCCAACCGCCTATTATGCCTGGTGAAACCTTTACCTACACCTTTACACCGCCAGATGCCGGCACATTTTGGTATCACCCCCACGTCAACAGTGTGGTTCAGCTTGGTAAAGGATTGGTCGGTGCTATTATTGTTGAAGAAGAAGAGCCTGTTGTATTTGATGAAGAACATACACTGATCCTCAAACATTGGCACATAGACAAACAGGGCCAATGGAAAAAGCTGATGATCCCGCGCTACAGCGCTAGAATGGGCACCCCCGGAGAGTGGGGCACCGTTAATGGTAAACATGAGCCGGTTTATCAGCTGAAAGAAAACGCCACCACTCGACTGCGTATTGCTAACGTAGACAACACGCTCACCTACCCTATTGTGGTTGAAGGCGCAGACGCTTGGGTGATCGCGATCGATGGCAACCCTATTAAAACCCCCTATAAATTGAAAGCACATAAAATTAGCCCCGGAATGCGGGTGGATTTAGCAGTACATGCACCGAAACAAGGCGAGCGATTTTACGTTCGATTCTTGAAAGGAAAATTCCCATTTCCACTGTGTGAGTTCGAATCCATTGCTTCTGATATTGCAGAAAGCAAACCCTTCCCTAAACTGCCACTCAATCCCGTACCTGAGCTGGACTTAGCCAATGCAACAGAAATCGATTTTGTCTTCGAATGGGAAGGGGCAATCTCTCCTACCAAGAAAAATGGCAAAGTCGACACTAAATTCTGGCTGATGAACAAACGAGCTTGGGAAGGCATGAGTAAAGACTCGATTCCAGCGCCACTCGCGACACTAGAATATGGCAAAACTTACATCTTCAACTTGAGAAATGTCACCCAGTATCACCACCCTATTCATCTTCATGGTCATACATTTACGGTGTTGGAATTGGACGGAAAAAAACTGGATGAACCTTTCCATACCGACACCGTGTTGCTTGGTAAAAACGGCAAAGCACGCGCTGCATTTGTTGCCGATAACCTCGGTCGCTGGATGTATCACTGCCATGTTATCGAGCACATGAAAACGGGGCTCATGGGGTACATAGAGGTAGTGTAATTCCTACACTGATTTACATCCCTTTTGGATTTCAGGTGGTACCAAATTTGTCTCACCCTTTAGACGCCAAACTAGAATCCGAGCCATTCCACACCGTTACCGGAATCAACATCACACGTTAGTTATAAATACATTAGCAATTTATAACTAACGTGCCTCATTATAAAAACCGAGCAACTTGTATGAGTCGTCTTGCACTGCTCCTTTCATCACCTTAAGTATGAAGACCATTTGCAAGTTGCCGGATCTTTCTATTGTTCGACTGTGCGAACTCAATTGCGTGAATAAAGCCGTCATAGCGGTGTAAAATCGTTATCGCCAAAAGAACAGTCGTGGAAAGTAAAACGCAGTTTGCATTTCGATTTATGGAGAAATCAAATGGAAACTTTATTTCGATTGGTGCTTAAACGTCCGGCAGTATCACAAAGTGAAGACGCCCCAAGCATTGAATTATCACAAGCCACCGATTTTCAAGCCGAATTAGGGCAAGCAGAGGGACAGAATGACTCTCGCAAGGCATTAAAAACCGCAGCCACCAAATATGTACAAGGTCAGCGCTTTGTCCATACCCCCAAAAATCATGACATCTATAAACCATGGCAAGCACTCGCGGCTTCTTTAGATTCGCTAGAGCCCAATGATGCCGTCACCAACCAGCAGGTTTCTAACGCCATCAAAGCAGCGTTTGGTTCTGACCCCAATCAAATTGTCGGTCAAGGAGGGTATAAGAAGGCGGTAGAGCAACTGCGAGACAGTGTTCTCGCCATCAAATACCTTCCGCAGGAACACAACAAGCCAATCGAAATCTTGTCACAGATGCTGCGTGATCTTGAACTAATAGCGAAAACAGATGATGACAATGCATTTCCCGGAACCGGTACAGCACTAAGGCGCTACCGAAGACGTTCCTTAAAAATGCCCACAGACGCTCAATTGAAATCGTCACTTTCTACTGTAGAGGCGCAAAAGCAGAGGGAAAAACTCAGGCAAGAAGCCTTGGAACGTCAGAGAAAACAGGCAGAGAGTCAATTAAACCTTCACACTCGGCTGAACAACGCCGTTAAAGAACTTTCTGGGTTAGAAGGTCACTCTTTGGTTCATATCCAGCAAGACAATAAAAAAGGCTTTATGGTTGCTGCGGAATTACGCCCCACGGCCGCCTTCGAGCGAGAAAACAGCTTGGTCAGGGCTTTCACCAAAGGCATTCTTGACCGATCTAAGATCATCGACGACAACTTAAAAGAAGCAAAAGTAGGTCAGTTTTCTATTGATGTGGGCAGCGAAAGCAAATCCCTTACGTCACTACTAGAAAAAGCCCGACACTTTAAAAGCGGAACGCAAGCCTTTACCCCCGTCGATTTAGGAAAGGTAGGTTTTCTTGCTACCCAGCAAGCCGGCACTAAGCTAACCGACAGTACCCGAAAAATTCTGTCGTCACGTAAACTGGATATAACGAAAGATCCAATCGACGAAATTGTTCAGAAGCTTCAAGAAGAAATCGACATGCTTGCCAGCGACTTGGATGGTTTGCTCGGCCGCCCCATGAAGAAATCGTTTAAGCGAATGGGTAAAGCGTTGGTTATGACCAAAACGCCAATCGCGACAGCTTGGAACAACATTACCATTGGCTTATTAGGTAACTTAGGGAACTGGGTTGCTCCACTGCTCGTGGACACCCGTGTACCGAGAACACACGGCAGCATTGCCCCCGCAGGCATTGCCGATTTGTTGGTGATTAAGCAGCAACTCAAGGCGTATGAAGGCACCGATATTGCTCACATTGAAAATGTGCTCAAAGGCGAAACCAAAGAAAGGGAACACATAAGGCGTCGGGAAACCGAAGAACTCCTATTCCAAGAAACCGAAATCACAACCAGTGAAGAGCGGGAGTTAGAATCCACCAGTCGTTTCGAAATGAGCCGAGAAACCAGCGAAACCATTAAGCAAGACTCGTCGCTTAAAGCAGGTTTGAGTGTGTCGGGGAAATACGGACCCGTGGTGGAATTTTCTGCCAGTGCAGAAGGCTCGATATCTCGAAGTAAACAGGAAGCCACTAAAACCGCGGCCAGTTTCTCGCAAGATGTGACACAACGAAGCGCCAATAAGATAACCGAGCGTGTATTGGAACGATCTTCATTAAGAGTCACCAATGAAGTCACCGAAACATCGGCACACGGCATTGATAACGTCGACGGCGATGGCCATATCGCTGGCGTATACCAATGGGTGAATAAGGTTTATCAAGCGCAAATGTACAATTATGGCATTCGCACCATGTACGATTTTATGGTGCCAGAGCCCGGAGCTTTCCTGATTGAAACACTATCCGATGCTCATGCCAGCGCTTTGCACATCGAAAAACCGATGGAATTTAACCTGCGCCCTGATCAAATTACTGAATACAACTACCATTCATGGGTTCAAGAGTACGGTGCGACCGATGTCAGTGCGCCACCTGAAATTTACATCACCAAATCACTGGACTTTAAAGCCGGTGGTGGCGATGACGACACGCACTACAACCACTCTGGCACCATTCAGATAGACGAAGGCTATAAGGCTATTCACGGGGTTGTGGGTAATGTCGTGAATATCTGGGAAGACAATTTTGTTGTTGATGTCGTGATTGGTAATCGATCCCATCGATTCGAAAACGGCGATTGGGTTTGGAGCACCAGCCTCAGTGGCGAAAGAGAGAGCATTCCATTTGGCTTGCAAACCTGGAAGGTCTCCGACATAGCCGCCATTGTCGAAGTGAAGTGTCAACGAACCGACCGCGCCATGATGAAATGGAGGCTAGACACCCACGCCAAACTGACCAACGCCTACAAAGCTCGCCTATCTGAATACGAAGAAAAACTTTCAGCAGCCGAACTGCAAGCCGGTGTCGCCATAGAAGGGAAGAACCCCACGCTCAATTTAGAGCTCATGAAAGATGAACTTAAAAAGCATTGCGTGAGTATTCTTACCGAGCAGCACTTCGACTTGTTTAACTCCATCGAGACGGGCGGTGAAGGCTTCCCCCAAATCAATATATTTGAAAACGAAGCAGAAGGCCCGTACGTTAGGTTCTTTGAGCAAGCATTCGAATGGGAACATGTGACATGGGTGACTTATCCATATTTCTGGGGAAGAAAACCTCTATGGGATGAACGTATCGCTTATGAAGATACCGATCCACTTTTCAACCAGTTCCTTAAAGCGGGTTATTGCCGTGTCTCTGTGCCAATCCGTCCGGGTTTTGAAGGTGCGGTTGACCACTTCATTACCTTTGGTGAATTGTGGGATGGGGGTCCGCTGCCCACCATTTCAAACCCACTCTATCTCCCAATTGCAGACGAAATTGCAGAACGTCTGGATAGACCCGGAGAAGAAGTGCCACAAGGTGACCCTTGGGATGTTCGGATCCCAACCTCACTGGTGCACTTGAGAGCCGACGACAAGTTGCCGAAATGGAAACAGAATGAAGACGGAGAGTGGGTTGAAGATTTGGATGGAGATTAAGCCATGGCACGAATCTCTAATCCAGCGGATGTACACTATCTCGCGCTAGAAGGTGGCGGAGGCAAAGGGGTGACTTACCTCGGTGCCATTCGCGCCTTGGAGCGGCACGGTGTTCTACCTATCAACATTGATACGCCCGGGCAAAACCAGATTCGGGGGATCAGTGGTGCTTCGGCCGGCGCTATCACCGCCATGTTTTTAGCGATGGGGTATAACTCCACCCAGCTGCAGCAGGTGCTTAATAATTCCAGTACCTTTACTGGCTTTTTTGATGGACCAAGCATTGGGCTGTCTCGCTCGGTAGATAGGAACAATCGACCCGACTTGCACACCAGTGCGCCAAATGGGGTTCGCCCTATCGATCATATTCGCCAACAAAGCCAAAGTATTCGGGGCTTGTCGATGCTGGCGAGCGCAGTCGGTAATCTGGCGAGGAATGGGGCATTTGGCTCCACATCCGATCCTATTGTACGCAGGTTGATAGCTCACCCTGAGCACTATTTGTTTAACATACTGTTCGACAGAGGCATGTTCCCGGGAGTGGCAGCCCGAAACTTTCTGCAAGGTGCGCTCTATGGCACTTTGTGGCAAAGGTTGGTTAACCGGCGAACTCCGCAAGGGCAAGCGCCGCTTATCTACGCCGTAAATGGTTCGGAACTTAACTTTCGTGAGTTCTTTGACCTCACGGGCGTCGACTTAGTGATCACAGGTTCTAATATTACTAAACACCGGCCGTCGGTATTTTCTAAACGGCATACACCGGATTTCCCCGTTGCAGAAGCCGTTGGGATTTCGATGAATTTACCAGTGTTGTTTAAACCGGTTCACGTGGAAGCGAATGTGCCTACAGGGCAATACAACCAAAGAGCTGACGACTATCATGGAATGTGGATGGACGGTGGGGTGTTAAACAACTTCCCCCTTCATGCGTTTGATTTTCTATCGCCTTCGGTATCACCACAACACCCAAACCTTAAGCCGTTAAACGCAAATACTTTGGGTTTGCGACTGACGGATGGTTACCCGCCATCGCAACGCAGGCGCAGTGCCACACCACAACAAGGTACGTTTGATGTGCTGTTATGCCACTTGGGTGATGTACTCGGTACGGTGCTTTACCCGTCAGAGGAAGGACAAATTCGAAGTCAGGATGAACGGGATCAATCCATTGATCTCTACACCTACGATTTAGAGACAACAGAATTTGCCCCACCCGCGAGTAAAAGCGCGACGCCAATCGCCGAGGCCGAACGTTCCGTCGACGCGTATTTTAGTCAATCGCCTTAACATCTAGTCTCCATAGCATCTAGTCTCCATAACAACCACCGCTCAGTTCGTTCAACGTTCTGAGCGGTTTTATTTTGATCCACACTTCCATATCAACCCACTCTGGCTTGCCGTTTTTATCAAACCGCGCCGAAATTGGTCGGTCATAGCGCTCGATGAGAGGGGCAACATCTGGCTCATACCCGCTATACGGCAGCCATTTCGCATACAAGCTTATCTGAAACTTCGCGGCGTTATCTGGTTTGCCCTGATACCGAAACGCTGCGTACCGACCTGCGTTTAACTTGCCGAGTTCGAACGGTTCGTGGATTTTACTTCGCTGTTCTGGCGTGATCATAAGTGCCGCATCATATCGGCACTTTTCTCTGGGGGTAAAAAGCAGGTTGTCGTGGCACATCGCGAGCCGAACTTGATCCATGGCACCTATGTCGTTCTCTAGCCCCCAATCAATCAACGTATTCCAGCACTGGAATATACTTGGCAATAAATAGCCTTCTTCCGACCTCAAAATACAAAGCTCAGTATCTGGCGATTCAAAGATCCTGTCGGGGGTAATAGCCTCACTAGGTGGGCAAACTTTGGCTTCGGATCGCAATGTATGAATGTGCTGTAAAATAGCCGTATCAATTGGCTGCTTCAGCGGCACTTTCGCGCCATTCAACGAAGTGGGCTTGCCACTCTTTACGCCGTAGGGCGTGATACCAAAATGATCTTTAAATGAGCGTGAGAAATTCGCACTACTGGAAAAACCAAATTGCATGGCGATATCCGTTATCGATAATGATTCGTGAAAAAGCAACGCGTTTGCCGCTTTTTCAAGCCTTAATCGATTGCTGTATTGCGATAAACTTTCACCAATAATCGCGCTAAAGATTCGCTGAAAGTGATATTTGGAAAAGTGGCTCAGCTCCGCCGCTTTCTCAAGCGTCAGTGGCTGATCCACATGCTGATGAATATAGGCTAGAACGGGCTCTAGCCTTTCACTATAAACCTGCCAACTGCTGGCTGACAGGGAGTTCACACTAAACGTCAACGTAACTCAACTCCGGTACAGAAAGTTTTTTGTACTCTTTAAAACACAGTAATAAAGTAATGCCTGCTGCCAGAACATCACTTGCTACAATCGCCAAGAACACCCCTTCCAAATCAAAAAAGTACGGCAAAATAAACAGCAATGGACTCATAATAAACACAACACGCAACAGGCTATACATCGTTGCCAGTTTGGCGTTGCCTTTTGCTTGGTAGAACCCTGTCGCCAGCATGTTGATTCCAGCCAATGGTAAGCCCCAAATGGTGGCAAATATGATGATCTTGCCATAGGAAATCAATTCCGCTTCCGCTGTAAATACACCCATCAACCACTCAGGGACCGTAATCAATAGGAGGGTGACAAAACTGGAATACGCAACCATTGCTGTAAGAGCAACTTTAATACTTTGTTGAACTCGGTCCATCGCCTTGGCACCAAGGTTAAAGCCACATATGGTTTGAAACGCAATCAGCATCGCTATCATAGGCAGGATAATGAAAATCGATAGCCTCCCCAAAATACCGTAAGCGCTGATCCAATCTTTAGATGCTATTTCTGTAAATTGAAAATTCACTAAGCCCGTTTGAATCGCCATCCCCATTTGAGCGACCAACACAGGCACACCTAAAGCGGCAATAGAGCCCCAAAGCCGAACATTGAATTGAAAGGAAAAGCGAACCAAGGTTTTTCCTTTTAAATACATGTAGATCCCGATGCTAAGGGAAGCTACTTGAGAGAGTACCGTTGCCCAAGCCGCACCAGATACACCCCAATTCATGACGACAATGAAAATATAGTCCAACACAATATTCAAAACAGAAGACGTAAGCATTAACAGCATCATGATCTGCGCTTTACCTTCCGCGCGGAATACGTCGCCAAAAACGGGGAGCATCATCGCTACGATAGCCATAAGAACGATAGGTTGAGCGTATTGGAACGCTTGATCATAAAAGACAGGCGAAACGGCTAGAAATTCAAGCACAGCGTCTAGGTGCTGCCATCCGATAACAAAAAATATCACACTAAGGGTAGCAGTAAGAAAAACGGCGTTCCCCGCCACGTTTCCCGCGTCCGACAGTTTCCCTTCCCCGATAAGCCGCGTAAGTATCGCTGCCGTGCCCGAGGAAATCATGGCACCCACTGAGGCGATCAGCATTTGCATTGGAAACACCATCGACACCGCGCCAATCGCATCAGCCCCTACCCATCGCGCAATGAAAATACCATCCACCAAATTGTACAAACCAATCACCAACATCCCTATACAAATGGGAATGGCGGTTTGCATAAACAATGGGAAGATTGGCGTATTCGCTAATTGTTGAGTCGATGCTTCTTTACTGGTGTTCCTTGCGGACATGTTGATTCCTTTTTTATTAAGCCTGGTCGACATTCTAGGTGTTAACTGGCTAAAAGAATTTTCAATTCTTGCGATGATTCGATTGCCAGCTTATGTAGCTTAAAACTGTGGGTATCGGAGTTAGCATCTTGAGGTTGTAGAGCGCGAATGCAACTGATGTTACAAATGGTATCAGCATACCCATGGAGCAGAAGAAATAACCTCAACTTTGGATAAATAACGTCAGCTTGGGAAAAATAGAACCGAACACGCTGAAAGAATCAAAACTACAAAAACAAAAAAGCCCAACCGTTGATTCGATTGGGCTATCGGGGGGTATTGTTTACCTAAAAAGCGAGCTTAATTAAAAGTGATAGCAATCGCAGCGCGTTTCTCTGTTAACGAGAATATTTCACTTTCTGTAATGATATGAAGCTTGCGGCTATTCGCGTCAGAGTAATCCAAAACAACCGACTTTACTTCTGGTAATGCGTTCTTCAGCGTTGTTACCAAAGCATGTTGGTGGGTTGCACCCACAACTTCTGCTTTATTAAATGAACCGCTGTCGTTTGCGCTTAGTTTAACTAAAGCTCTAGAACCAATCCCTTCAAAGCTTACGACCATCTCTTCCAAGGAGTGGCTCGCAAACTTCGCCGTCACGTTCTCGCTCGCTATGTTCCCCACCCATTCTGTACTTTTAAGATCTTCAATTTTGGCGGATTTGACCAAACGATCAAATTTAATGATCTCCTCAGAAGTATCGGAAGACAGCGTTAGCGAATCGCCATTCACTTGAAAACGGTTTTTAGAACTCAGCTCTCTAGGCCACTCCAAATGTATCCGCTCCAGCCAATGAAACTGACCAAACTTAATAGACCCTTGAGTTAGGTCGAAACCATTTGCATGTGTGTGGTCAAACCCAAATGTCGTTCCTTGATTTCCAACAATCGACTCGCTGTTCATACCATTTGTGATATTGAAACCGCCGAACCTACTGCCTACAAGAGTTTCTGCTGCAATTCCGGTGTCTGTTTTATCGCTTTCAAAGATACGTAATGCGTGATTGTGAACCACAAAATATGGGAAGTCTGTTGCCGCTTGTTGTACTCGCTCCAAGTAAAGGTCCACAGAAGGCTTCTCATCGGATTGGCTGCCGGATGCAGAGTCATTTCCTCTAACCCAGTAAGTATCGAGCACCGCTTGTCGAGCGCGTTGTGCTTCTACTTCTTTTGTAACATCACTAAATGACAACGTTGCACCAGTGACTTTAGAAGACAGGCTCGTTTGCGTGGTGAACAGTCTTATGCTGTTGATGTTGTCTGCCGTTACCAACGTTCGAAGATCATCAAACTCTTCTGTACTGCATCGATGGGTGCTGCCAAATTTATTGAGTTTAATATTCATCCCACCACCAAAAGCGCTAGTAGGATCATTCAGGTTTAGCGTACCCAAAACATAGCCACAGGTATGGTCAATGTTAAATACAATCGAACCCGCTTGAGATTGATCGGCAAATGTCATCAACATTTTTTGGTTTGATTTATTATCAACAAACTCCGAGTAGGACATAACACGCCCTTCTAGCCCCTCGGTAAAGGATGGCGTTTGAGCTAGAGCTGACGCTGAAGACAGAGTAAATACGACTGCAAGCGACAATTTAGAGAGATTCAGGGGTTTCATTGTGTTCTCCGGTATTATTTTTATTTGAACGTCAGAAGTTCTGCGTAAATTCGCAATGACGTATACAAAATGCGTATCTGAAGTGAATAAATGCTTAGAAAAATAAAAATTCAAACAACAGACAATGGAATACAGTTAAAAAATGATTCCAAAAACAAAAACACCGACTCCGACTACTTAGCCAGTTCATATCGGACTGCATCCCT
Source organism: Vibrio penaeicida (assembly GCF_002933855.1). Taxonomy (GTDB): domain Bacteria; phylum Pseudomonadota; class Gammaproteobacteria; order Enterobacterales; family Vibrionaceae; genus Vibrio; species Vibrio penaeicida_A. Next base: position 46,892 of record NZ_BFAQ01000027.1, read on the forward strand.
TATAAATATTGGCTTTGCGAAGTTTCGATGGCACGAAGAAACCTATTGATTTTCATTTTTTCCGTCAATGGGAATGTTCCCTTTAATTGATCTCCAGTCAACTTTTAAACAAATCTTAAAATCTCTGAAATTTAATTTAGATCTCTGTTTTATATAAAGATCACAATACGCAGCACGGTATCGGTTAGAGCCTTTATCCTCAAGATGTTTGGGTATAAAACAAATTGGCCTACTTTATTATTTATCCGCTCAACCATTTGCTGTAGAATCACCGACCTTTTTCACTCAAATACGGGAGATGACATGTACATAGGTTTTGATTATGGAACCGCGAATTGCTCGGTAGCATCCATGGTGAAAGACACGACATCAGGGAAAGATAAGCCCGTATTAATCCCACTAGAAAATGACAGCAACTTCATTCCTTCTACTCTTTGCGCACCAACACGGGAAGCCGTATCTGAAGCGTTGTTTCGTCATCATGGAATTTCGCCAAGTGATTCCGTTGGCGAGCAAGTGCTCAGGCGCTCCATCGCTTTTAACCGCGAAGAAGACATTGATGTCCTGTCAGAAGACATTTTATTTGGTCAAGCGGCATTGGACTTGTACCTCGAAGACCCTAGAGAGGTGTATTACGTTAAGTCCCCTAAATCCTTCTTAGGTGCCAGCGGGTTGCACGAAGTCCAGATCCGATTTTTTGAAGATTTGGTCTGTTCGATGATGGTCAATATCAAAAAAAATGCCGAGCACCATACCGATCAAGTGATAAATGATGCGGTGATTGGGCGTCCAATCAACTTCCATGGCCGTGGCGGTGAAGAGTCGAACCAGCAAGCCGAAACCATATTGCGCAACGCAGCGACTCGCGCTGGCTTTCGCAATATTGAATTCCAATTTGAACCGGTCGCAGCAGGGCTCGACTATGAAAACACCTTGAGCGAAAACAAAACCGTTTTAGTGGTCGATATCGGCGGTGGTACCACCGACTGTTCGTTGATAGAGATGGGACCAAGTTGGGCACATCAAACCGACCGCACTGCCAGTTTATTAGCGCACAGTGGCCAACGAGTTGGAGGGAATGATTTCGATATATACCTTGCGTTCAAACAGCTTATGCCTGCATTTGGTAAAGGTTCGAAAACCCACGCGGGTATCGATATCCCTTTGAATCAGTTTTGGAACCCCGTCGCCATCAATAATGTTGAAGCGCAACGCGACTTTTATGGCAGAGAGAATCACAAAGTACTCAAGCAATTAAGAAAAGATGCCCTAGAGCCAGACAAAATCGAACGCTTGTTACAGGCTTACATGGAAACTCTCGGATACAGTATTATTCGTCAGGCAGAGCAAGCCAAAATCTCACTTTCTGATGCGCCACTATTCACAACTCAGTTAAATTTGATTTCTGAAATGTTGGAAGTGGATGTCTCGCAAGCTCAGATGGCAGAAGCTGTATCGACTCCTCAAGAAAAAATGATTGAATTGGTCGCAGAAGCCGTCAACTTGGGTGGAAAGAATCCGGATGCTGTTTACCTAACGGGGGGTAGCGCTCGCTCTCCAATTCTGCGAGCAGCTATCGAGGCTCAGCTACCTAACATCCCAATCGTTAGCGGCAACTTCTTTGGATCGGTAACAGCAGGGCTCACCCATTGGGCAAATACCTGCTTTCGGTAACACGCCCCACTTACTGAAGTGCTAATACCAAAGCAATGCTTGAAGGACTATTTAAAGCACAGCTCGAATTGCTGTGCTTTTTTCACCCACAACGTTCACTATTTGCACAGGATGAGATCTCACTACTCACCTAAAATCCCTGTCTTATCCCTGAAACTTTCCTAAAAACACAGTCAATTTATCTATAAACCCAGCATATCCACCGTACTTTACAACACAAAATCTGATTAAGCCTCTTATGCAAGAAATTTCATCTCAAACAAATTCTTGGTGACACGACAAAATACATTTCATGAATGTACATGAGGTTATCCATACATGATTCCATATATTCAGTTGAATTCTATAAACACGATTTTTTATATCTTAATGTTTTTGGCATGCATTACATGTACTCGATTGTCCAATTGTCATGAAGAAAGCTTCAGGGGAGCGACATGACTTACGTTGCTATTGAGTACAAATAAGCCCAATAACTCTCAAGATGTTAGTTTCATCAAGTGTTATTTGGGTAGATAGGCGGCGAACGGAATTCGTCGTCATATATAGCTTTAGCGAATCAAGGACGTGTTGCTAAATCTTTAGCGTTTTTAAACGGACACACCATTTCAGCGCTTTAATGCTTGTGTGAGGATTGCCGAATGACAGTAGGCATAGCCCCACCTGTATAGCAGGAGCAAAAATAAATAGGTGTCTCTGGATATGCGCACCCAAAATAGTCACGGAGAAAAGAAGTGAAACGTTCTAACTTCAAATTAACGGCAGTGGTTTCAGCCTTATTACTTGCAGGAGCAACCGCATCGAGCGCAATGGCAGCAGACGCTTCATCATCGCTGGTTCAGCCACAAAATTCCTACCAAGCACTTTCGCGTGCGCTACAGGATATTCCGTCTAACAAAGTACAGCTGATCGTTAAATACAAGTCGTCTGGTCAAACCCAAAGTGGGTTTATGGCGTCGATTGTTAAAGCGCAGCAATCGGACTCCATTCGTAGTTTGTCTAACAATATTACGAATGAGTTAGGCAACGAGGTTCGATACAAACGCGCGATGCTGCTTGACGATCATCACGTTGTAAAAATTGATAGCCACACCAACGCGTATGGGTTGGAAGCGATAATCAGTAAATTAAACGCTGATCCGAACGTAGAAAGTGTTGAGCTGGATGGCTGGGCAAAACCATTCTATACGCCTAACGATCCTCAATATTCGAACCAGTGGCATTACAGTAACCCTAATGTCGGTATCCGCGCGGATCAGGCTTGGAACAAAGCGACAGGTCAAGGTGTAACGGTAAGTGTGGTGGACACAGGCTTTACTAACCACCCAGATCTCACACCAAACTTGGTATCACATTACGATTTCATCAGTAATTCTTGGACATCCCGTGACGGCGATGGTCGAGACTCTAACGGTATTGATGCAGGCGACCGCAGCGCCTATGGCGAGTGTGGAAACGACAAATACGGTAACCCTATTCCTGCAAGAAACTCAACATGGCACGGTACTCATGTGCTTGGCACCGTTGGTGCTGTTGAAGGAAATGGACAATACGGTGTTGGCGTCGCGTTTGATGCGAAGCTCACGTCAGCTCGCGTACTCGGCCGTTGCGGTGGATCCGTTTCCGATATTTCAGATGGCATCATCTGGGCCGCGGGGGCAGGTAACGTTAACAATCCAAATCCAGCACAAGTTATCAACTTAAGCCTTGGTGGTGGAGGCAGCTGTGGTTACACCTATCAAAATGCGATAAACGCAGCGAGAAACAATGGTGCTGTAGTTGTTGTTGCAGCCGGTAACGATAGAGTCAACACTCAAAACGTACGCCCAGCAAACTGCCAAGGCATCATCACTGTTGGTGCATCCGACACAAACGGCAACCAAGCTAACTTTAGTAACTATGGTTCTGAGGTCGATATTATGGCGCCCGGTGTGAGCATATTGTCTACGGTCGATTCAGGTACAGCGACACCTCAAGGCCCGTCTTCGACACGCATGAATGGTACCTCAATGGCAACCCCTCATGTTGCTGGTGTTGCGGCTTTGGTTAAGCAAGCCTTCCCAGCTGCAACGCCTGATCAAGTTGAATCTATTATTAAAGATTCAGCGCGTCCTTTCCCAGGTTCTTGTAACAATGGCGGATGTGGCGCAGGTATGCTGGATGCCAATGCCGCCGTTGACCGCGCTCTCCAATTGGCTGGTGGCGGCGGAACGCCAGATCCGGATCCAACACCAGGCCAAGGTGGTAACGCCCAGGTGAGTAACCTTTCTGGCGCACAAGGAAGTTGGGACCATTACAATATTGATATTCCTGCTGGCATGAGCAAACTGACGGTTAGCATTGCAGGCGGAACGGGCGATGCGGACTTATACCTTAAGTTTGGCAGCCAACCTTCGACATACAATAACGACTGTGCACCTTGGATAAACGGCAACACGGAATCTTGTGTTGTTAACAATCCAGCCGCTGGCAAGTGGTACATCGCCTTAAACGGCTACCAGTCATACTCAAACGTCGATTTGACAGTTACGTGGACTCCATAAAAATCATGGATCTCAATCCATTTGCCCGGCATTAATGTCGGGCTTTTTTATGCCTGTACCCAAAGCTCCCTACTTTCACGTCATCCGACCCTCACTTCATGCACCCCAAACCCAAACATCCACAATTTGGAACACAGTCACTAAATCACTAAATGTGAAATTTATTAATTTCATTTAATCCGAACTATTCTCATAACTTATTAAAACTACTTGAATTTTTTACATTCATTTAAAGCGAAATTATAAATTCCAACTAGATTTTTAGTGCCTCGAAGAAAAAGGACGATTTTATCACTTACGCACTATGCGCTTGGATAGAAACGTCAGCGAGGCAGAAATTTACAGATGCATAAAATGGAATTAAAAATGAATCATACAATTACACAAATTAAGAAGAAAAAATCACAACTTATTGCCGTCAGTGCTCTGGCAATCGGTATTGCAACCGCGACGTCAAGCTTCGCGGCAAACGATCAAATCCCAGATGTTTTGCCGACCATTTCGGAAGATGTGGTGGCTCAATTGTCTTTATCTGCCACACAAGTCAATGAGGAGAGTGCAAGCTTACTCTACTCTCCGAATGCGAGCTTCATTAAAGTGCACTTCTCGCAATTTCAAGTACCAGAAGGCATGGCGATAGAGCTTTCTTCGCCAGACAGAAACGAAGTGCTGCACTACGGACCGGGCTTAAATACTGCGAAAACCTACGATTCAAATGCCGGAGATGATGGTGTGAACCGCTTCTCGGCTATTTCGATTCAAGGTGACACAGTGCACGTTAAGGTCATTGGTGAAGCGAAAGATCCAAACAGCACCTTCAATGTTGTGATAGACCAATATCAGAAAGGTAAAACACAAGCTGAAATTGATTCCATCATTAATTTAAACCCAGATGGCACCGAATCTATCTGCGGCACTGACCAGAAAAAAGCCGCAGTGTGCTACGAAACTTCTCACCCAACAGAATACGCACTGTCGCGCCCTGTTGCTCGATTGCTGATTGGCGGACGTAGCCTATGTACAGCGTGGCGTGTTGGTCCTGATAATTTAATGATGACCAACAACCACTGTGTTGAATCTGCGGCAGAAGCGGCTTCAACCGAAGTGTGGTTTAACTACCAACAAGCAAGTTGTGGTGGCGCAAGTGCTAAAACCGTAAAAGTGCAAGCAAACCAACTTCTTTCTACAGATTACACGCTCGACTACACCCTTTTTAATGTGAAAGATTTCGCTAAAATCACTCAATTCGGTCACCTAGGTTTAGACCCTCGTATCCCTTCCTTGTCCGAGCGAATTTTCATTCCACAACACCCGGGTGGGCGCAAAAAAGAGCTGGGTATCGAAACCGACTCCAACACCGCTGGCGTTTGTCAGGTCGATCGCCCTGTTGTGAATGGCCGTGGCACCAACACCGATGCTGGCTATTTGTGTGATACTGAAGGTGGGTCTTCTGGTTCTCCTGTTTTAGCCGCTAAAAGCAACAGTGTTATCGCACTGCACCACCTTGGTGGTTGCTACAACAAAGGCGCACACATCAGCAAGATCTGGCCGAAAGTGTCTTCTCACTTCCCAGCTGGTGTACCTGACAGCTACATCGACATTATTGATGTGAATCGCCCTCCAGTTGCCGATTTCACATACAGCTGTAACAAACTCGCTTGTACTTTTGATGGTTCTAAGTCGTTTGATCACGAAGGTGCGCAACTGAACTACAGCTGGGACTTTGGTAATGGCAGCCACTCTAGCTCTGTTAAGCCTTCACATACTTACTTAGCCGATGGGACCTACACAGTGAAGCTCGTTGTCACAGATGACGCGAACTTATCTGACACATACAGCCAAAGTATTACGGTGAAAAAAGATTCAACAGGTGGCGGTTTATGTGCTGGTTTACCTGTTTGGGATGACAAGGCTATTTACTTAGCGGGAGATTCCGTACAGCTTGGTGGTGTGAAGTACCAAGCGGGTTGGTGGACTCAAGGTGCAAACCCAGAGCAGAACTCTGGTTCGTGGGAAGTTTGGGAAAACCTAGGAGCATGTAAGTAACGCGTTATAATGATCCCAAAATTATTGTGATACCCAAAACAAAGCCGGAGCAATGACTCCGGCTTTTCAGGGTTACAACAACTAAGGCGTATTTACGCAATCTTCAATAGAAAAACTCACCGGAAGCACCACGCTAAAATGCTTTTTCAATAATGCGATGTACTCCGCCGTATTGAGAACATTTCGCTCAGACTTCTCCCCCAGTATTGTGGTGATCAATTTGCGGTCACTTAACGTTACTCGCCCATTTTGGGTCGCAATAGTACAGACGGACTTTTGAGTAAACGACGATTTTGGAGACGTTTGGTGATAGCTCGCCATTTCAGAAAAATCGTCTAACTTTCTTGGTGTTAGAGTAAAACAGTATTGTGGCTGCCATGTTTTATTGTCTTCACTACTCAACAGATACAACTCACCTTGCTCTTCTTTCACTCGAAATTGGGCGCTCTCTTCAACATGAACACCACCATTTAATGACACTGGGTAAAGAAAGCTGTCGCCAAAACCGACATCGGCGATTACCCGTTCACCTTCAATATCCACCAGCAACATTAAATGATCAAACTCCTGCCCGACCCCATCTTTTCCGTAAACTCTTGCCGAAAGCAATTGCACTGAAAAGCCCAGAGAGGACAGCAGCAGGTAGAATCCGTAATTCAGTTCATAGCAAAATCCACCTCGCCTTTCTTCTATTAACTTACGGAAAATTGCATCGCCAGACAGTTCAACCTCTCTGCCATAACTGATGTCTAAATTTTCAAACGGAAGGCTTTGTAGATGAGCATGGTGGAGCACGTTGAGCCATGTACTTTTGCCTGAATGCGCACTTGTCTGCATCGAAATAGGATCGATACCTAGCCTTTTTAAATATTGTTCTTTTTGTGTTTCTGTCAGCATGTAAACTCTATTGTTGATTTCGAAGAACTATACCCAAGTGACCTCAAGATACAGGATTCAGAGCCGCATATTCTGGCTCAGTTCAAGGAAAAGGACGCAGTGGAATGACGAGTCCTTTCCAAGTTCTTTGACGATGAAATGAGACAGAATATGGGCTCCCAAAGGCGAGTTTAACTGGCTTTCATACTGCGTTACCGATTTTTGATTTAGAATGACTAGATCTTCATATCGGTGCCTTGTCTGAACACAAGTTAACTATTCTTTGGTAAAGAAGTCGCTGAACCAAGCATCTTGAGGTTACTTGGGTATATACCTTAAAACCTCAACTTAAGTAGAGGTCAATACCTAAATACCAAATACCTAAGCAATCTGAACAAGCCATCTGAACATCTCGCCCCTAACCATTGCAATTCCCTATTATCTCGATTAGTTTAAAAGCATGACTTCGATATTCGCGATTGCTCACCAATCTTGTTGTTGCTGTAGATCTTTCATCTACGGCCGCTTTCGCGTATTTGCCATCGAGTCACCACTAAAAACTGGTTATCACCAAAACTAGTTACCACAAAGTAAGACTCATACGAATTCCAAGGCCGTAGATGATTCCATCTACGGCCTTTTTGCATTTGTTTATTTATTAGGGTCTGTACTAATAAAACCCGACACAAGGATTGAATTATGGCTCAGTTAACACTGGAATTGTTTAACACTATGAACAGGGAGCTCATGCCTTTTACCAGCATCGAGCAAAAAAAAGTTGGGCTGTACGCCTGTGGTCCAACGGTTTACGACTACGCTCACGTAGGTAACTTACGCACGTACTTATTTGTGGATGTGCTGCGCCGTGTGCTTCAAATCAATGGATACGATGTTCACCACGTCATGAATATTACCGACGTTGGTCACTTGGTATCCGATGGCGACACAGGTGAAGATAAAATGGAGAAAGGCGCTCGCAAACAACAAAAGTCGGCTTGGGACATTGCGACCTATTTCGAAGAAGCCTTCTTTCAAGATTTTAAACGGTTGAACATTCTTGCCCCTTCCACTACTTGCCGAGCAACCGAGCACATCCAAGAACAAATAGCCTTCATTCAATCTCTGGAAGAAAAAGGGTTCACCTATCAAACTAGCGATGGTGTCTATTTCGATACAAACAAGTTGCCTGATTACGGCAAACTGGCAAAGCTTGATAAACAAGGTTTAGAAGCCGGTATCCGAGTGGACATGGGAGAAAAAAAGCGACCTACCGATTTTGCGCTTTGGAAGTTCAGCGGAAACAAACAAAGACAAATGGAATGGGAAAGCCCATGGGGAAGAGGCTTTCCAGGTTGGCACATTGAATGCTCTGCGATGGCAGAGAAATATTTGGGTGAGGTCTTCGATATTCATATTGGCGGTGAAGATCATATTCCTGTCCATCACACCAACGAAATTGCCCAATGCCAAGCGAAAAATGGCCACGTTCAAGCCAACTTCTGGATGCATGGTTACTTTCTAAAAATAGACAATGAGAAGATTTCCAAATCAGGAAAATCTTTGCGGTTAGACAGCTTGCTAGAGCAAGGATTTGACCCGCTGGCTTATCGATATTTGGCACTCACTAGCCACTATCGTAGCCATTTAAGCTTCACTTGGGATAGCTTGAAAGGCGCGCAAAAAGCCCTCAATCGATTGAGAACAAAAGTCGCCGCTTTGCCTGAGGGTGGTCACGTCGATGAATCATTCAAAAACGCATTTTTTGAACACATCAATCGTGATCTCAATATGCCGAAAGCGTTGGCACTCGTCTGGGAAGTGTTAGATAGCCAAATCGCACCGGAAAACAAAAAAGCCACATTGATGTATTTCGACCAAATATTCGGCATTGAAATAGACAAAGTAGAAGCAGTAAGCATACCCAAAAGTATTCTAGAGCTGGCAGAAAAGCGCACCGCACTTAAAAAACAGGGGAAATATGAAGATGCAGACGCCATTCGAAACCAGATCTTGGCGCAAGGGTATCAAGTGAAAGATACAGGGCAACAATCAACCGTAACCAAGCAAGATCCGAAATAGCCTAAAGTGTTAGGGAATAGCTTGTTCACCTGAGTTCTAGCGAGCTATTGCTCTGCACCTTGTTTCTTTGGCTCTGCTCTCTTTGCCGATACGATGGACATATCGCTCGGAGGAGAAAATAACGCCTTGAAACGTTGCGGTATCGACAGGCCTTTTTGACTGGCTTCTTTAAACATGTCTCGCCATTCATGAAACGTCACCACCAGCGGATTAAAGCTGTTTACGGGTTTGGATATACCATAGCGCACCGTTTCAACTTCAGGCTCAAAAGTGCCGAACAGCTTATCCCAGATGATCAATACACCCGCATAGTTTTTATCAATATATTGCGGGTTTCGACCATGATGCACACGGTGGTGCGATGGCGTATTAAATACGTATTCAAATATGCCGAGCGTACGTACCCATTGCGTATGAACAAAGAACTGCAAGCCTAAGTTTAACAGCACCACAAACACCACCCACTTAGGATCAAACCCGATGATCACTAATGGTAACCAAAATACCCACATTCCAGCTAAAGGGTACATAAAGCTTTGGCGAAAAGCCGTGCTGAAATTCATCCGTTCAGAACTGTGGTGCGCCACATGCGCTGCCCACATCCATCTAATTCGGTGGCTGGCTCGGTGAAACCAGTAATAACAAAAGTCCTGCAGTACCGCTAATACTAGAAAGCTTGCTAAGCCCATTTCAATATCCAGTAAACGCCAACCAAACAGCCACAAGTAAAGCTGGGCTACCATTAACCCGGTCAACAAGTCGGCGAATTGATGCATCCCCGCAAGAGCAAAATTGCAGGCGACTTCCGGAAGTTTATAGGTCGCATTGTCTGGTAACTTTCCTTTTTTCTGACCGATGAAATATTCCGCCAAAATACAGACGATAAACAATGGTGCTAAGACAATAAGCAACCATTCTGGATGGTGAATAAGGGAGTCTATGTCCATGAATTCGTCCTTATCTGCACTAGCACATCGAACCTACCAGCGCGCGAAATGGTCTTCTGTTAATCCAAGTACTTCATCGAGATGGTGCACTTGCCCGTGATTATCTTTAATAGAGCCAGAAAATTGCCCAACAAACTGCCTGAAATTGCTTTTTAATAGCCAAAGATTCAACTTTTCGCTGCGTTTGTTTAATGGTTTAAAAACCAAATCGACACAGCCATCTTCAGAGAAAACTCGCCAATGTTGGTCGGTGTTGTCTTGATCAGAACTATCGCGGTCGAACTCAAAATGCACATTCGAAAGAAAATGCCTCTCGCCGTTTAGCCACAACACATTTTCGCAGCTTCCCGTTTCATTAACTCCCGCCGCGAGGTTTAAACCTAAAGTGGTTTCACCCAAACAAGTATTGATACTTGCCCAGCGCCAACTGGTTTCACGCCTCATATACCCTGCAGAAAAGTCGTACCCTGCCAAAGCGAAATCTAAAGGAACTGGCTCGCCGCCAATCTCCAGTATTCCCTTTACAGATAGAGCGTTGTGTTTTTGGGTGTATGTCCAACCGGTGTAACCCGTAGGTGTACACATCGCCAAGGGTAAGCTTCCACTGGGCGCAAACAAGGTTAAATCAGCTTTGACGTTTTTGGTGTTCAGCTTCACCTGCCAACCGCCTTCAAAAAGATGGAACTGAATCTGCTTAGATGCAATATGAGCAAAGCTGGTATAAGGCGATGGTGCCGTTGCGTAGCCACAATTTAATGGACGTAACCAGTTGTTTTCTATCAGCTCATTTTTCTCGATATCGTAGACATAACAAAACGCCGATCCTAGATAGCGAATATCTGCAATCGCTACCCCAATAACGTAGCGATCGGTAATCACGCTGACAAACTGAAATTGCTTATAGTGGAAATACCGCCTCAACGCCGACGCTTTTCCATCCATGGTATTGCGGTAATCAAACTCTTCGATTGTGAGTTGTTTGGGTATGCCATCAAACTGCCCATATTGAGGCTTACCATTCGCGGCAATAAGTGTTTCAGGTGCAAGGCGCGTTACGATCATTTTCAAACCAGCATAGTTTACATACTGTTAACAGTTTGGCGGGAAACGCCCTTTTATAGGAGGTTAATTTCGGACATGTTAGCTAGTTAACTCACACTTTTCGCTCATTCCACTCCAAGATCGAACACATTCTTTCTGTGGAAGCTTCGTCTTCACGAAACAAAAAACCGTCTTATGGGAAAATTTCGGGTGTTGAAAAGGCGATATATTGAAAGCCAACTAAAAGACCCAAGCGAACTAAACCATGAAGCGTACTCATTTATCACTCAGTGCCATAGCGCCTATTCTATTTCTGCTGATGTGGAGCAGCGGTGCGGTTATGGTGAAAGTGGGGCTGCAATATTCGTCGGAATGGAGCTTCCTAGCCGCTCGATCGATGCTCTCTTTTACTTGTCTGCTCCTCATCTTGAGCGTTATGGCGACACGAGGCAAATTGGCGTTTACTCGTCTAAGTTTGAGTGAATTCAAAAGTATTGCGATTGTCGGTTTAATGCTGCAGGTGTTTTACGTCACCTTCTACATTCTCGCTATTGGTTCAGGCATGTCGCCAGCTCTTGTTACCCTAGTGCTTGGGTTGCAGCCTATGCTTACCCCTTTAATGGGTAAGCAGCCACTCGATACCATTAAAACCAGCTTATTAGTATTGGGGTTCATTGGGTTGTGTATTGCGATTTTGGGTGCGAAAAGCATTGAATCCGTCTCTGGCATCGGTATTGTGTTTGCGGTGCTGACCCTAATCTCAATTACATACGGCACCATCAAACAAGCCCACATTCATACCAATCCAGCGCAAGCTATGCTTTACCAAAGCATGTTCTCAATGCCTATCTTCATCGTAATCGCGCTCTCCACGGGCTGGCAGATAACCTGGAGTACTGGATTCATCGTATCCCTACTTTGGATGAGTATTGTTGTCTCCGTTGGGGCACTGTTTTTACTGCTCTATATGATCAAAAGTGAAAACGCCGACAACGTGAGTGTCTTGTTTTACGCCATTCCTTTGCTCGCGTATCTGTTTAACTATGTTTTGTTTGGGGAAACACTCAGTTTATTTTCCCTCTGCGGGATGGGTATCGTAGCGATATCCATTGTGCTTTATCGCAAACGAAACGCACGACAGGTAGAAGTGAGCGAATCTAGGGCGTGAGCCAAACACCCGTTATTTGAGCTCGATAGCGTTTAGGTGAAAGGGAATAGTACGCAGAAAAGCTACGAGTAAAGGAAGATGGGCAAGCAAAGCCAACCTTTTCAGACACTTGGTTAATCGGCAAGTCGGTGTTATTAAGCAAAATTCGGGCTCGTTCCATACGAACTTTAGTTAAGTATTTCAATGGCGTGAGTTTGATGTGTTTGAGGAACAAATGCTTGAACTGCGTTTGGCTTAAACAAGCAATGTTTGCCAGTTCTTTTATGGTGTGATTCTTAGCGATATCTTGATTAATGAATTGCACTGCTTTTTTGATTCGAAGATCGATTTTACTGTTCAGATCCTGCATCGCTAACAACTCAAACAGCAACGCCAAAATCTGATTCTCGACCTCAATGCTAAAATCGGAATCCAACTGCTTTTCAATAAACTGAACGTAGTTATTTGCTGCTTCATTTAAAGGTATGACCGCGTTGTTTAGCCCTACTAAAGGGTCGGGCAAATCGATGACATCAACCACCAAAAACCGAAAGTCTTCCCGAGCCCGAAACTCGTGATAGCAACCCGGCGGAATCACCAAACAATCACCGTAAGATAGGCTCAGTGGCTCGCCATCCATTTTTAAATCAATGAATCCACGCGTCGGAATCAGTACTTGGTAATGGGTATGGCTGTGCCCTTGCGAGGAGCGGGTGTAAGTTCGGATGGTGATTTTTCTGCGCAATACGTTCGACTATACATTATGGGTTGATGGACTTAGTCTATACCCAAACGAGCCAGTATGAATACTCCGATATTTGTGAGTATCCAATACCCAAGCTTCGGATAACTCAAGAAAGCGCGACCCCAATGACCGTTATTGCTGAATACCTGCCAACCGATCACCGCTACCAACTGGGCACACTGGATGTTGCCTTGTTGCTCAATGTGCTGAACGAACGCGGTATTAACACGGCTCAACTTTTGAAAAGCACTGGGTTGGAAACGCTGGATTGGCAGAATCCGCAATGCCAAATTACCTACTCAGATAAATTAATATTGTTTGGTAAAGTGAATCAGATGCTGGCTAATGACGGGCTCGGCATAACTCTGGGCGAATTCGCGAAGTTTAGCCACTTTGGCGTTCTGGGCTACGCCATCTTATGCAGCCAATCGGTTGAGGAGGCCGTCAGAACGGGCTTCAAATACTTAAGATTGAATGGCCCTGTTTTTGCTGTTAAAGTGACGATTGAAGGTGAAATTGCCTATATTTGCATCAAAAACACCTTAGACATTGGTGATTTACTGCCATTTTGTACGGAGTATTTTCTAAGCGCCATTGTCTCTCTGTTTGAAGAAATGACCGAAGAGAAGCTTGAGATTATTGAGTTGCACTTACCTTATTCAGAACCTGTCTATGCCAATAAATACCGCGACCGTTTCCGTTGCCAAACGCACTTCATCAGTACACATTTTGAGCTTCGATTTAACGCAAGTATCTTGCAACACCCTTTAAAATCGCACCATTCTGACACGCTCAAGGCATGTCTGAAATCGTGTGACGCCATCATTAATACACTGGAATCGCCTCACTTACTCATCAATCAAATCAAAACAATGCTGTACCACAGTGCTGGTAGCTTTCCTTCTATCGAGAACATCGCAACCCACTTTGGCTGTTCATCAAGAACGCTTCGTAGAGAGTTAACAAAAGTCGGCACTAGTTTCCAAGTGTTATTGAACCAAGTTCGCTGTGAATTAGCGAAAGAGTATTTGGTTCATACCGAATTATCCGTTGATGAAATCGCCCATCGACTAGGCTACAGCGACGCCAGTAATTTCAGACGAGGCTTTAAAAGCTGGACAGGAAGAGCTCCTAAAGCCTTCAGGGATTAAGCCATACATTTGTTTCCATAATCAAGCTGACCAAAAACGAAAAAAAACAAACCAGTAAGGGGGAGAAACTGGCTTGTTTTAACTTATTGATTAAGGAATATTAGGAAATTAACGGAAACGAGGGTTAGTCACGACTTCCAATCGATCCAAAATGTGCACAGGTGTGTTGTGGATGAACTGTGTTAGATCCAACGTAAACTCGCCAGTACTGCCAGATCGACACATGATACTTGGGTAGTCGCCAACAACAAGAAGTTGAGGTGTTTTGCCTTCCCAGTGAACTTTCGCTTCCATATCAAGATCATCTAGGTTGATGCCACAATTGTATGTGCTTGCAGTCAGTAACCCACTTTCTAACGTGTAACCACCAACAATTGGTACAGGTGTTTTCGCTTTAGGGAAAACGATAGGCGCATCACCAACCGCTGAATTTGAGCCTGGGAATACGATTGCATTGTTTGCTGAAGCAGCAGAGGTCGCCAACATAGCCGCTAGACTAAGAAGTTTAAAAAATTTCATTATTCTGATTTCTCCATTTGATTTGGGACTGTTCCCAAGCCGAATGTAGCTCATTAGAAAAATAAGTATCAATAGGCGTATTTCTTCCGAAAATGTAAGAGATTTACCTCACCAATGTAAGCCATTAAATTACATAAATGAAAACTATAATTAATGATCAATACGTTAATAAATTTAGATTTCGCTAATTTAAAATAAAAAACAATCGTATTTAACGATAGATTATATGAGCTTAATTCCAATTAAAATTCATATTATTTTTCAAAAGGTTGTGATTTTATTCGATTCAATTGGACTTTTATAACTTTCAAAATAAAAGAAGCTATCTGACTATTATTTTCAACATGAACCAATCACCATTTTGGCTGGAATAAAGATCACTAAATGTCTTTAAAATATAATAAGAAAAACCGTTAGTTTGTTATTCGCGCTCATCTTTGGGTGAGTCCATCACAACATGTGTCGTCATGGTTGCAATGTAAGGCAACATCCCCAATGTTTTAGAATGGAAAGCTTTGTAGCTTTTCAGATCTTTAGTCTCTACCCGCACTAAATATTCAAACTCACCAGTAACATTGTGGCATTCGGTCACTTCAGGCGACAGAGAGATGGCATCTTCGAACTCTTTCTGGGCGCTTCTGGTGTGCATCGATAACCCTACACTCACATACGCAATAAACCCTCGCCCGACTAATTCACCGTTTAAGGTCACTCGGTAACCTTTTATCACACCTGATCGTTCCAACTCTTGCACTCGTCTTAAACAAGCCGAGGGTGATAGCCCAACCTTCGAGGCGAGATCGGCATTAGTAATTCGACCATCCTCATGGAGCTCTTGCAATATTCTTGCGCCAATTCTGTCAATATTCATTTTTTATTGTCCTATCAGTCATCTCAAAACAATATAAACAAGAATATTCGATGTAAATGAAAATATACTGGATTAAAGAATCAGATCATAAAAAGGGTAAAAAATGAACAGCGAACTACCGGATGCACACCAAAAGCGCTTTGTCGCTGTATTAAGTAAGAAAATCGACACGGGAAGAGCGCTAAATGTCCTTGGGCACCTGAGTGTAGCCGTGTCGAATTTGTTAGAAGAAGGGGAAGCGCAATTTGTTGATTACGTAGATAACAATGGCAACATTCACCCAAGTATTTCTCATTATCCTTTCATTATATTGAAAGCAGACAATTCAAATAAGCTGAGAAAATTGAAGGAAACAGCGATAGAGAACAAAATCCGTGTTGCCGACTTTACCGACACCATGATCGAAGGTGGATCTGAAGCCCAACAGCAACGAACAAAAAACACACTGGAATCGGATTTGGAGTACCTCGGGGTTTGCTTATTCGGTGATACAGAAACGATTCAAAGCATAACCAAGAAGTTCAGTTTGTATAAGTGATACCCAGACTAAAACTCAATTCAATGCTTTAACTAGCCGTATGGTTCCCCAATACCCTGAACCACTCGAAGCCTCTGTCCAACCACGACGCTTAAGCTCTGCGGCTATAAATCTGTTCGCCAAACCATGCCCAAATATTGCGATATTGGGCTGTTCTAATGACTTTTCCTCGATGAGATCAACCGCTTTCCTTAACCGCCTATGACCCGCGCGCCTTGATTCACTTTTACCGACAAAATTCATATACCAAGCTAAGCGAGAACATAATAACCAACTGCCAATAGAAAGCCTAAATGGCCAACGGAAACAAGGGATTTCAAACTCTCTTAATTCTTTTAAAATACAGTCGGTTTCTTTGTTGGTGCAAAGCCAAGTCGAGTGCAGAGCGCGATTAAGATCGCTGCTTAGTGAGTAACTCTTTTCTAACTCTAGCTGTAGCTCCAAAGGTGGCATGCTTTGGGTGTCCACATCAGATAAATCATAGGCTCGTACCCATTTCTCAAAACCTAATGCGTCCACAACATCGTTGGATGCCGAACTCGGCTTGCCATGCCTAACTATGGCTATTTTCAACTGTTCCATCCTACTTTCCGTTTTCATTTTCACCCGTAAATACAGGTACTTCAGGATGAACGGATACCCAGTGGGCTTTGTCTTGGGTATACACTTGCATTTTGGGAAGAAGCCCTGCTGTACAATGCTCTGACGTACACAGCTCTGGCGTACAAAGATCTATCGACCCTAGAGTTACCATTTTATGATCTAAAAAATGCTTCCCATTAATAGCAAATACCGTTGTACCGCACAGGGAGCAAAAGTGCTTACTTGAACGCTGATTCACTTTGTAACTCGACAAGAAAGACTCGCCTTTAATCACTTTAAACTGCGCATTGGGTACGGCTACCCACGTGCTGTAATCACTTCCTTGCATCTTCCTACAATTATGACAGTGGCACTGCACCACGGTAGATACAGGCATTGAAACCTCACACTCAACTTGCTGGCAATGGCATTGCACTTTATAGCTGCTCACATTTATCTCCCAATTAACTTGCTGTCATTGGGATACTAGGTAGCATATAAAATATGTTAAAGAACATATTTAAAAAGAAACGATGCCTTATAAAAAAGCGCATAAACAAAAGAGCCGCGAAAAGATCCTAAAAAGTGCGTTTCATCTTTTTTCACGTAATGGGTTTGATTTCGTCACCATTGATATGGTGATGGAAGATTGCGGCCTAACGCGAGGTGCATTTTATGCCCACTTTTCAAGCAAGGCAGAGCTGTATGAAAACGCATTGTCTAAAGGGGCAAGCGAAACGCATTTAGCGCAACAAAAGCCGGCGCATTTTTCGCCCCAAGAATGGGTAGAGTTTTTGCTAAATACCTACCTCAGCCTTGAACACGTAAAAGGCAAAACACCTTGCCCCCTCGCCTTTTTTGCAACCGACATTTCAACAAAAAATTCTGGTGTAAAATCGACCTTTTCAGGCATCTATCAAAATATGAACCAGACGATTCTTAACTACGTTAGACGATACAAAGAATGTGACGAAGGCAAAGTATTGGCGATTACTGCGTTGGTTATCGGCACCGTCGCCATTGCTCGTACAATGGAGGATGACCGAGCCATCTTAGCTTTATTGTCTTCCAGCAAGAAAGAAGCACATGACATGCTTGTCGCTATTTAACCGATACTTACGTTTTCAGTCTGATGCAAACAGCTGATCATCAATGTCGTTAAAGGCTTTGAATTCCAACTCATAATCGGTTGGATGATAGAAAAACAGGGTGGCGGGTACTACGGAAGAGAAGGATGACTCACAAAGTAAGCCATCCTTAGGGTTTGAGTTTAGTCATCTAAAAGTAGTTTGCACTTCTAATAACTCGCTTTCAAACTCACACCATTGGCTGCTCGGTACCCTCTTAACATGATGAAGTAGCGACCGCTTTTCGTGCTAGTTACGGTGCACGTTTCGCTGTTACCGTTACGGTATGGGCGACAATCCCATGAACCGGTTGTCGGCTTGGAGCCAAAACGCGTGTATAAGTCAGCATCGCCTGTTCCACCACTTATTGTTACAGATAAGCGTCGGCCAGCAGGAACGTCAATGTAGTAATGTTCTTGTCCACCTTGAGTTAAACTGATGTTTGTTTCTGCCTTACCGTTTGTTAACTTGCCATCACCTGGGTTCGCACAATCGGGTTCACAATTGCTGTCACTCAGGCTATAAAGCAGTTTGTTTACAGTGCCTTTGGTGTCTTTAACCTTGCCTACTGTTGCGCGTTGAGTGATCAAGTTAGAAATCGCAGCAGGAGAAAGGTATCGGTTTGCTTGCAAGTAAAGCGCTGCAACACCAGCTACGTGTGGTGTTGCCATAGATGTGCCACTGATGGTTTTGTAGCTGCCGTCATACCAAGCCGATGTAATGCTAGAGCCCGGAGCGAAGACATCCACACAGCTACCCCAGTTAGAAAAGCTTGAACGGCTATCGCTGCGAGTCGTTGAACCTACTGTTACACCAGTAGCGGCACGAGCTGGGGAAGAATTACAGGCATTGGCATTGTCGTTACCCGCTGCCAGCATAAAACTCACACCCGATTTCACAGCGTTTGCCACTGCACGATCTAACGCTGTAGACACGCCACCACCCAAACTCATATTGGCAACAGATGGACCAGACGCATTTGCCGCTACCCAATCCACACCCGCGATAACCCCGGAAGTAGAACCGCTACCTGTACAGCTTAAGACTCGAACACCGACAATATTCACGTTTTTCGCGACACCGTATTTCGAACCGCCAATGGTACCCGCAACGTGCGTACCATGACCGTTACAGTCGGTTGAGTCGGCATCGTTATCGATAAAGTCGTAACCCGAAACGGAACGGCCACCGAATTCTTGGTGTGTATTGGTCACACCCGTATCGATGACGTACGCAGTAACACCTGTGCCGTCGTAGTTGTAACTGTAGTTGCTGTTCAACGGTAGGTTGCGCTGATCAATTCTGTCTAGCCCCCAAGTCGCGTTCCCTTGGTTTGCATTGGCAGAGATAAGAGGATCAATAGAAATGATTCGGTCTTGCTCAATAAACTCTACTCGCTGATCGGCACGCAGTGAATGAAGCTGTTCTTCTGATAACGTTGCAACAAAGCCACTGATTGAACGGTCGAACACTTTGTCGACCTCCACAGCCTGCTCCGTTACCAAGCTTGATACCGTCTGTTGAGTAAAGGTTTGAATTGATTCAGGGTTACTTGCCACTGAAAAAGGTTGTTTCAGTACCACTATGTACTGATTTTTGACCCCTTGGCTTTCAGGCGCAGACACCAATGGTGCCAGCGTTTGACCTTCTGACGTGAACCCTTGTTCTTCATTATTTTGTGCGTAGCCTGACGTTGAAATCACCGCGAACGAAGCGGCGATACAGCAACCTAGTACTTTCTTTAACATACTGTTTTCCTGTGATTATTCTAATTTATTGATGCATAAATATTTGTTATTACTAACAAATTTGATAGTTCGAACACCATGTGAGCATGGCTTCTTTTTTCACAATCAAAGCTATGCACCAATGAGACTAATTGCATTTATAAATCAACGTAAACAGTCGAAAATGGGATTGCTTTACCTTAATTCGTGGTTCAATTTCGGTCAGTTTCTATTCAAGTGAGACAGTTATCCAAAATAGGATTTTTATCGCCATCAATTGGAATTTACGTGCTAAGGCATGAGAGAAAAATCAATAGCAGCGACGTTGTTTTTTTGGTCATGAGCTATACCTTTGAGATTACTTGGGTATATACACGGCACTCGATTTAGTGGATTATCAAACACATCAATGAACTAACACACATATATTCACTATGCTTAAAACAATCATCAATTGGTTTCCCTTATGGGCTATCTTGGGCTCAGTGGCGGCTTTTTCTGTACCTCACATTTTCGTTCCACTGAAAAGCCAGATAGTTCCCCTACTCACCATCATCATGCTTTCAATGGGGCTAACGCTTAAATTAGAAGACTTCCGTCGTCTTTCTTCTAACGTAAAAGCTGTTGGTGTGGGTGTTTTTCTCCAGTTCTCGGTGATGCCTCTTACCGCATTCATCATCGCGTTAGCGTTCAATATGAACGACTCACTCACCATCGGCATGGTATTGGTCGGCAGTGTGGCGGGAGGAACAGCATCGAACGTGATTTGCTACCTCGCAAAGGGGAATGTCGCGTTGTCTATCACCATGACGGCAGTATCTACCCTATTAGGCGTGTTAATGACACCGTTTCTTGTTGACCTATTTTTGGGTATTAAAGTCGATGTACCTGTCACTCAAATGGTATTCAGCCTCATTAAAATTGTGCTGGTGCCTGTTAGTATTGGCGTGTTGATCAATCATTTATTTCACAAGCCTATCGAACGAATTAGCCCAGTTTTGCCTCTGATTTCTATGGCGGCTATCGTGCTAGCGATTGCGATCATCGTAGCGCTAAATCGAGATCAAATTGCCGATGTCGGTGCTTGGGTATTGATTGCTGTGGTGATTCACAACGGCGTTGGTTTAGCCGCAGGGTATGGTGCATGTCGCATGTTAGGGTTCGACAGAACCACCTGTAAAACGGTCGCAATCGAAGTGGGTTTACAAAACTCTGGGCTCGCCACTGCGCTTGCCCTTAAGTTCTTCACGCCTCTAGCGGCGCTACCCGCTGGAATTTTCTCGATTTGGCACAACCTTTCTGGTTCCGTACTGGCGTATTTCTGGTCGAAAGACAGCAAACAACCTGAAGACGAAAGTTTGAAAGAGCAGACATCGCCCTAGTTCTTAAAAACATCAGCCGTTAGTAAAACTTGGTGCTAGCGGCTGATGGACTTGCTGATAAATCAATCACGCTTTCACCACTTCTAACACAATGTTAAAACGGCTACCTTTTCCCAGCTCCGACTCCACTGAAATCAATCCATTTAGGCTATCAACCATGGCTTTGGTTAACGACAGCCCCAGCCCATAGCCGTGGGTTAAGTTTCGGCTTTCGTCGACTCGGAATAAACGTTTAAAGATCAACTCGTGGAATTCCGGCTCAATGCCAATACCCGTGTCTACGATAGAAATTTGGTATTGGTGTGCCGAATTAATCATCGTAGAAAGGGTCACGGTTCCGCCTTCTGGCGTGTATTTCAAAGCATTATCCAACACGTTAACAATAATTTGCGTTAGCTTATTGGCATCGGCTTTCGCTAAATGGCTATCCGCCAATTCCAGATTCAACGTGATACCGTTTACCTCTGCGATGTCTTCATACCAACTTGCGACCGTTTTCACGATGGTATTGGGGTCGATGTTTTCCAACAGGGTTGGCTTTTTCCCCGTTAACTCGTCATTAAGCTTCATTAGTGCCGTGAGCAAGTTATTGGCTTGAGTTGAATTCTCTGCGCAATCGCTAAGGGCTTGGGTAAGCGTGGTATTTGACTGTATAAGGTGCTCTGGTGTTGGGGAAAGGTTAGGGAGAGACAGCGCCTTTTCTGCGGTTAAGTGAATGCGAGTCAGCGGCGTTCGTAAATCGTGTGCAATGGCGTCCAACGTTCTATCGAGTGTCGTAATGCAGGTTGTCAGCTTGCTCAACATGTTATGAACGCTGCTATAAAGCAAAGCAAAACCCCCACTCACGTTCCCTACTTGGGTTGTGGCGATGTCACTTAAATTGCCTTCATCTAAGCGTTGAATATCCTCCGCTAGATGGGATAACGGGCGCAGTGTTTTGGTTAACAACCTATGGACTAATAAGGCAGTAATCAAAGCCAACAGCACCACTGAAAGGCAGGTAATCAGCCAATTTTTAAACGCCGAGGCATAACGAGAATTCAAATCCACTATCAAACGAAAAACCTGTTTTTTGCCATTCAGTTGAATGGCAAGATGAGGCTGCGTGAGGAAATAGGCGAAATTCTGAGAATCCCAATCCATCACCGACTTTTCTAGCCCGTACATAGGGAATTCGTCCCCCGCTAGATAATTCAGCGCACCTTTCTCGTCAGACAAATACACAGCAATATGGTTTTCATACAATCGCTGCTGATTAGATTCGATAACATGCACCAATTTTTCGTCCGATTCGTAGGTAAGAATGCGTTGGTACTCCGTCGACAAGCTGTGCAGATATTTCTTTTCCTCTTGGTACGAGTCGAAGAAAAACACAATGCCGATCAACATTAAGATCACCACCAAACCTCCAAATAGCAGAGTCATAAACTGGGTAAACAGCTGCTTTTTGGCTTGTTGCAGCGCCAACTCAATGTTCTGCTTTGAGGACATACCCTACCCCTCGAATGGTATGAATAAGCGACTGATCAAAGCCTTTATCCAATTTGGCTCGCAAGCGGCAAACTAATACATCCACTACGTTGGTTTGAGGATCGAATTGATACCCCCAAACCGATTCCAAAATATTGGTTTTCGACAGCACCATATCAGGGTTCTGCAACAGCAAATACGCCAGCGCAAATTCCCGCTGGTTTAAGGCAATCGCTTTGCCACTGCGTGTTAAATCTCGCTTAAGAGGATCGAGCTCCACATCGCGGTATTTTAGAGTGTTGTTTTGGGTAGACGAGACCGACATTCGACGCAATAAGGTTTGGCAACGCACCAATAATTCGCTGAATGCAAACGGCTTAATTAAGTAATCGTCTGCCCCTGCTTTTAGCCCTTGCACTCGCTCTTCTACCGAATGTTTGGCGCTTAATATGATCACAGGCATCGCGTGCCCTTCACCACGAAGCTCAGATAAAATCTGAAAGCCATCCTTCCCGGGAAGCATAATGTCGAGAATCAGAATATCGAACGGTTCGCTTTTGGCAAGATGCGCACCATCTAGCCCATTAGCAGTGTGAGTAACGCTGTACCCTTCTTGCTCTAAACCTTGAACAACAAAATCAGCGATAAAGCTATCGTCTTCAATGAGTAACACTCTCACTCTGGCTTCCTTGTCATTAACCTACGGGAAAATTCTAACAGCTTTTTTGCGAATAATTTGAACATTACAAGTTTGTAATCTTGGTGAAAGCATTCTGTAATTCCGCTTCTTATAGGATGGGTTCGTCAAACAAAAACCGCCAATAATGAGGAAGAAAAAATGAACATCAAACACACTGCTCTAGCTGCTGCACTTACGTTAACTGGATTGATGAGCACCAATGCTTTCGCCGCAGAAAGTAAGACCGTGAACGTCGCTAACATTGCTTCACAAACCGCGTTTAAATTAGCGATGGAATCGGTACACCAATGCCATTCGCAAGGTTACCGAGTGAGTACCACGGTTGTGGATACCGCCGGACGAGTCGTGGCGCAGCTTCGCGCTGACAACGCAAGCACTCACACGCTAGAAAGCTCACGTAAGAAAGCGTTCACCGCTGTGAGCATGAAGCAACCAACAGCAAACCTAATGAAGACCATTTCAGAAAAACCGATTCTGCAACCATTGAAAGACATGGACGACAACCTACTGCTATTGGCGGGTGGTATTCCACTCAAAGTAAATAACCAAATCATCGGCGCAATCGGCGTGGGTGGTGCTCCGGGTGGCCACCTCGATGTTGCTTGTGCAGAAGCCGCGATTAAAAAAGTGCTCTAATACCCTGAGCCTAAAGGAATTGCTCTAACGAGCTGAGTTTAAGGAACATCAGTGGGAAATCTTGAGTGGGAGCTCTTGGTCTCCCATTTAAGATTCACAATGCTTTTCATATGCAATACATCGCATTATGGAATCAAATACGCATTTCATAAACATTACGAATGATATTCAACTCCATCCATTTTATCTTCAGGTCGCTTTTTAAGCACATAATGATAAAAGGATGCAAACACAATGAATAAAGGATATAAACTTTCAGCGCTCGCGATAGCCGTTACCGCGTGCAGCAGCTTTTCTGCCTTCGCTAACGTTGGTGAAGACCCTATCAACTCCCCTTTCATAAAAAATGTGAAAGGCACCATCGTTGAAGATCACTCTTCTCACCCCGTTCAGCGCAATGAGCTTTCACGCAATATGTTCAGCGACCCAGCCGCCCACCGCGGCGATTGGTTCAATGCTTCGCCAAACTCTTCTGTGATTCAAGGCTCTGGCGTCGATTTCGTTTACGACCACCTTATGCCACCGCTTCAGCCTCAACCTATCATTGTTGCGGTACTGGATTCGGGTGTGGATGTTGAACACGAAGACTTGAAAAATAAGCTGTGGACTAACGAAGATGAAATCCCAGACAACGGCATCGACGACGATGGCAATGGATACATCGATGATGTTCATGGCTGGAACTTCTTGGGGAACTCACTTGGCATCAACATGGATCACGACACCCTAGAAGTGACCCGTGAATACAAAAAGTACCTTCGCCTTAAAGAAGCAGGGTACTGGATCCCACCGAAAAAACGCGCCTACTACGAAGGCGTGGAAGCCGATTACTTAGAGTCGGTAACCTACTACCAAAACGCATTAGATGAAGTTAACCAAGCCATTGTTCAAGCAAATCAGTTCAAAGCCGATATTTTGGCTGTTGTCGCTCACACCGATTTCACGAAAGAAGGGCTTCAAGTACTGCTGACGCATTCCGACCCAGCAGTGGTTATTGCCGCGCAAGGCCTGCTTACTGTGTTTGAAAAGTGGCGCTCGTTTGACTACCTAGATTCGCGTTTAAGCCGCTATCAAGAATCCATTAACTACCACTACAACCTAGACTTTGATCCTCGTAGAGACATTGTGATGGACGACCCAAGAAACCCTTGGGAGAGAGGCTATGGTAACAACGATGTGAAAGGACCTGTCGGCAGACACGGTACACACGTCGCCGGTATTATTGCCGCAGAACGTGGAAATAATGTGGGTGTAGATGGCGTGGCGGATTACGCGCAAATCATGGCAGTACGCATGGTTCCAAATGGTGATGAGCGCGATAAAGACATTGCCAATGCGGTTCGTTATGCTGTCGATAACGGTGCGAAAATCATCAACATGAGCTTTGGTAAAAGCTACTCACCTCGCAAATACATTGTTGATAACGCCTTCCTTTACGCTGCCAGTAGAGGCGTGTTGATTGTTCACTCTGCGGGTAATAGCAGCACCGACAACGACATCAAGCCAAGCTATCCAAACCGATTCGCTAAATACTACGCTTCTTACCCTATCCCAACGTGGATGGATGTAGGCGCTTCGTCGAAATTGGCAGATGAAACCTTGGTTACTTACTTCAGTAGCTTCGGGCAGAAATCCGTTGATGTTTTTGCACCGGGTCACCGAGTGTTATCGACCACGCCAGACAACACTTACGCCGCTTACAGTGGCACAAGTATGGCTGCGCCGGTTGTTTCTGGTGTCGCGGCACTGATTTGGTCTCGTTACCCTGATTTATCAGCAAAAGAGCTAAAAAAGTTGCTGAAGGATTACTCAACAACGTACCCAGAGCTGCTGGTTAAGAAACCTTCTTCACCAGAAACGCTGGTTCCATTTAGCAGCCTGTCTAGTTCAGGTGGTGTAGTGAGCGCTGAAGCAGTCTTCGCTGAGTTGGATTAGTAGATATAGCTCAATGCTGAAAAACCATTCTTTTATGGATTGAAGCATTATTCGTTAAAACGCCCGATGTGCTGCATCGGGCGTTTTTTGTTTTCGAATGCACTCAAGCTTTCAGTTGGAGCCGACTATAATACACTTCCACTATCTTTAGTGATATTAAGCCCAAATTTATTCTGCTAGAAGAATGTCAATTAATGTTTATAACTTCCAACCTGTGATCTCCACTCCTTTTATTACAACAAACAAACTTCATACTATCGCAATCAGTTGAAATTCACTTTCAACCCAATCAATATAGCGTCATCGTAAATAAAGAAGATAATAAAAATATAACTACATAAATAAAACCAATTTAAAGTAATTAAAAACAATAAAATTATTTAACTAATATCTTCATAGGTTTTCTAAATCAATAAATAAACCTAAGTGTAATATTTACTAATAAATATTACTTAGTACCTACACGCCTTAATAAAAAATAAAAAGGAATAACTATGAAAAAAAATAGCATGCTGACTTACTTTGTTCCAATCGCTACTATTGCAGCGGTTTATTCTTCTCAAGCTCACGCAGTTTATAACGGGGTCGAAGTGGTACCTCAAGACGAAGCTTACATGGTTTACTTACTGGGTGCAGGAACGACGTGTAGTGGAGCACTCATTGCTCCAAACACTGTTCTAACCGCTGCACATTGCGCTTTCGACAATTTGAACGCTCATTTTCTATATTCCAAAAATAAAGATGGGACTGTAAATGGTGAAAGCAGAAAAGTAGTTAAAGCTCATTCAATTAACCACTTATACACTTTTGATGATCCTAGAAAGTACTACGACATCGCGATTTTAGAGCTTGAAAGCACACCTGACCACGTTGAGTTTCTTCCAGTTGCTTCAGGCAGTATTCCATTGGGTGCCGAAGTTTACCCACTCGGGTATTCTTCAGGTCAATTGAAAAAGATGCCTGTTCCTGCGAGAGTTGCGGCAAAAGAGAACTCTAAAGCTTATTACATCGAGGCGTATTTCTCCCAATGCCCTAACTCCCCTAATTATTCAAATACCTACTACAACCAACCAAGTGTGAAAGGAGACGAGGCTAGGTGCAGTTATTTGGAATATGCGTTCGAAAATAGAAGAGAACCTATAAGCCAAACACAATATACAATTAGTGTTGAAAACCCGTCTTTACCTCCTTCTCATCCAGATTACTCTTTAGATGAAAGTAGCGGTTTTGTCACTAAATATGGCAGCACGAGAGGTGATAGTGGAGGTCCGCTTATATTTGATGGCAAAATTTATGGGGTAGCAAGCTCCGTTACCAACATTTTCTCAGCACCACACAATGTAGCTACCTTCTATGAAGGTTTTGGCCGCGAAGGAGCCTACAATTGGATCGTTGAAACGGTGAAAGATATTCAGACACGAGTAACAGCAAACCGCTTATCTTCAGAAGAAAAACCGGAGTTTAGACCAATTATCTTCCCTGATTACTAAATCTTTAGCTTGCTGAATTGTAGAATGCCAGTCAATTAGTTGACTGGTATTATTGTTAAATTTCAATATCCTACCCAATCCCTAAAGATAAGTTACTCACTGCAAGAACCTAAAAATTCTTCTAACTTCGTATTTGAAAAAGGGAGTTCACTTAAATATTTAGAATTTAAGATAGAAAGCGTTGCAACGATTTGCTCGTCCGAGAAGCTATCAAAGTCAACGTTAGGGAAATCACCAAAGGATCCTTTTTTTATTTCGTTTCTGCACATTTCATCAATATTGATCATCTCGCTGATTTCATCTTTCAAATCTAACGCACTAAAGCAAGCATTTGTTCCGTCTACCTTAATGGTTTTAACGTAGTTAAGTGATACTTCTGCACCTGCCACTGCGAGATCAATATAGTGATCTTGCAATAACAAATGTGGGTTCCTTGTTAACGCTTTAGCAGATTTGTCGAAATTTAACCCCCAACCAAACTCCATTATACAGCGGTGCTCTTTTTTTAACTCCATGTATTTGTTCGTAGGGTTTAGTGAGTTTTTAAGCTCTTCCATTAGAGTCACGTAGTTATTAATGTCTCTTTTTGGTTCTTCTTTTTCACCAATGGAAAAATATATTGCAGCAGCAACTATTGCTAATACTATTATCGTTACGAGAAAATAAATAAAATAATCAAATTTGGTTTTCAAAATAAAGGCTCACATTACATAAATATTTAGGTGTTCATAGCCCTGGATGTTTTACGAACCCCGTTTCTCGCAGAAGAGTACGGGAAAATTTTCAGCGAACAATACTTTTTATCGATAAGTGAGATATTGAACTCTATACATATAAAAAGTTTCGATTTTCACTTTCTTTTAAAGCTCATTTTTGAAAAAACCACTAATTTATAGATGACTATATTTAAGCCTTGTTTTAAACAATTACCCCAGCAAAAAGCAACCTTTATTCAAAATCTGACTTTTCCACTTCTACAGCCATAAGCTTTAAAGATGTCATTAATCAATAATCTGGCAACATGCGAGCGCTTTATGGAAAAGCTTGGGATTTAACATCAAGCATTTCCGTTTTGAATACTTCGCTTGAGTAAAGGTAATTAGAAATTATGTATAAATTTGTTGTTTCCCTTCTCTCTTTCACGATCCTGAAAAATGCCAATGGACGTCTAAAGAAAACGTGTATCTGATTTCTCCAACGCTGGAAAACGAGATGCCCAATGCTGCCGACAGACTTTTTACCATGATGCTGGATGCGCAAACCAACGAGAAAAAGCTAACTGTATTTGTCGACGGTTGTGTAGACCAACAACCCAGAATTACAGGCTTAAAACTCAGTAAATAAGGCGTATTTAGCTCGCTGGATCAGCCATATAGGAAGGGCATAAGTAGCTTGAGTGCAGAATCACGCTTGATATCCATCTTTTAGTTTACCAATGATGAACTCTGCCCTTTCTAAAACAGAAACCTTAGGGACTTCAATTAAGTCATAGCCAAACCTTGTATACGCGTTCACCATCGCATGATAGGTAGCCACTGCTTCAATAAAGTCCTGTTTTCTCTCGGTATCATTTGCATAGATTTCTTCCCAAGGAGGAAAAATGAAAACTTGACGGCAATAATTTAGTTCACGACATTTGGATAATAAAAGTTCTGAAATGGGTATTTGTTCAAGCGCACTGTATCCATACGAATCAATGATACTCCGGTCGTATAGTGTAATTTCAGCATCGTTATAGCATTCATAATTATTGATTTCTTCAAGAACCATTTCATCTCGGAATGCTGTTTTATCAAGCCAAGGCAACGCTGTACCTTGTGATTTCATTTGGGCTTGGATAACTTTCCGTCCAACTTCCGGCGCACTTTGGTAACCCAACTGGCATAAAAGCTCGATAACTGAGGTCTTTCCAGCCCCCGGGCCACCTGTAAAGACAACTCGATTGTTCAAATAACACTCCATAGACTACTGACATTTCATACGTGACAGTTATTAGATTTAATATGGGTAAATCAATTAATTTTCAAAAATACGATACATCGCGGAAACTCCTAATGGCGTAATGTTTGACCCTACTGCTTACTCTCAGGGTAATGAATCACATTATGAAATACGGCATTTTCCTTCCCGATATTTTTGTAACCATGAATCTGGTTAGCATTGAAGCGAACGGCTTGTCCTGCCTTTAATGTATGCCATTCACCATCAAACAACACCGCTATTTCACCGGAAATACATAAAATGTGTTCGGTAACACCAAGGTTATGTGGGGGAGATTCGTGCTGATAATTGGGGACAAGAGTCAGTTCGAATATCTCAAATCCGAGCGCGGGCTCGAAAGGAAACAATAAGCTAACGAAAAAGCCAACGTTATATTCTTCACGCCTTAGTTCATTCGCATCCCTGAATAGGCTAGTAAGCTCACTGTTTGAACTGGTTGTGATAAAACTCGAAAATGACACCTCGAACCCTGACGCTATTTGCCATAGCTTTGCCACCGTAGGGCTTGATTCACCACGTTCTATTTGACCTAGCATCGCTTTACTGACACCCGTTTCTTTCGCGGCCCTATCTAAGCTCCAACCTTTGTCACTACGGAGACGCTTTAAGTTATCACCAACATTTATTTCTTTTTGCATATTTTCTCTACAAATAGCTTGTGCGTTATAACGCACAAGTGCTAGATTGAACCTATGGACGTTATAACGCACATAGGAAAAAATTAATATGGCTAAGCTAAAAATTTCCCACGTTAGTACCGGCTTTATTGCCGTTTTCATTGGTTATGCGAGTGCCGCAGCGATTATTTTCCAAGCGGCGATGAGTGCAGGTGCTACTGACGCGCAAGTAGCTTCATGGTTCTGGGCGCTGGGTATTGGTATGGGGGTAACCACAATCTTGCTCTCGTTTTACTACAAAAAACCTGTTGTTACCGCTTGGTCGACACCCGGAGCAGCGTTGTTAATTACATCTCTTGAAGGGTTAACGATGAATCAGGCAGCGGCTGTGTTTTTGTTTAGTTCGTTGTTGATTACGCTAGTTGGCTTAGCCGGAATATTTGAAAAGGTACTAAAACAGATCCCTACATCCATCGCCTCCGCTATGTTGGCGGGGATTTTATTACAATTCGGCTTGGGTTTATTTACGTCTTTGATGGAAGAAGTCCATATTGTTGCTGTTATGTTGGCGGTGTTTATTCTGGCCAAAGTTCGGCTCGGAAACTTGCTGATCCCTAGTATTTTTATCATCGCCCTAGTCATGTGTGTAGGTTTAAGCAAGCTCGATGTCAGTCAGGTAACGATAGGCTTAACCACGCCCGAATTCATTGCTCCAGAGTTTGAATTTTTCTCTTTGTTCAGTGTTGGGATACCACTGTTTATCGTCACCATGGCCTCGCAGAATTTACCAGGATTTGCAGTATTGAAAGCGAATGGCTACCAAGTCGATTCCTCAAAAGTCATCACAGTGACAGGTGTGGCTGGCCTATTGTCGGCTCCGTTTGGTGGTTTTGCTTTTAATCTTGCAGCCATCACAGGCGCTATTTGTATGGGGGCTAATGCAGATGAAAACCCGAAGACACGTTATATGGCTGGGGTTTCGACGGGGGTGTTTTACCTATTAGCAGGCATTATGGGGATGTCATTTTTTTCCCTGTTTAGCGCCGTACCCGAAGCAGTTGTTATTGCGGTTGCAGGTCTTGCAGTACTGCCGACGCTAATGAACTGCTTAGCGGTGTCGATGGCAGATAATCAATACCGAGAGCCAGCACTATTTACATTTTTATTCACCGCTTCAGGTATCGACTTATTGGGCATTGGCAGTGCTTTTTGGGGGCTATGTACTGGGCTGGGTTTCTACTGGTTTTACAACTATAAGGCTAGTGCGGGTCCAACAAATAGCCCTTCGTCGACTCGATAATCGCTGGAAGGGAAAGGAGAAATAGCGGGGACACTCACCTAAGAAAACCACCATTGAGAAAGAGCTTTAATGGTTTGAAATTGGATTGGCATAGGAGGCTGATGCCTCTGATTTTTAACTTGTTATTGGACAAAAACTTGTTGGCAAATTTATCAGTTTAGAAAATAATTAATTAGCCCTTGCATTGGAAAAATCAACTAGTAATTCTCTAAGCTAGTAACTGCTAACGACTCTAATATGCACTAATTCAGACCTGATCTTGCCTGATTTTTTGGTTGACTCCGCTACCATCAATCGAGAGTGGCAGCGGGATTAACTTGATGCTATTGAAAATCAGATTCAAGAACTTCACCAGTATCATCTACTTCATCTGTATGGATCGTTACTTCATGCTCTGTTTGACAATTATCACAGGTTACTATGCCTGTATATATATAGGACGTGGTGTGAGTACCGCTTTTACCGTTATTTTCACAGTTTAAAGACCTTAGATCTATATCGAGTTCCTGAGCGCATGTTTCATTTTCGCATTCCATTTCTTACTCCTCATGTAATTCAGTTCACGTATTTATTGGTTTAATCTTTCTCGAACGGTTTGAAACGTATCTTGCCCCTCTGAAAGTTCCAGCATTGCTTGCACACGATGTGATGCCATACTGGCTGCTTCAGCATACGAGCATCGATATCGTTCCTGTAAAACAAGTGCAGTTTCATTAACGACTTTTACTTCTCCATGCTCTTTAATGCTCATTTGGAAGTGATACAAGTCTTGAGCGCCGTTCAACCCTGCTCTAGCTGCGGTTGCAGCGTCAAATAAATCAGTGGAAAGCCTCGAAACAATGTCATTAAAACTTATCATGTGACCTCTCAGTTTATTGTCATAAGTGAATTTAAAAAACCTAATCGCAGTACCTTTCGTTTAGAAAGGCCTTACCTAGTTTTCCCTCATTTTCCCGTTCTCGAAACAACGGCAGAAACGCTAACAAACAATTTCATGTTATGAACGGAATCTGTAAGATTTTCTTAAGAGTCAAAGCTCTATCTTGTTGAACATAGTAATCTGTACTAATTTGGCTTAACATCTGAGTTATATTTTGATTTGTGTATTGCAATTTAAGGAAAAATGTGAATGGCAATAGTTGCATTAAAGCTAAGTGAGGCTGAAAATGTGTTGAGGAAATGGTTTGAAGCAGGGGTTGCCTATAACCTAATTTTTGGAAGTTTAGAAGCTCGAAAACAAGCGGGCGTAATTGATCTTAGTCGACTTTTTTCTAGCATCCCACTTACAGAGAGACCGAACTACTATGAGATCTTAAAAAAAGCATTTGATCCACGATATAACACGATATAACACGATGCAGGTAATTATGAGTCATCTAGATCCTACTTTGCCTTTTAGCGGCAAGTTACAAGCATGTGTATATATTCTCGGTGAAAATTATCCCCAAATGTCATTTCAGTTATTTAATATGGCAGCAACCTCTACTTCTTTAGACCCAAAAGAAATTGTTCGCGCTTACTATCTAATTCGCGCGAAATTAGATCGCACTCATGATCGGGAACAAGTAATTGAAATTAAGGATAAAACTCTAGTTGCACTATCTAAACTCGTGGATCAACAACAGCTAACGTCAAGTTTAGTACATGTCGAATATGGACCGTCCCAAGATAGCTTAACTCCGTTTATAATTCATTCTTATGATTTATTTACTCATCAGGGACACAGTAAAACCAATAATGAAAGGTTTAACCTTGGAAAAATACATGAGCACTATATAGAGATAGCCCGCAAACATGCTTTGGGGCAAGACCCTTTAGAAGAAGTGCCGCATCCATTATTGGCTGGTAAAAAATATACTCAGTGGGCACCAATACTACACGCATTGTGTCGCCATTACGAAAGTAGTACTTCGGTAGAGTATTACCGAACTTACAGCGGCAGCATACCGATAAAATATGATCACGAATTGGACAGTAGAAATGTCACCCCTCAGTTTGATAGATTGCGTAAGCGAGAGCTATCACTAAGGCGTTTTTTAAAGCCCCACCCAGACGATTTCGCCCAAAGGCTACAAGACCCACTAGAGCAAATTGATCCAACACTAGTACGGAAAATAGTGTTGTGTAACATGATCATGTTTTATTTTGCGATCATGAATAATGCTCCTTGGTACATACAAGTACGAGAGTGCGTAGCTAAGCTGAAAAAGCGTTACCCGCAAGACTTTCTAACCAAATTGATCTGTTTTCCTGAGAGGGAAGATGTCACTGATGAACCTTTACTTGATGATTTCAAAGAGTTATTTGATTGCAATCCAGTCGGCCTCTTTCCTTGGATGTTTTGGGGATGTTTACCTGAACCGATTGGTTTAATGGAGCATTACTTTGGAGACAAAAACAACACGAGTACCGAACATATAGCTCAAAGGAACATGTCCTTTAAAAAATTAGGGCTTGCACAGTCCGTACTATTGATTCCTAAATATCTTAATGAGTTTGATAGTTCACAATGGCTGAAGGAGCCGATAATGGTTCAATACCCTTCAGACCGTACGAAGTTTTGTGTTTTCTATACACCAGAAAACCTATCGAAAGAAAAGGGGTTATATTTGGCGGGATTGCTATGTAAAGGTCAGTACATTGAGGAGGCCTTGAAAGAAAACCTCAATATGGAGGTTGAGGAACTTGAAGGTTTACTACTCGGCATTTGTTACCTATGGCATAACACCATTATTAGAAAAATATCATTGAGTAAATTTTTAGATATGCTGCAGAGTAGCGTAGGTAGTGAAATTAGCGAACGAACTTTAAGAAAAAGAGTAGACAAAGCTAAATACTGGCTTGAACAATGGCCGAAAGTTGCTCCGTTACACGAAAATAAATAGTAATAGAATATAGCATTAAGAGAACACTGATGAGTAAAAGTACTTATACATAAAGGTGGTGCTCTCCTAATCCAGTAGACATTACACAGATAAGAAAAAGTAGGTCAAATCACCCCCATTGCGATTTGAGAGGTTGAGCGACTCAGGCAAGGAATGGGGCAATTCTGAGTTAGTGACTTTGCTACTGCCGTACACCTAAGGAAGCGTCCGCTCCCTTAGGTGTCATTGATGCTATCCTTTAAAAGGTACAGTATAGTGTTCAACTATATCCTGACCTCGAAGCTTGTAGGTTGCCAACTTTTCACGTATTGCATCAACATTATTAATCTCGTTATGAGTAGAGATAGATTCAAAGAAGCTGAGAGCGTTGTTACGAAGTTCTTGTAACTTTTGGTCATTGACAATACGGATAGTCGGCTTAGGTGAAGATGCGTATTCAAACTGCACCGAAGGGTGAACCATTATCGGTGTATGCTGACTCGTAAAATCATACTGGTTTTCAAACCATGTGGAAGAACCATTTAATTGATTACAGTAGCTTTTGTTTATTGTGTCAGAGGTAGCTTCATTTTTACACTCAATAACCAAATACTGCTGATTCCCAATAGACCAGAGGTTATCTGGTCCTTTGTTATAAGCAAGTTCTGGGCGTTGACTATTGAAGCCTAACATTTTGGCTAGGTTATCCATTGCAGCTTCAAACTTATTCGCCGACTTAGGTTTGAAATACAAGTCGTCGATAACAGCATTTGCAGCTATAATCATTTTGTTTTTTATCAAGAACTTACTACTTAAATAGCTTGAGCACTGCTCTGCTTGTTCTTGAGTTAAACCATTGACTTTAGTGTAGCTAAGTCCAGATAATGGCTTTAAAAGCCTTTGGTTATAGGTGTTTGCATTAAGCA
Source organism: Vibrio penaeicida (assembly GCF_002933855.1). Classification (GTDB taxonomy): domain Bacteria; phylum Pseudomonadota; class Gammaproteobacteria; order Enterobacterales; family Vibrionaceae; genus Vibrio; species Vibrio penaeicida_A. Next base: position 81,826 of record NZ_BFAQ01000027.1, read on the forward strand.
GTATCAACTGAGCCTGACTTTCATCATTGATGTTCGTATATTCAGCTAATACTTGCTTTAGGTATCCTTTTAAAGCGTTATCGTCGCAAGTATTCGCTGTAGCTTCAATTATGCGACATGCGCCATTAACATCACCACGAATCGCTGATAAGTAGGCATCATAAAGCGAAAGCTTAATTGGTTTACTTTCGGTTCGTTCTTCATAAGTCAACTGAGCGAGTTGCCCTTTACTAAACCCTACCCACTGCGCATCTTGAAGTAAACAGTAGTCCATTAACTTTTCCAACTCTGAAGCAGGTTTATCTGCGACCTGCGCTGCAACACTTTCCGAGATGTTCATCTGTGCACGAGTAGCTGGTGAGAAGTTTTCGATAGCATTATCTGTATAGATGGTGCTTGTCAGTCCCTTGCCAGTTAGTAAAACCACACAATAGTCATCGCTTGAACGGACCCCGCGCCCCATACCTTGTTCGATACGTTGAATCTTCTCAACATTGTCATAGTTACTAGACATGAGTGAAGACTGCTTCACTCTATCGATCAAATTTCTAGCATCAGGTAAACCGTCTATAACTAAGAGCCTACAGGCCGTTTGAGGTAGGTCAATGCCATCATAACGGTTATTTAGAACCACTAAGCCAACGTGTTGAGCTTTCAATCTAGCAACCCCTTCACTAATATTGCTTGAACTCAATGTCAAATCAGCAACACCTTCCCATTGTTTAGCGCGATATGTAGACGGGGCAATAACTACCACATTGTGTTTTTTAGACACGCTTTTGCATAGTTGTTGTATATCTTCGTCTGTTATTTGAGGGTTAATAACTTGAGGCAGCAAGATCATGCGGTCACCGACATCTCCGGCACTATCAGGAGTTATCGGATTGGATAGTTCATTAGGTCTCACTCCGAAATGAGTAGAAAGAATACTATCGTCTGCAAGCGTTGCAGTCATAAAGATCTTACGTGTTGCTTGTCCCAATGCTGGTATTACAGAAATAGGGATGAAATGAGGAGAAATCTCGACCTTATCTGCACTAAACACGCAGTTTGCTAACTGGAGGTGGTTCTTAAGCAGCGGGTATGAAAACTCGATGACACGTTCATTTTTGTATTTTACAAGTGATTGTGTAACTACTGCCTGTTGCTTTTGCCAGCTCCAGAAAGGTACTTGCAAGAAAGCACTTGGGTCACCGCTTAAGATCTCATGATATTTAGCATAATTCTGCCTTTCCAGAACGCTGTCAAATGTAGAGCGTAGTTCGTTGTATAAAGGAGAAGTACTGGGGATCTCCATTGTAAATTGCTGGTCAACAGTATCTAAGCATGCATGAGCATCATCAATAATGATACTTCCAATTGGCACTTTAATGCCTTCATCATCAACACCAAAAACAGAACGACCATTCACAAGCTTATGAATATTAATCACAAGTATACTATTACCTGATAGATATCTCGGGTCATGCGGATTTTTCGTCGTATCAATGCCAAGTTCTTTGGCTTCCGATACTACTTGATCTACAAGATAGTTATCAGGTACGACATAGACCGCAGGTCCTTTCTTTTCATTCAAACAACTTTTTAACACAAGTAGACCTACTGACGTTTTACCACCGCCAGTATTCATCTTGATCACTAAGTTGTTAGTATCCCTTCTGTCATACCACTTCGTCCAAACTTGACTTTGAACATCACGTGGGTACTGAAACTTTCCGCTAACTTTGGGCAAAGCCTGAAAGATCTCTCGTGGATTGAAAGAGCTATCAACAGGGTTCGTGCCGCCTAACTGACTAAAATCTAACATTTATTTACCTTACTGCACGCTAGTGTTTAACCAACTATATTCATATAAGAGTGACAGTACAACGATCAGTTTCACAGCCATTCCAAATGTTTTTGAAGTAAAAGCTGATTACGGCAATGCATCGCCGTCAAATGACTAGAGATCACACAACCCATATATGGTTGATCAAGTGTGTATAAATTCATTACCAAAATTAGAGTAATTAGACACTCAAGCAGGACTAATAAAAGAGACCCTAAATCATTTCGGGGCAGAACTGAGCTAGCCAATACAGCTAGCTCAATGTTAAACACTTATGAGCTATCTTTTATATAAATCAGTATTTCTCAGATTACCTTGGCTATTACAAACCCTAGTCAGTTTGCCAAATCCACTATGCCACTAGACATGCACAAAATACTTCAATATGAAGATCTATCTAGCCTTCTTCCCCTCTACCAACCATAGCCAAATATTATCATTTAAATAAAAAATGATAATTTTCACCAATTCGCTCATCCTCATATACTCCCTTCTGTCGAAATAGAGCCGCAAAATTAACGGTACTGGGAGCAAATTATGAAAATGAATCACGTTGGAATCATGGTTGGTGATATGGACAAAGCGGTTGAGTTTTATACTAAAGCGCTAGGCCTTCGTATTGTAATGAACAACACTAAAGTGATTGAAGAACGAGAATCTGCAATTGGTCGTATGTGTATTGCGGTATTCGGTGAAGGTTTTAAAGGCTTTAACATCGCTCACCTAGTAACAACAGATGGTATCGGTGTTGAACTGTTTGAGATGAAAGATCGTCAAGAACGTCATGAAGTAGACTTCTCTCGTCTAGGTATCTTCCACTTCTGCTTGCAGCTACCTAAAGAGCAGTTTGATACTGCAATCAAGCGTGTTGAAGAGTATGGCGGAAAAGTTCGTATGGACATCATGCGTTACCACCCAGAAGACGACCTAAAGCAGGCACAAATGGTTTATCTGGAAGACCCGTTTGGCAACCTGTTCGAGTTCTACTCACACTCTTACGAAGACACTTACGCCTCAGACTATGAATAAGTAAACACGTAAAGCAAAAGGTTGGCTGTTATGCCAACCTTTTTGTGCTCATTCCTAGGTAAGATCTAGCCGAAGCCATTACATATAAGGGCATAACGCAAATATCTTCTGAATAGTGGTTCTTAACTCACTTCACCCATATCAAAAGAGTTCTCAATAACTTTAATGACTTGTTCATAACGCTTAGCAAGTGGTGAATTCAGTTTGCTAACCAAGTACACAGGCTCTTGCCTCTCTGCGGTAATATTGAATATTTTCAGCTGCTCTTTGGCAGTAAACAAGTCGACACACCATCGAGGAACCACTGTAAAACCAATGCCCTTCGCTATAGGGACTAATATTTGATGCACTTGGTTAATGTAGCTTTGTGTAGAAACCTCATCCAAATCGACCAAACGAAGCAAATCGTTGTTGGCTTGATTAACATAAGTTTGGAAATAGTGAGCCAGATCTGGGTGACGGACTACACCCAACTCCATTAATAATTCATTGATAGGCAAGCTTTCGTCTGCGGAAAGCGGTAGCACAAGAGCAAGACACTCCGCACCAATAACACGGCTCGAAAAGTATTTGGGATTGGGTTCTTTTGTTACTAGGCCTATATCCAATTTTCCCTGCAGTATCTGCTCAAAGATACGTTGGTTTGGTGTGGCTTCTAACTCAATGGATAAGTCTGGATAACTTGCTTGCAAGGAAAGTAAATCTGAATAGATCAACCAAGCGAAAGTGCCCGAACAGCCAATGGTACAGCGGCCTCGGAAAGGTTCGTCGTGTGCCAGATTCTGTAATAAATCAAACTCTTCTTCAAAGTGTTTGACGGCATAGTCGTAAACTTTACGCCCATAGATGGTTAACTCAAACTTCTTGTTAAATCTCTTTATTAGGGGGTAACCGCATGCAGCTTCTAGTTTATTGATGTGCTGGCTTACCCCAGGTTGCGTCATGTGGAGCAACTCGGCTGTTTTGGTGAAATGTCCGACATCGACCAGTGTTTTAAAAGTGTTAAGCCAAATAGGATTGAGCATGGTTAGAAACCAATAGTTATTAATAAATACGTTTTCAATAAATACTGATTATATCGAAAGCCACCTTTTGTGTCCCTATCGTTCAGAGAGAACGACAGCTCGGGTATACCGCTAGGCTCTATATCAATATTCGTCATATAAAGCCTTAGATTCCACTTCAAACTCCATTCACTTTCTTTGATAACCGGATTCGCGCTTTTTCTGTATATCGTAACTGATTAGCTTATCCACGTTCTTTAGTTGGACCCCAACCTTGTTAAACGCCTTCTGGATAGCTGTTGAAACATGAAGCTGCCCCTCCCCCATCAAAAAGTTTGCTCTATCTTGAATAGTGTCGAATACGCAGACGATTTTTAAGCTCTGTGGAAAAGAAGAGTATTTGACCGTATGAGTCACCCAAAGAAAACCGTCATAGCCTTTTAACGTATCTTCACAAACTTCGGTTAACACCTCTCTAATTTGGTTTTCGATCTTCTTATCTGATTTACGCATAAAGCAAACTTCCTATTTAACATCTTTACAAAAGTTTTGGTCAACATTGTCTTAAACAGTATCGGGCACTGTGGTCATTTCAAATGCAGAGCAGTGATAGTAACACTTGAAATCTTACCGTGTGATATTGGTAATAGATGAGTAAGCCAAACAAGAGAATTTGAGATTGGAGTCTGCCGTTTTTTAGCTCATAAAGGGGCACTTTCGAATTCAAAAGTGCCACTGGTAAAAACTCAGACCACGAAGGTATTTGAACAAATCATTGCTACGCCATCAATTATGGGTTGGAAACTAGCCCCACCCTGAGATCTTTAGCTTCATAAATTACCTCACCATTGTGTAGCACAAAACCGTCGGCTATTCCTAGAGGCATCGGCTTCTTGAAAACGCGTTTAATATCAAGTTTATACTGAATACTACTCGCATCTGGAAAAATCTGGCCTGAGAATTTTACTTCACCGACTCCAAGCGCTCGTCCTTTACCTTGTAGACCTGACCAGCCTAGAAACACCCCTAATAATTGCCAAAGCGCATCTAAACCAAGGCAACCTGGCATAACTGGATCTCCTTTAAAGTGGCATTTAAAGAACCAGTGCGTTGGATCTATCAAAAATTCTGCCTCCAACATACCTTTGTTGTACCTTCCATTTCCTTTCGTTATTTTTGTAATCCGATCGATCATCAGCATCTCATCACTTGGAAGGGTTGCATTTCCCTTACCGAAAAAGCTCCCACCAGACATCTCAATAACCTGTTCTTGAGTAAACTGCATTGTTAAATCCTTATGATTAAACTGCTTTTTTACTCATTATTCCTTACTGTGTATTGGAAAAATCGGACATCATTTGAGAGTGCAGCCCATTAGGGGTGTTCGACATAAAGCGTCTGTAGTCATTTGTAAAATGAGATTGGTCGTAATAGCCAAGTTCGAGTGCAACTTCGGAGAGAGGGGATTTTGAAAGCCAAGTATTACGGCATGCGCACTGTACCCGAATAGTTTGAATCATTGCTTTGGTGCTTAAGCCTGTGTGTTTGCGGAAAACACGATTGAGCTGTCGCGCGCTTAGATTCACTTTCTCGGCAAGAGTTGAAACTAAAATACATCCCTTATTCTCAAAGATTACGTTCACAGCCTCGACAAGTTTTGAGTTTTGGTTTGGTGAAAGCCTTTGAACTAGCCAGTTATCACAAATTTTTGCTCGTTCATCAAAACCTGCCTTCTGATAAATCTGTGTATGTAAGTCTCCTGTCTCACGACAAATGGGCTCATTAGTTCTTGGTTTAGTTGTGATATTTGGAAAGCGGTCAATTGTGAAGCGCTTTAGCATGCCAGGGTAGAAACGCACTCCAAAATACTGACCTGATTGCTTAATATTTACTTCGAATGACTCTCTGCACACTCCTAAGATCGTTACACCACAAGGTGAAATATAAAAAGCTTCCATTCCGTCTGGAACTACTTTGTACTTTAGTGGACCTTGAGTCGTAACTTGTAAATATGAGTAAACAATACCCTTTAGTTCATCACAAGGGGGGCACTCTTTTATTGCGATATTTTGACTCGCTGCAATCTTACTATCTAATTGCGGCTGAAATGGCTCGTATGGATTAATAGGGCTGTCCATGCAGAAGTACCTTTAAAAGCTGACTGGTCGTCCTTGTTTAATTAGGCTACCGCTATTAGGAAAAATAAGTCAAATGTATCTGCATGCTTAAAGAGATGAAATAAGCGCCAACTCAATTCGGGGAAAAAACGAGTGAGGCAATCTGTAGATTAGATTTCGTTGCTTTACTTAGGCCTTCTGTACGGAGCAGCTGAATCGCGGTCTATTGATTGAACAGCATTTAGATTGTCGATTGGCACCTTTAACCATCTATATCCATCATCGTTCAATCAGCTTTCATACTCACCTAATAATGTTACTCGTAGACTTTATGCGTCAGAAGGTATTTTCGTAACTCATTAAATAGAGCAAATTGAGCTCGCTGGATCAGCAATTGAGAAAAAGTTTTAGTGGCTTGAAATTGGATTAGGAAAGGAGGCTGATGCCTCCTTTTTTGATAAAAAATGTTTTTCTATCAAAAGCTTAAGTTAATTAGGCAGATAATGGAGAACTACCCCATAAACCGCAATAGCAAATAAGCTGGCAACTGTCTCTATTGAAATTCTAGCCGCACTGGTTCCCGTGCCTAAATAAGATGTTTCTAAAACAATGATATTAGCAGCAGGCGGAAGGAGGCATATCAAGAAAAGCCATAACATCTGCTCGCTCATTATGTGTGCGTCAAATTGCAAGTAGGTTACCATTACTATCAATAACGCCACTCCCAATATGAGAATACGAAAAAGATAAGTCTTGGTATAAGTCAAAGCGTCGCAACGTTTTAAAGTAGTCTCCGATAACCAAATACCCAGTACCATCATCCCAAGAAAACTCATGAGAAACTTGCTTACCTGATAGATTGAACCAGCGTAGCTTTCAACCCAATGATTAAAGGGGATGAGCAAACAGCCAACGACAAGTGCAACAACAGGAGGCGACCTAAATATCGTTGTATAAGAGCGCCCAGTTTTAGAAAGGAAATTGGCTCCAATAGAATTGCCAAAAATTGAACTACCAATGTAGACCGCCAATACAAATCTAGCCGCCTCTTCCCCAAACAGCGTATGGGCAATGGGTAGCCCCAACCAACCTATGTTCAAATAACAAAAACATAGGCTCCGCACCGCATCTTTTCCGAAACGTTGTTGACCAAAAAATAATATTAAGGTGATAACAAAAGTCAGTACTATCACCCACACCATTTGTTCTAAGTGGAGTGAGATATTCCAAATGATGACCAATGGGATAACCAATTTAGTCAAAATTTGGGATGCTATCACTTTAAGGTTCAGACGCGTTTTCCCGACGCAGAAGCCAACAAGTAGATAAATAAATGGCATAAATGACATCATGAATAATGGGTCTCTTTACTTAATTCTTCTTTGATGGTTTTGCCCGTTGGGATACAGCATTGTTTATCCTATCAACCAGCAACTGGAACTACTTGGTTCTAAAGCAGAAACCGTATTCTATAAAATACAAACACATATGCAATAAGTAGATATTATTGTGCTGGAATATTTATTCGTTCTCGTCGTCACAACGTTCCATCACACCACATAAACAAAAGGAGGCAATTGCCTCCTTGTCGTATTACGGTTTGGGTACCACGCGAATCGATAAATACTCATCTTCTGGGATTGATTGAGCGAGGCGTTGAATGTCTTCTACTGTGATCGATTTTAAAGCGTCTATGTACAGCACTTCATTTTCCACTAACTCAGGTTGAGATTGAGCAACCGACGCTACATTTAACCAGTATCCGTTGTATTGTGGCTTTTGAGCCAACGTCTCAAGAATCGGAGCTTTTACTCGTTCTAGCTCTTCTTGGCTAATGGGTGCTTTTTGGAGCGCTTGCCAAATTTGTTGGTATACGGCTTCTACTTTCTCAACATCTTTCAATGCGGTGCGGCTTTCGATATTGATATAACCAAAGTCTTTTAACCAATTCGATTGTTCTAGGTACACACTTGGGCTGTAAGCCACTCCCATTTTCTCACGTATGGTCTCGGTCACCTTGCTTTGAAGGACACTATGAAGAACGCTATATCGAATGTTCCGCATAAGATCTGAACCATCGGAAACCTTCCAATATGCGGAGATGATGGCTTTCTCTGCATCACCAGTATGAAAAAGTGTTACTGGCTCCGTTTTGAATGTAGGCAAAGATTGAGTGAATGGCTTGGCAGGCGCTTGCGCGTGTATGTCTAGCGCGCCAAAAGTATTCGCTACGTAGTGGACTGCCTGTTGTGGACTAATATCACCGACTAAAGAGATCTCGACGGGGCCCTTCTGAATGGCCTTATCAAGCACAGATTTAGCGTCTTTGATGTTAAAGCCACGGACTCGTTCGAGTGAGTGAACACTCCATCGCTTGTCGTCGCCATGGAGAATGGCAGAAGATTGTCTACCCAGCACGCTGCTTGGCTCGCTTTCATAGCTAGCGAGCAAATCTGCATAGTGGCGCACAGCTGATTCCCAGCCTTCTGCGCGATACCCGTTATCGGTCAGTAATGCCGCGCTAAAACGCAATTGATCGAATACATCTAATGAGTCCAGCGCAGCTTCGCTAACAAAACTACCTAATTGAACGTTAAGTGAAGCGGACAACGATCGACCGCCAAACATCTCTTGAAGCTCATCAGCGGTGTGCTTTTTCACCCCACTCAATACAATTGCGGGCCCGAATACGCTCCCAATAGGTGCGTTATATCCATTGAACCCCAATACTCCTTGCCCAAAGTTAATGGTTAAGTAGACCGTATTTTTTTCTAAATTAGTCGGCTTAACATTCAGCATCACACCATTATCAAATTGATAGCGCTGTATATCACCAAATTGGGTTGGCTTGAGTTCGGTAACCTTACCAGCGGGGCCAAAGTCGGTATAGGCGAAAGTTTGGCTTTCCTGTTCTTTGTACGGTTCCACTTTCTCCTTTTGCATGGCTTGATAAGCTTCCAACATTTGCTTATTGATGTTAGAAGGAGCACTTCGATCGTCTAAATATAAACGTGCTGCGCTGTCTGACCAATGGGTTTGGAATGCGCGGTTTACGGACTCGACAGTGAGTTGCGATTTCATCTCTGCAAACAATTGACGTACCGTACGTTCAGACACCAAAGGCTCACCTGAGTCCAAGGCACTCACCACGCGGTTAGACAGCGTGGTGTTATGGGTACTGAAACGCTGTTCTTCTTCATTCTCAAGCGCACGCTCGTACGACTCGATCTGACGTTGAATCTCTCGTTCACTGAACCCAAATGTTGTGGCTTGCTTTAGGGTATGATTCAAGGTTCGAAGCCCGCGTTGCCATTCTCCTTCATCGGTGATCACCGACAGGTTGCGAATGCGGACGACACCTGATTGCCCTTCCAATGACGCACCAGGGTATCGAAGTTTGCCATCTGCGTCGTTTCGCTCCACCGTCTTTTTAAGGCGGTGATTGAAGGCTCTCAAAGCGATGATTTCATTCAGGTAATCAAGATGCTGTTTTTTCCCATATGGCGCATTGTCTTTTGGGGTGATGAAATTGAGCCCAATAACGATATAGCGATTTTTTGGATCAATATTGGCGTACACTTCCGTTTTTTTAGGTAAGGAATAGGTAATGGTTGGGTCCACAATCGCTTGCCCTGACGATTTTGGTTGCCAGCTTGCAAAGTGCTCTTGGACTTTTTTCATCATTTGATGTTGGTGGATTGCACCAGATACAACCAATGTGGTGTGTTCAGGGCGGTAGTAGCGCTCGTAGAATGACTTCAGCGCATCCTGATTTATCTTGCTTATGGAAGATTCAGTGCCGATGGGCAATCGCTCATAAACATTTGACTCACCCAACAAATATTGAATCCGATCTATGTAGCGCTGCTGTTCTCTAGTCCCCCGAACTCGGCGTTCCGCTTGGATAACACCTCGTTCGCGTTCAATTGCGCTTGGGGATAGTGTCAACTCAGACGCCGTTTCACGAAGTAAGAATAAGGCCGTTTCGATGGCTTCCGGCGTGGCTTTAGGTAAATCCAGCTCGTATGTGGTGTACCCAAGATCGGTCGAGGCGTTTGTGTCGGCACCAAACGCAAGGCCGTGCTTTTCCAACATGGGGATCATCGCCCCTTCTTCTACATGAGTAGAGCCGTTAAATGCCATGTGTTCTAAAAAATGCGCTAGCCCTGAATAGGGTTGGGGGTCTTGTTGAGAGCCCGCATCAATGTACATCTGTATCGACATACTCTGTTTTGGTAAATCGTTGTCGATCATGATGACTCGCATGCCATTATCGAGCTTAGTTAATTGAACAGTTTCGTCCGTGGGAATGTCGGTAGGCGTATACCACAAAGCATCATTTTGTTGCGAGGAATGCGCAAAAAATGAACATGTTGCGAGTAGCAGCAAAGCGAAAGGCTTACTAGTTTGTGTAAACATAAATGTCATTTTCTAAGTATCTTTATTAATTATAAGAATAGGTCGACTGTGAAAATATCGATTGGTTCAATAGAAGTCGAGAGATTTACCCAGACATGAGCAACTATGAATAGAAATGAAAACTTATGAACAAAACAGCACTTTTGTTTAAAGCTTATACTCAAACCACCTCAAGGTGCTTGGTTTAGCGAGAATTGCTTTAGTTTAGTGGGGAGCTTATTTATTTGATTCGGCATTCAATTTCGACATCCTTTTTTGCAGCTCCTTCTGAAGAAGGTTGGCGGCATAAGGCTTCATTGATTTCCATTTCTGGCATTCTTCTCGCGTTCTGCCGCATCCCAAACACCAGCCCTTGGTGCCCGAGAAATCGCACATATCGATACAGGGGCTTTTTCTCTTTTTCATTGCTTTGACCTGACCATCATTCGTTGGTGCTATACCATAGCTTAAGAAGAACTTGCTCAACGCTCTCTTCAAGAACTCGAAGACGATTAAACTCTTCGAATAAACGCTGTTCTAGGTTTTTAAAATTCAGTGGCATTGTACGCTGACAAATACCATAGCTGCTATCCGGCGTTTTATACCCCTTCCAGCTACTTATACGCTTTCCTTCCAGCTCCATAAATTGGCGAATAAACTCAGATTGTGACGGGCAATCCTCTTCAGCGTGCATGCATACAGGGAAAGATTTCTGCTTTATTTGGGGCGCTTCGATAAACGTTTCGAAATGGATCCCGCCTTGATTTTGATTAAACCAAGTCTGTTTGTAGAGCTGAAGGTAGTTCCCGCGGTTATAAATTTCCCAGTCGTCATCAAACCAACTTGCTTGTCGGAGCATTTTTTCTAAATTGCGAAACACACCTTTTATATCTTTCATACCACTCGTTCTCGTTTACAGCTTGAGTACAAATTAACCCAACACTTTGTAACAATATAACATAACAACTAAAAGCATCAATAACGAAGCACAAAGGAGAGAATCCGCTCTATGTCCTGCACTTGTGATCACTCATTCGTTAGATCAGTGAATACGTGACGCCCATTCAATTTGAACAAAAAGCAATCAAAAATAATTGACATTATCATTGTCGATATGACATTAATGATGTCATGAAAAAGACAAAAGAACTGTATGAATTGATATGGGCATCGCGTCCATTGATGCAAGCGGCTGAAGAGGTCGTAGAAAAGGGGCTGGCAGGAACTGGGTTGACGGTTCGAATGCGTGCTGTGCTAGAGATCCTATACATTTATGGCGGGTTAACGGTACCAGAAATAGCGCAACGGCTTGATATCAAGCGACAATATGTTCAGGTCATGGTGAACGACACAATTGCGTCTGGAAGCACTGAAAGAGTCCCAAACCCTCGACACAAGCGTTCTAGCCTGATCACGTTAACGGAGTCTGGTCGAGATGTTATTTGTCAGGTAATACAACGGGAGCGAGAACTGCTTGATGGTGTGTCGAGCAACCTATGTGAAACCGATATTACCTCTGCTCTATCACTTGTTAGGCATCTCATCAAGGAACTCCAAACCAAGAGTAAGGACGAATAATGATAATACAATGGCTGATCGTTCTTCCTATTGTGGCTGCGTTGTTATGGCTTGCGAACGGTATACGCTTAATCGGAACCGTCAGTAAAGGTTATCCAATAGGTCATCGCCCCAATACCGCTGTATTAATGGTCGATCTTCAAACTGTGTTTTGGGAATCAGACCAATTCAGTGAAGACGCTAAATTAAACGCTCAAACAGCGATCTTCGATGAAATAAACAACGCAAAAGAGCATGGGTTTCCAATCATTGCGATACGACAAGAATGGTCTATTTTGTCAACACAAGTGTTGTCACGGTTAACAATGGGTGGGGCAGCCATTGCAGGAACGAAAGGGACGGAAGTCGCCGAGCCTTTTTCCGATCTATCAGATCATGCCCTAGTAAAGCGTGTACAAGATTCATTTGAGACAGGCGATTTAGATAAACTGCTAGAAGAACTGCAAGTTGGCACACTCCGAATTGTTGGCTTAGATGCAAGATTCTGCGTTGATAAAACCGCAAAGGCGGCTCTTGGGCGAGGTTATAACGTCGAACTTATTGAAAAGGCAATACTGGCTGCTGAACCCAAAAAGGGAAAAGAAGTGTTGAAAACCTTAGCTCAAAACGGCGCTGTATTGAGATAGAACCAACACCGGTTTTGTTTTAGTCACACCTTCAAACCGAAAACAAAAGCTCGCTTTTACAGAGGGGTTATCATCTACAAAGGCTATCACCTACAGAAGCAATCAACTTAATTTGTCCGGTTTCATGGTGAGGTAATGTTCGGTGCTGCCCCGGTGCCAAGTTATTAAATACGGTGCTTAAGATTTGGAGCGTATCTCCATGCGACACCAGCAAAATAACCGCGCCTTGATGAGATTCTTCCAATTCCAGTAGAAGGCTCCATGCTCGGTCGCAGACGCTTTGAGCGCTTTCAACATCGTTGTCGGTCTGTGTCGATGACTCTCCATCTTTTGCCCATACCTTTTCATAGGTGTCTGAGCTTTTACCTTCCCACGTACCAAAAAAGCGTTCCCGTAACCGAACATCGACTTTCGAACTCGCAATACCGAGTGTACTTTTCACCGTTTCAGCGGTCTCAACCGTGCGTTTAAAGTCGGAATGCACCACCAGCGTAATGGGTTCGCCCGAATAGGCGTTGGCGGAAGTGATGGCTTGCTGCTTGCCAGTCTGTGTTAAACCATACTGAACGCAACCAATGGTTGGATCACTGACCACAATACCTGCAACATTGGCTTCACTTTCTCCGTGACGCATCAAAAGGTATGTATTTCTAAATTCGAGCATTCCTTTCCCTTTTGTAAATGATTAACCACACATTTTCATGCGGACTGAGTCTGTTGTCCACACAAAAAACCAAGCCTAAATTACCCTTAAATAACAGCTAGTTAAATAAATTAGACTGCTATTCTCTCTTAGCCAAATGATCCTATTATTCGTGACGTTGTTGTGAACGGCAGATGTCATTTCCTTTAACTTACCCATTATTGAGCGTTTGATCAATAAACGAACAATAAAATGCTCAAACACTCATTTTTTGTTGGATTAATGTTAAATCCATCATTATATTCAGACGAAAGTGGAGATATGAACAAATATGAATCACGACCCAAAAATCACAAAGAAAACCGATATCCGACGCGAACTCATCATCGAAATGACTCAGCAGGAAGGGAATGTTTCTGTTGAAACCTTGGTAGAAGTATTAGGCGTATCAGCCCAAACCATTCGGCGAGACATCAACCACCTGTGTAACGAAAACCGCCTGCGTAGACGACACGGTGGCGTTGAACGCTTCGAGCAACCGCTCAATACGCCTTACGACCAAAGAGCCATAACAAACCATAACGAAAAAAGAGCGATTGCTGTGGCGGCAGCAGACATGATCCCAAATGGTTCTACGCTCTTTATCTCCATCGGTTCCACACCTGCGATGGTGGCAGAAGCGCTTCACGATAAAACCGGCTTAACGGTGATGACCAACAACCTGAATGCAGCGATGGCACTGAGCAGCGAATTGACCAATCGCGTGATTCTTCCGGGTGGGGAATTACGCCTCCCCGACCGAGACATTTTGGGTGACGACGTACTGACCTTCTTCAACTCCTATCGAGCGGAGTTTGGCATTTTTGGTGTCGCTGGCGTATCGGAAGATGGGGGTATGTTGGATTTCCACGCATCCGAAGTGCGTGTAAGGGAAGCCATTCGCACGCATTGTAAAACGTCTATTTTGGTGATGGACAGCACTAAACTCAGCCGGATCGCCCCTGCTGTCGGTGGCAGTATTTTTGATGTCGACCAAATCATAATGAATCAACATCCCGGTGAAGACGTGACCGCACTCAGCGAACGTGTGGGCGACCGTCTTAAGCTCGTGGGAGGCGCATCATGAGCGAACATCCTTTTGTCGAGTTCGACAATATTGGCAAACGATGGAACGGTCAACTCGGTGTTGAAGATATCTCATTCAAAATTCCGGAAGGATCTTTTGTCGCCCTTCTAGGTCCATCGGGCTGCGGTAAGTCCACCACATTGCGTTTGCTTGCGGGGTTAGAAACACCCGATATCGGTCACATCGTTATCGATTCACGGGACGTGACGGAACTCGCCCCTGCATCTCGAAATTTGTCGATGGTTTTCCAATCTTATGCCCTCTTTCCTCATCTTTCTGTGGCAGAAAACGTCATGTTTGGAATGAAAGTGCGCAAAGTGCCAAAACTAGAACGTGAAGAAAAGTTAAATAACGCGTTAGACATTACGGGGCTGATTGGGTACGAGCAAAGAAAGCCTGGGGAATTGTCTGGTGGGCAACGCCAACGTGTTGCGCTAGCCAGAGCGATTGTAGCAGGTCAGCCACTCTGTTTAATGGACGAGCCGCTGTCTAATTTGGATGCAAAGCTTAGAAACTCGGTTCGTAGAGACATAAAAAAGCTGCAACGAAAGCTGGGAATGACCGTGGTTTACGTTACGCACGACCAAACCGAAGCCATGAGCATGGCAGACATCATCATACTGATGAAAGACGGGCGAATCATGCAATCGGGTACCCCTCAAGAATTGTATAACGAACCTCAGAATACGTTTGCCGCTGAATTTGTCGGCGCACCGCCAATGGCACTGGTTTCTGCATCCGCATTAACGGGCTTTGAACACGCAAAAACTGTGGGTATCCGAACAGAGAACATATCTATTTCTGGTAACAACGAAAGCATTCCCGGCAACAACACACGCGTTTCCGACAGCGGAAAAAACCGCTTAACCTGCACGGTCTCGGAATGTGAATACCTCGGTGTCGAAACCCACATTAGTTTGAATCACCCAGACGCTAAGGGACTGGTGATTAAATTGGATGGGCATTCCTCGCTGAAAGAAGGAAGCACCGTGAATATCTCATTCGAAGATAGTGCGCTCCACCTATTTGATAGTAATGGGGACCGAATGTCCGATACGGCATCGGCTCAGTAAATATCAGCCTCAGCATTACACGCTGAAGTTGTTTTATCGCTTGCTGCACGCAGCTAATAAACCAATGGTGAAACTATGAAGTTCTCTACATTCCTAGGATGGGTTTTAACTGGCATGGTCGCTGGTACGAGTCAGTCAGTCATGGCCGAAACCGAGTTAAACATGTATTACCCAATAGCGGTCGGGGGGCCGTTAACAAAGGTGGTCGACAAAATGGTGTCTGATTTTGAATCTGAAAATCCGGATATCAAAGTGAATGCGATTTACTCCGGTAACTACGATGACACGCGAGTGCGAGCACTTTCTGCTTTGAACTCGGGCGAGCCAGCACAATTAGCCGTTATGTTTTCAATCGATGTGTATGACTTACTTGACCAAGATCTGATCACACCTTTTGATGACATTATGAATGACAAAGAAGATCAAGCATGGTTAAACGATTTTTATCCAGCGCTGATGGAAAACGGCCAGGCTGAAGGGCAAACATGGGGTATTCCTTTTCAGCGCTCTACCATTGTGGCGTACTACAACAAAGATATGTTCCGCAAAGCTGGGCTGGATCCTGAGAAGCCACCAACATCATGGGAAGAGCTGGTCAAAATGGGGAAAGCTCTCACCAACGATGACACCTTTGGGCTGATGATTCCGTCAACGGGTTATCCATACTGGATGTTCCAAGCTCTTGCGATTCAAAACGGCAAAAAGTTGATGTCCGACGACGGGTTAGAAACCTACTTCGATGATCCATCTGTTGTAGATACGCTCAAGTTTTGGAAATCGCTATCTGAAGAACACAAAATCATGCCTGAGGGCACGGTGGAATGGGGCACGTTACGTCAGGCATTCCTTGAAGGAAAAACAGCCATGATGTGGCACTCGACGGGCAACTTGTCTGCGGTGAAGAAATCAGCATCCTTTGATTTTGGTGTGGCCATGCTGCCGGGGAATGAACGTTTAGGCTCTCCTACTGGAGGAGGTAATTTCTACATCTTTAAAGACACAACGGATGAAGAAAAAGCGGCCTCTCTAAAACTGATCAAATTCATGACGGCCCCAGAACAGGCTGCGCACTGGTCTATCTCGACAGGCTATATGGGCGTATCAAAAAGTGCGTATGAAACGGAATCATTGAAGAAATACGCAGCTTCTTTCCCACCAGCTTTGGTTGCACGTAATCAATTAGAACACGCGGTTGCCGAGTTTTCGACGTATGAAACGGCGCGAGTCCGTGAAGGATTAAACAATGCGATTCAATCTGCGCTTACGGGAACCAAAACACCAGAAGCGGCATTGGAGCAGGCACAGAAATCTGCCAATCGACTGCTAAAAAACTATCGCTAAACGCGCTTTATTATAAAAGTTTTGGCTAAAAAAGCTGTCGTAAACGGTTGAATACTCAAACAACCTCAAGATGCTTGGGTATAAGCACCAGCAATGTGTTGGCTGGTGCTTACTTCGCATCACTATAACTGAGTGTCGCTCCGCTAGGCATACAAGAAGTACAACCTAAACGAGCGCATTCACAATGAACTATGCAGATCACTCTATGAATCAATACGCCGCAATGGAAAAACGTAGGCAGCACCTTTATGGGTGGTTTTTGCTAACGCCTGCTGCCATTTTGCTAACGCTGTTTGCTTTTTATCCCTCTATAGCGACATTTTGGTCCAGCTTATTTTCCAAAGGAACCCGTCGGAAGCCGTCTGAGTTTTCGGGCTTGGAAAATTATGTCGATCTATTTAACGACCCAACATTCTGGATCGTTGTAAAGAACAACCTTTTTTACGCGGGTGTGACCATTCCAGCATCCATCATCATTGCTCTGATAATGGCGTTATGGGCGAATTCAAAAATGTCGGCAACGGGCTTTATTCGAACGGCTTATTTCACGCCAACCGTATTGCCAATGATTGCTGCGGCGAATTTGTGGCTGTTCTTTTACACGCCACACCTAGGGATTTTGGACCAAATAGGCGCATGGTTAGGCTTTGATTCCGTAAACTGGCTAGGTCGCCCAGACACCGCGCTTTGGGCTGTTGTTATCGTCACCATTTGGAAAGAAGCCGGCTTTTTCATGATTTTTTATCTGGCGGCGCTTCAAACCATTCCAACGGATTACAAAGAAGCCGCCGACATAGAAGGCACCAGCCGCTGGACATACACAAGGCGCATTGTGTTGCCTCTTCTCATGCCAACAACTCTGTTTATTGTGGTGAATGCCATGATCAACTCCGTCAAACTTATTGATCATCTGTTTATTCTCACCAAAGGGGGCCCGTCCGACGCCTCCAAGCTGATTCTGTACTACATCTGGGAAATGGCGTTTGCCTTCTTCGATGCACCTCACGCGGCGGCTCTGACCGTTATGGTGTTGATTGTTTTGGGTATCGCGGCTGCGGTGCAATTTCTGTATCTCGATAGAAGGACACACTATCAATGAGCACGCATTCTCCAGCATTCGTCCCTAAACGCCTTTTTACCGACAAAATGGCGGATTATCTCGACTCATTTGGTGCGATTCTTCTGGCCATTGTATGGATATCGCCTCTGTTGTTCGCTTTTTTTGCGGCATTTCATACCACGTCCGATGCTGTAAATTTCAACCTGTTTTCAAGTTGGACACTGGAAAATTTCCGGTTCGCTTGGGAAGGTGCACCTTGGATACAGTACTTCATCAATACCTTTTGTCTTGTCACCATCGTGCTGATTGGGCAATTTATCATTACCACCTTAGCGGGGTTTGCATTCGCGCAGATATCTTTTCCGGGCAAAGATTTTGTTTTTATTTTGGTCTTGCTTCAGTTGTTTATTCTTCCTGAAGTACTGATTGTTGAAAACTATGCCATTACATCGAAACTCGGGTTGTTTGATACGATTTTGGGCGTCGGTATGCCTTACATGGCCAGTGCATTCGGTATATTTTTGATGCGTCAGTCGTTCAAGTCTGTGCCAGTAGAATTGCATGAAGCCGCAAGTGTCGAGGGGTGCTCAACATTTGGCATTCTGATGAAAGTTTACGTGCCTTTAGCCAAGCCTACCTATTTAGCGTATGCACTCGTTTCTGTTTCAACGCATTGGAACAATTTCTTGTGGCCACTTATCGTCACCAACTCAGACGATACTCGCCCGCTAACGGTAGGGTTATCGATTTTTGGTGCACCTGAAAATGGGGTGGATATTTCGGTTATCTCGGCGGCAACCATGATGTCTATCGCACCATTACTCGTTGCGTTTTTGATTTTCCAACGTCAGTTTGTTCAAGCATTCTTGCGTGCTGGTATTAAGTAAAGGAACTCTTCTGATGTCACGAATTATCCAAATCACCGATTTACACCTTGCCGCCCAGCCAAGCAAAGTTTCCGGCGTTCTTAATACGCATGAAATCTTTGAAAACGCAGTGCAAAAAATAAAAAACGATTTGCCCATGCTAGGGAAAATCGACGCGGCGCTCGTGACAGGAGACATCTCTGACAAGGGGGACCTTTCCAGCTACGAAGCATTCAAATCCATCATCGATCAGCTAAAACTCCCCTATTTATTGATACCGGGCAATCACGATAAAAGAGAGCCCTTAAGGCAGTGCTTTGAACATCATCAATACTTGCCTCGTACTGGTGAACTCAACTGGGTTCACCCATTGGCCGACTTTACGATAATAGGGTTAGACAGCACGATCCCAAACTGTGGCGGGGGGGAGTTAACTCAGAAGACGCTCTCGTTTCTATGCAACGCCTTAGAGCTCGAGGCAGACAAACCCATCTTAATCGCCTTACACCACCCTCCATTTTTGTCTGGTATTCAGTTTATGGACAACATTCGGCTCAACAACTCAGAATCCTTTGCACGGATTCTTGAACAGTCGAAGCAAGATATTCGCATTGTGTGTGGTCACCTGCACAACAGTATTGTCTGTGATGTTGGCAGGGCGACCGTT
Source organism: Vibrio penaeicida (assembly GCF_002933855.1). Classification (GTDB taxonomy): domain Bacteria; phylum Pseudomonadota; class Gammaproteobacteria; order Enterobacterales; family Vibrionaceae; genus Vibrio; species Vibrio penaeicida_A. The sequence continues at coordinate 101,182 of NZ_BFAQ01000027.1, forward strand.
ATCTCCTGCCCTGCTGTGGCAAGCGCGTTTTTAACTGACTACCGAGAAACAGCCGAAGTTGGGTTTGTAAAATCCACTGGGGGCTATATGGTGCATGATTGGAATAACGGATTTCGCAGCTCATTTATTTCATTAGAACAAGCCGAAGAAGTGCACCCGTTCTAACGCGTTAAACAAAAGAAAATATGAGCAAACCAGCAATGCCGAGCTTATTTATTCATTCAACGTTGAAATAAAATTAAAATGCAATAAGACACATAATATGGAAAATTTCATATATGCAACTCAATAAATAAACAACCTCTGGTTCTTTATTTATTAATTAGCGCTTTGCTAAACAGATAATTTTTTCAAAACTCTTTAGAAAATCCATCCTTCTATATTTACTTAGAAAAAATATTTAGTTAGAAAAATCTCAATAATTCAAATGGATATTCGTTATTTAGAATAGCAGCATTACATAATATTCGTTTCTTCAATCTTTTTTACTGAACTATTTTCTCATCTTCAATGTCAGAATTCTGTAATGGTACACGTGATGTCTTGTGTTTGATCTCAACTACACTTCTTGTTGTATACCCAAGTGACCTATAGATGCAGGATTCAGAGCCTCATATTCTGTTTCGGTTCAAGGAAAAGAACGCAGTGGAATGACGCATCCTTTCCAAGTTCTTTGACGATGAAACGGGACAGAATATGGGCTCCCAAGGGCGAGTTTAACTGGCTTTCATACTGCGTTACCGATTCTTGATTTAGAGTGACTAGATCTTCATATCGGTGCCTTGTTTGAAAGCCAGTTCAAGCTCGCTGAACCAAGCATCTAGAGGCTACTTGGGTATATACCCATTCGTTTTATAACTACCCATATAGTTTTGGTATTGAAGTAAGGAAAATGCCCTATTATGAAATCTGTAAGCCGAAGAGGCATAGTTAAAGGGCTCGTAGCATTAGCTGCGCTGCCTATGTATTCACGAAGTGCTGTATCTGCAATGTTTACCCCCAGTGCCACTGAGGGACCGTTTTACCCTCGATCATCCATGCGGTTTCCAGACATCGATAACGACTTGGTAAAAGTGTCGAACGCAGTAAAAGAAGCCGGTGGCGAGATCATTCACCTGAGCGGAAGAATACTGTCGAAAGATGGGCAGCCACTGGCGGGACACAGAATCGAAATATGGCAATGTGATGTGAATGGCAAGTACTTACATACTGGTGACGACAGAGACGTTAAGTACGATACAGGGTTCCAAGGGTTTGGACACGATATCACTGATGCCGACGGCAACTATCATTTCCGAACCATAAAACCCACGGTATACCCGGGAAGGACACCACATATTCATGTAAAGGTATTCGATCAGAAACGAGAGTTACTGACGACACAATTCTATATTTCTGGTGACAAGCGCAATCAGGCTGATAGCATTTATCGCCGTATGTCGAAGAAAGAAGCCGATAGCGTTTCTATGGTATTTAGCCAAAACAACGATAGAGTTGAAACTCGCGTTGATGTCGTAGTGTGATAGGTGAGATACGGTTCTATACCCAAGTGACCTCAAGGTGCTTGGGTATATTAATTTATAGCGGTACGCTTTATTACAATTAACCCTATCCGGCACGTAACTCATAGAAATAAAAATAACAAACCATCCATTTAAATTCATTCCCTCAGAAATCACCTGAACCAAGATCTACTATTGATAATTATATTTTCAAGGATCTGTTTTAAGGAAAGGTCTGTTCTTTCAGTCGCTTCTAACCTCTAGTATCGAATTGGGCAATCCAAGTTATATTAGCTTTCCCAGTTCTCATTGATGTAAATAGAATAAAACTGGTATATATCCATCTTGGAAAGCCTATTCAATTTCATTATAATTGTGGAGCTTAGCTTTCCTATGAAAAATACAAATCATTGTTGGTATTTATTATTTACATTACTGTTCTTTTTTAGCGCTTCAACATACGCTGATTTACGTGTGGCGTCATTCAATATGAACGGGAGAACAGAGAAAATTCCAGACTTCAAAAAATTCCTAAGTGGCGAGGAGGTAGTTGTTCTACAAGAGGTCAATGACATTCAGAAGACTCGTGACCAATACTCTGATTACCCTTATGTATATACAACAACCAATTCAACGACTGCATCGTCCTTTAATGTTAAAACGACCAGCATCATGGTTTTGTCTAAAGTCCCTTTTAAATCCACCTACAGTGAACTCATCCAAACTGATCCAGCGGTAGATAAGTGGGAACGCAATGCTCAGCATGTCGTGCTAAATATTGGCGATGGCAACACTATAGATTTATTCCACTATCACAATACGTTTAATTTTCATGAGAATGGCAGCCAATGGGAGCGAACCGGAATGCGTAAGTTTGCTACTTGGGTGAAAAACAGGCTCAATATTTCGGACTTTTCGAGTGCAAGAAACGTGGTTCTTACAGGTGATTTTAATGTGTATCGCCATCATGCCGCACAGGATCTTCCATCTTTAGAGTGTTCGAATGAATGGGTTGATTACGTCTGTTCTTCGATTCAGGTTTTAGCTCAAGGTAGCTATGATTCAGGAGAGCCGATTTCTGATCACAAAGCAGTATGGGCTACATTAGATACAACCCTAAATATTACCAATGCAGTCGGACCTAAAGTTCGTATTTTCAATAAGCAGCAAGGGGAATACCTATATGCAGCCGATTTTTCACCATTTGATGCCGATCGTCGTCGAGTATTCACATGGATTCCGGGCACACCTGTCACAAGTGGAGAATGGCGGTTAGAAGATATCGGGAATGGAATGGTCCGCCTATTTAACATTCATCAACAGGAATACCTCTACGCCGCTGACTTCGCACCTTATGATCAAGACAGAAGACGTGTATTCACATGGCGACCAGGTCACGCACCCGTTCAAGGTCAATGGAAAATTGAAAACATAGCCAATGGTGAGGTACGTATTTTAAACACCCATCAAAATGAATACTTGTACGCTGCTGATTTCCAACCTTTCGATAACGACCGACGTAGAGTGTTTACTTGGCGCCCCGGCACACCAGTCACCCAAGGCTCTTGGGTCATTGAATACATAAATTAGTGACAGAGTAAAAAATGAAAAAGTGTGTGGCGAAGACAGCTTCGCCACCATTTTCGCTCTTATTGGCAATTTGCTTCTTTTATGATGGCATCGATACGTTCTTTGTTTCCGATTTGCCAAACTTGCGCTGCTTCTTCAATAGTGAGGGTATGCGCATCCAGCAATGACGCCGCAAGTGCCAAGTCGGAGTTGGATAGCTTGAATTGACGAACAATGACGTCTGTATCAATACCCTGATCTTCCAATATATTCGCTAAGGCATGCGTAAGTACACGCTGGCTGGCCCAATCAAGCTCTATTAAAGTTACGGGTGCTGTCAAAAGTGAATTAGGCAAAAATCTCAACACAAAAGTACAAATCAAAAGTACAAATCAAAAGTACAAATCAAGCGCTTCAAACTGGCTCTCACGGTGTTTTCTCGTAGATAGACTCTGCGGGCTAAAGATAGTCCAAATTACCTTATTTTGGGTTCGCTTTAATTGAATAATCGAAATAATATCAGATATGTTATAACATCATGTTACGCTGACATTTTTCACTTATTCATTTCTAAAGGTTTATCCATGGTTTCCACCCACATCACTATTCTGCACGGCTTTCTTGGGTCGGGTAAAACGACCGTTTTGCGTAATATTTTGGCGCAATCTCAGATGGCTGAATATGTGCCTTCAGTGATCGTTAATGATATGAGCGAGCTAGACGTAGATGGCGTGTTGGTCATGAATACTGATGTGGTGAATGAGAGCCATGGCAATTTCGTCACCATCAGTGGCGACAGTGTAAGCAGCCCAGAAGGCATAAAAAAGCTAGACAAGGCACTTAACCAATTGGTTCAACAGGCACAGCCACCGTGGATCCTGATTGAAACATCGGGTAGCAGCCACCCTTTACCTTTAGTCGAGTATTTTAAAGATCACGCTCTGTTTTCTTTAAAAGGCGTAGTCACGTTAGTCGATGCGACATGGTTGCGCGACGACTATTCACTCGCAAAAACGCTCATCCCGAAATGGCAAGAGAACTTGCAAAAAGGAGATCGAGGCATAGAAAATCTGCTTGTGGAACAAATTCTGTTTTCAAACCGTGTTTTTCTCACTAAAGCCGATCGATTGGATGAGCAATCAATCAAAAGCATTGCCGAAGCTTTGCATCCGCTTAACCCTTACGCCTCCATTGTGAGTACATCTTGGGGCAATGTTGGGATTGAGCAATTTAAAACCATTGAAGACTACAATTTTTTCATGGTGCAACAACTGGCTGATGAGCTGAGAGACGGTGTTAATGCACCACTTACCCTGTCTGGGAAACATAACCAGAAGATCGTAGCAAAAGTGATGAAAGACGACCGCCCCTTCCACCCTCAACGTTTATGGCAAACGTGCCATAGCTACCTGACACAAGGCGTATTCCGCAGCAAAGGTTTCTTTTGGATGCCAACGCGAGATGACGTTTCACTGCTTTGGAGCCAAACCAACGGCAGTGTTGGTCTTGAGGTGGTTGGGTTTTGGCGTGAGTCGGTAAAGCATGATGACACTCAAAACTTTACCCCTGAGCAACTTGAAATTCTGCAAGCCAAAATCGATAGCGTAGACAGCCGTTTCGGCGACCGACGTTGCCGCCTAACGGTGATTGGACAAAGCGACGAAGCCGATGCCTTTATTGAGGCGTTAAATCGCTGTTTCTTGACCGATGAAGAGCTCGATCACTGGAAAGACGGCGGAGAATTTGACGATCCATGGCCAAAGAAAGTGGCTAAGGTTTAAGCCGCCTAGATTCAATTAAAGAAAGTCAAATATATGGGTAATGCATAACATTACCCTTTATTCTCAATCTCTAACAAGACCTTACATTCACTTGCCAACTTATCCATCACCCACTGAATTTTATGTTCATCCTTTCTGCGTTTTTCACATATAAGATACAGTGACTCCCTCAACGATTGGAGATCAAATTCCGGTAAAATGATAAGTGATGCCTCACTACTTTTGAGTAAATAAAGAGGTAGCAACCCTATTCCCATCCCTAACTGAACCGCTTCCAGCTTTGCTATGTTGCTCGATACGCTGAGTACATCTAACGAATCAATATCAACGTCGGATTTAGCAAACAGCGTTTGCCATTCTTGCTTACCATGTGATTGTGCAATCAGAGAGTGCTGCGCCAATTCCGATAAACCCTTAGGCGTCCCAAAGCGTTTAATATACGCATCGCTCGCTACCACAAATTTTTCAACTTCGCCTATGTATACACTGTGAAAGGTATTGTCTGGAATCCCATAATTGGTGGCGATATCAATTTTGTCTTCAAAGAAATGTTTGCTGCTGGCATTTTCTTGGATATGAAGCGTGAGATCGGGATATTGCTGTCGCAATTTGGCAATAACAGGCAAAACAAATTTAATTCCCAGTGAAGTTGAAGCCGACACCGTAAGTTCAGCGCTGCTCGGGGACACTTGCTGCAATCCATCTAACTGAGAAGACAAACGCCCAAAACTGTATGCCACCTCCTGTGCTAGCGACTCCCCTTCTGCAGTTAAGGCAAACTGATGTTTGTTTTTTCGATTGATAAGTTTAACGCTCAGCACTTGCTCCAATTTTCGTACTTGAGTACTCACTGTGGACTGGGAAATACAGAGCTGTTCGGCGGCTTTGGTGAAGCTGCCTGTTTGAGCAAGTGCATGGAAATATTTAAGAAGCGGCAGTGTTTTCTCAATCATCATTCAATTTATAGATAATTAATATATTCTTTATCTATTTTTATCACTTCACTGCCTCCGATACAATTTCTGCGTATTCAACTTTCAGGAAAACCGAATGACGCTCGACATTCGCTACGCACTTCATCACGCCATTAACATCGGCACAATCTGTATATTCGCCCCCGTGATTGCATTGTTTTGTCAGCACAAAGGTATGGATCTTAGTCAAATTGGTGTTTTCTTTGGGGTCTACTTTTTGGCGATCATTTTATTTGAATTACCTTCCGGCGCGTGGGCGGATCGCTTCGGTAGATTGAACGTATTTATGCTAAGCAAAATGTTAGATTGCCTGAACTTTGCCTTGCTGTTTTATTTTGATTATATCCCCACCTTGTATGCCGCATCATTTGTAGGTGGTATCGCTCGCGCCATGGGTTCTGGCGCAATGGAAGCATGGTATGTTGACGAGTTAAAAAAAGTGCGCCGCTATCACCTGATGCCCAGTTTGCTCAGTAACGCACATGGTTGGGCGTTAGTAGCAATGGCTTTTGGTGCGATTAGCGGAGCGGCTTTGGTTGCTTTTAACCTTCAAATACCAAGCAATAACTCCCCTTATCAGTGGGTGCTTGTCGTTGCGTTCATAATGCACTTGGCTCTGGGTATTTCCGTCCCCTTTTGTTTCCATGAAGGTGAGATAAAGCAGACGACTCGGAACGAAAGATCTGATGTAAATGTCATAAAAAAAGTATTGATGGCTTGTATTCAGCATCCAATACTCAAACGTGTTCTGGGCTTACAGATCATTCACGGCTTTTTACTCTCAAGCATTCAAACTTACTGGCAACCACAATTGCTTACTATGTTGAGTGAAAAAACGGATGTATTCGTATTTGGCTGGGTATCTGCGCTCTTTTTCTTTTCTGCCGCTTTGTCTGCGGCATGGATAAAGCGTTCACATAAAGGTTTATTGAACAATAATGGACGTCAGTTACTTGGGATTTTTGGCGCGTCTTCTGTGTTGGTTTTGCTATTAGCAACCACGAACTCTGCTCTGTTATTCATTGTGGTCTATTTGTGCTTTGGGTTCGCTATTTTTGCCATCAAGCCTTTGCTCGCCATTCTGATGCATCAATACATAGAAGATCATCAGCGTGCGACTGCGTTATCCATATTATCGCTCGCACTGAACCTAGGTGGTGTCTTAGTCGGATTAGCCCTAGGCCCCATAGCAGACAGTGCCGGTGTACGTGCTGTGTGGGTTATTTCAGGGGTAAGTGGGCTCATTTTTGTCGCCCTATTACTGCGCGTTGAAACCAAATAACAGATTAAGAAGGGAAACATTCGGATTTTACGTAGGTTGCTCACCTAGCGGTTCCAATGAGTATAAAAAACCAACCCCCTGATATCGCTGATCTAAAATCACAATATCTCGTTTATCTTTTCGAATAGGTTTATGCCTTTGATAAAAATCGTTGTTTTTGGCACCGAGAAATGTCCAAACTATCATGCTAGTTTTTTTACTGCTCATAATGACCCCTTTCACCTCAGTTATGAGTTTGCTTCCTATCCCAGCTCCTTGAGCACGAGGGCAAACGTACAAACTGTTAAGTTCACTCATGCTCCTTTCCTCGCAATCTTTTCCCGCTGCGTAACCTTGAATTACTCCGTCACGCTCAAACAATATTGCAAAGCCAGCTTCACGTTCAATATCAGCCATTAACTTGGAAGCAAACCAATCCAATGTAAAAAGGGAAGCGACACTAGGGGAAACCATATGAATCAGATCCTCTTGCCAGGCTCTGAAGATCAAATCGGCTATGGCAGGAATATCTTTTGCTGTTGCGATTCGTATCAAAGCTTACCCTTAGAAGGTGCAAGCTCCATTGTAATCAGTTCATTCTCTTCTGAAATAACAACAGACATAAGATTCCTTTGTACGTTTATGATGTTTTGGGGTGGAACTTCTTGGTCATGCCGTGTCTACTTTTTTAAAAAATAAGTTATAACAACTTTTCCATTCGTTCTAGATCCCAGACATTTTCTTTGAAGTGCATGGCTTCTTTTTCAATCGAAACGGTTTTAAACCCAAGCGACTGATACACCTTTTTTGCCCTTTGGTTATGGCTGAACACTGCAAGGCTGAGTTTGTTACAGCCGTAATCATTTTTGGCCACACCGGCAAGCATTGTCAGAATGGTTTTTGAAATACCTTTGCCACGAAACGAATCCGAAACAAACACCAAACAAATACGACAGTGCGTTTCCGACTGTCGGTTGAGTTCAACAAAACCGGCTGCCTGCTCACCATATTTTATTAAGAAAGGGATAACTTCCGACTGCTGGCAGTGCTTGTGCAGTTGTTCATAGGTAAGTGGATACTGAAAAGTGGGGCCAGCCCAAAGATAAGTTAGCTCTTCTGATACTATCCAATCAATCAGATGCTCAAAGTCACCTTCCGTAAAAGGGACAAGCGAGCAATGTATTTTTTCCATACCGACTCAAACTCCTGAATTAGGGGGGAAGGAAGGTAAACTTGAGTATAACCGTTTCCATCCTTTCCAATATACTCGCAAAATAGTTGTATCAAATAGCTTTGATTTTATACATTTTTCATCGCGCTGCTGTACATTTTCAACATACCATCTTTAGACAGAATTCGATTCAGGAAAACGTAGAACTTGTTGTCTAGAAATGGAATCTCTCTGAAGCGCCCTTTGAACAAAGCATCCAACCCTTTCTGTGCGACTTTCGTTGGGCTGACTCTATATTTTGCCGCAAATGTCCCCGTGCCAGAGCTCGACTTGTCCTTGCCATCGAAAGTAAAGAAGCCTGTATCTGTTCGCCCCGGTGACAAGCAGGTGATGTTCACACCTTTGTCTTTCATTTCTACTGCTAAGGCTTCGGTAAAACTGGCAACATACGCTTTGCTGGCCGCATACGCAGCCATATAAGGCTGAGGCTGGTAAGCAGCGGTAGACGCCACATTCATTAGGTATCCTTTGCCTTGTTTTTCCATTCGTCTGGCAAAGTATTCACTCAAAGAGGTCAGCGCTAACACGTTGACCGACACCATTTGCTGTATTTGTGCTGATGTGTGCTCGATATGCGCACCATACAAACCATAACCAGCGTTATTAATGGCAACATCGATGGGGTTGGAATAGGCTTCAAGCTGTTGAATCACCTGAGCATGCGTAGCCGGATCGGACAAGTCAGCGCAAATGGTTTGGCTAACGCCTTCAATTTGGCGTTCGAGTTCTGCCAATTTCTTAGGGTTGCGTCCGTGAACGATCAGTGCGTAGCCTTGCTCAGAAAGAGACTTTGCAAATTCGAAACCAATGCCAGATGTTGCGCCTGTGATGAATGCCGTTTTCATAATGTTGACCTCTGTTTTGTCTGTTGAGGTCTTCATCCTAAAGTCTCCCGTATAGGGGAGAGTCAACACCTATTTACTAAAAAATTATTGATTAATATTTTCCAATAGGCACTGATTGTAATGTTGAACGCTGATTTCTAGCTCGTCCATTTCCTCAAGTCTTTTTTCCAATTCCGCTTTCTTAATGAGAATGTTGGTGCGCTTTTTTTGCAGTTCGGCTTTCAGTAAGTCCATCGGCACCAAGCCTTCCTGTGATTTGGCTTTCGCTATGGTTCGAAGCTCCTCCAAAGTAAACCCTAGCCCTTTTGCAGCTTTTATCATGCCTAGTACTTGAACATAACTGTCGTCGTAAACTCGGTATTTTCCATCGCGTTGGGGCGATTTGATTAACGCAATGTCTTCATAATGTCGAATCGCTTTAACGCTGACTCCAGTCTTTTTCGATAACTCTCCAATATACATTGTGCTTTCTCCTCCCTGATGTGTTGCAAGAGTGTAAGGAAACCAAACTAAACATTCTCTAAATATCGTAGGAATTTACAATGTAAATTAGAAAAACTCGAGCGATAGGAATACCGCCCGAGTTTCAGCATCAATTAAGTTCTGAGTTCTACTTAGATTTGAATCGACTTCACCATGCCTGCTTCGTAGTGCCCAGCAATGTTGCAGGCAAACTCGACATTGGTGTCTCCATGAAAGTGCCACGTCAATTGTTTCGCTTTACCGGGCTTAACCGTCACTGCACTACCCGAATCGTGAGCATGTGCGCCTTGCTCTTTCATCATGGTGCGATGTTTTTCCTGCTCCGCAAGTGAACCAATCGCAAATTCATGATCGATCTTTCCAGTGTTGATCACCACAAACTGAACCACATCATTGGGCTCGATATCCACTTCTTTTTTAAACTTGATGGTCATGTCGTCGCTTAAAATAACGTGCACCACTTTGTCTGGTTTCGCCCCTTTGGCAGGCATGCCTACATCCGACATGCCTTCCATGTTCATCATATTGGAGTGGTCCATCTTGCTGTGATCCATTTTGGAATGATCCATCTTAGAGTGATCCATCCCTTCAGCTATAACGCCGGATGCAACCATACTAAGAGCCAGTGCAATGATTGATTTTTTCATCTGAATTTCCTTCTATTTCGAATTGAATTTGAATTTGAATTCAGGATTACCCACAAGTAACCCTGAATTTGGATTACTTGCGAAGTTCGTTTTGCTTCCATAACTTAAAGATAGCGGGCAAAACCAATAACGTGAGCAATAATGCCGATGCCATTCCACCAATCATTGGCGCGGCAATCCGCTGCATGACTTCCGAGCCGGTGCCATCGCCGTACATGATCGGTACTAATCCGATGATCACCGTCAGAACCGTCATCATGACTGGGCGAACACGCAGCCCTGCCCCTTCGCGTATGGCGTTGGTGAGGTCGTCTTTCGTCAATGTGGTATCTGTTTCTGCTGCATCCAACTTTTTGTAATGCCACGCTTGATTGAGGTAAACCAACATAATGACCCCAATCTCAACTGCCACTCCTGCCAGAGCGATAAACCCGACCCCAACCGCAATAGAAAAGTTGTAGTTAAGGTAGTGCATGAGCCATAAACCACCAACCATCGCGAGAGGCAGTGTCAGCATAATGATCAGCACTTCACCCACTCGGCGAAAACTGAAGTAGAGCAGCAGCATGATGATGGCAATCGTTATGGGCACCACGACACTCAAGCGTTCTTTGGCGCGTTCCATGTATTCATATTGCCCAGACCACGCTAATGAATAACCCGCAGGGAGCACCAACTCATTAGCAACCACTCGCTGAGCATCGGCGACATAAGATCCAAGATCTCGCCCTTCAATATCCACAAACACCCAGCCGTTAGGGCGTGCATTTTCCGTTTTGATCATCGGGGGTCCGTCTTCATAGCGAATATCGGCCACATCAGCGAGCGCAATACGCGCACCATTGGGAGTCACCAAAGGCAGGTTTTCCAGCATCACCACAGAGTTACGATACTCCTGTGGGTATCGAACATTGATTGGATAGCGCTCTAGCCCTTCAATGGTTTCTCCCACGTTCATGCCGCCTACCGCCGTCGAGATCACTTGCTGAACGTCTTTAATGCTCAAACCATATCGGGCAGCCGAGCGGCGCTTGATGTCGATGGTGACATAACGGCCACCCGCCACACGTTCTGCATAGACGGAAGCAGTGCCGTTAACTCCATTCAGGATCGGTTCGAGCTGTGCCCCTATGGTTTCAATAACCTTGAGGTCAGGACCGGCGATCTTGATACCAATTGGGGTCTTAATGCCGGTTGCCAACATATCGATACGCGTTTTGATTGGCATAACCCACGCATTGGTTAAACCGGGAAATTGAACTAAATCATCCAGCTCTTTCCGCAATGATTCGCTTGTTACCCCAACACGCCATTCGGACTTCGGCTTAAACTGAATAACGGTTTCGATCATGGTGAGCGGCGCGGGATCAGTGGCGGTTTCCGCACGGCCAATCTTGCCCCACACGGTGTCTACTTCGGGCACGGTTTTGATCAGCTTGTTGGTTTGCTGCAAGATTTCTCGCGCTTTACCAATTGAAATCCCCGGATAGGTGGTTGGCATGTACATTAAATCGCCTTCATCCAGAGGGGGGATAAACTCACTACCCAGTTTACTGGTGGGGTAATAAGCGGAAGCCATCAGCCCTAATGCCAACACAATCATCGTTTTAGGGAAGCGCAAACTCACGCCCAATAATGGCTTATACAGTGCTACCAGCCCTTTATTGATCGGGTTCTTGTGCTCAGGCAGTACTTTTCCCCGAACAAAGTACCCCATCAATACAGGCACCAGCGTGATAGCTAAACCTGCCGATGCCGCCATGGCGTAAGTTTTGGTGAACGCAAGAGGAGAGAACATTTTCCCTTCCTGCCCTTCTAAGGCAAACACGGGAACGAAACTCAATGTGATGATAAGCAGTGAGAAGAACAAGGGAGCGCCCACTTCTTCTGCCGCTTTACCAATTACCTGCCAACGGTTTTTATCGGTCAGGGGTGTGCGCTCAATGTGCTTGTGTACATTCTCAATCATGACGATGGCACCATCGACCATGGCACCAATCGCGATGGCTATCCCACCTAAAGACATGATGTTGGCGTTAATGCCTTGCCAGTGCATCACTATAAAGGCGGAAAGAATGCCAACTGGCAGGCTCAGAGCAATGACCAAAGAAGAACGGATGTGGAACAGGAACAAGGCACACACAACCGCCACAACGATGAACTCTTCCGCCAGCTTCTTCCAAAGGTTTTCTACCGCTGCGTTGATCAGCGTAGAGCGGTCGTACGTCGGCACAATTTCCACTCCGTCTGGCAAGCTGCGCTGAAGTTCTCCAAGTTTGTTTTTTACATTGGCAATCACTTCACTGGCGTTTTCGCCAAAGCGCATCACTATGACACCACCAGCCGCTTCACCCTCACCATTGAGTTCTGAAATGCCCCGTCGCATTTGAGGACCTAGATTAATGTCTGCAATGTCTCCTAATAACAGCGGTGTCCCTTTTTCAGTCACCTTCAATGGCAGCGATTTGATGTCGTCAATGCCACTCAAATACCCCGTTGTGCGCACCATATGCTCGGCTTCCGCCACTTCAATAACCGACGCCCCCGATTCCTGATTACCATTCTGAATGGCCATGTTCACCTGCTGTAATGTCAGGTTATAGGCACGTAGCTTGGCGGGATCGATTTGGATCTGGTATTGCTTAACCATGCCGCCTACCGTGGCGACTTCTGATACTCCCTCTACGGTTTGCAATTCGTATTTCAAAAACCAATCTTGCAGGCTTCGAAGCTGCGCCAAATCGTGCTGACCCGTTTTATCTTGCAGAACATAGCTGTATACCCAGCCCACGCCTGTCGCGTCTGGCCCTAATGTAGGTTTGGCATTGGTGGGTAAGTTGGGAGCCACTTGGCTGAGGTATTCGAGCACTCGCGAGCGCGCCCAGTACATGTCGGTATTGTCATTGAAGATGATGTAAACGTAGGAGTCCCCAAAGAAGGAATAGCCGCGTACGGTTTCCGCTCCCGGCACCGCTAACATCGCAGTGGTAAGAGGATACGTTACTTGATCTTCTACTACTTGTGGCGCTTGTCCGGGGTAGCTGGTTTTTATGATCACCTGCACATCAGACAAATCGGGAATCGCGTCCACAGGCGTATTTTTAACGCTGTATAACCCTCCCAAAACCAATGCCAGCGTCGTTAACAAAACAAGTAAACGGTTGTTGATGGACCATCGAATGATTGCGTTTATCATACTTAGCCCTCAGCTTCTATTTGCTTAAGTCGATATTCGCTGCCTTGCTTTTCGACTAGAAATCGAACTTTTTGAGTTTCCTGAAAGGGCGAAAGGTCTAGGCCATCCTCGACCGTGAAGTTCATTTCACCTTCTTCCCAACCCCACTCTGAAACGGGTGAGTGGCTCAGCGTGATCATGCCGAATTCCGCCATAAGTGTGCTCACTTCTCCGGTTAACCACACTTCTGCCGCGAGCACGCTTTCCCCCACTTTGTAGTCCACAATTTCGTATTGACCAGACTCGGTTTTCTGCATTTCGAAATCAATGGCTTGCCCTTTGCCAAGCCCTTTCATTTCTACGTTTTCAGCAAAAGTGAAATTCATCACCATACCCGGCCAACTCCATTCTGGTACTGGCTGATGGTTGATGGTTAGCATCCGGTGCCCTTCCATCACATCGGTAATTTCCCCTTTAGCCCAGACTGTTTCGGCATCTGCCTCCACTCCGTTGATGCGCGCTAGATCGGCAGTTTGGCTCGATTCAGAATCCAGCATGAAATGCGCGGAAGTCACTATTCGATCATTAACAGAAAGCCCTTGCAGCACTTCAATTTTATCTCCCGCCTCTCTTCCCACTTCGACTCGTGCTGAACGATATTTACCTTCGCCTTCAGACAATACAACTCGTGTCATTCCGCCCGATCGAATCACTGCCGATTTAGGAATGGTAAGCACAGATTCCTCACTCACAGGTTGCAACGTGATGTTGGCAAACATGTTCGGCTTCAACTCGCCTTGTGGATTGGAGAATTTGAGGCGAACACGAAGAGTACGTGTTTTCGGATCCAGTATTGGGTAGATGTAATCCACTTCACCTTGCCACTCAGTACCGGGCACCGAGTCGAGTCTCATACTGGCGTTACTGCCCGCTTTTACCCAATGCGCTTGACGTTCAAACACTTCGGCATCGACCCATACGTTATCAAGCGGCCCTGCGCTGATCACCGCTTGAGCAGGCGACAAATACCCGCCTTCACGAATGTTCAAATTCGCAATCACACCGTCTGCGGGTGCTTTCACTTCGATAGTTTGAGAGGCTTTTCCACGGCGAGTTATGATTCGAATTTGACTGCGATCCACCCCTAACGTCAGCAGCCTTTCTGTTGCCCCTTTCACTAACCCCTTACGGTTGGTTTTGTAGGCGCTGATCAACTCCTCTTGCGCTTTCACGAGCTCAGGCGAATACAGAGTAAATAGGACATCACCCTTAGTGACTTTCTCGCCCACTGCATTGATGTGCAGCTTTTCGACCCAACCCGCAACGCGCACGTTGGTTTGCCACAGTCGGCTTTCATCGAAGGCGATATAACCCACGGTTTCTAAGCTGGGCGTTAATGGTTCTTTCAATACATTGGCGGTTTTTACACCCAAGTTATTTTCGATAGACGGGTCTATTTTGATAGTGCCGACTTTGTCATTTTCTCCCGCGATATCCTCGGCATACACGGGAACGAGATCCATTCCCATAGGAGATTGCCCGGGCTTATCTCTTTTGTAATTCGGGTCCATCGGGGCGACCCAGTACAAAGGCTCATTTGCGCTCTTGGCTGCTGGGGTCGCCATCGCGCCCATGTTGTGGTTTGCTCCAGCTATGTAGTGATTCACGCCGTAGCCCAACGCTCCGCCCACCAATAATGCGATGGTGGCAACTTGCAGTGTTTTCATTGTTTTTCCCTTAAATAACAAATTCTCTAGCAAACGTTTTTTTAGCGAAATGATTCGCTGAGTTGAGGCGCACTCGCCTGATAGTCAAAACCGCGAAGCAAAGCCGCGAGATTGCTGTTCACTACATTCAAATCGGTGACAAGACGTTGCTGTTCCAATTGCAAAGCCAGCTCATCGTTGGACGCGGCAATGACGTCGCTGAACTGCGCGGTGTTATTTTGGTAACCTCGTTCGACGGCACGAATGCGCGCTTTTATTTGAGGTATAAGGGAAGATTGGTAACGCGCCAATCGCTGTTTTATGTTGGTTCTGTCACTCAGAAGGGTATTCACCTTGGCGTTCATTTGCTGCAATAAGGTGTCTCTTTTCAGTTGCGCTGCCCCCACCTGATATTGAGCTGCCGATACCTGCCTATCTTGGCGGTTATCGGTAAACAGCGGGATATCCAAAGTAAGATATGCACTCACGAGATCAGGCGCTGGTTCTCCTCGCATATTATTGGCTTGTCGGTTGGCGTACATCACTTCTACGCCAAATTGTGGAAGATACGCCTGCTCGGCAATGTCTATTTGGGTTTGGCTTGCTTGAATTTGGCTGTCTGCCATTTTCACTATTGGATGTTCTCCAAGCTGCTGAAAATGTTGAGTAGATCCTAGACGAGTCGCCAGTCGCGTCTCCAACAACGTCCAATCCAAAGTATTGGAAGCGTTCAACATGGCTTCTTCACTAGAAGGTAATTCCCCCACAGCTTGCCCTTCAGATAGGCGATTGTTTAGCCAATCAGCACCAAGCCATTCCGATAGCTGTGAAACGAATCGATACTGCATTTGCGCATTTGCTTCTAACTTTTCATCCAACTTGGCCACTTGAAGCTGTGCATTCAATAGGTCCTGCGCTTCACTTTTGCCATTGGCGTAATTGGTTTTAATGAAACGTTCAAGTTCAGAAATTAAGCGTCGTTTGTCGCGCAGAATGCGCTCTGAGGTTTGCACATAGCCTAATTCCAACCAGATTTGGGTTATTTGGTTGGCGATGTCCAATTCGCGGACTTGAATTTGAAAGCTTGTCCCATCGGCTTGCTGATTGGCTTGTTTTTGTTTGAGCTCCAATGTTGAACCTCGTTCAAACTGCTGCATCAGCCCAACAGATAAGTTCGTCATTGGATCTTGATCAAACTTAAAACTATCGATGGGTAAACCACCGAATCCAACTTTAAGTTTAGGATCCATAAGGGTGGCACTGGCAACCCCCATTTCACGCATTGCAGAAGATTGGGCGTAAACCTGCTTTCGGTCACTGTCCATCGCGATGGCAGTATTAATAAGCTCTGTAAGCGGGTGCTTTGCTTTCGCTTGCTCTGATAAAAGTATGCTCGCTGCGCCAGCCAATGCTGGAAATACAGCCAAGCATGCACCTATCGAGAGCGCGACTTTTCTTGGTTGTGATATCACTTTTTTGTCCAAAATCTGGGCGTAAAAACGCCGTTCAATCAAGCTTCTGTAAGTTAAGAAGCGTTAAAAATACAGAAATGGATTTAGGCGATAGGGGGGCGGAACAGAGTTTGGGTACGGGAAATTTCGTCACCAATCGTGACGGCATAGAAAGGAGAAAGGGTGAAGCGGGTATAAACGAGCACATCACTTACGGGTAAAGGCACAAATGTGGTCGCACAAACGGCGATGCAACACGTATGCCCACCATGGGAATCAGACAAACAACTTAACGATTCCGCAGATGTACCTGAACGATCTGAATGCATCATTTTCATTGAATGATTTGGGGTGGCATCGACAGAACTCACATGGCAAGGCGACGCCTTACTCGATGCTTGTTCTATCATATCGATCATCATCACTGGCGCGCTGGTCACAAATCCTGAAAACAGCAAGGCAACAATGCTAAGCACTGTAATCCAAATTGTTTTGAGTTGATTTGCCATATCGCACCTTTTATTCATTCTCTACCGACTCTAAACGTTCCCCTAGGGGGAAGGTCAATGGTTTAAAACACCGATTCCCACTATTAACATTTTTATAACCCACATCACATTAATCTAAAATTGGTTAATTTATGATCATTTCTATTATAGATATTACTATTATAGAAATTAGATATGATTAGAGAACCAGCAGAAACCCAATCAAGAAGCTTAAAAGTCGAATCCTTGCGTGCTGACTTTGTCGTTGTCGGCGGCGGATTATCTGGATTGTGTGCCGCTATATCAGCCGCGAGAAACGGATTACGAGTCATTCTTTTGCAAGACAGACCAGTATTGGGTGGCAATGCTTCAAGCGAAGTTAGGCTTTGGGTATTGGGGGCAACATCGCACGGAGGTAATAACAACCGCTGGGCGCGTGAGGGGGGAATTATCAATGAGATATTACTTGAAAATCAGTTTCGAAATCCGGGTGGAAACCCCGTGATATTAGATTCCATCTTGCAAGACTGGGCTGATAAAGAAGACAACCTAACCGTCATTGTCAACACTGCCGTGTTTCATTGTGAATGTCTCGATTCTCGTATCACGCAAGTTCATGCCTTCAATTCTCAAAACAGCACCATGTACCAAGTGAGCGCAGACTTATTTGCGGATTCCAGCGGAGATGGCATTTTGGTGCATCTTTCAGGGGCGGCCTACCGAATGGGGGCGGAAGAAGCCGAAGAGTTTAATGAACCAATGGCACCTGGTGATGATTACGGCAAGCTATTAGGTCATTCACTGTATTTCTATTCTAAAGACGTTGGGCATCCTGTGGATTTTGTTACGCCGGAGTTTGCATTAAAAGACGTGCCGACACTGATCCCTCGTTACCGTAGCTTCAAAACCACGGAACATGGATGCTCATTATGGTGGATAGAATGGGGTGGTCGCCTCGATACTATCCATCAATCTGAAGAGATAAAAACCGAACTTCAGAAAATCGTATATGGTGTTTGGGGCTACATAAAGAATTCCGGAAAGTTTCCTGAAGCAAAAAACCTCGCATTGGAATGGGTTGGCACAATCCCCGGCAAGCGAGAAAGCCGCCGAGGTGAAGGCGCTTACATGCTGACTCAGAAAGACATTGTTCAGCAAGTTATCCATTCCGATGCCGTTTCCCATGGTGGGTGGTCTATCGATTTGCATCCTGCCGATGGTGTTTATGGCTCGGAAAAATCGTGTAATCAATATCACGCCAAAGGCATTTACGGCATTCCACTTCGCTGTATGTATAGCCGAAATATCCACAATCTTTTTCTAAACGGTCGTCTGCTCTCTGCGTCTCACGTGGCGTTTGGCAGTACTCGGGTAATGGCAACATCGTCTGCAATTGGACAGGTTATTGGCACAGCAGCCTCGATATGCAAAAAAAACGACACATTACCCAATGCGATTCCCGATTCCCCTCTGATGCAAGCGTTAAAAGTACAGCTTTCTGCCGATGGGCATTATGTGCCGAATTATGATGCATTAAGCCATCAGAATTTAGCGAGCAGCGCTCACATTCGCGTTAGCTCAGAATACAGATTATCTGGTTTTGAACACACTGGCGGGTGGAAAAAGCTGGATGAGAGTTACGCCCAGCTCATCCCAGTAACAAGCTCTACCAATCAAAGTATGGATGTGCCTTGTCTCTGCAACGAACCCACAGAAGTTACCGTTGAAATTCGCATAGCCAAAAGAGAAAGCAATCACACGCCAGAAGAAATAGTGGCGGAATACAAACAAGCACTTTCCGCCGGAGAACAGTTGATCAGCATCCCTCTCACTATTGATTACCCCGATCAGTACTTATTTATCTGTTTTAAACAAAACCCTCACGTCTCCATTGGGCTAAGCGAAGAGATAGCAACGGGAATCCTAACGGTCAAACAAGGCGGCCTCGAAAAAGTCAGCACCAAAGCAAGACAAGAAGCGCCAAAAGATCTCGGTGTCGATAGCTTTGAATTTTGGGTGCCAGAAAGGAGACCTAAAGGTCAGAATATCGCTTTCAAATCGCCTTTTCCCTTGCATACCTTCGATAAGAAAGCATTGATTTACGGTCCATTGCGCCCGACGTCTTTACCTAACGCTTGGATGGCAAAACCTAATGATCCAAACCCAAACATTTCCCTCGAATGGCAACAACCCATAAGGGCAAAATCGTTGTGTCTCTATCTGGACTGCGACTACGACCACCCATTAGAGAGTGTTCAATACCGACACCACGATAGAGTGATGCCGCACCTAGCGCATCAGATTCGGTGCTTTGTAAATGGTCAGTTTTACCAACAAATTAGCGATAACCGAATGGGTGTCGTTCGAATTGAGCTTGATAGCGACATGCCTATCGAAAAACTCAGTCTATCAATTAGAAATTCTCAAGGTGCTCCTGTGTCGGTTTTCGGCATTCGGGTCCATGGTTAATCAACATATTGGAAAGAATTTAAGGTAAAAAACGTTATGAAAACCTATCTTGTTACTGGCGCTTCTGGTCGTGTAGGGACAGTACTCACACACCAATTATTAGAATCAGGTCATCGTGTGATTGGGCTAGATTTAAAAAACAATGAATTAAAAAATACACATTACACACATATTAAAACCGACTTTAGCGACATTAACGTACTGAGAACTGCGCTCTTAAACGTTGATATTGTTTTGCACATTGGCGCTTTTATGTCTTGGCGAGCAGAAGATAACAATGCCATGTACCAAGCCAATGTAACGGCGACTCAAATGCTGCTTGAGGCAGCAAGCCAACATGGATCGATTGAGCGATTTGTATTTGCCAGTACTGGAGAAGTTTATCCAGAAACCAACGCAAAATTTCTTCCGATAACAGAAGATCACCCCCGTGACCCAACTTCGTTTTACGGGCTCACTAAAAAGCTAGGGGAAGATTTGGTCGCGTTTTATCAACGACAAGGGCTAGAAACGTGTGTTTTGCGATTCCCTCATACCCAATCGGCAGATGAATTGTTGGATCCTCAATCTTTTTTCTCGGGTGCACGCTTTTTCTTAAGTGGGAAGATCAAGCAATTGGAGCACTTTGGTAAGCAAGACATCGCTGAGAAGTTGAAACCTCTTTTACAGCAAGGAGAGCAAGTCATTATTCAGCACGGCGAAGAAGACAATAAGCCCTACATGATGCACATCAGTGATGTACGAGATACTGCTGCAGGTGTACTGCTGGCAGCCACCCACAGCAACGCCGCCAATCAAACATTCAATTTAGAACCTGATGATGTCGTTGAATTCGATAAAGACGTACCTCAAATTGCCGAGAAGCTAGGGCTACCTATCACCAATATCTATATGCCGGGTACTGCCATTCGGTATACCACCAGTAATACCAAGATCAAACAATTGTTGGGCTATCAGCCAAGGTACAACTTTAGAGCCATGATCCAAGAAAGCGCTTCTAAAGAAAAACGTTAGCCAATTAGCGTCGCAAAAGCACGCAATACCAAAATATGACCGATAGTAAACCTAAGGAGAATCGATACGAAATGGAAAACCAACTCCACTAATTAAGGTCTCTAGACCTCAACTATTGCTTTTCTAGATGCAAGTCTGGAGAGGTAAAAATACACATCGTGTTCACAACGATTAAGGACGATTATGAATATGAAAGCCACACTGCTAAGCGGAGTTTTAGCCTTATCAGCGACTTTTACCGCTGCGGCAGAAACCTTCGTTTTAGTTAATGCCGACTCGATCGGG
Organism: Vibrio penaeicida; assembly: GCF_002933855.1. Lineage (GTDB taxonomy): Bacteria > Pseudomonadota > Gammaproteobacteria > Enterobacterales > Vibrionaceae > Vibrio > Vibrio penaeicida_A. The sequence continues at coordinate 122,063 of NZ_BFAQ01000027.1, forward strand.
TCGCCCATGGATAAAATGAACAAGCACTTTGCTGAATTAGTAGAAGCACGTTCAGATGGAAACATTAAAGTCAGTTATATCACGGGTACTCAGCTCGGTACTCCCCCTCAAGTCATGGATCAAATTGCGTCAGGCTCTATTGATGCATTAGGCACTGCCGCTGCTTGGTTGTCAGCCTACGCACCCGATACACAAATTCTCACTTGGGGCTTTACCTTCAGAGATGGGCAACACATGTTCGACTTTTTCGATAGCAAGTTGTTCGACGGATTAACCGAAGAGATGCGAACCCAAGATCGTATCCGAGTGTTGTCCGCAGGGCCAACAGAACCAAGGATTGCTTATTTAGTGAAACCGCTAGGAAAAGACGGCGCATTCCAAGGTAGAAAAATGCGCATCCCTCAGATTCAGTCCTATCTAGAATTGTGGGGAGCGTTGGGCGCACAGCCAACTCAGGTAGCTTGGGGTGAAGTTTACTTAGCCATGAGTACAGGGATCGTAGATGGCGCAGAAGGTCCACCAACTGCTGCCGTTGCCCAGCGATTCCACGAAGTGGCACCAAATATCTATCTAACCAACCATGTTTGGGCCACATCAACGATTGTTTTTAATGAAGATAAATTCAACAGTATGTCGCCAAAACATCAAGAGTTGCTGGTTAAAGCAGCAAAAGATGCCGCGAAATGGGCTTACGACGACGCCACCAGCCGCAGGGAAGAAGTGCTCTCTAAAATGCGTGCTGCCGGCGCAACAATAAATGAATACGACTCCACTCCACTTCGCGAAGCCGCGCTAAAAGCAGTCGGTAAAGTAGAAGATCAAGGTCTGTGGAAAAAAGGCTTATTTGAAGCTGTACAAAAACTATAAAACCACGAGTACGCCGGGTTTCCCGGCGCTCTTTACATTTCGCTATTGCCTGCGCATTTTTGAGAGGTTCGAATGCAAAAAATACTCAAGTCTTTTATCTCTTGGCAGGGAAAAATTGAAATGGGCATCTGCATGTTTCTGACACTTGCTATTGTCATAACGATCGCTTACCAGATCATTGCACGTTTTTTTTTCAATGCCCCAATCGCATGGATGGAAGAAGCCGTTACCATTATGTTCATTCTGCTCACATTGCTTTCTGCAGCAGTTGCTACAAAAGAGAAGCGCCATATCATTGTCGACCTATTCCCTAAAGGCGAAGTAGCAAGGATTCTGAGCATTGTAATGTCTATTCTTACTGTCGTTACACTCGTCACATTGCTGGTGCACATCAGCCCAATATTAAAAACAGAGCTACGCAGAAGTACGATTTCACTCCCGATCAATTTCCCCATCGCATTTTACAATTCAATCCCGCTGATTTACTGCTTTATCTCTATTTGTATGTCCATCAGTTACGACGTTCTTTTTGAACGCAAAGCCGATCAGGAGGCGTTAGTTTAGATATGGAAGCACTTCTACTATTGGCTATATTGTTTGGGCTCATTTTCCTACGGATGCCCGTACCATTTGCAATGCTCACCGCTGCTGTTGCGTTTATTCTGATTCAGAAATGGACAGGAAGCATGCCGTTATTTTCCGTAGCAGGGATCAAGATAATTCCTCAACGTATTTCGCCCTCATTGGAAAGTTTTCCGTTGCTAGCAATACCCTTATTTGTATTGGCTGGCAATTTGTTGAATGTGTCTGGCATCACAGACCGCATTTTTGCGTTTGCCCGCGCACTGGTCGAACACATTCATGGCGGTCTTGCACACGTGAATATACTCGCTTCCATTGTGTTTTCTGGTATGTCGGGCGTGGCGACCGCAGACGCAGCAGGTCTTGGCACCATTGAGATCAAAGCTATGAAGAAAGCGGGCTACGATAAAGCATTCAGTGCAGCGGTCACGGCGACGTCTTCTATCATCGGTCCTATTATTCCACCCAGTGTCATCATGGTGATTTACGCGGTGCTGTCTGGGGAGTCCATTGCAAAGCTCTTTTTGGCCGGCATTATTCCGGGTCTTGTTTTAGGCGGCATACTCATGCTGTTGATTTATTTTCTCGCCGCGACAGGTCGAGTCTATTCGCCAGTACAGCCTAGAGCATCACTAAAACACGTGCTGTATACGGCGTGGAGAGCACTCCCAGGGTTACTTGCCCCTATCATTCTGATTGGCGGACTACTTACAGGTGTCGCGACACCGACTGAACTTGGTGCCATTGTGACCATCTATGCCGTAGTACTTGGCTTATCGACGAAAGAGCTCACCTTCGATAACTTTATAGAAGCACTCAAAACAACGGTTTTTACGATTGGTGCCTTGGTGTTTATTCTGGCTTGCGCTGCACCTATATCTTGGTTGATTTCGGTTTTAAATGTCCCTGCTACCTTACAACAGGCGTTACTCACCATATCAGACAACCCCATAGTGCTGCTTTTGATGATCAACGGAATGTTACTTGTCGCGGGGTTACTGCTTGAGACCACAGCGATACTGCTGATTGGGGTTCCAACCTTACTGCCTTTAGTTGAAGCGATTGGCATGGATCCGACGCAATTTGGGGTCATGATGATCTTTAACTTGCTGATTGGGGCAATAACGCCACCATTTGGTGTCATTTTGTTCATCATGATGGACATAGCCAAAGTCAGTTACGGTGCGTTGGTACGTGCCATTATTCCGTTCTATATTCCAATATTGATTACGCTTTTGATCATTACATTTGTGCCAGCCATTACGCTATTTTTACCTGCGCTAGTCACCGGAGGATAAAACACCACTCATCCACGTCACTTATTGGCACCATTGGGGTTACCCCAAACGTGAAAGGAATGGCATTATTAATGGCTGAGGAGCGAGCAATATTCATTCAATGAATCTCGCTCCTGATTTTGAGGAGAATTACTTTGTCATCACAACCCAATCAAAGCCTAATTGATGGCATTCGCTGCTTTCAAGAATTAACTGCAAGCGAAGCGCCTTTAGGCAACAAAGAGCTAGCTGAACGTTTAAACATTAATGTTGTAAAAGTAAATCGCTTGCTCAGAACGTTAAAATCCATTGGCATGGCAGAGCAAAACTCACAGAAGAAGTACATGCCGGGACCAGCCGTTCATTTACTCGCGGCACAGAGCTTTCACAGTTCAACCCTGTTTCAAGCGGCAACTAGAATTGCCATCAAAACCAACTACGCCGATCGCACATTAGCCATAGGTGTTCTTTGGAAAGACATGGTGGTTTATATGTATCACGCCACGGCTAACCAAAGCCCGGCAGAGGGGTTAGGGGGATATCATATTTATCATGTTTCTCAGTCATCCATCGGGCAAGTACTGCTAGCAGATCTTGATGATTCAGAAATTGAATTAAGAATTGAGCATTGGGAACAAGCCCAAAAAGATCAGATTATTCAGCAAATACAAGACATCCGATCCAGCGGGTACGTGTGTCATTTAAATGAAAACCAATCGGTAATAAACATTGCAAAAACCTTCACTATGGAAGGGGCGACTGCGGGCATTGCCTTTACTGATTTCGAGGTTCAAGAAGCGGGTCATCATGAATACGTCGCACAGCTTCAAGATCTGATAGATGAAATCAGCACCAACCCAGAACACTAATTCAAATTTCCTTCTGCTGCTTCAGCTTAACAGGTGGTTTTCTAGCAAAAAAAGCCCCTCCAGTGGAGGGGCAAGAAGTACCATCGCTTATAGTTATAAGTCTATGCCAGTAAAAGCGTTTCTTATATACCTGTTTGTTAACCAAAGTCGCCGTTAACGTAGCCTTGTGTTCGGTCATCTTTTGGCTGGCTGAAGATGACTGGAGTATCATCATGTTCAACCAATTCGCCCATCAAAAAGAACGCAGTTCGATCTGAAATGCGGCGAGCTTGCTGCATGGAGTGCGTGACGATAACGATGGTGTAATCTTTCTTTAGCGATTCCATCAACTCTTCAATTTTGTGCGTAGCAATCGGGTCGAGCGCGGAGGTCGGTTCGTCCATTAAGATCACATCCGGCTCCATCGCAATGGTGCGTGCAATGCATAAACGTTGCTGCTGTCCACCGGATAAACCAAATGCATGAGATTTCAAACGATCTTTCACCTCATCCCACAATGCCGCGCCGCGAAGTGATTTCTCGACGACAGAGTCGATGTGTTTTTTGTCTTTCACGCCTTGAGCTCGCAATCCGTAAGCCACGTTTTCGTAAATGCTCATTGGGAATGGGTTCGGTTTTTGGAACACCATGCCGACTTTGATGCGCAAGTCAGACACATCGATATTGCCATAGATGTTCTCGCCATCCATATCTAGTGTACCCGTTATCTTCACCCCTTCGATCAGATCGTTCATGCGGTTTAAACAACGTAAAAGTGTGGATTTACCACAGCCCGACGGACCAATCAATGCCGTCACCTGACGAGATGGAATAGGCAGATTGATGCTCTTAAGGGCTTGGTTGCTGCCGTAAAAAAGATCTAGATTTTCAATATCAAACTTGTTCATTGCTTACTCTCTTAATTCTTTAAATCTGTGTCATTTTGCTTAAGCAAAAGGTTCTGTACTTTTCCGTCGCGGTACCAGTACGTTGAGGTATCAGTACGTCGCGGTATTGAAACGTCTTGCGATAAATTTGGTGATCATGTTGATCAACAAGACAACGACGATAAGAACAGTGGCTGTACCGTAGGCTTGGTTCCACTCTTCAACAGTGAACAGCTCGGTTGTCAGCTTATAAAGGTGAACGGTTAGCGTTCGACCAGAATCCAACAAAGAATCTGGAATGCGCGCAACCATGCCCGCTGTTAGGAAAACAGGAGCGGATTCACCAATGACACGACCAATACTAAGAATGACCGAGGTTAAAATACCTGGCATTGCGCTTGGCAATATTAAGCGCCAGATAGTGTAGATTTTGGAAGCACCAAGGCCATAGGAGCCTTCGCGGAACGTTTGTGGAACCGCCATTAGGGCTTCTTCTGTTGTACGGATGATGACAGGGAGAATGAGGATACTCAGTGTTAACGCACCCGATAGAATCGAGAACCCGAGACCCAATATGGCAACAAAGAACGTCATACCAAACAGACCAAATATGATGGAAGGTATCCCCGCCAGCGATTCAGTACAGAAACGGATGATCTTCACGAGCTTGCTACCCACTTTGGCATATTCCGTCAGGTAGATGGCTGTCATGATGCCAAGTGGTGCCGCCACCGCGATGGATGCGATTACCATGTAGATTGTCGACACAATCATAGGGAAGATACCTTGCTCATCTCCAGTGCGTGTGTAGTCGTCGGTGACGAATGCCCAGTCGACATGTTTCAATCCGTTGGACAAGATGTACCAGATTATCCAAAACAGAAAGCCAACCGTCAGCGCAGCGGAAATCCAAACAAACGCGTTTAGCATGCCATCTTTAAAGTTACGTGCTTTTTTCAGCTTACTTACTTGAGTGTTATTGCTCATGATTACTTCGCCTTCTCACGGTTTAGGTACAGAAGAACGGCATTCAAACTCATGATGAATACCAGCAATACCACGCCTGTCGCGTAGAGTGCGCTAGCGTGAACGCCACTTGCATAAGACATTTCGATGGCAATGTTCGCGGTTAGGGTACGTGCGGAATCCAAAATGCCTTCTGGCATCGCTGGGGCATTCCCCATAACCATAATAATGGCCATGGTTTCACCCAGAGCTCGGGCAATACCCAGAATCACGCCAGTCATGATGCCTGAACGCGCAGCAGGAACGAGCAGCTTAAAAATGGTATAGATTTTTGATGCACCCAGAGCCAAAGAGCCTTCTTTGTAGGTTCTCGGAACGGCGCGAATAGAGGTTTCGGATACGGTGATAACCGTGGGTAGAATCATCACACCCAATACGATAATCCCAGCTAAAATCGTGTTACCTGCCGGAACATTAAAGATCTGCTGTATCAGTGGAACAATGATAACCAAACCGAAGAATCCGTATACCACGGAAGGAATTCCCGCTAACAGTTCAACCGCAGGACGGATGATATCCGCAAGGCGCTTTGGCGCAATTTCAGCAATAAAGATAGCGGTTAATACACCGATAGGTACGCCCACAATAACCGCGCCAAAGGTAGAAACTACCGACGCGACAATCATGGTTGCGACACCGTAAAGTGCTGGCGGCAACCAGTCCTGCCCAAAAACGATGCCGGATGCACCTGCTTCTTGGAAGGCTGGAATACTTTCTGCAACGATGAAATAGGCAATAGTTGCCAAAGAAACGATGCCGATAACGGCACTGCTCAGAAATAAAGAATGGAAAATACGCTCTTTCCAATCTACGCGCTTTTTCTCACGCAGTGGACGGTTTTTTTCTGCGTTTTCGCCACTCATAGACTTTTCACTATTGATCGCGATGGTCATAACAAATACTCATATCGAAAGGTTCGAAATGGAAAACGCTCAGCCCTCGCGGACTGAGCAAATATTTTAAAAAGGAGCTTAGTTAACTGTGATGTAGCCTTTTTTCGCTACAAGAGATTGCGCTTCAGCAGCCACCATCCAGTCTAGGAACTTCTGAGTTTCTGCTGATGGTTTGCCTTGTTTGAATAATACAAGGAATGGGCGAGCCACTTTGTATGAACCGTTTTTCACGTTATCTACAGTGGCTGGTGTACCGTCGATTTCAAGAGCTTGAACCGATGAATCAACCGTACCTAAAGAGATGTAACCAATAGCAAATGGGTTGCTTGCTACCATGGTTTTAAGTGCACCATTACCATTCGCAACTTGCGCACGTTGAGAAATTGCCGACACTTTTTTACCAGAGATTTTCTTTTTCAGCTTCATGATGTCTTCAAATGCACCACGAGTACCTGATGCTGTATCACGAGTAATAGCAACGATAGGCTTGTCTGCACCGCCAACTTGTTTCCAGTTAGTCACTTCACCTTTGTATATAGCAGTAACTTGTTCAGCCGTTAGCCCCTTTAGACCATTCTTAGGGTTAACAACAACCGCGATACCGTCACGAGCAACAACCAGTTCTTTTAGCGCTGGCTCTTTTTCAGAACTTTTTAGGTTGCGAGATGACATACCTAGATCCGCACTTCCGTTTTTCGCTGCTTTCACACCAGCAGAAGAACCAGGACCTTGAACTTCAATGAAGACGTTTCCGTTCGCTTTCATGTAAGTCTCAGAGAACACTTCCATCAGTGGCGTAACGCTGCTAGAACCGACAGCAGAGATAGTTTCTTTAGCTAGAACTGGGTTTACCGTTAGTGTGCCTAGTAGAGCCAATGCACCGATTACTGTTTTTTTCATCACAATTTCCTTTAGTGGCATTCATCGCCGTTGTGTTTCACTTGACGCTGCTAACTTTAGGAGGGATTTGTGACAGTTGTGTTTCACTAGTTTGAACCCTGTATGACAAGGTGTAATTTTTGAGAATTCTTGCATTTCTCCTGTTTCACATTCTAAATTTATCTTCAACTTACTGCGTCAACCTGGCTATTGCTGCCCGAAACAAGGTGAGCTTTTACATGTCTATATAGAGCTATGGATTTTGTATAGACGTACTAGAGAACATTTTTAAATGTTTTCTGGTCTTCGGTTTTTCGTTAAATATGAATGCATATATTATTTAACCCATACTTATTTAGACAAAACTAAATAAGTATGGGTTAATTGATAAAATTGAGCTAATTAACAACAATTTTAGAATTAGAATCACATTTCCATTGAAATAATAAAGTTATAATTAAATCTTATCGAGCAATTTAACATTATTAATACCCTTACAAAAACCAATCCTATATTTAGTTTTAAAGCATCTCATCAATAAATAACCATGCTATTCGTTAAGTTGGTAAAATGGATAAATTTCTAAAAATAAAAGCTTTTGTTACTGTAGTAAATGCCAATAGCTTCTCTCTTGCCGCAGAGCAGCTTTCTGTTTCCATATCAACCGTCAGTAAACGTGTACAATATCTTGAGAAAGAAGTGGGATATCAATTATTAAATCGAAAGGGAAATAAAATATCGTTAACCAATAAAGGAATCGACTTCTATCAAAAGGCCCGAGACTTACTGCATGGCTATAATGAGCTAATGATGCCCAATATAGAAAGCACGATGAAAGGTACTGTTAGGCTTGGGCTGCCGCGACGTTTTGGTGAAGACGTTGTTTTTCCTATCTTATTAAAGTTCATCAATCAATACCCCGACATCCATCTAGATATTTGTATGAATGATACAAGAGAGTCTATTTCACGTATGGGGTATGACTTAGTTTTAAGAATTGGGAAAGTGACCGAACAAGATGTCGTCTCTGTAAAGCTTGGGCAAATACCTCGAGTACTTGTTGCCCCTTCTAACTTAGTCCCTAAACAAGAAAGGGATAACATTCATTATATTAGCCAGTTACCTATCGTTTTAAATGTAGCGACAACCTTTTCATTGTATAAGAATTTTTTATCTAACTACGTTTCAACAGATAACGTAATTATGAAAGTAAACTCCGATAGATGTGCAATTAATGCCATAATGTCAATAAATGCTATCTCTATACTTCCGTACTTTAATATTAAAGAGAACGTTATAAATGGTGATATGGTTATATTGTTAAAAGAAAAATCATTACCACCACAAGATATCAGCTTAATATTTCCCAACAGGCAACTATTAACAACACCTACCCGAACTTTAATTGATTTCCTCAAAAAAAATTTGGCCGAAATAATCCCAAGCCAATCTTGTATTATTGAAAACCCTATAATCAAGCCAGAATTAAGCAATGAACTTTAATTTAGGATTTTATAATATAAAAATAGAGGGGAATTCCCCTCTACTTCATATTGATAATTTTCCTAACACCCTAACTCCACCCTTCTATCATTAAATGACCTCAACAATAGTTATTAGTGAATAAGGCTCGGATGAGCTTATTCTCTATTGCGTCAATGGGCTCGCTAGAGAAACAGAGATGTTAGCATCCGCATAGTCATCTGATAGCCTTTCAACGGATTCCACAACTAAGCCCATATTGGAGCCGGCTGAGAGCAATCTTGCTGTGCGACCATTAGATGGTTGGCTACAATTTGCTAGCGTCGAAATCTCTTGTTGCGTTAATGGAATCGCTGCTCCTGCTGTGATGTTGTATTGACTGCCATCGACAGTCGTGAACTTACCAGACATCGCCGCACCGTATTTACGTTTGGCCACATTACCTAACACCCAGCTAAGGTTAGACTGACCAAATTCATCCTTCATCCAGTGCCAATCCCAGTTGCTACGCCCAGAAATATAAGAATATTTATATTCATCGGCAATTTTTTGAGGACCATTAAGACCAATGGTGCTTCCAAAGGTTTGCGTCATGGTAGGTCGATTGGTTGGATGATCAGATCGCGCATTCCCACCCCAGCGCAGGAACCCTTCGAAATCTAGGTTGTAGCTTAGATAAGCAAATGAATTGTAGGGAATGTCAGCCTTTTGCTTAAACAAAGTGAGCGTTATATAGCGCTTATTCATGGCAGGAACTTGCGCTCGGTACTGTGCTTTTCGGTCAACCGAGGTGGATTTGCCATCCGTTTCACTCCAACCTTGGCTCGCATTGAATTCGGCTTTGATTTCAGACGAAGCGCCACCAATAAGTGGTACACCAACTTCGTATTTGTTTGTCACGCTGAGCGATTGACCAAACGAGAAGTTATCGGTTTTTGTCCAACTTGTCGTTTCGTTGTACCCAATATCGACAGGTGCTGTGTCTTCTGTCGTTCCGCAGTTGTACACCATTGCATCAACAGTTGCTAAAGCTTCACGGTCGTACACTTCTGGTTCACCCAACACCAATGTCGCTGGGTTTGTCACCAATTTGACGTCTTTCACTTTCATCTTTAAGCGCTTGTGTGCCCAATAGCCATCGGCATGCGGATCATTACTGTTGTATCGCGCATTGATGCTGTATGTCTTTTCATCAATACGCCTCACTTCCATATCTTCACCGATATAGCGTGATTTAGTACCACCAGCCCAACCAAAGCCTAAATAATGTCCAAGGTACGACAGAGGTTTATAGAAATCTGGATCGTTAAATACGTTGTATTGTAGGGCTTCAACATTTCCACCATCGGCATACGCTTTGTTTGGGTAGCTAGGTAATGCTGGCAGCTGGCTATTATTTACTGTAGGGGTTGCACTGCCTGAAGCACCGTCTGGGGATGAACTCGCCACTGCGATGGAAGGCGCAATTACAAGTGCAATACTTGCTGCTAAGGTACATAAAGCAAAAGGTTTTCTTTCCATTATTATCTCCTTTGTGTTTGCAAAATCATTCTTATGCATTGAGGTTGGAGAGTGAATATCAGTGGAATAAAACCGAGTTTTCCTAAATAGAAATTGCTTTTTGATAGTTTGATCAGTATCAGTGCGATTTATGACCTAGAGATCATGCGTACTTTCCTGACCGTAATTTAAATACTCAATACACAGGTCGTGAAAGGCTTGCGCTTGCGGAGATATAGTGCGATCAGACAATCTAAAAATCCCTATCTCACGTTGTAATGGTGGATCGATTAGGGGTATCCAAGTCAGGCGTGTTTCATTGGTAGGAAACGCTAGTTTTGGAAGTGTTGTCACACCTATCCCTAACTCAAGGACAGAGAACAAAGAAGTAATGTTTTCTACAGAGTAGAGTGCTCGCTCACTTAGCACTCTGGCTGGAGTCGATTCCAGCAATGTACATGTGCCATTTCGGATAAAAGGCTGCTGTAAGAGGGTTTCCCATTCAATGCCTTCTTGTTTGCTCGCGATTGGGTTGTCTTTCAAGCACACCACACCAATCGGGTCTGAAATCAGCGAAACAAAATCAATGGATTCTTCTTCCAAGTGTGAGCAGTTACCCAAAGCGAGATCGACTTCTCCCGACATCAACCGAGACTCTACACCGGCAGCATTGTCGTCGACTAAGCTCACTTCCACACTAGGGAACTGTTCACAAAATGCTGCCAGCACACTTGGAATCAGTTTGGCGGCGACTGAAGGAACGCTGGCGATACGTACCCGACCTTGCTGACCAGCCGCTGCCGCACGCAAATCGTTATCCAGCGCATGGTACACATTTAGAAACTGGGAAATTTTAGGGACACAAATTTCACCAAATGGCGTCAACGCAGACTTATTGCCACTTTCAAACAGTGGTTGCCCTAATGTGCGCTCTAACTCCTTAATAGAAGTGGAAAGCGCCGCCTGAGATCGATTCGCTCGATGCGACGCCGCTCTAAACCCCCCTTCTTCTACGACCAAAGAAAAATGCATCAGTTGTTGTAGCTTTATATTCATAACTTTTCTCTCAGCCCTTTTTGGGATTGATGCCAAACACGATGATAAATTTTACTTATCAAATGTAAAAAATTTACCGTTAGATTTATCACCTGTCAAAAGGCAATATTTAACCATCAAGAAACAATTTTGTTACATATTGGAACTGAGACGTGAATACACAACCTAAAAAACACCCGATCAAAACTGAACTTTTTGCTTCCAAAGCACCACTAGAATGGGCAGTCGTTGGAAACGGCACGCTTTACACTGCTCAAATTCCCATTGATGAAACGGGTGCGGTTGTTGAAGGTGGTATCGAAGCCCAAACCCGACAAACTTTCGCAAACTTAAGCCATACCCTTGAGTGCGCTGGCGAATCTATGGATTCAGTCTTTCAAGTTTTAATTTACGTGACCGACCGCGAATATCTTCAAACAGTTAACCGTGTTTATGCCGAGTACTTTAACGCCCCCTTCCCTAACCGTGCAGCCATGGTTGTAGCAGGCTTGGCTAGAGAGGAAATGTTGGTCGAGTTCGTGGTGTACGCTTCTGCGACGCAGGCTCAGTAGCTTGTTTTAGGCAGCAACCAATAACGTAAGCCTCAATAAACACGACATATATTCGAACACGCTGCAAAACGTCTATAACAATAAGAGATGAGCAGCCAAAGAACAGATAAGGACACAACAATGACGACTCAATTGCCCTACGAAAACGCACTCTACATTGGTGGTGAATGGCATACAGGTGAAAGCACTGTTGCTAACATCAACCCATCAGACATTTCCGATACCATTGGTTCCTTCGCACAAGCAAGCGAACAACAAACTCAACAGGCTATCAGCGCAGCAAGACACGCACAGCCAGAGTGGGAAAAAGCCCCGATGGAGCGCAAGCAAGCCGTCTTGCAAGCGATTGGTGATGAGCTGATAGCGCGATGTGACGAATTGGGTACGCTGCTTTCTCGTGAAGAAGGAAAACCTTTTGCTGAAGGGCGTGGAGAAATCTACCGCGCTGGGCAGTTCTTCCAGTACTTTGCGGCGGAAGTTCTTCGTCAAATGGGCGACACAGCCGACTCTGTTCGACCTGGTGTCTCTGTTGAAGTTACGCGTGAAGCGATTGGTGTGGTTGCCATCATTTCTCCATGGAACTTCCCTACCGCCACCGCCGCTTGGAAAATCGCGCCGGCGCTGGCGTTTGGTAACAGCGTCATTTGGAAACCCGCGAACCTCACTCCTGCCAGTGCCGTTGCACTGACTGAAATTATTCACCGCCAAGGATTGCCAGCCGGCACATTCAACCTCGTTCTAGGTAGCGGTTCTAAGGTGGGTAATACCCTCATTCATTCTAAAGAGATTAACGCGGTCAGCTTTACGGGTTCTGTTGAAACCGGTCGTAAAGTTGCTGCTGCAACCGCACCCAACTTTGTGCGCAGCCAATTGGAAATGGGCAGTAAGAATGCCTTGGTGGTTGCTGACGATGCCGATATTCAAACTGCGGTTGATGCCACTATTGCCGGTTCTTTCTCTGGTGCTGGTCAAAAATGTACCGCATCTTCTCGCCTTGTCGTCATGGATGGTATTCACGATCAATACGTGGAAGCACTGATCAAACGCATGAGTGAGCTGAAAGTCGGTCACGCACTCGAAGACGGCGTATTTATGGGGCCGGTTGTCGATGGTAATCAGCTGGACGCCAACTTCGCATGGCTCGATAAAGCCCGAGAAAGTGGTGCGGAATTGGCGTTTGGTGGTGAACGTTTAAACCTCACTCACGACGGTTACTACATGTCACCGACTCTGTTCTTGGATACTCAGAATCAATGGGAAGTGAACCAAGAAGAAGTGTTTGCGCCAATGGCAAGCGTCATTCGTGTTGCTAACCTCGAAGAAGCCATTGCCGTCACCAACGACACTCGTTTTGGTCTGACTGGCGGCATTATCACCCAAAGCCTGCGCACCAGTGCCATTTTCAAACAGCAAGCGCAAACGGGATGCGTCATGGTTAACCTACCGACAGCTGGTACCGATTATCACGTGCCGTTTGGTGGGCGCAAAGAATCCAGCTTTGGTCCACGTGAACAGGGTCAGTACGCCAAAGAGTTTTACACCGTAGTGAAGACGACTTACCAGCGTCCTTACTGATCATATCGTGAACACCAACTAGGAAGGAATAGGCATGTATCAGCAAAGGATAGTGATTGATGGCTTGCAGTACTGCAACTGGAATCGCGAGTATTTTCAAACTCTAAAAGCCAGCGGTATTACCGCTGTGCACGCCACTGTGGTGTATCACGAAAACACCCGCGAGACGCTTACGCGTTTTGCGGAGTGGAACCTGAGATTCGAACAAAATGCCGATCTCATTATGCCTATTCACACCATGGCAGATGTGGAAGAAGCAAAAGCGACGGGTAGAGTCGGTATTTTCTTTGGGGCACAAAACTGCTCCCCAATAGAAGATGAGATTGGGTTAATCGAAGTAATGAAACGCCAAGGTTTGCTGATCATGCAGCTTACCTACAACAACCAAAGTTTGTTAGCGACAGGCTGCTACGAGCAGCACGATATGGGCATTACTCGATTTGGTAAACAAGCCATTCAGGAAATGAACCGAGTAGGCATGATCATCGATATGTCTCACAGCGCAGAACGCTCAACGCTGGAAGCCATCGACATGTCTTCTCGTCCTATTTGCATTAGCCACGCTAACCCAAGTTTTGCCCACAAAGCCCTTCGCAATAAATCGGATCATGTCATTAAGTCGCTCACTGAGCGTGGCGGGCTACTTGGATTTAGCCTTTACCCTTTCCACCTTCCAAAAGGCAGCGATTGTACCTTGGAAGACTTCTGCCAAATGATCGCCAAAACCGCCGACATGGTGGGTGTTGAGCATCTCGCTATCGGGTCTGACTTATGCCTAAACCAACCTCAGTCTGTGCTGGAATGGATGCGTAACGGTCGTTGGTCAAAAGCCATGGACTATGGAGAAGGCTCGGCGAGCAATTCGGGCTGGCCAGACTCACTGCCGTGGTTTGCTGGCAGCGAAGGAATGGAAAACATTTATAACGGATTACTACGTCATGGGTTCAATGAACCCGAGGCAGGACAAATTATCGGTGATAACTGGTTCAACTTTTTGAAAAGCGGGCTAGAGCCTATCGCATAAAGCCTTTGTGATATGTAGAGCCTGCAATGCATAGAGCCTGAAGATCACCTAACAAGGAACAGCCTGCCTAACAAAAACAATAGTAAGGGCTGGTGTTAAATACACCTTTGCAACGGCAAAGAAAACTTCTGGAGTCAGCACATGTCTGATCTAACCAATAGCATGAAAAATACTGAAGCTACTAACCCTGCATCTTCAGTATCGGACAACACCACATCAGCACAAAGCGCAACGGATGCGTTAGGGCTGACCAACCCTGCACTATGGTACAGCGGCGGCTTTATTGCCCTGTTCGTTCTACTGGCTTTGTTCGATGGAGAACTACTCTCCACACTCGTGAATACGGGGTTTGCATGGTCTGTTAAAGTATTTGGACCGTATTGGCAATTACTGCTTCTGTTAACCTTTTTAATTGGTCTCGGTCTTGCCGCAGGCAGAACAGGGAAAGTCATTTTGGGCAATATCTCTGCACCGGAAATGAATGGCTTTCGCTGGATGGCGATCATCTTCTGTACCTTGCTCGCCGGTGGCGGTGTCTTCTGGGCAGCGGCAGAACCAATTGCACACTTTGTTAGCCCACCTCCTCTGTATGGCGCGCAAGAAAATACCCAACAAATGGCGATCAACGCGCTTTCTCAATCTTTTATGCACTGGGGCTTTCTTGCTTGGGCGATTGTGGGCAGTTTGACTTCTATCGTTGTCATGCACCTACATTACGACAAAGGGCTGCCGTTAAAACCACGTATTTTGCTTTACCCTGTTTTAGGTGAACGCGCACTGAAAGGTCAAACCGGGGCACTCATTGATGCTTGCTGCATTGTGGCTGTTGCTGCTGGAACCATTGGTCCTATCGGTTTCTTAGGTCTACAAGTCAGCTATGCACTTAATGCTCTGTTTGATATCCCTGACGGCTTTACTACTCAACTGATCATTGTGATGTTCGCTATCGCTCTTTATACCCTTTCTGCCATCAGTGGTTTGAACAGAGGTATGCAGATGCTAAGCCGATTCAACGTTATCCTTGCCTGTGCATTGATGGTCTACATTCTGCTATTTGGCCCAACTAACTTTATTTTCAATGGCTACATTCAAGGCGTTGGAACCATGTTGGATAACTTCATTCCAATGGCAACATACCGCGGTGACGAAGGCTGGTTAAGCTGGTGGACTGTGTTCTTCTGGGGCTGGTTCTTAGGCTATGGACCAATGATGGCCATCTTTATCGCGCGTATTTCTCGTGGTCGAAGCATTCGTCAAATCATTTCGACTATCAGCATCATTGCCCCTTTGGTGACGTTCTTTTGGTTCACGATTGTCGGCGGCTCTGGTCTGGCATTTGAAATTGCGGAACCTGGTACCGTCAGTAAAGCTTTTGAAGGATTTAACCTTCCTGGAGCACTACTGGCAGTAACTCAACAGCTACCGTTGCCGATGCTTGTCTCTATCCTGTTTTTGATTCTTACGACTATTTTCATCGTAACGACAGGTGACTCCATGACCTACACCATCAGTGTGGTGATCAGCGGAGAAACTGAACCCAATGCCATTATCCGTACTTTCTGGGGCGTAATGATGGGAGTTACAGCGCTAATTCTTATCTCTCTTGGTTCGGGTGGGATATCCGCATTGCAATCGTTCATCGTGATTACTGCGGTGCCTGTTTCGCTGATCTTGCTGCCTTCGCTATGGAATGCGCCGCAAATAGCGATGAAATTAGCTAAAGAACAAGGCTTAAATTAGAGGCTGTAGACCTAGTCCAATAATCGGGTGGGCGTTTGCCCTCCCTATTTCTTATAACCATTTGTCTTATAAAAATTTTGACTTATAACAACATAGTGGTGAGCAAAAATGGATGCACATCGTTCAACTCATTTTAACGCCCAGTATCGCAATGCCAATGTCGTCATGGCACCTGAACGTTTAGGCGCTATGCACCAAACCCGGATCAGTTTTGTTCGTACCTTGATCCGAAAGATGGCCAATCAAAAATGGAGCGTAACAAACCACCAGTGGGAGCTGTGTCCACAGGGCTTTGGTCACGTCGTTTATCAATTAAAAACACCGGAAAACATCTACCATCTGGTGGTGTTCTGCACTGAAATTGAAGACGATGAACGTAACGACAGAGTGATCGCTGAGAAATGGGATGTGACTTTTGCACTCGTAAAAGGTGAAGTGTCTCAAGTGCTCTTAAACCGGCTTCGTGAGAACGTGCCATTGCAAGAAGCTGGTCGCAACCCCAATAACGTGTTGGTGTTGGCTCGTGCAAACAAAAGCGTGCGAGTGTTCGACCACATTATTTCAAGTTTATCAAATGGCATTCAACCAGAAGCAAATGAGTTAGCCAAAGTCGGCTACATATTGCGAACCACTGCGGTGTATGGCAACGGCAAATTTGGCATTGCCGATTTTAAGCTGCTAGAAAATAACCCAGATTTTAAGCAGTCTTTTAGTGCTCAAATGTGTGCGGTTTACCTGCTACGTGAATTCAGCCTAGACTGGGTTCATTACCTCGCTAAACTGCAAGGCGGAGATCGTTTCGTTGAACTCGATCGCTCACTTCAACGCTACCTTGGTGTAGGCAATGCGACGGGGCTCGGCATGGCTCCGTACCTCATCAATCACCCCTGCATTGTCGACCAATGGTTAACCACGAGAGAGGCGGCATTGGCAGAAGTGCTGTGTCAATCGCCTGATGATCAAAGTCGCTTAAGGCTCGTGACTTTGCTAAATAAAGCCATTCGCCACTTCGATCAAGTGGTCACCATAGATGAACCACAAAAGCAGCTTAACGCCGCCGCCGTTCAAGAGCTTCAACGCGTTGTAAGAGAGATGGATACCATTCCGGACACTCATCAAAACTGGGGAGAATGGCTAGAACAGTGCACTCATTTCAGTTTAGAAACGCAGGAATCAATAACAAGCTGCTTAATGGAGCTGTACCCTGAAAAAGTAGACAAATACCAAGACAAAATGAATTGTGATGAGTCATTGCACTTGGAAGGTCATAGAACCGTTCAGCAGTTTATTGATTTGCTCGAAACACGCTATCGCTGGGCAATTAACACCGACTATTCTCAGCACGACAACCGCTATTGGTTTTGGTATCGCTCGCAAGACAAAGAAGAACCAAGGCTCGGTGTGCGAGATGAAGAACCCGGTGAAGAGAAGGAACTGCCACTGGATATTGGGCGTCAGGTGAACAAACTTTATCATTCCCTCATCGCCGAAAATCCAAGTATATCTATGGCGGAATTTTCACTGAAGCACCCAAAACATCGTGCCATTGCACGCAGAGCATGGACATTAGGGAACAAAGTGATGGGCGACATTCAGATGAATGTGTTGCACAAAGATGCACTTCCTATGCACTTATTAAGATGCAAATTGGCGATGTTCGGTGCGACTAAGTTTGACCCCAGATCAGATCGCTGGGTAAGAGTAACGTTCTTTCAAGGCGCACCACTTCTTGATGAGATCAATGAAGACGAGTGGATCTTTCCTACGTTACCGTCATCAACCGAATACACCGGAGGCAAAGCGCCATGATAGTCTCACATAACGAACTGGTGGCGACCGTCACCAAAGCATTTTTGGGAATGCGTAGAAATTGTGGTGAAGCCGATATCATCGCGAATATGGTCGCGGATTTACAAATGGCTGGGCTAAATGGTGTCAAACATTTCAACAGTGGCAGCCGATTCATGAGCAAAGAAGAAGATTGCCCCGTGGATGTGTACGAGCTTGGTAATAATAGCCTTGAAATCGATCTTCACGGCTCAAGCCTTGCGTGCCATTTACCCGTCGTATTGGATTTCGCACTAGAAAAAATGGTGAAGCGCCGTCAAATTACACTGAAGTTAACACGGTGCCATAATCGGTGGCTCGCCTACAGTGAATTAGCCAAACTGTCTTCTAAAGGCATTGCCTGTAAAGCTTATTGGGAAAACGGGTCTGATCCTAAAAAAGTGCTACTGGTGCTAAACAAAGGACGCATATCACCCGAGCTCTTCTTTTCAGAGCAGGCGTCGCTAGAATCGTTGATCATTCACGATATGACTATTGTTCTTTCGATTGATGACTTTGATTTTTCGGAAGTTGCCGACGGTTACAATATCCACATTTCGGCTAAGCAACTTTCTCGCACCCAAAAAGCCTCGTGGGAGAAAGGCATTGAAGTGGATGAACAAGAATGGCAAACGCTAAAAGAAACGGCGACAGAAATTCTGGTTGAAAATAGTGAACAATCAAGGCTTGGAGCAGGCGAATAATTTAGGCGTATTAGGGTCTGTTGACCTAGCCTAACGATCGTCGTAATTTCAACTGTTCTAACGCAACAATGGCCAACGCTACCATAATCGCAAGATAGGTTGGCCACTGGATCAACGCAATACGCTCCCCTAACACCAACGCAACACAAAAAACCAGCACAGGCTCCAAATAACCAAGTAGACCAAATAGGGTCATTGGCAATAGCTGCGACGCATAGAAAAAGAGAATAATTGGGATAATCCCCGTAAAGGCCAAACCGAGATAATACAGCCATACGCTTGGTGCAATGGATCCCCAAGACTCAATTGGGTAAGTCAGAGCCATACCAATAATGGCAAACGGCAATAGAAAAACATTCTCTAAACTGAAAGACACGTCGCTGCTGATTTTATATTTACGGCGAAACATAAAATACATGGGATAACCAAAGCAAATCAAAAATACTATCCAAGAAACTCCGTCGGCCAACGCGTAAGCGTAAGCTACTCCACAGGCGGCGAAAGCGCATGCGATCAACTGTTTCCGAGTAATGCTTTCCTTATAAACAAAATGTGCAACTGCGGCTAACGTTAGGGGCAAGCAAAAATAGCCAAGCGCAACAGAAAGTGTTTCCCCTTGAAGAGGTGCCCAAACAAAAACCCAAAGCTGAGGGGCAATAAGAATCGCGGATAACATGTATCTCGGCCACAGTCGCCACTGGGAAAAGAAAGACCAAAACGTGGGTAATCGTCCAAATAGGGCAAGACCAAATAATAAGAGTATCGAACCCCATAATATTCGCTGACCAGCCAACCAATTCCCCATACCAAAATCGGTCGGAATGCCTGTAATCTCTGGCTGAAAAGTCACATAAGCGGGCAACATGGCAAACCCAATGGACGCCAGTATAGATGCCAGTATTCCACGGGATTCATCGGTCGAAGTGTTTTTCACTTGGTTCATTCTAGTCAGTCAGTTTTTATTAATATAATAGGGTCTGTAGACCTAGTAACTTACACTCAATTCTTAGAAGAGGGAATTGATTAAAAATAAGCCTAAGTACGAAACTACTTTCTCTACATTGCCGCTGCTTAATTGGAGATTTTCGAGTAAATTGGCGACCTTTATTGATAGATGTCACAGAAAAACGTTCAATGCCACTTTGAGAAAAAAGTGATGTCACGCAAGAAAAGCCACATTGCACTTCGAATGAAAACCCTATATTCGACTTACTAATCAAACATTTAAGTGTTTGCATCTTTCCTTTCTCCTCGCCACATTCAGATTGTGATCGGCTTCTAATCTCAGCACTTAACTATGATCCAAGCCTTATTTTATATATTTAAAACATCGTTTCTATTTTAAAAAACCATCGTTTTTATAACATTATTAATGTGATTATTCACAGACTAATCAATAACTGATGGATATGGTTATGAACACGATAAACAAAGCTCCACTTTCCCTACTCAGTACCTCCATTTTGGTTGCAATGGTGGCACTTCCTGTACACGCAAATGACAATGATCCAAATGATGTACTCAACCAAAGTGCTGCGGCACTGAACCTTGCCGATGAAGCAAAACAAGCCTTTTATGAAGACTCTTCATCCAAGCTGCACTCTTTCTTATACATCCGAGATCGTCAGCAAAAAGACGACAACGGTGAGTACGTTCCGAATATTGAAAATCAAACCCTGCAACTGGCTTGGGATTACCGCTCTGGGTATTTCAAAGATACGGTTGGCATCGATATTTGGGCGAACACCAACTTGCAGTTAGGCGACACAACGGGTCAATCCGAAATTCTTTACTACGATCACACCTGTGAAAACAACCCATCTTACGATGGCAAAGCGTGCGAAAAATCTTACGTTGCTGTTCCGGTAGCCTCGCTTAAAGCCAAATTTGGCGACGACAAAACCGGTCTTGCATTGCGCGGTGGTTATACCCGAATCAATATCGGTACCATCCGTTCGAGCTGGGGATTAAACCCACACTCTTACCGCGGCCTAGAAGCCAAAGCGCACTTTGGTGATTTCGTTGTCGGTTACGCCATCGCGGACAAGTTCAAAAATGACTGGCGTAAAAACTTCCACGATATGACGACAACTTGGCACCAAAACCAGCACCCAGGTAGCAAACAAGGCAAGATCATCGACTACATTCACACAGTCGGTGGCATTTATAAGTTTGATGGTGGTCAGATTGATTTAGGCTACGGTGAAGGTAAAGACTACCGTACTAACTGGCAAGTTTTGGGTAAATACGGCTTCGACATGGGTGACGCAAAAGTCAACCTAACCGGCTTTTATCACGGCAGTATTCACGCAGAATCCGAGCTGACTGGGTTGAAAGATCAGGAAGCCCAAAGTTACATTGGCTTGGGCGCGAACATCAAAAGCGGCAACTTCACCTGGATTGCTGGTTTAAGCGCCACCGACACGAAAGGCCAAGAGGTTGGTTATAACTTCCGCCTAACGCCTTGGGCAAACTCCGACAACCGCAATTTCCAACAAACCACTTCTCAGCTAGAAGACTATAACGTTGATGGCACAAAAGCCGCGAAAATTGCTGTGAACTACAACTTCGCTGACTTTGGTGTTGCCGGCTTAACCGCAGGTCTTGGCGCAAACTACGGTACTAACGTTCGCTCAAGCAAAGTTGAGAAAGAATACGATGGCACTATGCATTCGGTAGATTGGAACCTTGGGTACAAGTTTTTGGATGGTGGTTTGAAAGGGCTTAATGTTCGTCTATTCCACGGCATGTTCCGCGGTAGCGATGTTGTGCATAAGCAAGACCGTAATGACGTAAAACTGCTTATTTCCTATAGCCTGAATTTGAAATAATTTTATAAGCTGCCTTTGTGCCCTGCATGGTTTCCCGCTTGCAGGGCATTTTTGCATAAATTTGTATCTTAGCTACTATAACTCACTTCATGATTTCCATCACCTAATAGGTTGATTACAATGTCTGCTTTAGATATTGCTCGCTTATCATGAGTACTAAATATCACAAGCTGACCATAATTTCTTAGCGCGGTCATAACGTCCCCACAAACTTCATCATCAAGGGCTGATGTAGGCTCATCCAACAATAAACTTTTACCAGTTGACATCGCTAACATCAATTCAACTCTAGCAAATTGACCTTTACTTAACTGTAAATTCATACTAGTTTTCCAGTTGTTCGGTAATTTTTCTAAGTGAAGGCTTTTTTCTTGGCTCTCAAACTCACTCATATTTCTACAACCAGCAAGATCTCTAAAGTCTGAATTCAAGGATTGTCCCAAGTTAATCCTAGTTAGATCTGTGTAATGAAATATTCTTGAAAGAAAATGTTTATTTTCATTGGTGATCAAATTACCGTTATAGAAAACTTTAGCATTACAAGCTTCATGCATTCCAACTAAGAACTTTAACAAGCTTGTTTTTCCAGCTCCGGATTCACCTATCACAGCAAGCAGCATTCCTTTTTTTGCTTCAAAACTTAAGTCATTTATTATCTTAAACTCACCTCTCTTTAGATAAAGATCACTAACTTCAATCGATTCTAAGTTTATTATTGACAGGTTCTCTTTGAAAGATGAATTTTCTTCCTCTGATTCATTTATAATTTTTTCGAATGTTACAACCTCACCTATATTAACTGTGAGCTCAAAAAGCCTTGCACTAAACTCTTCAATTGTTCTAGATAAAGTAATGATAACTAAAAGCAACATGAGAGCTACGCTAACCTCAAACTTATCTGAGTTCAAAAAGTAAAGAAAAATAGTAAACAAAATCAAAAACGACTTCATGAAAAATATTATTAGTGCATTTTTAAAGTGTCTATACCTAAGAAAAGAACCTATATGACTCCAACGTGATAATGAACGATTATATTTATCAATTAATTCAGAGAATCGCCTCTGATATTTTAATAAATTATAGCTATTTAATATCCTTATTATTAACTGCTGAAAATTAGCCGTCCTTTTAGCTAAGTTCTCAGACCCCTTCTTTATTTTTCTTAGTGGCCTTGTTGCCATATAAGAAGTAATAAAAGACCAAAATAAAAAAACAACCAAAAAAAAATCTGAAACAAAATTAGAAATTAAAATTGCTCCGACTATAGCGCCTACTAACTGAGCACCATAAAATGTAAATAAATTAAATAGGTTTCCAACCGCTTGAGAGCTACGTACTAACAAAGAACCAGTTAATGAGGCGTTTTCCTGAAAATTTTCATCTTTAATATTTGTGACTCTTTCCATATTGTACTTGCTTACATCATAAATG
>NZ_BFAQ01000028.1 GCF_002933855.1 Vibrio penaeicida
ACTTTATGGGGTCAGTTCAAATTCCATCGGCTTTTTTTGTATGCACGTTCTATCTCTTAGTAAACGCTGTCCACTTTCACTTTTTCTTGCGTTAGCCAGTACGTGTTTTCTGTATCAGCCAGTTGCAATCCGACATCCACATCATCAGCTTCACTCAATGGCATATCTGTGCTAAATGCAACTTCCCAACGATTGCCGCTATGGTTACGTACGTCAATGCTTTCCAAAGCGACCCATTGTATTAAGTCGCCCTGTTTTATGATCAGAGCACTAGCATCCAAATCCGCTGGTAAATCTTCACGTCCTTCTAAATAAAGAGAACCGTGAAGTAATAGCCCTTGTTCACCATCAATACCAGGCATTTTGTTTAACCAGAGGTTCACCGTCATTCGCACAGTTGCACCAGCGATGCTCTCTTGCGCTGTGCTTTTATCCCAAGGCACTTGATTAGCATCTCTATCTTGTTGTGCACACCCAGCCACAGCCAATACCGCCATTAAGGCAAGCTTTTTCATTTTATTTTCCTTTTTCGTTTTCTAACCACGCTTTAAGAATATTGATATCAGGTTGATAACCATTGCGAATCTCTTCTACCCAATCGTGTATATTTTCCCACCATGCTGCCAGCTCTGGTGATTGTGCTTTTTGTGCCACACCTTGAATGTGCTTTAAACCAATGGAGCCCGCCGCTCCTTTGATTTTATGTGCTTCAGATACAATGCCAGCCTGATCCTTCGCCGTCATATTGGAATCCAATACATCCATGTAGCTAGGCATCATATCTTCAAACAATTTAATGCTGTCAAATACTGGACCTGTCCCCACTATCCCAACGTAGGATTCTAGCATTTCCAGGTCTAAGATTTGATTCGTTATCTGTGTTTCAGCAGAGGCACTAACTTCTTGTTCTTCTTTACATTCGCTTTCAACATTACTGGAAGAAAAATCAGAAAGTGACAGCGCTTTTTTGATGCCTTTCACTGACAATGGTTTGCTGATCACTTCATCCATTCCATTTTGGAAATACTCATCTTTATCCTTCAACACGTTGGCCGTGAGAGCAACGAGTGGAGGAAGTCGTTCATAATGATCTCTGAAGTATGCCGCGACATCAAACCCAGTCATGTCCGGTAGTTGAATGTCCAACAAAACCAAATCGAAGTCGCTTGGCTTAAACATAGCGATCGCTTCTTCACCCGTCATCGCGACTTCTACGCTGTGTCCAAGGCTTTCAAGTAATGAACGAGCGACGGTAACATTCAGCTCGATATCTTCGACCATGAAGATTCGTAAATGGCGGTCGGGACTTGGCGCAACAACTGACTCTTGAGGGTCTATCTCGACTAACGGTGCTTTTAACGTAACGGTAAAGGTGCTTCCAAACCCTTCTTCACTTGATGCAACAATATCGCCTCCCATCATGTTAATTAGTTGATGAGATACCGCTAAGCCAATGCCTGTTCCAACAGCGTGTAAGTTGTCTTTGCCCGATTTCACTTGGTAATACATCGCAAATATTTTCTCTAGTTCCGCTTCAGGAATGCCTATACCTGTATCTTCGATTTCGATAACAATATCAGCCTGATCAGTGAATGTTTCTGCACTCACACTCATCACCACGCCGCCTTCTTTCGTGAATTTCATGGCGTTGCTGATTAAGTTCCACAGTACTTGGCGAAGGCGAGTGGCATCCACATCAATGCCCGATGGTAAATCCGTTAACCTTTCTAAATCGAAACGAAGCCCTTTCTGTTCTGCCATCAGGCTCGACAGGCTTTCAATTTCTAAAACGAATTCGGTAAAGTCCAAAGGTTTAGGGAACAGCTCCAATTTGCGACGATCAAATTTATCCATATCAATGATGTCATTGAATATGTTGCCTAAACTGACTGCAGATACATTGATGGTTTGCATGTATTGGCGCTGCTCTTGAGATAGCTTGGTATCCAGTAACATTCGACTTAAACCAACAATACCGTTCAATGGGGTACGCAGTTCATGGCTTATTGTCGAAATAAACGTGGTTTTGTCCTGACTCGCTTTTTCTAACGCATCTTGGTATTTTTTCCGCTCAGTGATATCACGACCAAATCCAACCAAGCCGAGGTGTTTGCCCTCTTTGCTGTAAAACGGCACCTTTCGCAATTCAAAATACGCTTTTTTGCCATCGGGGTATTCCAGCCACTGCTCGTAAGTGAGTGAGTTGTTGTGCGAAAAAACTTGCTCGTCGGTTTCCACAACTTGCTGTGCGACTTCCTTGCTGTATACGTCCCAAGGTGTCAAACCAACCAGATCGTGTTCGCGCTTACCTGTTAGATCTTCCATTGCACGGTTACAACCAGAGAACTCCCCTTTGGCGTTGCGGTAGTAAATCAAGTCGGGAGACGCATCAATAAAGGAGCGAAGTAACGCGGTTCTTTCAGCCAATTCCACTTGCGCTTTTTCTCTTTGGAAGACTTCATTTTCCATATCGGTGAGCAATTGCTCGCGTGCGACTTCGACTTTTTGTCTTTCTTCTATTTCTAGGTTGAGCTGCAAGATGTTTTCTTGAAGCTGTTGATTCAGCTCCTGATCGCGCGAACGCATATCTTTGAGTTTGGATACTAGCTTGGAAAGGCGCTGCCGAGACTCTTCCAATTGATCCACCACCACAGAAAGGAAATAGACCGCCCATGGTGTGATCACCAAGCCAAAAAAAACGGAGCGAACAATATCGATATTATCGACGGTGCCTTGAAGGGCAAGTGTAATTCCTACCTGAACAAATACCGCGAGAGCAACTAGGGCTAATGCCAAAAGAATAGAGAAACGCACAATCCCTAATTTGACCAATAAGTCGACATAGTATTGCGCCAAGTTTTTCATCGGCTTCATGAAAGCTCCGTATAAAATGAGAGTGGCAGCGTGACAGAAGCTTGTATTGTAACGACAGCCAAAAAAAGATTCTTATTGATGCTTCACATCCACGCTAAAACAATGAATTCAAACAAATTGAGACTGATTTCGCCCCTTCTGCTTGGCTTTGTATAACGCTTGGTCTGCCATAGCCACCAATTGACTAGGTACTTCTGATATCGCTGGAATGTATGACACGATGCCGATACTTAAAGTAATGCGATCCGCTACACTGGAGTGTTCATGAACAATATTCAATTCATGAACGTAGTGATGAATGTTTTCTGCAACTCGCTTCGCCCCTTCCGAAGTTGTGTCTGGCAGAATAAATGCAAATTCTTCTCCACCATATCGCGCAACACAGTCAGAAGATCGAGAGAGTACCTTTTCGAAAGTAGAAGCTAGGGCAATTAAAGCAGAGTCGCCCTTTTGATGACCATAGTTGTCGTTATAGTCTTTAAAATGGTCTACGTCGCACAACATGACGGTCAGAGGCTTGTGCTGACGAACGTGTAAACGCCATAGCAGCTCTAGTTGTTCATCGAAACGTCGGCGGTTCGCTACTTTTGTTAGACCGTCAATGAAGCTCAGTTTTTCCAGTTCGCGATTCGCCTTTTCTAGTTGCTCTTCCACTATAAATCGTTCTGATACATCTCGCGCCATGACCAGAACACCGTTTGTACCCGATGCTGGGTTCCGATAGGGCGCTTTAACTACGTCGTACCATGTAACATCACCATTACTGTGTTCGATGCGATCGATATAGCGTAGTGATGTACCTTCCTGCATTACTCTGTCGTCGCTGTCTTTGTAGCGCATGTAAGCTTTGCGAGAAACGACCTCTTCCACTCGCTTGCCAATCAAATCATTAGGTGTTGCGACCCCAAGAGCTTCAACATAAGGCTGATTACAGGCTTCATAAATTCGATTTTGGTTGAATAAACCAATCGGATCGGGGCTGGCTTCTAATATCGATTGCAATATCGTGTCACGCTGTGCGAGGGCAATTTCAGTGTCTTTACTGCGCTCCATTTCATCGCGCAATATTTGCTGGCTGTTATGCCAGTCGGTCACATCAAGACTAATACCGATACTGCCTATCACATCGCCGTTTTCATCGGTTAGCATTTTTATATGAGTCTCTAACAGGCAGGCATGCCCATCTGAAGACGTTGTCCAGCGCTGCTGACCGTGCTTTTGCTGGCTCAGCTGTTTCGCACTTTTAGTGCCTTCACTTGACCTTCCTTTCCAAAAAAGATCGAACGCTCTATTGTTCCCGATCAGCTCCCCATTTTTATCTGTATAAAAAACTGGCTGCGAGATGGAATCCAAGACCCGCTTTGAAATCAGCAAATCTTGCTGCTTTTCATCAAGCTCACTTTCGGTCGATTGATAAGGTGTTAAGTACAAAATCCAAGCTTTCTTCCCTAAATAAGCTGTTTTTCGTCCCGATAAGGTGGTGTTCACTTCATGATGTTGTGAAACAGAAAATCGATAGGATAGATTCTTGCGCTGGTCATCAAACGCGTCATTCAATAGATGGAGCAAATCGGTTGAGGAAACCGAATTAGGGAAAAGGTATTGCTCCCCTACTCGCCTAATGGCCAAAAGTTGAAGAGCTTCCGTATTCGCATCAAGTAGCTTGCCACTATGTGCGTCGATGGCAATCATGGCCGTTGGGGTACTTTGAATCAGCTCATTGAGTTGCCTTTGAAAATACAACTTCGCACCAATTGCCAGGCTGGATCCCACCAATATCGCGAAAATATCGATACCAAACCCGTGGGTGTTATCCCAAAGCCAGTGAATAAATTCTTCCATCGTGATCGTCGCTCTTGATTGCCCGTCCAGATTGTACACAAATAGGGGAATGAGCGCTTAAATGAATTATTCAACTAACCGTTTGGGATCAACAAATTCATAAGGTTGGTTAAGTAAACTTCCTTGTGCGCCTAGTTTATCCAGATTGTGCCCAATTTCAGTCATCGCCAGCCAGCGCTGTTCACACCACATCGGAGCCAGTAAAGTTGGCCTTCTCGCGGTTGCTGACACTCTATGGTAGACAACCTCAGGTGGTGTACGGCGAATCATCTCAGACGCAATATCCACGTACCATTCAAGTTCTGGCGCTGCAAGCCTTCCAGCCTGCCAACTTTTAGCCATGATACTTCCGTCTACAATATGCAGAGGGTGAAGCTTAATACCGTCTGTGCCCACATCGACAACTTTTTCAATGGTCTCTATGCAATCCGATTGACCTTCTCCTGGCAGCCCGACAATAAGATGAGTACACACTTTGATACCCAGCTGACGTGCTTTTTGAGTAATACGCGAGTAGCACTCAAAATCATGCCCTCGGTTTATCCGTTTCAGCGTGTTGTTGTTTGCCGTCTGCAATCCAAGTTCCAGCCAGATTTCATAGCCTTTACTCAAGTATTCGGTTAATAATTCCAGCACGGCATCTGGTACGCAGTCCGGTCGGGTTCCCACACACAAACCCACAATATCCGCTTGTTCCAGCGCCTCTTCATACATACTGCGTAACACTTGTACTTCAGCATACGTGCTGGTGTACGCTTGGAAATAGGCCAAGTACTTTTTAGCGCGGCTTATTTCACCCGCTCTGTCTGCGAGTTGCTCTTTGATGCTCTTAACTTGAGCTTGCTCATCTGCAAACGAAGCCACATTGCAAAAAGTGCAGCCTCCTCGACCAATCGTTCCATCTCGGTTTGGGCAATTAAAACCACCATGCAATGTCAGTTTATGAACTTTCTCACTATATCTCCGCTGTAGATCTTGCCCCAACGTATTGACCGACTCGTGCAATTGTTTCATGGCTATTAGTTAATACCTCTACAAAAGAATCTTCTTTAAGATCGAAAAACCTGTGTCATATGAACGAAAAAACATCAAACGAGAATCATTCTCATTTATGTAATTTAATTACATATCACCGAAAATTATCACCAAATTGTAGAAGCACGAAAAAGATGAATTACGAACAAAAATCAATAAAGATGCAGAAAATACAGGATTTTTTGCAGATGTTATCGTTTTGTTAACCGAAAACTGCATAAATCAGCTGAAAAAACACACATTCTGCGTTAAGTTTGGATGGAATTTACTATTACAAAAATGTAGGATAGTTACACAAATCACGTTTTTTTGAGCAATGTCGGCCAATAAAAGAGCGCGAATAAATCGGAAGATATCCATTCCCTCCAACACAAATGCCTACAAATCAGGCAAACCATAATGGATATCACCAAGGATTAGTTATCTTCGCTAATTATATTTCCGCGAAGAACAGAAAGGATTCAGGCCATCAACATAGATGGTTTCGATTTCATAATTAAAAGGAACTGGTGCGTTTACGCGAGTAACCCGTGCCCGTAATAAACTGGAAGGAAGTATCTATGGTAGATAGAGAGCAAAAGACACAAGGTCTGTACACTCCTGAATTGGAGCACGACGCTTGTGGTATCGGTTTTGTTGCTCACCTAAAAAACCGTAAATCTCATGATGTAGTGACGCAGGCGCTTGATATGCTTGCTCGCATGGAACACCGCGGCGGTCAGGGTTGTGATCCGTGTTCGGGTGACGGTGCTGGTATTTTACTGCAGAAGCCACACGAATTCCTGTTGGAAGAAACGGTTAAGCTTGGCATTAAATTGCCTTCGTTTGAAAAATACGGTGCGGGTGTTGTCCTCTTCCCTAAAGATGAGCACAAACGTGCACAATGCCGAGATATCCTTGAACGTAATGCAAAGCGCTTAGATCTTGAAGTTCTAGGTTACCGTATTCTCCCTGTCGATAACTCCATGATTGGTGCCGATCCTCTTAGCACTGAACCTCAGTTTGAGCACGTCTTTGTTACTGGCGGCCCAGGCACTACGCCAGAAGAACTAGAGCGTAAGCTTTATGTTCTAAGAAACTACACCGTTCGTGTCTGCCTAGAAAGTGTGTCGAACATTGGAGATGATTTTTACATCAACTCCATGTCGTACAAAACCATTGTCTACAAAGGACAGCTAACCACAGAACAGGTACCTCAGTACTTCTTGGATCTGCAAAACCCAACAATGGTTACTGCGCTGGCATTGGTACACTCTCGCTTCTCTACCAATACTTTCCCAAGATGGCGACTGGCTCAACCTTTCCGTTACATTGCACACAATGGTGAGATCAACACCGTTCGTGGCAACCTTAACTGGATGAAAGCGCGTGAAGCCATTTTGGAATCTGACCTGTTTACTCAGGCAGAAATCGACATGCTGCTGCCTATCTGTCAAGAAGGTAGCTCAGATTCATCTAACTTTGATATGGCGCTTGAGCTCCTAGTTCTTTCTGGTCGTAGCTTGCCTCATGCTCTTATGATGATGATCCCAGAAGCTTGGCAAGAAAACAAAAATATGGACCCAACGCGCCGCGCGTTTTACCAGTACCATGCCAATATCATGGAACCTTGGGATGGTCCGGCTTCCGTTTGTTTCACCGATGGTGTCCAAGTTGGTGCAACACTTGACCGTAACGGCTTACGTCCTTCGCGCTACACAGTAACCAAAGACGACTTCCTAGTCATGGCATCAGAATCTGGTGTGGTTGAAATCGAACCAGAGAACGTCGAATTCCGTGGTCGCTTACAACCTGGTCGTATCTTCGTTGCCGATCTAGAACAAGGTCGCATCATTTCTGATGAAGAAGTGAAAGATGGCATTGCCAATGCACAGCCTTATGAGCAGTGGGTGGAAGACAACCTTCTGAGCCTAAAAGGACTACCAGAAGCGGGGAACAAACACCACCAGCCAAGTTCAGAGCGCTTGATGCATCATCAACAAGCGTTTGGAGTGAGCTCAGAAGAAGTCAACGAAATCATCGTACCGATGGC
Source organism: Vibrio penaeicida (assembly GCF_002933855.1). GTDB lineage: Bacteria > Pseudomonadota > Gammaproteobacteria > Enterobacterales > Vibrionaceae > Vibrio > Vibrio penaeicida_A. Next base: position 7,784 of record NZ_BFAQ01000028.1, read on the forward strand.
AAAAGACGGTAAAGAACCGCTGAGTGCTATGGGTGCCGACTGGCCGCTGGCTGTGCTATCACATCAATCGCAGCACTTATCTAACTACTTTAAGCAGCTTTTTGCTCAGGTAACAAACCCACCAATCGATCCAATCCGTGAACGTATGGTGATGTCTTTGAATACCTACCTAGGTAAAGACCAAAACCTGCTAGCAGAAACCCCTGAGCACTGTCAGAAAGTAGAACTGGAATCCCCTGTTCTGTCGAATGCCGAGCTTGAAAAACTGCGTGCTATCGATAATGAGCACTTACAAGCTAAAACACTCGACATCGTATTCAGAGCAAGCGAAGAAGAAGGCAAGCTTGAGCGAGCATTGAAGCGCATTTGCCAATACGCAGAAGATGCCGTAATTGATGGCTACTCGATCATCCTACTGACTGACCGTGCTGTTAACTCTAACCACGCAGCTATCCCAGCAATGCTGGCCGTTGGTGCTGTTCACCACCACTTAATCCGTAAAGGGTTACGTGCGAAGTGTGACATCGTGGTAGAAACAGGTGATGCGCGTGAAACACACCACTTTGCAACCCTATGTGGCTACGGTGCAAATGCCGTAAACCCATACTTGGTAACAGAAACCATTGTTGACCTTCAGAAGAAGCGTAAGCTTGATCCTGAAACGCCTTCGGATGTTTTATTCGAAAACTACCGCAAAGGCGTCAATGGTGGCTTGCTCAAGATCTTCTCTAAGATGGGTATCTCTACATTGCAGTCATACCACGGCGCACAAATCTTCGAAGCGCTGGGGATTAGCAAATCTGTCGTAGAAAAATACTTCACAGGTACGGTTACACGTATCGAAGGTTTAACTATCGATGACATTGCCAAAGAAGTATTGGTTCGTCACCGCGTAGGTTACCCAACACGTGAGATCCCAGTGCAAGTACTGGACGTAGGTGGGGTTTATCAGTGGAAACAGCGTGGTGAAAAGCACCTGTTCAACCCTGAGACCATCTCTTTGCTTCAGCAATCGACACGAAACAAAGATTTTGACCAGTTCAAACAATACGCGAAAGCGGTCGATGACCAAGGCGATGACGCAGCAACACTGCGTAGCCAGCTAGACTTCATTAAAAACCCAGCAGGATCGATTCCTCTGGAAGAAGTAGAGTCTATCGAAAGTATCCTAAAACGCTTTGCGACAGGTGCGATGTCTTTCGGTTCTATCTCATACGAAGCGCACTCCACACTAGCCGTAGCGATGAACCGCATTGGTGCGAAATCGAACTCCGGTGAAGGTGGTGAAGATCCTGCGCGTTTCGAGCGTAAGAAAAATGGCGACTGGGAACGCTCTGCTATCAAGCAGGTGGCATCGGGTCGTTTCGGTGTAACGTCATACTACTTAACTAACGCTGACGAAATCCAAATCAAGATGGCGCAAGGTGCGAAGCCTGGTGAAGGTGGACAACTCCCTGGTGACAAAGTCGATGATTGGATTGGTGCTACTCGCCACTCTACTCCAGGAGTTGGTCTAATTTCACCACCACCACACCACGATATCTACTCTATCGAAGATTTGGCACAGCTCATTTACGATCTGAAAAACGCCAACCGAAAAGGTCGCGTGAACGTTAAGCTGGTTTCTGAAGCAGGTGTGGGGACGATTGCCTCTGGTGTTGCTAAAGCCAAAGCTGATGTCGTTCTCATTGCCGGATTCGATGGTGGTACAGGTGCTTCACCGATGTCTTCAATTCGTCACACAGGTCTACCGTGGGAATTGGGCTTGGCAGAAACGCACCAAACCCTTCTTAAGAATGGTTTGCGTAACCGCATCGTGGTTCAGTCTGATGGCCAGATGAAAACCCCTCGTGATTTAGCCATGGCGACACTTCTCGGCGCTGAAGAATGGGGCGTGGCGACAGCCGCTCTTGTTGTAGAAGGTTGTATCATGATGCGTAAGTGTCATAAGAACACTTGCCCAGTTGGTATCGCAACACAAAACAAAACGCTACGTGAGCGCTTTGATGGTCGCGTAGAAGACGTCGTGACTTTCTTCCAATACATGGCAGAAGGCTTACGTGAGATTATGGCTGAACTTGGTTTCCGCTCTATCGCTGAAATGGTAGGTCAGTCTCACAAATTGAAAGTACGTGAAAACATCGCTCACTGGAAATACAAAAACCTAGACCTTTCTCCTGTCTTGCACATTGAGCAAGCGCGCGAAGAAGACGGTGTTTACAACCAGAAAGAGCAAAACCACAACTTGGAAGAAGTACTGGATCGCCAGCTAATTAAACTGGCACAGCCAGCTTTAGAATTCGGTGAACCAGTCAGTGCAACACTGCCTATCATCAACACCGATCGCAGTGCAGGCACCATGCTTTCCAATGAAATATCCAAAGTCTACAAAGACCAAGGGTTACCTCAGCCAATGAACGTTAAGTTCAACGGTAGTGCCGGTCAGTCGTTTGGCGCATTCCTTGCGAAGGGTGTGAAATTCGAAGTGGAAGGTGATGCGAACGATTACTGGGGTAAAGGCTTATCTGGCGGTACGTTAGTCCTTTATCCAGATTCAAAATCCAGCATTGTCGCGGAAGACAACATCGTTGTAGGTAACGTATGTTTCTACGGTGCAACCTCCGGTGAATCCTACATTCGTGGTCTAGCAGGTGAACGTTTCTGTGTTCGTAACTCTGGTGCCAAGGTAGTCGTTGAAGGTGTAGGTGACCACGGTTGTGAATACATGACAGGTGGTACAGCCGTTATTCTTGGCTCTACAGGTCGTAACTTCGCGGCAGGCATGAGCGGCGGTGTCGCTTACGTTTGGGATACAGCAGGTGATTTCGAAACCAAGCTGAATGCTGAACTGGTCGATTTGGACCCAATTGAACAAGAAGACAAAGACCTGCTACTCAACATGCTGACCAAGCACGTTGAATTCACAGGAAGTGAAGTTGCTCAGTCTTTCCTTGATAACTTTGAAGCAAGCTTAACCACTATGGTGAAAGTTATGCCGCGCGATTACAAAGCGGTACTTCAAAAGCGTAAAGCGGAAGCAGAACAGAAAGAAGAAGTGGAGGCAGTATAATGGGTAAGCCTACTGGATTTTTAGAGCATGGTCGTGAGCTTCCAAGAAAGCTCGATCCAAGCGTTCGAATTGAAAACAACAAAGAGTTTGTGCTGAACGAAGAGTTCGGAACCAAAATCAATACTCAAGCTTCTCGCTGTATGGATTGTGGTGTGCCGTTTTGTCATAACGGCTGCCCTATTGGCAACATCATTCCTGAATTCAATGATGCGGTCTTTCGCGACAGCTGGGAAGAAGCGTGGAACATTCTAAGTTCCACCAACAATTTCCCAGAATTTACCGGCCGCGTATGCCCTGCTCCTTGTGAGAGCTCGTGTGTATTGGGTATTAACCAAGATCCAATCACCATCTGTAACATCGAGAAAACCATCGTTGAAACAGCGTATCGGGAAGGTTATGCCAAACCGAAAACACCGCGTTCACGTACGGGTAAAACTGTGGCAATCATCGGCAGTGGTCCTGCTGGTCTATCTGCTGCAGAACAGCTAAACAGTGCGGGTCACTTAGTCACGGTATTCGAACGTGATGAAAAAGTGGGTGGCTTACTGCGCTTTGGTATTCCTGACTTCAAACTCAGCATGTCTGTTATTGATCGTAAAATCGATTTAATGGAAAAAGCGGGCATCAAGTTTGTTGTAAACGCGCACATCGGTGTCGACATCAACGCAGTGCAACTTCGTCAAGACTTCGATGTGGTATTGCTAACGGGTGGTTCTACTGTGCCACGCGATTTGCCAGTACCGGGTCGTGAACTGAAAGGCGTGCACTTTGCGATGGAGTTCTTAGGTCAGAACAACCGCCGTGCAAACGACATGGATCTGAAAACCAAAGAAATTCACGCTAAAGGCAAAAACGTTGTCGTGATAGGTGGTGGTGATACAGGTTCTGACTGTGTGGGAACTTCTAACCGTCACAAAGCGGCGAGCATCACTCAGGTTGAAATCATGCCGATTCCACCAGAGAAGCGCCCTGTAAACATGCCATGGCCTCAATACCCGATGATCATGCGTACTTCGACATCTCATGAAGAAGGCTGTGACCGCCACTGGAATATCCTGACCAAAGAATTTGTCGGTGACGATGAAGGTCAAGTAACAGGTTTACGCATTGCCGATATCGTATGGCAGGACGCCAAACCTGGTGAGCGCCCATCATTTGATGAAGTTGCTGGTAGTGAACGCGTGATTCCATGTGATTTGGCTTTCTTGGCCATGGGTTTCTTGCACCCAGAACCAACCGGTATTCTTGCGCAATTGGATATCAAGCTTGATGAGCGTGGTAACGTTGCTACTCAAGATTTCCAAACGAACCAAAAAGGTGTATTTGCTGCAGGTGATATGCGTACTGGGCAGTCATTAGTGGTTCGTTGTATCAATGAAGGGCGCGAATCTGCTCGCGCTATTGATGAACATTTAATGGGCAACACCAATTTAGAAGCAAAAGCCGATTCGCTGATGCTTTCAGTATAAAAATAGGCAAAGCGATACGTTGCTTTGCCAACTCCTTCCTGAACTTTGCCAGCAACATTTGTTGCTGGCATTTTTTTGCCTTCAATTGTGAATAAAATGTTAAAAACATCATTCTAACTCATTGTTTACATGACAAATAAACGAGGCAAATCACCAAATTTCCTTAGTTATACCGACAAATATCCAATAACTTGACGTTTTCTATCATTAGCTATAGGTTGTGAAGCTGGTGATAACAAAATGACACCGCAATGTTAAGAAAATAGAGAGTTTGGCAACTATAATTATTACGCCACTCCACATAACTATAAAAATATAAGTTACACAATTCCCTTACCAGGAAGGTAGGAAGCAAAGGGAGAATTGCAATGGCTCTTTACGATCCTCGTCTTGAAAAAGACAACTGTGGATTCGGTTTGATCGCCCATATGGAAGGTCAGCCGAGTCACAAACTCGTCCGCACTGCTATTTCAGCACTCGACAGAATGACTCACCGTGGTGGTATTGCCGCCGACGGTAAAACGGGTGATGGCTGCGGATTACTACTTCAAAAGCCAGATACTTATCTGCGCATTATCGCCCAAGAACAAGGTTGGAACCTAGGCAAGCAGTATGCGGTTGGCATGGTTTTCTTTAGCCAAGACCCAGAAAAAGCAAAAGAAGCCAAACGTTTAATTAACGAAGAGTTAGCAAGAGAAACACTCACTGTCGTTGGTTGGCGTGATGTTCCCATCAACACCGATGTTTTAGGTCCGATCGCTAATGCGTCCGTTCCTAACATCGAGCAAGTGTTTATCTCAGCCCCAGCAGGTTGGCGAGAACGCGATATTGAACGTCGCTTGTATATTGCTCGTCGACGCATTGAAAAACAAATTCAAGACGATGACAATTTTTATATTTGTAGCCTATCGACTCAGGTCATCGTGTACAAAGGGCTGTGCATGCCTGCGGATCTACCACGATTCTATTTGGACTTGGCAGATCTGCGTATGGAATCGGCGATTTGCTTGTTCCACCAACGTTTCTCCACCAACACACAACCGCGCTGGCCACTGGCTCAACCATTCCGCTATTTAGCGCACAACGGTGAAATCAATACGATTGAAGGTAACCGTCAATGGGCTAGAGCACGTGCTTACAAGTTCTCGTCGCCACTGCTACCAGACTTACAAAGTGCCGCGCCATTTGTGAATGAAACGGGTTCTGATTCATCCAGCTTAGATAACATGTTGGACTTGTTCTTAGCGGGTGGTATGGATGTGTTCCGTGCCATGCGTATGCTGGTTCCACCTGCGTGGCAAAATCACCCAGACATGGACCCAGATCTACGTGCGTTTTATGACTTTAACTCAAAACATATGGAGCCTTGGGATGGGCCAGCAGGGATCGTTTTATCGGACGGTCGTTACGCTGCCTGTAACTTAGATAGAAATGGTTTGCGCCCAGCCCGATATGTCATCACAAAAGACAACCTGATTACGCTCGCTTCAGAAGTGGGTATATGGGATTACACGCCAGATGAAGTCTCTGAAAAAGGACGTGTTGGTCCCGGTGAACTTCTGGTTATCGACACTCGGAAAGGGAAACTTTGGCAATCGTCTGAGATCGACAGCGACCTAAAGAGCCGTCACCCTTATCGTGAATGGATGGAAAACAACGTTCATCGCTTAACTCCCTTTGCAGAGTTAAAAGACGATGAAGTGGGTCAACGTAATTTTGATAACGATGAACTCAAGACTTATCAAAAGCAATTTGCAATGAGCAATGAAGAAGTCGATCAAGTCCTTCGTGTACTGGGCGATATGGGGCAAGAAGCCGTCGGCTCAATGGGCGACGACACCCCAATGGCTGTTTTATCTTCCAAGGAGCGCTTGGTAACGGATTACTTCCGTCAAAAGTTTGCACAGGTCACCAACCCACCGATTGATCCACTTCGTGAAAAACACGTCATGTCATTGGCCACCAGCGTGGGTCAGGAAATGAATGTGTTCTGCGAAACCGACGGTCACGCACACCGAGTTGCCTTTGAGTCACCAGTTTTGCTGTATTCCGATATGTTGCAGTTGCTTGAACTGAATGACGAACACTACCGAAATACCATTCTAGACATTAACTTTGATCCTAAAGAAAAGTCGCTAGAGCAAGCCATCCATGACTTGTGCGAGCAAGCTGAAACCGTTGTCCGTCAAGGCACCGTCCTTGTTGTTTTATCCGATCGTGATATCCAGAAAGGGAAACTGCCGATTCCGGCTGCAATGGCAGTGGGTGCGGTACAAACTCATCTGATCAATGCCAATTTACGCTGTGATGCCAATATTATTGTGGAAACGGCGACGGCACGCGATCCTCATCAATTCGCAGTATTACTGGGCTTTGGTGCGACTGCGGTTTATCCATATCTAGCTTATGAAGCCTTAGGTAAAGCCATTGATGATCGTGCACTGGAACGCTCCTACGGAGAAGCGATGCTGAACTATCGCAATGGCATCAATAAAGGGCTATACAAGATCATGTCCAAAATGGGCATTTCGACCATCGCCTCCTATCGCTGCTCTCAGTTGTTTGAAGCCGTTGGATTACACCAAGATGTTGTCGATCTTTGTTTCAAAGGGGTGACGAGCCGAATCCAAGGTGCCTCATTCAGCGATTTCCAACAAGATGTGTTCAATCTGTCTCGTAAAGCATGGGCAAAACGCAAGCCCATCGACCACGGTGGATTGCTGAAATTTGTCCACGGTGGGGAATTTCACGCCTACAACCCAGATGTCGTCAGCACATTGCAAACGGCGGTCAATTCGGGTGAAACCAATGACTATAAGTCCTTTTCTAAGCAGGTTAATGAACGTCCTGCCGCCATGTTGCGTGACTTATTGAAACTAAAGAAAGCAGACAAAGCGCTGCCACTAGAAAAAATTGAGCCAAACACCGAACTCTTTAAGCGATTCGATTCAGCGGCCATGTCGATTGGTGCACTCAGCCCTGAAGCACACGAAGCATTAGCCATGGCAATGAATCGCTTAGGCGGCTACTCAAACTCCGGGGAAGGCGGTGAGGATCCGCGTCGCTTTGGTACGGAACGTAATTCACGTATCAAACAAGTGGCATCGGGTCGATTTGGCGTTACCCCGCACTATCTGACCAATGCGGACGTATTGCAAATCAAAGTGGCTCAAGGGGCAAAACCAGGGGAAGGTGGTCAGCTTCCGGGTCACAAAGTCACGGCTGAAATTGCCAAACTGCGTTACTCGGTGCAGGGTGTCACACTGATATCGCCACCACCTCACCACGATATTTACTCTATCGAAGATTTGGCACAGCTAATTTTCGATCTTAAACAGGTTAACCCTAATGCATTGGTTTCCGTCAAATTGGTTTCCGAGCCAGGTGTCGGCACCATTGCCACTGGTGTTGCCAAAGCGTATGCCGACCTCATTACCATATCCGGTTACGACGGTGGTACCGCTGCCAGCCCATTAACGTCGGTCAAATATGCTGGTTGTCCTTGGGAACTGGGGCTTGCAGAAACTCAGCAAGCATTAGTTGCCAATAGCTTACGCCATAAAATCCGCTTACAAGTGGATGGCGGGCTAAAAACGGGCTTAGACGTCGTGAAAGCCGCCATTTTAGGGGCAGAAAGCTTCGGCTTTGGTACCGCTCCAATGGTTGCGATGGGCTGTAAGTTCCTCCGAATCTGTCACCTAAATAACTGTGCAACGGGCGTTGCTACTCAGGATGAAACCCTGCGTAAGCAGTATTTCAAAGGGTTGCCAGATATGGTTGTCAACTACTTCACAGGGCTTGCCGAAGAAGTACGTGAAATCATGGCTGAGCTGGGCGTTGAAAAACTCACAGACTTAATAGGGCGCACCGACTTGCTTGAAGCCGTTCAAGGTATGACGGCAAAACAAAGCAAGCTCGACCTTTCGGGAATTTTGGAAAAGCCAATCTCACCGCAAGGGCACCCTGTCAGTTGGACTGAGCCGAATACGCCATTTGATAACGCTGCGTTAAATCAAAAAATCATCTCTGATGCCATGGCGGCGGTCGAAGCCAAGCAAAGTGCTAACTTTTACTACGATGTGATTAATACCGATCGCTCGGTAGGCGCACGTTTGTCTGGAGAAATCGCCAAGCGATATGGTAATCAGGGAATGGCAACCCAACCCATTAAGTTGTACTTAAATGGCACCGCTGGGCAGTCCTTCGGCGTATGGAATGCTGGAGGTGTTGAACTCTACCTGACTGGTGATGCGAATGACTATGTCGGTAAAGGCATGGCAGGCGGAAAAATCTCGATCAAGCCACATTTAGGTACTGCGTTCCGCTGTAATGAAGCAACGATAATAGGCAATACCTGCTTGTACGGTGCGACAGGCGGGAAGCTGTTTGCGGCAGGTAAAGCTGGCGAGCGTTTTGGCGTTCGAAACTCAGGCACCATTGCTGTCATTGAAGGCGCAGGCGACAACGCATGTGAGTACATGACGGGAGGTGTTGTTGCCATTCTTGGCGCAACAGGCGTGAACTTTGGAGCGGGTATGACAGGCGGATTTGCCTATGTACTGGATGCGAACGACGACTTTAAAGGGCGTGTGAACACAGAATCGGTTGAAGCTCTATCACTCTCAGATCTCTACATCCATCAAGAGCATTTGAGAGGGTTGATATCAGAACATTTGGACGAAACCAACTCGGCACATGCTGAGGAAATTCTGGCGAATTTCGACGAATGGATTCCTAAGTTCTACCTTGTGAAACCACAAGCCTCTGACTTGAGAACCTTGCTCGGTCACCAAAGTCGCAGCGCAGCTGAGTTGCGTGTTCAGGCACAGTAAGTAGGAGAGATTCATGAGCCAGAACGTATACCAATTTATCGATGTTCAACGTGTCGATCCGGCTAAAAAGCCGCTTAAGATACGTAAAATCGAGTTTGTAGAAATCTACGAACCCTTCACCAATCAGCAAGCCACCGCGCAGGCTGATCGCTGCTTAGACTGCGGAAACCCATACTGTGAGTGGAAATGCCCCGTTCACAACTACATTCCTCAATGGCTCAAGCTTGCCAATGAAGGAAGAATCATAGAAGCGGTTGAGCTGTCTCACCAAACCAATAGCCTACCCGAAGTGTGTGGGCGTGTGTGTCCACAAGATCGCCTGTGTGAAGGTTCTTGTACGCTTAATGACGATTTCGGTGCAGTCACCATAGGTAACGTCGAAAAGTACATCACCGATAAAGCCTTCGAAATGGGCTGGAAACCCGACATGTCTGCCGTGGAATGGACGGACAAAAAAGTCGCCATTATTGGTGCGGGTCCGGCAGGCCTTGCTGCCGCCGACATTTTGGTTCGAAATGGGGTAAAGCCAGTCGTATTTGATCGCTACCCAGAAATCGGGGGCCTACTGACGTTTGGCATTCCTTCTTTCAAATTGGAAAAAGGGGTAATGGAAAACCGTCGTCGTATCTTCAGTGATATGGGCGTCGAATTTAAAATGAACGTAGAAGTTGGCAAAGATGTACAACTTCAAGAACTCATTGATGATTACGATGCTGTCTTCTTAGGCGTGGGCACCTATAAAAATATGCGCGCAGGCTTAGAAAACGAAGAAGCGCCTGGCGTCTATGATGCGTTGCCATTCCTCATTTCTAACACGTATAAAGTGATGGAACTGGACACAACCGATCCTTACATCGATATGTCGGGCAAGCGCGTAGTGGTTCTCGGTGGCGGAGACACAGCGATGGACTGTGTTCGCACGTCCATTCGCCAAGGTGCGAGCAACGTTGTGTGTGCATACCGCCGCGATGAAGCCAACATGCCGGGCTCACGTCGTGAAGTGAAAAATGCCAAAGAAGAAGGTGTTAACTTCATGTTCAACCTTCAGCCTCTCGGTATTGAAGTGAACAAAGAAGGCAAAGTGGTGGGTGTGAAAGTGGTGAAAACCGCTCTAGGTGAACCCGATAGTGCTGGGCGTCGCCGACCAGAGCCCGTCGCGGGAAGCGAACACATTCTGGACGCCGATGCGGTGATCATGGCCTTTGGATTCCAACCACACAAAATGAGCTGGTTAGAACCGTTTGGTGTGGACTTGGATCAATGGGGTCGCATCAAGGCGCCGTTGGATCAAGAATTTCAATACCAAACATCCAATAAGAAGATCTTTGCTGGCGGTGACGCCGTAAGAGGATCGGATTTAGTGGTAACGGCGATTGATGAAGGCAGAAAAGCCGCGGAAGGAATCCTTGATTTCTTAGAAGTTTAACTCGCCAACATTACACTTAACACTTACTCTAAAAGCAAAGAATGCCGTTGTTCTTTGCTTTTTTCATTCTAAGGAGAGTTCACCAATGAAAACCACCAGTGTCGTTTTAGGCTCTTTAGTTTTCCTTTCAGCTTGCAGCCAAGAACCTGTTTCCATTCCAGATAGAACTTCTCATCCTTGCGGCGATAGCCCTAACTGCGTGTCTACCCTTGAACACCGTGAAGACTTTATTCTTCAGCCTTTCACTTTGGCATCAAGCGATATCACCATTGAGCAAATTGAATCTGTGGCGCTATCAATGCCAGGCTCGCTAACAGCAGTAAAAGATGGCTCTTACATTCGAATAGAATACACCAGTGATTTCTTTGGGTTCATCGACGATTTAGAAGTCAAAATTGAGGGTGACAAACTGATCGTACGCTCTGAATCCCGCACGGGCCACTCCGACTTTGGCGTAAACCGAGAACGCGCGGACGAACTTCGCAGTAACTTGTTAGATCAAGGTTTAATTACCCCGTAATCAACACCTCATTTGTACAATAATTGGTTTGTGTCCAACTTAGACACAAACCGTCTCATTTCAACCAACGATAATTCAATCCAATAGCGGTACATTCAATATCAACACATTGAATAATAAAGGGAATGAATTATGTTTAAATGGTTAAAGCTTTCCGCTCCAGTTTTGATGGTCGCGTTAGTCGGATGCAGTGTTGACACCGATGAGGCAAAAAAACTCACGAAGCCAACCGTCAACGCTGGTAATGATCAAGCGCACACGCTTCCTGTCAGTAGCATTGCGCTAAACGGTACGGCATCAACATCACCCAGTGTCTATGATATTGAAACCATCTCTTGGACTCAGCGGTCTGGGCCGCAACAGTTAAGTATTCTCAATGCCGACAAGTTGAAGGCGTCCATCATCAATCCAACATTGGCAGGTACCTATGAATTTCAGCTGTATGTCAGGGACAGTGGCGACCGCAGTAACACCGATACTGTTCGGCTCATACTTAACACCGCAAATGCTGGTGCTTCCGCTTCTGCTGGTATTAGACAACACTCTGACCAAACAACTCAAAAACGACAAACCCAGTTAATTCAAAAGGCGATGCAAATCCCCGTATCGGTTGTTTCGACTGAGCTAAATGGTTCAAACGGCGTAATACACTATGGCACGATGGACACAACTCCCTCTAGTGATATTCAAAAGCAAACAGAGAACGCTCTTCAACAGCTGAGTGATGCTGCCACCGTCACCTTTGATTTCTCTGGAGTTTCTAAAGAAAAGAACTCACAACTCCTGCTCGCAATGATTGAAACCTTGAGAGGTGCTAATGCTGCGCAAGTCGTTTCTTCCTACGACTCAAAAAACCCCGTTACCACCATTTATTTGCAAGACCTAAAACCACATCAAAATATTCAATTTGATAACAGCGAAATCGGCGCACAGTTAAACGAGCTAGCCGATACCTTACAGCTCACTATCCCATCAACTTCAATCAGAAAAAACTAGCGCAATAAGAACATTCAGCAAGTAGCCATAGCCGGTATGTTGTGGAAACCAAAAACCTCAAGATCGCTGATAAAGAAGCCATTGCCGACACAACGGTCTTGAGGTTATGCCAATGTTACTGCCAAAAAATATTGCCTAGACAGGGTTAGAGACTGCAAAACTTTCCTGCTACAATCCGCTGTAATTGAATACTAACTTAGAGACGTCCAATGAAAATCGGTATTATCGGCGCCATGCAGCAGGAAGTGGCTATCCTGAAAGAAGCAATGACTCACTGTAAAGAAGAAACACGCGCGGGTTGTGTTTTCTACACAGGTCAAATCAATGGCGTGGATGCTGTTTTGTTGCAGTCTGGTATTGGCAAAGTGGCGGCTTCTGTTGGTACCACACTATTACTCGAAATCTACCAGCCTGAAGTTGTGATTAATACCGGTTCTGCTGGTGGTTTTGATTCTTCTCTGAACTTGGGTGACGTTGTTATTTCAACCGAAGTTCGCCATCACGATGCGGATGTTACCGCTTTTGGTTATGAAATTGGGCAAATGGCCGGGCAACCAGCAGGTTTTTCTGCCGATGAAAAACTAATGGCAGTTGCTGAGCAAGCTCTAGAAAAAATGGAAGGCAAGCACGCGGTACGCGGGCTTATTTGCACGGGTGACGCCTTTGTATGCAGCGCAGAACGCCAGGCTTTTATTCGCACGAATTTCCCATCGGTGATTGCAGTAGAAATGGAAGCCGCAGCCATCGCTCAAACCTGTCACCAATTTAATGTTCCGTTTGTGGTTGTTCGCGCCATCTCTGACGTTGCGGATAAAGAGTCTCCAATGAGTTTTGACGAATTCCTTCCTTTGGCAGCACAAAGCTCCTCGGAAATGGTGCTCAAAATGGCTGACCTACTGAAGTAACATTATCAATGGAAGAGCTGTTTACTAAGCTGTATTCCAACGGCGCCCTATTGGTCTTATGGGGCGCTTTGCTGTTCCATTTTATCTTGCCCATCCCAAAAGCTGTCCACCCTGCGACGCTTTGGCATAAGTTTGCTGAAATTCTCGCTACCAAGGTGAACAACAATCAAAACCACGGGCAAAGCGTCATCTCCGGCGGCTTGGCTTGGGGAATGATGTGTATACCAGCATTAATCTTCTTTACCGCATTAAAGCCTCTGGTCTGGCAGCCACAATTGTTTGATTTAGCATTACTGCTCTTGGCAATCGATTGGCGCAGCAATGAATCTCTCGCGAAGCACCTTATTCAAGCTTTAGGGAAAGAAGACAAAAAGCGCGCCCGCCGTGAATTAGCGCCTCATGTTAATCGAGCAACCGATACGCTTTCTCCATTAGGGCTTGGTAAGGCTGGCGCAGAGACTCTGATTTTGGGATACGGTCGAAATGTTATATGCGTGATGTTCTGGTATGCCATCGGTGGCGGCATCGGTGCCATGATGTATCGTTTAACCATGGAGCTGGCACGGGCGTGGTCGCCTAGTCGAAGTGAATTTCTGCCATTTGGCTTACCCGCCATTCGAATACTCGCACTGTTAGAATTTATTCCGCTTAGACTATTCAGCTTGTTTATAGCCGTAGGAAAAAATATGTCTGCGGCATTATCTGGCATGCTTTCGCAAGGAAAAACATGGCCAACACCTGGGCCTGGTTGGCTAATGGCGGTGGTGGGTAACAAACTCGAGCTATCACTTGGCGGCCCTGCTATTTATGGCGATAAGAAAACCATGCGCCCAAAACTTGGGGGGCGAGTCGCGCCTTCCGCTTATCATTTATCCCAAATTCAACACCTTCTGGCGTGGCGCATCTGTATTTGGGTGTTGCTGCAAAGCGCAATCATGGCAGTCATCTATCAAGGTATTTAAATTGAAAACGCTCTTTGTTTTGTTAGTAGGTCTCCTTGTTAGCCAATCTGTTTTGGCTAATACCGTACCTCAACGCATTATTTCCCTTGCACCTCACGCAACAGAAATCGCCTTTGCGGCAGGATTGGGCGACAAGCTTGTTGCCGCAACCGACCACAGCGATTACCCAGAAGAAGCGAAAGCACTCGAACGCGTCGCCAACTATCAAGGCATCAAACTCGAACGCATTGTGGCGCTTCAACCCGACTTAATCATCGCGTGGCCAAGCGGTAACCCCGCCAAAGAGTTAGACAAACTAAGAAAACTTGGGTTTGAAATTTATGACTCCAAAACAGGCACATTCGAAGATATTATTCACAATCTAGAGCAGCTAAGCCAATACGCTGAAGATCCAAGTATTGGCATGAAAGCCGCCGCGGATTTTCGAGAAAACCTAGCGCAACTTAAACAACGCTATGCGACCGATGAGCCCGTAAAGTACTTTTATCAATTAAGCACAAAACCCATTATCACAGTGGCGCAAAATAGCTGGCCAAGTGAGGTGTTTAGTTTCTGTGGTGGTACCAATATTTTTGTCGACAGTGCGTCTCCCTACCCTCAAGTCGGTGAAGAGCAAGTCATCGTCCGACAGCCGGATGTCATCTTTACTTCTCGACATGCCGTACAAGATGAGTCCCTATGGCAAGGGTGGGCATCGCAAGTCCCTGCTGTACAACACAAACACATTTGGTCACTTAACTCTGATTGGATAAATCGACCGACACCGCGCACCGTTAAAGCCATAGAGCAGGTATGTGAGTTTTTTGAACAAGCAAGGCAATACGCAAAAGCTAACTAGGTACATGTAAAAGCTAATTAGGCACACGTAAAAAGCTAACCAGGCGCACGTAAAAAGATAACTGAGAATACGAGGAACATGGACGCATTACTTCTATACATAATTGATCTGTTTGGAACCGCGGTATTCGCGATTTCTGGGGTGTTGCTTGCCGGCAGATTAAAAATGGACCCATTCGGAGTAGTCGTACTGGGTAGTGTCACAGCTATTGGAGGCGGATCGATACGCGATATGCTTTTGGGGGCAACCCCCGTATTCTGGATCTCCGATACCGCTTATCTCTGGGTTATTTTCATTACCTGTGTGCTAACCATGTTGATTGTTAGACGCCCTAAACGCTTGCCGTGGTTCGTATTGCCTGTTTGTGATGCCATAGGGCTGGCTGTATTTGTCGGAATCGGTGTAGAAAAAGCATTAAGCTATCAAGACAGCGCCATTGTTGCCGTCATTATGGGTGTGCTCACGGGGTGTGGTGGCGGTATAATCCGCGATGTTCTAGCGAGAGAAATCCCAATGGTGCTAAGAAGCGAAGTGTACGCCACCGCCTGTTTAGTTGGCGGTATTGTTCATACTGGCGCTATCACTTTAGGTATTGAGCACTCACCTGCGTTATTTATTGGTATTTTCACCACATTGACCATTAGACTGGCGGCCATCAAATGGCACCTTTCTCTGCCAGTATTTGCCATCAACAAATAAACTAAACCACTCGATACCAACTGAACAATAGGTTGGAGAATCTCCCCAAACAATCCATTACCGGTTATAACCTCTCCGTTTTTTGTAAGCCCACATCTTTTGATGTGGGCTTTTTGTTGCGCGCTTTTTTTTGAGTGACTTCTCATTTAACTGACTAAAAAACGATTAAATAAAGTAATTTGTTTACTTAATTATCCTACGATCTATATTAGTAAACAAATAACTTTACTAAAACAACTATCAGAAAGTCAGAAGGCAATATGAACAACATACGATCTTCCACTCAACATTTAGTGACCGCGACACATCAATTTGATCCCAACTACCGAGGCGACTTAACAAATCATTTACCTATGGCTTTGGTTGCGCTGGATCTTAGTGGTGCGTCAGAAGCTCGAATTCAGCGTTTTTATGATCATTACGTCAAAATTCTGGATCCTAGGAAAACCTCGAAAACCGCGAAGCAGCCACAGATGTCGAACCGAGATCATTTCAATGATTGGCAAGCATTCTTCCTCAATGAAATCCATATCCACGGCTTAGACACGTGCTTGAAAACTCAGCTTCCGATACTCGTTGAAGGAATCGCAGCGGCAGCGTTTCATGGGCTGATTCGGCTATCCTATGCCATTGACTTAGGTTCTCCCGACGAAATTTCACATGCATTGGCATATCTTGCCAGTGAGTATCAGTATTTGGGCGATCTTCAGATCACAAGTTCATACTCACTGGACGAACAAATAGTGGAGGGGCACAACTTATTCAAACAACACGCATTTAAACCAGGGATCATCGTGGATAGAGTGCAAGAAGTGACCGAGTCAGAATGTTACGTATCCATATCAGCAATACCCGATTCACTTTCATTAGAAAAGGTACGTGACATCGTTTTGAAACAGTTTATTCGAACTAACGATTTCACGTATTTACACGGTGTGACTGGTCTACAAGCGTTCATCAATATCCTGCCTTATCTACAAGATAAAACCGTTGGACTACAGCGATTTTGGCAAGCTTACGTGGCTGCCTATTGTACAAGCAGCCCCCACGCTAAGAACACAGAGTATGTCATCTCCCGTCCGAGCAAAAATTGGCAGCAGCGATTACAACGTGCCAGCCAAAGCAATGACGACCACACCATAAAGCTGGTTTTCAGTTGCTATCGGATAGATCAATCCCACCCTACCCCATTATCAGTTCAAGCCGCTGAGATGCGTCTTGCTAAGGAGTCGTTATGAGTACTTATGTCGAGCACGCCAATATCACCGTGAAAAATGTGGATCGCGCCATAGAGTTTCTTCAAGCCGCTTTGCCTGATTTCAAGATTCGTCATTTCGGGCATAGCCATTATCGTTGGTGCCATATCGGTACAGAAGAAACCTATATCGCCTTACAGGAAGTCGTTGAAAAAGAAACCGTAGATCGCTCGCCCTATGTTGACGTAGGTATCAACCACATTGGGTTCGTAGTCGACGATATTGAGGAAGTAGAACGCAGGTTACTGAGTAATGGCTATGAACAGAACCCAATGGAAACAAAGCATCCATATCGCAAACGCCTCTATTTTTACGACAGCGATGGACTGGAATGGGAGTTCATTCAATACCTGACTCACGATTCGAAAAAACGAAATGACTACGACCATTAATAACCGATACACCAATAATAAGGATGACGTCAGTGACTAAAATATCTATTGTCTATTTTTCAAAGTGTGGCGCTACAAAAGCCTTGGCTGAATACATCGCCTGTGGCGTCCGTTCTGCGCCTAACGCATCACCTGCACTGTTAGAAATTGAGCCTAAGGATATTCATGAAGGACGTTATCAAAATGACACGCTCTTTGAAGAACTAAAAAACAGTGATGCCATTATTTTTGGGGCTCCCACCTACATGGGCGGTCCCGCCGCGCAATTTAAAGCCTTTATGGATACAAGCAGTGATGCCTACGTTGAACGGGAATGGCATAACAAGCTAGCTGCAGGCTTTACTTGCGGTGGAAGCCTGAATGGCGAACAAGAACAAACGCTGTTTTCATTCTTCGTATTGGCTTGCCAGCACGGCATGATTTGGGCTGGCTTGGACGAATCCGAACATGTCAGCGACCGCGGATTAAACCGATTGGGGTCCAATATAGGGCTGACAGCTTGCAACAAAGATATTGAAGAGTTGGTGCATTCAAACGACGCCAAAACCGCCATTTATTTAGGTGGACGTATAGCGAAGCTCGTAAAATAGAGCTTGATATATCCAAGTGGTTCAGAATTTAGAGCCACTTGGGTATAAGCCAATTAATACAGATAACATACTGGAATAAATATCATTTTATCTTAACAATTCAATCATATTTTCTCGTCAGAGTTTTGATTCATATAATCCCCATGAAATATGTGATGCTTTCTGCTAATTTATAATTATGATGATAAAACTCTCATACATTAATCACATTTGCTTTTTTTGTGAATACCAAACTTCATTAAGCTAATATATATTTATGTAAGTAGAGCAATACTTTTGCTTTTGGCAGAGGAACATACAATGAACATGTACCTTAATTGGCAATCCAAATTCCAGCTAACCCTGTTAGACTGGTACACCATTGATCATCAGATTTCATTTCACCTTTCTTCTGAATAAAAACTTTTCAAGCCAATCTCAGTGGCAAAAAAGCACATCGAAGACATGCAGTAAACATCGTAGGGAATGTCTCTAAAGAGTCGTTGTATTCTTTATTTTCCACTTGTTTATACCTGATTTCTTTATTGCTAATTCATCACTGATTTATTTATTAACAATCAATTCTAAACATTGAATTCATTAATAATTTGATGGGGTTTATCTCATCTAAAATAAATATACTCTTGAAAGGTCTTAATATGGAAAACTTTAAACACCTCCCTGAACCGTTTCGCATTCGAGTTGTAGAGCCGGTAAAACGCACCACCCGAGAATATCGTGAAATAGCCATAATGAACTCCGGTATGAACCCATTTTTGCTAGACAGTGAAGATGTTTTTATTGATTTACTGACAGACAGTGGAACCGGTTCAATCACTCAAAGCATGCAAGCCGCGATGTTAATGGGAGACGAAGCTTACAGCGGAAGCCGAAGCTACTATGCATTATCAAAAGCGGTAAGCGATATTTTTGGCTATGAATATACCATTCCGACCCACCAAGGACGTGGAGCAGAACAGATCTACATCCCTGTGCTCATCAAAAAAAGAGAGCAAGAAAAAGGATTGGACCGCAGCAAGATGGTTGCACTGTCTAATTACTTCTTTGATACAACACAGGGACACACTCAAATAAACTGCTGTGTCGCGAGAAACGTGTACACAGAAGATGCCTTCGATACTTCAGTAAATTCTGATTTCAAAGGTAACTTTGATTTAGACAAATTGGAAAGTGCCATATTAGAAGTTGGCGCTCAGAACGTCCCGTATATAGTCAGCACCATCACGTGTAATTCCTCTGGCGGGCAACCTGTTTCTATCGCGAACTTGAAAGCCGTGTACGAAATTGCTGGAAAATACGACATCCCAGTCATCATGGATTCCGCTCGATTTGCTGAAAATGCCTTTTTTATCCAGCAACGTGAGCCAGGGTATAAGGATTGGAGTATTGAGGAAATTACCCGCGAATCGTACAAATACGCAGACGGTCTCGCTATGTCTGCCAAAAAAGACGCCATGGTTCAAATGGGAGGGTTATTGTGCTTTAAAGACAGCCGATTCGACGATGTTTACAACCAATGCCGAACGCTATGTGTGGTTCAAGAAGGTTTCCCTACTTACGGCGGATTAGAAGGCGGAGCAATGGAGCGCTTGGCCGTTGGGCTTTATGAAGCTATGCGACAAGAATGGCTAGAATACCGCATTGGACAAGTTCAATACCTCGTGGATGGGTTAGAAAAACTGGGTATTGTCTGCCAGCAAGCAGGCGGTCACGCCGCATTTGTTGACGCAGGAAAGCTTCTTCCTCATATCCCTTCACATCAATTCCCCGCACACGCACTGGCTTGTGAACTCTACAAAGTTGCTGGTATTCGCGCCGTAGAAATTGGCTCACTACTGCTAGGGCGCGATCCTGCTACAGGCGAGCAAATGCCCTCACCTGCTGAGCTGCTCAGGCTCACGATTCCTCGTGCCACTTACACGCAAACCCACATGGATTTCATCATCGAGGCGTTTGAAAAAGTTCAACAAAATGCTCAAAACATTAAAGGATTGGAGTTCACCTATGAACCTGAAGTACTCAGGCACTTTACAGCGAAACTAAAAGAAGTAGAAAAAACAAAGAAGGACGCACAGGAAGTGCCAATGACCGAAGTCTAACTTATTCGGGCGCTTTTTAAGCGCCCTTTATTTTTGCAGCATATACCTGATATCTCGGTATCGGGGGAGTATCGCTGCGCCTAGAAAACTGCAATCAGGGATACGATTATGAAAAAATCTCCATCAATTTTAGGTGGCGCATGCATTATTGCAAGCGTCTGCGTCGGCGCTGGAATGCTTGGTCTTCCTAGTGCCGGAGCAGGCGGCTGGACGTCTTGGTCGCTCATTGCCATCACCATTACTATGATCATCATGACACTGTCTGGATGGATGCTACTTGAGGCGTTTAAGCATTACGATCTCAAAGTCTCCTTTAATACAGTGACCAAAGATATGCTTGGCAACAACGTCAATAGGTTAAACAATTTGGCGGTGTATTTTGTCGGTGGCATATTACTTTACGCTTACATCACTTCTTCGGGGCTTATTTTACAAGAAGTCCTTGGAGTGAGCAGCCAGTTGGCTTCCATCCTCTTTGTGCTCATCTTTTCTGGATTTGTTTGGCACTCCACCAGAGCAGTTGATCGAATCTCTGTGATTCTGATTTCGTTCATGGTGTTGAGTTTTGTGTTTGGCGTGTCTGGTTTGGTCGCCAAGGTAGACATGTCCATCCTCTTCGATAAAGCAAGCGATGAAAACAGCTACGCACCTTATGCCATGGCAATGCTACCCGTGGCACTCACTTCATTTGGCTACCATCATTCCGTGTCTAGCATGAGGAGTTATTACGGCGAAGAAAGGCGAGCGAAATACGCCATTTTAGGGGGCACTATTATCGCGTTGTCTCTCTATTTCCTTTGGATAATGAGCATCTATGGCAACCTGCCTAGAAGTGGATTTGGTCCTGTTTTGGAGCAAGGGGGTAACGTCGATTCACTTTTGAATGCCCTTGGCACGGTAATCGAGTCTGAGCGAGTCTCCAACGCGATTAACTCATTTTCTATGGCGGCTATCCTGTCATCATTTATCGGAGTCGGGCTTGGCGTTTTCGACTACCTTGCCGATCTGTTCAATTTTGAAGATAACAAGAAAGGTCGCACGAAAACTTGGGCAGCGACCTTTCTTCCCCCACTTGTTCTATCACTGCTTTTCCCGTTTGGTTTCCTTATCGCAATTGGTTATGCCGGTGCGGCGGCAACATTGTGGGCATGCATTATTCCCGGTTTATTGGTGATGAAGTCGCGCCGGCGAGAAGATGGGCAAGAAGGTTTTAAAGCCCCTGGTGGGTTACTCATGGTCGTACTGGTCATCTTCTTTGGCGTTACTACCGCTGTTTTCCACTTTCTCTCGATGTTTAATTTACTTCCCGCATTTACGGGCTAGCAAGGAATCCACATGAACAAAATAGAAACCAACAACGCCCCTGCGGCAATCGGACCCTATGTACAAGGTGTAGATTTAGGTGGCTTAGTCATTACATCAGGGCAATTACCTATTAACCCTACAACCAAAAGTATGCCCGAAAACGCAGCAGAGCAAACCCTGCAAAGTTTGAATAATGCGCTGGCGATACTCAAGCAAGCAGAGTTAGACGCCACAAACATTGTGAAAACCACTGTTTTCGTGAAAGATCTCAATGAGTTTTCCGTTATAAATGGCGCTTATGAGGCGTTCTTCGTTCAAAATAATGCACCATTTCCAGCCCGTTCATGCGTTGAAGTCGCGCGATTACCGATGGACGCCAAAGTAGAAATTGAAGTGATCGCGATCCGTTCTTAACCTCTACTTACCCTCATAGCTTTTGCCTTGAACCCCATTTAAGCCGCTGAAATAGCGGCTTATCTCACACACCAAAAGTGATTCAAATCACACTATCGCCTTAGAGCTTGTTTCCTTTTTGCCATTTCCTCGGTCTGTAATGTTTTTGCACTGCAGCTTCCTCTTTATGAACTAGTTTTAATAAAACTGTGTGGGATACGCTGAACTTTGGAGATGTCATCATGGAAAACGACCTGATCAGGGATCATCAAACCATTCTTCTTACAGGAGAAAATGAACAGGAAAAACGGGAAGAACTCCGCCATTATTTCGACCAAACATGGCGCTTATATGAGTCTTTGTTTGATGTGATCAACAACGATCAAGCTTATTACAAGAAAGCCGAACCCTTACGCCATCCGCTGATTTTTTATTTTGGTCACACCGCCACGTTTTTTAT
The DNA here is from genome assembly GCF_002933855.1 of Vibrio penaeicida. Classification (GTDB taxonomy): domain Bacteria; phylum Pseudomonadota; class Gammaproteobacteria; order Enterobacterales; family Vibrionaceae; genus Vibrio; species Vibrio penaeicida_A. The sequence goes on from NZ_BFAQ01000028.1 coordinate 29,996, forward strand.
AAACAAACTGAAACTGGGCAAGATCATCGATCAACGCATCAATACAAACTTTGAATCCATGTTTGCTATTGGTGTGGATGAGATGTCTTGGGATGATCTTGATGAAAAACATTATGACTGGCCATCCGTTGAAGACGTAAGGCACTATCGAGATCAAGCGAAACTATTGATCGAAAAAACGATCCACTCTATGCCTTTGACCTTACCGATCACCCAAGACCAGCCCGCTTGGGCAATATTAATGGGCATTGAACATGAACGTATTCACCTAGAAACCTCATCCGTCATCATTCGTCAGCTTCCCCTTGACGATGTCAGCCCTCACCCTTTGTGGGAAAGCTGCGTAGATACTGGAAGCGCCCCAAAAAACAGCTTAATCAGCATTGCAGGTAATAGCGTGACATTAGGAAAACCCCCAGAAGATGCGACTTATGGTTGGGACAACGAATTTGGCACGCAAAGTTGCCAAGTAGCCGACTTCAAAGCATCGAAATTCCTTGTATCGAACCAAGAGTTTATGGAATTTGTTAAGGATGAAGGCTATCAACAACTGCGCTTTTGGAATGAAGAAGGGCAGAGCTGGCTTAACTACACACAAGCGACCATGCCCCGATTCTGGCGCAATAAAGAAGGGGCTTTTTGGCAGCGTAATCTAACGGAAGAAATCCCCCTACCGTTAGACTGGCCGGTCGAAGTGAACCAGTTAGAAGCAAAAGCCTTCTGCAACTGGAAAGCGGAACAATCTCAAGCAAACATTCGGCTTCTTACTGAACCAGAATGGCAATTACTGCGCGATAACATTGACCATGACTCCCCCACTTGGCATGAAGTGCCCGGAAACTTACAGCTTTCATTTTATGCTTCATCTTGCCCAATCAATCGCTTTGGGCATAACGGAATATTTGACGTTGTGGGCAATGTTTGGCAGCACACTGAAACGCCAATCGATGGATTCAGTGGGTTTGAAGTTCACCCACTTTACGATGATTTCTCTACCCCAACCTTTGATGGTAAGCACAACATGATCAAAGGAGGATCATGGATATCAACCGGAAATGAAGCCATTCGCTCATCACGCTACGCGTTTCGTCGCCATTTCTATCAACACGCAGGGTTTCGTTATGTCGAATCGGATCAAAATCCGCAAGACATGGTCTCCATGAACATTTATGAAACCGATGAACTCATTTCGCAATATCTTGAGTTCCATTATGGAAAAGAGTATTTCGACGTGCCCAATTTTTGCGTGAATGGAATCGATCAAGTGATTCAAACTATTCAGCTTAAAGAAAATGCCCGCGCTTTAGACATTGGGTGCTCTGTCGGACGCGCAACGTTTGAGCTCGCGAAGCACTTTGACTACGTGGACGGCATTGATTTCTCGGCACGATTCATTCAACAAGCTTATGCGTTAACTGAGCAAGGTGAAAAGCGCTACACCATCAAAACAGAGGGAGACTTGGTTGAATTCAAAAGCGTGACCCTTGAACAACTTGGGTACGCTAGCCTCGCAAGCAAAGTGAATTTCATGCAGGGAGACGCCTGTAACCTCAAACCTCAGTACACCAATTACGATCTAGTCTACGCGTCAAACCTGATAGACCGGTTGTCGGATCCTAAGGCTTTTCTTACCAGCATTAGCCAGCGGCTTAACCAAGGTGGCTATTTGGTGATTGCCTCGCCCTATACTTGGTTGGAAGAGTACACAGATAAGGAAAAGTGGCTGGGTGGCATAAAAGTAAATGGTGAAAACCACACCACATTGGATGGGTTAACCGAAGCACTGATTGGCGAGTTTGAACTGGTCGCCGTAAAAGAAGTACCGTTCGTTATCCGTGAAACCAAACGCAAGTTCCAACATACGTTGTCTGAAATGAGTGTTTGGCGCAAGCGCTAACTCAAAAGTTCAACACCCCCTGATACTCCCCAAATGAGGGCTCTACATAAGAGCCCTCCAATTCTTCAATACTTTGATTTCATTGGCATTAAGCGTGACTACAACTTCAAATTAAGATTCTATTCCCTAAAAAACACAATCAGCTGTTCAAAAAACAACCTACCATTCTCAATGATGACACTTTACTTTATTTATATATGAAAACAATATTTATATAGAAAAGTTAATTGTCATAACCAAATGGATGGTAACGACAGACATGTCATACGAAAAATCGACAAGGATAAAAGGGCTTGCTTGGGATCATGAACGCTGCTGCGGCCCACTTGATGCCAGTATCCCTTTGTTTAAAAAGGACAACCCATATTTTGAAATTCAGTGGGACAAGCAACCACTCAGTGCATTCGGTGAAGGTGATCTCAATCAGGTGTTGAAGCAGTACGATTTGCTTATCATCGATCACCCGTTTATCGGAGAAGCTAATGAGGGCAACTACTTTCACGATCTGAAAAGCCTGTTGCCAGATGAATTGATAGAGGCTCACTCGCTTGATGCTGTCGGTCCCTCGTTTGAGTCTTATTGCCACAATGAGCAATTGCTCGCTTTGCCCATTGATACTGCCTCTCAGGTGGCGGTCAGCCGCCCTGACATTATGAAATCTCATGGCTGGCGTCTGCCCAAAACTTATCAGGAACTGATAGAGCTGAGTAAAACAGCGAAGAGGAAAGGGCTTTACATCGGGTACCCTGCCGCCGAGATCGACATCATGTGCAGTTACCTCACCATAAGTGCAGCACTTGGTTCTCCTCTGAAAGAGGACGGAGCATTTACCGATTTCGCAACGTTTTCAAAAACCATTGTCATGCTCAAAGAGATGCTTTCATTTGCTCACCCTAATTCGCTCGAATGGAACCCTATCCAGTGCTATGACTACATGATCGGGCATGATGACATTCCCTATTCCCCTTTAGGTTTTGGCTATCTGAATTACTCTGCCAGTGCTTTTTCAACCAAGCTTAGCTTTCACAACATAGTGGCGTTCAATAATGAACTGCCTGCCCATTGTGGGCTGTTAGGCGGTGCGGGGATTGCCATAAGCAAACACAGCGACAAACCACATGAAGCCGCTAAATACCTCGCCTTTCTTTGCTCTCCTGAATATCAGAGTTCGGGATACATCTTTGCAGGTGGTCAGCCGGCCTTCGGAGCTGCTTGGCGCAACAAGCAAGCCGATGAGCAGTTCGGGCACTTCTTTTCTCAAACCCTTGAGGCAACAGAGCGAGCTTACCTGCGCCCGAGGTTTCCTGGGTTCATGGCCTTCTTCCGCAGTGCGATGCCAGTCATTGCCAGCCTTGTAATCAGCGACTCAGGCAATACATCTCAAGCTTGGAAAGACCTATCTGAACGATTCAAAACCTGCCAACCATCTCAAGCCAAGATAATTAAGGATTTTTAGCATGAACAAAGCACTAAACGGCGTCAAAGTTCTGGATTTCAGCCACCTTCTTCAAGGTCCGTTTGCTACCCAGATGCTTGGAGATATGGGGGCTGACATCATAAAAATTGAGCGACATGGAAAGGGGGACTTATTCCGTAGCCTCACATTTTTCAATAAGTGGGTAGGAGGAAGCGAAAGCCCTAACTTTTTGGCCTGGAACCGCAATAAGCGTTCTTTGGCGGTCAATTTAAAAAATCCAGACGTGCACCAGTGCATTATGGAAATGGCAAAAACTGCCGATGTCGTGGTTCAAAACTTTCGCCCAGGGGTATTGGATAAGCTGGGCTACGGTTATGAAGATTTTAAAGCGGTAAATGACCGCATTATCTATTGCTCTGGTTCAGGGTACGGGGAGAGCGGACCTTACCTGAGCCGACCTGGTCAGGACATGCTGGTTCAGGGTTTGACAGGGCTGGCATCCAACACCGGTCAAGCCAGCCAACCTCCGGTGCCGACGGGTGCAGGTATTGCCGACCAAATCGGTGCCATGAACATGGTTTATGCCATTTTGTCAGCACTGTACTACCGCGAGAAAACAGGAAAAGGGCAGAAACTAGAAATCAACTTACTGGCGGGGATGATGGCGCATCTGGGTCAGGAATACCTTACGGTGCTCAACTTAGATCAGGATTTTGAACGCCCAGATTCAGGGATTGGACACCCGGGAATGGATGCGCCTTTTGGTGTTTACCAGTGCAGCGATGGCTTTGTCAGCATAGCCATGAGCCCATTTTCAACACTGATTGATGTGTTAGGTGCTGACCACCTTTCAGCCTACGACAACCCTCAGGTTCTGTTTGATAAGCGAGATGAGATTTGGGAAGACATCAATAAAGAGACCCAAAAATTCACGCAAGCCGAGCTTATGCAACGTCTGTTGGAAGCCGACGTATGGTGTGGCGAGATAAAGGATTTTCGTCAGGCGAGTAAAGACCCTCAGGTCACACACCTCGGCATGATCACTGAATATCAACACCCTACTGCGGGCGATGTAAAAGTGGTCGCACCTGCGGTGACCATGAGTGAAACCCCTCCCAAGATTGACCGCCCGGCGCCTTTAATTGGGCAACACAGTATCGAAATCCTTCGTGAACATGGAATCGCGGAAGAGCTGATTGAAAAACTGACTCAGTCAGATGATGTAACGGTGCAAATGCAGCATGAAAGCCAAGGTAAGTAGGTTCTGGCTGTTATGCCGTATTGCTGTCGGATGTATTCCTCATCAAGAGGTAAACACCATCTAGGAGAAACACCATCTAGGAGAAGCAAAGTATGAAAGGATTCATAACCAAAGCAAGCCGTCTGGCGTTGCTATCTGTCTCGATGATGACAGCAGGAATCGCTGTCGCCGCTGAAGGACCTAAAACAGCCGGATACATAGTGAACTACGCTACTCACGAATGGTATCAGAACGTGATTAAAGGGATGGAGCAGCGTGGTAAAGAACTGGGCGTCAAACTGGAAGTGATCGACGCCAACTTGGACATCGCGAAGCAGGTCTCTGCTGCCGAAGATTTCATGGCAAGAAACGTGGACGTGCTGATCATTACGCCAGTCAACGAACAAGGGGTGGTCCCTATTCTTCGCCGGGCTAAAGCTAACGGTATTCCGGTCGTGCTTGAAGGCAGCCCAGCCAAAGGCATGCAGACCTTAGTCGCCATCTGTGATTACGACACGGGTTACAACGCAGGTGTTGAAACCGGCAAGCTTGCCAAAGACACCATTAAAGGACAGGTAAGAGTAATGAACGTTGGTCTGCCGCTTCTTTCCGCGACCGTGCTTCGCAGTCAGGGATTTATGGACGGCTTACAAACCATTCTTCCTGATGCTTTGATGGTTCATGATCTGGATGGAGGCGGTAACCCGGATCGCTCTCAGGAAGTTTCTTCTGCGGCATTGGCGGCAGACGCCAAAATCAATGTGATTTACGGCATCAATGATTCATCGGCGTTAGGCGGTTTGCAGGCATGGCGAGCGGCTGGTCTGTCTGAAGATCAACTGATCGTTGTGGGTACTGGCGGTGAAGGTCTGGCATTCCTCAACGAAATGTCCAAAGAAAACAGCCCGCTAAAACTGGAAGCGGCTATGTTCCCAGAAAAAGTAGGCTTTACCACAATGGACACCGCAGTAGCGCTCTACAAAGAAGAAAGCCTGCCTGAGCATGTTGTGAGCCCAACCACCACACTGACTCTGGCGAACTACAGCAATTATTACTCTTACGACGGCAAGTCTCGTCAGATCCAGTGGGACACCGTCAACAGTCTGGTCCCTGCGAAGAAATGTATGAAGTACGCGTCTGATCTTTAAAGACTCGTGATTCAAATAGCGGCAACAGGGGTTGTTGTCGCCTGTTCGCAAAAACTAGTAGGAGTAAGGCTATGGATAAGCCGTCTTCGCCTGCATTTTGGCAGAAGATCAGTAACTCAAAATCGTTGTTTCTGGTGATATTGCTGGCAGCACTAATTATTGGGCTGAGCATTTCATCGGATCGATTTCTCACGCCAGCGAATGCAGTCGCAGTACTGCATCAGTCATCGTTGGTGCTCATCGTTGCGGTGGGCATGACACTACTTTTGATTAGTGGTGAAGTGGACATCTCAGTTGGTGCTGCAATGGGATTTGCCTCTTGCGTGGTGATGGATGTTCTCAATGCTACGCATAGTCTGCTTGCAGGTATTGTGGCAGGGGTTTTGTTTGGTGTGGCTGTGGGCGTCTTCAATGGATTGGTCACAACCCGCTTAAAAGTAAACTCGCTGATTGGCACCATTGCGACCATGATGATTTTGCAAGGTGGCGTCTTTTTGTATACCCGTGAGGCTATCCAGAACCATCATCAACTGCCTGCATTTTCCAGCGTCGCCACGGGATATTGGCTGGGCATTCCCGTTCCGGTCATCATTGCCATCGTCGCTGTCATTATTGGTGGTGTGCTCTTATCCCGAACCCGTCAGGGTCGCCTTATTAGTGCCGTTGGGGCCAATCAGAATGCTGCTAAACTGTCGGGAATATCCCCCAGCAAAGTTAAGATAACTGCGTTTGTTATTTTGGGAGCATTGACAGGAATTGCCGCCGTCATTCTGGCGTCACTTCTTAATGCAGGTCAGCCAACCGCCGGAAAGGGCTTTGAGCTGATTGTGATTGCGGCGGTTCTGTTAGGTGGTACGAGCCTATTTGGCGGCAGTGGTTCCATTTTGGGGACGGTACTGGCGGTGATGATATTAAAAATCATCGATAACGGAATCATCATTCTTGGCTGGAATCAGGACTGGCAAATCATCATCCCGGGTGTGTTTCTTATTCTCGCGGTCTACCTCGACATAGTCAGGAGGAAGCCATCTTATGAATGAGCAGAATCCACTAATTCAAATCGATAACCTCACTAAGTCTTTTCCTGGCGTGAAAGCGCTGGACGGTGTGTCACTAGAGCTTTTTCCGGGCGAGGTTCTGGCGCTGATTGGTGAAAACGGTGCGGGAAAATCAACCCTCATCAAGATTCTGTGTGGCGTATTTCCTGCTGATGAAGGCAGCGTTTCTCTTAGTGGAAAAGTGATGCATTTCCAAACCCCTTCCGATGCGCTAAAAGCGGGGATAAAACCTGTTTTTCAAGAGATCGCCCTCATCCCCGAATTTACCGTGGCTGAGAATATCTTTATGGAGAATCATCCACTCACATCACTCGGAACCATTGGCTGGAAAAGCATTCGACAACAAGCCGCGGAACTGTTCGAGCAACTGGGGTTCGACTTAGATCCCGATGCTAAAGTCGCCGACTTGCCCATCAGCCAACAGCAGCTTGTCGAGATCACCAGAGCCATCAGTTCAGACGCCAAAGTCGTGGTGATGGACGAGCCAACATCTTCACTCAGCCCAGCCGAAATCAAAAACCTCTTTGTGGTCATCAACAAACTCAAAGCAATGGGCATTGCGGTGATTTATGTCAGCCACAAACTCGACGAGTTGTTTGAGATCGCCCAGCGTTGTGTAGTGCTTCGAGACGGCTGTCATGTATCTACCAAAGCTATGTCTGAACATACTCACGACACCCTAATCCGAGACATGGTGGGCAGAGAGATAAGCGACCTCTTCCCGAAAACCGAGCATCAAACCAAAGAAACCCGTTTGGAAGTCAAAGGCGTGAACGCAGGACAAAAACTGAAAAATATCGATTTTCATGCACGTTCTGGAGAAGTAGTCGGCTTTTTTGGCTTGGTTGGCGCGGGACGTACAGAACTTGCCAAAGTACTGGTTGGATACGATCCAATCAGCGAAGGTGAAATCCACATCAATGGGGAACCCCTCAAACCTCACGATACTTCAAAAGCGAAATCGTTAGGCATTGGCTTGATGAGTGAAGACCGTAAAGAAGAAGGGTTGATGCTGGAAGCCGATGTGCAGAGCAACATGAGCCTTGCCTCGCTGGAAAAACTCACCCAGTACGGGTTTGTCAGCGACAACCAAGAGAAGCTGTCCTGCGATAAGTTTGTCGATAGATTCAAAATCAAAATCACCTCCTTATCGCAACTTTCCGGCACTCTGTCCGGCGGAAATCAGCAGAAAGTGATGCTGTCTCGATGGCTTATGTACGGGTTATCGGTGCTGGTGGTGGACGAACCCACAAGGGGAATAGACGTGGGGGCAAAATCGGAGATATACGCACTGATCGATTCGCTGGCTCAACAGGGTATGTGCATCGTTGTCATGACCTCTGAGATGCCTGAATTATTAGGCTTGTGCGATCGGATCTACGTGATGTCTGAGGGAAGGATCACTGCCGAATATCCACGCAGTAAAGCAACACAGGAGAAGATACTTGATGCAGCCATCCAATAGTTCCAACTCACCCAACTCTGCCTGGGGCTGGCTGATCAAGCATAACGAGTTTGCGCTGGCGCTATCTCTTTTGATGATCATTCTGGTGTTTTCTCTGCTGTCTGAACATTTCTTTAGTGTCAGAAACCTCACCAATGTCTTGGGTCAGGCGTCGATCATTCTCACTCTGTCTCTTGGTGTCAGTCTGGTGTTTATCTCTGGGGAGGTCGATATCTCTGTCGGCTCACTGGTCGCCGCCGTCGCCATTCCTCTTATTGAAGTGATGAATGTCACCGAATCGATGACACTTGGGATCTTCGGTGCACTTGCCTGCGGTTTACTCATCGGCGTGATAAACGGGTATCTGGTCGTCTACCTCAGGATCAACTCCCTCATCGTCACACTGGGTACGCTGTTTATCATTCGAGGTGGAGTTTACCTCTACACCGGGAAAAAGGCCATTGCCGATGAAGTGTATTTAGAATCCTTCTTTCAGCTCGGAAACGGGCGCTTTATGGACGTACTCCCATACCCTGCCCTAATTGCCGGAACCTTGGTTATCCTGCTCGCTTTTGCTTTAAGGCATACCCGATTTGGGCGCAAAGTCTACGCCATTGGGGGCGATGCCAAAGTGGCTCGGCTCGCCGGGTACAACGTGCAAAAAGTGAAGTTCACCTGCTTCGTGCTCTGCGCCTTGATCTCTACCGTTGGCGGAATACTACTGGCATCTCGACTAGGGTCGGCGGTTCACCTGGCGGGTCTGGGGTACGAATTTCAGGCGGTCGCTGCCGCAGTGCTGGGTGGAATCAGCTTAGCGGGCGGAATTGGCAGTTTGGTTGGCGTGCTTCTTGGGGTACTGATTCTGGCGTTTGTCTCTAATGGCTTAGGCATGCTCGGAGCCCCAACGGAATGGCAATTAGTGGTAACCGGCATCGTGATCATCATTGCGGTCACGCTCGATTCAATGAAAAAACAATAGGTAACACTATGACCAGACTCAAAGGGAAAGTTGCGGTAGTCACTGGCGCTGCCGATGGTATCGGTCAGGTAATCTCGGAAACCATGGCAAAGGAAGGAGCGTCTGTCGTCCTCGCCGACATTCAGGAAGAAAAAGGGCAGCAAGCCACCCAAAGTATTGTCGAATCCGGAGGCAAAGCCCTGTTCATCAGAACCGACGTGGGCCAAGAAAAAGACATGCTGGCACTATTGGAACAGGTGGTTCAGCACTACGGTAAGTTGGATATTTTGGTCAACAACGCAGCCGTCGCCATTGGTGGTATGCCGATAAATGAAATGACCGAAGATCAATGGCAGAAGATCATAGCCGTCAATTTCAGCAGCGTGTTCCGAGGTTGCAAGTTCGCCATTCCGCATATGATAAAAAATGGCTCAGGTTCCATCATCAACATGGCTTCTGCTCAGGCGCATAACGGGCTGCAAGGCTGGAGTGCTTACGCTGGCATTAAGGGCGGGATCATCGCCATGAGCAAGCAGCTCGCTGTGGAGTTTGGTCCTAACAATATCCGGGTTAACACCATTTCTCCGGGTACCATCAGCACCCCCATGGTAGAGAAGGTGATCCGTGAAAGTGAAGATGGCGAATCCATCATGCGTTCCTTTGTGGACATGCACCCAATAGGTCGAATTGGCAAGCCAGAAGAAGTGGCAGAAACTGCCGTTTATCTTGCGTCCGACGCTTCTGGTTTCACCACAGGGACGGACATTCGGGTCGATGGCGGATTATGTATTACGGCTCGTTACAAACCGGATAGCTGGTACTAAAACCTGCCAAACAAGGGAATCACCGTTATGAGTTTAGTAAAAGCCAATCGACCGGAAATAACGTCATTAGAAGCGCTTGCCTTACGGGTTGAAAGCGGAAGCCGGCTATCTGTTGGAGGGCATCATTTTGCCCGATTGCCCATCGCCTTAATAAGAGAGATTTGTCAGCGACGAGTCACTGGCTTGCGTTATTTTAACTGGGCTGGAGGCTTGCCTCTTGAGATGTTGCTAGAAGCGGAAGCCGTCGGAAGCATTGATATCTGTTTTTCTAGCCTTGATGTGTTTGGCCTTGCGCCCAAGTTTCGCAAAGCGGTCGAAAAACAGGGAATACCGATGACCGACTGGCCAGCTTTAGCGTTGATTCAAAGCCTGAGAGCCGCCGAGCAAAACCTGCCCTTTCTCCCTATGCAAAGCCCAGTCGGCTCAGAACTTAATGAAACCTGCCCGGCACTCACTCCCTATTTCGATGAAGAAAGCCAGCAAACGCTGTCACTGGTCAAAGCTCAAACGACCGATATATTGCTGCTTCACGCCCCTCGTGCTGATGAATCAGGAAACGTAGAGCTCTATGGCGCTCATTCACTCGACAAACTGGTTGCAGGCGCTGCGAAACAGGTGTTGGTGACCGTAGAAGAAATCGTCCCGAATGGCACGTTACAAAAGGGATTGAGAAACACCATCATTCCCCGAAACAAGATCAGCGCGATAGCCGAAGTCCGAGGCGGCGCTTACCCTTGTTCTTGTCTGCCTTATTACACAACGGACTACCAGCGGCTTATGGAGATAACCCAAAGCTCGCAGCCTCTGGAATCCGAATTGCAGCAACGCGAAGTGCCCACACTGATCCAGCAAGCTGCACAACTTCCATTGAGTGATCTGTTGTCCTCATACACCGCCTTATCCACCGACGACAAAGTGTCACCAGCAGCAACCGCCGCCGATATTATGACCATCCGAGTTGCCAGAATGCTGAGTAATGAAAGCTACGCCAGCGCAGGGGCCGTATCCCCTCTGGCAAACGTGGCTTACCGGTTGGCAAAAGCCAGTCATGCACCAGACCTGATGTTCACCACCTTTAGTGGCGGCACCGTTGATATTCAGGCTGGCACCATGAGCTTAACCTTGCTGGAATCCATGGACACGCAAAGTGCAGCAGGGCATACCGGAGGCGAAGATACTTACTGGACTGCCTATCAGGGAGGTCTGGTCAGCCACGAAATTGTGGGAACTGCGCAGATTGATGCCAAAGGCATGACAAACACCTTGTCTATCTCTAAACCTAGTGGAGGCTTCGTGCGCTTACCCGGACAAGGAGGCATGGCTGATGTCGCAAACATGCACCAGCATTTTATGGTTTACTTACCCCGCCACACCCCTCAAGCACTCGTTGAACAAGTCGAACTATGCAGTGCAGGTCGGCGACTTGTATCAGAAGAAGAGCGCAGGAAGTACGGTTATCAACCGGGCAAAATCACCCTTATCACCAATCTGTGTTTATTTGAATACGATGAAGAAGAAGGGCAACTCATGGTCGTGGAAACCATGCCCGGCGTGAGTAGGCAGACCATCACAGAGCAAACCGGATTTAAAGTCCTGTTCTCTAACCAATGCCGAGAAATGGAATCAGTACGGGACGAGGAGTTGGCGATACTAAGAAACCGGATCGATCCACTGGGGATAAGACGACTGGAGTTTGTCAGTGCCAAAGAACGCCAGACATTACTTAGCAGTATAATTAATCAGGATCGTCAGTTGGTCACTGCGTTACTCAAACCATCGGCTTAGGTTCAGAAAACATTTCGTACAGGTGCACAATGGCAAACAGTGAAAGTAAGTATTCAGTTCCAGCAGTAGATAAGGCGCTCAGTGTGTTAGAGCTGTTATCTGAATCCCCGGATGGAGCAACCCAGACAGAAATTGCACGCATGCTTGGGCGCTCCATCACCAGTCTGTATCGAGTGATTCAGGTGCTTGAAGAAAAAGGTTACATCTATTCCACGGGTCCCAAGTCCACCTATCACCTGTCTTTGAAAATGTTTGAGGTGGCCAATCGCCATTATCCGGTGCAAACTCTGGTTGAAGCCGCCCATGTGGAAATTAAATCCGTGTGCAAAGCGACACTCCAAAGCTGCCACATTGCGCTTCTCAACGGTGAAGAGATCATTATCATTCACCAGCAAGATCCCCCTCTCGGAACGCATTACTCTGTCGCGACAGGCAGTCGCTATCCGGCTCTGGAAACCAGTTCTGGGGCGGTAATGATCGCTTATTCTGATCAGGAAGTTCAGCAGACGTTCTACGACTCTTTGCCTTCAGACAAAGAGAGAAAGGCGCTCAAAGACAGGCTGGATAACATCATCCAGTTAGGGCATGAGCGGATGGAATCGCAAGTGGTAGCGGGTATTCTGAATTTATCTGTCCCCCTGTTTGACTACCGAAATCGGGTGGTTGGTGTGGCGACTTTGCCTTTCCTTTCTCAAAAATACGCTCAGGAAACCAGCCCGGAAGAAGCACTCAAAATGCTTAAAAACGCCTGTAAAACCATTTCCTGTAACCTCGGTTACCAGCGTTCCTAGGTAGGCATCTCATTAAGTGACACCTAAATTTATATCAACGGACGATAATCGGAGGTAACAATGTCAAACGACAACGCCTTGTTTACCAGAATCAAGGAAGAGCTATTCAGCGCCGTGATTGGCGATGTCATGGATAAAATGGGGTATACGCAGCAGTTCTTTCCCCCTTATCTCACTACGTTGCGACGAGACATGGTATTTGCTGGCAGAGCCATGACGGTATTGGAAGCTGACGTATTTGAGGAAGTTTCTTCTGAAAGCGCCAACCCAATAATGGCAAAGCCTTTTGGGCTGATGTTTGAAGCATTGGATAGCCTGAAACCCAACGACGTATACGTCTGTACTGGTTCATCTCCGGACTACGCGCTTTGGGGAGGTCTCATGTCTACCCGAGCGATAAAACTCGGTGCCGCTGGCGCAATACTGGATGGTTACATCCGAGACAGTAATGAGATCCTCTCGCTCGATTTTCCTGTCGCGAGCCGCGGATGCTACGCTCAGGATCAAGGTCCGCGTGGCAAGGTCATTAATTACAACGTTCCTCTAAGAGTGGGGCAGGTACAGATTCAACCCGGAGACATCATTTTTGGTGACTGCGATGGTGTGCTTTGCATCCCTAAAGAAATCGAAGACGAAGTGATTTCCAAAGCACTGGAAAAAGTGCGCGGTGAAATCGAAGTGCGAAAAGCTCTTGAAAATGGAATGAGCACAGTAGAAGCGTTTGAACGATTTGGCATCATGTGAGGCAACCAGTAGCTCTACCCAAGTCTAATTTACTTTTCCCTGCTGCTTTTTTACTCTGTAAAGAAGCAGTCAGTTATTAGTCTCTATTGACGTTACGCAAGGAAGCCGTATGCCCATTATATTCACCGATGTTGTTACCCAGACCCGTTCTCACCCGCTTTCCATATCTAACTGGACAATCCAAGAGAATCAGAATTGGGGGATATTTTGCGCCAAAGGCGACATCGGGGAGCAGCTTTATCATGTGCTTTCACAATCCATTGAATTGAAAAGCGGGCAGTGTGAAGCAACCGATCTTCGCATCGCTTACGTGTCTCTCAGTCAGCAGCAAACTCTTCTGGAGCAAGAACTTGCCGACGATGACACCGACTTTATGGACAGGTTCGACAATGGCTCAACCGTTCGAGAGTTGCTTCTCACCGATGAAAACAATCAGGAAGACGTGGAAAAACTCATCCAGCAACTCGATCTAGAGCATCTGCTGGATCGCGGTTTTCGTCTGCTCTCAACAGGAGAAACCCGCAGGCTAATGCTAGCGAGAGCGGTGTTGGAAAAGCCAGACCTTCTGATTCTCGACGAACCCTATACAGGGTTAGACATTGCCCACCGCGCAGCTCTGGCTCCCTTTCTTGAAGCGTTGAGTACGCAAATGCAGTTATTCATTCTGGTCTCACGTGAAAACGAGCTGCCTGAATGGATAGAGCAAATCGCTCTGTTTGATAATGGCAAACTCACGCAAACATTGACTAAATCTGAATGGCAGCAGCACCCCATCATCAATCAGATCAATGCACAGACCCAGAAACAAAGTGAGCAGGTGCTTGAGCTGTATAACAAGTACCAGCATCAGACAGGGTTTTCTGATCCTCTGGTGGAGCTGACAGATGGCAAGGTTGAGTATACGGATCAGAAGATCTTCTCTGGTGTAAACTGGCAAATCAGGCACCACCAGCATTGGCAAGTTAGAGGGCCAAACGGTTGTGGAAAAAGTACGTTGCTGGGGCTTATCTTTGGTGACCATCCACAATGCTACAGCAACGACATCCGACTGTTTGATATGAAGCGCGGCAATGGCGAGACGGTTTGGGATATCAAAAAACACATCGGTATGGTGTCTTCTGCGCTTCACTTGCAATATCGGGTCAGTTGCAAGGCCATCGAGGTGGTTTTGTCTGGCTTTTATGACTCCATTGGTCTTTATGAAGCACCAAGTAAAACGCAAGTTCAAATGGCACAAGAGTGGCTCGCCATTTTCCATATGAGTGACATTGCCAATCACCCTTTCCGTGAACTCGAATACGGGCAACAACGTTTGTTGTTGATTGCCAGAGCGTTAATCAAGCGCCCCGCTCTTCTCATTCTCGATGAGCCTTATCAAGGTTTGGATTTTCTGGGAAGACGCTTAGTAATGAATTCGTTAGAACTGATTGCAAAACATAATCTTAGTCAGCTTCTTTTTGTCTCTCATTACGAAGAAGACGCCATAGAAAGCATTCAAAATTTCGTTGATTTTGTCCCCAGCGAAGATGGTGAAAGTTATGTTGTCCAAATTACTCAATAAGTGTTTTCGCTCACATAACGTACAACGGCCAAGACAAATGTATTGACGTTTTTTTGCTCACACAGCAACCTAACAAAAGTTAGCCAGTCAAACTTTTGTTAGGGTTTCTTATGACGGAACGTGAGCAGCAAATCTTTCAGTTGATTAAACAAGACCCAATGATCCCACAGCAAAACATTGCGGAGAAACTTGGGATCAGTCGAAGTGCCGTGGCTGGGCATATCATGAATATGACAAACAAAGGCATCATCCTAGGGAAGGGGTATATTTTGTCAGAATCTCAATACGCCGTAGTGATCGGCGGTGCAAACATGGATATCTTAGGTCAACCCAAACACACCATGCATCAAGGTGATTCCAATCCTGGCGTCGTTTCATGCTCGCCGGGTGGAGTTGGTCGAAACATAGCCGAAAACATCGCAAGGCTTGGCACGGAAGTGCGTTTAATCTCTGTTGTGGGTAACGACACTTATGGGCAATTAATATTAGACAAAACACGCCAAGCGGGCGTTGATGTCTCGTCGGTATTGAAGCTTTCCGATGGTACAACATCCACTTATCTTTCTTTGCTCAATGAAGATGGCGACATGCAGGTTGCCGTTTCAGACATGTCCATCCTAGAGCGTTTAACCATTGAATCGCTAGAGCCTCACCTTGAAACCATTAAGCGAGCGGAAGTAATCGTCATTGATACCAATTTGAGTGAGTCACTGCTCGAATACATCTTCAGCCAGTTTTCCGATAAGCCGATATTTGTCGATACGGTGTCCAGTACCAAAGCAGTAAAAATCAAACCCTATTTAAACCAGATCCATACACTCAAACCTAATATCAAAGAAGCGCAATCTTTGTCTGATCTGCCTTATCACAATCAAGAAGACCTCAGCGCGATTGCCGACTGGTTCCTCAATCAAGGGACTCAACAAATCTTTTTAAGCCTTGGGGCAGAAGGTGTGTTCTATAAAGATCAAAAGCATAGCCAGCTTTTCCCAATCGTGAGCGCTCATATTGAAAATGCCAATGGTGCAGGTGATGCCTTCTTGGCTGGGTTAGCCCACAGCTTCATCAATAAATGGTCGGTAGAGAAAAGCGGCGAGTACGCCATGGCAGCCGCCAGCGTTGCGCTTTCTGATGTCGCAACCATCAACCCAAACTTTTCAGACAGCGCTATTCAGCGTGTATTAAATGAGACCGAATGTTAAAGGACACGATATGTTAACTCAGTATTTGGATGTAGCGCTTGAAGTTGCCCAAGCGCTCAAAGCAGGTCAACCCGTTGTTGCGTTGGAATCGACCATCATTTCTCATGGCATGCCCTACCCTCAAAACGTCGAAACTGCACTACAGGTAGAACAAACAGTCCGTGATAATGGCGCGATTCCCGCCACCATTGCCATTCTAAAAGGAAGGCTAAAAGTTGGGATGTCTCAAGATGAAATTGAATATCTAGGCAAAGCAGGGCAAAACGTTATCAAAACCAGCCGCCGAGATATTCCGTTTATTGTCGCCAAAGAAGAAGATGGGGCAACGACCGTCGCTTCCACCATGATCCTTGCTGCAATGGCAGGAATCAAGGTATTCGCGACTGGGGGAATTGGTGGTGTGCACCGTGGTGCAGAAACCTCTTATGACGTGTCGGCCGATCTTCAAGAGCTTGCCAATACCAACGTAGCAGTTGTGTGTGCTGGGGCAAAATCCATTTTGGATATCGGTCTAACACTGGAATATTTAGAAACGCACGGTGTGCCAGTCATTGGATACCAAACAGAAACCCTCCCAGCATTTTACACGCGAGAAAGCGAGTTCCAAGTCGACTATCGCCTAGACTCCCCTGCGCAAATTGCTACTGCTTTAAAAGCAAAATGGGAATTAGGACTGGACGGTGGCGCTGTTATCGCAAACCCAATTCCAGAGCAATACGCGATGAACAAAGCGGAGATTGATCAGGTCATAGCGAGCGCTATCGAAGAGATGGATGCAAAAGGTATTAAAGGAAAAGACTCCACACCATTCCTTCTTGCCAAAGTCGCAGAAAAAACCGCAGGTAACAGCCTCGCTTCTAACATTCAGCTAGTGTTTAACAATGCGAAATTAGCGGCAGAGGTGGCTGTAAATCTATAAATTTTATAAGGTGTTCCATAATACTGGGACACCTTTTTTAACTTCTAATACTTAAACCTTGAGCTGCTTCTAAAGAATCACTATCCCATTTAAATAAAAAGAAATTTTGCGGTGTAATTGGCAATATGCAACAAGGAATATATTGTGCAATCACTCATTAAGTCCCCAACATTCAACCCTAAGGTTAGCGCGCTACGCAGCAAACTGGATTACACCATCAACCAACAAAAACTTTTTAAAGCTATTGACTCCAAACCTGAAACCAGTGGAGCTGGAGTCATCTATATAGACAGTGAATTTACTATTGTTCAGCTCAGGAAGTTTGAAGCAAACTGCCGTATCAATCCTATAAACATTATTTTAAAAGAACCGCCAAAACCATTAAACCCTGAGCAATACGCTACTCACCTAAAATCTTCAAATAGAGAATCTAAGATAGTAGGTGAAGCTTTTGGAGCAGGTTTAAGTTGTGCTTCAGCAGTTATTGGATGGGTTGTTGTAATAGGAAGTGCTGGTGCGATACCCATTTCAGGTGGAACGAGTGCCGCTGTAACGTACTTGGGATATTCAGCTGCATTGGCTTCCACAGCTCAATGTTTGAACGGAGTAGTTAGAGTAGGAGCAGAGAAGTACGCACCTAATGATCTTGACATATTAGACTCACAAGAATGGTATCAAAATACAAGTAAAGCACTTGATTACATATCGCTTGCCGGGGTGGGCGCGGCGGGTGCGGCAACATTGAAAACAATTTCCACCTTAAGGGCGACAACAGGAAAAAGCACTTCTGAAGTATTAAAGGGGCTTACTCGTCATGAACGTGCAAGGCTCACAAAAGAAATATCTCGGCAAAACATACCTAACTTTTCATCGAAGGCGTACAAGCAGTTAATCAAAGCAGGGCAAGTCAAACGAAGATACTCTTCCTCAGAAATATCTAACGCTGTAAAACTTCAATTAAAAGATGCAATCGGGGCATCTTTGAGCTTCACAGGAAGCGCTACATCTGGAAACGTAAAGTCTATTGCTATAGGTATTTACGAGGAACTTAAATTTGAGTAATGAAACTGAAAACAATTATGTAACTCTGACCGCAAAAAGTGTTTGTGTAGTACTAGCTGTGTTGTTGTTATTGATGATAGGTGGAGGCTTTAATACATTCTATTTTGATATATTGTTTGGTATATCAGACAAATATGGTTTTTTCTATCTTTGGGGGGTAATGATCTGGGTAACCACATTACTTATCGGTATTCCATTTGGAATGATGATTATTCACGGACTAAAGTTTCTCAACCCAATTAACGTACTTAATGCCACTGTACAACTAACGATAGCAACTGCGTACGGGGTTATTGAAACAGACATTTTCAACCCTATCTGGTTATTAGCTTTATGCACTCCTATAGCAAGCCTATATCTTTTACATACATCCTCCTACAAAAACTTTGTCGAGTTCTACTACGTATTACAGAGCAATCGTCGACAAGAACGAAGAAGATTAAAAGAGCTCACCAAGCACAGATAGTCATCACATCAGACAACAAAAAGCCCGCTCATTAAGCGGGCTTCCTTTTATCGTTAGAAATGGCGATTAAGCTAAGCTTTCTTTCACTTTAGCGTGCAATTCCTGAACTGACGTGACGCTTGTTTTCGCATCGGCTGTATGTGCCATACAAGTTGCAAATGCTGCGTTTAGCGTTGTTGTGTAGTTCACTTTCTCTGCAAGAGCACCGCGACGAAGAACTTTCGAATCTTCAATCGCTTGACGACCTGCAGCCGTGTTCACGATGTAGGTGTACTCGTTATTCTTGATACGGTCAAGAATATGAGGGCGACCTTCATGTACCTTGTTTACCAAGCGAGGGTTAATACCCGCTTCACCAAGGATAACTGCAGTGCCGTGAGTTGCGTCTAGCTGGTAACCAAGCTTAGAAAGCTTAGATGCTAGGTCAACAACACGTTCTTTGTCGCCTTCACGAACGGAAAGAAGTGCACGACCACCTTCTGGGTAGATGTTGCCACAACCCAATTCAGCTTTCGAGTATGCTTCTGCGAACGTTGCACCCACACCCATTACTTCACCAGTAGAGCGCATTTCAGGACCTAATAGTGGGTCTACACCAGGGAATTTGTTGAATGGAAGTACCACTTCTTTCACTGAGTAGTATGGTGGGATGATTTCTTTCGTGAAGCCTTGAGACTCAAGAGATTGACCCGCCATTACACGTGCTGCAATCTTAGCGATTGGCGCGCCAGTTGCTTTTGATACGAACGGCACAGTACGAGCTGCACGAGGGTTAACCTCGATTAGGTATACTTGGTTGTTCTTAACCGCAAACTGCGTGTTCATTAGACCGCGAACACCCAATTCGAACGCTAGCTTTTCTACTTGCTCACGCATAACGTCTTGGATTTCTTGGCTTAGCGTGTACGCAGGAAGCGAACATGCTGAATCACCTGAGTGAACACCCGCTTGTTCGATGTGCTCCATGATACCGCCGATAACAACGCGCTCACCGTCACAAATCGCATCTACGTCCACTTCAACAGCATCATCTAGGAAGCTATCCAGTAGTACTGGTGATTCGTTTGAAACGCTGACTGCTTCGTTGAAGTAGCGGCGCAAGTCTTGCTCGTCGTATACGATTTCCATCGCACGACCACCCAGTACATAAGAAGGACGCACAACCAATGGGAAGCCGATTTCGCGAGATTTCTCAACCGCTTGATCCATAGTAGTCACGGTCGCATTCTGTGGTTGTAGAAGACCAAGACGGTCTACAGCAACTTGGAAACGCTCACGGTCTTCAGCACGGTCGATAGCATCTGGGCTTGTACCGATAATTGGTACACCAGCAGCTTCAAGAGCACGAGCCAATTTCAGTGGTGTTTGACCACCATACTGAACAATCACACCTTTTGGTTTTTCAACACGAGCGATGGCTAGAACATCTTCCAAAGTAACGGGTTCAAAGTACAGACGATCTGACGTGTCGTAATCGGTAGAAACAGTTTCTGGGTTACAGTTCACCATGATGGTTTCGTAGCCGTCTTCACGTAATGCTAGCGACGCATGTACACAGCAGTAGTCGAACTCAATACCTTGACCGATACGGTTAGGACCACCGCCCAAAACCATGATTTTATCATTGTCTGTAGGCTGTGCTTCACACTCTTCATCGTAAGATGAGTACATGTAAGCCGTGTCTGATGAAAATTCAGCAGCACACGTATCAACACGCTTGTACACTGGGTGGATGTCATATTGGTCACGTAGGCGACGAATTTCGCTTTCAGACACACCTAGCAAGCTTGATAGACGCGCATCGGAGAAACCTTTACGCTTCATTTTGCTTAGGACTTCTTGAGTAAGACCAGCAAAACCGCCTACTTTCACTTCGTTCTCTAGTTTCACTAGTTCTTCAATTTGAACTAAGAACCAACGATCGATTTGAGTTAGGTTGAACACACCATCAACAGATAAACCAGCACGGAATGCATCGGCAATGTACCAAATTCGTTCTGCACCTGCTTCTTTAAGCTCGTGGCGAATTTTCGACAGTGCATCAGGCGCGTCCAGATCAACCATTTCATCGAAACCATTTGCACCTACTTCCAAGCCACGCAGTGCTTTTTGTAGAGATTCTTGCTGGTTACGACCAATTGCCATCACTTCACCTACTGACTTCATTTGAGTCGTCAGACGGTCATTTGCTCCTGCAAATTTTTCGAAGTTGAAACGAGGAATCTTAGTTACCACGTAGTCGATGGTTGGTTCGAATGACGCTGGAGTTGCACCACCCGTGATGTCGTTCATTAACTCATCAAGCGTGAAACCAACAGCAAGCTTCGCTGCGATTTTCGCGATTGGGAAACCTGTAGCTTTAGACGCAAGAGCAGAAGAACGAGATACACGTGGGTTCATCTCGATGATAACCATGCGGCCATCTTTCGGGTTGATACCAAACTGTACGTTTGAGCCACCCGTTTCAACACCAATTTCACGCAGTACCGCTAATGAAGCGTTACGCATAAGTTGGTATTCTTTGTCTGTCAGCGTTTGAGCTGGAGCTACGGTGATTGAGTCACCTGTGTGAATACCCATTGGGTCGAAGTTTTCGATTGCACATACGATGATACAGTTGTCAGCTTTATCGCGAACAACTTCCATTTCGTACTCTTTCCAACCGATCAGAGATTCATCGATAAGAAGCTCGTTGGTTGGAGACAAGTCCAAACCACGGCGACAAATATCTTCAAATTCTTCTTTGTTGTATGCGATACCACCGCCAGTGCCACCCATGGTAAAGGATGGGCGAATGATACAAGGGAAGCCAACCATATCTAAAACTTTGTAAGCTTCTTCCATGCTTTTGGCTGTATCAGCAGTTGGGCACTCAAGACCAATGGATTTCATCGCTTTATCGAAGCGTGAACGGTCTTCTGCTTTATCAATTGCATCTGCCGTTGCACCAATCATCTCGACGCCAAACTCTTCAAGAACACCGTGCTTCTCTAGATCTAGAGCACAGTTCAATGCAGTTTGACCACCCATAGTTGGTAGAACCGCATCAGGCTTCTCTTTAGCGATGATGTTACGAACAACTTCCCACTGAATTGGCTCGATGTAAGTCGCATCTGCCATTTCAGGGTCTGTCATGATGGTTGCAGGGTTCGAGTTAACCAAAATAACTCGGTAGCCTTCTTCGCGAAGTGCTTTACATGCTTGAGCACCAGAGTAGTCAAACTCACATGCCTGACCGATAACGATCGGACCAGCGCCCAGAATAAGAATACTTTGTATGTCAGTACGTTTTGGCATTTTCTCTCTACTCCAAATTACGCTGAGTGCTGTTTAATTAGTTCGATAAAGTGATCAAATAGTGGCGCTGCATCATGCGGACCAGGGCTTGCTTCTGGGTGCCCTTGGAAACTAAATGCAGGCTTATCTGTGCGATGAATACCTTGTAGAGAACCATCGAACAGTGATTTATGCGTCGCGCGAAGGTTTTCTGGCAATGTATCTTCATCCGCTGCAAAACCGTGGTTTTGAGAAGTGATCATAACAACATTGCGATCCAAATCTTTCACTGGGTGGTTTGCACCGTGGTGACCAAACTTCATTTTCACAGTTTGCGCACCAGACGCCAGTGCCAAGATTTGGTGTCCAAGACAGATACCAAAAATTGGAAGACCTTTATCAAGGAAAACTTTAGTTGCTTCAATTGCGTAAGTACATGGCTCTGGGTCACCAGGTCCATTAGAAAGGAATACGCCATCAGGGTTAAGAGCAAGCACTTCCTCTGCTGATGTTTCAGCAGGCACAACCGTTAAGCGGCAACCGCGGTCGACAAGCATACGCAAGATGTTACGCTTTGCACCGAAGTCGTAGGCAACAACGTGGAATGGCAACTCAGCATCGTCTTTCGCTTCCGGAAGACCACCCGTGAGCGTCCACGAACCTTGTTTCCATTGGTACGCTTCTTTTGTTGTAACTTCTTTCGCAAGATCCATACCTTTCAAACCAGGGAACTCTTTTGCTTTAGCAAGAGCCAAAGCTTCGTCAAGGCTACTCTCTTTCAGTGAAGAGCAGGCTACAACACAGCCATTTTGAGCGCCTTTTTCACGAAGAATTCGAGTTAGCTTGCGCGTATCAATATCAGCGATGCCAACAATGTTTTGTGATTTAAGGTAATCAGAAAGAGATTGCTCGTTACGGAAATTTGAAGCGATAAGAGGGAGATCGCGAATCACAAGGCCTTGTGCATGAATGGAAGAAGATTCTTCGTCTTCGGAATTGGTTCCGGTATTGCCAATGTGAGGATAAGTAAGAGTAACGATTTGTTGAGAATAGGAAGGATCAGTGAGGATTTCTTGGTACCCCGTCATCGAGGTGTTAAAGACGACTTCACCAACAGCTGAGCCATCTGCTCCAATGGATTGTCCATGGAACACAGTCCCATCTTCTAGGACTAACAGTGCTGACTTACTCAAGGCAACCTCCAGAATAAAAATGCATTAACAGTGTATTTAATTGCAAACTCAGCCCTAAATTCGTTATAAAAACGCGCTTTTGGGGAATTTAGACAAATTGGCGGTATTCTAGTGATCACTGTGATTTGTGTCAACATTCTCAGTAAAAGAAATTTATCATTTGTTTGCTAAAACACATTAATTGGTGCAAAAGCCATATAAATCTAACTTATCTTCCTGTAACAATACGCCAAATGAGCATTGTTCATGAAAATTACCTTTATTTAGTAATAAATATAAGAAAATTGGTCACAGAGAAAAAGCAAACGATAATACATTGCAAGTTAATGCTCTTTTTAAGTCATTAAGGTGAAAACCAAGCTTAAGATGCTTAAATTAGAAGATTAACACTGGTAAAACTGGTGTGAAATTTAAGTTTATTTTGCAGGATATAGGTGAAATGAAGATATGCGCCAGAAGGCTCCAGCGCATAAATATTTAATTAAAGCTCATTCAGACCAAGAACATCGGTCATAGTGTAAAAGCCAGCAGGTTTTGATGCCAACCAAACCGCTGCTTTTACTGCACCATTGGCAAATGTCATGCGGTCGGTCGCTTTGTGAGTAATTTCAACGCGCTCACCAATATCTGCAAACATTGCAGTATGTTCACCAACAATATCGCCAGCACGGATAGTAGCAAAACCGATTTCATCTTTAGTGCGCTCACCAGTAATACCCTCGCGAGCATAAACTGCAACGTCACTTAGCTGATTTCCCATCGCTCCAGCAATTGCCTCTCCCATACCTATAGCAGTACCTGAAGGTGCATCGACTTTATGGCGATGATGCGCTTCAACAATTTCAACATCACAGTAATCACCCATAACTTTTGCTGCTTTTTCTAGCAGTTTAAAGACGAGGTTTACGCCAACGCTGTAATTTGGCGCCATAACGATAGAGATGTTTTTTGCCGCTTCATCGATCTGTGCACGTTCTTCATCAGAGAAACCCGTCGTACCGATTACGATTTGCTTCCCATGTTGCTTACAAAGTTCGATGTTAGCTAAAGTGCTCACTGGGGCTGTAAAATCAATGATGACATCAAATTCTTCAACCGCTTTGGCAAAGTCATCGACTAAAGCGACTTCGAAACGACCTTCGCCGCACAATTCGCCTGCGTCGACGCCGATAAGAGAAGATTCTGGTCTTTCAGAGGCTGCGCCAAGTTGCGCATCAGAATTCAGGTGGGTGGCTTTCACCAAGTTGCGGCCCATACGGCCAGCTGCTCCTGCAATCGCAATTTTTACCATTGCGTAAGTTCTCCATTTGTTACGATGTGATCAATGTAACGTAAAGGCTCGAAAGTTACCACAGTTAAACAAGGTTTATTCTTGGTACAAGACAGTAAAGTAGGTAGATACAAAAAGAGCCGCGACTGCGGCTCTTTTGGGAGAGAGGGAAGAATTAAATCTTACCGTGGCACTGTTTAAACTTCTTACCACTACCACATGGGCAAGGTTCGTTGCGCCCGACTTTACGCTCTTCGCGTTGGGTAGGTTGCGGACTGGATTCTTCTTGCTCACCATCAGAAAGTGGGTTTTCAGCTTGCTGATGCTGGAACTGTTGACGTCGTGCTGCTTCTTCCGCCTGTGCACGGCGCTGAGCTTCCATACGCTCCACTTCTTCTTCCTGTTGAACGCGAACTTTGCTGAGCACAGTAATCACATCAATTTTGAGTGAGTCCAGCAAACCTTCGAACAATTCAAACGACTCACGTTTGTATTCTTGTTTTGGGTTCTTCTGCGCATAGCCACGTAAGTGAATACCTTGGCGAAGATGATCCATCGCAGCAAGGTGCTCTTTCCAAAGTGTATCAAGAGTCTGAAGCATCACGGACTTTTCAAAGTTACGTAGGATATTCTCTCCCACCACTTTTTCTTTCTCTTTGTACGTTTCAACAGCAGTTTCAAGAATCTTCTCGCGAAGCGCCTCTTCGTATAACTTGTCGTCTTCATCAAGCCAAGTTTGGAGCGGCATGGTTAAATCAAAATCTGCTTTTAGGCGATCTTCAAGACCTTTCACATCCCACATGTCTTCTAAAGACTGAGGCGGAATGTATTCACTTATTACGCTGTCGAATACATCCGTACGATTTTGTTCAATCATGTCACTGATGTCGTCAGCACTCATGAGTTCGTCACGCAACTCGTAAACGACTTTACGTTGATCATTCGCAACGTCATCGAATTCAAGAAGCTGCTTACGAATATCGAAGTTACGACCTTCGACTTTACGCTGCGCTTTCTCGATAGAGCGCGACAACATTTTACTTTCAATCGCTTCACCTTCTTCCATACCACTTTGGATAAGGCTCGCCATGCGGTCAGAAGTAAAGATACGCAGCAGTGAATCTTCCATCGATAGGTAGAAGCGTGATGAACCAGCATCACCTTGACGACCAGAACGACCACGCAGCTGGTTATCAATACGGCGAGATTCATGACGCTCAGTACCGATGATATGCAAACCACCAGCTTCTAATACCTTGTCGTGTACTTCTTTCCAATCGGCTTTAATTTGGTCTATCTGCTCTTGAGAAGGATTGTCCAGTTGCTCCAGCTTCGCTTGCCAGCTACCACCTAATACGATATCGGTACCACGACCCGCCATGTTGGTCGCAATGGTCACCGCACCGGGAGTACCAGCTTGAGCAACAATTTCCGCTTCTTTTTCGTGGAATTTAGCATTCAATACGTTGTGCTTAACCTTGGCACTCTTCAGCGCGTTTGAAAGCAGCTCTGATTTTTCAATAGAAACTGTACCAACCAAAGAGGGTTGACCTTTTGCAGCACGCTCTTTGATGTCCTCAATAATGGCATTAAACTTCTCAGTTTCTGTGCGATACACCACATCTGGCATATCATCACGGATCATTGGTTTATTGGTTGGAATAACAACCGTTTCCAAACCATAAATTGACTGGAATTCAAACGCTTCGGTATCCGCAGTACCTGTCATGCCCGACAGTTTTTCGTATAGGCGGAAGAAATTCTGGAATGTGATAGACGCAAGCGTCTGGTTTTCATTCTGAATTTTAACGCCTTCTTTGGCTTCTACCGCTTGATGCAGACCTTCAGACCAACGACGACCAGGCATTGTACGACCTGTATGCTCATCGACAATCACAACTTCATCATCTTCATTGACGATGTAGTCCACATTACGCTCAAATAACACGTGAGCGCGCAGCGCTGCATTTACATGGTGAAGTAGGCTTATATTGGTTGGTGAATAAAGCGTATCGCCTTCTTCCATCAAACCATTCTTAATCATCAACTCTTCAACAAATTCCTGACCATTTTCGGTCAGGTGAACCTGCTTGGATTTTTCGTCCAGGGTGTAGTGCCCATCACCGCGGTATTCTTCTGTATCTTCCTTCTCTTGACGAACAAGGTTAGGAATCAGAGTGTTGATCTGAGTATAAAGATCCGAACTATCTTCAGCTGGACCAGAGATGATTAGCGGTGTACGAGCTTCATCAATAAGAATGGAATCCACTTCATCGACAACGGCAAAGAAACGCTCTCGCTGAACACGGTCTTCATCTCTGAAAGCCATGTTGTCGCGTAAATAGTCGAAACCAAACTCGTTGTTCGTTCCGTAAAGAATATCCGCTTGATAGGCTTCTTTTTTCGCTAAAGGGGGCATATTCGGTACGTTAACGCCAACCGTCATGCCAAGGAATTCGAAAAGTGGGCGGTTTGTTTCTGCATCACGAGATGCTAAGTAATCGTTCACCGTTACAATGTGCACGCCCTTACTAGGAAGCGCGTTAAGGTAAGCTGGAAGAGTTGCGGTTAAGGTTTTACCTTCACCCGTACGCATTTCAGCAATTTGACCATTGTTAAGGACCATACCGCCAATGAGCTGTACATCGAAGTGACGCATACCAAAAACACGCTTAGATGCTTCTCGTACGGTTGCAAATGCTTCCGGAAGTAAACTATCTAGAGAATCACCTTTTTCTAGGCGCTCGCGAAACTCTACCGTTTTCGCTTTCAATTCTTCATCAGATAATGTTTCAAATTCTGGTTCGTAATTATTAATTTCTTTGACTATTTTTCGCAGACGACGCAGAGTTCGATCGTTGCGGCTGCCAATTACTTTTGTCAGTAGCTTAGTTATCATTTTCAGTGAATCTCTCTGTTTAGATCGTGCTCGATCTATCCTTGTAACTTTCAGTCTCTACCAGTTCCAAACTAAGAATACTGAGATACATCATGTTTGTAAGAATATTGAGGCGGCACCTTTCATTTTCAAGCGCCAATCTTAATTTTCAAATTTGCCTCGTATATTAAGTGATTATCAAATTGACAACCATGGCTATTAGCAATTGTTTGAGACAGGTTTAGAAATTTTCGATGTTCGGACAATAAACCCTCAGAAATTTTCGACGCAGAGGCAGAAACTTACCCAAAGGCTTGGTATTCAAAGGTCACTGCTCTACACTCACGAATTAAGGAAGTCTCGGAATACAGTAGTGAGGAGATGGCGATGCGCGATCACAGACCGACACTGACAAATAATCTGCTTGAATCTCAACAGCTCAGTAAAATTCAAGAACATGCTAAGCAGATCAATGAACTAAATAAGCTATTAAAATCTCTATTACCCGCAAGCTTACTGGAGCATTGCCGAGCGGCTAACATAAAAGATAATCACTTAGTCATCGAAGTAGCTAGCGCTTCCGTTCAAATGAAACTGAATTATGATCGTTTGCACTTATTGACTCAGCTTCGCCAACAAGGGTACGCAAAACTGATGGGGGTTCAAATTCGAATAAACCCGTCTCTTTACCGAGGGCAAGATATGTCCGATCCGGATCCAGAATGGCAGGACGCTCCTGTTTCAGAGGTCGCCGCAGAGTTCTTAATTGCTACAGCAAATATGCCTAACGCCACACCTAAAGTGAAACAAAGGCTAGAAAACATTGCCAATTTGGCGAAAAAGAAGAAATAACCTAACACTAGAAATAAGAAAATTTGAGAAATAAGAAAATTGGCAGTAAATAAATTCTGTTTTTCAAAAACAAAAAAACCAGACTAGTGTCTGGTTTTTTTAATTATTTGTTTTTTGTGTTCGCTTCTACGCAAGAACCATATTAGGTTCACCGAACGCGACTGGAGACCCAACTTCTTCTTCGAAAGTTGCCCATTCCCACGCTTCTTGATCGGCAAGTACCGCTCTTAGTACTTTGTTGTTCATCGCATGACCGGATTTATAGGCGCGAAGTTCACCAACAATACTATGACCGCACATGTACAAGTCACCAATAGCATCAAGCACTTTATGAGTCACAAATTCGTTTTCGAAACGTAACCCTTCTTCATTAAGAATTCGGTACTCGTCCAAAACAATTGCACAATCAAAGCTACCACCAAGACACAAGTTCTGAGATTGAAGGTATTCAATGTCCTTCATGAACCCAAAAGTTCGTGCTCTTGAGATATCTTTGACAAACGCTTGAGAAGAAAAATCAAAAAGTAGATGCTGTTCGTCAGATTCAATTGCTGGGTGATCAAATTCGATAGCAAAATCCATACGGAAGCCATCATGAGGGACTAACTCAGCCCACTTATCACCATCTTCAACGCGAACCTTTTTCTTAATACGTACGAAACGTTTAGGGGCGTTGAGCGTCTCAATACCAGCCGACTGCAACAGGTAAACAAACGGACTCGCACTGCCATCCATAATAGGGATTTCAGGTGCATCCACTTCAACTATTACGTTGTCAATCCCCATGCCAGCTAGTGCGGCATTGAGGTGCTCAACGGTTGATATTCTGATACCTTCATCGTTGACTAGTGCAGTACAAAGCATGGTGTCGCGAACTGACGCAGGATCGGCAGGGAAATCGACAGGCGGATTCATATCCGTTCTGCGATAAATAACCCCTGTGTTCGCCGCAGCTGGACGAAGAGTAAGTGTGACTTTTCTACCCGAGTGTAAACCCACTCCGGTTGTCTTCACCATCTCTTTCAGAGTTCTTTGTCTGATCATTTACCTACCCCTACTACGTATACCAGCCGTGCGACCGGAAAATCGACCGCACATGCTACCACGTTTCTGACGAATATCAATTATTTCGTACAATAATCAGTCAGCTTGGCGTCTCAAGAACGCTGGAATGTCCAAATAACCATTCTCTTTTTCCTGCTTCGGTGCAGTGTTTGCACCACCTTGAGCAGGAGTCGAAGGGCTAGCTGGCGCAGCTGGCTGACTCTTCACCTCTTCACCTTTTGGCAAGTTATTCGCTTGCAAAGGCTGTGCCGTTTTTTCTTCAACTTTCGCTGCTGGAGCAGCAGGCTGTTGAGCTGGCGTGGTGTTTTGTGGCTTAGAAGCACCTGTTACTAAAGTAATTTCAGGTTTTTTTTCATTGCCAATTCCAGTTGCAACAACAGTTACACGGATTTCATCGGTCATGTCTGGATCCAGAGATGTACCAATAACCACCGTTGCATTATCTGATGCAAATGCTTTTACAGTATTACCGACAGTTTCGAATTCGTCCAGACGCATATCCAAACCTGCAGTGATGTTCACAAGAACACCTCTTGCACCTGCCAAATCAATGTCTTCCAGAAGTGGGCTAGAAATTGCCGTCTCTGCCGCTTCCTCTGCTCGGTCTTCTCCTTTAGAGACACCGCTTCCCATCATCGCATGACCCATTTCCGACATTACAGTGCGTACGTCCGCAAAGTCGACGTTAATCATGCCTGGGCGAGTAATCAATTCAGCAATACCTTGTACTGCGTTCTTAAGAACATCATTCGCGCTTGCAAATGCCTCAAGTAGAGTGACACCACGTCCCAATACTTTAAGCAGCTTTTCATTCGGGATGGTAATCAAAGAATCAACATGCTTTGATAATTCTTCGATGCCTTGTTCGGCAAAAGCAAGACGCTTTTTGCCTTCAAATCCAAATGGCTTAGTCACTACAGCTACAGTTAGAACACCAAGCTCTTTCGCTACTTCTGCGATTACTGGAGCTGCACCTGTACCTGTACCACCACCCATACCGGCCGCTATAAATACCATATCGGCACCGGTTAGAATTTCTTTAAGTCTGTCTCTGTCTTCAAGAGCCGCTTCGCGACCTACCTGCGGGTTTGCGCCAGCTCCAAGACCTTTGGTGATATCGCCACCAATCTGAATGACAGTGTTTACGCTCGTTTTACGAAGTGCTTGAGCATCTGTGTTGACACTGATGAATTCCACGCCTTCAATAGATTCACGCACCATGTGCTCTACGGCATTACCACCGCCACCACCAACTCCAACGACTTTAATTACCGCATCGTCAGACATTTCCATCATCGGTTCAAACATTTGTTATCTCCGTTTTTCCTGTATTTCAGGTTAAAACTCTTTCTGTATCCAATTACGCATTTTTTGAAACAACCCAGAAACATTAGACTGTCGCTTGGGTTCGTTGTAGTCGCCATCTTCAGAGAATTGGCTGTCTTTTGCGTAATGAAGTAATCCAACTGCCGTAGAATCATACGGCTCTTTAACGTAGTCAGTTAGACCACTGATTTCCAACGGTTTACCTACTCTGACTTGGTTGCGAAAAACCCTTTCGGCACATTCCACAACCCCTTCAATCTGTGCAGCGCCACCCGTTAAGACTACCCCTGCTGCGAGATGGTGTTTAATCCCCTCTGCACGCAGTTTGTCTTGAACGTTATCGATGGTCTGATTGACTAAACCCATAAGTTCAGTATATCTGGGCTCTATCACTTCCGATAGTGTTTGTCGTTGCAAACTTCGAGACGGACGACCACCAACACTCGGAACATTCACGGTATCGTCTTTACTGACAAGCTCACTTAGCGCGCAACCGTACTTTACTTTTATCTCTTCAGCATCGCTAACAGGCGTACCAAAAGCAAATGCGATGTCACTTGTCACTGCGTTACCGGCGTAGGAAAATACTTCCGTATGCCTAAGCGCACCACCAGTCCAAATGGATACATCCATTGTCCCAGCACCAATATCGACGACACAAACACCTAGCTCTCGCTCATCTTCGGTTATGACTGCATTACTCGAAGCTAAGCCAGAAAAAACCAGCTGCTCAACTTTCAGTCCGCAACGCTCTACCGCTTTAATAATATTTCTGGCCATGTCGTTATGGCAAGAAATCAGATGAACGCTGACCTCCATCCTTACCCCTGATAAGCCAAGCGGATTCTTAATCCCTTCTTGATAATCAATAGTAAATTCTTGAGGAATTACATGTAAAATTCGCTGTTCATCACCAATTTTTATGGACTTTGCTGTGTGGATCGCACGATCCATATCGTCCTGAGAAACCTCTTCATCTGAAATGGTTCCCATTCCTTTTTCAATCCTGCTAGCAATATGACGCCCGGAAAGCGAAATAAATACTTTGCTGATTTGGCATTCAGCCATTAATTCAGCTTGATCAACAGCCCTTTGTACTGACTTGACCACAGATTCAAGATCATTTACGCCACCTTTGTCCATGCCTCTCGACGGACTTGTGCCAGCGCCAATAATATTAATCTGTCCATCTGGCAGGCATTCACCTACCAAAGCGGAAACGGTCGCAGTACCAATATCAAGACCAACAATGATGTTGTCATCTGTGGTTTTAGTCATCTGTGCTCTCTTGTACTAAATCCTGATTTGGAAACCAACCTATTGCCGCTCCTGTATCATACCGTAAGTCGATATGACTAATCTGTTGCGATTTTGAGCCAAGCTTTTGATAAAGCGCAACAAAACGTGTTATTCGTTCAAGAAGCGCTTCTTTTCCAAGCTCCAAACGTATTCCGCTAGTCAAAATAACTTGCCATGCACGTCTGTCGTTTAGAAGTACGGAAGAAACATTGAGGTCCACTGGAACCAATAACTCTTGAATTTTTTGCCAAGCTTGCAATACTTGCTGATGGCTCCCTTTGGGACCATAAAGTTTAATTTTTTCACTCGTCAGCTCTGCAATATCAGCATCAAATACATTTCCTTCCATATTGAGCATGGAAATACCATTCCAAATAGCTTGGGCTTCATGCTCAACTAAATATACTTTGATTGTGTCTGGCCATTGTTTACGTATCGACACTCTCGCTACCCACGGTAGGGCTAATAAAGCATTTTGAAGCTCATCGACGTCTTGAGACATAAAGGTGCCAATATGCTCGAAAGAAGCAAAGGCACTTTGCACCTCTTTTGGCTGCACGTGGGTCAATTCCCCTTGCAGTACCAATTTAGATAATGGTAGCCGTTGCTCATCCCACATCCAATTTAATGTAGAAAACATCAACCAACCAATAAACAAGACAACAACGACTAAAAAACCTATTCCCAAGAATGTATTATGGGGTTTGGGTAACTCTTCGTACGTTTCTATTTCGCTTTCGTGGCTCACTGAGTACATACCAATGCTATCAATTCTTTAACGATATTCTTGTTCGGTTTGGAGCAGAACATCCTAAAACTAAAGATCATTCGACTGATTTACTCAAACTAGCGATTATACTGACCATCATCCCATAGTCCATCAACCACAAGAATAAATATGGTCTAGTGTGACACACCGGACAAAAAACAGACAAAATAAAGGCTTGGCTATTATTCCTGACGCATACGTTCTACGTTCAACTCTAAACCAGCCAACACTTTGGCAACTTTACCAACATCACCAGCCCCTTGTGTTAATACTAGGTCACCATCTTGGAGAACATTTGCTAGGACACTCGGTAAGTTTTGAGTTTCTGGAACAAAAATTGGGTCTAATTTACCCCTACTACGAATCGTTCGACATAAAGCACGACCATCTGCTCCAGCAATAGGCGCTTCACCAGCTGAATAGACGTCTAGCATAATAAGCACATCAACCTTTTCGAGCACATTCGCGAAATCATCATACAAATCTCTCGTTCTGCTATATCGGTGCGGCTGAAATACCATGACCAATCGCTTGTCTTCCCACCCAGCTCTTGCTGCATCGATAGTGACATCCACTTCACTAGGGTGGTGACCATAGTCATCGACGAGCATTGCCTTACCACAGCCCGTTTCGAACTCTCCCAAGTGATCAAAACGTCGTCCAGTACCTTGAGTACCAGCCATTGCGCTTAGTATCGCTTCATCAGCCACGTCATCTTCTGTTGCTACAGCAATAGCAGCGGATGCGTTTAGTGCATTGTGCTTACCCGGGATGTTCAATGTAATGTCTAGATTGGCTTTGCCTTTGCGCACAACAGTGAATTTACCCTGTTGCCCTTCTTGGCGGTAGTTTTCAATTCTTACGTCTGCATCTTCTGAGAATCCGTACGTAATGACTTGGCGACTGACTCTTGGAATCAGCTCGCGCACAACCGGATCGTCTATACACATGATTGCTTGCCCATAGAATGGCAGGTTATGGAGAAAATCAATGAACGTTTGTTTTAAGGTCTCGAAGTCGCCGCCATATGTATCCATATGATCGGCTTCTATATTGGTAACGATACTGACCATTGGCTGTAAATGTAAGAATGACGCATCACTTTCATCGGCTTCCGCAATAAGAATACGGCTAGACCCTAAACGAGCATTTGTACCGACACTTTTAACTAAGCCGCCATTGACAAATGTTGGATCGAGCCCAGCTTCAGAATAAATCTGCGTGACAAGCGCTGTTGTCGTTGTTTTACCATGCGTTCCTGCCACAGCAATACCATGTCGGAATCTCATTAATTCAGCCAACATTTCAGCACGACGAACGACTGGAATACGCCTTTCTTTCGCGGCAACTAACTCTGGGTTATCTTGTTGAATGGCAGTCGAGACAACGACTACACTCGCTTTTTCAACATTGCCTGCATCATGACCAAAATAAATCGTTGCACCTTTACCACTCAACCTTTCTGTTACTGGATTTTCGGCTAAGTCAGATCCTGAGATGTGGTAACCTTCATTTAAGAGCACTTCAGCGATGCCACTCATTCCGGCACCACCAATTCCGACAAAATGAATGGACTTCACTCTTCTCATCTCAGGCACCATTGCACGGATTTGAGAAATATCTTGGTTGTGTTCTATTGTCATTTTGTGTTTCTCATTCTATCGGTCAACAGACTGTTGAGTTAATTCTTTAATCGCATTCGCTACGTATTGATCAGCATTGGGTTTTGCTGACTTTAGGGCATTGCTTGCCATCTTCACCAAGCTCGCTCTGTCTAGCTGTTTTATGGCTTCTGACAATTTTTCGGCAGTAAGGTCAGGTTGCTCAATCATAATCGCGGCATTAGCACCAACAAGATGATCGGCGTTTAATGCCTGTTGGCGATCTTTATGCATGAAAGGAACAAAAATTGCGCCGACTCCTGCAGATGAGATCTCGGAGACAGTTAATGCTCCGGATCGGCATACAACTAGGTCTGCCCATTCATAAGCAGCTGATACATCATCAATAAACTCGGTTGCTTCAGCTTGAATACCAGCACTGTTGTAGGCTGATTGGACAGACTCTTGGTTTCCTTTACCTGCTTGATGGCGAATAACAAAGCCGTTTCCAAGCAAAGCTGCTGTTTCAGGCAATGTTGTATTGAGAATTCTCGCCCCTTGGCTTCCCCCCATTACCAAAATACGTATGTCGCCTTCACGGGACGCTATCCGAGATTCCGCAGAACCAAGAGTAGTCACATCTTTTCTCACGGGGTTACCCACTACCGGAACATCTTTAAAAGCACCGGGAAAGGCCTGAAAGACTTTGGTTGCGATTTTTGATAGCCATTGATTCGTTAAGCCCGCTACCGCATTTTGCTCATGAAGAACCAAAGGAATCCCCGACAACCAAGCCGCAACACCACCAGGTCCACTGACATATCCACCCATTCCTAACACAACGTCAGGCTGCCATGCTTTGATATGCTTTTTAGCTTGAAAGATAGCATTGAGGATTTGAAAAGGTGCTTTAATCAATTTTAAAACGCCCTGCCCACGAAGACCTTTCACTTGAATAAAGTCGATATCAATGCCGTGTTTTGGTACAAGGTCGGCTTCCATACGGTCAGCCGTGCCTAACCAACGAATTTCCCAGCCTTGGTCTTGCAAGCATTTGGCAACAGCAAGTCCTGGGAAAACATGCCCTCCCGTACCACCAGCCATCACTAATAAACGTTTATTTTGTTTCATTTGAGTTCTTATTTTCAGGAATCTTTATTTGTTGCGACAGTCGCCGCTCGTGATCTATTCGCATCAATATAGCTACCGCGACACACATCACTATTAAACTGGAACCACCATAGCTAATAAGCGGCAGAGTAAGACCTTTAGTCGGAACCATACCCGCTGCTGCACCAACGTTCACCAGTGTTTGAAACGCAAACCATATTCCAATACCAAATGCCAAGTATCCACCAAACATTTGCTTTGCTTCAAACGCTTTCTTTCCAATGAATATCGCTTTCAGTACTAACGCAAAGATCAACATCAGTACAATGCTAACACCAACGAATCCTAGCTCCTCGGCGATAACCGCGAAAACAAAATCGGTATGAGCTTCTGGAAGGTATTCTAACTTTTGTATTGAGTTACCTAACCCCTGGCCGAACCAACCACCTCGACCAAATGCCATCAAAGATTGAGTTAACTGATAACCGCTACCAAAAGGATCGTCCCACGGGTCTAAAAATGACGTGACTCGTCGTACTCGATAGGGCTCGACCAATATCAATACAACAACACCAGCAATCCCAACCATCATCAGTGCTAAAAACTGCCACAGTTTTGCGCCTGCAATAAATAACAGACCAAACATGGTCACCAGCATGACAATCACGGTGCCCAAATCTGGCTGCCCTAACAATAACAGAGCGACAAGACCGAAAACGATAATGGGCTTCATAAAGCCGCCGAAGAATGTTTTCCTAACTTCATCTTGTTTACGAACCAAATAACCCGCCATAAACATGAACAAGGATAACTTGGTCAATTCTGCTGGCTGCAAATTGAAAACCCCTAACGGGATCCAGCGAGAAGCACCATTAACGGACTTACCTGCCACCAACACAACAATCAATAGAACGAAACAAATTCCCAATAATATATGACTATATTTGAACCAACGATCCATGGGTATTTGAACAACAACTGAAGCCGCAGCAAACCCCACAACACAAAACACAAGCTGCTTATACATGAAGTAAAATGGTGTATCTGTAAGGCGACTACTAACGGGAAAAGAAGCTGATGTCACCATGACTAAGCCGATAAGCATTAATCCAAACGACAGCCAAAGTAGCTGTCTATCAAATAGCGCTTTGGGTGCCGGTTCAAACAACCAACGTTTGCAGTCTGAGAATGTTTCGATTAAACGTCCCAACAGAATACCCTTTAGCCTTACAAGGACGCGTAACGTTGAGCGAGTTGAGTAAACGCATCGCCACGTGCCATAAAGTTTGGATATTGATCAAAACTGGCACAAGCGGGGGACAACATGACAATATCGCCCTCGTTTAATTTGGATGCAATGTTTGCTAATGCGTCATCCATAGTATTCCAGCGAATGGCGGATGGGTGTAAAGACAAAAACTCACCGCCATCTTCGCCATAACAATGCAATGTCACTGGTAAAGACGCTAACACAGGTTCAAGTTCAGAAAAATCGGCACCTTTTCCATCCCCCCCAACCAACAAATGAAGTTGTCCTTCGCATTGCAAACCCGACAAAGCCGCTAGAGTACTGGCGACATTGGTAGCTTTGGAATCGTTCACCCACTTTACGCCGCGAGATTGAGCAACAACCTGACAACGATGAGTTAATCCAGTGTAGTTTTGGAGAGCGGATACGGATGAATGGTAGTCGATACCTGCCGCATCAAGTAAAGCCATGGCGACCAAGGCATTCATACTATTGTGTTGACCAACGAGGCTTAACGAAGAAGTCGAAACAAAGGGCTCTTCGCCTTTCGCGAGGAAAAAGTCATCATTCACTGTATTCAAACAATAGTCTGCATTGGAAGGCGCAAAAGTGATGATATCACCGGAATAATTAGGCGTTGGGAACGTCGCTGAATCCTGTTGATTAACAATGGCTTTTTGGGCATTTAAGAAAATTCGCTGCTTGGCGGCACCATAGGCGGCAAAATCGTCGTATCGATCCATATGATCTTCGGTCAGATTCAAATAAGCGGCAGCAGTTAGTGGTAAGTTTGATGTCGTTTCCAGTTGGAAGCTCGATAGCTCAAGCACGTAAAGGTCGGCATCCTCTACAAGGAGATCCAAAGCGGGAATCCCAATATTACCGCCAACTCTTGTCTTACAGCCTGCAGCATTAGCCATCACTCCAGTCAAATCGGTAACGGTGCTTTTACCATTTGATCCTGTAATAGCTATAACAGGTTTCGTTACTGCCCAACCAAACAATTCAATGTCACCGACAATAGGGATGCCTTGCTCAATAGCACGCTGCAATTCTGGTGTGGCTAACGCAATTCCAGGGTTCGCCACAATGAGATCAGCATTCTTAAGCCAGCTCTCATTCCAACTTCCAGTGTGGACAGCAACATCCGCATTCAGTTTATCCAAACCCGGTGGATTGTTTCGGGTATCGATGACTTTCACATTCAGAGATTGCTTCTGGCGTAGCAAGTGATTAACGACAGAAAGGCCTGTAATACCAAGCCCCACGACCACGACGTCTTTCACGTTCTCCCAACGCTGCTTGTTTGGATTTCCATTCATCGATTAACGTACCTTCAAGGTCGCCAGACCAATAAGAACCAAAATAATAGAGATGATCCAGAAGCGCACAATAACGCGAGGCTCTGGCCAGCCTTTCAATTCGTAGTGATGGTGAATAGGTGCCATACGGAAAATACGTTGACCACGAAGTTTGTATGATCCGACTTGAAGAATAACGGATACCGTTTCCATCACGAACACGCCACCCATGATCACCAACAGAAGTTCTTGGCGCACTAATACCGCAATAGTGCCAAGTGCTCCACCTAATGCAAGTGAGCCGACATCACCCATGAAAACCTGAGCAGGGTATGTGTTAAACCACAAAAAGCCCATACCAGCGCCAACGATCGCGGTACACACAACAACCAGCTCACTGGTATAAGGGATATGAGGGATATGCAGGTAGGCGGCAAAATTCACGTTACCCGTAGCCCACGCGATAACAGCAAAACCGGCGGCAACCATGACTGTCGGCATAATTGCGAGACCATCTAACCCATCGGTTAAGTTCACCGCGTTACTGGTACCGACGATCACGAAATACGTAAACACGATATACAGTAAGCCCAGTTGAGGCATAACATCTTTAAAGAATGGCACTACCAATTGAGTTGCAGCTGTGTCTTTACCGTGTGCGTATAGTGCAAAGGCGACGACAAGCGCAATACTCGATTGCCAAAAATATTTCCAACGAGCGATAAGACCATCAGTGTTTTTACGCACGACTTTACGATAATCATCGACAAACCCAACAGCGCCATATCCTAATAAGACCGCCATTACAGCCCAGACATAAGGGTTGGATAAATCAGCCCAGAGTAGAACCGTTATCGCAATGGAGGATAGAATCATCAACCCTCCCATTGTTGGAGTACCGCGCTTACTAAAGTGAGATTCAGGACCGTCATTACGAACAACTTGACCGATTTGCAACATTTGCAAACGCTCAATCAATCGAGGTCCCATCCATAATGAAAGGCCCAGAGCGGTCAATACGCTGAGGATGGCACGAAAAGATAGATATTCGAACAATCGAAAGAAAGAAAAATATGGCTGAAGTAACTCTGCTAGCCAAATAATCATTATTGAATCTCCTTCAAAGCAGCGACTACTTTGCTCATTCCGGCGCTGTTCGCACCTTTGACCAATAGTGTGTGCATTTGATTTTGTTGTGTTTCTAGCTGCTGCTTAATAAATTGGATCATCGCGTCGTGAGAATCAAAATGCTCCCCACCACATTCTTCGCTGATCACTTTTGTGTCGTCCCCGTAGGTCAACACATATTCAAAATTAAATGGTGCCGAATGTTGTCCGACTTCACGGTGAAGTTCAAGGCTTTCGTCACCTAATTCCGCCATGAAGCCCAAAATTAGCCAACGCACGCCATCGTAATGATTCAGCAAATCAGCGGCCGCTTTCATTGCAGGAACGCTGGCGTTGTAACTATCATCGATAAGGCGAACATGTTCATTGAGCTTGATCACTTCTACCCGACCCGAAACATTTGTCATGTTAGCCAGCCCTGATTGTATTTCTGTCAGCGTAGCGCCAGCGTTTTGTCCAAGCGCAGCTGCTGCAACAGCGTTAGCAACATTGTGCTCACCAACTAAAGTTAGGCTTACTGGTACATTTCCAAGCGGGGTACAAAGTGTAAAAGAGGGAAGTCCTTCTTCAGATATTTCAATATCTTTTGCGAAAAAATCAGCACTGGAATCTGAAGCAGAAAACGTAACGACTTGCTTATCGCTTAACGTTCCCCCCCAAAATGCCAAGCCATTACTGTCTTGATTTACAACAGCAATATCGTTACTGGACAAGCCTTGAAAAATTTCACCTTTTGCTTGTTTTACTCCGTCCATAGAGCCAAAACCTTCAAGATGCGCAGCCGCCACATTGTTCACTAGCGCTATTTTGGGCTTCACTATGCGAGTCGTGTAGGCAATCTCTCCAACATGATTTGCCCCCAGCTCAATAACGGCATAGTCGTTTTTCTTTTCTGAGCGAAGCAATGTTAAGGGCACACCAAATTCATTGTTAAAGTTGCCAAGCGTTGCCAATACGTGACCTTTTTGACGCAAGACTGCACTCAACATTTCTTTCACGGTCGTCTTTCCACAGCTTCCGGTTAGAGCTATGGTTAAGCTCTCACTTTGTTCGTGTACCCAAAAACCAAGAGCGCCAAGTGCTTTTGTTGTGTCTTCCACAATTATTTGCGGTATGTCGATGGGAAGTTCGCGCTCAACTAAAAGCGCTTTTGCGCCTTTGTCTATCGCTTGCTGGCAAAAATCATGGGCGTCAAAGCGCTCACCTACAATGGCAATAAACAACGCTGATTCTTCAATGGTGCGAGTATCCGTTGAAACAGAATGTATCTGTACATCGTCTCCCTTCAATGTCCCTTCAAGAATGTGAGCCGCTTGAGAAAGATAAAAGCTGATCATCCCATAATTCCTAATAATTGCTCCGCAGTTTCCCTATCTGAATAGTGCACCGTTTTATCAGCCAATACTTGGTAGTCTTCATGACCTTTGCCTGCCAATAAGATTATGTCGCTTTCAGTTGCATTGCGCAGAGCATATGAACAAGCATCAAATCTATCATGCTTAATCACCACCCTATCTGGGTGCTTCATACCTCCAAGCATATGCTTTACGATTAATTCAGGGGACTCACTTCTTGGGTTATCGTCCGTTAAAATGGCGTGATCGGCCAGCCTTTCTGCTATATCCGCCATCATCGGGCGCTTGCCAATATCTCTATCACCACCACACCCAAAGATTGCCCACAGTTTCCCTTCGCAATGGACACGCAATGCCGACAGCGCTTTTTCTAATGCGTCGGGTGTATGTGCATAATCCACGACAACTTTGGCTTTGCCGCTGCGCTGGAAGAGCTCCATACGTCCAATAACCGGTGAAAGCCTAGGTGCGGCTTCTATTAACGCTTCTTTTTCAAAACCCATCTCCAGCAAAGAACCAAACGCAAGCAGTATATTACTCGCATTAAAAGCGCCAATCAGAGGAACAGAAAGCTTGCCTGCTCCCCAGTTACCGTCAAATGAGAGTTCAATACCTTTGGTGCTGTAGGTCACGTCTGTTGCGTAAAGGGACTTTTCTGTATTTGGATTTGACTCTAAAGACACCGCCAAAGGAGACGATAGTTGTTTAATCCATTGCGCTCCGACCGAATCATCAACGTTGATCACTGCTTTGCGGCAATCATGGTCTCGGAATAACGTAAATTTCGCATCTGCGTAGGACTTCATGGTTTCATGGTAGTCGAGATGATCGCGACTCAGGTTGGTAAACACGCCTACAGCGAAAGTCAGCGCCTTCACTCTACCCTGAATCAAACCATGAGAAGAAACTTCAATGGCCGCATGTTCTGCGCCTTGTTGCCTTAAGCTAGATAAGGTTTCAACTACTTCGATTGCACTGCCAGTGGTATTCATCGCCGGTTTGATATCGTGGAGAAAACCATTACCGGCAGTACCCATTACTGCGGCTTTCTGACCAACCAATTCGATCCATTGAGCGATGATTTGCGTTATGGTGGTTTTCCCATTGGTCCCAGTGACACCAATGAGTTTTGTATCGATGTCGCCATATGCTCGCAAAGCAATTGCCGATAAGATCATATTCAAATCGTTGACGTAAACGATAAGCGTACCGCTTTGTTCTTCATAGCTGCCGTGCGGATGCTCGTCGGTTGCTTGAGCAATCACAGCCACAGCTCCGCTGTTAATAGCCGCTGGAATAAAATCATGACCATTAATTGCATGACCAGAAAGCGCCACAAATGTGTCACCTGGCTGCACTTTTCGACTATCCAATACTAACTGTGCAATACGGACATTAAATTCTTCGGGAATATTTGCATCTGTCCATGGGCTAATCAGAGAAGCTAAATTATGCACGCAATTTCCTCTTATCTATTCTTTAGAAATTCTATTATTCCGAAAACTGGTTTTCATCCGGTGCGACATTGAGAATTTGCAGCGCACCTTTCATAATTTCAGAAAATACCGGTGCGGCAACAGTACCACCGTAATACTGGTCACCTTGCGGCTCATTCACGACCACAACTAATGCCAGCCTTGGATCGCTTACTGGTGCAATACCAGCTGTATAAGCAAAATATTCGTCACTATAACCACCAGCCGTTGCTTTACGAGATGTTCCCGTTTTGGCGGCAATCCGATACCCCGGAACAGCAGCACGTGTGGCACTGCCCCCTTTTTGGGTTACCTTTTCCATCATATTCAGTACTAATTTTACGTTGTGCTCATCGATCACTTGCTTTGAAATATCATGCTTATTGTTTTTCACAATGTGCAAAGGTCGATACATTCCGTAATTGCCTAATGTAGCGTACGCATGCGCTAATTGAATTGGTGAAACCGATAACCCATACCCAAATGACAACGTTGCGATTTCAAACTTAGACCAACGACGTCGAGAAGGGAATATACCCGTAGTTTCACCGACAAGGTTTAAACCACTGACTTCACCAAAGCCCACAGAGCTGTACATTCCCAGCAATGCTTCCAACGGCATAGCAAGTGCTAACTTAGTGACACCGATATTACTCGATTTTTTCAATATGGTGGTGAGATCAGCTTTCCCGACCTTTGACACATCTCGTACTCGACTTCCGCCAATTTGTAGGATGCCATTACCCGTATCAATTTCTGTGTTTTCGTCAGCCACACCATTTTCGAGCGCTGCTAACACAACGAAAGGTTTCACCGTCGAACCCGGCTCGAACGCATCTGTAATGGTGCGGTTTCTCATTCGAAAACTTTGTCGTTGGGAGCGATTGTTTGGGTTATAAGATGGTGCGTTAACCATAGCCAGTACTTCGCCCGTTTTAACATCGAGAAGCACCGCTGAAGCTGAAGTCGCATTGTGATCGGCAACAGCTTGTTTCATCGCTCGGTACGCAATGGATTGTAATCGTTGGTCCACGGTAAGTTGAAGTGGTTGTCCTTCTTCCCTCTCTTCAAGCGAGATATTTTCCACCACGCGCCCAAAACGATCTTTTCGAATGGTACGTTTACCTGCCTCACCCATGAGCCATTTATCGTACGAACGCTCTATACCTTCAAGCCCATGCCCATCGATTCCAGTTACTCCAATCAAGTGAGCACTAACTTCACCTGAAGGATAATAACGTCGAGACTCTTGCTTTAGCCCGACACCCGCTAACTTTAGTTCTCGAATATAATTTGCCATTGCAGGGCTGACTTGGCGTTGAAGATAGATAAAACGGCGCGACTTATTCTTATTGATGCGCGTAATAAGTTTTTGGCGGTCCATTCCAAGTACGTCGGCCAATGCATACCAGCGCTCTATCGGCTCAAGTCCGGACTCTTTAAATATGGTGACTGGATCTGCCCAAACGGCTTCAACGGGTACGGAGACAGCAAGTTGCTCTCCATTCCGATCAGAAATAATCCCTCGGGCGGAAGGTAGTGCTTTGACACGAACAGAGCGCAAATCGCCCTGTCGAATTAGATTATCGGGCTCAATAACCTGAATGTAAGCTAACCGCGCTAATAATGCCCCCATGACACACACAACAAACCCAAGCACAACAGCAAAACGCCAGCGGATAAGAATTGGCGTTTCTTTTTCAGGTTGCTTTCTTGTGTTAGAAGTGGTTTTAGACTTGCTCATTGGAAAGAAACTATAACCTCTTTGTCGGCATCTGGACGCTTCATATCTAATTCTTTCTGGGCCATCTCTTGCACACGGCTGTGCTCTGCCAACGCATTCTCTTCCAGTATCAAGTTGCGCCACTCGTTATCTAAGCGATCCCTTTCAACCAGTTCGCTATCACGTTGGTGGATGGCAGCCCTCGTATCGTGAGTGGTATGTACCACCCACATAGCAGAAGCAAACGCTAACAATAGTAAGGTCGCAGGAACTCTTCCGACAGTAACAATGTCGATGAAAATGAGCTTGGCGAGATTAGGGGAGACGTCCTTGGCACTAGGCATTAAAGTTTTTCCGCAATCCTTAACACTGAACTGCGTGAACGCGTATTTTCATCCACTTCTTGTTTCGAAGGTTTGATGGCTTTACTGAGTGTTTTCATTCGTGCGCTGCCCAGTGCCTTAATTTGATCTTCCGTCATTGGGATACCATGAGGTACTTCAGGTCCTTTACTCTCTTTTCGCATGAAACGCTTAACCATGCGATCTTCGAGAGAGTGAAAACTGATGACAGAAAGACGCCCTTCTGCCGCTAAAATCTCAGCTGCCCCTTTCAAAGCGGTATCGATCTCTTCCAATTCACTATTGATGTAAATTCGAAATGCTTGAAAACTGCGAGTCGCTGGGTGCTTTTTCTCTTTGAAATTTTTAGGGGCTGCATCTGAAATCAACTTAGCGAGCTGACCTGTACGTGTCATTGGCTCGTTTTCTTCATTTTCACGATAAGCGACAATGGCTTTAGCAATTCGTCTTGCGTGCTTATCTTCACCAAATTCACGAATGACCCACGTAATGTCATCTAAATCGGCTTCTTTTAGCCACTCAGAAACGGGCATACCTGACGTCGGATCCATTCTCATATCCAATGGACCATCTTTCATGAAACTGAATCCACGTTCAGCGTCATCTAATTGTGGAGAGGAGACACCAAGGTCAAGAAGCACGCCATCAACTTTGCCTACAAGATCATAGCGCTCGGCGTATTCTGCAATACCCGAAAATGGACCATGAACAATAGTAAAACGAGGATCATCAATTTTTTGGGCTTCAGCAATCGCCGTCGGATCGCGATCGATACTGAACAAGCGACCATTCTCTCCCAACTTAGAAAGAATGGTTCGGCTATGACCACCACGACCAAAAGTGCCGTCTATATAAATGCCGTCGGGTTTAATTGCCAACCCATCAATGGATTCATTTAGTAAAACGGAAATGTGCTGAAAAGTTTCTGTCATGGTTTTCTCTTGTGCCGAATGGCGAAAATAAAGCAAGGGTTTAGTGTACTGATTTCG
Source organism: Vibrio penaeicida (assembly GCF_002933855.1). Lineage (GTDB taxonomy): Bacteria > Pseudomonadota > Gammaproteobacteria > Enterobacterales > Vibrionaceae > Vibrio > Vibrio penaeicida_A. Next base: position 74,733 of record NZ_BFAQ01000028.1, read on the forward strand.
CTCTTTGCTGCCAGTACTTAATCTTATTTTGTTAGCTTTTGTATCTAAGTCTCGCTTAGTTTAGCCACAATAGTCTTAAATGCGTCAGCAAATAGCAAAAAACCCATCATTACTCGGTAAAGTAATGATGGGTTCTGAATAGGTGGAGTCGACACATAAGCCGGGTTCTGTTCCGCTTGCGCGGCAGTAGCCATTCGTCTAGGCCAGCAATCGCTCACTGGCTCAAGCAACCTACCCGCTTCCTTACGCGAGCAACGCAATGTGGAAGCCTATTTGGTCTTGCTCCGGGTGGAGTTTACCTTGCTACGAACTGTTGCCAGTCGCACGGTGCGCTCTTACCGCACCCTTTCACCCTTACCTGTGCCCTTCCCGAAGGAAATAGGTCATCGGCGGTTTTCTCTCTGCTGCACTTGTCGTGGGCTTGCGCCCCCCAGGCGTTACCTGGCACCCTGCTCTTTGGAGCCCGGACTTTCCTCCCCTCCGTCAGTCTCCCGAAGGACATCAACGAAGCAGCGACTACCCAGTCAACTCCGACCGCGGATTGTATAGAGATAGATGCCTACTGTCTAGGGGCTCATTAGGGTTGACGATATTTTTAATGCCAATCGTATAAAACTCAAGCAACTTATCGACGAGTCTTAATCTAAATGCTCCAATCCCCATTTATACAGAGCATTTTTTTTGAGGTTGTATATTTCGGCCGTCATTGCTGCCGCTTTTTTGAGTGGTAACTCTTTGGTTAAAATACTCAAAGTACGAGTCACCTCATCAGGTATTTCTTCTGTGGCTTGCTCTCGGTGACCGTGTATGAGCAGCACCATTTCACCTTTTTTACGGTTATCATTTTCTTCAATCCAAGGAATAAGTTCGCCTAAAGGCATCCCTTGAATCGTTTCATACGTTTTGGTCAGCTCTCGGGCTAGAACCACTTCTCTATCAGAACCAAGTATCTCAAGCATATCCTTGAGGGAATCCATGATGCGATGTGGCGACTCATAAAAAATACAGGTACGCTCAGCCTTGGCAATTTCAAGGAATTTATCTTTTCGACCTTTACTCTTCGGAGGAAGAAAACCTTCAAAACTGAATCGGTCAGAAGGCAGCCCGGCAGCGCTCAATGCTGTCACTACAGCACAGGCACCAGGTAATGGCACAACTTTGACACCCGCCTGACGACATTGATTCACTAGGTGATAACCTGGATCACTGATTAATGGCGTTCCAGCATCGGAAACCAGAGCAATAGAAAGCCCTTGTTGTAACCTATCAACCAGTACTTGCGCTTTTTGTTGTTCATTGTGATCATGCAGAGCGAATGTTTTCGTCGATATATTGAAGTGGGAAAGTAACTTGCCTGTGTGTCGGGTATCTTCAGCAGCAATAAGATCCACGTTGGATAAAACTTCTATGGCTCGCTGCGTAATATCTCCCAAATTTCCGATTGGGGTGGGAACAATATAGAGAGTTGAGACCTCAGACGGGGAAGAATTGTTGTCTGTCATTTGTTTACCATCACTTCAACGATTAATATAGAGACAATTTTGTATTTGTTTAACAAGAACTCATGGCTATGAAGCACCAGAATAAATTTAGTGTACCACGCCTTCTGACCCCTATCGCCTTGGCAGTAACTTTAGCGGCGTGTTCGACTACTTCACAAACACCTGTGAATATTGACGTTACACAAGATCCAACGCAAAGTGCACAGGTCTATGTCATGCAAGCCGACAGTGCGAAAGGTGGCACCCAAAATGATCTTCTGATCATGGCGTTAAAAGCGGCTTTGCAAGAAAACGATTTGGTCAGAGCCGATCATTTAGTAAAACGTCTATCTAAGCAAGCTTTATCACCTGTGCAGATGGCCGAATGGCAAATTTCTCGGGCGCAATTGCTCTTCCGCACTGGCGAAATTCAATCCGCTCTGCAGCAATTGAATTATCAGCCTTGGTGGGAGCTAAGTAATGCTCAGTGGATTGAATATCATGAATTTCGTGCTCAGTTATTTGAACTGCTGTCGGATCATCTAAACGCCAGTCGAGAATACATTGCTGCGAATCAGTATTCGCTTGAAGATGCGCAAGTAAGAAATCATCAGAATATTTGGCTCAATCTGAGTACGTACTCTGAGTACGATATTACTTCTCTACAAGCCGAGGATGGGGAAGCAGAATTGCAAGGCTGGCTTCAGCTTGCTGTCTACATGAAAACCATTTCCGGAAATCCAGCTCAACTCAAAAATACGTTAGAAACTTGGTTTGAAGCCAATCCAGAGCACCCAGCGAACATCTATACCCCTAATGATGTCCAAGCCATTCTCGCCTTAGAAATCATCAAACCTAAGAATACCGGGCTGGTATTGCCTCTCAGCGGTAAATATGGAAAGCAAGGTCAGTTGGTTCGCGATGGCTTCATTCATGCAATGATGGATGATTTTAATCGGGAAGACATGGCGACATTGACGGTTCTTGATTCCGCTGCGCTTTCAACGGATGAAATACAGCAAGAACTTGAAAAGCGTCATGTTGATTTTGTTGTCGGTCCACTCGTGAAAGATAAAGTAGAAATACTGCAACAATCTACACAACTTCCGATGCTTGCGTTAAATATTCCAGACGCAAAGCTACCTGAAACCCGTGTGTGTTATTTCACTCTCTCTCCCGAACAAGAAGTTGCTCAGGCAGCCAAATATTTATTCGCAAACGGGTTTCAGTATCCTCTGATTCTTGCTCCCGTAGGGAGTTTTGGTGAGCGAGTGACTCAAGCGTTCAAATCAGAATGGGAGAAATACAGCAAAAACCCAGCTGCGTTCAGCTATTTTGGTAACAAATCTCAGCTTCAAAAGAACATCAACTCAATCTTTGGTCTGGCGGACAGCCAAGCTCGTATTGCCCAACTTAATCGCCTAATCAATATTCAAACTGAGTCTCAACCTCGCAGCCGCCGCGATATTGATGCGGTCTATGTTGTGGCTAAAAGTTCCGAGCTGACTCTCATTAAACCTTTTATCGAAGTGGCCATCAATCCAGACACAACGCCTCCTAAGCTGTTTTCAAATTCGCGAAGTAATAGTGGGAAAAAGCGTCAGTATGAAGACTTAAGTGGTGTGGTATACAGCGACATACCGATGCTAATTGAGCAAAACTCCACTTTAAAAGCGCAACTTGAAGAAAACTGGCCGAAAAGTGGTAATGTAGAAAAACGCCTGCATGCGCTTGGAATGGACGCATACAAACTCATCTTAGAGTTGCCACAAATGAAAGTTATGCCAGAATACTCAGTTAAAGGGCAAACTGGCACTCTAACCATTAATAACGAGTGTGTAGTTCAGCGCGAAGTTAGCTGGGCTGAGCATGAGGCTATTTAACCGTAGAGCGTTAGGTGAACGATACGAATCCTTTGCCAGTAACTATCTTGCTGGTAAAGGGCTAAAACCGATTGAATCTAATTTTAATACCAAAATGGGTGAATTAGATTTGATTATGAAAGAACAAAGCACATTAGTGTTTGTCGAAGTAAAGTATCGTAAACAAAGCCACTACGGGCACGCAGCGGAAATGGTAACACCAGCAAAACAGCGCAGGCTGGTTAAAGCCGCTATGATATGGCTAAGCAAGAACAACTTATCTCCTTATGATACCGATTTTCGGTTTGACGTCGTCGCTATTCATGATGAGGGGCGGCAAGTTGAGTGGATAAAGAACGCAATAACTCAAGGATAATCGATGCTAGACAGCATTAAAGAAAGCTTTACAGAAAGTATTCAAATTCAAATTGCAGCGGCTGAAGCGCTGCCGGATCACATTATGCATGCCGCGCAGGCAATGGTGACCAGTTTGCTTAACGGCAATAAAATTCTTTGCTGCGGTAATGGTGGATCAGCCTCGAATGCTCAGCAATTTGTTTCTTGCTTGCTTAATCGTTTTGAAACTGAAAGACCGAGCCTTCCAGCTATGGCACTTACAGCAGACAATACAACTCTAACTGCTGTCGCCAACGATTATCACTATCAAGAAATTTTTTCCAAGCAAGTACGAGCATTTGGTCAAACAGGTGACATTCTTCTCGCTATTTCGACGAGCGGAAATAGCAAAAACATCATCAAAGCAATGGAAGCAGCTGTAACCCGAGATATGACCATTATCGCATTCACGGGTAAAGATGGCGGCGAGATGGCTGGGCTACTAGGTGAATCGGATGTCGAAATTCGCATCCCATCCCACCGCACTGCTCGTATCCATGAAGTTCACATGGTAACCCTGCATTGTCTATGCGACCTTATCGATCAAGTGCTCTTTCCATCGCATGACGAATAGCGGGTCTACAGCAAAGCATTTTGATTAGAGGTGCAAAAATGAAAAAATGGATTTTAGCCGCAGCTTGCAGTTTGAGTCTTACAGGCTGTGCTGGATTGTTGGTGGCTGGTGCAGCAACCACTGCCAATATCGTTTCAGATACGCGTACAACTCAAGAACAATGGCAGGATAGCCAATTGGAATTTGAGGTAGCTGGTATTGGAAACAAAGCTCCTTATTCCGGAAACGTAAAAGCAACCGCAACCGCCTTTCGTGGCAAAGTTATTCTAATCGGTCAAGCTGTCACTCAAGATTACAAAGAGCAGTTCGGTACGAGAGTGTCAGAAGCAGAGGGGGTAAGTAATGTATCTAACCAATTACGTGTTCGCCCACTGCTTGATTTGCAAACTATTACACACGACAGCTGGATTACCACAAAAGTGAAAACCAGTTTGATTGCAAACGAAAATCTGACAACGGTAAAAATCAAAGTTATTACTGAAGATGGTGAAGTTTTTTTACTCGGGTACGTTACCCCTGAACAGGCAGACATCGCGACCGACATTGCACGCAATATCTCTGGTGTGAAGCAAGTTATTCGAGCTTTCGAAATAGCTGAACAGCCTTAGCTTCGAATGATAGTTACCTGAATAGGATCCTTCTTCTTATCTCAATAAAAAAGCAGCGAAAATTCGCTGCTTTTATGTATTATCCGATTAGAGAATAGGAACCTAGTGACTATTTGACGACTCTTAAGCTAGGGCGACCTTTCGGTCTCTCAGGCGAAGTATTATCCAATGGGGACTCGTCTTGTTCGGATTCCACAATGCTGTCAACAACATCAAATCCGATATCTTCAGAATCTTCCTCAACAATACCTTCCTCTGCGTCTATGTAACCTTCTTCAGGTTCAAACATAGTTCCTGCACCATTTTCACGAGCATATATCGCATGCACAGCGTAAAGAGGTGCGATGACAGAATGAGGTTTACCGCCAAATCGGGCGTTGAAAGTAATCGCATCATTGCTCATTTCCAAGTTACCCACCGCACGAGGGGCAATATTCAAAATGATTTGACCATCCTGAATAAACTCTTGAGGAACTCGTACACCAGACAACGTTGCATCAACAACCAAATGCGGGGTTAAGTCATTATCAACCAACCACTCATAAAACGCGCGTACCAAATAAGGGCGGCGCGGTGTCATTTTCTCTATATCCATTAACGAACCAAACGCATTTCACGCTCAGCTTCTGTTAAAGAAGCTAAGAAAGAATCACGCTCAAATACGCGATTCATATAAATCTTAAGTTCTTTCGAACCCGGTCCAATTAAATCAATTCCCAACGTAGGCAAACGCCATAGAAGCGGAGCCAAGTAGCAATCGATCAAGCTGAATTCTTCACTCATGAAGTATTCGTATTCTGCAAAAATTGGAGCAAGAGTAAGTAGATCGTTACGCAATTTAGTGCGAGCAGATTCTGCTTCTTCAGCGTTCCCTTTCTGTACCTTTTCTGCCAACGAATACCAGTTGTTCTCAATTCGGAACATCATCAAACGGCTGTTACCACGGGCAACAGGGTAGACTGGCATCAATGGTGGGTGCGGAAAACGCTCATCCAGATACTCCATGATAATCTTGGAGTTATATAGTGCTAGTTCACGGTCGACCAAGGTTGGCACCGTCTTATAAGGGTTTAGTTCGATAAGCTCACTTGGTAAGTTTGCTTCATCAACCAGTTCAACTTCGAAACTCACCCCTTTCTCAGCCAGAACAATACGAACCTGGTGGCTGTACATATCAGAAGCACTAGAAAATAGAGTCATCACGGAACGTTTATTGGCAGCTACAGCCATTGAGCCCTCCAGCACACTTGAAAATAAAAAAAACAATGGAGACCATCTGCCTCCATTGTAGAAAAATTAGCGATGTATTATAGCACGATTAGTGAACATCACGCCAATACTCTTTCTTGAGGAATACTACCACTATAGTCAAGAGAACGAGGAATGCCATAGCCCACCAGCCCATGACATGACGCTCAAGTTTGACGGGGTCTCCTGAGTACTCCAAGAAGTTCACTAAATCCCTAACGGCATCATCATACTCCGTCGGGCTAAGTTCTCCCCGACCATCCGTTTCAATTCGGGCAATTACCTGTTTCTCTTCGCCATTTACAGTGTGTGTTTCATACACTGCAGTTGGCACACCCTGCAACTCTTCAAGTACATGTGGCATACCAACGCTAGGGAATACAACGTTGTTTACGCCAAAAGGACGGGATGGATCAGCATAGAAAGAACGAAGGTAGGTGTATAGCCAATCCGCTCCACGAACTCTTGCGACTAAAGTCAGATCGGGTGGTGGCGCACCAAACCAGTTACCAGCTTGTTTATCTGGAATCGAGTTTTCCATTAACGAACCGATTTTAACTTCCGGATCAAAAATCAAATGTTCCTTCATAAGATCAAGAGGAATATTAAGATCAGTAGCTACACGTTCATAACGCTGATACTGCGCTGAGTGACAACCAAAGCAATAGTTCATAAATAGCTTCGCACCATTTTGCAGAGAAGCCTTATCGCTTAAATCATTATTCGCTTTGTCTAGTGGTACGTTAGCACCAGCTGCCATCACTAAAGACGGCATCAAAGCAAAAAGCATTACAATCCACTTTTTCATTTGAATGTCACCCTCTCTGGTAATGGTTTCGTGGCTTCATTTTTACTGTAGAAGTACAGCAACACAAAGAACATGAAATAACCCAAACTAAATATCTGCGCCATAAGCGTGTAGGTTGGTGTCGCAGGTAAAGCACCTAAAACACCCAACGCGATAAAACAGATGGTGAACTGAATGATATTGAATAAGTGGAACTTACTGCGATAACGATAAGAGCGTACTTTACAACGATCAAGCCATGGTAGTAGGAACAACACAACAATCGAAGCCCCCATAGCAACCACACCTAACAACTTATCCGGTACAGCACGTAATATGGCGTAGAAAGGCGTGAAGTACCAAACTGGCGCTATATGCTCTGGTGTTTTCAGCGGGTTTGCTGCTTCGAAGTTAGGTGGCTCAAGGAAGTAGCCTCCCATTTCTGGATTAAAGAACAATACGTAGCAAAACAGGAATAAGAACCCAGCAACGCCGACTAAATCTTTTACGGTTCCATACGGATGGAAAGGTACCGAATCAATAATGTCGTATTTTTTGCTGTAATAGTCATGGAATTTGAATTGCGTTTTATAGTCGTCACCCATACTGCCTTTCGGTAGTTTGGTTTCAATACCATCAGGGTTATTAGAGCCGACTTCATGCAAAGCTAAAATATGCAAAACAACGAGAAGCAGTAATACGATTGGTAATGCTATGACATGAAGTGCAAAGAAACGGTTAAGCGTCGCACCAGAAATAACATAGTCACCACGAATCCAAAGCGTTAAGTCATCTCCGATTACAGGGATCGCACCGAATAGCGAAATAATTACCTGCGCCCCCCAATACGACATCTGCCCCCAAGGAAGTAGGTACCCCATAAAAGCTTCAGCCATGAGCACAAGGAAGATCAACATACCAAAGATCCACAGTAACTCACGAGGCTTTTGGTAAGATCCGTAAATTAGCCCACGGAACATGTGGAGATATACCACAACAAAAAATGCAGACGCGCCAGTTGAATGCATGTAGCGAAGAAGCCAACCATACTCAACATCTCGCATTATGTATTCAATGGAAGCAAATGCACCATCACCAGACGGTACATAATTCATTGTCAACCAGATGCCCGTTAAGATCTGATTAACCAAAACCAACATTGCTAAAGAACCGAAAAGATACCAGAAATTGAAGTTCTTTGGCATTGGGTATTCTGAAAGGTGCTTTTTATAAGCATTCATTGCGGGTAGGCGTTTTTCTACCCAATCGAGTAGCACTTGCATTAGGCTTCCCCTCCTTCATCAACCCCAATAAGAATCTTAGAGTCGGTCAAGTATGTATGTTTGGGAACAACCAAGTTTAACGGAGCTGGAACCCCTTGGAATACTCGTCCCGCCATATCAAACTTAGAACCGTGACATGGACAAAAGAAGCCAGACTTAACTCCTTGTACTTGCTCGTTAAAGCTATCAGGTAGATAAGTTGGAGAACAACCCAAATGAGTACATATCCCTACTGCGACGAAATACTCAGGTTTGATAGACCGATAAGCATTTTGTGCATAAGAAGGTTGCTGCTCCTCTGATGACGCTGGGTCACGAAGCTGCCCGTCCAGCTCCTTGAGTTCTTCAACAATGGAATTTGAACGACGGACTACCCAAACAGGTTTACCTCGCCATTCAACACGAACCATTTGACCTTCTTCCAGCTTCCCAATTTCAACTTCAACGGGGGCTCCGGCGGCCTTAGCTTTGGCGCTAGGGTTCCAAGATTTGATAAAAGGAACGGCGACGGCGATACCTCCCACAGCACCCACAACTGCAGTTGTGGCTGTTAGGAAGCGCCGACGTCCGTTATTTATAGGCGCATTGCTCATCCAACATTCTCCCATTTGCTCCCAGTGTCTTATTATTTTTTCGACTTCCAAAAGAGCATGGCTAAAAATTACGCGTTTTTTATACTTATTTGCTTAAGAAATGATAAATAAAACCCTACTTTTTGACAAGGTAATACTACTTTTTTGTAACAAATGTGAGTGAAAGTGGCGATTACATCACAAAAGATAGGGACATTTAAAAAATGTAACGTAAGAAGAAAGAGTTAGAAGGAATTTTCAGGAAGGAAATAAACAAAAAGCCCGGTATAAATACCGAGCTTTTGGTGCCACAATCCAGTAAAACTGGAGCGGTAACTTTCTGAATAGAGAAAGATTAACGCTTAGAGAATTGTGGACGACGACGTGCTTTACGTAGACCAACTTTCTTACGTTCAACGCAACGAGCGTCACGAGTAACGTAACCAGCTGCACGTAGCGCAGGACGTAGAGACTCATCGTACTCCATAAGAGCGCGAGTGATGCCGTGACGGATCGCGCCAGCTTGACCAGAAATACCACCACCAGAAACAGTGATGTATAGGTCTAGCTTCTCAGTCAATTCAACTAGCTCAAGTGGCTGACGAACAACCATACGAGAAGTTTCACGACCGAAGTAAACATCAAGGCTACGCTTGTTGATTACAATTTCACCGCTGCCTGGTTTGATGAAAACACGGGCTGCTGAGCTTTTGCGACGACCAGTGCCGTAGTATTGATTCTCTGCCATTTTCATAATCCCCGATTAGATGTCTAGTACTTGTGGTTGTTGAGCAGCATGGTTGTGCTCAGCGCCAGCGTAAACTTTCAGCTTACGGTACATAGCACGGCCAAGAGGACCACGTGGTAGCATGCCTTTAACCGCAAGTTCGATAGCCATTTCAGGTTTACGATCGATCAACTTTTCAAAAGTGATAGATTTTAGACCACCTGGGAACTCAGAGTGACGGTAGTACACTTTACCTTTAGCTTTGTTACCAGTAACAGCAACTTTCTCAGCGTTAACAACGATGATGTAATCACCAGTGTCTACGTGAGGAGTGTATTCTGCTTTATGCTTGCCGCGTAGGCGAGATGCAATTTCACTTGCAATACGACCCAGAGTTTTACCTTCTGCATCTACAACGTACCAGTCGCGTTTTACAGTTTCTGGTTTAGCAACGAAAGTTTTCATGCTAATAATTACCTATTAAAAAATTTACACTTAAGGAACAATTACTTGTCCCCACTGTCTGAAAGCCCCATTCATCACCCCTTCGAGTGTTGGAAACTCTCGGCATAGCTACTTATCATATGTAGCCAGAGGCTCGCAGTAACGGTAGGTCGCAGGATTATAGAGAAGAGTGAGGAAAAAATCACCTTTTTTTCTCTAAAAAGATCATTTTTTTCCTCTTTGGGAAGTGACTCGGCAAATTGCACCTTTTTCTGATACTAAGGTAAGTGTTCTTTAGCCAAATAATCATGACTTTGCATTTCAATTAGACGCGACTGACAGCGCTTAAATTCGAAGTCCAAATGCCCTTCTGTGTAGAGTTCTTCCAAAGCCACCTCTGAAGAAATTATGAGTTTTACATTCCTTTCATAAAACTCGTCGACTAACGCTATAAATCGCCTTGCTGCGTCGTCATTACTTTTCCCCATTTGCTTTACATCACCCAGTAATACAGTGTGATACTCACGAGACATCTCAATGTAATCATTTTGACTTCTCATCGATTCACACAACTGCGCGAACGTCGCCATCAATACGTCATCATGAACATTAATGACATCAATTATTCTATGATTCACCTCGATTTGAGTAATGCATTGATGACCATCACCAACCAATTGGCGATAATATCGATTCAAATTGATTGTGGCGCCTTCGTCCAACGGAAAATGGAAAATTTCAGCCTGCTCAAGGGTTCTAAGTCGATAATCAATACCACTGTCGACATTAAGTACATCACAATGCTTTTCGATTAGCGCGATCGCTGGTAAAAAACGAGCCCTCTGCAATCCATTTCGGTACAGATCTTGTGGCGGAATGTTAGATGTAGCGACGAGAACAACATTTCTGGCAAACAGCGCCTGCATCAAGGTGCCCAAAATCATCGCATCAGTAATATCCGACACAAAAAACTCATCAAAACAAATGATGTCAGCTTCAGACTTTAGTACATCAGCCACTTTCTCTAGAGGATCCGCAACTTCACCCAATGCTTTTAGTTCATCATGAACCCGATACATAAAGCGGTGAAAATGAACTCTAAGTTTCTTATCGGTGGGCAAAGCATCAAAAAACGTATCCATTAGATAGGTTTTCCCGCGCCCTACACCGCCCCAAAAATACAAACCATTTGGTGGTTCTGGTTTTTGAGGCTTCTTCCCAATCATTTTTTGCCAGGTAGAAAGTGGTTCGATAGGGGTATTTAAATAGTCTTGAAATTGGTGATATAAATTGTCCAATTTTTCAACAGCAAGTTGCTGGGCAAGATCAACCGAAAATCCGTTATTTTCTATATCTTCTTGGTATTTAAGCTTAGGCGTCATTGGAAACTACGTTAATTATTGTTCATTAATCGTGTTGATATTATTACGATTATAGCGACTTGAAAGAGTTGATACATGCCGTTTTTTTGTTCTCAGTATAAATCGCTTTCTCTTTATCGTACTCTGAACTCATAGTACCATGCCCCTTCGGCTGTGTAACACACCAATAACAAATCAAGCCTTAAGGGTGACTTGGTCTCTGCAATTGAATTCCCCAAAATTCAGCCAAACACAGCTTACTGTAACGATGATAAAGGAGCATTTATGCCTGGGATGTATATTGTCATTGGGATTGTGATCGGATTAGTTGCCGGTTATTTTCTAGCAAAACTGATGACACCGGATGCGAATAAGCAAAAATCCATTCAAAAAGATTTAGAGAAATCCAAATTCGAATTAGAGCAACAAAGACAAGAACTTGCGGATCACTTCGCTCAAACAGCAGAAATGTTAGATGTGCTTGGAAAAGACTACACCAAGCTTTACCAACATATGGCGAAAACATCGACTGAGCTATTGCCTAATGTTCCCGAACAAGATAATCCATTTGTAAAAAAGATAGCCCAACATACTGAAGAAGAAACAGTTTCTAAAGATAACGGTCAACAAGCACCTAAAGATTATGCACACGGTGCAACGGGTCTGCTGAAAGACCAAGAGAAAGAAGTCATCAATACACCTACCGATGAACCTGCTCCAAAACTGTCTTGATGCAAAAAGCTATCTTGATACAAAAATCGGTCTTGGTACAAAAAGTATCATGACTTGAAAAATAGATGATTGAACTTTATTTAGGTTACTGAGTCATAATCTTCACCTATCAAAGAGGAGCCTTATGATGAAAAAACCTTTGCTTGTTTTAAGTGCATTAACATTAAGCTTAAGTTCAATCATCGCGCCACTGCCCGCTACTGCGGCATTACCAGTAGCGGTTAGCGGTGTACAGTTACCTAGCCTTGCACCTATGCTTGAAAAAGTAACCCCTGCGGTTGTAAGCATTGCTGTCGAAGGCAAACATGTTGCCACTCAACGTGTTCCAGAAGCATTCCGATTCTTTTTTGGCCCAGATTTTCCTGCTGAGCAAGTGCAAGAGCGTCCGTTCCGCGGACTGGGCTCTGGTGTCGTTGTTGACGCCAAAAAAGGGCACATTGTCACCAATTACCACGTAATTAAAGGCGCTGATGAAATCCGCGTCCAACTACACGATGGTCGTGAATACGATGCAGAACTCATCGGTGGCGATGAAATGTCGGATGTGGCATTACTCAAATTGGAAAAGTCAGAAAACCTAACCCAAATCGTATTAGCTGATTCCGACAAATTACGCGTTGGCGATTTTACCGTTGCAATAGGTAACCCGTTTGGCTTAGGTCAAACTGTTACTTCGGGAATTGTTTCTGCGCTTGGGCGCTCTGGCTTAAACGTGCAAAATTTTGAAAACTTCATTCAGACCGATGCCGCGATTAATAGTGGTAATTCCGGTGGAGCATTGGTGAACCTAAACGGCGAACTGATCGGCATAAACACTGCGATTCTTGGGCCAAATGGCGGTAATGTTGGGATTGGATTCGCGATTCCTGCCAATATGATGAAAAACCTGACACAGCAAATACTGGAGTTTGGTCAAGTTAAGCGTGGTCTGCTGGGAGTTCAGGGAAGCGAAATCACATCAGAGCTGGCTGATGCTCTTGGTTATAAATCCAATAAGGGTGCATTTGTAAGCCAAGTAGTCCCTGAAAGTGCGGCAGATGAAGCGGGACTGGAAGCGGGAGACGTTATTGTTTCATTAAACGGTAAGTCCATTAGCACGTTCGGAGAACTGCGAGCGAAAATAGCCACGCTAGGTGCCGGTAAAGAAATCACCATTGGGGTTATTCGTGACGGTAAAAACAAAACATTTGACGCGACCCTGCAAGAAGCTGGTGACAATAAGACACGGGCAGACAAACTGCATGAAGGTCTTGCTGGCGCGGAGCTTTCAAACACAGATAACAACGACCCACTATCTGGCGTGAAAGTGACAAGTGTAGAGAAAGGTTCTCCTGCCGATGCTTATCAACTAAAGGAAGGTGATATCATCATAGGCGTTAACCGTACTCGTGTTAAAAACCTTGGACAACTTAGAACCATCTTGGAAGACAAACCAAGCGTGTTGGCATTGAACATACAACGAGGCGAAAGAACGATCTATCTTGTTGTTAGATAACGATTGAGGTTGAATAAGTTCTTGTTGTTGAATAAGTTATTGATGTTAATTTAGCACTTATTGTCATTTGACGAGAAACATTTCTAAAAAGGAAGCAAAATTACTGCTTCCTTTTTTATACCTGCTTTTTAAAAGTTCTTCCTGAGCTAACAGATAGCTGACATAGCCAGTACTGGCATACGTTGGCTAATCAGTGCTATGCTTTCTCTCTCAATATAAATCAAATTCTTATGGGGCTTTCCCCTTTATACCCACTCTGAGGATAGTATGTGGAAAACCCTTTTTCGCTCTTCATTCATAGGTCTCCTCACCGCAGGTTTACTTCTTGCTGTATTGCCATCGCTACGGACAGCTGCGGTAGAAGCAACAATAGATGACACGCCATCTAATATCGAAGATCTTCAGGTATCGTTCAGTCACGCTGTACGTAGAGCAAGCCCTGCCGTAGTCAACATTTACACAAGCAAACCAAGTGATGAAGACAGAAATGGAATCAAGCAAGATCTTGGTTCAGGCGTAATTGTGAGTAAAAAAGGTTACATCATTACAAACTACCACGTCATTGCTCAAGCGGCGGAAATAACGGTAGCCTTACAAGATGGTAGATATTTCTCCGCTCAATTAGTTGGGAAAGACCGTAGAACCGATATCGCAGTTTTGCGTATTGAAGGGGCAAATCTACCAGTTATCCCTTTGAACCCGAACTATCAAGAAAAGGTCGGCGATGTTGTACTCGCGATAGGCAACCCGTATAACTTAGGGCAAACCACCACTTTTGGTATCATCTCAGCGATAGAGCGCTTTGCCATCAGCGCTGACGGTCGTCAGCCCTTTATACAAACAGACGCGGCAATCAATAAAGGTAACTCAGGCGGTGCTTTGGTTAACACCAAAGGCGAGTTAGTCGGTATCAATACGGCTTCCTTCCAGCAAGCGACAAACACAAATACCTATGGAATTTCATTTGCTATACCGTACTTTTTAGCGGATAGGGTAATGGAAAAAATCATTGCTGATGGTCGTGTTATTCGCGGTTACATCGGCATTAGTGGTCAAGACATCACCTCCATCTCATCAAGAATACTTGGAGCAGAATACGTAGGCGGCATCATCGTGATGAGTGTTGATGTCGGGGGTCCGGCAGAAGATGCAGGTATTAGAGTAAAAGACATCATACTTGAAATTGGTGGTGAAAAAGTTAACGGAAAAGAAGGCGTTCTTGAAATTGTAACAGGTCTTCGCCCTGGTGCCGAAGTAGAGATGACCGTTCTTCGTAAAGGCGAGAAAGTAAAACTCAATGTACTCGTAGGTGATGACCCACAAGGTTAGAACACCCTCCCTTTACTATTGCCCCATTCACATATGTTACTCAATTCACACCAAACAAAAAACCCCTAGCTAAACTAGGGGGTTTTTTATTATTCACTGTCCGATTCAGGGGCAGATAACTGCGCGCTACTCTCAATTTCAATTCGAGTCACTCGCTGCAAGCCTCTCGGTAACAAGCTGCCTCTTCGACCTCGCTCTCCTCGGAAGTTATCCAGGTCAGCAGGTTTCAAACCAAGTTTGCGTTTTCCAGCGTACAAAGTAATAGAGACACCACTAGGAAGAGCCATTAAGTGAGAAACCGTTTCTTCACGCTCTTTGGCTTTCGCTGATGGGATATTAATGATCTTATTCCCTTTACCTTTGCTAAGTTGGGGAAGATCTTTAATAGCAAATATTAGCATTCGACCTTGATTGGTGATCGCGAGGATCTCGTCATTATCCAAATCAGAAATAGCGCTTGGCGTCATCACCTCAGAATTTTGAGGAAGATTGACCAACGCCTTACCGCTGCGGTTTTTGGAAAGTAAATCTGTGCCTTTACAGACAAACCCATAACCCGCATCGGAACCAACAAGCCAAAGCTGTTCTTCTTCACCCATGATCACCTGGCTAATCGTTGTACCCGCGGTAATGTTCAAGCGACCTGTAATGGGTTCACCTTGGCTCCGCGCCGAAGGCAATGAGTGAGATTCAAGCGAATAACTGCGACCATCTGTACCCAGAAAAACAGCTTGTTGATTACTCTTACCACGAGCATGAGCAAGATATTTATCACCCGATTTATAGTTCAAACTCTCTGAGTCGACATCATGCCCTTTAGCATGACGTATCCACCCTTTTTCTGACAGAACCACAGTGATTGGCTCACTTGGCATCAGGTCTCGTTCGGTCAACGCTTTCGCTTCTGCACGTTCAACAATAGGTGAACGACGATCATCGCCGTATTTCTCAGCATCAGCTTTGATCTCTTTTTTAATCAAAGTATTCAAGCGACGCTCAGAGCCAAGCAACTGCTCAAGTTTCTCACGCTCTTTTTCTAACTCTTCCTGCTCTCCACGAATCTTCATTTCTTCCAGCTTGGCAAGATTACGAAGTTTTGTATCGAGGATCGCATCAGCTTGAATTTCAGAGATACTAAAGCGAGACATCAGCACCGCTTTCGGATCATCTTCTGTTCGAATGATTTCGATCACTTCATCAAGGTTTAGGTACGCGATCAACAAACCTTCCAAGATGTGCAGACGCGCCAACACTTTGTCTAAACGATATTGCAGCCTGCGACGGACAGTTTCACGGCGGAACTCAATCCACTCTTTCAGGATCATCACCAGCCCTTTCACTTGCGGGCGATTATCCAAGCCAATCATGTTTAAGTTAACACGATAGCTTTTTTCCAGATCCGTGGAAGCAAACAAATGATTCATCAATTGATCACTGTCTACTCGATTGGATCTTGGAACGATAACAATACGTGTTGGGTTTTCGTGATCAGATTCGTCACGAAGATCGTCAACCATTGGTAGCTTCTTCGCTCGCATCTGATTAGCGATCTGCTCCAGCAATTTAGCGCCAGAGACTTGATGGGGTAGAGAAGTAATGACGATCTCACCATTCTCTTTGTTCCACACCGCGCGCATTTTTATGCTACCGCGACCATTGCGGTAAATCTTCTCGATTTCAGCTTTCGGAGAAATGATCTCCGCTTCTGTCGGATAATCCGGACCTTGGACATGTTGCATTATGTCTTCAAGTTCCAGTTTAGGATTATCAATCAGCTTTATTGTGGCATCTGCCACTTCACGAACGTTATGTGGTGGGATGTCTGTCGCCATACCAACCGCAATACCCGTTACACCGTTTAGAAGAATATGTGGCAGCCTTGCAGGCAACATTTGTGGCTCTTGCATCGTGCCATCAAAGTTGGGTTGCCATTCAACGGTTCCTTGACCTAACTCTCCAAGTAATACTTCGGCAAACTTAGACAGTTTGGCTTCGGTATATCGCATCGCTGCGAAGGATTTCGGATCATCCGGCGCACCCCAGTTTCCCTGACCATCAACCAATGGGTAACGATAGGAGAAAGGCTGTGCCATCAATACCATGGCTTCATAACATGCAGAATCGCCGTGAGGGTGATACTTACCCAACACGTCACCCACAGTACGAGCCGATTTTTTGTATTTGGACGCTGCGGATAAACCGAGCTCCGACATGGCATAAATAATACGTCGCTGAACCGGTTTTAAGCCATCGCCTATATAAGGCAGGGCACGATCCATGATGACGTACATTGAGTAATTGAGATAAGCATCTTCAGTAAACCTGCGCATTGGCAGCTGTTCAACGCCATCGTATGTTATTTCTGTCGACATCTATTAAACCTCAGCCAAATCACCGTTGCTTTGTAACCAAGTTCGGCGGTCATCCGCACGTTTCTTGCCAAGCAACATATCCATCATTTCCATGGTTGCATCGCTGTCGTCTATGGTTAATTGAACCAAGCGACGCGTGTTGGGATCCATGGTTGTTTCACGTAGCTGAAGTGGGTTCATTTCACCCAAACCTTTGAATCGCTGAACGTTGATTTTGGCTTTCTTCTTAGAAAGGCGCTCCAATACCCCTTCTTTTTCGTCATCGTCTAGGGCGTAGAAAACTTCTTTGCCACAGTCAATTCGATACAAAGGAGGCATTGCAACGTAGATATGACCCGCTTCTACGAGCGCACGGAAATGGCGCGTAAACAGGGCACATAAAAGCGTAGCGATATGAAGACCATCAGAGTCCGCATCCGCAAGAATACAAATTTTTCCGTAACGCAAACCGTCTAGGTTGTCGTTGTCTGGATCAATGCCCAAAGCAACAGAAATGTCGTGTACTTCCTGAGAAGCCAATACCTGATCGGCGGACACTTCCCATGTATTCAGTATTTTACCGCGAAGTGGCATTACCGCTTGAAACTCACGATCTCTAGCTTGTTTTGCACTACCACCGGCAGAATCCCCTTCCACGAAGAAGATTTCAGTTCGGCTCAAGTCTTGAACGGAACAGTCGGTTAATTTACCTGGAAGTGCTGGACCTGACGCAATTTTCTTACGTACGACTTTTTTGCTCGCTCGCATACGGCGGTGCGCATTAGCAATACACACTTCCGCTAGTTGCTCAGCCAATTGTGGCTTTTCATTTAACCACAGGCTAAAGGCATCTTTCACTACACCTGAAACAAATGCCGCGGTTTGACGAGAAGATAGACGCTCTTTGGTTTGCCCAGCAAATTGCGGATCCTGCATTTTAATCGACAGCACATAAGAACAGCGGTCAAATACATCATCACCCGTCAGTTTGATACCGCGTGGTAATAAGTTTCGAAACTCACAGAATTCACGCATGGCATCCAAAAGACCTTGGCGAAGACCATTAACGTGAGTACCACCCTGCTTGGTGGGAACCAAGTTTACGTAGCTCTCTGTGATCATTTCGCCGCCTTCAGGCTGCCAAATCACGGCCCATGTCGCCATTTCCGTTTCAGCAGAAAAGTCGCCGATATAAGGCTCTTCAGGAAGAACGGTATAGCCTTTCACACCTTCGGCAAGGTAGTCTTTTAGGCCATCTTCATAGAACCATTTGTGTTCTTCGTTATTTACCTTATCGCTGAATGTGATTTCTAGCCCAGGGCATAACACCGCTTTCGCTCGTAGGTTATTGATCAACCTAATAACAGAGAATTTGGCGCTATCAAAATACTTGGCGTCAGGCCAGAAGTGAACGGAGGTTCCTGTATTGCGATGTCCACAAGTGCCCGTCACCGTTAAATCACTGACTGTCGTGCCGCCCTCGAATGCAATTTCATGCACCTGACCTTCACGTTTTACTGTTACTTCAACACGTTTGGATAGGGCGTTTACAACGGAAATACCTACGCCGTGTAATCCGCCAGAAAATTTATAGTTGTCGTTGGAAAACTTACCGCCAGCATGGAGCTTGGTCATAATAAGTTCCACACCCGAAATGCCTTTCTCTGGGTGAATATCGACGGGCATACCTCGACCATCATCGATCACTTCTAGTGATTGGTCGCTATGCAGAATGACTTTTATCTTCTTTGCATGCCCAGCAAGTGCTTCGTCGACTGAGTTATCGATAACCTCTTGTGCAAGATGGTTTGGACGCTCAGTTTCGGTATACATACCTGGACGGTGTCGTACTGGGTCGAGACCTTCAAGAACAGACAGGTCTTTCGCATTATATTGTTCAGTCATAATACGGAATAATACTCAAATGATTAGAATGCAATCAGCACTTTGATGCGTGATTGTTAAGTTTTTTGGTGACATTGTAGAAAGTTGCGCCTAGTTGTAGAAAAAGACATCAAAAGCACAATGATAAAACTATGATGGAACATACTCTGGAACAGACAAGGGGATGTCAAGAGACCAAGGTAAGTAAACCTCAAAATTATGACCCCATCCCAACTTGGGTTATCTGCCCCTCCGTGTTTGAATTTTTAGACTACCGCGTTAAATTCTTAAGAACTCTATGATTTGTTGAGGATATCTTTCAAAGCCAACAAAACTGTGGTTTCCACCTGGCTCGACTGTTTGTTTTGCGTCTTTATATCGTGTAACGGCTTGCCGATAATCCAATACTTCATCATCTTCTTGTTGAAGTAACCAGAAATCTTGTGGATGTTTAATAATACCTACATCAAGAGCCTTTAGCTCAGCCATGTGCTTTTCTTCTAACACATATTCTTCTTCAGTATAGGGGTTAACTTGCTTCCCTAAGTAATCCGCTAGCAATTCATAAGGTTTCACTGCTGGGTTTACCAAAACAGCTCTAAAACCAAAATGAGAATTTAGCCAAGTCGACAAATACCCACCTAGAGAACTACCTATCAATCCAATTTGATAGTCTGACTGATATTTTTCCACTGTTTCAAGCAGAAACTCGGCGGCAAGTTGTGGGTAGCAAGGAAGCTGTGGCGCAATAACTTTGATGTCCGGTCGGTTTTCATTGCACCACTCTAATATTACATTCGCTTTATGCGACTGAGGGGAACTGTTAAACCCATGTATATACAGCAACAATGAAGGCTTATTTTCGCTCAAGTTAGTAACCTCCAGCAGAAAAATCGGGGAGAAACTCACCATCGGACAGTCGCCCGACTTCCAGTTTTAGTTCACCCTCTCGGGTAAGAGTGAGCATACGCCAACCTGGGGATTCATTATCTAACGCAAAATCATCGGAGTTAGGTTTAAATTGCACACAGGTTGAAGGAGTTGCCACCACCCTTACTCCCTGATACATAACATCAAAATCTTGATGAACATGTCCGCAAAGTACAGCTTCTACATTTTGGTGATGACTTAATACCGACCAAAAGTCATCCGCATCTTTTAAAGTATGCTGATCAAGCCAATGACTGCCTACCAAGACTGGATGGTGATGTAGTAGAACAATGGTACGGTGCTCTGGAAACTCAGTTAGTTTAGATTCAAGTAAATCTAGCTGTTCTTGGCTCAATCGCCCATGAGGAACACCCTCAACTTGGCTATCCAGTAAGATGATCTGCCATTTGTTATTAAGCACGACATGCGAAGTTGTCTTAATTTGCGTCGACGGGAAAATACTGTACATGCCCGGTTTAAAATCGTGATTGCCGGGCAACCAAAAACATGGCTTCTTTAATGGAGCAATGCCTTCTTCAAATTTCTGATAAGAAGCTGCAGTATGATCTTGCGAAATATCACCTGTTGCCAGAATGGCTTCGAATTCCAGTTTCCGAGAAATAACCGTATTTATAACAGCATGAAAACTATCTTGGGTGTTAACACTCAACAAGCACCCGTCTTCAGGTTCAAACAAATGAGTGTCAGTAATCTGCAATAGTCTGATATCGCGATTTGAATCTAAGGACAATTTCAAAATAAAACCTGGCTAAATCTCTCTACACTATTTTTAATAACGTTGGTTTTTGATAACGCTGGTGCTTAGTAAATGGGGCTTCGGCTAATACCGTTCTTAAGACAGAATGTAAGCCACTCACCTAAAAATTGGTTAAGTTGAAACTTTTCATCCTTTTGCACCATTTTTGTATTGGGGTAATCATAACGAGCAAATACACGAGAAATCTGCTCGCTTGCACACACTTCTGCAACACGAGCATCGTGATAAAGTCTTACCGTCATCTTCGGAAGTGGAAAAACGGGTTGTTCATCACACTGACACACATCAATAAGCGTGGTGTATTTGGTCACTTCACTCACTTCCAACTGATAAGCCATTGACGCCACCTGATAGGAGCGCACATCGCCGACATTGGGCTGACCTGGCAGCAATGCATTCAATTTGGCGTAATTGGTCTCATAGACTCTCATGAGCGCTGCAAGATCAACATGATATGGCTTATTCAACATTCTTTACTTCCATCGAGATTTTAGTTCTTCATGATGCAATTCCAACCATTGCAGTGCAATTATTGAGGCACCATTCTCAATAATTCCGTCTCTAACAAGCTGGTAAGCTTCTTGGCGACTCATCACATGCACTTTTATGTCCTCATCTTCATAGTCTAAGCCATGAATGCCCTTAGCGCTTGATGCCGCTACCTGACCAATGAAAACATCCAACTTTTCAGAACAACCTCCTGAAGAGGGGTAATAACTCGTTATGGCTTCTATTTCCCCAATTTCAACTCCGGCCTCTTCAACGGCTTCGCGGCGGACAACTTCCTCAGAGGATTCATCCGTATCTATAACGCCAGCCACTATTTCGAGTTGCCATGGACTATTATGTTCAAGAGCCCCGACTCGAATTTGCTCAATCAAAACAACTTTGTCTTCGATAGGGTCATAGGGCAGCATCGCAGCAGCATGGCCTCTTTCAAACATTTCGCGCTCAACGGGGTTACTCCATCCACCAGAAAACAATTTGTGCTGGAATGTGTATTTCACCATCGAGAAAAAGCCTCGATAAAGCGATTTTCTTGAGATGATTTTTACATCTTGTGGAGTAAACTGTTGATGTTTGTTGTCTGATTGCTGCATTGTGTGTCTCCGGAGATGAGAATTCTAATCATTGTATCCTGATATCTCCAATGATTGCGCTCAACTTTTTTGATAATGATTGCAAAAATATTTAAATGAATAATTTATTTGCTGTGCATCTCAGCGATAAATTGCTAAAAATGCAAAGATAGGCATAAAAATCAAGCGAGTTGCGTTACACTCGCATAGCTTCAATTTTTATATTACAAGGCAGGAAAGGCAAAATGAAAAAGCTGCTTCCACTATTGATTACCGCTGCACTGGGCAGTAATGCAGCCTGGGCAGATAACCTAGCTGAAATTTACGATTTAGCAAAACAAAACGATCCTCAATTACTAAGCGCCGCCGCACAACGCGAAGCAGCATTTGAAGCCGTTAACAGCTCTCGCAGTACTTTGCTTCCTCAAATAAACCTCACTGCTGGCTACAACATACGACAAAGCAGTTTAAACTCACGCGACAGTAATTCTCTGACGGCTGGGGTTGGCTTAAAGCAGGAGCTTTACAACCGAAGTAGCTGGGTAAGCCTTGATCAGGCTGAGAAAAGCGCTCGACAAGTTGACTCAGCATACGCTGCAGAGCAACAAGGTCTGATATTGCGCGTTGCAACTGCGTATTTCGAAGTATTGCGAGCTCAAGACAGTCTTGATTTTGTACGTGCCGAAAAAGCAGCCGTTGCTCGCCAGCTTGAACAGACTAAGCAACGCTTTGAAGTCGGTCTGTCAGCGATTACAGATGTACACGATGCGCAAGCACAATACGACAGTGTATTAGCATCTGAAGTACTTCAAGAAAACACGCTAGCAAACAGCTACGAAGCTCTGCGCGAGATTACGGGTGAAGAGCACCAGAAAATCGCCATTCTTGATACAAAACGTTTCTCAGCGGCCAGACCCGATGCATCAACACAGGCATTGATCGAACAAGCGCAACAAGAGAATTTAGCGCTGCTGACCAAACGCATCGCGCAAGATATCGCAAAAGATTCCATCTCATTAGCCGACGCTGGTCATTTACCGAGTCTAACGTTAGATGGTGGCTATAATTTCACTGACATTTCTGGCACCGAAGGCGGTACTAGTAATAGTGATTTCAACGACTTTAATATTGGCTTAAACTTGTCTGTTCCGCTTTACACTGGTGGTAACACTACATCGCTAGTAAAACAGGCTGAAGCAAAATATGTCGAAGCAAGTCAGAATTTAGAAAAAACATACCGTACAGTTGTAAAAGATGTGCGTGCTCACTACAACAACATTAATGCGACTATCGGCGCAATTCGTGCTTACAACCAATCTGTCGTTTCTGCGCAGTCTGCGCTTGAAGCAACCGAAGCTGGATTTGATGTGGGTACTCGTACCATAGTTGACGTGTTGGATTCTACCCGCCGTTTGTACGATGCCAACCGTAACCTGTCTGACGCTCGTTATAACTATATTTTGAGTGTGCTGCAGTTACGTCAAGCCGTGGGTACATTGAATGAGCAAGATGTTTTGGACATTAACACTGGGCTTAAACCTGTAAGTTAATCGATACCAAACATTAAATACTAATAAAAAACGACGCTTTAGCGTCGTTTTTTTGATTGTTCATGAACAAAGTAAGCAGTGCTTAACCGCGCCCACCTTTGATTGCTTCAATAATCTCAGTAGTCGAGCATCCATCTTCGAAGTTCAACACTCGCACTTCACCGCCAGCATCAATGACTTCTTTACCACCAGCAATCTCTTCTGGTTTGTAGTCTCCACCCTTTACCAACAAACTCGGAAGAACTTCAGAAATCAGACGCTGTGGCGTTTCTTCGCTGAATGGTACAACCCAATCAACAGCGCCCAAACCGGCCAATACAGCCATTCGGCGATCTGTTGAGTTAACGGGTCTACCCGGTCCTTTCAACGCTTTCACAGAGGCATCCGTATTTACGGCAACAATGAGCCTGTCGCCGAGCTCGGCGGCATGGTTAAGATAGGACACGTGACCGGCATGCAAAATATCAAAACAGCCGTTGGTCATTACCACTTTTTCACCTTTCGCGCGCGCTTGTTTAACCGCTGCAATCAGCTCATGCTCACCAATTACACCATAGTCGGTATCTTGACTGCCATGTACCGCTTCGGCTAATTCGATGGTTGATAACGTGGAAGTACCAAGCTTTCCGACAACAACCCCAGCGGCGGCGTTCGCTAGTGCACAAGCTTCATCTATTGCCTTACCAGCAGCGACAGAGGCAGCAAGCACAGAAATAACCGTGTCGCCTGCACCTGTGACATCAAACACTTCTTTCGCTTGAGTTGGAAGATGGAAAGGTTCCTGACCTTTACGGAGCAAAGTCATACCATGCTCACTTCGAGTCACCAGCAGTGCCTCGAAATCAAATTCTTCAATCAGAGCCAGCCCCTTTTCTACAAGCTCTTCTTCATTTTTAACTTTACCAGTAACTAACTCAAATTCTGCCATGTTAGGCGTTAGCAATGTTGCTCCACGATAGCGTTCAAAGTCAGCCCCTTTCGGGTCGATAAAGACAGGTACATTGGCTGAACGTGCTTTCTGGATGAACTGCTGAACGTGTTCTAACGCCCCTTTGGCATAATCGGACAGAATGACCGATTTCACGCTTGGTAACGCTTTTTCCATTCGCTCTAGTACGTACTGCGCGTCAGTATTTTCAAAGCTGTCTTCAAAATCTAACCGGATAAGCTGCTGACCACGGCTCATCACTCGCAGTTTGGTAATCGTTGGGAAATCGGGAAGTGAAACGAAATCACACTTCACTTTTAGAGACGTTAACTGTTCATTCAGTACTTGCGCTGGTTCATCTTGCCCCGTTAAACCAACTAAATGAGCATGACCACCAAGGCTAGCAATATTCATTGCCACGTTTGCCGCACCGCCCGGACGCTCCTCGTTGTCTTCAACTTTAACAACAGGTACTGGTGCTTCTGGTGAGATGCGACCTGTTGGTCCATACCAGTAACGATCGAGCATTACATCGCCAACAATCAGCACTCCAGATTGAGTGTAGTCCGGCAAAATTGGTTTCATGTTTGTCTCCAAAAATACAAATCCGGCGGAATAGTAACATAGCCGCCAGACGCAAAAAAACCGTAAGGTCAGAGTCTATTCTCTAACAACTTCAATAGATGTTCAGTCGATCAACCATTCATTCCATGAATACACGACGCATTCTCTTTCATCTTGGAACCTTGACTCCGCTACATCAGCGTCTTGATTTAATAAGTTCCGGTGATGAATTTCGTCTCTTAATGCGGTGTAGGCAGAAGTCAGCTTGGCTGCTTGTTGCGCTGGCAACAACGATAAATTTGCAGCCGCTTCAAGAATTCGAACATTATCAGAGTACGTCATTAATGATGGGGATTCTGAACTGAAATTTAAGACCAAATATTGAACCAAAAATTCAATATCGGTAATGCCACCGGGATCTTGCTTCAGCATAAATCGCCCAGCCTTTTTTCCCCCGAGATGACTGCGCATTTTCTCACGCATATCCGCCACGTCTTTTTTGAGTTTGCTGAGATCACGATTTACAGATAATACTTTTGCTCTCGTTGCTTCAAAAGCCGATTTTAACGGCGCATCACTGTATATAGCACGAGCTCTAACTAAAGCTTGATGTTCCCACGTCCATGCTTCTTGCAATTGATATTCTTCGAATGCATCGGTCGGGCTGACTAACATGCCGGATGCGCCCGAAGGTCGGAGCCTTGTGTCTGCTTCATACAAAATGCCAGAAGCCGTACGAACTGAAAAGATGTGGATGACTCGCTGGGCCAAGCGCAGGTAGAACTGCCTGCCATCGATTTCTTTTTTGCCATCCGTATTCACGTGCACAGGACAGTCGTGCATGAACACAATATCCAGATCAGAATTATATCCAAGCTCCCAACCACCGACTTTACCGTAACCAATAACGGCAAAACCTTTACCTTCGCGCTCTTTCAGGTGGGTTGGCTCGCCATATTTTTCGGTCACTTGTAGCCAAGCTTGCCCCACTACCGCTTCTACTATGGCTTCTGCTAAATAGGTTAAGTGGTCACTCACTTTCATTACAGGTAGCACACCTGCGATATCTGCAGCAGCAATACGCAGTATGCAAATTTGCTTAAACTGTCGTAGCGCCTCCATTTGCTGCTCCATGTCATCTTCTGGAATACGCGCTAGGTAATCTCGCAACTCAGATTTGTACTCGGTTGGTGGCGTTGGATTATAGAGGTGCTGCGGATCCAAAAGCTCATCAAGCAGTATAGGGTAGCGGGAAAGTTGCTCCGATATCATCGGGCTTGCAGTACACAACCTTACTAACTGAGTAAGGGCTGCTGGATGCTCATCAAGAAGCTCTAGATACGTCGTTCGAGTACAAATATTGTGGAGCAAATGTAAAACCCGAGATAAACCAAACTCAGCATCTTTGTGATTAAAGAGTGCGTGGAAAACCTTAGGCATCAATCGATTCAATACTTCGCGACCACGCGGACCCAACGTTTTTTTCGCCAAGTCCTTTTTAAAGCCCATGATGGTCTTCACCAATGGCTCTGGAGATTCGACTTTGAGGTCATCTTCGAAAATGTGCATCAATACATCTTCTGTATTGGCAAGATCCCACATTTCCTTGAAGTGCTTAGAAACTGTTTGAGCTTCTTCTTCATCATCGCCAATAAGTTGCTCAAAAACCGCATGAATGTTGGACATATGTCCGTCAATCGAATCGCGCAGCGTATCCCAACTTGATGATTTCATCGCGACAACCAAACGTTGTTGATCCAACTCTTTATCTGGCAAGGTTTGAGTTTGCTGATCGCCAATGGCTTGAATTAAATTTTCGAGTCTTCGAAGGAATAGATACCCCTCTCTAAGATGCTTAACTTCATCCTCAGATAACAGCGTTTTGGCTTCAATTGCATCGAGTGTTTCCAGTAAACCCCGCCCTCTTAAGCTGGGCTCACGACCTCCACGAATCAATTGAAAGACTTGAGCGATAAACTCCACTTCACGTATGCCGCCAGCACCAAGCTTTATATTGTCTGACAATCCGCGGCGGCGCACTTCGGTGCTGATCATGGATTTCATTCGACGAAGGGATTGAATGGCACTGAAGTCGATATAGCGTCTAAAAACAAATGGGCGAAGCATCCCCCGTAGCTCCTGATACTCTGGGTACATTTCGCGGCCCATCACCCGAGCTTTAATCATGGCGTATCGTTCCCAATCACGCCCTTGCTCTTGGTAATAATCTTCTAGCGCGACATAACTCATCACCAACGGACCGCTTTCACCAAAGGGTCTCAGCCGCATATCAACACGATAACAAAAGCCATCAAACGTTTGCTGATCTAATGCTTTGATCATTCGCTGCCCTAAGCGAGTAAAGAATTGTGCATTGGCAATGCTGCGGCGCGCACCTTGAGTTTCTCCATTTTCGGGATAGGTAAAAATAAGATCGATATCTGAAGAAAAGTTGAGTTCACCACCACCTAACTTACCCATGCCAATGATCAGCATCGGCTGTGCTTCACCATTTTCATTGCATGGTGTTCCCCACTCTTTACAACTGGTTTGATAAAGGTGCCTATAAGTCTCAAAGATCAGTGCTTCGGCTAGGGAGGATAAATGAAGGAGGCTGTTTTCCAGTGACCAAGACCCCGTAAAATCTCGCCAAGCTATATACACCATTTCTCGACGCCTAAACTCGCGCAGCTTTTTCATCATGGCGTTTTCATCAACACATTTAGCTAACTGTTTTTTCAACCTATCACGGTAATCGTCTGCTCGATTTTGTGTTGAAAGCATTTCCGGCAAACGCTGACAAAGCTTCTCGTCTCGCTGCATGCTGTCGGCGATAAAATCACTCAATCCTAATACGCGCTCAAGATCCGACAATTTGGCTTGAGGCCAAGTGTCAAAAACTGAAGGATACTGTTCTTCTATTTTCTGGCGTGAGAATTGGGCTTGTTCAGCAATGGGCGTCGGTAAGGTCATTGTTCATCCCTGTCAACGAGTTAGGTGGTTTGTTCGATTTACCATATCACATAAAAAAACGCCCACATATGAAATGTGAGCGCTATTTGCATTCTATGAGTTTAAAAATAGATTAAACATTAAATGACTGTATTTTTCCGTCCAATTCTTCAGCGTTAGCTTGCATGATCTCTGAGGTTTCTAACAGCTCACCAACCACAACAACAGAGGCCTCTACCAGCTCGCGAACATTGTCTAGGTTTTGGTTCATCTCTTCCGCGACCGTACTTTGTTGCCCTGCCGCTGTCGCAATTTGGAAATTCATGTCATTGATTTGGCTCACTTGAGCAACAATGCCATCCAGCTCAGTACCAGCATTGGTAACCAGCTCCACACCTTCTGCGGCTTCAACCACACTTTTTTCCATTAGCTCAACTGCTGAATTTGCGCTGGTTTGAAGTTGAGTAATCATTTCTTGAATCTCAATCGTCGCACCTTGCGTTCTTTGAGCGAGGTTTCTAACTTCATCGGCAACCACCGCAAAACCACGGCCAGCTTCACCTGCACGTGCTGCTTCAATTGCCGCATTCAGCGCCAAAAGATTGGTCTGTTCAGAGATGCCTTGAATCGTCCCAACAACGCTACCAATGGCTTCTACACGTTCTTCTACTTGGTTCACAGCCTGAGCAGACTCAGAGATATCACCTGAGAGCTCACTCATCTTACCTACAGTATCCTGCACAAATCGCTGACCTTGCTGAGCTTGATTCGATGCATTTTCAGTCACAGATGAAGCACTTTGAGCATGTTCTGCGACTGTCTGAACGGTTGTAGTCATTTCGCTCATTGCCGTGGCGAGTTGGTCGATCTCGTTAAACTCTTCTTGAGCAGAATCTTTGGTTTCCGACATGCTGATCGTCATTACTTCCGTAAGAGCAGATAGCTCTTGAGAAGAGTCGACTTGCAGTTTGATCACCTCTTGCAGCTGAGAACGTGTTCGCTCAAGCTCACGAGCAAGATCGCCGTACTCGTCTTTGCATTCTAGGTTGATGGGTGTCGATAGGTCTTTGTCTGCCATTCTTTGTATGCTTGAAGCAATGTACTGAGTCTGACGCAGCATAATTCGCGCAGCGCCAAGTAACAGGGCAACAAACACAATGATCATCACCAAGGTTTGCCAAAAGATTTGCGATAGATAATCGTCATAGCGAGCCTGAGCAACATCTCCGCTTTGAGAGGCAATAACAAACCAATCTGCACTGCTTAATTTGGATGCATACTCAAATCGGTTACCGCCTTCCAATTCAAAACCAAAGCCAGCCGATGCACCATTAATAAGACCAGATAAAAGCTGTCCGCTTTCCGTTGACTGAGTAAGATCAGAAATGGTTCTTGCGGAAGGGTGACCTAGGACTTTGCCAGTATCGCGCTCAACCAAATAGATGTAATGGTTGTTGTCGCGGCTTTTAACCAACGCAGTAATGGTTTTTTCCGCCAGCGATGTCGCGTCTTCCCCATTACTTCTTAAAACACTGTCAATAAAAGAGGCTTGTGCATGGGAAACTTCTTGCGCTTGGTCTTTTTGGACAAGAACCACAGAGTCGTAAAAAGTATTCGCATCCCAAAGTTGCTTAACAATGATTAGGACGGTGCTGAATACCATCAGCATCACTAATTTTGGTACCAACCGAATATCTGTAATGACTCTTTCCCACGGCTTGAACTTCATGCTCGCCATAGTACGTACTCCATATAGTGTTCATTTACCTGCGAACAAATACTGCCGCACTCTTTGTGAGACGTGGATTTTTTTGTAGTTGTAGATTTATTTTACGCCTCGTATGAAAAAACGATGATAACAAAGACACTTCGTTGCCATTGAGTTACCTGTCACTTTTCGCTGATGGATTTCCCTAATTGTGATCCAATACTTGTTGTTCACTCATATTGTTGGAAATCCCGTCAATTGTGTATCGGCGGTGACACAGGAATCTGTAGTAACTTTTTGAGTTTGGTAAAGAAATGAGCTCACGATGAGCCAAAGACTAAAGTGCACCTATTCAACAAAGTGCACTTTAAAGGAGAGATTTACTGCCAATAAGGGGTCGTATCAATACTCATTTGGCGGGTTTGCTCCATAGCATGCAAAATTGAGTTTTCTTGTCGGTTCAACCAGCGCTCCAGCTGCATTTGGTTTTCACCTTCTAAGCTTGGAAGCAATTTATGCAGCGGCTCTAACATCAATAAATCGTCAATACCTTGCTTAAGATCTTCCCAAGGTAAGCGGAATGCATTTCTATCTTCTGTATCATAGAGAGAGGCAAAACAGATCCCAGTGTACAGATTTCTGGATAAGCGGTATTGCTGGTCAATGTATTCTTGACGGTTCAATTGACGCTCTGCTGGAAATGCTTCAACCAATTCAGCCCACGTTCTATCAAGTTGCTTGACCGAAAAGCTTCGTATGTCTTGTGCCATTTTCTCACGCGCTTTGTCATCAAGGAACGGCTGCCAACCACGAGTAAGTATCCATCGGCTCAAATCAAGCAACAATCGTGTATAGCGCGAGGATTTGAGAAGTTTTAACGAATGCTCTCTACTTGGTAACGCTTGGAATTGAGTGCCAAGCTGTTCGACAAGCCACTTTCGCGCATCCAGCTTTCGCAACGCATGCCCTTTATCGTCCATCAGCTCATCAAGGTAATCCGCCTCTTTGAGCCAAGTCAGCTCATCTTCTAACCACATCAATTCTTGTCGCAAAATAGCGCTTGCTCGCCTTGGAACTATGCCCCCAAATACCGACAGTGTTTGGCGAATGAATCCAATTGAGTGTGCAATTTCGTGTAAAGCATCGAACTCATCACGCTCTACATAGATTTGCTCGTGGTAATGCCAGTGACCCAATGCATGCTCTAAAGACTGAATAAGGCAATACTCAGCGTTGTGAGAACTTTCCGTCGCCACTAACGATAGAGGCATAACGTCATCACCTTGATGACCATAAGCCAGTCGGTATCCGCGTGCCGCTTTACTCAAGTTACCCAAACGCATGCCGCCATCTTCACACAATATCCGTGCAAGGTTGAACAGCGCATCGGTTTGTCCGGACTTTAACTCCAGCTCGACTTCGCAAATTTCGTCTTTGTTGTCACCCGCCGTCACCCAACCTTGATCAAACGCCACTTCAACTTGGCTGCCATCCGTCATACTGATCAGCCATTGCTCACGCTTGAAATCGGTAGAAAAAATAGGAGTAAGTTCTTGTTGCAACGTGTCTATTGCTTTGCCATTAGGCCAAATGTCGCTAGGATGAAGGTGTAGGTCGGGAATATTGTTGGTATGTTCGGCGTTATATTCAGGTCGTTGATGTAAACCAGCGACAACACGCCCCGCAGTTTTAACTGTTTGCACAAAGACATCATCATAACGACGAATTCGCAGACCTATGTCATGTTGTCTTAACCAATTTTCTGGCGTATCGAAATAGGTATTACCCAGCTCTCGACAACTGTGCTGAAGAACTTTCTCTTCAGCTATTTTGGCTACCAAAGTCGTTGAAAATTCAGGTGAAACGAAAAACTTCAGTTCTATCTCAGTTTCCATATTTATACCTTTAACGGATGACCCTGAAAGCATATTGCTTAATCCCATCGTCGACAAGTGGCAATTAACGCCCAAATGATGATCTAAAACAGTTTTAATGATGGATTGATTAGGTTAACATGCGCGACTTTATAGCCATCGTTCAAGATTTCGCCTTTATGGCTGAAGTTTCTTATAGGTTATATTTTTTAGGTTGAATAGCCATGCCAGTGAATACAATTATGGGGTTATTTGCAAAGTCCCCAATTAAACCTTTGCAACGCCACGTTGTGTGTGTGAACGAGTGCTGCTCTCACTTAGTTAACTTCTTTGAAGTTAGTGCTAAGGGTGACTGGGAAAAAGCAGGCGAAATTCGTGCACAAATCTCTCACTTGGAGAGAGAAGCGGACGTCTTAAAACGTGAGATTCGTCTGAAACTGCCACGTGGCTTATTCATGCCTGTAGATCGTACCGATATGCTTGATTTGCTGACGCAGCAAGACAAGCTAGCCAACCTTGCAAAAGACATTGCAGGTAGGGTGATTGGTCGTCAATTGCAAATCCCAGAACCACTTCAGGAAAACTTCATTTTATACGTTAAGCGTTGTCTTGATGCCGCCGATCAGGCTCAGAAAGTCATCAGCGAATTAGACGAATTATTGGAAACTGGCTTTAAAGGTCGAGAAGTCACGTTGGTGGCTGAAATGATCAATCAATTGGATGCCATCGAAGACGATACCGATGCCATGCAAATTGTATTACGCCAGCAACTAATGGCGATCGAATCGAAATACAATCCGATCGACATCATGTTCTTATACAAGATTTTAGAATGGGTAGGTGGCATCGCCGATCAAGCTCAGCGCGTTGGCGCTCGTCTTGAACTGATGCTATCTCGTTCTTAAACGAAAACTGAAACACATAACATGAGATTGGATTGTATCAAGGCACACGGAAGGCTTGTGTGCCTTTGCTGCGCGCTTGTTCAAAAATCCTCTCATACGTTATCCAACAACTAGGTATTACGATGGATATCCTCGCGAACTACGGCACTATCATTATTATAGTGGCTGCACTATTTGGCTTCTTAATGGCAATCGGTATCGGTGCCAATGATGTAGCAAACGCCATGGGTACGTCAGTTGGCTCTAAAGCGCTGACGGTAAAACAAGCGATCATCATCGCAATGATTTTCGAATTTGCTGGTGCTTATTTAGCAGGTGGTGAAGTAACCGATACTATCCGTAAAGGTGTTATCGAGACATCTTACTTTGCTCATCAGCCTGACGTTCTTGTTTACGGCATGATGTCTGCGCTTCTTGCGGCGGGTACATGGCTATTGCTTGCGTCGTACATGGGCTGGCCGGTTTCTACTACACATTCCATTATTGGCGCTATCATAGGATTCGCGTGCGTTTCCGTTGGTACTGAAGCTGTTGATTGGCAATCAGTTCAGGGTATTGTCGGGAGTTGGATTGTAACACCGCTGATATCAGGGATATTTGCATACCTGATATTCGTCAGTGCACAACGCCTAATTTTCGACACCGAGAACCCACTGTTTAATGCTAAACGTTTTGTACCGGTATACATGTTCATTACCACCATGGTAATTGCATTGGTTACCATTAAAAAAGGTTTGAAACACGTTGGCTTGCATTTGAGCAACACTGAAGCATGGCTATGGTCTGCCGGTGTATCGGGTTTAATCATGATTGGCGGTTACCTTTATATTCAGAAGAAATTTGCTCACCGCGAAGACGACCACAGTTTTGCTGGTGTTGAGAGCATCTTCAGTGTGTTAATGGTGATTACCGCATGTGCGATGGCGTTTGCCCACGGCTCGAACGATGTTGCGAACGCGATTGGTCCTCTATCTGCTGTGGTTTCTACCGTAGAAAACCTCGGTGAAATCGTAACTAAAACCTCCATTGCATGGTGGATCTTGCCACTCGGTGGTATCGGTATTGTGGTAGGTTTGGCGACCATGGGTCACAAAGTGATGGCAACTGTAGGCACCGGCATTACAGAGCTCACACCAAGCCGTGGTTTCGCAGCTCAGCTTGCTACCGCTTCAACGGTTGTTTTGGCTTCTGGTACTGGCTTACCCATTTCCACAACGCAAACGTTAGTGGGTGCCGTTTTAGGTGTGGGGTTTGCTCGTGGTATCGCAGCACTAAACCTCGGTGTTGTGCGTAACATTGTTGCGTCTTGGGTTGTTACCCTACCAGCTGGGGCATTGCTGGCAGTAATCTTCTTCTATGCAATTCAAGGCTTATTTTTGTAAGCCTTTTGTTAGACACATGTCATTATTGACTCAAACGCACAGAAAGGGAGGCTTTGCCTCCCTCTTTTGTTGCACCACTGCCTGAAAATTCATACTATCTCTGTCTAATTAAGAATAAATGAATGGCGTAAACGTTGTTCAACTCCATCAGTTAAGGGACGTACCGTGAAAAAACTTATTTGTCTGGCCCTCTTTAGCATGCTTGTCGCGCCTGTCAGCTTCGCAAAAGATCGTTACATCTCAGACAACTTATTCACTTATATGCACGCAGGACCAAGCAATCAGTTTCGAATCATCGGCAGTGTTAATGCAGGCGACAAAATCACACTGGTTGCGACAAATCGAGATTCTGGATATAGCCAAGTTGTCGACTCAAAAGGCAGAAAAGGCTGGGTAGAAAGTAAATACGTGTCCACTCGCCCAAGTATGGCTGAACGATTACCTGCACTTGAAAAAGAGTTGGGTGAAGTGAAAGAGAAGCTCGCGAATGCGCGTAGAAGCTCTGACGATGAGAAATCGGGGTTGGTTGACTCTCTTGAAGCTCGCAACGAGCAAATCAAAGAGCTTGAGAAGAACTACGCCGATATGAACAAGCAACTTACCGCTTCTCAAAGCGAAGTACGCGAACTACGCGCTAAGCTAGATACGCAGAAAGAAGACCTACTATTGAAATACTTCATGTACGGTGGTGGTGTTGCGGGAATTGGTCTTATCTTTGGACTGGTTCTTCCTCACCTGATTCCTCGTAGGAAAAAGGCACCATCTGGCTGGGCTTAATGCTTCAGTCAAATAAAGATTGAAAACAAAAAGGGCACATTATGAGGTGCCCTTTTTTGATCGTCGCATTTCATGAAAAATAGTGTTTTTTTGGAAAGTAGTGTTTCTTGAAAAACAGCAGCTAACGCCACTCATGCAATGCTGGCAACTCAATTTTCTGACCAGCAAACTCCACTACAACCGTTCTAGGGGTGATGCTATTGATCATCACTTTATCGTCCACCCAATCTCCCTCTTTTAGCTCCTTGCCATTCACTTTAACCCAGCGTCGATCTTTATTTGACGCATACATATGAGTTTGTAGGTTAAGTGCAGGAAGCTTCCCCTGGAATCGGCGTTCATTGCCCACTAAGGGCGTGGCTTCAACGGGTTCATCATCATAGCGGCGAGAATTCGGATTAGCTGTATCGTGAATTGCAGATTGAACGGCTTGCGCCAACTCTGGAGATAAAGAGGAAAGATCTAAGTTATCCAGCGTTTCTTTCTTTTGCTCTATAGGCTTTTGAGACTTTTGGTCCGTTTGAGATTTTTCCTGCGTTTGGGAGCTCAGTACCCTCGTAGTTTCCGTTGCCGTGTCATACAGCACTTCAGTGGGTAGACCATCCACCGTTGGCATATCTTTAAGTGGCTTAGCATCAGGGTAATCCATTACTCTAGCAAGTTGCGTTTTTACTGTTTCAACTTGGATGATAGGAGTACTATCTGGTTGATAGTTAAGATAATGCCATGAAGAAACCAAAGCGGCGGGAATGACAAATACCATTGTTTTCAAAATACTGGAACCTACTGAGGGTGTATTTAATTCGCTCATTGAATACCCCAAAATAACGTGAAGTGGCAGAACGCCCTCAATTCTTTTATTTGAATAAACGCATTAAGCATCCGATGGTACCTCTGTCATTTTAGTCAGTGAAGGCGCAGAATCGTTCACTATTAGATCCAGATACTGTAAGGTCTTCGCTCCCACGATTCCATCAACAAATAACCCCTGCCAACGCTGAAAAGCTTCCACTTTATCTTTCAATGCTTCATCAAAAATATTGCTGCTCTGTGACGCTTCACCAAGCGCTTTAGCAAGCATCGACTCTAACTTAACAACGGACTCACCTTGCTGACCAAGCTTAAGAGTCTCCGCTATTGGATCATGCCAAATAGCGCGGTATTCACCGGCCCAATGTTGCTCTAGCCACCCAACAGGCACTTCTACTCGACCATCACCAACCAATATTTGGGCAGTTTCATCAGACACTGCGTACAGCAGCGCATAATGACGTTTATCGCCAACATTCAGTGCAAAAACAACAGGACGACCTTGTTGTAACACCTCATCTAGCCCACCAGATTCAATGGTGCAATAGTAGGATGAACGTGACCTTTCGCAATCTGTGTCACGAACCGAGGCTTTCAGTCCCCATAACTCAAACAGTTTTAATGTTGCTTTTGTTTCACCTTCACTGCGCTTTAAATATGGCGATAAAGTATCAGCAACGGGGATTTGGATCGTCTTGGTCGTCACTTGAATTTCCGGAGTTTGAGCAGGAATCAACTTCTGTAGAGCAAGAGGCGTGGCGAAATAGGTAAATGTTGCGAGTGCTGCACTCCCTGTTAATAGCAAGATGTTTTGCCAAACAGAAGACGAAGTTGACGATGGTAACGGAGTGCCTTGAGCGGGAGCTTGAAACGCCATGACATCCTGACAAGCTTGTTCCGCTCGCGCTTTATTAACTACCTTGACACCACTTTGGCTTGCGTATTGTAGGCTTTTATCGCAGATCAGATTAATAAGACGAGGGATGCCCTGGGTATATTTTGCGATAACTTTAATTGCAGCGGGTTCAAAAGTGTTTTGAGAACCATTTGCTAACCCAAGTCGAAACTCAATGTACTCGCTCACCTCCGCAGGGTTAAGGGGCAACAAGTGATAGCGACCGGTAATGCGCTGCGCAAGCTGCCTTAATTCTGTTGTCTGCAACTTTGCTTGTAGTTCAGGCTGCCCAATCAACAATACTTTTAAGAGCTTTTGGCTATCGGTTTCCAAATTAGTGAGAAGCCGTAATTGCTCAAGCACATCTGGCAGCAGATGCTGTGCTTCATCAATGATTAAAAGCGTTTGAAACCCACCAGCATAATTACCAAGTAAGAAGCGCTGAATGGATTGCGTCAATACCTTAAGGCTTGCTGATTCTGGGTATTTAATACCAAATTCATCGCAAATCGCTTCCAACAAGTCTTGGTTTGAATAAGTTGGATTTAAAATTAGCGCGGCTTTGGTTTCTTCTCCAAGCGCGGAAAGCATGGCTTTCGAAACGGTTGTTTTGCCTGTTCCAACTTCACCAGTAAGCATTGCAAACCCGCCACCTTCACCTAAACCAGATTGAAGATGGTTCATTGCTTCTCTGTGACGCGCACTCAAATACAAATACCGAGAACTCGGTACTATGGAGAACGGCATTTCCGTGAAACCGAAAAAATCCTTATACATGCTTATCTCTCTTCGCTAAGATTCTGGCAAATTACCATTGTGACGAGGTTTGTAAAGCCTCGAGGCATAATTAGGAGGTCAAACTTGGACGTATATTTAGTCGGTGGCGCTGTGCGAGACCAATTACTGGGTATTCCGGTACACGACAAGGATTGGGTCGTGGTTGGTAGCTCACCAGAAAAGATGCTCGCCAATAGGTACCAAGCTGTCGGAAAAGACTTTCCTGTGTTCTTACACCCAGAAAGTCATGAGGAATATGCATTGGCGCGTACCGAACGAAAGTCAGGGCATGGTTACACTGGCTTTGAATGTCACTTTGCGCCTGATGTGACCATTGAAGACGACCTCCTCCGAAGAGATTTAACCATCAACGCCATGGCTCAACACGAGGACGGACATATTGTCGATCCTTACGGCGGACAACATGACCTCAATAACAAAATCTTGCGCCACGTTTCTGATGCATTTGTCGAAGACCCTCTTCGCGTTCTTCGCGTGGCCCGGTTCGCAGCCAAGTTGGCTTCATTAGGTTTTACTGTCGCGGATGAAACCATCGAA
The DNA here is from genome assembly GCF_002933855.1 of Vibrio penaeicida. Taxonomy (GTDB): domain Bacteria; phylum Pseudomonadota; class Gammaproteobacteria; order Enterobacterales; family Vibrionaceae; genus Vibrio; species Vibrio penaeicida_A. Next base: position 112,334 of record NZ_BFAQ01000028.1, read on the forward strand.
TTGATGTCCAAGATAGCGCAATCCGGCGAGCTTGAACACTTGACGCCTGAACGGGTTTGGCAGGAATGGCATAAGTCTCTCAATACAGACAGACCTAACGTATTTCTAGAAGTACTCAGACAATGTGGCGCTCTAGAAGCCGTCCTTCCAGAACTGGATGCTTTATTTGGTGTTCCACAGCCAGAGCAATGGCACCCAGAAATCGATACTGGTATTCATACACTGATGGTCGCTAAGCAAGCAGCCAATTTGAGCCAAGACCCCGTGATACGATTTGCAGCGCAAGTTCACGACTTAGGAAAAGGGGTTACGCCAAAAGAAGAATGGCCGAGCCACAAAATGCATTGCCATACAGGGCTCAACATCATAAAGACATTATGTGAACGTATTAAAGTTCCAAACGAGTTCAGAGATACCGCCTTGGTCGTATGCGAACATCACACAAATGTGCACCGTGCGGAAGAACTCAAAGCAAAAACAAAACTTAAAATACTGAATAAATTGGATGTGTGGCGTAAACCTGAACGCTTGGCACAACTCTTAACCTGCTGTGAAGCCGATCATCGCGGTCGGCTAGGTTTAGAAAGCAAACCCTACCCTCAATCGGCACTCTTCAATCAAGCTTATCAGGCTGCTTTGCAAGCGGATGTACAAAAGGTCATTCAGGATGGCTTTCAAGGAAAAGAAATACGTGAAGAGTTAGACAAGCGACGATTGCGCTTTATTCAAGAATTGTAAAACCAAAAGACCGTACACAAACGTCATTACACAAACGCCACTATAGCAATAGTGGCGTTTCTTCAGTTCGCTTTACAGACCGAGCGTTTACTCTTGAGGAACCACTTTCCCAATGTAAGGTAAGTTACGGTATTTCTGAGCGTAATCGATACCAACACCAACAACAAACTCATCGGGAATTTCAAAACCAATGAATTTTGCATCGACTGCAATTTCTCGACGAGAGGGTTTGTCTAAAAGAGTACAAATCTCGATAGATGCAGGCTCGCGAATTTCTAAAATTTCGCACACTTTACTCAACGTGTTGCCCGTATCGATGATGTCTTCCACCAACAAAACATCTTTGTTTTTGATGTCATCATCCAGATCTTTCAAAATACGCACATCGCGTGAGCTTTCCATCGCATTGCCATAGCTAGAGGCGGTCATGAAATCGACAGTATGATGTTTACCAATGACACGTGTCAGATCAGCCATAAAAACAAACGAACCACGAAGCAGCCCCACCAGCACCAACTCTTTGTCTGAATCTTTGTAGCGCTCGGTGATTTTCTTACCCAATTCGATAACTCGATCCTGAACGTCTTGCTCAGAAATCATTACTTCAACTGTATGTTTCATACTGCTCTCAATTAGTTAGTGGCTGATTTTGCAGGTAAAGTCACATTATCAATAATTTGAATTTTCGTTAATGTGCACCCAATAACACATTTTACCACTGCAAACGACTCAGGGTAAATTTTTAACTTGGTCATGAAATTGAGCACTTTTTAACATTTCTTGATTGACACTTTTATATGCACCATTACACTCATATGGCAAATCTAATTATAAAATAATCATTAATCTTCATATGTTGGCAAGGAAAATCAATTATGGATACTGTAAAAAAACGTCCAAGAACAAGGCTATCTCCACAGAAACGTAAAGAGCAACTGCATGATATTGCGATAGAAGTATTCGCAAAACGCGGTATCGGTCGCGGTGGTCACGCTGATATTGCTGAGATCGCTCAGGTATCAGTTGCTACTGTTTTCAACTACTTCCAAACCCGCGAAGATTTGGTTGATGAAGTACTGAGCCAAGTTGAAAAACAATACGCTCTGTTCATCAATGAAAGTATTCTTCCAGAAGCAACTGCCGAAGAAAACTTAACGAGCTTAACCAAGAACATCATCAAGTTTGCACTGGATGGCACGCACTGGATGAAAGTTTGGTTCGAGTGGAGCACGTCTACTCGTGAAGAAGTATGGCCTTTGTTCCTATCCAGTAACGAAGAGTCTCAGAAACGTGTTGAAGACATGTTCCTGACAGCAATGCAACGTGGCGAAGTATGCGACGAGCACAAAGCAGAAGATTTAGCTAAGCTATTGCACGGCATTTGCTACTCTCTATACGTTCAAGCGAACCGCAACCCAGATCCAGAGTACTTAGAAGGGCTTGTAGCTAGCTTTCTGGGTATGCTTTGTATTTACAAGCAAGATTAAAACGCGCTTTTGTAAAACAGTAAAATAGTTAACGGAGGGGTTTTCCCCTCCGTTTTTTGTTTTGGTCTGTTGTCTACCCGAAAACGCCATGAGAGCCTAAACAAAAAAACCGCTGACTGGCAGCGGTTTTTATCATTCAGCTTTTAGCTTTTAGCTTTTAGAAAAATTACTTTTTCTTCTTCACAGCTTTTTTGTTTGGAAGGTCAGTAATAGAGCCTTCAAATACTTCAGCAGCCAAACCTACAGATTCGTGTAGAGTTGGGTGAGCGTGGATGGTTAGAGCGATGTCTTCTGCATCACAGCCCATCTCGATAGCCAAACCAATTTCACCTAGTAGCTCACCACCGTTAGTACCAACGATAGCGCCACCGATTACGCGGTGCGTTTCTTTATCGAAAATAAGCTTAGTCATACCATCAGCACAGTCAGACGCGATTGCACGTCCAGACGCAGCCCATGGGAATGTCGCTGTTTCGTAGTTGATGCCTTCGGCTTTTGCTTCTTTCTCTGTCTTACCAACCCACGCCACTTCTGGCTCGGTGTAAGCAATTGAAGGAATAACTTTAGGATCGAAGTAGTGTTTCTTACCAGAAATCACTTCTGCAGCAACATGGCCTTCATGCACACCTTTGTGTGCCAGCATTGGCTGACCAACAACATCACCAATCGCAAAGATATGAGGAATGTTTGTGCGCATTTGCTTATCCACATTGATAAAGCCGCGCTCATCAATTTCGATGCCGGCTTTTTCACCATCGATAAGAAGACCGTTTGGTACACGACCAATAGCAACAAGAACAGCATCATAGCGCTCAGCTTCTGCTGGTGCTTTTTTGCCTTCCATTGATACGTAGATACCATCTTCTTTAGCTTCAACAGCCGTCACTTTGGTTTCCAGCATCAAGTTGAACTTATCTTTAACTCGCTTGGTGTAAACCTTAACGATGTCTTTATCAGCTGCTGGGATCACTTGGTCAAACATCTCAACAACGTCAACCTGAGAACCTAGAGACTGGTATACCGTGCCCATTTCAAGACCGATAATACCACCGCCCATAATAAGCAGTTTGCCCGGAACTTCTTTAAGCTCTAGTGCATCAGTAGAATCCCAAATACGTGGGTCTTCATGTGGGATAAACGGAAGTTTAATTGGGCGAGAACCTGCCGCAATGATAGCGTTGTCGAAGTTAACTGTTGTTGCTTCGCCTTCACCTTCTACAAGAATAGAATTAGGACCAGTAAATTTACCGTAACCGTTAACCACTGTTACGTTACGCATCTTAGCCATACCGCCAAGACCGCCCGTCAATTGGTTAACCACTTTTTCTTTCCAGATTCGGATTTTGTTGATGTCCGTTTGCGGCTCACCAAATACCACACCGTGATCAGCCATTGCTTTCGCTTCTTCGATCACTTTAGATACGTGTAGCAGTGCTTTAGATGGGATACAACCCACGTTTAGACACACTCCACCTAGGGTGGTGTAACGCTCGATAAGTACCGTTTCTAGACCTAGATCCGCACAACGGAACGCAGCAGAATAACCAGCAGGACCAGAACCAAGTACAACAACTTGGGCTTTAATTTCTTTGCTCATTTTGACCTCTTTTAGTCATTATCCCTAACAGGCTGAGTGGGGGTTCAATGAATTCTTTTTTAGAACGTTTTATTTTCAGACCGAAACAGTTTACAGAGTTGTTAAAGGTGTGAAAAGTAAATCCATTTAGCCTGTGAGCCAGACAACAGTTCGATTGAGATTCGCTTGTTATCAACAAGGCTAAATCAAACTGTCAGCTTGTAATGTAAGGGCGGCTTATAGCCGCCCTGATTTTACGTATCTTGACTTATAGCACCAAGCGACGAATATCGCTCAGACAACCATTCAAGTAAGTGATGAAGCGCGCACCTTCTGCACCATCAATCACACGGTGGTCGTATGAAAGAGACAATGGCAGCTGTAGACGCGGTGTGAAATCTTTACCATTCCATACCGGCTTCATTTCGGACTTGGATACACCTAAGATTCCAACTTCTGGCGCATTTACGATAGGAGTAAACGCTGTTCCGCCGATACCGCCTAGGCTAGAAATAGTGAAACATCCGCCTTGCATATCACCAGCAGTCAGTTTACCTGCACGTGCTTTCTTAGATACAGCCATTAGCTCTTCAGATAGCTCGTAAATGCCTTTCTTGTTCACATCTTTGAATACAGGAACAACAAGACCGTTTGGCGTATCAACTGCGATACCGACGTTCACGTATTTCTTAAGAATGATACTTTCACCATCTTCTGAAAGAGAAGAGTTGAATGCAGGGAACGCTTCTAGCGCTTTCGCTACTGCTTTCATGATGAACACAAGTGGCGTGATCTTCATGCCTGAATCTTTCTTAGCTTCGATTGCATTCTGCTCTTTACGGAATGCTTCTAGCTCAGTGATGTCTGCGTTGTCCCACTGTGTAACGTGAGGGATCATTACCCAGTTACGGTGTAGATTTGCACCAGAAATCTTCTTAATCTTAGAAAGTTTCTGAACTTCGGTTTCACCAAACTTGCTGAAATCAACTTTTGGCCAAGGAAGCAGACCTAACGCAGAACCGTCGCCACTGCCTGAAGCAGCAGAACCAGACTCTAGACGCTTAAGGGCATCTTTAACGTAAGACTGAACATCTTCTTTCAAGATGCGGCTCTTACGACCAGAACCTTTGACCTTAGATAGGTTTACGCCAAATTCACGAGCAAGACGACGAACAACTGGAGAAGCATGAGCGTACTCGTTGTTCTCTTGGAAATCACCCGTAGAGGCAGCTGAGGCCGCTGAGGCCGCTTTTGGTGCTTCCGTTTTTGCTGGTGCCGCCGCAGGTACAGCAGGGGCTGCTTGAGCTGGGGCTGCTGCAGGTGCTGGCGCAGCACCTTCTACAACAAACGTCATGATTAGAGAGCCAGTCGACACTTTGTCGCCCGCGTTAATCTTGATCTCTTTTACTGTACCAGCGAATGGTGCAGGAACTTCCATTGACGCTTTGTCGCCTTCAACAGTGATAAGAGATTGCTCTTCTTCTACTGCATCACCAACTGCAACCATGATTTCAGTAACTTCAACTTCGTCGCCACCGATATCTGGAACATTAATTTCTTTCTCTGCAGACGCAACAGGTGCTGCCGGCGCTGCTTCAGCGACAGGAGCCGCTTCTGCTGCTGACGCAGGTGCAGCTTCAGCCGCACCTTCTGCTTCAAAGATCATGATCAAAGTGCCAGTCGTTACTGAATCACCTTCAGTCACTTTAATCTCTTTCACTACACCCGCTTGAGATGCAGGAACTTCCATAGAGGCTTTGTCACCTTCTACAGTAATGAGGGATTGTTCTTCTTCGACCTTGTCGCCAACGCTTACAAGAATCTCAGTAACTTCAACCTCATCTGCACCAATGTCAGGTACATTAATTTCGATTGCCATTGCTTATCTACCTTCTAAATTAAGCGTTGTCTTATGCGTATAGCGGGTTAGTTTTTTCAGTGTCGATGTTGAACTTTTTAATGGCTTCAACAACTACTGATTTCTCAACATCACCGCGCTTCGCTAGTTCAGTTAGTGCCGCGACTACTACGTAACCTGCGTTCACTTCGAAGTGACGACGTAGATTTTCACGGCTGTCTGAGCGACCGAAGCCGTCAGTACCAAGAACCTTGAAAGATTCAGCTGGAATGAACGCTCGAACCTGCTCAGAGTAGTTCTTCATGTAATCCGTCGCAGCAATAGTTGGCTCATCACCAAGTACTGTTGTGATGTATGGAACTTTCGCTTCTGCTTCAGGGTGAAGCATGTTGTAACGCTCTGCATTCTGACCATCACGAGTTAGCTCGTTGAAAGAAGTTACAGAGAAGACATCTGACGCCACACCGTACTCTTCACTTAGGATAGTCGCCGCTTTACGAACTTCGTTCATGATTGTGCCAGAGCTCAATAGTTGAACTTTAGACTTATCACCCGCGTAAGATTCAAGCTTGTAGATACCCTTGCGAATGCCTTCTTCAGCGCCTTCAGGCATTGCTGGCATTGCGTAGTTTTCGTTCATTACGGTTAGGTAATAGAACACGTTCTCTTGATCTGTACCGTACATGCGACGGATACCGTCTTGCATGATTACCGCTACTTCATAAGCAAACGTTGGATCGTAAGAAATACAGTTAGGGATGGTGTTCGCCAATACGTGAGAATGACCATCTTCGTGCTGTAGACCTTCACCATTCAATGTTGTACGACCAGCCGTTGCACCCAATAGGAAGCCACGCGCTTGTTGGTCACCTGCCATCCACGCCATGTCGCCAACACGTTGGAAACCGAACATAGAGTAGTAGATGTAGAATGGGATCATTGGTAGGTCGTTGGTGCTGTATGACGTTGCAGCAGCAACCCAAGATGCCATTGAACCTAGCTCGTTGATGCCTTCCTGTAGAACCTGACCAGAAGTCGCTTCTTTGTAGTAAGAAACAATGCCTTTATCTTCAGGCGTGTATTCTTGACCGTGCGGGTTGTAGATACCGATCTGGCGGAATAGACCTTCCATACCAAATGTACGTGCTTCATCACAAATAATAGGTACAACGTTTTTACCGATGCCTTTATTCTTAAGAAGAATATTTAGCGTACGAACGTAAGCCATCGTTGTTGAGATTTCACGCTTTTGCTCGCTCAATAATGGAGCAAATTCTTCTAGCTCAGGAACCTTCAGCTCTTGAGTGAAGTTAGGCAGACGCTGTGGCGTGTAACCTTTTAGATCTTTACGGCGTGCGTGAAGGTATTCGTACTCCGCTGAACCTTCTTCTAGTTTCAGGTACGGAAGTTCTTTCACTGCGTCATCAGTTAAGATGTCTTGAAGACCTAGGCGATCACGTAAATGAAGTACGTGAGTCATATCCATTTTCTTAACTTGGTGCGCGATGTTCTTACCTTCAGCCGCTTCACCCATGCCGTAACCTTTTACAGTCTTAGCTAGGATAACCGTTGGGCGACCGCTAGTTTCTGCGGCATTTTTGTATGCAGCGTAAAGCTTAGATGACTCATGACCACCACGCTTAAGAGCGAAGATTTCGTCATCGGTCATATCTGCAACAAGTGCTGCTGTTTCTGGGTATTTGCCAAAGAAGTGCTCACGTACGTACGCGCCATCTTTCGACTTAAATGTTTGGTAGTCACCATCTACAGTCTCGTTCATAAGCTGTAGCAGTTTACCTGTCGTGTCTTTAGCCAGTAGAGCATCCCAGTTGCTACCCCAGATAACTTTAACAACGTTCCAGCCAGCGCCCTTAAATAGACCTTCTAGCTCTTGGATGATGCTACCGTTACCCATTACAGGACCATCTAGGCGCTGAAGGTTACAGTTGATTAGGAAGCATAGGTTGTCTAGCTTCTCACGTGCTGCAAAAGATAGAGAACCACGTGATTCTGGCTCATCCATCTCACCGTCGCCTAGGAAAGCGTATACACGTTGAGCAGAAGTATCTTTCAAGCCACGACCATCAAGGTACTTAAGGAAGCGCGCTTGATAGATTGCTGAAATTGGACCTAAGCCCATAGATACCGTTGGGAACTGCCAGAACTCAGGCATAAGTTTAGGGTGTGGGTATGATGGGATACCTTTACCGTCTACTTCTTGACGGAAGTTATCTAGCTGATCTTCAGTTAGACGACCTTCAACAAATGCGCGAGAGTAGATACCTGGAGAGATATGACCTTGGTAGTAAACCAAATCGCCACCGTCTGTCTCATTAGGAGCACGGAAGAAGTGGTTGAAACATACTTCGTAGAATGCCGCCGCTGACTGGTAAGAAGCCATGTGACCACCTAGGTCTAGGTCTTTCTTAGAAGCACGTAATACGATCATTACCGAGTTCCAACGAATAATGGCACGAATACGGCGCTCTAACGTTGTGTCACCAGGGTAAGCTGGTTCTTGATCGGCTGGAATCGTGTTGATGTAGTTAGTTGTGATGCCTGTTGGCATATCAACACCATCAAGGCGTGCTTTATCTAGAACTTGCTCTAACAAGAATTGTGCACGTTCTACACCTTCTTCACGAACGACTGACTCAAGTGCCTGAAGCCATTCTTGAGTTTCAAGTGCGTCTACGTCATGCTTCGTATCAGACATGGCGATCTATCCTTCTGTTGGTTGGATCTACTTTAAACTTGTGACAAGCCGTGATTACGACTCGTTACCTCGCTGAATTCTACGCAAAGAGCGTTCTCTTCTTGACTCTTCACGAGTTAAATCCAGCAATGTTTCTTCGATATAAGCTAAATGTGAGTGAGACATTTCACGCGCCTGTTCAGGCTGACCAGAAACAATCGCATCCACAATATTAGCTCGATGTTTACTGACTCTATCCACCACTTCTACGCGGCGATGCAATAGCTTTAAATTTTGTAAGACATTTTGCTCAAGCAACGGAGACAAGCTACGCACGATATGCAGCAAAACCACATTATGTGCCGCCTCAGTTAAGGCAATAAGAAACGCCATAACCGCAGAAGCTTCTACTTCTACGTCTTTTTTGTCTTGAGCTTCACGAATTTGCTCTAAGCAGAGTTGGATTCGCTCAAAGTCTTCATCGGTACCACGCAAAGCAGCAAAATAAGCAGATAACCCTTCCATCGCGTGTCGCGCCTCCAGCAAATCAAGCTGGGTTTCGGAATGGGTCGACAATAAGTTCAACAAAGGATCGGAAAAGCTCTTCCATAGGGATTCACTAACGAAAGTTCCACCGCCCTGGCGACGAGTTAACAATCGTTTTGCTTCCAGCCTCTGAATCGCTTCTCGGACCGAAGGACGCGAAACATCAAACTGCTTCGCTAGCTCTCGTTCCGGCGGCAGTTGTTCCCCCGGAGAGAGTGTTCCTTCCAGTATCAACCGCTCCAACTCTTGTTCAATAACATCAGAGAGTTTCGGCTGACGAATCCTTTGATAAGCCATATTTATTGTTCTTCTACTCTTGCAGTCAATTGGTAATACCAATTTCAAATTGGGCGAAAAAATAACATAATTAAAACGTTTCTGTCCAGATAAAACTTGACGCACATCATTGAACGCAGAACAAATTAACCTGGACGTAACAAGAGTGCATTAAAACAGCAATAAAATTGGTCTTACCAATTAATATGTCGCTCTGTGTGACATAAATTAAAGTTATGACAATTTGTTTTTTATGGTAAGTAGAGCTTAGTCACATCTTGGTATTTGACACATTAAACAAGATTACTATCCGGCTAACACGCTGAAAATGTGCTAGTTCGATCCAGTTTTGAGAAGATTGCGAAAATATCGCCAATCAAATGTGAGCCCAGGATCTGACTTTCTCAATGGGGCTATATATTGGTGCCCAGTAATTCTATGTTCTGTGATACTTGGGTACTGGCATTGTAATAACTTAGTTAATTCGACTAATGCGCTGTATTGCTCAGGCGTATAACTGTCAAATTCACACCCTTCCAGTTCAATACCAATAGAATAATCATTGCAGCGTTCGCGCCCAGCGAAACTCGATACCCCTGCATGCCATGCCCTTTTGTCAAAAGGAACAAACTGCACTATTTCACCAGTACGCCGAATCAAGCAATGAGCAGACACTTTGAGGTTTTTAATGACATCAAAAAACGGGTGAAGGGTAGGGTCCAGACTTCCTGCAAAAAAATCATTAACAAATGTGCCGCCATATTGACGAGGAGGTAAGCTAATGTGATGCACAACCAATAAAGAGATATCCTCACCTTCGGGTCGCTCATCGTAATAAGGGGATGCCACTTTATTTATATCAGTAAGCCAATGAGATTCATCGATTTTCATGTTGGTTGATTCTTACAAAACCATTTAGTGAACAGAGTATATACCCAGTAATATACCCAAGTAACCTCAATATGCAGGCATAGTTCACGCTAGAAAAAGCCGAACGAATTAGAGTTAATACTCAACGTAACTAAGTTAGATACAGATAAATAGCTGAATTATCCTCCAAGCCAGAGTATGATGCAGACAATTTCAACCTCTGGTATTTACTGAATTGCGATGAAAAACACACACAACAGCCAAGAACGTCTTGACTACCTAAAACAGCAACTTCCATTGGAAATTACACGTGCGGTCACAGACACCTTAAAAGAAGATTTAGGGGGAACACTTGATCCCGCGGCAGACATTACCGCAGCGTTAATTCCAGAGGATGCAACCAATACCGCAACGATTATTACGCGAGAACACGGCATCTTTTGCGGTCAAGCATGGGCAGACGAAGTGTTCAAGCAACTTGGTGGCGAAGTAAAGATAGAGTGGCACGTTCAAGATGGCAATAAAGTAGAGCCAAATCAAACGCTGTGTACGCTGTCCGGCCCCGCTCGTGCTCTTTTAACTGGAGAGCGCAATGCCATGAACTTTATTCAAACGCTTTCGGGCTGCGCCACGTTGGTTGCACAATACGCTGAAAAGTTGCAAGGCACAGATTGCCGCCTGCTTGATACCCGAAAAACCATTCCCGGTTTACGAAGTGCGCTTAAATATGCTGTCGCTTGTGGCGGCGGATTCAATCATCGTATTGGTGTTTTTGATGCTTACTTAATAAAAGAGAACCATATTGTTGCTTGTGGTGGTATCCGTAAAGCCATTGAAGCAGCCAAAAACCTAAATCCAGGGAAGCCCGTTGAGGTTGAAACTGAAAACCTAGATGAGCTAAAAGAAGCGATTGAAGCAGGCGCAGACATTATCATGCTCGATAATTTCTCTACAGACATGATGCGTGAAGCCGTCAAAATTAACGCAGGTAAAGCGGCGCTAGAAAACTCTGGAAACGTTACTTTAGAGACGATCCGCGAATACGCGGACACCGGAGTCGACTATATATCGGTTGGCGCCCTCACTAAGCATTTGAAAGCAATGGATCTTTCCATGCGGTTTCAATAGCGCAAGTTCGAGATAAAAACCTGATTTGAGCGTTGTCACAAATCTGAAATACTTTATAAATGTAAACTTATGATTGAAAAGGGAGCGCTGCTTCCTTTTTTTAGCCTTATCATAAGGTTGCGACTGATATCACCCACCCCATTTGAACTCACTCGCACTGACTTAGTAACCTACTGAAACAAAGGTAAAAATTCTTAAAGCCTCCTCCAGCAATTTCTTAATTACAGTTTCCTTACCCTTGGCACGCTCCTATCCTCGCTCTGTTTTTATACGACCTTATGAACGGAGTTATTTATGAAAAATAAGAAACAACAGGGCTTTACACTGATAGAGCTGATGATTGTGGTAGCAATTATTGGTGTGTTATCTGCCGTAGCAATCCCCGCTTACCAAAATCATGTTAAGAAGTCTGAAGCAGCTACAGGTTTGGCGACGGTACGCGCCTTAGTAACCAACGTAGATATGTACATCCAAGAAAATGGTTCTTTCCCTACAGACCTAACAAAAGTAGGAGCTACTGACCGGATGAATAAATTAGGAATAATTTCACTTACACAAGATGCTAGTGCAGCATACGGTAATATTCAGTTTCTCTTTGACAAATCATCTATAAACCCAGCAAAAGCGAAGCTTGTTAAAAGTGCAAGCGGTTGGGCTTGTAGCTTCACGGATACTACTAATATAGAAACATCAGAAATACCTAAAAGTTGTAAATAATGCACACCAATTTAGCTAGCATTCTTCGCCAAGCCGATATCATTGGTGAAGAACATGAACTGGCTATTATTGAGCGCATAGGTAGCACCGGGGGCACCGTCCCTAGTGCTATCGCTGCGCTTGGTATTATTCCTGCTTTTGAATTGACTCAGCATATTGCTGAGATTTTTGGTTTATCTGTCATAGAAACCAATCAATACGACTACCTTCCATTATGTGAGCAACTTGGTCTACGAGATCTGATCACTCGCTACAATGCGCTGCCCGTTGAATCCACCAACAATACTCTATTTATTGCGCTATCCGACCCAACGATCGTCGAAGCAGAAGAAGAGTTTCGCTTTGCCACCAATCAGCAAGTCGAAATCCTGCTTTGCGATGAAAGAGAATTAACCAGCTGCATTCGTAGAATGTACGGAAAAAATAGGGTCGATAGCAGTACTGGCGCTAAGGAAATCACGCAAGAAGAACTCGCGGATTTAGTTCAAGTGAGTGACGATGAATTCGAATCGGCAGAAGATCTCAGCTTAGACGATGCACCTGTCAGTCGCTTTATTCATCAAGTTTTGTTCGATGCAGTGCGTAAAGGGGCTTCAGACATTCATTTTGAGCCTTACGAAGAGACGTACCGTATTCGAATGCGATGCGACGGTATTCTTATTCAAGCCAATAGCCCAGCTCCGCAGTTAGGGCGAAGGCTAGCCGCACGATTAAAAATACTCTCAAAACTGGATATTGCAGAACGTCGTTTACCTCAAGATGGTCGCATTAAGCTAAAACTCAGCGACACAACCGCGATCGATCTTCGAGTGTCCACTCTGCCCACACTTTGGGGAGAGAAAATTGTTCTGCGTTTACTGGACAGCAGCAGTGCGAATTTGAACATCGATATGCTAGGCTACAGCGAAGAACAAAAAGCCTTATATATTGAAGCACTACGTCGCCCTCAAGGGATGATTCTGATGACTGGTCCAACAGGGAGCGGTAAAACCGTTTCACTGTACACTGGGCTTAGCATTCTCAACACAGTCGAACGCAATATTTCGACCGCCGAAGATCCGGTAGAAATCAATTTAGCCGGTATCAACCAAGTGCAAATCCGCCCTAAAATAGGTTTCACCTTTGCAGCTGCGCTTAAGTCTTTTTTACGACAAGATCCTGACATAGTGATGCTGGGTGAGATACGAGATTTTGAAACAGCGGAAATCGCCATCAAGGCAGCTCAAACGGGGCACTTGGTTCTATCGACATTACACACAAATTCCGCGGCAGAAACGGTGATCCGGCTAGGTAACATGGGGGTTGAACCATATAACCTCGCATCTTCACTCAGTTTGATCATCGCTCAACGTTTAGCAAGACGTTTGTGCCCACACTGTAAAATACCGCATCAACTATCCCCAACACTGTTAGACAAGTATCGAATTGAATCTGACATCCCCCTTTTTCAAGCGTCAAGTCAAGGCTGCGCTGATTGCAACGCTGGGTACAGCGGTCGAATTGGTATTTATGAAGTCATGCCTTTTGATACTGAACTGCAGCAAGCTGTTTCTCATAAAGCCAGTATTGCTGAAATTGAAATGCTGGCGGTAAAAAACGGCATGAAAACACTCAGTCAATCAGGTATTGAAATATTGAAGCAAGGCATCACGAGCTACCAAGAGCTTCAACGCGTTTTGTATTTGTAAGGAGACATTTTGGATCGTTCAGCTACCCCTCGCCTCAAACTTTACAACTTTCGCTGGAAAGGCATTAACAGTTCAGGAAAAAAAGCCTCTGGGCAATTTCTGGCGTACACCGAAGTTGAAGTACGCGATAAGCTTCGAAGCCAACAAGTTCAAATTAAAAAAGTCAGAAAATCTGGCATTTCGTTGCTCGATAAACTGAGTCACAAAGTTAAAAAGAAAGACATCATGGTGTTCACCCGCCAAATGGCAACCATGCTAGGAACCGGTGTTCCCATCGTGCAATCCTTAAAAATGGTGTCGGATAACCATAACAAAGCAGAGATGAAATCTATTCTATCTCAGGTGAGTAAAGCTGTTGAAGCTGGCACACCAATCTCCAAAGCACTTAGCACATCCAACAGCCTGTTTGATAGCTTTTACACCGACTTGATTGAAACAGGTGAGCAGACTGGTAATTTGTCTGATGTTTTTGAGCGTATCGCTACCTATCAAGAAAAAAGCGAGCAGCTTCGATCCAAAGTCATTAAAGCGATGATCTATCCGGTAATGGTACTTTTGACTGCGATTGGAGTGTCTGTTCTGATGCTCAAGTTCGTCATACCCGAGTTTGAAACCATGTTTTCGGGTTTTGGTGCTGAATTGCCATGGTTTACTCAACAAGTACTCAAACTCTCGCACATAGTGCAAAACGACTTGTGGAAAATGATATTAGGAATCGCTACGCTGTCTATCGCTTTTAAATTTATACGCAAACGTTCATTTAAATTTCGATTAAGAAGTTCGAGGTGGGGGCTTAAATTCCCTATTATCGGAGGCGTTTTTAGTAAAGCTGCCATCGCCAAATTCAGTCGAACACTGGCCACCAGCTTTAATGCGGGAATCCCTATCCTTAACGGTCTAAAAACCAGCTCTAAGACTGCCAGTAATTTGCATTACCAAGTTGCTATCGAACAGGTTTATAAAGATACAGCAGCAGGCATGCCTATTTATATAGCCATGAGAAACACGGAAGCTTTTCCGGAAATGGTATTGCAAATGGTCATGATTGGAGAAGAAACAGGTTCACTCGACGACATGCTCAATAAAGTCGCAAACGTCTACGAATTTGAAGTCGATAACACCGTTGATAACCTCGGAAAATTACTTGAACCACTGATTATCATTTTTCTTGGTGTTGTAATTGGTGGGTTAGTCGTCTCTATGTACTTACCAGTGTTTAACTTAATGAGTGTATTGGGCTAATATACCCAAGTAACCTCAAGATGCTAGGTTCAGCGAGAGTTAACTGGCTTTCAGGCAAGGCATCGATTTGAAGATCTGGTGGTTCTAAATCAAGAATCGATAACGCAGTATGAAAGCCAGTTAAACTCGCCCTTGGGAGCCCATATTCTGCCTCACTTCATCGTCAAAGAACTTGGAAAGGGCTCGTCATTCCGCTGCGTTCTTTTCCTTGAATTGAAACAGAATATGAGGCTCTGAATCCTGTACCTTGAGGTCACTTGGGTATATTCCCATTCGCTATGCACACTTCACCTTAGAGATCATATATGGACGCTTTTCACTACTACCCTTGGCTGTTTCCGTTGATGGCTGCTGTATTTGGGTTGGTCATTGGTAGTTTTTTGAATGTCGTGATTTACCGTCTTCCAAAGATGATGGAAAACGAATGGCGACAAGAGTGTGCTGACTCTTTTCCTGAGTACAACATTGAGCCTTCAACAGAGAAGCTCACCTTAAGCGTCCCACGCTCTACTTGTCAAAAGTGCAACACACAAATCAGAATTCGGGATAATGTCCCCGTGCTCAGTTGGTTGCTTCTACGCGGTAAATGCCACGCTTGCGGCACTGCGATCTCCGCTCGTTACCCGCTTATCGAATTGCTTACAGCTGGTCTCAGTTTTGCTGTTGCAAACCATTTCGGGTTTAGTTATTTCTCTATTGCCCTTCTATTTTTTACTTTTGTACTTATCGCTGCCACTTTCATTGATTTCGACACTTTACTTCTCCCCGACCAACTCACATTACCGCTTATGTGGGCTGGGATAGCACTTTCGCTCTTTGAAATCAGCCCTGTATCCCTCACTGATTCCGTGATCGGTGCAATGGCAGGCTACTTGTGTTTATGGAGCGTTTATTACCTGTTTAAGCTGCTTACTGGCAAAGAAGGGATGGGATTTGGCGATTTCAAATTACTTGCAGCACTTGGAGCTTGGCTGGGTTGGCAAAGTTTGCCCATCATCATCCTGATGTCATCGCTAGTGGGTGTTGTGTTTGGCGTGATTCAGCTAAGATTGCAGAAAAAAGGCATCGAACAGGCCTTCCCTTTTGGTCCTTACCTTGCCATCGCAGGTTGGGTTACCCTATTGTTTGGAAAAGACATCACAAGTTGGTATTTTTCACATTTCCTTGGCATTTAGTTGTGAATCAAAGATAGACTGTTTCACCATTGCAGACTTAAAAGGCAAAGAATGGCATTTGTTGTTGGTTTAACTGGAGGGATTGCAAGCGGGAAAACAACCGTAGCGAATCTTTTTCAAGAACACTTCAATATCGATATTGTCGACGCCGATGTTATCGCTAGACAAGTTGTGGAGCCTCACTCTGAAGGATTAAATAAAATTGCAGGCTATTTTGGCACTGATATATTAAATTCAGATGGTTCATTGAATCGTGTAGAACTTAGAGCAAGAGTTTTTGAGAACGAAAATGAAAAACTTTGGCTTAATAACTTGCTTCATCCCATGATTCGCCAGAAAATGAAACAAAGCTTAATGCAGATACAATCACCTTACGGTCTATTGGTTGTGCCTTTGCTTGTAGAAAACCAGTTACAATCAATGGCAGATACCGTGCTGGTTGTCGATGTATCAAGAGATACACAAATACAGCGTACCGTGAGTCGGGATAATGTCCCTCAAGCGCAAGTAGAGTCTATTTTGAATGCACAAGCAACACGCGAAGATCGCTTGAGTCACGCGAATGATGTAATAGACAATGATTCACCAGAGAGTGACCTATTGTCGCAAGTTACAGCGCTACACCACAAATATTTATCAATGAGCCACTAGCTCATAACACTGCGAAAGGAGCACAAAGGCGTTTTTCATGACCACTCATAAATTTGAACATCCATTAAATGAAAAAACTCGAATTTACCTTAGAGTGGAGTCGCTATTGCGACAAATGAGTCACGCTGCAACAAAAGTGGATACTGTTCAATATCCGCTGTTCTTTCGCCCTATTTTTGATTTGCTTGAAATATTTGAGCAAATTCAAATGAAATCTGAGCTTGCCAAAGACCTAGAGAAACAACGTTTATCCTATAAATCTTGGCTCAATGTGGATGGCGTTAATCAAGATATGCTGCAAGCCGTTCTTTCCAACATCGATGATGTTCATAGAGATCTCATGGCGGCAGAGCGTTTTGGTCAATCTTTGAAAGAAGATCGCTTCTTAAGCACAATTCGTCAACGATTCAATCTACCAGGCGGTTCATGTTGTTTTGATTTGCCTTCTCTGCACTTTTGGCTACATCAGCCTGATGAGAATAGAAAGAGAGACATTGAAGGCTGGCTTGGAACTCTACAACCTCTGACTTCCGCATTGCACCTTTGGTTGCAACTGACACGAGAAACTGGGCACGAAAAGCCGATCATCGCCCGTGCAGGTTTTTACCAAAGTGATGCAGAAGAAGCCAATATTCTACGCTTAAACATCCCTTTGGAATACGGCGTTTACCCGATGATTTCAGGTCATAAGAATCGCTTTGCGATAAAGTTCATGTGCTTTGAGTCAGGGCAAGCTTACCCACATGATATCGAATTTGACTTGGCTATTTGTAGCTAGACTCTGTACTTCTTGTCTTGCAAAACATGCTAGAATCAACACTCATCAGAACCTAATCAAAAGCACACTATGAATAACGTTACTATCGTAAAATGCCCAACTTGCCAAGCTGATGTGCAATGGGGAGAAAAAAGCACTTTTCGCCCTTTTTGCAGTAAAAAATGTCAACTTATTGATTTTGGTGAATGGGCTGAAGAAGAGAAATCGATTGCAGGTGCTCCAGACATGTCCGATTCTGATGGTTGGTCAGAAGACGCTCACTAGGTAATTCAGGTCCCCCACTATGCATGAACAAAGAGACGCCATATTCGTCTCTTTGAGCAATTCAACAAACTCTTTCACAACCTCTAATCTCGTCTATTACTGGTCAGTTATTTCGAGGTTGCCGCACCGTAAATATTCATCACCTTTTCCAAGATGGGTACGTTGGCTTCAGGGAAATCATATTGTTGAAGATCCACTATATTCACCCAGCCCCCTTGTTGCCCCTCTTTACCGTAAGGCTCTTCTTCAAAATCCGTCACAACAAAGAAATCAAACTCTAAAGACTTATCTGGATAATCGTGTTTCAGTGATTCCAAATGACTCAATGTGGTCACCTTTATCCCAATCTCTTCAAAAAGCTCTCTAATGGTTGCATCCTGAGCCGTTTCACCTTGTTCCACCTTGCCACCTGGAAACTCCCACAAGCCACCTTTGTGAGCTTTGTCTGCCCTCTTAGTGATGAAGACTTGGTCTTTAGCCGGATTCAATATAACAGCCGCGGCAATATGAAGACGTTTCATTTAGTTTCCTTTTTTATGACAAGTAATGAGCTCAACAAAGCTCTAAAAGATGACTGAGAGTGTATACCCAATTGACCTCAAGATGCTTGGTTCAGCGAGAATTAACTGGTTTTCAGACAAGACACCGATTTAAAGATCTAGTCATTCTAAATCAAGAATCGGTAACGCAGTATGAAAGCCAGTTAAACTCGCCCTTGGGAGCCCATATTCTGTCTCACTTCATCGTCATAGAACTTGGAAAGGACTCATCATTCGCCGGCGTTCTTTTCCTTGAATTGAAACAGAATATGAGGCTCTGAATCCTGCATTTTGAGGTCACTTGGGTATATACCCTATAGACACCCTAACACTATTCTCCACCTCAAAAAAAACGGGTTCCCAATTTGGGAACCCGTTTTTACTATGAGAATGCAATCAGCATTACTTCTTAGCAAGTTTCTCTTTAATACGAGCTGACTTACCAGAACGCTCACGTAGGTAGTACAGTTTGGCACGACGTACTGCACCACGGCGCTTAACTTCAATGCTGTCAACAATTGGAGAGTGAGTTTGGAACGTACGCTCAACGCCTTCACCGTTCGAGATCTTACGAACTGTAAATGCAGAGTGTAGACCACGGTTACGAATAGCGATTACAACGCCTTCGAATGCCTGTAGACGCTCACGGTCACCTTCTTTTACTTTAACCTGAATTACAACAGTGTCACCTGGTGCAAATTTAGGTAGATCTGATTTCATTTGCTCTTGCTCAAGAGCTTTGATGATGTTGCTCATTTTGTAAATTCCTAGAATAAACTGATACTAAATTCAATAGGTTACTTGCTTCGATGCTCTCTAATGAACTCGGCAAGTAATAATTCCTGTTCGTCAGTCAGAGCTAGGTTTTCCAGAAGCTCTGGTCTTCTAATCCAGGTGCGACCTAGCGATTGCTTTAACCGCCAGCGACGAATGTCCTTGTGATTTCCAGACTTGAGTACACTTGGTACTTCAATACCATCCAACACTTCAGGGCGCGTATAGTGCGGGCAATCTAACAAGCCATTAGCAAAAGAATCTTCCTCTGCCGACGCGAAATCTCCCAATACCCCAGGAACAAACCTAGAGACAGAATCAATTAGCGTCATGGCTGGTATTTCACCACCCGTCATCACAAAATCTCCGATTGACCATTCTTCATCAATCTCAGATTGTATGATGCGCTCATCTACCCCTTCATAACGACCACAAATCAGAAGTAAATTCTCATTCGTTGCCAGTTCTTCAACTCCTTTTTGGTCGAGTTTTCGACCTTGGGGAGAAAGGTAAATGACTTTCGTCTTTCCCGGTGAGGCTTGTTTGGCTGTTTGAATGGCGTCGCGCAAAGGCTGAACCATCATCAACATACCAGGACCACCACCGTAAGGCCTATCATCAACAGTGCGATGTTTGTCGTGAGTGAAATCTCTAGGATTCCATGTCTCTACCGACAAAAGACCTTTTTTAACCGCTTGACCTGTTACTCCAAAATCCGTAATAGAACGGAACATTTCAGGAAAAAGGCTAATTACGCCAACCCACATGTGTTCTCTCGCTCTAAATTTTGAAGCTAGAATCCAGGATCCCAGTCAACTTCGATCCGTTGAGCTTCGCGATCAACTTGAATGATCACTTGCTCTTCAAGGAACGGAATTAATCGTTCCTTTTGGCCAAAAGCATCTTTTAGATTCGCTTTTACAACCAAAACATCGTTCGAGCCAGTTTCTAATAGGTCAACGACCTCACCAAGGTTATACCCTTTAGTGGTAATAACTTGCATACCGAACAATTCACGCCAGTAGAACTCATCTTCTGACAATTCAGGTAGAGAAGCGGGGTTTATTGCAATTTCAAAATTGGTTAGTAGGTGAGCTTCCTCGCGGATCTCTAGACCTTCTAATTTACACACCATCCCTTTGTTATGGCGCTTCCAGCTTTCAACTTTGCATTCCACCCAATCACCCTTTTGTTTAATAAACCAAGGGCTATAGTCAAAAATACTTTCAGCATTGTCTGTGTAGGAGAAAACCTTAAGCCAGCCACGAATGCCGTAAGAAGCACCAAACTTACCTACAACAATTTTCTCGACTTGCTCGCTCATTGTTTCTTTATCCTTCATCGACATAAACTAATTATCTTCTTTAAAAGAATTAAGCCGCTTTTTGAGCGTCTTTAACTAGCTTAGCTACGCGGTCAGAAACAGTCGCGCCTTGACCAACCCAATGGTTAACGCGATCTAGGTCTAGACGTAGACCTTCTTCTTGACCTTGAGCAGTAGGGTTAAAGAAACCCACTTTCTCGATGAAACGGCCAGTTGCAGCTTTGCGGCTGTCCGCTACTACGATTTGATAGAATGGACGCTTCTTCGCGCCGTGACGTGCCAAACGAATGGTTACCATGTCGTCCTCTTTGCTTTCTCAAAAATAAATATAACCCCATCAACTCCTCCTATTACCGAGGAATTTGGGGTCTCGTGCCAAAATAAAGCTCCGGAATTTTACTCTTATTACTAGTCATTGCAAGGCTTTTAGCTATTTTTTCACCACATGAATACGCGACATTTTTATGTGAGCGCGATAACAACTTGAAAAAATACTGACCTCGCATTGGTTTTGTTTAGCATAAAAGTAAAAAAAGGAAGCAAATTCATTCGCTTCCTTTTTCATATAACAGCTATTGCTATCGACCGAACGGATTAAACCCTCCGCCCGCGCCTCCCATTCCACCCATCATACCTTGCATATTTCTCATCATGCCTTTCATGCCACCCTTCTGCATTTTTTTCATCATCTTCTGCATTTGAGTGAATTGCTTCAGCATGCGATTAACGTCTTGTACTTGGGTACCCGAGCCCGAAGCGATACGCTTTTTACGTGAACCTTTAATGATTTCTGGGCGCTGACGCTCTTTCATGGTCATGGAATTAATGATGGCTTCCATTTGCTTGAACATCTTGTCGTCTACTTTATCTTTCACGTTATCTGGTAGTTGGGACATGCCTGGCAACTTGTCCATCATTCCCATCATGCCGCCCATGTTCTGCATCTGACCAAGCTGCTCACGGAAATCTTCCAAATCAAAGCCTTTTTTCTCTTTGAATTTCTTTGCCAGTTTTTCCGCTTTGTCTTGGTCAACATTGCGCTGTAAATCTTCGATAAGTGACAGTACGTCACCCATTCCCAAAATACGAGATGCGACACGATCAGGGTGGAATGCTTCTAGAGCATCGGTTTTTTCACCCACACCCAAGAATTTAATTGGCTTGCCTGTGATATGGCGGACAGATAACGCTGCACCACCACGCGCATCACCATCTACTTTCGTTAAGATAACACCCGTCAATGGAAGCGCGTCGCCAAAGGCTTTTGCTGTGTTCGCCGCATCTTGACCTGTCATCGCATCAACAACAAACAAGGTTTCAACTGGTGTGATGGCAGAATGAAGTTCTTGGATTTCTTCCATCATTTCATGATCGACAGCGAGGCGACCCGCAGTATCGACGACAAGAACGTCATAGAATTTTTTCTTCGCATGATCGATAGCGGCATTGGCAATATCGATAGGCTTTTGGTCTGCCGAAGATGGGAAGAAATCAACGCCAACATCACTGGCTAACGTTTCAAGCTGCTTTATCGCGGCTGGGCGATATACATCCGCAGAAACGACCAATACTTTCTTCTTGTCGCGCTCGGTCAGTAGCTTAGAGAGTTTACCGACACTGGTGGTTTTACCAGCACCTTGTAAACCCGCCATCAAAATCACAGCAGGAGGTTGAGCCGCAAGGTTAAGAGCCTCGTTCGACTCTCCCATCACGGCTTCTAGTTCACTCTGAACTATCTTGATGAACTCTTGGCCTGGTGTCAGAGATTTAGAAACTTCAACACCGACCGCGCCTTCTTTCACGCGTTTTACGAAATCTCGAACGACAGGAAGTGCAACATCGGCTTCAAGCAGAGCCATTCGCACTTCACGTAGTGTGTCTTTGATATTATCTTCGGTCAGTCGACCTTTACCGCTGATATTTTTCAGCGTACTGGATAGTCTATCCGTTAAATTCTCAAACATTACTTATTCGCCTAATCAATGCGATACTTTGCCGCGAGTATACAATATACGCACACGGGTGTCTGTCTTCTGTGTTATGAATCCTTGAAGTGACTTCAGTATCTATGCTATGAACTTGCAGGTCACTTGGGTATAATCCCTTATTCTGACAGTAAAATTGTGGAAACCATGGAAAATTTGATTGCGGTTATAGCTGTTATTCTTTATTTCTTGGCCGTCGCGACCATCGTTCCAGGCCTTGCTAATCAAACAGGTATTAAAACGCGTACCGTATTTGTCAGCGCTCTTTTAGCTTTGGTTTTCCATGCTTGGCTTCTTAGCGATCTTATCTTCGACGGTTCAGGGCAAAACCTCAGTATTCTCAATGTAGCTTCTCTCATCAGCTTTATAATTTCACTGGTGATGAGCGCCTCCATGTTCAAAACACGTTTATGGTTTTTGCTCCCAGTAGTTTACGGATTTTCAGCAATAAATTTATCTGCTGCCACATTTTTGCCAAGTGCCTACATTACGCATTTAGAAAACGACCCAAAGCTTTTGATCCATATTTCTTTAGCGTTGTTTTCATACTCAACGTTAACTATCGCTGCGCTTTACGCCCTGCAGCTAGCATGGCTGGATCACAAACTCAAAGCAAAAAAAGCCCTAGCCATTAACCCTAATCTTCCTCCATTAATGATGGTGGAAAGACAACTTTTCAAGATCATTTTGATTGGAACTGTACTCTTATCGGCAACATTGCTGACAGGCTATGTATTTGTTCAAGACATGTTCACACAAGGTAAAGCACACAAGGCTATTTTGTCTTTTATCGCTTGGATTATCTATACCGTGCTTTTGTGGGGACACTATCAGCAAGGCTGGCGTGGAAAAAAAGTGACTTGGTTTGCAGTAAGTGGTGCGACACTGCTCACTCTTGCGTACTTTGGAAGCCGCTTTGTGCGAGAGATCATTCTTAGCTGATTTATACTTGCTTTTCTTTTTCAACCACTCTAAAAAGTTTGAGAAGACCGCTTTTGCTCATTACTTCACCAATTCAGTAATATAAGGACAGTTACAACTTTGGATGATATATCAACGGGCGTTTTATTTGCCCTGCTGGCGGTGCTGATCGTCATTTCCGGTTACTTTTCTGGTTCTGAAACTGGAATGATGTCGCTCAACAGATACCGTCTTAAACACCTGTCTAAAGAAGGACATAAAGGTGCTCGCCGAGTTGAGAAACTACTGGATCGTCCAGACCGATTGATCGGTCTGATTCTGATTGGTAACAACCTAGTCAATATTCTCGCGTCTGCAATCGCAACTATCTTAGGAATGCGCTTATATGGTGATTTAGGGGTTGCGATAGCCACAGGTGCGCTAACTCTAGTCGTCCTTGTCTTTGCAGAAGTCACACCAAAGACTCTTGCTTCTCTTTACCCTGAAAAAGTCTCCTACGCCAGTTCTGTTGTGCTGACTTTACTGATGAAAGTACTGTCACCATTAGTATTACTCGTTAACTTCATTACTAACGGGTTCTTGCGTATCCTTGGCATAAGAGCCAAACACGGCGACGATGATCATTTGAGTTCTGAAGAGCTCCGAACTGTGGTGAATGAAGCTGGCGGGCTGATTCCTCGCCGACACCAAGACATGCTGATTTCGATTCTAGATTTGGAACACGTTACAGTAAATGACATCATGGTGCCTCGTAATGAGATTACTGGTATCGACATTAACGACGATTGGAAATCTATCGTTCGTCAGCTAACGCATTCACCTCATGGCAGAGTTGTTCTCTACCGAGACCAAATTGACGAAGTCGTAGGAATGCTCAGGCTGAGAGAATCTTACCGTCTGATGCTAGACAAGAATGAATTCACCAAAGAAACCCTCTTAAGGGCCGCTGATGAAGTGTATTTCATTCCTGAAGCGACGCCATTGAATGTTCAATTACTTAAATTCCAACGAAACAAAGAGCGTATTGGTCTGATCGTAAATGAATACGGTGACATCATCGGCTTGATTACACTTGAAGATATTCTAGAAGAGATCGTCGGTGAATTTACCACCTCTATGGCACCGAGCCTTTCTGAAGAAATTACGCCACAAAATGACGGAAGTTTCTTAATTGAAGGTAGCGCCAATATCAGGGATATCAACAAGGGATTGAGCTGGGAACTTCCAACCGATGGTCCAAGAACATTAAACGGGCTAATCCTAGAGCACCTTGAGGATATTCCCGAAAGCCAGTTAAGCATTCAAGTTGCAAGCCACCCAATGGAAATTATTGATTTTACTGAGAACAAAATAAAACTGGTCAAAGTTTATCCTTCTCATCAGTAGTAAATAAATGTCCGCCCTGATGATTCAGGGCGTTTCTCTCGCGCAAAACCATTCTTATGACTCCAACTTACCTTCACCTCAGATTCAAAAGTGAGAATTACGCTCCTTTAATTTTCCATGATTATGAATAGCGTGAACAAACACTCAATTCAAAGTTGTCTTTCAAGCTAGCTTTTCTAGACACGTGTCGCTTTATTGCAAAGGAGAAGCTTAACATGGCACTATCGACGGACAACATTTCAGCTCAAATTACAGCTCTCAAAAAGCAGCTTCAAATCGAACTTCCTGATTATCAGCAAAAATTTGAAGAAGTAGCAGAAGCATTGAAGTCAGAAGTCGCTCGAATTAAAGATGAAGAGATGAATGGTCACTCGGTGCCCATATATCAATATTCAGACATCGAGAGTGGCTTCAATGAACAGCAGTGCTTTAAGATTCAACGGGCCGGTTGCGTTGTCATCCGAGGTGTTTTGCCGGGAAGCGAAGTGACCGAGCACAATACTGCTTTGGAGCGCTACATTATTAAAAATGGTTACTACGACCATACCCCAAAGGTTGAAGATAATTATTTCAGCCAGTTGAAGTCAGATAAACCTCAGATTTTTGGTCTCTATTGGTCTAAAGCTCAAGTTTGGGCTCGTCAGCATCAGAATATGGCGAAGCTTCGCAGTCATCTCAATCGGCTATGGGAGTTTGAACATGAAGGGCAGAAAGAGTTTAATCCAGATTTGGAAGTGAGCTATGCAGACCGAGTTAGACGCCGAAGCCCAGGTGATACCTCACTGGGTCTATCACCTCATGTCGATTCCGGTTCCATCGAGCGTTGGTTAGAACCCAATTATCGTCAGGTTTATCGCAATGTTTTCAATGGTCAATGGAAAGAATATCAGGCATTTGATGCTAGACATCGCATCGCCGTTGAAGAATTTAATTCATCGGCTGTTTGCAGTGTATTCAGAACCTTTCAAGGCTGGGTAGCCTTAACACCACAAGGTGCCGGAGACGGTACATTGCAGCTTATACCTACAACCGTTTCCATGCCTTACATGCTGTTAAGAGCGCTGCAAGATGATATTAAAGAAGATGATTTATGTGGGGCTCAGCCAGGTCGAGCGCTAACTGTAAACAAGAAATGGCATGACCTATTACTTCAAGGTTTAGTTAGCATCCCAAAGATGGAGCCTGGTGATACTGTGTGGTGGCACCCAGATACCGTGCACGCTGTAGAAGATAAGCACTCTGGAAATGGCTACAGCAATGTCTTGTTTATTGGTGCTGCTCCAGACTGTGAGAAAAACCGACGATTTCAATCAAAACAAAAAGACGCTTTTCTCGCCGGTAGAAGTTGCCCCGACTTTTCACCAGAAGATCATGAAATCAGTTATCAAAATCGAGCCACTCTAGAAGATTTAACGGATCTCGGAAAACGTCAGATGGGATTCATAAAGTAAGAATAAAAAGCCCGCAACATCAGCGGGCTTACACGTATATCTTGAAGTTATTTATTTTCAATGAATAGAGAACTAAGCCCTTACTTGATGCTGAGTTCTTTTAACATTGACTCTGGCAACGCCAGTTCATCGTTTTTATTTACAGCAATACCAGCATCGATAATCGCAGTCGCAATCGCTTTTGCTTCATCAAGGGAGTGCATGTCTGCAGTCCCACACTGATACTCATTCAATTCTGGAATTTGATTTTGGCTCTCTACCTTCAGCACATCTTTCATTGCTGCTAGCCAAGCTTCTGCTACTTGAGATTCTGTTGGCGTACCAATGAGACTCATGTAGAAACCGGTACGACAGCCCATTGGAGAAATATCGATAATTTCCACATTAGAACCATTCAAATGCGCACGCATGAAACCAGCATAAAGGTGCTCTAACGTATGTATGCCTCGCTCTGAAAGAATGTCTTTGTTAGGCGCGGTGAATCGCAAATCAAACACAGTGATCGTATCCCCTTTTGGTGTCTGCATGGTTTTCGCCACGCGAACCGCAGGAGCGTTCATCTTAGTGTGATCAACGGTGAAACTATCTAGTAATGGCATCGGATAAATTCCTTGTTATATCGGTTAAAAAAACCAGCTCCTGCTGCTTTCCAACTCGTCTTTACATTGTTTAAGTTGCCAGCCATAATTTTTTGCTTGCTGCTCGACTTTTCGGGCAACTTTTTTAAGCGATGGTTTGCTGGCATAGGTCTTGCGCTTATAACCGCCGCGACCTTCGTGATAAGCTAAATATTGATTATAGGCATCCCATTTTGAAACGCCCAATTGTCGCTGGGTTTCGTGAGTATACCAACCTACGAACATAATGGAATCATCGAAATTCGTTCTTGACCCACCATGATTGGTCGCTTTTTGAAAGTCACTCCATGCAGGATCTTGAGCTTGCGCGTAACCGTACGCACTACTCACTCTACCCCAAGGAATAAACCCTAATAAATAATCTTTTGGTGGTCTGGCATCGTGGATAAAACTGCTTTCTTGCTTAATAAAAGCCATGGCAACATGAACAGGGGTTCCCCATTCGTCTTCCATATCTTTAGCGTCATCATACCAGCTTGGTTTCTCTTTAAAGATATCGCACAAGTTGTGCTGTTTCTTAGGAGGTGCGGTAGCGCATCCCATGAGTACAGAGCTGGTCAATATAACCAATAACAGCGGTTTCATCTTCATTCGTTCTATTGCTTCAAATAGGCAAAATAGTCATCTAGAAACTCATCAAACGGCTGTGTTTCGTTAGCTTCTATGCGAGATTGTGCTTCTTTAGAATCCAGAACTTCTTGCTCCATCATCTCTTCGTTGTAGATCTGATATTCGTGATTCAGATGCACTTCTTTATACGCTTTCCCTAAATGCATACCAATGCCAACAATACCGCCATGCTCTTTAGTTTGAGCGAGAAGCTGACCAGAAATCGTTAATTCAGGCTGATCTATCCAAGTTTCCAGTTCATCGCATACTTTTTGGTAATCTGTCGAGCCATGTTGCTCATCCATAATTTCAGCAATTAAGCGAAGCTCTTTGAATACTCGATGTCCCCAATCCTGAAGCGTAAGTCGTTCACCTTTACAACCAATTTGGAGCTCTAAGCCCACTTTACGACCTTCTAGGATCACTTTGCTCCAGTTATCTCGCCAACATTCGAGCTCACAGTTATCCATTTCTTCGGATTCAGACAGTACACACCAAGTAAGGAATAAGTCGAGGAATCGAATCTGCTGTTCATTAACCCCTACAGGGCTAAATGGGTTCACATCAAGCGAACGTACTTCAATGTATTCAACCCCACCACGATGAAGCGCTTCAGAAGGTTTTTCACCGGAATGAGTAACACGCTTTGGACGGATTGGTGCATACAGCTCGTTTTCGATTTGCAGGACATTCGAGTTTAGCTGGCGGTATTCTCCATCCACTTTTACACCCAATTCAGCAAATTCTGTCGATGGTGTATGGATAGCCGCATTCAAACCCTCAAGATACTGATTCAAGCTGTTGAATCCAATCTTTAACTCACTTTGAGCGCTATTGGTGTAGCCGAGGTCGCTTAAGCGAAGCGATGTAGCTTCAGGTAAATAGAGCGTTTCACCGATATTTTCAAAGGGTAGTTTTGAATCTCGACCTTGAATAAAGGATGGGCACAATGCAGGAGATGCTCCGTAAAAGAATGGGATCATCCAACCAAATCGATAGTAGTTTCGAATTAAGCCAAAATACGCATCCGACTTCGAATCTTCACGGCTTTTTTGGTCTTGCTCATCGTATAACGCATCCCAAAAGCTTTCAGGAAATGAAAAATTAAAGTGAACACCAGAAATTACCTGCATCAAACTGCCGTATCGACGCTTTAAACCTTCACGGTACAAGGTTTTCATTTTACCAGTGTTTGATTCACCGTACTGAGCCAGCGCGATATCGTCTTCATTCTTTATGAAGCACGGCATTGACAGCGGCCAAAACTTTTCACCATCCAATTTCTTCTGCGTAAAGTGATGCACATCCGATAACTGGCTTATTACGTCATTTACCGAATGAGAAACAGGAGTAATAAATTCCAACAATGATTCAGAAAAGTCGGTTGTTACCCAGCGATTAGTGAGTGCCGACCCTAACGTTTTAGGGTGAGGAGTCAGTGCTAGATGACCATCTGAAGTGTAACGTAACGACTCTCTTTCCACGCCACGTCCATACTGCTCAAAAATAGAAGGGTCTTTTGCGACTTTCTGAAATCGCTTGGAGAATACAGTCAAAACTCAGTTCACTTATCTGTTTAGTATCAGGCTAGAATAATCATTCTGGTCTTTGATTACTATGAAATTGAAGCAAATACTAATAAATGAGAAATTGCGCCTCCCCTCTATTGGTATTCATGTTGGAGATGCATACCAAACTCACGTTTTGCATGCATCTCTAGGGTCTGTTGACCCAAGGATCAGTTAACCCTAAACAACAGTTATGTGTGCTCTATTGCTCGATTTCAAGTTTTTCGATAGGCAGTCCAAACTTTTTCAACTTTGGTGCCAGTTTTTCAGCGTCACCCACGACTATGATTTGGAAATCCGATGGGTTAAACCATTTTGCAGCCACTTTGTTCAGTGTGGCAAGCTCAACGGATTGCAATAGGTTATCTCGCTGTTCTAGATAACCCTCTTCTAAAGAATAAGTAAGGATTCTTGAAAGCAACTGAGATTTCTTCGATGGGGTTTCATACTTCAGTGCGTCTGCCTGACCACGCGCTAATCGCATAAACTGCAGTTCTTCTTCCGTTAACCCACTCGTTGATACTTCATTGAGCTCATTGATGATTTCATCCAATGACTCTACTGTTACATCAGCTCGTACTTCGGCAGAGAATACGATCAATCCCGTTTCTTTCATCCCATACACATACCCGTATGCACCATACGTGTAACCTTTTTCTTCACGGAGGTTTTGGTTAATTCGACTATTGAAGTTCCCAGATAAATTGTAGTTTGCTAACTGTCCTAGGTGCATTTCACCTGTCGTATCGAAAGGCAGCCCTTGCTTGACCAATCGAATTGCACTTTGTGGTGCTCCGGGCTTATCTACTAGGAAGATTTTTTGTCCTTCAAGTGGTTGAATCACCTGAGGTGTATACAGTGGTGCTGAATTGCCCTTCCAGTCGTTCAAGAATGACAGTGATTTCTTCGCGTCGCGCTTCTTAATATCGCCAACAACGACAACTTGCGCGCCTTGCGGCGTATAATGCTCATTGTAGAATGTTTTGACATCTTCTAGCGTCAAACCATTGATTGACGTTGTCGTCCCATCACTCGATCGACCGAAACGGCTACCGTTGAATAGCACCTGACGAGTCGCCTGCGAAGCTAACCAGCTTGGCTTTTGATGTTCATAGACAATGCCTTGGATCGCTTGCTGCTTAACTCGCTCAAAATCACTTTCACGAAACGCCGGTTCACGGATCATTTCTTCTACCAATGCCAAGGTTTCAGCAAGGTTCTTCTCTAGCCCAGACACGCTAATAACCGTTGAATAAGAGCCTGCATCAAATGAAACATAACTTCCTAAACGGTCTAGCTCTGTTTGAATTTCTTCGGCAGAGCGTTTCAGCGTACCTTCTGTCATCATGGTTGCTGTTAAGCCAGCCAACCCTTCTTGCCCTTCTGCAACATAACGATTTCCGGCAGGCAGTTTAATATCAAGCTGAACGGTTGGTGTTTCATCACTGACTGTTCCAAGAATTTCAACACCACTGTCTAAATAGATTCGGTATAAATCGGGCATCGTTCCTTTGACGGCACCTGAAACTTTTGGCACGACCGAACGATCAAATGTATCAACCGCTTTGCGATAAGCAAGATCAGACTCTTTTACTTTTTGATATTCAGGTAAGGTGCGCTTCGGCGTAACAAAAGTCGCTGGCTTAACTGCCCAGTCGGTTTTGTTTTTCGGTACAACACTCAAGACCACTTTGTGATTGTTTACTAGGTAATGCTGATAAGCAGATTGAACACTGTCTGGAGTAACCGCTCTAAGCTGCTCCAACTGCTCTTCAATACGATCCGGTTGACCAAAAAAGGTCTCGTTCGACGCCAGTTGAGTCACTTTACCTCGAACACTTTCAAGCCCAAAGATAGCGTTTGCTTCAGCGCGGCCAATCATCGTCTCAAGCTGATATTCAGACACACCTTTTTCCGACCACGTTTTCAGGCTATCCATTAGCTCATTATAAATGGGCTTAAGGTTCCCTGATTCCCCCGCCTTTGCCATAACATAAACGCTGAAAGTACAGGCGAGTTCTGCACAATCTTGGAAAGCACCGACATCCACCGCTTTTCCAGATTGAACAAACTGCTGATAAAGCATGCTGTTTTTGCCATCACCCAGTGCGGTCGAGAGCATTTCTAACGAGGCATTTGAATCGTGCCCTTGGAACGTTGTTGGCCACGAAACCATAACCATAGGTTGTTGGATTCTATCTTCCAACGTGATGTAGCGATCTTCTGTTAATGTTGCTGGCTGCTTTTCCGCTTTTTTCACTTCAGGTCCAACAGGAATGGAGCCGAAATATTGGTTTATCCAATTTAATGTTTCTTCAGTATCAAAGTCACCACCGATGGTCAGGGTCGCGTTGTTAGGCCCATACCACTGGAGGAAAAAGGCTTTCAAGTCATTCACATCGACTCGATCGAGATCTTCGACATAGCCAATCGGCTGCCAAGAATATGGATGACCTTCAGGGTACATGGCTTCGCCAATGCGTTCCCACATCAACCCATACGGTCGGTTTTCGTAGTTTTGTGCACGTTCGTTTTTAACGGTATCTCTTTGGATTTCAAATTTTCGTTGAGAAACGGCATCAAGCAAAAAGCCCATGCGGTCTGACTCTAACCAAAGCATTTTTTCCAATTGATTTGCAGGAACCGTTTCAAAATAATTGGTGCGATCTCTGTTCGTGGTTCCGTTTAATGTTCCGCCCGCTTCTGTGATGATTCTAAAATGCTCTTGATCACCAACATTTTCGCTTCCTTGAAACATCATGTGCTCAAAGAAATGTGCAAAGCCAGATTTTCCTATTTCTTCACGTGCACTACCCACATGATAAGTCACATCGACATGCACAAGAGGGTCTGAGTCGTCTGGGGCAAGAATGACCGTTAGTCCATTATCTAGTTGGTATTTTTTGTATGGAATCACAACCTTGCCAGATTGTGGCTTAACCTCTTCAACAAGGGTAATCCCTTCGGGTACTGAAGAGAAAAAAGAGACGGGTGCAAGAGAAGAACAACCCGCGACAAAAAGTGACGCTGCTGCACCAAACCAAACTTTTCTCATGAAGACTCCTTTAAAAACCGACGAATGCTGCCGCGATCACGCTATAACGTATCGCTTTGCCTATGGCGATGAGAATTAGACAAGGTATAAATTTCATTCTGAGCCAGCCTGCCGCTAAACAAAGCGGATCACCCACAATAGGCAGCCAACTGAATAGAAGAGTGATATAGCCATATTGCTTTATCCACTGTAAAGCTTTATGACCATATTTTTCCGAATGGGTTCGATTTGGAAGAAAAAGTCCAATCCAATAGTTGGTCAAACCGCCTAATGTGTTACCAAGGGTGGCGACCAATACAAGTTCATATACGGGGTATTGATTAAGTTTTAAGGCAACCAACAAGCTGGCTTCGGATCCGCCAGGCAACAATGTCGCACTTAAAAAACCAGTAGAAAAGAGGACCCATAAAGCAGATTGGCTAAACCATTCAATAAAGCCATCTAACATTTCATATCGAGCAGCACTTTGCCTCGGGTGTGGCCACCTTCAACATGTTCATGCGCCTTAGCAACATCGGTATAAGAGAATATTTTTTGAACTTCCGTTTTTACAATGCCGACACTTACCATATACAGCATTGTATCTAGCTGCTCAGTATCGGGCTCTACCAACATGCCACTTGCTTCAAAACCCAACATTTTGGCTTTATCACAAATAAGCTCAGCCGTGATAGTCGGAACTGTGATGACTCGCGCGTTGTCTTTCAAGCATTTCAAAGCATCTAACGCAGCATCACCACCCACTAAATCAATCAACACATCGACATCTTCAACACGCTCAGATACAGGAGCAAACTGATAGTTGATCGCATGCGCCCCAAGTGTTGCTAAGTAATCTAGGTTATCTTCGCTGCATGTTGTAAAGACTTCTGCTTGAGCGGCTACGGCAAATTGAATCGCTAAATGTCCAACACCACCAGCACCTGCCAATATCAAAACGCGATCATTCCCAGTGACTTTTGCCTTATTTAGCGCTTGGGCTGCCGTTTGACCTGCAACGGGTAAGACCGCTGCCGCTTCAAGCGTCACGCTATCTGGGACGAGACTAAGATTCTCTTCCTTCACGCAAACATATTGGCTATAACCGCCCGCCTGAGTAGGAAAGCCGATAAGACCAGCGACAAAACTGCCAGCCTTAAATTCTTCTGCGCCTTCACCACATTTTTCCACAACGCCCGAGATATCGTACCCCGGAGTCCAAGGGAGGTTGTCTTTGTTGGCTTCAGCCGCCCAACCTAGTCCTTTTCTTGTTTTAACGTCAATCGGGTTTACCCCAGCAAAATGCACTTTAACCAATACTTCACCCGCTTTAGGCTCCGGTATTGCTTCACTTTGAATGGCTAACACGTCAGGCTCACCAAACTGGGTAATCACCACTTTTTTGTTGTCCGTCATACACAAGTTCCCTTGATACTCAAAAAAATGAAAGGGATGCAGAAGCATCCCTTTGACTATAAACCATTTTACAATGTTTGGTTAACCATCAGATCTCAATTTCGTTGAACGTTATCCCACTAATGCCAACAAAATACCTGCAGCAACCGCACTTCCCAATACTCCCGCCACGTTAGGTCCCATCGCATGCATAAGAAGGAAGTTTTGCGGATTCGCTTCTAAACCCACTTTGTTTACTACCCTAGCAGCCATAGGAACAGCGGATACACCAGCCGCTCCAATCAGCGGGTTGATGTCTTCTTTAGAAAACTTATTCAGTAGCTTAGCCATCAGAACACCTGCACCAGTACCAATACTGAATGCGACAGCACCAAGAGCCAAAATACCTAAAGTTTCAAAGTTCAAGAACTGTTCAGCTTGAAGTTTAGAGCCCACACCAAGACCTAAGAAAATCGTCACTATGTTGATAAGCTCGTTCTGCGCTGTGCTTGAAAGGCGATCCACCACGCCAGCTTCACGCATCAAGTTACCAAGACAAAACATCCCAACTAAAGGCGTAGCCGAAGGTAAGAAAAGAATCGTCATTAGCAATACAGCTAATGGGAACAGTACTTTCTCACCTTTACTTACGTGGCGAAGCTGAGCCATCTGAATTTTACGTTCTTCAGGGTTGGTCAGTGCCTTCATAATAGGCGGTTGAATAATTGGAACCAACGCCATGTAGCTGTATGCGGCAACCGCAATCGCGCCTAACAAATCTGGTGACAATTGGCTGGCTAAGAAAATAGCCGTTGGCCCATCTGCACCACCAATAATAGCAATGGATGATGCGTCAGCCATGTTGAATTCCATGCCAGGAACATAGTTGAGTAGAATTGCACCAAATAAAGTAGCAAATATACCGAACTGTGCCGCAGCCCCTAACCAAAGGGTTTTAGGGTTGGCAATAAGCGCACCAAAGTCTGTCATTGCCCCGACTCCCATAAAGATAAGGAGTGGGAACACACCAGATTCAATACCGATGTAATAGACTAAATAGAGCAAGCCACCTTCATCGGTAAACCCAGCATTAGGGATATTCGCTAAAACGGCACCAAAACCAATAGGTAGTAATAGAAGAGGCTCAAAACCTTTTGCTATTGCAAGGTACAAAAGCCCACAACCCACAAGGATCATACAAATTTGACCGAACTCGAAGTTGGCGATCCCTGTTTCAGCCCAAAGGGTCAACAATCCTTCCATGATGCTCCCTTACGCTAGGCTTAATAGTGGTGCACCTACCGTCACGGCATCACCTTCTTTCACGTGAATATCTTGAACAACACCGCCACGTGCAGCACGAACTTCTGTTTCCATCTTCATCGCTTCAAGAATAA
Source organism: Vibrio penaeicida (assembly GCF_002933855.1). Taxonomy (GTDB): domain Bacteria; phylum Pseudomonadota; class Gammaproteobacteria; order Enterobacterales; family Vibrionaceae; genus Vibrio; species Vibrio penaeicida_A. The sequence continues at coordinate 147,044 of NZ_BFAQ01000028.1, forward strand.
GTAAAACATCACCTTCTGCTACTTCTGAGCCAGGTAGAACGTTCACCTTAAAGATGTTACCAGCTAATGGAGCAGGAACAGCTTCAGCATCACTCGCTGCCTGTGCCGCTGGAGCAGCAACTGGCTGAGGTGAAGAGGTTGGTGTCACAGATGTAAGTTGTCCCTGAGGACCCACTTCCACATTGTAAACCTGTCCGTCTACTTTCACGCTATAGGCTTCTACTCCACCTTGCGCTGAAGCTGTAGCAACAGGTGCTGGTGTCGCTTCCGTTACAACAGGCTCTTTACCTGGAGCAGGTTCAAATGCGTCTGGGTTATTTCGGTTTTTAAGGAACTTAAGCCCCACTTGCGGAAACAGTGCATACGTTAGAACATCATCGACTGTGTCTTCTGCTAATGATATTCCATCCTCTTTCGCTTTCGCGATAAGATCATCTGTCAGCGTATGCAATTCTGCATTCAAAAGATCCGCAGGGCGACAAGTAATCGGTTCAGCACCTTCAAGGACTTTGGCTTGAAGATCAGCATTTAGCTCTGCTGGTGCAGCACCGTACTCACCTTTCAATAAACCCGCTGTTTCTTTAGTGATGCTCTTGTAGCGCTCACCTGTTAAGACATTGATCACGGCTTGTGTACCTACTATCTGAGATGTAGGGGTAACAAGTGGAATATAACCAAGGTCTTCGCGTACTCTAGGGATCTCTTCTAAAACTTCATCCAAACGATCCGCTGCACCTTGCTCTTTTAACTGACCTTCCATATTAGTCAGCATGCCGCCTGGTACTTGCGCAATAAGAATACGAGAATCCACACCTTTTAGCTGTCCTTCCCACTTGGCGTACTTCTTGCGAACTTCTCGGAAATAAGCAGCAATAGGTTCTATTTGGTCAAGCTTTAGGTTGGTGTCTCGCTCAGTGCCTTGCAACATAGCAACCACTGTTTCAGTTGGTGTATGACCGTAAGTACAACTCATGGATGAAATAGCAGTATCAAGAATATCGATGCCTGCTTCTACGGCTTTCACTGCCGTTGCCGTCGAAAGCCCTGTGGTTGCGTGGCAGTGCAATGCTAAAGGCACATCACATGAAGATTTAATTCGGGTAATCAGTTCTTCTGCTTCATAAGGCTTAAGAAGACCTGACATGTCTTTAATACAAAGAGAGTGGCAACCAAGATCCTCTAGGCGTTTAGCCAAGTCGACCCATGTATCGGTATTGTGAACAGGGCTGGTTGTATAAGACAATGTACCTTGAGCATGTGCACCAACGTCAACAGCAGCTTTCACTGCTTTTTGGAAATTGCGCACATCATTCATCGCATCAAAGATTCGGAACACATCCATGCCATTCGCATGGGCACGTTCCACAAATTTCTCTACTACATCATCTGCGTAATGACGATAACCAAGAAGGTTTTGACCACGCAATAACATTTGCATTGGCGTGTTTGGCATGGCTTTTTTAAGCTCACGTAAACGCTCCCACGGATCTTCTCCTAAGAAACGAATACATGCATCAAATGTTGCGCCACCCCAGGTTTCTAATGACCAGTACCCGACTTTATCTAACTCCGCCGCGATGGGTAACATATCTTCAATACGCATACGCGTGGCAAACAGTGACTGGTGTGCGTCGCGCAACACCACGTCGGTAAGAGCAAGTGGTTTAGACATGCTGATTAACTCCTTTTAATTTTTATCCGACATTACTTCACAGCAGACGCACGGTGTTGATGTATAGCAGCTGAAATTGCCGCAACCACCTGTGGCTGAACTCCAGAAGTACTGGATTGAATTTTTTTTGCTTGTACTGGTGCAATGCTCGGTTGGGGTGCTTCTTCTGGCACCAACTTAGACAGTAACCGAACAAGATAAACGAGAATGGTTAGGAATACGAAAACAACGGCCATGCCAGTAAGCATAAGGACCGCTGCATCTCCTAGCAGGCTTCCAATATTAGTCATGTTGCTTCCTTTCTATGTCATCCTGACAATAACTTACGCGCACACTCCCTCAATATAGTGGGCATAAGTGGTCTAGGATTATCTCGATTGGTAAAATTTTGTCAATTTTGTTTAATAAGCTATTTAATATTCTGCACAAACATGCGACTTTTTTGACTACTTATTGCATACAAATACGCCACATAAAGCTGATTTCACCATAGTTACTGTGGCTTTTACCAAACATAATGAAATTCTGTATCGAATACTGAGAGGAACTTAAAAAAATAATTTTTATTCTTTAAAAACAACAAGATGTAAAAATAAAGATAATAAAATGATAATGAGATGTTAATGGGTATAAAAAAAGCCTCGCGAATGCGAGGCTTTTTGTTGAAATGGCGCGCTCGGAAGGATTCGAACCTTCGACCGCCTGGTTCGTAGCCAGGTACTCTATCCAGCTGAGCTACGAGCGCGCAATGTTCGACATTACTTAAGTAACATCAGGATCTAATGACCCTTAATAGTGGCGCGTCCTGGAGGATTCGAACCTCCGACCGCCTGGTTCGTAGCCAGGTACTCTATCCAGCTGAGCTAAGGACGCGAAGACTGTGTGGCAGATGCCTTACAGTTTTTGAAAATGGCGCGCTCGGAAGGATTCGAACCTTCGACCGCCTGGTTCGTAGCCAGGTACTCTATCCAGCTGAGCTACGAGCGCGCAATGTTCGACATTACTAAATGTAACATCAGGATCTAATGACCCTTAATAGTGGCGCGTCCTGGAGGATTCGAACCTCCGACCGCCTGGTTCGTAGCCAGGTACTCTATCCAGCTGAGCTAAGGACGCGAAGACTGCATGGCTGATGCCTTACAGTTTTAAATAATGGCGCGCTCGGAAGGATTCGAACCTTCGACCGCCTGGTTCGTAGCCAGGTACTCTATCCAGCTGAGCTACGAGCGCGCAGGTTGTGAACTATATCACATTTCATTTCTTCAGAAACAAAAAAATTGACCTCTGGCCAATAAATGGCGGTGAGGGAGGGATTCGAACCCTCGATACGGCTACAAACCGTATACTCCCTTAGCAGGGGAGCGCCTTCAGCCTCTCGGCCACCTCACCGCATTACATTCCAAAACTTAGGAATAATGGCGCGCTCGGAAGGATTCGAACCTTCGACCGCCTGGTTCGTAGCCAGGTACTCTATCCAGCTGAGCTACGAGCGCGCTTTGTCTTATTAGATGTTGAAAATATCAACCTTTATAAGAACATCTGCAAGAATGGCGGTGAGGGAGGGATTCGAACCCTCGATACGGCTATAAACCGTATACTCCCTTAGCAGGGGAGCGCCTTCAGCCTCTCGGCCACCTCACCGTCTTGCGGAGGCACATATTACGATTTACCAAAAATATGTCAAACATTTTCTTGGCATAATTTGCAAAAAATAGCTTAAGCGTTGGGTATTTAATCAAAGCGGCGGGAAATTAAACTTTTCCTGTTACACACCATTTAAACCGTTATTAAAAAGGCCAGCGTTTGCTGACCTTTTTAATGTTAGTAGTTACCTGAAGTAGAACCACCGTTGCCTTTCTCGGCTTGTATACGCATGTAGATTTCTTCACGGTGTACCGATACTTCTTTTGGCGCATTAACACCAATTCGAACCTGGTTACCTTTAACACCAAGCACGGTGACAGTTACTTCATCACCGATCATAAGAGTTTCACCTACGCGGCGAGTCAAAATTAGCATTCTTGTGCTCCTTGAGTAATCTCTGATTTATTTTTCTCTATGATGTCACCATCTTAGACAATTAACAATTCCATAATGTTATTTGTCTATGAAACCATTAGCTTTTGGTGTCCATCAAGCTCTAAATGTCCAGCTACAATAAAATTGTGAAGATGATTTGAAATCTCTTCTATTCTCTCTGGTTCAATGAAGTATGTACATGAGCGGTTGCTCTTCACTTCACCTAACAATGGAATTTGATGCTGTGCGAACTCATCAGTAAGCACAGCATGCGCTTCTTGAACTCGGCAGCCAATACAGCTGATTGCTGATACCTGAGTGGTCTTTTCAATACTCTCAGAAGCAATAAGTGATAACTTCGCGAGGGAGCTCTGTGGAATAACAATATCCGATACGTTCACATCTTCCGCTGTCGCCCAGACATCAATCCCTAACATTTGGCTTTGATCTCGAATGGACTGCAATGCGCTTGATTTAACCTCAACGACAATCAAATCGCGCTGGATAGCAAGCCCGCATATCGGACTATCAGACTGCTCTCCGGTCACCAAGGTTCCCGAATCCTCTGAAAATGAAGAAAGAACACGTAAAGGGACACCGTATTTCCAAGCATGAATAACAGAAGGTAAGTGTAATACTTTCGCGCCTTTCCTCGCCATTTCTTCCATACTAGGAAAGTCAATTTCCACTAGCTTATGTGCACTTTTTACGATGCGAGGATCACATGTATAAATACCATCAACATCGGTAAAGATTTGACATTCTGCCGCGTTTAACGCACCAGCAAGTGCCACTGCGGTAGTGTCCGATCCTCCGCGTCCAAGGGTGGTAATATTGCCACTTTCAGAGACCCCCTGAAAGCCTGCAACGATCACTACGTGGTCATTATCTAAATAGCTCTGAATGGTATTGGTATCGATTGATTCAATAGACGCGTCGTTGTGGACGTCATTTGTCTTAATACCCGCTTGGCTGCCAGTAAGCGACACTGCATTTACACCTTTTTTGTTCAAGGTCATGGCCAAAAGTGCCATTGAAACTTGCTCGCCTGCTGATAACAATACGTCTAACTCTCGGGCAGTTGGTACAGAATCTATCTGTTGAGCCAACCCTAACAATCGGTTTGTTTCGCCTGACATTGCAGAAACGACGACCACAAGCTGCTTCCCTTCTTGCTTGGTTTTTATGATGCGCTCGGCAACTACCTCAATGCGCTCAATCGAACCAACCGAAGTTCCGCCGAACTTCTGAACTACTAAAGATTCACGTAATGACTGTGTCACCTTTCTTCACCATCCTAGGGCTTAATCCCCGTTGTTATTACACAAAAGCGATTGAACACGAAGCCATCATATTCAAAGCTACTAAATACAAATGCCACTGACTTTATCAGCCAGTGGCAGTCAAAAATACAAAAGTTACAAACGCTCTTCTAGCCACGCATCAACAGACGACAAAGCTTCTGGCAGTGCAGTGGCATCCGTACCACCGGCTTGAGCCATGTCTGGACGACCGCCACCCTTGCCACCGACTTGTTGAGCAACCATGTTAACTAGCTCGCCTGCTTTTACCTTACCAGTCAAGTCTTTAGTTACGCCCGCAATCAAGCCAACTTTGTCTCCAGATACGTTACCCAGCATAATGATACCGCTGCCCAGTTGATTTTTTAGCTCATCAACCATGCCACGCAATGCTTTATTGTCAGCACCGTCTAACTTAGAAACCAATACTTTTACGCCAGCGATTTCTTTCACTTGGCTTGTTAGGCTCGCACTAGCTTGAGAAGCCAGTTTATCTTTCAACTGCTGAATCTCTTTTTCTAAAGCTTTTGCTTTGCTCGCTGCTTCAGACAATTTGGCTTCGAACTTGTCATGGCTCGCTTCAATCGCGTCTAACGCACCTTCACCTGTTACCGCTTCAATACGACGGATACCTGCTGCGATACCACCTTCTGAAACGATCTTAAATAGGCCGATATCACCAGTACTGGACGCATGAATACCACCACAAAGCTCAGTTGAGAATTCTCCCATCGACAGCACACGAACTTCGTCGTCATACTTCTCGCCAAATAGCGCCATCGCACCTTTCGCTTTAGCAGACTCAATATCCATGATGTCCGTATTAATTGCGTGATTGCGACGCACATGCGTATTCACCAGGCGTTCAACTTCTTTGATTTCTGCCGATGTCATCGCTTCCAAGTGAGAGAAGTCAAAACGCAAGTTGTCAGCTTTCACTAATGAACCTTTCTGAGCAACATGTTCACCTAAAACGTGACGAAGCGCAGCATGCAATAAGTGGGTTGCTGAGTGGTTTAAAGAGATAGCCGCGCGGCGCTCTGCATCCACATTGGTCGATACGCTGTCGCTTTTCGCTAAAACACCTTCAGAAAGAACACCGTGATGAGCAATGGCATTCCCCAGCTTTTGTGTGTCTTCCACTATGAACAACCCAGTGTCTGTTTTTAACACGCCGGTATCACCACACTGACCACCAGACTCGGCATAGAAAGGTGTTTCACCTAGAACAATGATCGCTTTGTCACCAGCGGACAGAGATTCAACTTCTTCCCCTTCCACAAAAATGCCTGTAACAGAGCTCTGACCTTCGGTTGCTGAATAACCTTGGAATTCAGTTGTCGCATCAATCTTAATAGATGCGTTGTAGTCGGTGCCAAATTGACCTGCTTCACGAGCACGCTGACGCTGTGCTTCCATCGCTTTCTCAAAACCTTCTTCGTCGATCGCAAGTTCTCGCTCACGAGCAACATCATTGGTTAAGTCAGCTGGGAAACCGTATGTGTCATAAAGCTTAAATACTGTTTCACCATCCAGAACGTTACCTTCAAGGCTATCTAATGCGTCGTTCAGAATGGTCATGCCGCGTTCAAGAGTACGACCAAAGTTCTCTTCTTCGATTCGAAGTACTTTTTCAACAATGGCTTGTTGTTTTTTCAACTCAACGCCTGCAGTACCCATCACGTCAGCAAGTACGCCAACCAATTTGTGGAAAAATGCTCCCTGCGCACCTAGCTTGTTGCCATGACGAACAGCACGACGAATGATTCGGCGAAGTACGTAACCACGTCCTTCGTTAGAAGGCATCACACCATCAACGATTAGGAATGCACAAGAGCGGATATGGTCAGCGACAACACGAAGCGATTGATTAGATAGATCGTCATAACCGGTCACTTCCGCCGCGGCTTTGATTAATGTTTGAAATACATCAATTTCATAGTTTGAGTGTACGCCTTGCATAATCGCAGAAATTCGCTCAATACCCATTCCGGTATCTACAGAAGGCTTTGGTAGCGGCTCCATCGTGCCATCGGCATGACGGTTAAATTGCATGAAAACGTTGTTCCAGATTTCGATGAATCGGTCACCATCTTCTTCTGGTGTACCTGGACGTCCACCCCAAATGTGATCACCGTGATCGTAGAAGATCTCAGTACAAGGACCACACGGACCTGTATCGCCCATTTGCCAGAAGTTATCTGACTCGTATGGCTTACCACCTTCTTTATCGCCAATGCGAACGATACGATCAGCTGGAACACCCACTTTCTTGTTCCAGATTTCAAACGCTTCATCGTCGGTTTCGTAAATCGTCACCAACAAGCGATCTTGAGGCAGTTTTAGTACAACTGTCAGGAATTCCCAAGCAAACGCAATCGCGTCTTCTTTGAAGTAATCGCCAAAACTGAAATTACCCAACATCTCGAAGAAAGTGTGGTGGCGAGCGGTAAAGCCCACGTTTTCTAAATCGTTGTGCTTACCGCCAGCACGTACACAGCGTTGAGACGTAGTCGCTCGGGTGTAGGCTCGTTTTTCTAAGCCTAGGAAACAATCTTTAAATTGGTTCATTCCTGCGTTAGTGAACAGCAGGGTTGGATCGTTATGTGGTACTAACGATGAACTGTCTACGATTTGGTGTCCTTTGCTTTCAAAGAACTTGAGGAACGCGTTGCGAACCTCGTCAGTGCTCATGTACATGCAGCTCTTCCTGAAAATAGTCGAGTTAGAATTTTGCCACATTGTATACCCAACCGACCTAAAGATGCGAGATTCAACAAGAATTTATTCGCGCAACGAATCACCGTTTCTAAAAGAAAAATGAAAACAGAATCTTAGGAGAATCGAATTAGAAGAGTATTGATAGAAAAAGGAAGATAAGGAACAACAAGTGGTATTGCTAATAAGATATGGGGATTAGAACAGAGCGTGTGTTGGGCTTCCTATATTCGCGCTCTATTCTTCATCACTTAATGCGTAGCTAATCTGGTCAAAACTGTAACCACGATATTGTAAAAAACGCACTTGTTTAGCGTATTCCTTCTGGTCTTTGGCTTTTATGCCTTTAAACTTTTTTTCTGCTGCCGCTTTTGCCAATTCAAACCAATCTTGTGGCTCCTCTTGCATTGCTTCTTCAATCACCGATTCCGATACGCGTTTTTGGTTCAACTCTTGTCGAATGCGTCGCTCGCCATGACCTTTGTAAACGTGTTGGCGTATCTGGCTTTTGGCGTAGCGAAGATCATCGAGATAATTATGATCAATACAGAAATTCATCGCTTCTTGGATCTGCTCTTCATCGTATCCTTTAAAGGCCAGTTTTTGGTAAAGCTCGTATTCGCCATGATCACGTCGACTGAGCAGTTGAATGGCGGCTTCTTTACTTGAAAGGGTAGGAGGATTTTTCTTTGGATACATACTCAAAACTTCAACGAAAACTGGCGATATAAGTACTTTGACTGGATATAAGTGCTTTAGCTAAATACACAAAAGCCCTGCATTGCAGGGCTTTTATAAATCAATTAAGAGAAATTAAAACTCTTCTTCTTTTGGCATTTCGCCGACTTCTGGCTCTTCAGGTTGTGCTACAACCAAAAGCATATCACGAAGCTTGGTGTCGATCTCTTTCGCTACATCTGTATGCTCACGAAGGTATTTACCTGCATTCGCCTTACCTTGGCCAATCTTGTCGCCATTGTAGCTGTACCAAGCACCGGCTTTCTCAACCAACTTGTGCTTCACACCCAAGTCGATAAGTTCACCTTCGCGGTTAAAGCCTTGACCATACATAATTTGAGTCTCAGCCTGCTTAAATGGCGCAGCAATTTTGTTCTTAACCACTTTAATGCGAGTCTCGTTACCAACGATTTCGTCACCATCTTTGATAGAACCCGTACGGCGAATATCAAGACGAACAGATGCGTAGAATTTCAGTGCGTTACCACCTGTGGTGGTTTCTGGGTTGCCAAACATTACGCCAATCTTCATACGGATTTGGTTGATGAAGATACACATACAATTTGACTGTTTAAGGTTACCCGTTAGCTTACGCATGGCTTGAGAAAGCATACGTGCTTGAAGACCCATGTGGCTGTCGCCCATCTCACCTTCAATTTCTGCTTTTGGTGTTAGTGCTGCTACGGAGTCAACAACCATAACGTCGATGGCACCTGAACGGGCTAATGCATCACAGATTTCTAGCGCTTGTTCACCCGTATCTGGCTGAGAGACAAGTAAAGCATCGATATCGACACCCAGTTTCTTCGCGTAGATAGGGTCCAACGCATGTTCTGCATCGATGAACGCACAGGTCTTGCCTTCACGTTGTGCTGCTGCGATAAGCTCTAGAGTTAGCGTGGTTTTACCCGAACTCTCTGGACCATAGACTTCTACGATACGCCCCATTGGCAATCCACCAGCACCCAAAGCGATATCCAGTGAAAGTGAACCTGTAGAGATGGTTTCAACATCCATCGTACGGTTATCACCAAGGCGCATGATAGAGCCTTTACCGAATTGCTTTTCAATTTGTCCAAGTGCTGCGGCTAACGCCTTTTGTTTGTTATCGTCCATCCGTATCTCCACACAACGTGTTCGTGATTATGCTGGCTATTATACTGTTGATTCATACAGTGTCTATACCTGTATGAAAAAATTTCTCGATTGAGCACTTAACTCTGTAGGGTCTGTTGATCTTTCGAGATGATTTTTGCAGCAATTTGTGGGTTATTTATACAAGGCAGAGCTCGTTCGGTGTAGTCGCTCTACATCAACGAGCGATAACGCAGTAGAAATAAGCCACAAATGCTGCCCAAAGGGTTCGCTTCTATGCCTTTTACTCTTTGTTGCAAGGTATTTGCTTAGAATGACTAGGCGTCACACCTTGCGTCGCGATTAAAAGGCATAGAACTCGAACAAAATTTAACCACGAAAGTTCAACAGACCCTAGGAGTGCTCACTTTTTTCATCTGTTAGGTACTGTAGCAAAGTCTGCATGGCATGCTCGACTGCGTATTCACGGACTTGAGCGCGATCACCTTCAAAATGACAAGTTTCAACTTTTTTCCATCCTTGCTCTGACATCCAAGCAAAGCAGACAGTCCCTACAGGCTTTTCTTCAGTACCACCACCCGGACCTGCCACACCACTGATTGAAACACCAATGGAAGCAAGAGAATGTTGCAGTGCACCGCTGACCATTTCAATCACCACTGGTTCACTTACCGCACCGTATGACTCAAGGGTTTCCGGCTTGACTGACAGCATCTCCATTTTGGCTTCGTTGCTGTAAGTGACAAACGCCCTATCAAACCAAGCTGAGCTGCCTGCAATATCCGTCATCGCCGTCGCAACTCCACCACCAGTGCACGACTCAGCCGTTGTCATAACGGCTTTATGCCTTTGAAGCGCTTCGCCTAATTGTTGGCTTAATTCTCTTTGAGACACCATATTTCAACCCCATAAAAAATGCCCAGAACAACGCTATTCTGGGCATTTTATTTATTCGCAACAACCGTTAATTTTCAAGAGTCTGAGACAGCGCTTCTTTCAGTTCTTGCTCCGCTTTTTCGATAACAGACTGTGCATGCGCACGTTGTTCTCGCCCTTCTTTCACTCTCGAAAGCGTGTTGTTCAGCGTTTCAATGGTCAACTGATTCACGGTTTCTAGCGACTCTAAATCCAAAATGCCACGCTGGTAGTTTTCAGAAATTTGCTCTTCTAGCACTTTCAGCTTCTCAGCATTCTTTACGTATTGTTGATTGGTGTAATCTTTAACAGCACGTGTCACCTTGAGGGCTTTCTCTTTTTCGTAGTTAGAAATAGCAATCAAGAATTGGCGCTTCCACAATGGGAATGTGTTGTGCACGATATCCTGAATGTCTTCCATCAACATTTTATTGCCTTCTTGAGACAAACGGATCTGAGGAGCAGTTTGAATCGCCGCCATTCGAGTCAGTTCAAGATTGTGTATGCGTTTTTCTAAGCGGGCGACCGCTTGAACCGCATCGCGATGTTTTTGAGCATCCAATGCATCAGACGACTTCTCAGCTTCCACTAATAGGGCAGGAAGCACATCGGAATTCATTTGGTTCAGTTTCCACTTACCTGCGGCAATGTAGTCATCCAGACCATTCAATAACGCTAAGTTTTCATCGTAAAGCGTATCGAGACGGCTAATGTCGTGACCAAGCTTAAGCTCCTGTGCTTCCAGTTTTCCTGAAAGCTGTTCTAAATGTTGCTTCACCGTATCAAAGCTGTCTGAGAATTTTTTGAACGAATCAAACAACTCACCGATGAGTGGCAAACTGGATAAAAAACTTTTCTCTTTCAAGTAGTCAAACTCTGCGCTGTTCATCGAGCTGACCATTGATTGTAAGATTTCACCAGCTTCACCTGTATCTCTAATACGCACTTGGTCAAGTACGGTATCGGAAAAATTGGTAATGCTTTCCAGTGCTTCTTTACCAAATGTAATAGTAGCCAAGCTATCGAACGGGTCGAAATTTTGTGCTAATTCCAGAACCTGAGGACTGAGGGCGTCTTCTGTTGCTTCATCGGTTTTAACCATATCGGTCATTGAGAACTCTCCTTATGCAATTTCAGGTTGATGGAATGGAAACTTTTGCCAAAGCTGTTCAAACTGCTTTTGATACGGCTTAACAAAGCGCGCGTCATCCGTCAGCGTAATGTCTTCTTCATTGTACTTAGACGCACTACGCGTCCAGTTAAAACTGCCATTTAACAAGCGAACACCATCGAAGATCGCAAATTTATGATGCATATGATAAGAAGTGGTATCAACCTTCACTTCCACACCTTTCTCCACCAAATAATTCACATCGTTACCCTTATCAAAGATCTTATCGTTGTCTGTCACAACTCGAACTTTTACACCACGTTGATGAGCTTTGATGATGTGCTTCGTCAATTCGTCGTCTGCAATGGTAAAGACGCAGATATCAATCGTGTGACGAGCTTGATTAAGCTGCTTAATGATCCCTTCCGCACAAGAACGTCCGGGAGAAAACCAGCACCCAACTAAATCACCACCCGCATCCGATTTTGCGTTATCCAGCACCTTGATGGTCTTTTCAAGCCAGCGTACGATGCTGCTTGCATCGGCACCGTCATTGATATTTTGATGAGCCAGTTTAAAACTTTGATTGCGTAGGAATGAGCGATCTTCCTGGTTGAGCTCGGCATTACTTAACTTGTCGTTAAGTTCACGTCTTTCAGAATCATCCAAGCGGTGATCTTCAATCGATGACTTAAGCAGTTCATGCAGTTGTTCCCTATTCACCTATTTATCTCCTAATCCTTGAGTGACGCGACTCATTGTTTGGTTAAGCGCGGCGAGTTGTTGCACAACCTGCCCTGCCCTATCTTCAGAATCTCCCATCAGCTGATTACGCTGATAGCCTTCTCTTATCTCATTCCAGCGAGCTTGTTGCTCCGGTGTCATTCCGCCACGAAGTTCTGCCAACTTCAGCAAGTTTTCTTCGGTGCCGTTTGTCAGTGTTTGGGCTTCACCCTGATAGTGATCTTGCAAAAGTGTTTGAAGCTCTTCTTCGGTCATCACCGATGAAATCTTCTCTGCTAACTTATTCATGTTTCGATAAGAACCTTGCAACTTAAATGGTGGTTCTACACGGTATTGATCCGCGGTAGCGGCAGACGCGATGTATTGTTGGTTAACTTTAAGTACGGTTTGCTGCACAGTGAGCAGCTTCTGCAACGTCGATACGATTTCAGAAGACTCAGTCGCAGAGTAGGAGTGAGACATATCACTCAATGGAATGCCTTCACCATTCGCCATTCGTACAAAGCGATACAAGTCGTTCAGATCACGAGTCGCAAGTGGAGCAAGAACAGGGTGAGAAGTCAGCGAGTTCTCGACAAAGCTAAGTTCAAACGCCTCTTTCTGATCCGATAACATGTCACCTAGGTTGTAGATGTCTGCACGGTTTGCCAACATATCTGGGATTCGGAACATATCGCCAGATTCCGTGTACGGGTTACCGGCCATCACGACTGAGAACTTCTTGCCGCGCATATCGTAGGTCTTTGTTTCCCCACGCCACGTGCCTTCAATTCTCCTTGTGCCATCACACAGAGATATGAATTTCTGCAAGAATTCGGGATGGGTGTGCTGAATGTCGTCGAGATAAAGAAGAACGTTGTTCCCCATTTCAAACGCGAGGTTGATCTTCTCAATCTCTCTTGCGGCATTTTGATCGGGTGCATCACGAGGATCAAGCGATGTGACTTGATGCCCAATCGACGGACCATTGATCTTCATAAAGACCAAACCCAACTTATGCGCCACGTACTCGATCAAGGTGGTTTTACCATAACCCGGTGGAGAGATAAGAAGCAGCATACCCATCAAATCGGTCCGCTTGTTTTCTCCGACCGTGCCCATTTGCTTCGCAAAGTTGTCACCAATCAACGGAAGATAACTTTCACTGATCAATTTGTTGCGAACAAAAGAGGTAAGCGGTCTTGGTTTGAATTCGCCAAGTCGGAAATCTGATTTCGCTTCTTGCAGCAATTCCGCTCTCTTATTGAGGTACGACTCAAATTGCGGAATCGTAATACTGCGGTGAAGTTCACAGCGCTGCAGAAAATCGTCTAGAACTAAGCTCAACTTACCTTGCTCTAGATTTCCATGTTCGCCCAGTAACCCTTCAACCTCACAAGTCAGCGAAAATTCAACAGGGCTAAGGGAAGATTCTGGTTGCTCTTTCCAAACCGCTATCGCCGCGGCTTCAACGACAAACGCTTCTCCACGGCTTTGCTGATCTGTGTAGGCAGTCAGCCATTGAAGGTGATCTTGCATGCTGACTTCAGGTGCAGCTTGACTAGAGCTCCAGCCCAAGCTGCGGCGGAATTGTAAATAGTCATCACATAACTCCATCGCATCACGGCTGACTTCAATTCGATCGTCCGATTTAGCTAGGAGCTGAATCAAATAGTCACTGGCATCAGCCAGTACGCCACGCCCAAACTGAGCGAGATTGGGCTCTAATTCTTTTTGTAGCTGTTGGTACGCATCAGGCGATTGCAAATGCGTTTTAAGCAAATTCGCGTTGTTTGCTTTCGCCTTCCAATCAGAAAGATCTTTGCGTTCTTGAGCAATGAGCCACATCCAAGCTGTCGCTCGTTCTTTTTGTCCAAATCGAAGCGAACCGGCTTGCTCAAAAACGGGAAGAAGTTGATTTAGAATCTTTTCCGCGTCGTGATCATGAATACCTTTGACGTAGCCCTCTTTATAGCGAGGCGCTGAAAAACGTTGAACCAAACTGAGTAGTTGACCCGATTTTCTCGCTGCCAGTAGCGCATCAACATCAAAGTCATCCGCTAAACTCATTGCGGAATGTAGGATCAAGTAGGATAAATATTCTGCACGATAGATGGTGTCTGTTTCAGAGGCAACATCCAATTTAGATATATTTTGCAGTGCGAGGAATTCTTCATCTTCAATAGATTGATAGAAATCCGTTCCTGAAATATGGGTATTCAGCTCACCAGCGTGCTCTACCAATGTGATGTCCAACGGTTGCTGGTTTACACTGAATCGGTGTTTACCTAAACGAAGAATCTTGCCACCGTCTTCAAAGATGTCTTGGTTATCTCGCAGAGAACGAAGCGATTGGTCTTGTACCGATTTCAGTTTTGCATCAACACTGTCTGCCTTTACGCTGTCACCCAAATCGCGTATGGAATCCGACAACTGGCGCAATTTCATTACCATTGCGTCGGTGGCAAAATAGCTGTTTAACCCAGCTACATCATCAAATCGAGCGACACGTTTTTCAATGCTATTGAAGGTGACATTAGCCGCTTGCAACAAGTTTTGAATCCGGCGCTGCTGAGCACTCACCAACTGCTGTTTGTGGTTCTCCAGCGTGGACTGGATTTCATCGCGCTTGGTGTAGATTTCTCCAAGAAACTCATCAAAATCTGCAAATCTAGATTCGAGCTTTTCAAGCTGACCGATTAATTTGGCTAGCTGGTTATCACACTCGTCCGGTGTCGTCGCTTGCTCCATGGCACTGTTGACCGATTGTGCAAGTAATTTGAACTGAGCGCCAAATTCTGCTTTGGCTTCGTCGCTACGTAACCCGCTATTTTTGTTTCTGAGCTTCGCCGATACCGCATTCAACATGGACGATACTTCGGTCGTCATGTCTAGAATTCGAGTCGACTGTGTCGGATCTTCGGTTTCAATGTCGGTGACTTCTTCTGTCACTAACTGAAGCTCTGAACGAAGCTGTTCTACTTGAGCTTGAAGGTCTTGAATATCCGACGTTTTTTCTACTGTCTCTAGCTGTTCTTCAACCGACTGGATCTGCTTCTTAAAGGGCTGGTATGCTTTCTCATCTTGAAGCAATTCAAGCAACTGTAGATTCAAATATTGTCGCTGCTCATCCAGCGACGCTAACAGCCCGTCAACCTTCAACGTATTGATGTAATGATGTTGTCGCAGCGCCATGGTGTTACCCACCTGCGCTTTCACTTCAGAAAGAAGCGTTAACAGGCTTGCGGCTTGATCTTTCGGCGCTAACTTTACTTTGCCAATCAATGCCGTGACGGCTTCAGATTCTTGCTCTAGCGCGTGTAACGCATGGACTTGAAGCTGCTGAACTTTGGCAAATTCATCAATGATTTTATCGGATGTAGACATTACCTCTTGGATGGCATCACCTAGCCCTAGCGCATAGTCGTGAGCTAACCAATGGTAATGATCCAATGTTGCCTGACACTGTTTCAGCAACGCTTCGTATGCCGCTTGGGTGACTTCCTCCGTCGATGCGAAATGACAAATCGACAGAACCGACGACAACGCTCGTACTAATTCTGCATTGCCCAGATTAAACAACGGGCTAGAGGCATCACTTTTCGCGCTGTGGCGGCTGTAATAATCCGGCGTTGAATACGGGGTTTCCCATATTCTCATCGGGTGAATCGTAGAAGCTTCTGCGTTTTCAGAAAGTTGGAATACCAATAAACGACCGTCTGGATACAAACTGTAGCCGTGGCTTTCCATTGGCGCAGAAAACTGCTTTTCAATCATGTTGTAGGTATAAACAACGTAATACCCTTTCACCATGTTGAAAAAGATGTACATAAGATCTTCGCCATTCGGAGAGGCTATCTTCTGGAAGAATTTAAGATCCTCCCACGGCATATCGAAATGCTTGCTCTCTCCATTGGCTAAAACAAAACCATGGGAGTAAAGAATACCGTGCTCTTCAGGCAGTTCTTTTGCACTTACGTCTAACGCATCCGCTCGTGTCACGGCTTGGTTTAGTGGGTTGTATAGAAAATAGCGTTCTTGCTTTTCTCGGTTGGGTAGAACTCTAAGAGCAATCAGATCACCAATAAACGCATAAGCAATACTCGCATCAGCAACACTTTGGTGAGGGTCGTCCACCTCTTCGCGGTAGATCCCTTTCCCCTCTTCGGTATTGTCTTCTACTTTGATGGTAAGGTCGCCACCTACACATTCCACAAAAAGCTTATCTTTGATAGAAACGTGAGGGTATTTCCCTAAAACATGATCGTCACGTGTGGTTTCAATCCAGTCGAAGTCATGCTGAGTTGCTGACTCTAATGAGGTGTGTCCAAGCGAATCAATATACTCAATAGAGTGCTTGTTCAGTTGGAATCGGAATACTTTGCGATCTTCCGCACGCATTCCAATTTGGAAAGCGATATACAGCGTGCTTTCTTGCCGAGAAATTTGTGCCAACTTGGCATCTTGGTAATAGGTAAACAGCTCGGTAAATTCATGCACAAACCGAGGTTCAGAGAGAAAGCTCTCTTTCAAACTGATGGGTTCTATTCTGAACGTGCCATCATTTTCATGAAGTTGGTAAAGGCCAAATACATCTTCTAGAGCCGGTTGCGATTTCATACCGACATGCACTTCGTAACCGAACAACAGTTGCCGGTTAACCTGCGCCATATCGACGGGAACACATCGCGCTTCCGTCTGTACATTAGCTTTGCCAATCAAAGAGAGTTCTTGACCACCAAAAACCTGTTGACGTTGCTGATTGAATTGTTGAGAAATGTCTTTAAGTTTGCTGCCTTGTTGAGAAAGGCGAGACTTCAGCACCTCGTAGGCACCGCCTTCAGTGACAGCCTGCTGCGTTGTTTCTGACATGCTTATACCTTTAAAACCCACACTTACAGGAAGTAAGTGTGGGTGATGGACTCAATAGGGGCGATTAAGATTCAGAGCTATCAGAGGTGTTTACCGTCTGCTGAATTTTCTTCAGAAGTTCTGTTGCACCACCTTGAGAATTCAGTAAGCTCGCCAAAGCTACATTACTTAAGTCACTGCTTTTCAGTTCAGTATTTTCCAGAATGTCTTTGATGTCTTGCGGCAAGCTGCGATCGCCGTTCATGTATTCCGCAACAAGCGGGTTCAAGACTTTCGACTCTTCAAATTTCACATCCATTGACGCAGAATCAATCACAGTGCGGCGAATTTGCTCCATACCGTCGCCACCAAATAGTTTGATGTCTGCAGCTGCCAAGGCTTGTGCCAACGCTTTCGCGCTTTCACTTGAAACGTCTCTTTGAGCATCAATTCGTGCCAGATCCAGCTCTTTCTCTTGCTGAAGCTGCATAACCCACTTGTCGTGTTCACGTGTTTGGTCATCGTATTTCTGAGCCGCTTCAAAACGTGCAGTTTGCGATTCTGCTTCAGCCAGACCTTTCGCGCGTAGTGCGTTCGCTTCGGCTTCACCAGCACTTTGCAATGTGTATGCTTCTGCCTCACCGGTTTCACGTATCGCTTGCGCACGTTCACGATCCACTTCCACTTGCGCCAAACCAGTTGCACTGATTTCTTCTTTCTCTGCAAGCGCCATGCGCTCTTTCGCAGCGGCTTCACGCTCTTTCAACAAGTATTGCGCTTCTGCTTCTTTCGCTGCAGCTTCTAGTTCTGCTTCCGCTTGACGCTGGCGCACAACTTTTTCTGCATCCGCTTGTTTGGTTACCACTATATGTGCAGCTTCTGCTTCACGAGTTTTCACCGCTAATTCGTTTTCGGCATCACGCGTCTTCACTTTCAGCTCTGCGTCTTTCTCGATCAACAAACGCTCAGCTTTTTCTTTGGCTGCGTCTTTTTCAGCACGTGCTGCTACAAGCAACTCAAGTTGCTTCGCTTCTGCAACGGCTTCAGCCTCAACCATAGAAACGCGCTTCTTACGGTTAACTTGCTCGTTGACACGCAAGTTCTCTGTCTCTTCTTCTTCACGTGCGATCTTTCTTTCAATTTCTACGCGTTGTGAACGCGTTTCAGCGACGGATTTCAGAGCTTCTTCTACAGAAGTTTCTTTTTCCATCTCTTTTTGTACCACTTCAGAAGAAGTACGAACTTTTTCAGTTTCCACCGCACGGCTTAGCTCTTCTTCTTGAATCGCAACCTGACGCTTATTCGCGATACGCGTCATTTCGACTTCCATCTCTACGCTTTCACGTTTCTTAGAGACTTCTTCTTCGGTTTCTAATTTCGCGAGCTGAGAGACACGTTCGTATTCTTGGCGCTTCTCTTCAGAAAGTGCATTTTCTTGCGCTTCAATAATTTCAATTTCACGCTGAGTACGTGCAATGCTTTCTTTTTCTTGCTTGTCTAGTTGAAGGCGGTTTGCTTCTGCTTCAACGTCTTTTTTCTTGATGGTTGTGCGCTCGTCTTGGCGGATCGCATTGGTTTCCGTGTTCTTCTGAGCAGTAATAGAAGAAATTTTGCGGATCCCTTCAACATCTAGAATGTTATCTGGGTTGTGTGCTTCAAGTGACGTTTGGTCAATCTTGTCTATAACTACATCATAGATTTTGAAACCATCCATTTCGCTACCGATAACTTGTACAACGGCATCACGGAATGTGCGTCGGTTGGTTAGCAGCTCTTCAAACTCAAACTGCTTAACCGCTGTTTTCAATGCTTCAGAAAACTTAGGTTGGAAATGCTCTTTAAGGCGGTCTAGGTTAGATGCTTCATTCGCTGTGAAGAGTTTCGCTACGCGAACAATGTCGTCTTCTTCATGGTTAACACCAATATAGAAATCCACTTTCAAGTCTGCGCGGATATTATCGCTGCAATGCAAGCCTTCGTATTCTTCGCCTTCTTGGTCTTTACGACCACTGCGAACAACCGATATTTTCTTACGTGTGATATCCATATATTCGAATCGGTTTACAACCGGCCAAACAAAGGTACCCGTTAGTGATGCTCGTGTTCTGTCGATGCCATTTACGATTAAGGCTTCACCTTCAATTCTGACTTTTTTATAGCGAGAAGTAAGGAAAATAAGAACCATTAAAAATAGCACGACACCGGCTAATATGAACACCATACTGGGTGATAAAACCATGACCAACTCCTTAAAGGGTTTTAATTGTATTTATGCTTTCGCAACGAAATAGCGCTGCGATTCATTATCTTTCGACACGATGACTACTTCATCGCCATGTTGAATATCTTGTTTACTGCTGGATACCACATCAAGCAATACTTCATTTCCATTATGAAGAATAATGACCTCTCCACCGACATCTTGACTGACTTGGCTGCTGTGCACTTTTGCTCTGAGCCCTATGTAGTCAATCTTGGCAAAGGCGTTTTCTTTGTTAAAGAACGGAGCCAATGGTTTGAGCAAAATCGATGCTATGTATAAAGCTATATAAGCAACAATC
Organism: Vibrio penaeicida; assembly: GCF_002933855.1. Taxonomy (GTDB): domain Bacteria; phylum Pseudomonadota; class Gammaproteobacteria; order Enterobacterales; family Vibrionaceae; genus Vibrio; species Vibrio penaeicida_A. Next base: position 166,748 of record NZ_BFAQ01000028.1, read on the forward strand.
GGCAATGAAATGGCGCCAAAGACAACAGACAGTGTGTCGGACAAAGAAGAAAGTAGAAGTGTATCGAGGTAGTACTCGATAATAGTTGCAACAAACAGGCTAACGCACAATGCAATAGGCAGAGGAACTTTGGTTAAAATGGGGGGCAGAATTAGGCTGCCACCCGTCATATTATCCAAATCAACGATATCCAGTTCACCTAATAAGCCTTCAAATACATCAAAGACCAAATCAATGAGCATAATGACAAAGAAGATGATAAAAGGAATAAAAAAGACGTTCGTCGGAAACGAAAGTAGTACCGACAAAAACAGTTCAAAAGCCATGTGTTTATCCAATTTGTTGTTAGTCATTGCCTAGCCGGGCTAATGCTAACGTTATCTATTTAAGATTTATTTTCAAAACGATACAGAACGACCTAATAAAATAAAAGTCAGTTACAGGGTTTATTGATGCGCTTCAAAAAAATACATTGAATTTATTATCAATGAGAAATTAGTTCAGAATTCATATTTAAGAATTGCTATCCCGTGGAACGAAATCGTGTTCCGCTTAAACCCGCGTTAATATGCACCTATCACATCCTGTCTGTTGGATTGCAACAAGCCCAAAACGTCATTGCTTTCTGGCTGGCTGGTTAATATCATTTACGCCACATTTTTGTCTGATAAGACAATCAAAAAGGAAAAACCAGTGACAACCAGCACCGCGACGCAAAAACACACGCCGATGATGCAGCAATACATGAGGCTCAAAGCGGAAAATCCTGACATCTTGCTTTTTTATCGCATGGGGGATTTTTACGAACTCTTTTATGATGATGCAAAGCGGGCGTCTCAGTTACTGGATATTTCTCTGACTAAGCGTGGTGCCTCTGGCGGTGAGCCGATCCCTATGGCGGGGGTTCCTTTCCACGCTGTAGAAGGCTACTTGGCAAAACTGGTTCAACTCGGTGAGTCGGTAGCGATATGCGAGCAAATTGGCGACCCTGCCACCAGCAAAGGACCAGTAGAGCGTAAAGTCGTTCGTATAGTAACACCCGGCACCGTCACTGACGAAGCTCTTCTTGCTGAACGAGTCGACAACCTCATTGCCGCCATTTACTACCACAATGATAAGTTTGGGTACGCTACACTCGATATGACGTCGGGTCGATTTCAGCTCATGGAACCCGATACAGAAGAAGCCATGGCGGCCGAACTGCAGCGAACCTCCCCTAAAGAATTACTTTTCCCTGAGGATTTTGAACCGGTTCATTTGATGGCAAGCCGAAATGGTAACCGTCGCCGCCCTATCTGGGAATTTGAATTGGACACCGCAAAGCAGCAGCTTAATCAGCAATTTGGCACGAAAGACCTGGTTGGCTTTGGTGTTGAAAAAGCAGAGTTAGGCTTATGTGCCGCCGGATGCCTGATTCAGTACGTAAAAGACACGCAGCGTACCGCTCTGCCACACATTCGATCATTGACCTACGATCGCCAAGATCACTCTGTGATCTTAGATGCCGCCACTCGACGTAATCTAGAAATCACTCAAAACCTGGCAGGCGGGTCGGAAAATACCCTCTCGGAAGTGCTTGATTATACGGCAACCGCTATGGGTAGCCGCATGCTCAAACGTTGGCTGCACCAACCAATGCGTCAGTTGGATACCTTGAACCAACGATTAGATGCGATTTCTGAAATAAAAGAGAGCGCACTTTTTGGTGAGTTACACCCTGTGTTAAAACAGATCGGCGACATAGAACGAATTCTGGCAAGGCTGGCTATTCGCAGTGCAAGGCCACGAGATCTGGCTCGCCTTCGCCATGCGATGCAACAACTTCCTGAGCTCTCAGAGATCCTCGAGAGTGTGGCTCATCCTTACCTTAAAAAGCTTGCCGGTTTTACCTCTCCTCAAGGTGAGCTCTGTGATTTGCTAGAACGTGCCATAAAAGAAAACCCGCCAGTGGTTATTCGTGATGGCGGTGTGATTGCTCAAGGCTACAGTGCTGAACTCGATGAGTGGCGCGACCTCGCGGATGGTGCAACGGAGTATCTAGAAAAGCTCGAAGCTGAAGAACGCGATCGACACGGCATCGATACACTCAAAGTCGGCTACAACAATGTTCATGGCTTTTTCATTCAAGTGAGCCGTGGTCAAAGCCACCTTGTTCCACCTCACTATGTTCGCAGGCAAACATTAAAAAATGCCGAACGTTACATCATTCCTGAGCTAAAAGAGCATGAAGACAAAGTTCTGAGTTCGAAATCTAAAGCGCTTGCGATAGAGAAAAAACTTTGGGAAGAATTGTTCGATCTACTTCTACCTCACCTTGAAGCCATGCAAAACCTTTCCTCTGCATTATCACAGCTGGATGTTTTGCAAAACTTAGCCGAGAGAGCAGAAAGCCTAGACTATTGCCGCCCGACCTTAAGAGACGAAATTGGCATCCACATTCAAGCAGGTCGTCATCCAGTGGTTGAACAAGTGATGGATGATCCCTTTATCGCCAACCCGATTGTTCTGGGTGAAGAGCGTAAAATGCTGATCATTACCGGTCCCAATATGGGTGGTAAATCCACCTATATGCGTCAAACTGCGTTAATCACGCTAATGGCGCACATTGGTTCTTATGTACCAGCTGAATCCGCTGTTATCGGATCAACAGATAGAATTTTTACCCGAATTGGCGCATCCGACGATTTAGCTTCTGGTCGCTCAACCTTCATGGTCGAGATGACTGAAACCGCCAACATTCTCCATAATGCCACGGCACGCAGTTTGGTTTTGATGGATGAGATTGGACGCGGAACCAGTACCTATGATGGGTTATCGCTAGCATGGGCAAGTGCGGAATGGCTGGCAAATAACATTGGCGCGATGACCTTATTCGCAACACACTACTTTGAGCTAACCGAACTTCCAAACCAGTTGCCAGCATTGGCTAACGTGCATTTAGACGCTGTCGAACATGGTGACACCATTGCCTTTATGCATGCTGTTCAAGAAGGTGCCGCGAGCAAATCTTATGGTTTGGCGGTTGCGAGTTTGGCCGGTGTACCAAAAACCGTCATTAAAAATGCACGCGCTAAATTGAATCAACTTGAACAGTTGAGCAACCAACAACCCAACTCCCCTAGCCAAGTGGATGTAGCAAATCAATTGAGTTTGATTCCAGAACCAAGCGATGTTGAATTGGCACTTGCCGATATCGCTCCGGATGATCTTACCCCACGACAGGCATTGGATGCGTTATATCGATTGAAGAAAATGCTATAACTGAAGAAGCGGCTGTAATTGAAGAAGCGGTTGCGATTTGAAACGTAAAAAGGGCGAGAATATTCTCGCCCTTAACATTCATTATTCGAAAGAAAGATTCACCTTATTTGTTACCCCTCTTTCTACGTCCACGTAGCCCGTTGCTGCAAGCTTGTTTCCTGCATACGCTTCCGCTTTTACATAGTAGCGACCGCTATTGACGACCGCTAATGCACTCATTCGATGGAAAGTCACTGGCTTATCAACAATGTAACCTTCAGCCGTAATTGGGAACAAGTACATTTTCGCGTTCAACTCTCCGCCACTGTCCAAATGGATCGATTTACCAAATTTCACTTCAGTTAACCCTTTGGGGTTTTTCGCTTTAGATAGCGACACTCTGCCAAAATCGGGGGAATGAACGGTTGCCTCGGTAATGTAAAACGCCGTCTTTTGAGTTGAACGTGTTTCTGTAACTGCGTTATCTGTAGATGACGAAGAACCACCAAACACCGCGTCAATCGTTGAATTGCTAATATCCTTAACAATTTGATTTTGTTGCGTGGAAGAACATCCTGTTAAAACTAAAGCCGATACAATAGTGGGAAGAATTAAACGTTTCATTAAAGTCCTTTGAATCTTTTTTATTAATATCGCAAAACATTTTGCTTAAAAATTAAACCCAAATCAAACATACATTCAATGAATACATTAGGAGTGTTAACAAAATAAGACTACTTAGATCCCAAAAATACAAATTCTATGGGCAAACAAAAAGAGCTGCCATTGGCAGCTCTTCCTTCACATTTCAACGCCTAGTCGTTTTCGACATTAAATAGTGATTCCATGTTCAGCCCTTGTTTCACTAAGATCTCTCTTAAACGGCGAAGGCCTTCAACTTGGATCTGACGAACGCGTTCACGAGTTAGATTGATTTCTCGTCCCACTTCTTCCAAAGTGGACGGTTCATAGCCAAGAAGACCAAAACGTCGTGCAAGCACTTCTTTCTGCTTAGGATTCAGGTCATCAAGCCAGTCAATTAGAGAATGTTTTATATCGTCATCCTGCGTACAAACTTCAGGATCAGAGTTATTTATGTCTGGAATGATGTCGAGTAGTGCTTTTTCACTTTCGCCACCAATTGGCGTATCCACAGAACTGACTCTCTCGTTAAGACGAAGCATCTTACTCACGTCATCAACAGGTTTATCCAGTTTTTGTGCGATTTCTTCAGCCGTCGGCTCGTGATCAAGCTTCTGAGAAAGCTCTCGAGCTGTTCTAAGATAAATATTCAGCTCTTTTACAACGTGAATGGGCAGTCGAATGGTTCTTGTTTGATTCATCAACGCCCGTTCAATGGTTTGACGGATCCACCAAGTTGCGTAAGTTGAGAATCGGAAACCTCTCTCTGGATCAAATTTCTCTACTGCACGGATTAAACCTAAATTACCTTCTTCGATAAGATCGAGTAGTGCAAGACCACGGTTACCGTAACGGCGTGAAATTTTCACAACTAATCGCAGGTTACTTTCGATCATTCGTTTGCGGGCAGCTTCGTCACCGCGAAGTGCGCGACGCGCATACAAAACTTCTTCTTCGGCGGTAAGCAGTGGAGAAAAACCAATTTCTCCTAGGTAAAGTTGAGTGGCATCTAAGCTTTTCGATGTGACTTCAAAGTCTTCTTTTTGCTCAGATTGTTTTTCAGGTGTCAGAGCTCTTGTTTCTGCGGCAGGTTGTTCCATTGCAACCGCTTCTACTTCAAACTCTTCTTCGACTTTCGTTACTGCATTGCTGATACTCATAGTGCCTCCCCCTGGCGAGTTCGCAAGACATTACTACTATCAATGTCGTTGAATTGTAACTAGGGCAAGTAGCGCTTAGGATTCACTGACTTTCCCTGATAGCGAATTTCGAAGTGTAGACGAACACTGTTGGCGCCAGATGAACCCATTGTTGCGATTTTCTGACCAGCTTTTACACTTTGTCCTTCTTTTACTAGCAAGCGTTCATTATGGGCATAAGCACTGAGGTAGTTGTCATTATGTTTGACGATGACAAGATTGCCATATCCGCGCAGTGCGTTACCTGAATAAACGACTGTTCCTTCCGCAGTAGAGACTATGGATTGACCTCGCTGTCCCGCAATGTCTATCCCTTTATTTCCCTGCTCTCCTGTGGAAAAACCTTTTGTGATTCGACCCTTAGTAGGCCATAACCACTTAGAAATCTTAGTATTATTCTTTTTTGTTGTCTTAACAGGTTTGTTAACAACCTGTTTACTTTTATTTTCAACATACTCCTTTGATCTAGATTGATCAAGCTTCTTTGTTGATTCTTTTTTAACCGGTGGCTTTTCTTTCCTTTTCGGCTCACTCGCTTTTGATTTGGGAACACTTGCAGCTGTCGCTGTTGCTGCCCCAGCTGTAGCCGCTGTTGCTGCCGATGCAGTAGTCACTGCCGCTACTTTAACAGAGTCAGAACCTGAGCCAGCTAAATCTGGGGCGACATAAGCAGGTTGCCATAATCGGATTTTTTGGCCGGGGTGAATCGTATAAGGAGAGGAAAGTCTATTGTATTTAATGAGTTGATTAACGTCCTTGCCCGTTACATAAGCAATGAAATATAGAGTGTCACCTTTTTCGACTTCGTAATAGCTACCACGATAGCTGCCACGTTCTACTTGCTCATAATTCTTCCCTAGGCTAGAAACTGGTGCAGGGCTGTGCGCTGCACATCCTACCAGAGTAGTAGCGAGAATTATTTGAAAAAGCGAAGCTGTTTTTTTCAGTGACACTCAATACCCTTTAAGCTAAATCACCCGCAACCAATGGTACAAATCTAACAATTTCAATTACTTCTGTAACTATCTCGTTGTTAAGTTTTTGTACTTTGATCAAGGTTTGTTCGGCTTCGCCGACAGGGATCACTAAGATCCCCCCTTCATCTAACTGGTCCACTAGTGCTGCTGGAACTTCACTGGCTGCGGCTGTAACAATAATGGCATCAAATGGCGCTTTTGCTGCCCAGCCTTTCCAACCGTCACCATGTTTGGTCGAAACATTATAGATATCCAGTTGCTTCAACCTACGTTTAGCGTCCCACTGCAACGACTTAATACGCTCAATAGAATAGACATGATCCACCAGTTGGGCCAATACTGCAGTTTGATACCCCGATCCCGTCCCCACTTCAAGTACCTTACTGTCAGTACGAAGATTTAGGAGTTCAGTCATTTTTGCCACAATGTAGGGCTGAGATATTGTCTGTCCTGCTCCAATGGGCAATGCGTTGTTATCATAAGCCTGATGCATCATTGCTTGTGAAACAAAGGATTCTCTTGGCAATCGTCGAATGGCATCCAATACATTGATATCTTGGATACCCATTCCCTGTAAAAATTCAATTAATTTATTGGCTTGCGGATGACTCATCTACCTATTCCCCTTTAACCAATGCTCCATGCTTGGTAAAGATTCATGCGCCGTCAAGTCTACTTGGAGCGGCGTTATAGACACTAATCGATTTGAAATTGCATGGAAGTCGGTTCCTTCCCCTGCATCTTGTTCTTTTCCAGGAGGACCTAACCAATAAATTTCATGCCCTCTTGGATCGCTCTGCTTAATCATGTCTTCTGCATGATGGCGAGCCCCAAGTCTTGTCACTTCGAAAGGCGTAAGATCTTGAATCGGAATATCTGGAACATTCACATTAATCAATCGATTGGTCGGAATAGGATGGCTAAGATGCTGCTCAACCAATTGTTTTGCGACATGTGCAGCGGTTTCAAAATGATGCTTGCCCGCCAACGATATTGCGATCGACTGAACCCCAAGAAAGTGACCTTCCATCGCCGCTGCGACGGTTCCTGAGTACAGAACATCATCACCTAAGTTTGCACCATGGTTTATACCAGAGACAACAAGGTCCGGCTTATCTTCTTTCAACAATTCATTCAACGCAAAGTGCACACAGTCCGTTGGTGTTCCTTGCACTGAATATACGTTTTCTTCTAATTCGATGACACGCAGAGGTATTTCAAGTGTCAGGGAGTTGGAAGCACCGGAACGATTCCGATCTGGAGCAACAAGAATAACGTCAGCAATATCTGACAATGCACGCTTTAGTTCATGTATGCCTTGAGCATGAACACCATCATCATTGCTCAATAATATTTTCATCTATATCTCTACCCAATACCGAAAGGGTTAATACGCTACGAAGATTATGCGCTATCAAGGTTGAGTGTACTTTAAGCTAGTACTCTCTGTTTCGAATCCTAAGAAGGCGAAAATTGACGCTCTTCTTCCTCAGCATTCACCAATTCACGCATAATAGAAGTAGCAAAACATCCAGAAGGTAACCAGAATTTGAGTGCGATCTCATTATCCTGTACATCCCACAGCAATTCTTTCGGGAAAAGCTGCACTGCTCGACGTTCATGCCGCATTCTGTTGCCACGAATAAGCGCCATCAAATCAGGCTCAGCGTCCAAGCAAGGCTGCTCTAAGTCCAATACAACATCAGATGTTGGCAAAGCGTTATCACCTGCCATGGCTGCCGTTATCTCGGCTTCACCGTCAGAAACAAGTTTCTTGCTGTCTGCAAGATTGGCTTCTGTCACTTTGAACGTACCTTCTGCGTTTAAAAGGATGTCGCCAATGAGTGGTGATTGCCACACACCCGATTCAATTCGCTTGGAAAGAATGTGATTGAATATCCACGAGCGTGCACTAGAAAGATACAAGCTGCGCTTGTTTTGATTGCGAGTGCGCACATTTTCACGTCCCCAACGTCGAGCTTCTTCTACGTTGTTCCCATCACGTCCAAAGCGTTGCGCACCAAAGTAGTTTGGCACGCCATGGCGAGCAACATTGTCCAAACGCGATACCACACTAGGAATATCCGTGACTTGTGTCAGCGTTATCTCAAAGAAATTGCCTTTCAAATCTCCCGGTCTTAATTTTTTGTTATGACGGGTGATGTCGAGAATTTCGATACTGGGATACTGCGTTAGAAATGCTGAAAAGTCGGGAGTATCGCCTTTTGGCAAGTGGACACTTAACCATTGTTCCGTCACGGCATGTCTATCTTTTAAGCCTGCCCAGCTGACGTCTTTTGATTTCACGCCACATGCTTTAGCCAATTCATTCGCAACAAAACTGGTATTTTCACCTGTTTTTCGAATTAGCAACATTAAGTGCTCTCCAGCACCTGTAAATGAAAAACCCAAGTCTTCTTTCACAACAAAATGTTGCGGCTGTGCTTTCAGCTTTGCCTCGGCTTGAGGCTTTCCATTCGAATACGCAAATGGGGCGAGAATATCGTTCATAATTTACTTCTTGATGATTAAAGCTACTGCTTCTGTCGCAATGCCTTCTTTTCTACCAGTAAAACCAAGACGTTCAGACGTCGTCGCTTTCACATTAACGTTGCTGATATCGGTTTCTAGATCTTCTGCTATAGATTCACACATTGCGTTAATGTGAGGTGCCATTTTAGGCGCTTGAGCAATTATCGTGACGTCGACGTTGCCAATGACATAGCCTTTTTCTTTAACTAGGCGGTATACGTCTCGCAACAATGCACGGCTATCTGCACCTTTCCATTTATCATCGGTATCAGGAAAATGACGACCAATATCACCTTCAGCGATAGCACCAAGTAGTGCATCGGATAGAGCATGGAGCGCCACATCACCATCGGAGTGAGCAACAAGGCCAAACTCGTAAGGCACCTTGACCCCACCAATGATAACTGGTCCTTCACCACCAAATTTATGCACGTCGAAACCGTGTCCAATTCGAATCATTTTGTGTTCCTTAATCATTCCGGCTCAGATAGAACTCAGCGAGTGCTAAATCTTCTGGTTGAGTAATCTTAATGTTGTCAGAGCGACCTGTTACTAATAGAGGTTGATAACCACATCGCTCCATAGCCGAGGCCTCGTCTGTAATAAGCGCACCTTGTACAAGTGCCTCATTAAGAACCTCTTGCAACTTTTTACAGCGAAACATTTGTGGTGTTAGTGCATGCCACAGGTTTTCACGTTCCACTGTACTTTTAATTTGTTGGCTAGAATCACTGCGCTTCATGGTGTCTTTGACAGGCACAGCCAAAATGCCACCAATAGTATGCTCTTTACATGTCGTAATAAGCCTATCAATATCACCATGTGTGATACATGGACGCGCCGCATCATGTACTAGAACCCACTCGATATGTTCAAAGTGAGTATTTATATAATTCAATCCGGAAAGAACCGAATCAGCTCTCTCAATCCCGCCCACTACTCGTGTTATTTTCGAGTGTTCCGCAATAGCAAGGTCAGAAAAATACTCATCATTTTCGCTCACTGCTATCACGATATGAACGATCATTGGATGAGAAAGAAGAAGGCGAACCGTGTGCTCTAATATGGTTTGATCACCAATAGTGAGATATTGTTTGGGGCAATCCGCTTGCATGCGGCTACCAACACCGGCCGCTGGAACGATGGCTATCACACCATCTGCATGAGAACCTGTTTGAGAATCTGTTTTTGTCATTACTTTATCTGATTATCTGGAACTGCTTTCTTCACCAATAATACGGAAGAAAGTTTCGTCATCTTTAATTAACCCTAGCTCATTTCGAGCTCGTTCTTCGATGGCATCCAAACCTTGGCGAAGATCATCAATTTCCGCGAACATTTCTTGGTTGCGCTGACGCAGCTTCTCATTCACCTTTTCTTGGATGGCGATGTCTCTTTGAGTTGTCGCTAGATCTAGCTCGCCATTCTTACTGAACCAAACAGCATATTGCAAAGCAATCAGTAATCCGACTAAGACTATGGCAAAGAATCGCATGGCGTCATCCAAGAAAAAAACGTAGGGGCATATATACCATATTCAGGCGGTTAGAGCGAAGAGAACGGCAGAGGTTTGGTCAAGCAGATACAAAAATGCCCCGCACGTGCGAGGCATTTTTTAAAGCATGAAAGCTAAGCGTTTAATTCAGTTAAGAATTAAGCTTGACCTTTAACTTCTTTAAGACCGTTGTAAGGTGCTTTTTCACCTAGAGCTTCTTCGATACGAATTAGCTGGTTGTACTTAGCAACACGGTCAGAACGGCTCATAGAACCAGTCTTGATTTGACCTGCAGCAGTACCTACCGCTAGATCAGCGATAGTTGCGTCTTCAGTTTCGCCAGAACGGTGAGAGATTACAGCTGTGTAACCTGCGTCTTTAGCCATCTTGATTGCAGCTAGAGTCTCAGTTAGAGAACCGATTTGGTTAAACTTGATAAGGATAGAGTTAGCAACGCCTTTCTCGATACCTTCCGCTAGGATCTTAGTGTTAGTAACGAATAGATCGTCACCTACTAGTTGAAGCTTGTCACCTAGTAGTTCAGTTTGGTGCTTGAAGCCAGCCCAATCAGACTCGTCAAGACCATCTTCGATAGAAACGATTGGGAATTGGTTAGCTAGCTCAGCTAGGTAGTGGTTGAACTCTTCAGAAGAGAAAGTCTTACCTTCGCCCTTCATGTTGTAGATGCCAGCGTCTTTGTCGAAGAACTCAGATGCAGCACAGTCCATAGCTAGAGTCACGTCTTTGCCTAGCTCGTAACCAGCATTAGCAACAGCTTCTGCGATAACTTCTAGTGCTTCAGCGTTAGACTTAAGGTTAGGAGCGAAACCACCTTCATCGCCAACTGCAGTGCTGTAGCCTTTAGACTTAAGAACTTTAGCTAGGTTGTGGAATACTTCAGCACCTACACGTAGCGCTTCTTTAAGAGTCTTAGCACCAACTGGTTGGATCATGAACTCTTGGATGTCAACGTTGTTGTCTGCGTGCTCACCACCATTGATGATGTTCATCATTGGTAGAGGCATAGAGAATTGACCAGGAGTGCCGTTTAGCTCAGCGATGTGCTCGAACAAAGGCATGCCTTTCGCTGCTGCAGCTGCTTTAGCGTTCGCTAGAGATACCGCTAGGATAGCGTTAGCACCGAACTGAGATTTGTTCTCTGTTCCGTCTAGGTCGATCATGATGCCGTCAACGTCAGCTTGAGCTTTCGCGTCTTTACCAACTAGAGCTTCAGCGATTGGACCATTTACAGCGTCAACTGCTTTAAGAACACCCTTACCTAGGAAACGTGCTTTGTCACCGTCACGTAGCTCAAGAGCTTCGCGAGAACCAGTAGATGCGCCTGATGGTGCAGCCGCCATACCTACGAAACCGCCTTCTAGGTGTACTTCAGCTTCTACAGTTGGGTTACCACGTGAGTCGATGATTTCACGACCTAGAACTTTAACGATCTTAGACATTAATGTTTCCTCTCGTTCAAATATAAATGTCAAATTTAAAGGGTAGCCGCACTGCGTTCGCGACTACCCGTATCCTTTTACTTCTCTAATTCGTCACGCTGGAATTCACCAGCCGCTTTTACGAAACCTGCGAATAGTGGGTGACCATCGCGAGGTGTTGAAGTGAACTCTGGGTGGAATTGAGCCGCTACAAACCATGGGTGAGCTGGATTCTCAATCACTTCGACCAGTTTCTTGTCTGCTGACAAACCAGATACTTTTAGACCTGCTTTTTCGATTTGTGGACGAAGATTGTTGTTCACTTCATAACGGTGACGATGGCGCTCATGAATCGTTGCGCTACCGTACATTTCACGTGCTTTTGTCCCTTTCGCTAAGTGACAAAGCTGTGAACCGAGACGCATAGTACCACCAAGATCTGAAGTTTCGGTACGTTCTTCAACTTTACCTTCACCATCAACCCACTCAGTGATCAAACCTACCACAGGGTACTGTGTCTCTTTGTTAAATTCTGTTGAATGCGCACCTTCCATACCCACGACATTACGTGCGTATTCGATCAATGCGACTTGCATACCCAAACAAATACCTAAGTAAGGCACCTTGTTTTCACGTGCATACTGCGCAGCACGGATTTTTCCTTCGATACCACGATCGCCAAATCCACCAGGAACCAAGATAGCATCTAAACCTTCAAGGGCTTCTTCACCTTTGGACTCGACGTCTTGAGAATCTACGTATTTGATTTTCACGCTTAGACGGTTTTTAAGACCTGCGTGTTTCAACGCTTCGTTAACCGATTTGTAGGCATCCGGAAGTTCGATGTACTTACCCACCATACCGATGGTAACTTCTGCTGTTGGGTTCGCTTCTTCGTAAATAACCTGTTCCCATTCAGACAAATCCGCTTCTGGAGCATCTATGCCAAAACGAGTACACACAAGATCATCAAGACCTTGAGCTTTAATTAACTGAGGGATTTTGTAGATAGAATCTACATCTTTCATTGAGATAACCGCTTTTTCTGACACATTACAGAAAAGGGCAATCTTCTTACGCTCGTTTGCAGGAATGATACGATCACTGCGGCAAACAAGAATGTCTGGTTGGATACCGATAGACAGCAGCTCTTTAACAGAGTGCTGAGTCGGTTTGGTTTTCACTTCGCCTGCCGCTGCAAGGTAAGGAACGAGAGTCAGGTGCATAAACATCGCACGCTCACGGCCTAATTCAACAGCTAGCTGACGAATGGCTTCCATAAACGGTAGAGATTCAATGTCACCTACTGTGCCACCCACTTCAACGATAGCCACATCGTGACCTTCAGAACCTGCAATTACGCGATCTTTGATTGAGTTGGTGATGTGAGGAATAACCTGAATAGTCGCACCCAAGTAATCGCCACGACGTTCTTTACGTAGAACATCTGCATAAACACGACCTGCAGTAAAATTGTTACGCTTAGTCATCTTGGTGCGAATAAAACGCTCATAGTGACCAAGGTCTAGGTCTGTCTCTGCGCCATCTTCCGTGACGAACACTTCACCATGCTGAGTAGGGCTCATTGTGCCTGGATCAACGTTGATGTAAGGGTCAAGCTTCATCATAGTCACTTTAAGACCACGAGCTTCAAGAATAGCGGCCAAAGAAGCTGCTGCAATACCTTTACCTAGAGAGGATACAACCCCACCAGTAACAAAAATGTAATTTGTCGTCATGTTTAACCTGAAATTGGTTGAATGAGGGAAATGGAATTCTTCTGGACGGGATGCAAATATACCAGAAGGCCGTTACCGCCACAACGTGAAACTTATCACACTCAATATTTTTATTTTTTGCTTCAAATCAAATGAGCAATCTTCAATACGTTAGATAACTTTACGTGCTACTGCAAAAGAAATTCGTGTTTTTCAGCATTGGTAGAACCAGTGAATTATCCGCTTTTTCTTTTTTCATCCACTTTAACTTCGTCCCAAAGCGTATCGAGTTCTTCAAGAGAACACTCCCCAAGAACCTTGCCTTCCGCTTGTACTTTCTCTTCCACCAGCCTGAAGCGGCGTTCAAATTTGGTGTTGGCTTTGCTGAGCGCAGATTCAGGGTTTGCGTTCAAATGACGAGAGAAATTGACTACAGCAAAGAGTAAGTCACCCAATTCCTCTTCCACTAAATTTTGATCGGGCGTGACTTGCAGCGCTTCTTCCATGACCTCATCGATTTCTTCTTGAACCTTATCAACGACGGGACCTAGCGTTTTCCAGTCAAATCCGTATTGGGCGCATTTTTTCTGGATTTTGTTTGCACGGGACATCGCAGGTAAAGACGTGGGTACAGCGTCGAGAATACTCTCCTCAGAAATGCCTTTCTCCGCTTTTTCCTTGGCTTTCTCTTGCTCCCAATTCGCATTTATTTCAGCGTCGCTGCCAAATTCTGCATCTGAAAAAACATGTGGATGACGTCGAGTCAGTTTTTCATTCACCCCTTTCACAACATCATCAAAATCGAACAAATCTTGCTCTTTTGCCAATTGACTGTAGAAGATGACCTGAAACAGCAAATCACCCAACTCTTCTTTCAAGTTGCTCCAATCACGCTTATGGATGGCATCCACCACTTCGTATGTCTCTTCAATGGTATGAGGCACAATACTGTCAAAGTCTTGCTTCAAGTCCCAAGGACAGCCCCCTTCCGGATCTCTTAGTTGCACCATAATTTGCTTAAGCTGTTCAATTGGATGACTCATTTCTGTTCCTTTGACAAAGTTATATAAAGAAAAAGACGAGCAATATAACTGCTCGCCTTTCATTTTACTGCTCCCTTTCGCAAAGCAGTTGCCGTTTTAACAAGGCAACAAGCGAGTGAGACTCCTGAGCATAGCTGGCTATGTGATGGAGCGAATGAGCGCCGTTAACGCAGTAAAAATGGCAAATGCGAAGTGAAAGTTAGCCTAAACGTTTCACCGACATCACATCCTTGATCTGCTCAACTCGCTTCGTCACCCGCGTAAATATTTCCACATTGGTGACTTCTAAATCGAAATCCATTATCGACATTTGCTTTTTGTAATCCGTCCGGCTTTTCATGCTGGTGACTTTGATTTTCTCGTTTGCAAACAAGGTGGTGATATCTTTTAGCAAGCCGCCTCGCTCTAGACCTTCAACCCGAACTGTAATGATGTAGGAACCGACGAAACCACTTCCCCAGACGGTATCAATGATACGCTCTGGCGCATGGTGCCTTAGCTCCTCAAGCTGTTCACAGTCGCTTCGGTGAACAGAAATACCACGCCCTTGAGTGATGTAACCTGAGATTTCATCGCCCGGTATGGGCTGGCAGCAACGCGCTAGGTGCGTCATCAGGTTGTCCACACCTTCAACAACCACTGCGTCCTTTTTCGGGCGACTTTGAGCTGGGGCTTTGTTCTCTTTTTCCTGAAGGCGCTCTAGCGCTTGTTGGTCTTCTTCTTCGGCGGTGGGTTTGTTCACCAATGCATTGATGTGATTGACGATTTGATTGATTCTCAAATCACCACTGCCGATACCGGCATAGAGCTCGTCTGGCGTATTCACATTGAATCGTTTCAGCGCATATTGGTCGGCATCTTTTAGGGATGCACCGATTTTCGCTAATTCGGTTTCCAAGATTTCACGCCCTGCTTCGAGGTTTTTCTCTCGGCTTTGCTTACGGAACCATGCATTAATTTTGGCTCGCGCACGACCTGAGTGCACGAACCCTAGCGATGGGTTTAACCAGTCGCGAGAAGGGTTAGGCTCTTTCGATGTAATGATTTCAACTTGGTCGCCCATGGTGAGTTTGTGAGTAAACGGTACTATTCGACCCGCCACCTTCGCACCAATACAACGATGCCCAACTTCTGAGTGAATGTGGTAAGCAAAATCAAGCGGCGTTGCGCCCATTGGTAAATCGACCACATCACCTCGTGGGGTAAAGGCATAAACGCGATCATCAAAGACTTGGCTTCGCAATTCATCCAGCATTTCACCAGAATCGGACATTTCTTCCTGCCAGTCCAGAAGTTTACGTAACCATGTGATCTTCTCATCATAGCCACTGCGACCACTTGAGGCGCCTTCTTTGTATTTCCAGTGCGCCGCGACTCCAAGCTCCGAATCTTCATGCATTTGCTTGGTTCGGATTTGAATCTCAATGGTTTTGCCTTCTGGTCCTAATATCACCGTATGAATAGACTGGTAGCCATTAGGTTTCGGGTTGGCAACGTAGTCATCAAATTCACTCGGTAAGTGCTTGTATTTGGTGTGTACAACTCCTAAAGCGGCATAGCAATCTTGCAGCTTGTCGGCAATTATTCGTACTGCTCGAACATCAAAGAGCTCATCAAAAGCCAAGCTCTTTTTCTGCATTTTTCGCCAAATACTGTAAATGTGCTTAGGACGACCACTGACTTCTGCATTGATACTGCAGACTTTCATTTCTTTGGATAGATCCGTGACAAAATCATCAATGTACTGTTCACGAACAATGCGTCTTTCTGACAGTTGTTTGGCAATTTGTTTGTAGGTTTTTGAATGCTTATAGCGAAAGGCGTAATCTTCAATCTCCCACTTTAGCTGACCAATCCCCAAGCGGTTGGCCAAGGGTGCGTATATATTGGCACACTCTTTCGCCGCTGCTTGGCGCACTTCATCAGACTCGTCTTTCACTTCGCGTAAATTACAAATCCGCTCAGATAGCTTAATGACGACACATCTAAAATCGTCAACCATTGCGAGAAGCATTCGTCGTACGTTATCAACTTGCCCAGACGCTGCCGATCCATCCAGTGTGACATTGAGTTGACCGATTGCCGCCATTTCTTCGACACCATCGATCAACTTTAATATCTCTTTGCCATATTTTTCTGTTAACTCTTCGCGGTCATAAAAGCCGGATGTGACCACGGGGAATAACTGAGCAGAAATGAGCGTCGGCGCATCCATAGACAAGGTGATGAGGATTTCGATCATCTCTCGACCGCGCCACAGCAATAGTTGCGCTTGAGGTTCATCACTAAGAATTTCTTCACAGTGACGATAAACCGCCAGCAATTTATGGCTGGTTTTTTCATCTTGTTTTAAGCTGGCTATCCAACTGTCTAATTCAAATTCTTCAGTATTTAAATGTGCACCGCGTACAGCGACCATGTTTCTTTCCTATCTAGCAACAGACATACAGGTAAGTCACCTGTCGATTCTCCAGCAAAATATCCAAGCAGCGGAACGTTGCCGTGCTTTAGCCGATATTAGGGTTTGTTGACCTAGTATGCGTGAAGTTAATCTTTTTCAAATAGCGCCATGCTTTCTAAATGGCTGGTATGGGGAAACATATCAAGCATCCCGATTTTTTTAAGTTTGTAGCCTTGTTCAAGTAAGCTCTGACTGTCACGTGCAAGCGTAGCAGGATTACAGGAAACATACACGACCGCTTTCGCTCCTAATCGCGAAAGTTGGTCGACAATACCGGCTGCACCTGCGCGTGCGGGATCAAGCAATATTTTATCAAATCGTTCACTTGCCCAAGGCGCTTTAGACATGTCTTCTTCTAAGTTAGCCTGATAAAACTGGACGTTGTTGATCTGGTTTAAGGTCGCATTGTTTGTGGCAACATCCACCATATCTTGAACACCTTCCACGCCAATGACAGCGCCCGCTTGTTTCGCTAACGGCAAACTGAAATTACCAAGCCCACAGAATAGGTCCAACACACGCTCATCAGCCTGTGTGTTCAACCATGTTAAGGCTTGAGCCACCATTTTTTCGTTCACTTGAGCATTCACTTGAATGAAGTTTGTTGGCTCAAACGGCAATTCAACCCCAGCTTCTTTATAGAAAGGCTGTATGCCAGATACCTTGTTCAATACATCTGCTGCTGGCATTAGATATAGGGTAAGAGCGTGTTCTTCTGCAAATGCCATCAACTGCTTCTGGTCTTTGTCACTCAATTCAGAAGTATGGCGAAGCAAAAATACTAGAGTGTTGTCTGCTTTTACGAGTTCAAC
Source organism: Vibrio penaeicida (assembly GCF_002933855.1). Taxonomy (GTDB): domain Bacteria; phylum Pseudomonadota; class Gammaproteobacteria; order Enterobacterales; family Vibrionaceae; genus Vibrio; species Vibrio penaeicida_A. The sequence goes on from NZ_BFAQ01000028.1 coordinate 184,306, forward strand.
ATGCCCAAGGCTTTCTTTTCGAGAAAATGCATTAAGTAATGCTTTTGTTGGCTTTAGTAGCGCTTCAAGTTCTGGGGCAAGCACAGCGCAGCTATCAATATTCGCAATGCGCTTACTCATTTTTTCACGAAAGCCAAAATTCAGCTCACGCGTTTTTTTATCGACCTGCACACTAATTCGAGTGCGGCGGCGGTAACCCATACTTGCGCCTGTTACTTCTTTTTCAAGCGCGAGCTCGCTACCTGAAAACTTTTTCATCAGCTGTTGCAGAGTCTGGTTTTTGTGCTCAACTTGAGCGGTTTGATCCAAATGCTGTAGGTTACATCCACCACATGAATCGTAGTGTTTGCAAAACGGACTGACTCGCTCTGAACTGTCTTTCTTGATTTTGATGAGTTTTGCCCGCGAAAATTTACTTTTTTGCTCGGTAAACTGACCAATAACCGATTCACCGGGCAACACGCCATCAATAAACACGGGGCGCTTATTGTGGTAAGCAATGCCCGCTCCGTGATGATCGAGCTTTTCTATATTGAAAACCTGATGCTTGGTTTCAACCGATGATTTTTTCTTTGGCTGATAAAAACGCGCCATACTGTAATTGCCTATTTTGCTTCAGTGTTTTCTCATTCAGGGTCACTATTTCCCCCCTCAGAGATTGTCGAATTCGGCAGACTTGATTAAGCTAACCGTTTCTTCGTTTATAATGGGTTGTATAGCTTGACTACTCTTACGTAATGTAAGAAAGCTTGAGCCATTAGCTTCTATTTTCCCATATCCAGACAGTAATGAGAACATGACACGATACGGCTTAAGAGCACGCGTAATTACCCTCACCTTAGCCCCAACTCTTATTGTCGGTCTATTGCTGAGCGCCTTCTTTACGTCTAATCGCTATAACGACCTTGAATCACAACTGATTTCAACTGGTAAAAGCATTATTGAACCTATCGCTATCGCCAGTGAAATCGGTATGGATCAGCGCAGTCGAGAAGCCGTTCGTCGATTAATAAGCTACGCCCATCGAAAGAATTCCGACATCGTTCGGAGTATTGCCGTATTCACATCCGATCATGATTTGTTTGTGACATCTAACTTCCACCCCGATTTCGAGTCGTTGACGTTTCCAAAAGATCAGCCCATACCATTACTCAGTACAATTGATTTGGTTGACACCGACTTAGTAATACGCACACCCATTCTGGCAGAGGGAAAATACGCGGATTCCAACGGACCTCAAACCGAGCTCAATCAAGCGTTGGGCTATATCGCGATTGAACTCGACTTATCTGCGGTTCGATTGCAGCAATACCAAGAAATTTTTGCCGCGTTATTGGTGTTAATTTTGGGGTTGGGTCTGTCTGCTCTGTTTGCTTACCGCTTAATGCGTGATGTTACTTTACCCATCACTCATATGAAGAACATGGTGGATAGAATTCGGCGCGGACATTTAGATGTGCGGATCGAAGGGAAAATGCATGGTGAGTTGGATGCTTTGAAAAATGGCATCAACGCGATGGCGATGTCGCTGTCTGAGTACCATGTTGAAATGCAGCACAGCATTGATCAGGCAACATCAGATTTGCGTGAAACACTTGAGCAACTTGAAATCCAGAACGTCGAGTTGGATATTGCGAAGAAACGTGCGCAAGAAGCCGCGCGAGTTAAATCCGAATTCTTAGCAAATATGTCTCACGAACTCAGAACGCCTTTAAACGGTGTGATTGGGTTTACCAGACAAATGCTAAAAACTCGCTTATCGTCTAGCCAGCAGGACTACCTCCAAACGATTGAGCGCAGTGCCAACAACTTACTGAGTATCATCAATGACATTCTCGATTTCTCGAAACTTGAAGCAGGGAAGTTGGCGCTAGAAAATATTCCATTCGATTTCCAAGAGTGCCTTGAAGAGGTTGCTAGCTTACAAGCCACCAGCGCGCATGAAAAAGGGTTAGAACTGACACTTAAGATTGACCCTAAGATCCCTGCTGGTGTCGTGGGTGATCCGCTGCGAATTCAGCAAGTACTCACAAACCTTGTTGGTAACTCCATCAAATTTACAGAGCGCGGAAATATCGATATCAGTGTTGAGCTGCGCACATTCAAAGAAGACTCCATTGAATTGCAATTTATGGTGCGTGACACGGGGATTGGTATTTCTGAGCGCCAACAAGCGCAGCTATTCCAAGCATTCAGCCAAGCCGATGCCAGTATCTCTCGTCGATATGGTGGAACCGGATTAGGTCTGGTTATCACTCAGAAGCTAGTGGGTCAGATGGGTGGCGAAGTCAGCCTAACTAGCCGACTACACCAAGGTTCGACGTTCTGGTTTACCTTGCGTTTAGCCACCAGTGATATGCCTGTTGCCAGCGATGTAGACACGCAAGTACTTAAAGGCAAAAAGCTCTTACTGATTGAACCAAACATGCAAGCTGCCTCCGTAATTCAACAGCAGTTGATTAACGAAGGGCTGCTGGTTACCTATCGTTCAAGCATGCCGGAGCACATAGAAAACCATGAGTTCGTGTTGTTAAACCTGCCACCAAACCAAAAATGCGATATCACGTCTGTTGAACAGTGGATAACTAGGGCTCGAGAAATTGCAAACAACATAATACTGGGTTTACCAAGTACCGAGTTGGCATTATCAGAACAATTGGTTACCGAGCACCATGTACAGTGCATCACCAAACCACTGTCGCGACGTAAGTTATTGCAAGCGCTAACACAGTACCATTCTTCTCAAGAGCTGATTCTTCCTATTATTGATTCAGTTGATCATCAACAAAAGCTTCCGCTCAAAATCATGGCAGTAGACGATAACCCAGCTAACCTTAAGCTCATTGCAGCATTGCTACGTGAAAGAGTGGACCATGTTGTGACATGCAGTAATGGCGAACAAGCCGTCGCGGCTGCCCAGCAACAAGCATTTGATATTGTTTTGATGGACATTCAAATGCCGAAAATGGATGGAGTTATGGCATGTCTGGAAGTTAAGAAAACCAAGCTTAACTCTCATACACCTGTCATTGCTGTAACCGCTCATGCCATGGCTGGCGAGCGAGATCGCCTTCTAAAAGCTGGAATGGACGACTATTTAACCAAACCAATCGAAGAGCACATTCTTCAGCAAGTACTGGTGCATTGGAGCCCGCATACTGACGAAAACCAAGTCGATAAGTTGGAGATCAGCGAGCAAGTTCAGCCAGACCACTCCGCAGACGAAAGAAATAGCACGGTCATCATTGATTGGAATCTTGCATTGAAGCAAGCAGCAAACAAAGAAGACTTAGCTCGTGAAATGCTGCAAATGCTGGTTGACTACATTAAAGAAGTGGATCAATTTGTTGAAGGCGTCATTAATGGTGACGAACAAGATAATGAACAACTGATTCATCACATTCATAAACTCCATGGTAGCTGTTCTTACAGCGGTGTACCAAGGCTCAAAAAAGTCTGCGCCGAAATCGAAAAGGCATTGAGATCCGGCTCAGATATAGAAACTGTCGAACCGGAGCTGTTTGAACTTCAAGATGAAATGGAAAAGGTCATTGCTAGCGCGCAGCATTATATCAAGTAGGATTACGATAGCTTAGTTGATTTTAGTGACGTTGGTTTTAGTAACGCTTCTGGACGCTATATCACACGAGCATAACCAATCTCCTTGTTATGCTCGGCGCAGCTCTGGGCGATAAAATGCGTATCCATTCTTACCGTTTTGCTTCACGTGGTACATTGCCTCATCGGCTTGCTGGAGCAACGCGTCAAACTCAATATCATCAAGACGTGCATAAGAGACACCGACGCTGCCACCTATATTCACAGAAGAGCGTGATGGTAATTCTATAGATCGAGCGCAAATTTCAACAATCTGTTCAGCGATATCGGTCAACACATCTGAGTTCATTTGCTCTAACGCTAAAATAACGAGCAATTCGTCTCCCCCTAACCTCCCTATCACATCCTGTCGCCCTCTCGCGACTCGCTTTAATCGCCGAGCAATAGTACAAAGTACTTCATCACCCGCAGCATGGCCATGCGTGTCATTAACGTCTTTAAATCCGTCTAAGTCGACCATCATGGTGGCGACGTAAACCGCCTCTTTTTGGCTTACCAATCGAGCAAAGAAGCGCTCACAACCACGACGGTTTTTTAGCCCAGTCAGGTTATCTTCTAAGGCGAGTAACATGGTATCTCGCTCTTTTTGCACTCGAATGGTTATGTCGTACATGATTCCTTCGATTATCCATTCACCACTGTGTTCATCCTTGTGGGCAGACAGCAGTAAATGCACCCATTGCTCATTGTTGTATTTTTTATTGATACGCAGATCGCCAGCCGCCACATCCCCACTAGAAATAGTTTGTTCCGACATTTGCCATGCCAGCTCTGGGTTTTGGAAAACATGCTCAAAGAATGGCTGAGTTTCTAAGATAGCGGTTAGCTCGAAGCTTTCTTTTATCAGGCGACCAAACAACGTGGGGTTGCTATGGATCAAGTGACCGTTCTTATCCAACACAAGAATACCAACTTGCGTTGTTTCAAATATGTGGCGATAGTGACGTTCCATTCGCTCAATGGTGGCCCGTAAATTTCGCTCAGTTTCTATGGCTTGGTGCGAAGCCTCCACAAAGCGGTTGACGCTCGCAGTTACTAGGCCTATTTCATTGTCTCGGTTTTCATTATTGTAAGGCAGCATGTCGTCTCGACCAGGCTCTACCTTAGATAAGTTTTCAGCTAATTCCTTTAAAGGCGCACCTACTACTTTACGAACAGCAAACGCGGTTACCACCATTAGCATCAACAACTGACTGACCAACATAACCAGTTGAATAAACACTTTCTCTTGTGTTACCGAGTCTAAGTATTTCTGGTTAACATCAAGAAGAAGGTGCCCTATCACTTCATCTTTCACAGGTGATACCAAGGGAAATCGAGTCAAGTTTTTCCACTGCTCATTGCTGCTCGTAAGCTTAGAGAGGCTAAACTCAACACCATCTAGCCCCTTCAGTTTTACGCCATTAAACTCATCATGAAGAAGTAATGAGCTCATCACTTCGTCAGCAATTTCTGGATTATCAACATACAGAGCAATGGAAGCTGAGTTGGAGACAGTAAGCACCAACTTTTCTTCCATTCCCTTAACGTTCAAGCTCGCTCTCTCAAAATAAAAAAGTGATAAGAAGCTTGCCGCCAATATTAAATACATTAGCGAAAACAAAATTACAGTAACCAGAAGCCGATTGGCGAGCGCTTGTCTATTCATCATCATTGATCGTTAAAATCACTTTTAATTTTGAATGCGAGGGTTTGTTCCGTACATATCCAAGAGCTGATTTATCTCTTAATAGACGCTTTATTAACTCTTCTTCACTTTTCATAACCAAGGGCGCACGTACTCGACCTGAGAATTTAAGTTTTGCCCAGTGTGCGTTTACCTGACTCAATGACAGATCGCTGATCTCTTCATAAAATGATTCTCTCACTTCTCCATTTCGCTCTAGAATCGTGATTCTTCGACTCAGCTTTCCTCTGCTTCGACCAAGGTACAGCCCGGCGAGTTGCTCTTTTGTGATACTTTCAAGCTCACTGCGATCGCCGACTACAATATAAAGGTCAGCAAACGCATAAGGGCTCATCAACAATAAGGCAAAACTCAGCAATCTCATTTCACCACCTAGAAGAGGAAACTGGCTGATAATGAGTACACCTGTACCCTCGTTTCGGGTTTAGGTTCTAGTAAATTGGTTGCCCAAAGTCCATGCCCTGTATCTTCAATATGAACCCAATCAATTTGCGCCTTAAGACTTATCTGCTCGCTGATATCCCAACGTGTACCAAAAGACCATATGGATTGGTTAATCAAAGTGGCATTAATTGATGTGATTGCCCCTTGCTGCAATTGCGCTAACTGAGGATCAGGTAAAATGCTCCAATCGTATTGTGCTTCCAACTTGTCAGTTTCCGGGTTAAACCATGACCGAATCATATAGGGTGTAAACTCATTAAACCGGCGACCGAGACTGATATACCCTCCTTGCCCTTCAGGCAACAAATCTTTATCGGTTTTTACCTTTACAAGTTCACTCAACAAATGCCAAGTGCCATCATTGTATTCAATCCCAATTTGACCATATCTAACCATACCGCCAGTCACGCTCATTTTTTCATTCAGAAGATTGGCTTCATCGCTGATAGGGCCTAGTCCCGAGCTACCCACTGTTTGCAAGCCATCTTTTAATGTACTTACTTGTGGTGGGAGATCAGAGTCTACTCTTAGTTGAGCAAAGGAAGCGCGTGCTCGCCACATATCCCAATTTGCAACCAAGCTCAATGAAAGCGCACTGTTGCTGTAGAATCGGTTGGGTTCATAGCCCTCATGTAAGTCCGTTGTCGCTTGAGTTGAACCGTATTGGAAAGCAGTAGAAAAACTGACATCGTCGACATAGAAACGATAGGTGAAATCGATTCCATCGATATTTTGCAAAGGGATCCAGCTGTATATTTCTTGAGGAAGTCGCACCCAAAGATGACCATAATCGACACGACGTGTGTCAGCGAACCAAAATACGTTGTACCCCACTCGACCTACACGAATGTCAAAATCAGATGTTGGTCGATACGCTAAGAAGGCAAGCTCTAAGCCATCCAGCAACTCGTCCCCCGCCCTCTCAGCGATAACATACTGAGCGGTCACATCCCATTCGAAATTGATGTTGTAGTTTATCTGAGCGCCGATTTTGGAATCAGGTAGAAATGAACCATCACTATCGGGATCGGCTTTTTGCGTAAGATCACGCATATAACCAAAGCTGTCGCTGGTATCGTAGCTATAGCCAACATTGCCAAACCCTGAGAAATTCCAGTCTTCAGCAAGAACCGAAGAAGAAAGCAATGTAAATAGTAAACTTATCCCTGTTAACCTCATACACCCGTCTCATATTATTATAATTTGGCTCAACTGGTTAGGTCGCCACTAATATGAGTGTAGAACAGTGATTGAGTTATCGCTCAAAGATTACAGTAGCAACCGCGTAATGGCGTTCGTCAGAAATAGAAAGGTGGATATGAGTCACACCAGCACTTGTTGCGTATACTAATGCTTGATTATGAAGGGAAAGTACAGGTTTTCCATTGGCGTCATTAGACACAATAAAGTCATGAAAGGTAACCCCTTTCGCAATTCCTGTACCCAATGCTTTAGATGCCGCTTCCTTCGCAGCAAAACGTTTGGCGAGAAAGCGAGACTGCTGCTTTGTCGCATGAAACGTAACCAACTCAGGCTCTGTTAGAATGCGCTTCGCAAATGCTTCTCCAAGTTTAGATAGGGATTTTTCGAAACGATCTATTTCGGCAATATCCGTTCCTAATCCTACTAAAGGCATAAGTTCTCCGCTGATAAGCTAGGGTCTGTTGACCTTTCGTGGTTAAATTTTGTTCGAGTTCTATGCCTTTTAATCGCGGCGTAAGGTGTGTAGCTTAGTCGTTCTAAGCAAATACCTTGCAACAAAGAGTAAAAGGTATAGAGCGGGGACGCCTAGTCGAACCCTTTGGGCAGTATTTGTGGATGATTTCTACTGCGTTATCGCTCATTGATGTAGAGCGACTACACCGAATAAGCTCTGCCTTGTATAAATCCCCCACAAATTGCTGCAAAAATCATCTCGAAAGATCAACAGACCCTAATACAAGATGAGAAAGAGCCACTACAATATAAATGCGGTGGCTAAATTAGAAATGTCTTTTAGCGACGAGCTTCAAGCATAACGGCTTTCATATCGGCAACTGCTTTATGTAAGCCATCAAAAACAGCGCGCCCCATAATAGAGTGACCAATATTCAACTCATACACTTCTGGTAATGCCGCAATAGGTGCAACGTTATGGTACGTCAAACCATGTCCTGCATTGACTTTAATACCAATACTATCGGCATAGCTTGCACCAGCTGCGATTTTTTTCAGCTCGTTGGTTTGCTCGCATTCCGTCGTCGCCTCTGCGTAGTGACCTGTGTGAAGCTCAATGTATGGTGCACCACACGCTTTTGACGCATCAATTTGCTCACGATCTGCATCAATAAACAGAGACACTTTAATACCTGCATCTGTTAATTTTTGTGTCGCAGCCTTAATTTTTTCTAACTGACCAACGACATCTAAGCCGCCTTCCGTTGTAAGTTCTTCACGCTTTTCAGGCACTAAGCAAACGTATTCAGGCTTAGTTTGCAACGCGATTTCGACCATTTCATCTGTCACCGCCATTTCCAGATTCATTCTGGTTTGAAGCGTTTCACGTAGGATCCTGACGTCGCGATCTACAATATGACGGCGATCTTCGCGAAGGTGAATGGTAATGCCGTCGGCACCTGCACGTTCTGCAATTTCTGCTGCGTGCACTGGATCTGGATATTTGGTTCCACGTGCGTTTCGCAAAGTGGCGATATGATCAATGTTTACCCCGAGTAGAATTGAGCTCATTTTTCAATACTCCGTGCTCCGGGAAAGCCTGTTCTTGGGAGAAACAGTTCCCTACTTTTTAGTGGTTTGCCGCCAAGATAAGGCTTTAGTGCTATACGTGTAAAGCGTTTTGCTGCTTTAAGTTGTTCTTTGGTTGTAAAGCGACGTTCACTAATTGCAATTAACTCGTTTCCCAAGAATGTCAGATTATCTCGCCTCACACTGGCAATGAAACCTTTTTGCTCTCGATAGCGGTAAGTCATATCTGGCTCGACCATTTCCCCAGTTCCCGCACAATGCATAAAATCGACCCCATAACCCAAGGAAGAGAGCAAAGCGAGCTCAAATCGCCGCAATGCTGGCTCTGGGTTTTCGGCTTGTGCCAGTTCCGTCAATGCGAGTAAATAGTCGTGAAATAATGCAGGGTAAGGCGTTTCACTTTCTACCACTCGACCAATCAACTCATTCACATACATTGCAGAATAGAGGTGTATACCTGAAAGAGGAAGCCCAAGACTAATGGGCTCAGCTTGGCGTAATGTCCGCATGCTTCCTTTACCCGACCACTTCATTAAAAGTGGCGTAAATGGCTGCAGTGCACCTTTTAGGTTGGAACGTTTGCTTCGAGCGCCTTTTGCCATAACCGACATACGGCCATGCTCTTCACTGAACACATCCAAAATTAGGCTGGTTTCACTGTATGGTCGACGATGCAAAACAAAGCACCGCTGTAACCCATCAGACATATACGACTCTCTTAAGTAACCTTGAACAACATGAAATAACCTTGAATAACAATATTGCGTGTTATGTCCACAAATACAAAACTCGTATAGCAGACACAAAAAAGGGAGCATTACACTCCCTTCTAACTTACACCAATTTGGCTTTAAAGGTCATCAATGTAACCTAGGCTTCGAAGAGCTCGCTCATCATCGGCCCAACCAGATTTTACTTTTACCCACGTTTCTAGGTAAACCTTGCGCTCAAAAAGCTCTTCCATATCAAGGCGGGCCTCTCGACCAATGGTTTTGATTTTCTCCCCACCTTTCCCGATCACCATTTTTTTCTGACCAGTACGCTCAACTAAGATCAATGCATTGATGTGAAAGCCATCGGTTTCAGGGTTGTAATCAAATCGTTCGATCTCAACAGTTACCGAATAAGGCAGCTCTTCACCAGTGAAACGCATGAGTTTCTCACGGACAATTTCAGATGCCATAAAACGCTGAGAACGATCGGTTACGTATTCTTCTGGGAAGTGGTGTGTCGCTTTTGGCAAACGCTCTCGCACGTGCTTACGCAACACATCAATATTCTTGTCGTGTTTCGCCGAAATGGGCACGACGTCTACAAAGTCCATTTTTTCCGACAAAGACTGCATATGAAGCATCACTTCGTTGCGATCTTTTACGTTATCAACTTTGTTCACACACAACACAACTGGGAAGTTTGCCTTGCTGAGTTTGGTGAAGACCATCTCATCATCATTCGTCCAGTGTGTGCCATCTACCAAGAAAAATACTAAGTTAACATCACTCAATGAGCTGTTTGCAGCTCGGTTCATTAAGCGGTTAATTGCTCGCTTTTCTTCAATATGAAGCCCTGGTGTATCAACAAAAATCGCTTGATAGTCACCTTCCGTATCCACTCCCATAATACGATGTCGCGTCGTTTGTGGTTTACGAGAAGTGATAGAAATCTTTTGTCCCAACAGTTGGTTGAGCAACGTTGATTTACCTACATTGGGCCGGCCAACAATAGCGATGAATCCGCAATGTTGGTTTTCAGCTGAAGATTCCTGCTTGTCAGATTCGAAATACGCATCCAAATCAAATTCTTTTTCATCAGACATTGGTTAGAAGTCCTAATGCTAATTCAGCCGCTGCTTGCTCCGCTTTGCGACGACTTGTACCTTTGCCGATAACAGGTTCATCCAGCCCTGCAATTTCACACGCCACCGTAAATTCTTGGTTGTGTGCTTCACCTTTAATTTTAGTCACAGAATACGCAGGAAGAGGTTTTCTTCTACCTTGTAGGAATTCTTGTAACCGCGTTTTAGGATCTTTTTGCGATACGCCTGGCTGAATGGCGACCAATCTTGAGTGATACCAGTTCAGGACAACCTTGCGAACCATCTCGAGATCACTGTCAAGATAGACGGCTCCAATGATTGCCTCCACGGCATCTGCAAGAATGGAGTCACGACGGAATCCGCCACTTTTCAGCTCACCTGGACCTAATTTTAAGTACTCTCCCAAGTCGAATTCTCGACCTAGTTCAGCAAGGGTATTGCCACGAACTAATGTTGCACGCATGCGGCTCATATCACCTTCGTTCACTTTCGGGAAGCGGTGATACAAATCATCAGCAATGACAAAACTTAAAATTGAATCGCCCAGAAATTCAAGACGCTCATTGTGTTTACCATTGGCGCTACGATGTGTCAGCGCCAAATGGATCAGCCCAGCATCATTAAATTGATAACCGAGCTGTTTTTCTAATTTACTGATAGGAGTATTCATACTCTCTCTATTAATGTATGCCACCGGTGCGGTTAAACCTTACACCAGTTGGAATCCAAGACGGCAACGTACTGTCTTGATCTCGTTCAAATTCAAAGCTAATCCAAATTCCGACCGCTTTGCCTACTAAATTGCCTTCAGGGACAAAACCCCAAAAACGACTGTCGGCACTGTTGTCACGGTTATCCCCCATAACAAAGTACTGACCTTGTGGTACCACCCACTCACGAACACCCGGGCGAGGCTGGTACGCTCTCACGTCGTCGCGAGTCAATGGATGCACTAAAATTTGGTGAGTTTCTTCACCCAGTTTTTCATCAATCTGAATCATCGGAATACCGATTCGTTCATCTTGGAAAATACTTTCTGTCACATTAGACGTTTCAATAGCATTACAGCTTGATTCCCCTTGACGCTGCACACAAAGTTCTTTCTTTTCACTGTAACGAACCACATCACCCGGTAGACCAACCACACGTTTGATGTAATCAATATCTGGGTTAGGCGGGAATTTAAATACCACAATGTCACCGCGCTCAGGTTTACCCGTTTCAACCAATTGAGTACGCCATACCGGGTCTTTTAATCCGTAAGCGTATTTTTCAACCAATATGAAATCGCCCACGAGCAACGTCGGCATCATTGAACCTGATGGGATCTGAAACGGTTCATAAATAAAGGAACGCAGAACCAAAACAAAGGTAATCACAGGGAAGATAGAAACACTATTTTCTACCCACCAAGGTTGGGCAGCCACTTTCGCTTGCAAAGATGTACTGAGACCTTCGTGAGTCTGACCTTCAATCGCACCCAGTTTTTCTTGGCGCTTTTTCGCTAAGACCAGTTTTTCAAGCGCCCATACAATGCCCGTTACTAATGTAACGATCACAAGTATGAGTGAAAATGTATTAGCCATTTACTTCCCTTCGTATTCTTTAGTGAAAAAGAAGAAAGGGTATCCGATACCCTTTCTGCCTAAGTCTTTGTTTGAGTGTAAAAGTACGAAAAAGTTTAATCTTTTCCTACATGAAGAATGGCAAGGAATGCTTCTTGAGGCAGTTCCACGTTACCAATTTGCTTCATGCGCTTCTTACCTTCTTTCTGCTTCTTCAGAAGTTTCTTCTTACGGCTCACGTCACCACCGTAACATTTTGCGATTACGTTCTTACGAAGCTGCTTCACTGTTGAGCGTGCGATAATGTGATTACCAATCGCCGCCTGAATAGCGATATCAAACATTTGACGAGGAATGAATTCTTTCATTTTCTCAACAAGCTGACGACCGCGTGTCTGTGAATGAGCCTGATGCGTGATCATTGCCAAAGCATCCACTTTGTCACCATTTAGAAGAACGTCAACGCGTACCATGTTCGATGGCTCAAAGCGTTGGAAGTTGTAATCCAGTGAAGCATAGCCACGAGATGTTGATTTTAGGCGGTCAAAGAAATCCAGAACCACTTCTGCCATCGGAATATCGTAAGTTACCGCGACTTGGTTGCCGTGGTAAACCATGTCCACCTGAGTACCACGCTTTTCAACACACAGTGTGATTACGTTACCCAAGTAGTCCGCGGGAACCAAAATGTTACAGCGCGCAATTGGCTCACGAATTTCTTCGATATCATTGATCGCGGGTAACTTAGCTGGGCTATCGACATAAATCATCGTTTTATCCGTCTTTTCGACTTCATAAACTACTGTCGGTGCGGTCGTGATCAGATCCAGATCGTATTCACGCTCTAAACGCTCTTGAATGATTTCCATGTGCAACATGCCAAGGAAACCACAACGGAAACCAAAGCCAAGTGCTGCTGAGTTCTCTGGCTCGTAGAACAATGATGCATCGTTTAGGCTCAGTTTCCCTAATGCATCACGGAAGTTTTCATAGTCGTCTGATGATACTGGGAATAAGCCAGCGTAAACCTGAGGCTTTACTTTCTTAAAACCAGGAAGCGCAACTTCAGAGCCATGCTTTGCCAGTGTTAGTGTATCACCTACAGGAGCACCGAGAATGTCTTTAATTCCACAAACAACCCAGCCTACTTCACCCGTTCTAAGGACATCGGTATCGACTTGTTTTGGTGTAAAGATACCTAAACGATCTACACCCCAAATCTGCCCTGTGCTCATGACTTTGATTTTGTCATTTTTCTTGAGCTCGCCATTTTTAATACGAACCAAAGAAACGACACCAAGGTAGTTATCAAACCAAGAATCAATAATAAGAGCTTGCAGTGGCGCGTCTGGGTCACCTTCTGGAGCTGGGATTGAAGCAACAATGTTTTCTAAAACATCGTCAACACCAATGCCGGTTTTGGCGCTACAACGTGTCGCTTCCATAGCGTCAATGCCGACGATCTCTTCAATTTCTTCAGATACACGCTCTGGATCCGCTGCAGGAAGGTCAATCTTGTTCAAGATTGGTACCACTTCCAGATCCATCTCAATGGCTGTGTAACAGTTTGCTAGGGTCTGAGCTTCTACGCCCTGCCCGGCATCGACAACCAAAAGCGCACCTTCACAAGCCGCTAATGAACGGGAAACTTCGTAGGCAAAATCTACATGCCCCGGGGTATCGATGAAATTAAGTTGGTAGGTTTCACCATCATTTGCGGTGTAGTTTAGCGTCACACTCTGAGATTTGATGGTGATGCCACGCTCTCGCTCTAAATCCATGGAATCAAGAACCTGAGCTTCCATCTCACGATCACTGAGTCCACCACAAACTTGGATTAAGCGGTCTGAAAGGGTCGACTTACCGTGGTCGATATGGGCGATTATCGAAAAATTACGAATGTGCTTCATAGGTTGGTGTGACTAAACTCTTACAAAAATGGATGGGAGAAATACCGTTCATTTGTTGGTATTTCGATCAAGTTGGCAGATTCTACCCAATTTCAGGGCTTGTCGCTATCAGGAAATGTAGCAATTCCTGTCAAAGGACTCCCTAGCACGCGAATTAGGGACACTTTATCCTCAGATTCTCGCTCTAGTTTACCGGTCCAATGCTTAGCGCAAAGGGTTCCTACCCACGCAAGCAGCACTGATGCGGCTATGACAGCCAACTCGCCAGAACCTAACATTGGTTGAAGCCAGAAATGCCCTAAGAGCGCCCCTAAAAACAAAAATGCGATGGGAGACAAATAAATCAAAGCAGCCGACTGCAACAATTGTTTTTCTGGCAAACCGATCTCCACAACTTGCCCCGGAGTTAAAGATTGCTTTGACTCCAAATACCAAGCGTGCGCTTTATTGCCAAAAGCTTTCGATACTACGCCAGTACCGCAACTTTTTTGAGATGAACAGCTGGAGCAACTGGTTTGTTGCTCGCAGCTCAATTGGATACGAAATCCAGATTTGGAGGTGTGACTTGCGACCACCGTCGCTAGTGCCGTCATCATAATGAGTTACTGGGTTTTGTTAGCCGTCATGGTGACTGATTGTGCCACACGTTTGGCCGTTGAGGGAGGAATATCACCGACAACAGAAACCTCTACATTACCACTGACAAAGCTATGCAAAGTACGGCGACCTTGGCGAACCAGTTGCCCCTTCAAAGAAAGGTCATCTTTTTCAGATACATACACAGAGAAGCTAAAAAGGCCATCGTTAAACATCTGGCTTTCAACCACTTTATTGGTCATACCCATTCTGTATCGATTCATTGGATTTGCTTTAAACCCATTAGGGACCCAACCCACTTGCCAAAACGAACTTTTGGCTTCACTTTCAGGCAATGAAATAGCGTCAGGCAATTGAGCTTCACCCAATCTTGCAAGCAAGTCAAAAATCTTGTCGTTTACTGCGTAGGATATGGTTCGATATTGTTCCAAAACTTCGCCATCACGATCCACTAAATCTGCACGAAGAGGAAGGTGAGTGCGCTCATCGACCCAAAGAACATAAGAATATCTTTGTCCATCTTTCGGGACGATACGAATGACTTGGCAAGGCGTGCCCGCTTCGCGCGCTCGACCCAGTTTTACAAAATCGTAGTGATCTTCCAACACCGTTACATTGGTGTTGATCAATGGGATCAGAGGTGCAACCATTTCCCCAGATTCGATTGAAAATGGATCTACTCCTGGTTCAAAGTAACTTATTTCGTTATCTCGTCGAATAACCTCACGAGAAGGACCGCTAAGGTATACCAAGCGAGCAAATTGCTTGTCATCTCGGCGACCATGTCGGTAAAGGAGAGGTTCTATACTGTTTTTCTTGATTTGAATATATGACAGCTCATAGCTCAATTGCTGGCTTGCTTCGTTCATTTGATGCAACAACGCCTCAGCAGAGATTTCCTCTGCAGAGGCGGCGTATCCATTCAAACTGAACAGTGCCAGCACACTGATCAGGATTTTTTTCATTCTAGATCCGATTTAGTAGAGTGCGCGACTTCTTCGTTCATAACTGCACTATTGAGGCGCAATTGCATACTGTAATCTTGAAGTAACGCGTTAACACGCTTACGTTGCTCCATCAACTGTGCTTCATTAGAAGAAGGGGCAATAGACTCTTGTGCCAAACTTACAGGCTCAGCACTACCAATCACTGGAATAGTTTGCAGTACTGGTAGTTCATTTTCTGACTGCACACCGCTTTGACCGTTGTATTGCTGCACACCTAGAATCACAACCAGTGAAACACAGGCAGCCATGGCAACTTGACCAAATTGAGTCATCCAACCAGGCATACTTACACGTGCAACCTCAGGAGTCGGCTGTGACTCAATAGCAGGGGTGACAACATGATCCGATACGTGCATTGGAGAATGAGCCGGTTCACTGTCTAACGCCAACGCAACACTGTTTGCAATATCCCAATCGGCGCGTTTTGGATCTTCCCCCCTCATTACATCACCAATTAAGTGATAGTTCTGCCAAGACTTCAGACCTTCTGCATCGTGTTCCAGTTCTGAAATCAGAGCCTGATCCACGCTTTCTCCATCCATGAGTGCTGAAAGTTGTTCTTTGTCAGCCATTATTTTCACCATTTAACTCATTGGTCTAACGCTGTAGAAGTGGTTGAATTTTCTTCTCAACCGCTTCACGAGCACGGAATATACGAGAACGAACCGTCCCGACAGGGCAATCCATAACCTCGGCTATTTCTTCATAGCTAAGACCATCCAATTCTCGTAATGTCATTGCTGTTTTTAAATCTTCTGGTAACGCTTCAATCGCTTCGAAAACAACCTGTTTCAATTCTTTGGACAGCGTAATGTTCTCTGGGTTCGATATTTCTTTTAATGCGCCACCAGTTTCGTAATATTCGGCCTCTTCTGCATCCAAATCGGTTGCGGGAGGTCTGCGCCCTTGGGCAACAATATGATTTTTAGCTGTATTAACGGCGATCCGGTATAACCAAGTATAAAACGCACTTTCTCCCCGAAAATTTGGGATGGCTCTATACGCCTTAATAAAAGCCTCTTGTGCAACGTCTGCAACATCACCAGAGTTGTTTATATATCGAGAAATCAAGTTGCAAACTTTGTTTTGATATTTGATAACCAAAAGATTGAATGCTTGTTTATCTCCTCGTTGGACACGCTCAATTAGTACTTGATCGGTTAACTGCTCGCTCATTCGAGCGTCCACTCCTATTGTTATTTGCCCCTACCTTCACAGGTATGAACATTAAGTTCTGTCAAATGTAGTATTGACACCACCGCCTACATGAGCACTATTGTGACTGATATAGTCAAAGAAAGTTCAATCCGACGAATTTTTTTTAACAAATTTGTCTGGCAATGTGATGTAACCTTCATTGTATTTGCTCAAACGGGTGCAGATAAAGATAATAATCACCACCAAGAAGATATGCGTTACAGGATTAGCGAAACGCTAATTGCTTATAGAGTCAATTTGGGCAGGCTCTAAGATAACCTGGGATTTTTAAAGTTATATGAACGATAACCGAGAACATCAATGCGATGTATTAGTGGTTGGCAGTGGAGCGGCAGGATTGTCTCTCGCATTACGAGTAGCGCCACATGGCAAAGTCATCGTGTTGAGTAAAGGACCTCGTAGTGAAGGGGCCACATACTATGCTCAGGGCGGTATTGCTGCAGTATTTGACGAATCGGACAGCATTGAATCGCATGTTCAGGACACCCAAATCGCTGGTGGTGGAATATGCGAAGAAGATACCGTTAAGTTCATTGCCGAGAATGCAAAAGAAAGCGTTCAGTGGTTAATCGACGGTGGGGTACCCTTTGATCGCGAAGAGAATGATTCGGACGAAAGCCCGCGCTACCACCTAACGCGGGAAGGCGGCCATAGCCACCGACGCATTCTACATGCGGCAGATGCAACAGGCATGGCAATGCAAACATCTCTTCAGGATAACGCGCACAACCATCCAAATATTCACGTATTGGAACGCCACAATGCCTTGGATCTAATCACTGAAGACAAAATTGGCGGTGATAAGAAAAAAGTCATTGGTGCGTATATATGGAACAGGAATCAAGAGCACGTCGAAACCGTCAGAGCTAAGTTTGTTGTGTTAGCTACGGGTGGCGCTTCTAAAGTGTACCAATACACATCTAACCCTGATGTATCCTCAGGGGATGGAATTGCAATGGCATGGCGAGCAGGTTGTCGCGTTGCTAATTTAGAATTCAATCAGTTCCACCCAACGTGTCTCTTCCACCCTGAAGCTCGCAATTTCTTGCTGACTGAAGCTTTGCGAGGCGAAGGAGCGTATTTAAGAAGACCCGACGGCTCGCGTTTCATGCAAGATTTTGATGAGCGAGGCGAGCTCGCACCGCGTGATGTCGTTGCACGTGCTATTGATTTTGAGATGAAGCGGCTGGGTGCAGATTGCATGTACCTAGACATTAGCCATAAAGACCCTGAATTTGTCACGAAACACTTTCCAACCATTGATATGCGCCTGAAAGACCTTGGCATCGACATGACTAAAGAGCCGATACCCATCGTCCCAGCAGCCCACTATACCTGTGGTGGCGTCATGGTTGACCAACAAGGTGTAACGGACTTAAGTCATCTTTATGCAATAGGTGAAGTGAGTTATACCGGTCTACATGGTGCAAACAGAATGGCCTCTAACTCTCTTCTCGAATGTGTTGTGTATGCACGTTCTGCAGCGGATGACATCATTAACAAAATTAGTGATGCCAAGCTAGCAGGATCCTTACCTGAATGGGATGAAAGCCAAGTTCTTTGTTCAGATGAAGAAGTTGTGATTCAACATAACTGGCACGAGTTGCGTTTGTTTATGTGGGACTACATGGGAATTGTACGAACCGATAAGCGATTAGAGCGCGCATTGCGCCGCATCCAATTGCTACAACAAGAAACTCACGAGTATTACAGTAATTTCCGTGTATCCAATAACCTATTAGAGCTTCGTAACCTACTGCAAGTAGCAGAACTCATGGTTCGTTGCGCTATGGAACGAAAAGAAAGCCGCGGCTTGCATTACACATTGGATTATCCAGAACTGGCTGAAAATAGCGGACCGACTATTTTAACTCCCGAAAAATTTTAGTCTTTACAATTTTACGATGTAGCGAACACATTTAAAGAGCACTTGTTGAGTGCTCTTTTTTATTGCCTTTTTGCCAACGCAAATAGCGGAGTAACGCTCGGTATTCTTTGTCAGAACAGGCATCTCGCCAAACCAAGATCCTCGATTTGTCATCAAAAATGAGCAAAGTCATCAAAGCAGAACATTCTAGCCACGCACGATCCAATATCTTCTTTTTTCTATTGATTCTGAACTCACCACTCTCGCTCCATGTGAGTAAAATTTCAGAAGAAGGTTGTATGAATTTAGATAGCAAAGGAATCAGAATTGCTGTGAACACAAATAGCGTTAGGGCAATTGGTGCTGGGGAAGCAGCAAGTGCCCAACTAAGTATTGCCAGAATAAAAAGCTGACATAGCCGGGCACTGAGGGACAGTTTTAAATTAGCGAACTTTGCTGAGGTTGTATGCAACGACTTTGTCTATCATAGAAGCATGGCTTAGATTGTCGCTCCTTCCGTGCCCCATAATCCAAGTAAATAAATCAGGATCATCACACTCAAGAAGAGAAACAAAATCTTTTTGTTCTTGTTCCGACAAGCTTTCAAATTGCTCTTCAAAAAATGGCATGATAACTACGTCAAGCTCTAACATCCCACGGCGACATGCCCACTTAATTCGGGCTTTTTCTTCGGCGGTGTACATTATTATTCCTTTGATGACTCCTTTGTGTGGGCAGTGTATCAATCTCATTACCCGACAGCTATTATGCGAGTCACAGAGTGTGATTTGCTCTCGTCATTTAGGTTAACCAATTTCAACTTTTCCTTTACTAATGGAAAGCATAAAAAGTAACGTTGCTTCGTTCTGCACATGGAACGCCTTGAGGTTGCCTAGGTATAGCATTAACATACTTACATCAAACATCTCTTAAGGTTTAGAAACAATGGATTGGCTTGAAAACTTATCTTCCATCTCATTATCCACTCAGACTGAGTTACCAGAATTCGCTATTTGCCCTCTCCCTTCGTGGGGCACCATTACTTTTGTAGGCGAAGACAAAAAATCGTACCTTCAAGGTCAAGTTACGTGTGATGTGGTTTCATTAGAACTTTCTGAGTCGACTTACGGTGCTCATTGTGATGCAAAAGGGAAAATGTGGAGCATATTTAACATGTTCCACCACAATGAAGGCTATGCCATGGTGCACCGTAAAAGTGCACTGGCAACCGAGCTTACCGAGATTAAAAAGTACGCAGTATTCTCAAAAGTCACCATTGAGGAAGGGGCTGATGTACTTATTGGTATAAGCGGTAAAAACGCCGAAGGTTGGATTGACACGCTCAGTGATAATCGCAGCAATGTGCGTAGCATAGACGGTGGAACGGCCGTTCGCATAAGCAATAAACGTTGGTTATTGTTGCTAGAATCATCGATCGCAGAACGTTTATTTGAAGATCAACACGATGCTGTGGTTCATGAATCACTGTGGGACAAATATGATATTGAGGAAGCGCTTCCTCGTGTCGATGAAAAAGAGCAATCTCAACATATTCCACAAGCAATGAACCTCCAAGCCTTGGGCGGTATTAGTTTTACCAAAGGTTGCTATACCGGTCAGGAGATGGTTGCACGAGCGAAATATAGAGGAACCAACAAGCGAGCACTGTATCGTGTCGCAGGCGATATTCTTGATACCCTTCCCGAACAGGCAGAAATAGAGCGTGCAGTGGGCGAGAATTGGCGTAGTGCAGGTCATTTAATCGCACAATTTGAATATCAAGACAATGCAGCTGAGGGGCTGATTATTTTGCCAAACAACCTTGAAGAAGGAACACCACTTCGAGTGAAAGGTCAAGAAGGTACAACTTGGACAATATTGCCTTTACCTTATTCCTTAGATGAAGACTAACTCAACAATTCAAACTCGTATTACCCAATACTTAAGTGAGCAGCAAGTGCCCTTTCACTTGCTCCCTCACAAAACCCCTGCAACCAGTATTCACGATGCTGCCCGCCAACGGGGGATTTCGCCAAACATTATGGTGAAATGCATTCTACTCAAAGACATGAGTGGAAGTTATGTACTCGCATGCGTCTCTGGGAATGATCAAGCCGACCCTAGAAAGGTACGCGCCGTATTGAGCTCTAGGCGAATCACCTGTGCGTCAGCTCAGGAAGTTGAATCTGTGACTGGCTATTCAGTGGGCTGTGTCGCTCCTATTTTATTAGAAACGACAATACCCATTATTTTTGATAAGAGGATCACTTCGTTAGAACACGTGACTATCAGCAGTAGCTCTAATATGGCAGGGGTTGAGCTCAATTTGGATGATCTTTTAAAACTTGTCTCGCCGACAATCAGTGAAATTTCACGTTAGAATCCAGCGCAAAACCAATAAAACCCGCTCACTTTTCATTATTTAAGTGATCTACCTCACGTTTAATAATTTTACCAAGTGAATTTTTATCTTATTTAAATGAATAAATAGTGATCTCGACAATTATGATGTAGTGTAAATGTTACTTGTTAATATGAGTTCCCCTTGCTCAGTTGAGCTTAAAGCCCTCATTTAACAAGGAAAGTGAATCCGCTGAATTAATCAGTTAAATCCACTTTTTGTGTAATGCATCTGTGACTATTCGCCCGATATTTATATCGGGCTTTTTTTTCATGAAACTTTTTTATTTCTGACATGGTCTATTCTTATATATGTCATAAAATCATGACACGGTATTGCTGCATGATTTACAGGGGCTAGCGGCATAAAATGAGGAGAGCGTCACATCAATGAGACGTTTATATCAATAAAATGCTAAGAGCGGCACAAAACGCTAAAAACATAGCATTAAGCTGTATTTAACCCCTGTTCAGTCACAATACTGACACACGAAATTTCGTATAATTCGTGGCGCAACACATAATAAGGATAAAAGTATGAGACTGTTTAAGCGCTATACACCAAGTATGATAGCTAAACACGTAAGTCGGTTGTTTAAAGGTAGGATTTATATTTACGGCGTGGGGAAATTTGAATTTGATAATGGCAAGTTAATTCTTCCTGAAAAAGCGGAGAAACGACACTTCAAAACCGTTAAAGAAATTAATCAAGAAATCATGCGGTTAAGATGTGCGTATGCATAATTATTAAATGTGCAAAAAGAATTTTAAAGGGTCGACTTGTCGACCCTTTTTCATGCCCGTAACTTTTTACTGAGCCGACTTTCTAGCGTGATTATTTTTTAACGCTTAGCTTTGGTCGCGTCAGGTAAGTTCCCTTTCAATCCCATAGCATGCTGTATCAACTCATTTTTGACCATTGGCACGGTATTGCCTATTGTCAAACCAACCCCTCGAACCCATTTTTTAACGGGATGCTCTCCAGAAAACAATTCTTTAAAACCTTGCATAGCTGCAATCATTTTTGCTGCTTCCGCTTTTCTCCAGCGCTCAAATGGGCGTAAGTTGCGTCTTAGACCGATATCTTCACCACTTTGCCACAATCGCTCCACCTCTTGCACCAAACTAGCAGCATCGAGCAAACCTAAATTGACCCCTTGTCCCGCCAATGGGTGAATGGTGTGGGCGGCATCTCCAACCAACGCGATTCGATCACGCACAAAATCACGCGCATAACGCATCTTAAGAGGATAGACTTGCCGATCACCCTGTACTTCGCATAATCCAAGCTGCCCATCGAAGGCGGTCGTTAGGGCTTTATTGAATTCGCAACTGTCCAAATCCATTAATAATTCAGCTTTCAAAGGGTCAATAGACCAAACAATAGAGCAAAGATCTGACTCACCCAAAGGCAAAAATGCAAGAGGTCCATCCGGTGTAAATATTTGCCGCGCCACACCGCCATGAGGTTCTGCCGTTCTGATGTTTGCAACGATAGCGGAATGACCGTAATCCCAGTGAGTTAAGGGAATATCGGATTTATTACGTAGCCAAGAGTTCGCACCATCAGCCCCTACCAACAACTTAGTCGTAAATGACTGACCGGATTCAAGAGTGACCCAAGCTTCCGTCTCTCCCATCACCACGTCTTTACATCGTTCTGGTGCGAAAAGAGTAACATTATCTTGGCTCTTAACTTGCTCAAGCAACGCTAACTGAATCACTCTGTTTTCAACGATGTGCCCAAGATCTTTTTGATGGATTTCTGAAGCTGAAAATTCAATTTTTGCGAAGCTGTCTTGCTCCCAGACTGTCATGGCGTCATATGCCGAAGACCGGCGGGCTTCAATGCCTGCCCACGCGCCAACATTCTTGAGGATGTTTTCACTGGCTCGGCTCAATGCAGATACACGAACATCTGGCAGTTCGTTCAAGTGTTCTTCTG
Source organism: Vibrio penaeicida (assembly GCF_002933855.1). Taxonomy (GTDB): domain Bacteria; phylum Pseudomonadota; class Gammaproteobacteria; order Enterobacterales; family Vibrionaceae; genus Vibrio; species Vibrio penaeicida_A. The sequence continues at coordinate 207,125 of NZ_BFAQ01000028.1, forward strand.
GCAACTTCCCTTCAACGACAGCAATTCTTAAATCGCTGTCTTGAAGTAATGCTGCAACCGTTAACCCTACCATTCCGCCGCCAATGATGGCGATATCAAAACTTTGCATCATATTATCTTTCTACCATACCGAGTGTTCGTGCCAAAAAAGGGCTTTTCATCGAACCTAAGGCCTCAAACCCCATCAATCCAATATTTCGCCCCACTCTCATTGGAATAAAATCATTCGAAAAAAGATGAACCAGGCCAGATGTCAGTTCAATCGTGCTTTTTCTATCTTGTTCTCTTCTCTTTCGATATGCACTAAGAACACTATAGTGACCAGGATCCTTAATATTGGCTAAGATTTGCTCTGCAAGTGTCGCGACATCTCGAATGCCTAAATTGAACCCCTGACCAGCAATGGGATGCAAAGTTTGCGCTGCGTTGCCCACGGCAGCAAATCGATGCGATACGATGCGGTCACGAGAACGCAACAGCAAAGGGTAAGATGCCCGCTCTCCAACTTTTGTAAATTGCCCCAAACGCCAGCCAAAACATTGCTGTAATTTGGTCAGGAAATCCTCATTGGAAAGCTTGGCGACATCTTCAACCGATTCAGGAGATAAGCACCACACTAGTGACATCCGGTTGTCAGACATTGGCAGCAAAGCAAGAGGACCAGACTCCGTAAACCGTTCAAACGCGTGTCCAAGATGGGGTTGGGACAAACTGACATTCGCTATGAGTGCAACTTGCTCGAAGTCGTGCTCTTGCAAGGGTAAGCCAATACTCTGGGCAGATGGCGACAACGCGCCGTCTGCCGCAACAAGCAGCTTTGCTTCAATTGAAGCCCCTGACGACAATGTAATTGTCACCGTATTGCTTTCTCTCGACACATTGCTCACGGAATCAGGGCAAAGAAAATCAATGTTATCGGCTCCATCTAATAGCGACTGAAAAACTCGTCCAACATCCGCTAATTCAACAACATACCCTAGCGCGTCCAAATTCAGAGCGTGCTTGGTGATATCGGTTAAACCGGCATGCCCTTTGTCGGATACGTTGATATGCTCGATAGGCGTAGTAAAAGGCTGGATTTGCTCCCAGAGCCCGACCTCTTCCAGTATTAGCGAAGTGCCATGTGAAAGCGCAATAGAGCGAGAATCAAAGCCAGGATGAAGAGAGTGCTCGACCTGAAAAGGTTCAACAACAGCAATAGACAATGCACCGTTGCTTAGTCGATTCAATGCCAATGCTAGTGTTGCACCCGCCATTGCTCCACCAGCAATGACCACATCATATTGTGTCATGAGGCTTTCCTACTTAGTGAATAGTCGGCTTTTTGTTTTCACTCGGTTTCACACCATACTCGGCATGCACCGTAAATACGCACGCTTTAACGTGCTCGATCACTTGCTCGAGCAAATCGGCTTGCTCTTCTAAATCGTCTTCTTCATCAATACCCAACTTAGAAATTTCTTCCAAATCACCCAGAGCTTCTTTTACATCTACTGGTGCTTTGTTTATCGCTTGGTTGGCTAACCCTAAACCAGAAATAAAGTGGTTCACCCATTCAGACAACCCATCAGCGGTAGCAAACAAATCAGAATCCGACTCCGACAACATTAAGGTCAACTCAAATTGATCATTTGCCAGCTCACTTAATGTTGCTTTTAGCAAGCTTTCAGCAACACCAACGGTACTTATTGGCCAACCTAGCCCATCATTTGTGTAATCAAATAACAGAGGCTGCCAGCTGTTATCGTTAATCGCTAATCCGCCGCTTAGCATTCCGGTCAATAAGCCATGTAACTCAGCGGGTGATACCGCAAGTTGTGCTGTCTTAAGTTCATTAACGAGTTGCGGAAAAGCAGGATAATTCACTTCACTCATAAGGGATTCGCTATAATGTAAGTTAGTTGGGCTAATCCTATCACTTAAGGCGCTTAGCGAAAATGTATAGCTGAACATAGCGTGTTCAATTTGTTGATTTCGTGTGTAGTTAGTCCCGCAATATTAGGAAACAAAGATGGAAGGGCTTGAATCTTAAGGTCGGTTTACCTATAGTTTCCTCCCTGACAGAAGTGAGCTTGTACTCCCTGTCTTTGGTTTGGTCGAGAGTGTACCGTAATGAGTAGTCAAGCAGTTGAAGTTGAAATATTGGGGAAGCTTACGCGAGTGAATTGTCCACCGGGGCAAGAAGAGTCACTGCTAAAAGCCGCCGAAGATTTGAATACGCGATTGAATGAAATGGCGGAAAGAACTAAGGTAACCAATACAGAAAAGCTATTAACGATTGCTGCTTTGAACATCTGTTACGAATTGCAAATCTCTAAGCAAGAAGTACATGGTCAAACCACAGAAATAACAGAGCGAATGGAATTGCTCTCGGCGTCACTGGATGGTGCGCTCAAACAGCTAGGACGCGAATAACAGTTTTACCCTGGAGTGTGCGTCAGCGGATTTAAGTCCCTGAGCCGATAAGCAATAATTAAGGGTTAGTACTTGAAAACTATTGAGCAAGCTCGGCTCGTACCGAGAAGCCTACGGTTATCATTGCTGATCCGCCTTGAACCAGCTGGTTCAAGGGCCACAATCCTCAACGGCACTCTGGGGTTCCTCATATGAAATCTTTTACGCCTTCAAAAGCATCAGCAGAGCAGCGGCAATGCATCCGAAAGAACATACGCAGCAAAAGGCGAGAACTTTCCAATGCAGAACAAATCGAAGCCTCTCATTGTTTGCTGACGCAACTAAAAAAGCACTCTGGCGCTACCGATGCCAACACCGTCGCACTATATCTTGCCGTTGATGGTGAGCTCGACCTAACACCAGTTATCGAATGGTACTGGAGCATGGGGAAAAAGGTCTGCTTGCCCGTGCTTCACCCTTTCTCCAACGGGCACTTACTTTTCTTAGAATACACACCAAAGACAGATATGGTTGCCAATCAATACAAGATTGCAGAGCCCAAATTGAACACGTCTCAAATTGTGCCTGTTAACGAGATTGATATTATCTATACCCCACTAGTCGCATTTGACGATCAAGGGCAAAGGCTTGGTATGGGCGGGGGTTACTACGATCGAACCCTAGCGTCTTGGGAAGCGACATCAGGGAATCAGGCAATTGGTTTGGCTCACGATTGCCAACAGGTCCCTCTTCTTCCTGTGGAAGCTTGGGACATTCCTCTACAAACTATCGTGACCCCTTCAAAAACTTGGCGGTGGAATAGCGTTAAGCCATAAACAAATACGTTAGCTAGTCGACTTCAGTATCAATATATTCACGTAGATCACTGCACCTTTACATAACTTGCAGGTATAATCGCGCAACTTTTATTTATTCACCTAAATTCTGGAGAAAGGCATGACTCAAGATGAAATGAAAAAAGCCGCTGGCTGGGCTGCACTGAAGTATGTTGAGAAGGGCAGTATTGTTGGCGTTGGTACGGGCTCGACCGTCAATCACTTCATCGATGCACTCGGATCAATAAAAGAAGAGATTAAAGGTGCTGTTTCTTCTTCAGAAGCGTCAACCAAAAGGCTGCAAGAGCTTGAGATTGAGATCTTTGAATGCAACGACGTATTCGAGCTAGATGTATACATTGATGGCGCTGACGAAGTAAACCCAAGCCGCGAAATGATCAAAGGTGGTGGTGCGGCTCTTACGCGCGAAAAGATTGTAGCCGCTATCTCAAAGAAATTTGTGTGTATTGTAGACGGAACAAAAACCGTAGACGTATTAGGTGAGTTCCCACTTCCTGTTGAAGTGATCCCGATGGCTCGCTCCTATGTTGCAAGAGAATTGCTCAAGTTAGGTGGCGATCCGGTTTATCGTGAAGGTGTGGTAACAGACAATGGCAACATGATTTTGGATGTGTACGGATTAAAAATAACAAATCCAAAAGAGCTAGAAGACAAAATCAATGCGATCGCGGGCGTCGTAACAGTTGGTCTATTCGCACACCGAGGTGCAGATGTCGTGATAACTGGCACACCTGACGGTGCAAAAATCGAAGAGTAAAACCATACATTTTGGTGTTCGATAATTGCATTTTTATGCGATGGTTAACACCAATTTCCGTCATTTGATTACAAACGGCACCTATAGGTGCCGTTTTCTCTTATTTTTCTTTAAGAAATTATTCCTTATTCCGTAATTTTCTTACCCAAAGCGAATATTTTTTGTTACTTTATTGTTCAATATATACAGAAGGAAAACGTTTGCGTGCCTCTTCTGTACTCAGCTTATAGCCCGAAGTTTAAGGACGATAATCAATGGCCAAAGTATCACTGGATAAAGATAAGATAAAAATTCTCCTTCTCGAGGGGCTTCACCCTTCTTCAGTTGAAGTTTTTCAAGGGGCCGGTTACAGCAACATCGAGTATGTAAAAGGTTCATTGGCGGAAGAAGATCTGTTAGAAGCCGTTAAAGACGTGCATTTCATCGGTATTCGTTCCCGTACTAACCTTTCTGAAAAAGTTTTCCAAGCGGCGGAAAAATTGGTCGCTGTTGGGTGTTTCTGTATCGGAACCAATCAGGTTGATCTTGGCGCTGCTGCAAAACGTGGTATTCCAGTGTTCAACGCTCCTTTTTCCAACACCCGAAGTGTGGCTGAGTTGGTATTGGGGCAAATCCTTCTGTTGCTTCGTGGTATCCCTGAAAAGAACGCACTGGCACACCGTGGAATTTGGAAGAAGAGTGCAGACAGCTCTTACGAGGCACGTGGTAAACGTTTAGGTATCATTGGTTACGGTCACATCGGTACTCAACTGGGTATTATTGCTGAAAACTTAGGCATGCGTGTCTACTTCTACGATATTGAGAATAAGCTTTCATTGGGTAACGCAACCCAAGTTCACACTATGAGTGAACTGCTAAACAAATGTGATGTGATTACGCTGCACGTTCCTGAAACGGACGGCACTAAGAATATGATGGGTGAAGCTGAATTCGCTCGCATGAAGCCAGGTTCTATTTTCATCAACGCCGCTCGTGGTACTGTCGTTGATATACCAGCTCTCGCTTCAGCATTAGAAACCAAACATCTTTCTGGTGCAGCAATCGACGTATTCCCTGTTGAACCAAAAACCAACGCTGATCCGTTTGAGTCTCCATTGCTTAAGTTCGATAACTGTATTCTGACTCCTCACGTTGGTGGTTCCACCCAAGAAGCACAAGAAAACATTGGTGTTGAAGTTGCTGGGAAACTAGCAAAATACTCAGATAACGGCTCAACTCTATCCAGTGTCAACTTCCCAGAAGTTTCACTGCCTGAGCACAGAGGAACATCTCGCCTACTTCACATTCATGAAAACCGCCCAGGTATTCTGACGCAAATTAACACCATCTTCGCTGAAGAAGGAATTAACATCGCAGGTCAGTACCTACAAACCAGTTCTGAAATGGGTTATGTGGTTATTGATGTTGAAGCGAATCGCTCTGAAGAAGCATTACTAAAGCTGAAAGAAATCGAAGGTACTATTCGAGCTCGTATTCTTCACTAATAAATGAAAGGCAGTATTGGCTTTCTTAGCTAAATTAGCACTTTCTTAGTTAAACTAAAAAGGGGGATACCAATCGGTGTCCCCCTTTTTAATTAAAACTTCAATCGCCTAATCTTTCAGCTTGTAAATCACATCCACCCTATCACGGATAACAATGCTGGAATCTTGATAGGTATTGGATGCCTTTTCTGCACCAAGTGCCATGCTTCGCATTAGCATTGGACGGTTTGAATTATTGTCGTAACTGATTCTCCAAACGCCATCCACTTCACGCTCAAAACCTTTCGCGAGAAATTTCGCTTTCTGAGTCGCATCTTTGATTGCCGCTAAACGCGCTTGTTCTTGATACTTGGATTCGTCTTTTACTTTTAATTGAATATCGTCAATGCGATTAATCCCATCACCTAAGGCACCATCCAAATAACTGTTTAAGTTACCTAAAGCTTCAACGGTCACCGTAACACTGCGGGAAGCTTGATATCCAACCAGTTCGACTTTGCCACTTTTAGGGTAGTGATACTGCGGCGCTAAATACAAATTAGTGCTGGCAATGTTATCTCGCTTAACTCCGGCAACAGTAAGGCGCTCAACAAAGGAGCTCACAGCTTTATCTACCGCTTGCTTCGCTTGCTCTGCTGTCAACATGGTTTCTACCACTTGAACAGTAAACTCTGCCATATCTGGTACAGCTGTAACTTCGCCGTGCCCCGACGTAGAAATATGCGGAAATGAAAGCTCTTCTGCTTTAACAGGAGCCATCATTACTCCCATGAGCAACACACCGATCATCGATAATTTTTTCATGCCGTTCTCCTAAGGGTTCGTCGCTATAATAGACGCTAACATCAGAGATTGATTCCATTCATATTCATATTTGACACAAAGTTTACTGAGGGAGATGCTGCCTCGCGTATTGAATAATTGACTGGGATACTTCTTTTAGTACCCCACTCTCTAACTGCCAATGATGCCAGTACATGCGATGAGAGAGGAAAAAACTCGGTGTGATGTCTATCAACACCCCTTGTTTGAGTTCAGATTCTATTTGCTGCCTGGGGATCAAACAATAAGCCACACCACTGATAGCCAATTTAACAAATGCCTCTGAGCTTCGAACTGTATGCTTCAATACGCTTCCAATTGGTAAGTTGAAATGTTGATGAACAAATCTTTCATGCATATCATCATGCTGATCAAAAGCCACTGCTGGCGCTCGTTTTAACGCTTCTCTATTCACACCTTCGGGAAAATACATCTGACAAAAGTCTGGGCTTGCCACACACAAATAATCCACTCTTCCTAGGTAGTCGGCGTCACATCCTGACATCGGCTGAGAATCAAGGCTTATTGCTCCAACCACTTCACCACTTCGAAGCTTATCAATGGTTCTTCCTTCATCATCTACCACTAAATTCAGCTCAATTCGCTTTTGTTTCAGCAGCGGCGATAAGCTGGGTAAAAGCCAAGTTGCAAGGCTATCGGCATTGGTCGCCAAGGCGACAGACAATGGGCGCTCACTGTTTTCAGCGCTAAGCTCGGGTAAAAGCTCTTCTTCCAGTAAGCAAACTCGGCGGTACAACCCCAGTAATTTCTTACCAGCTTGAGTCGCTCTAGGTGGCTGCTCCCGAACTAATACGGGCTGCGCCAACCATTTTTCTAACTGTTTAATCCTTTGAGATACGGCCGATTGGGAGATACATAACTGCTCCGCGGCTCGTTCAAAACCTCTTTGATTAAGCACGCTGTCTAGCGCTTCAATCCATCGATAATCTAACCCTCGCATATTTCCCTCTACTCTCGCACCCAAGATATAAGTTTAACTTATCATTCATTAAAATTATTAGTTTAATTTATTTTCTTATTCCCCTTATCCTTGCGGCTCATTTCTTGATATTTCTATTTTTAAGTAAGGGTAACGTTGTGAACTTCTGGGTGTTATTGCAAGGTTTTGGGTTAGGCGCAACTATGATCATTCCGATTGGAGCGCAGAACGCGTATGTGCTAAACCAGGGCATTAAGCGCAATCACCATCTGACGACCGCGACGATCTGTAGCTTATTGGACGTTTTCTTCATCTCTCTAGGTATTTTTGGTGGTGGAGCAATTTTGTCTCAAAATGAATTGCTGCTCACTTCTGTCACTCTGGGTGGCATCGCTTTTTTGACCATCTATGGGCTTATGTCTCTAAGGAGTGCTTTTGCTCCAGCAGAACAAAGAGAATCTAGCGCCCAAATCACAGCAAGAGGAAAGCGTGCAGTCGTTTTAGGGGCGCTCGCAGTTACCGTTCTTAACCCTCATCTGTATTTAGATACGGTCGTCATTTTGGGCTCTATCGGAGGACAATACGAAGGACAAGATCGTATTGCTTTTGCTATAGGTACAGTACTGGCGTCATTTGCTTGGTTTTACAGCTTATCCCTTGGCGCAGCAAAGTTGGGACCTACACTCTCTAAACCTAAAGTAAAGAAAGGGATTGATATTGGTGTGGCCGCAATGATGTTCACTATCGCAATAATTCTCGCGAATGGGTTATGGCAGCAATACATGTAGATGCTTGTTCAAACATAAGGATATGACATGGATGTAATTCAACAGATTTACCAACGGAACATCGATCTTTTAAACGAACTGAACATCCCATTCAATGAATGGCAACATCGCCCAATTTTGGATTTTGCGACAGATGAAGTGGTTGCCAAGGAATTGGGCTGGACAGGTACGTTGTCTAAAAGCTTATTTTTGAAAGTTAAGGGTGGTGGTTACGCACTTTACTTAACCGATAAAGATAGCCGCCTCAATGCTAAAGGAATTAAAGAGCTTTTAGGAAAGCGTGTATCTATCTGTAATAATAAAGAAATGACAGCGGAAACAGGTTGTTTAGCTGGGGCTGTTTGCCCGTTCACATTACCTCATTCAGTCCCCATCGTTTTGGATATTGCACTTCTGAAGCATGATGAGCTGCTTTATACACCAGGGGATCCTGCTGTAACGATTGGAATTAAGGTTGTCTATTTAGAAAAGCTGCTGGAGTCTCTAGAGAATCCGATTCATACGTTATCTGAATAGCTGACACTCAAGATAAATCACAAAACAAGATTCAAAAACAAAGGCGCTTAACTGAGTAAGCGCCTTATTTCAATGAAAGAGTCTTAATCCACAAAGCAAGTCAAAATTAATCAACTTTATTCAAGTGCACATCCATTTGAGGGAATGGAATTTCGATACCCGCTTCATCAAGCGCTTCTTTAATTGCTTGAAGAGAGTCGAAGTAAACATTCCAATAGTCAGCGGTTTTCACCCAAGGACGAACAACAAAGTTCACTGAAGAATCAGCAAGTGCAACCACACCAATCGTCACGCCTGGATCTTTCAAAATGCGCTCATCTTTTGCCAATGTCTCTGCGATGATTTCTTGAGTTTTCTTAAGATCAGCGTTGTAAGAAACACCAATAACATGGTCAATACGTCGTGTTTGGTGGCGAGAGTAGTTTGTAATTGGACCGCCAATAACACCACCGTTAGGCACTACAACCATCTTGTTGTCTGGTGTAGTAAGAACGGTTTGGAAAATCTGGATAGACTCAACAGAACCGGATACGCCACCAATTTCAACGTAATCGCCCGACTTGAATGGACGGAACGCGACGATAAGGACACCTGCTGCGAAGTTAGACAGAGAACCTTGCAGTGCCAAACCAACCGCTAAGCCAGCCGCACCAATAACCGCAACCACTGAAGCAGTTTGAACGCCCAAACGACCTAATGCTGCAATAAGAACAATAACGAACAGCAAGTAACGAACCAGCGCATGGATAAACTCCACCACCGCTTTATCCATGTTCTTCTTCTTCATCACTTTCGCTACGCTGTTAGCGATAGCTTTAACAATGATGTTACCGATAAACAGTATCAGTACTGCTGAAATGATGTTTACACCATACTGAATGATCAGATCTGAGTTGTTTGTCAGCCAAGATTCCATTTTACTGACTCCTCCTGCTAAGTTTAGGTTATCAACCACTGATGGTTCGCTTGCCATTCCTTTTTACCTCTAGGTTTCTTATTTGAATATATGTACCTTATCCAAGTTAGTGACTTCACTAATTTAGGGCGGTGCATCTCTGCGACAGAATTTCGACAAAATATCTTACAATTGAACTCAATGAAAGTCATCGACACATTAATATTGAGACTACAACTTAAAAACTTGGGCTTTTAGCGAAAGGATTATGCAATCAACAGAGTAATACTCATCCAACTCTAGCGGTGTTTGAAAAGATAGCAAGCATAAAAAAGCCCGCTCAATGAGCGGGCTTTTCAGTTTAATTCGAAAGAATTAAAGAACGTCTACTGCATTCAGGTCAGCGAATGCTTGCTCAAGGCGAACAACCATTGAAGACTGTGCAGCACGTAGCCATACGCGTGGATCGTAGTACTTCTTGTTAGGCGCATCATCACCAGTAGGGTTACCAATTTGACCCTGTAGGTAATCGTGCTTGTCCGCTTCGTATGCACGGATACCATCCCAAGTTGCCCACTGAGTATCAGTATCGATGTTCATTTTGATAACACCGTAACCGATAGACTCTTGAATTTCTTCTTGAGAAGAACCAGAACCACCGTGGAATACGAAGTTTAGAGCGTTAGGTGCAATACCAAACTTCTCTGCACAGTATGCTTGAGAATCACGCAGGATTGTTGGAGTCAATACAACGTTACCAGGCTTGTATACACCGTGTACGTTTCCGAAAGAAGCAGCAATTGTGAAACGAGGGCTGATAGCATTCAACTTCTCGTAAGCGTAAGCTACGTCTTCTGGAGAAGTGTATAGCTCAGACGCGTCCATATCAGAGTTGTCTACGCCGTCTTCTTCACCGCCAGTACAACCTAGTTCGATTTCAAGAGTCATGTCCATTTTAGCCATGCGCTCTAGGTACTTAGCAGAAATTTCGATGTTTTCTTCTAGAGACTCTTCAGAAAGGTCAATCATGTGTGAAGAGAATAGAGGCTTACCAGTTTGAGCAAAGAACTCTTCACCAGCATCTAGCAGACCGTCGATCCAAGGAAGTAGTTTCTTAGCCGCGTGGTCAGTGTGTAGGATTACTGGTACACCGTAAGCTTCAGCTACAGCGTGTACGTATTTTGCACCAGCAACAGCACCAAGAATTTGTAGACCTTGGCCTTCAAGTTTTAGACCTTTACCTGCGAAGAAAGCAGCACCACCGTTGGAGAACTGAACGATAACTGGCGCTTTAACTTTTGCAGCTGCTTCTAGTACTGCGTTTACAGAGTCAGTACCAATACAGTTAACCGCTGGAAGTGCGAAGTTGTTTTCTTTAGCAACTTCAAATACTTTCTGAACGTCATCACCAGTGATAACACCTGGCTTTACGAAGTCGAAGATCTTAGACATGGATGTAATCCTATTTATCTGTCGTTTTAAAATAAAACTGATTAAGTTTAAATTCTTGCAAACGTTTGCTCACAACGCGGGGTATTCTAACAGAGAACCATTTGGCGTGCAGCAAACAAGAAAGCGGGATTCACTCCCGCTTTCAGTTATTCTTACTTAGCACGCTCTTCAAGCATGGCTACTGCTGGCAGAACTTTACCTTCAACGAATTCAAGGAATGCGCCGCCACCTGTAGAGATGTAAGAAACATCAGCCTTGATACCGAACTTGTCGATTGCTGCTAGTGTATCGCCGCCACCTGCTACAGAGAAACCTGCAGATTCCGCGATTGCTTTAGAAATGCCCGCTGTGCCCGCTTCGAAGTTCTTGAATTCGAATACGCCTACAGGGCCGTTCCAAAGGATGGTTTTTGCGTTGCCGATGATTTCAGCAAGAGCAGCTGTTGAATCTGGACCTAGGTCGAAGATCATGTCGTCGTCTGCAACTTCAGAAACGTGTTTGATTTCAGCTTCTGCGTTCTCGTCAAATGCTTTAGCACATGCAACGTCAGTCGCTACTGGGATAGCACACTCTTTCATTAACGTCTTAGCAGTGTCAACTAGATCCGCTTCGTATAGAGACTTACCTACGTTGTGACCTTCAGCAGCGATGAACGTGTTTGCGATACCACCACCAACAACAAGTTGGTCTGCAACTTTAGATAGAGACTCAAGAACAGTCAGCTTAGTAGAAACCTTAGAACCACCTACGATAGCTACTAGTGGACGCTCTGGGTTATCCATAGCTTTACCTAGTGCTTCTAGCTCAGCAGCAAGAAGAGGACCAGCACATGCAACAGGAGCGTGAGTACCAACACCGTGAGTTGATGCTTGTGCACGGTGAGCCGTACCGAATGCGTCCATCACGAAGATGTCACATAGAGATGCGTATTGCTTAGAAAGCGCTTCTTCGTTCTTTTTCTCGCCTTTGTTGAAGCGAACGTTTTCAAGAACAACAAGTTCACCAGCGTTCAGCTCAAGACCATCTAGGTAGTCTTTAGCTAGTTTAACGTCGCAGTCTAGTGCGTCGTTTAAGTAGTTAACTACAGGAGCTAGAGAGAACTCTTCGTTGTATTCGCCTTCAGTAGGACGACCTAGGTGAGAAGTAACCATTACTTTTGCACCAGCTTCTAAACAAAGCTTGATAGTTGGTAGAGATGCTAGAATACGAGCATCTGAAGTTACTTTACCGTCTTTTACTGGTACGTTTAGGTCAGCACGGATAAATACGCGTTTACCTGCTAGTTCCAGGTCAGTCATCTTGATTACAGACATGGTTTGTCCTCTCAATGTTTCAATTTTAAAGTTTGGTAGCCCAGCATCATGCTCAGCCAATAAATTCTTTCTCTGGTGCTTACTTTGGGGCAAAACACATTTATTTCAAGCCCCAAAATTAAAACTTTTACCGCTTGATTTAACCCAATTCGTGCATGGTAATCGCGGTATCCAGCATCCGGTTAGCGAAGCCCCATTCGTTATCACACCACACCAGCATCTTAACAAGATGTCCGTTGCTCACTCGTGTTTGTGAACCGTCCACTATGGCACTGTGGGAGTCGTGATTGAAGTCGATGGAAACTAACGGCGCCTCAGTATAGTCAACAATGTTGTCTAATGTACACCGAGAAGCGTTAATAATGGTTTGATTTACGTCATTAACTTTCACATTTGTATTTATTGTTACACTCAAATCCATTGCAGTGACGTTTACGGTAGGTACTCGAACCGAAATTGCTTCAAATTTGTTAGAAAATTTCGGGAATATACGTTCAATACCCAAATGCAGTTTTGTATCGACTGGAATGATAGATTGACTGGCTGCTCGAGTACGTCGCAAGTCTGGATGATAAGCATCAATCACTTGCTGATCGTTCATAGATGAATGGATGGTCGTGATGGTTCCCGAATCGATACCAAAGGCATCATCAAGTACCTTTATGATGGGTACGATGCAGTTTGTCGTACAGGAGCCGTTGGATACGACTTTGTGTTCTGCTTTGATGGATTCATGATTCACACCATAAATAATGGTATTGTCTAAATCACCTGCACCCGGATGCGAAAACAGGACTTTCTTGGCACCTGCCGCAATGTGTTTTTGCCCATCAGCTTGAGAGCCATACACACCTGTACAATCCAGTACGATGTCAACCTCTAAATCTCGCCAAGGAAGTAACTCAATATCTTCTAGATGCAGAATACGAACAGAATCACGCTCACCGCTCTCGTGATGAATGAAAAGATGCTCTTGGTCGTGAGATATCTTTTTAAAAAATCGACCATGCGAGGTGTCATATTGGAGAAGATGCGCCATTGCTTCTGGCTGCGCGAGCTCATTGACGGCAACCACTTTGATCTGTTGGTTTTTACTGCTTTCATAAACCGCGCGCAACACGTTGCGCCCTATTCGACCAAATCCGTTGATCGCGACTTTTAGCATCTCTGCTGCCCTCACATAAATTGCGTGGTACAGATAGTAACTGATATTACTGAAAGTTCACAGGTAGCCTTAGTGTTATCAAGCTCTTTCTTTCCATAAAAATGACTTGCAGAAAGAATGCTAAGCCCTCCAATGAAAGCAATGGCTGCTCGTAACCTTTGATGTAACAAAGCGATTCTTAAAGTTGAAGTCACTCGCATTCAACTATGCCACTAGTTGAGTTTTTTAACATTCATATTTATAAAACCAAGTAACAACCCTTTGGCGCTTTCTACCCTCATTTTCTCACCAAAGGACAAATAGATGACGGAATGGTCTGCCGAACAGTATTGCAATACGTGCCGAAAAACGACATCACATACAGAAACCTTGGTACGCAAGCCAAGTAGTTATGACAGAGATGTTTCATTACTGGGCAGAATAAAGCTCTCTCTTCATACCATTATTAATGGCGGCAGTTACTACGATATGGATCGCTATGTCACTTGTAAAACGTGCCATACAAAAGAGCTAAAGAATCAGGGTAACGAATTCGAATAGACATAAAAAAAAACCGAACCAGAGATGGTTCGGTTTTTTCTTTATAGGCTTGGGAGGTGGTTACGCCAACAGTTCGTTAGCGGTCTCGACTACGTTTTCAACCGTAAAGCCGAACATCTTGAACAGTTCGCCTGCTGGTGCAGATTCACCAAACGTTGTCATACCGATGATACGACCGTCAAAGCCGACGTACTTGTACCAGAAGTCAGCAATACCCGCTTCCACTGCAATACGAGCAGTCACGTCTGAAGGCAGTACCGATTCACGGTAAGCGGCGTCTTGCTTGTCGAACGCATCCGTTGAAGGCATAGATACTACGCGTACTTTCTTACCTGCTGCAGTCAGTTGCGCTGCGGCTTCGATGGTTAGCTCAACTTCAGAACCCGTTGCAATCAAGATAAGCTCTGGCTTGCCATCGCTGTCTTTCAGGATGTAGCCGCCTTTGGCAATGTCAGCCACTTGCGTAGCATTACGCTCTTGCTGTGCTAGGTTCTGACGAGAGAAGATAAGCGCCGTTGGACCATCTCTGCGTTCGATAG